>NZ_OZ252111.1:2572500-3712214 GCF_965248585.1 Flagellimonas alvinocaridis
ACGGATCAATGCTCATGTGCAGCTCCCCGTGGATTTTCGCAGCTTATCGCGTCCTTCGTCGCCTCTGAGAGCCCAGGCATCCCCCATACGCCCTTCTTTTGCTTGTCGCATCATGTACCTAAAGTACATATGCCCTCTCGTAATCCTTATATATTCTATTCTACTTCGTGTTTCTTCTTTTGACTTCGCCATGATGGTATAAACCATCACGCTCCGTCCCAATATGTCAATGAACTTGTGGCGGGCCGCCACCGGCAATAAAAATCACCGTGGACGACACTTGCCGTGGTGGAGAATATCGGAGTCGAACCGATGACCTCCTGCGTGCAAGGCAGGCGCTCTAGCCAGCTGAGCTAATCCCCCATTATCAGTGGTCAGTTAACAGTTATCAGTTAACAGTACTACATAACGGTAACCCAACACCTAGAATTTCCTGATTTCAATACTCAATGAACTTAAGCCATTCGTGAACTTTCAACTTTTCACTTATAACTTTCAACTTGCGGCTTCGCCGCTTTCGTAGTCTCAGGCAGACTCGAACTGCCGACCTCTACATTATCAGTGTAGCGCTCTAACCAGCTGAGCTATGAGACTGTCTTGGCCTAAAATTGCCTTATATCAAAAAAACATATCATAAACGACAGCACAAAGATCTTTAGGACCACCTCGTGCGGGACCCGTAACTTCCGGGCATCTCTTTCTCTAGAAAGGAGGTGTTCCAGCCGCACCTTCCGGTACGGCTACCTTGTTACGACTTAGCCCTAGTTACCGATTTTGCCCTAGGCCGCTCCTCTCGGTGACGGACTTCAGGCACTCCCGGCTTCCATGGCTTGACGGGCGGTGTGTACAAGGCCCGGGAACGTATTCACCGGATCATGGCTGATATCCGATTACTAGCGATTCCAGCTTCACGGGGTCGAGTTGCAGACCCCGATCCGAACTGTGACCGGTTTTATAGATCCGCGCCCCCTTGCGGGGTGGCTTCCCTCTGTACCGGCCATTGTAGCACGTGTGTGGCCCAGGACGTAAGGGCCGTGATGATTTGACGTCGTCCCCACCTTCCTCACGGTTTGCACCGGCAGTCCCGTTAGAGTCCCCATCTTGACATGCTGGCAACTAACGGTAGGGGTTGCGCTCGTTATAGGACTTAACCTGACACCTCACGGCACGAGCTGACGACAACCATGCAGCACCTTGCAGGCAGTCCGAAGAAAGGGGTATCTCTACCCCATGCAGCCTGCATTTAAGCCCTGGTAAGGTTCCTCGCGTATCATCGAATTAAACCACATGCTCCACCGCTTGTGCGGGCCCCCGTCAATTCCTTTGAGTTTCATTCTTGCGAACGTACTCCCCAGGTGGGATACTTATCACTTTCGCTTGGCCACGGAGACCGAAGTCCCCACAGCTAGTATCCATCGTTTACGGCGTGGACTACCGGGGTATCTAATCCCGTTCGCTACCCACGCTTTCGTCCATCAGCGTCAGTACATGGTTGGTCACCTGCCTTCGCGATCGGTGTTCTATGTGATATCTATGCATTTCACCGCTACACCACATGTTCCGGCAACCCCACCATGACTCAAGACCGCCAGTATCAAAGGCAATTCTACGGTTGAGCCGCAGACTTTCACCCCTGACTTAACGGCCCGCCTACGGACCCTTTAAACCCAATGATTCCGGATAACGCTCGGACCCTCCGTATTACCGCGGCTGCTGGCACGGAGTTAGCCGGTCCTTATTCTTACGGTACCGTCAGACACCTACACGTAGGTGCGTTTCTTCCCGTATAAAAGCAGTTTACAACCCATAGGGCAGTCATCCTGCACGCGGCATGGCTGGATCAGTCTCCCGACCATTGTCCAATATTCCTCACTGCTGCCTCCCGTAGGAGTCTGGTCCGTGTCTCAGTACCAGTGTGGGGGATCCCCCTCTCAGGGCCCCTAACCATCGTTGCCATGGTGGGCCGTTACCCCACCATCAAGCTAATGGTACGCATGGCCATCCCTGTCCGATAAATCTTTAACCACAATATCATGCGATATCGCGGTACCATGGGGCATTAATCCAAGTTTCCCTGGGCTATTCCCCTGACAGGGGCAGGTTCCATACGCGTTCCGCACCCGTGCGCCGGTCGCCGGCAAAAAAGCAAGCTTTTCCCCGCTGCCCCTCGACTTGCATGTGTTAGGCCTGCCGCTAGCGTTCATCCTGAGCCAGGATCAAACTCTTCATTGTATTTCCTTGAATGTCTGTCCGACACCCGGAAACCAGAGTCCCCGCATCAAAATGGTTCTTATTCTCTTTACGCTGTCGTTACAATATGTATATGAACTTCTTTATTCAAAAACCGAACCCCAATTTCATTAAAATCAATCTTCTTTCGGCTTCAACCGCTATACCTCTTTGGTTAAGCGGGTGCAAATGTACAACTGTTTTTTAAACCGGCAAGCTTTTTTGAAAAAAATTTCAAAACATTTTCTTGACCTCAAAAACAATCTTTTTACATGAACTTTCCCCTGAAACACCTTGATGTTTTTCGGGCTGCAAATGTAAAATGCTTTTTTTGATTACACAATGCTTTTTTAAATAATTCTCTCAGCCTTTCCGACTTATCAAAACAGTATATCAATGAGCTTCTGAACTTGCCTAAAAAACAAACCCTTTGTTGTTTTTCGGGCTGCAAATGTAACACCGTTTCCTAAATAAACAAGAGTTTTTTTGCCTTCCGGACACATTAACTTTCAACTAATTGAAAACAAAGCAGATAAAAATACAACTTTTTTTGAACTTCAAAATCATCTTATCATATGTAGAAAATTAATACATATATATAAGGTAAGCATTGTAGCATCAACTCAAGATAGTATCTTTGCGCACCATCTCAAAAATAAGGAGACGAATGATAGAAATCACATTGCCCGATGGCGCGGTAAAGAAAGTTTCAAAAGGCACCACACCCATGGAGGTTGCCAAAAGCATTAGTGAAGGATTGGCCCGGAATGTCATTTCGGCCAAATTCAATGACACCGTTGTGGAAACCGTGACCCCACTTACCGAAGATGGCTCCCTCACTTTATATACATGGAACGACAGAGAGGGCAAAAAAGCTTTTTGGCACTCTACTTCACACGTTGTGGCCCAAGCCTTGGAGGAATTGTACCCAGGAATTAAACTTACCATTGGACCTGCCATTGAAAACGGATTCTACTATGATGTGGATTTTGGGGAGCACACGTTTTCCGAAAAGGATTTCCCAACCATTGAAAAGAAGGCATTGGAAATTGCTCGAGGTAAACATGATTATAAGATGCGCAGTGTTTCCAAAGCGGATGCCCTTCAATATTATAAGGACCAAGACAATGAGTTCAAAGTTGAGCTTATTGAAAATTTGGAAGATGGCACCATAACTTTCTGTGACCATAGTACCTTTACTGATCTATGTCGCGGTGGACATATCCCCAATACAGGCATCATCAAGGCCATTAAAATATTGAGTGTGGCCGGAGCATATTGGAGAGGTGATGAAAACAATACACAATTGACCCGAGTATATGGTATTTCCTTTCCAAAGCAAAAAGAGCTTACCGAGTATTTGGAGCTATTGGAAGAGGCCAAAAAGCGTGATCACAGAAAACTGGGCAAGGAACTGGAACTGTTCACGTTCTCCAAAAAGGTAGGGCAGGGTCTTCCCCTATGGTTACCCAAAGGAGCCGCACTCCGTGAGCGCTTGGAACAATTTTTAAAGAAAGCCCAGAAAAAGGCCGGGTATGAAATGGTGGTGACCCCACACATTGGCCAAAAGGAACTTTATGTGACTTCTGGCCACTATGCCAAATATGGAGAAGACAGTTTTCAGCCTATCCATACACCTAAGGAGGATGAGGAGTTTCTACTGAAACCCATGAACTGCCCACACCACTGTGAAATCTATAACAGCACTCCTTTTAGTTATAAGGATTTACCCAAGCGCTATGCTGAATTTGGCACCGTATATAGATATGAGCAAAGCGGAGAGCTCCACGGGCTTACCCGTGTACGTGGATTCACTCAGGATGATGCCCACATTTTTTGTACTACGGAACAATTGAACGAAGAGTTCAAAAATGTGATAGACCTATCCTTATATGTATTGAACTCTTTGGGTTTCGACAATTTCACGGCCCAAGTATCCGTAAGGGATTTGGACAATCCTGAAAAATACATTGGTGATGTGAGCGATTGGGAAAAAGCGGAACAGGCTATCATCAATGCTGCAGAGGAAAAAGGATTGAATTATGTGATTGAAAGTGGTGAAGCCGCTTTTTATGGCCCCAAGTTGGATTTCATGGTGAAGGATGCCTTGGGTCGAAACTGGCAATTGGGCACCATACAAGTAGATTACAACCTGCCCAAACGTTTTGACCTTACCTACAAAGGGAGTGACAATGAGTTGCACAGACCGGTAATGATCCACCGTGCCCCTTTTGGAAGTATGGAACGTTTTGTAGCTTTGCTACTGGAACATACCGGGGGAAATTTCCCCTTATGGCTTATTCCAACCCAAGCTATTGTTCTGCCCGTCAGTGAGAAACATGAAAAATATGCGGAAAAAGTTTTGAATTCACTGGAAAATCACGAAATTCGCGCGCTCATTGATAAGAGGAATGAAACGGTAGGGAAAAAAATCCGTGAGGCAGAACTTCAAAAAATCCCGTTTATGCTCATTGTTGGAGAGCAGGAAGAAGCATCCGGAACCGTATCGGTACGGAAACACGGGGGCGAAGATTTGGGAAGTTTGAGCACCGATGCATTTTCCGACTTGGTATCTACTGAAATAAATAGTACCTTAAAGTCGTTCTAAAAAATTGAGTTTAATTAAAAAGTATACGTCATAGCAATACGAAGAAGATTTAAGCCCCAACCCAGGAGGGAAAACAAAAACCCTCACAATATCAATGAAAAGATCAAAGCCCCCGAGGTAAGGCTGGTAGGGGACAATGTTGAAATGGGAGTTTACCCCATTTCCAAAGCAAGGGATATCGCAAAAGAGCAGGAATTGGATTTGGTGGAAATATCACCCAACGCCAATCCTCCCGTTTGCAAGATTATAGACTACAAGAAGTTTCTTTACGAACAAAAGAAACGGGACAAGGCCCTAAAGGCCAAAGCCACCAAAGTAGTCATCAAGGAAATACGGTTTGGCCCACAAACAGATGACCATGATTATGAATTTAAGAAGCGACACGCGGAAAAATTCCTAAAGGATGGTGCCAAACTAAAGGCCTATGTCTTTTTCAAAGGTCGGTCCATTGTATATAAGGACCAAGGTGAAATATTATTGCTGAAACTGGCCCAAGAACTGGAAGAACTTGGAAAAGTGGAGCAAATGCCGAAATTGGAAGGTAAGCGTATGACCATGTTCATTGCGCCAAAAACCAATAAGAAATAAAAATACTGAACTAAGTTCAGCATATAATAAGCGGAGTTAAATACTAGGAAAATGCCTAAGATGAAAACAAAATCCAGTGCCAAGAAGCGTTTTAAGCTTACAGGTTCTGGTAAAATCAAAAGAAAGCACGCTTTCAAGAGTCACATTTTGACCAAGAAATCCAAAAAGCGTAAGCTTAAGTTGACGCATTCCACATTGGTTCATGAATCCGATGTGAATAGCATCAAAGAACAATTACGTTTAAAATAATTGTTCAACCGGTACATTATTTAATAACCATGGAGTCAGGCTCTTTAAAGTGTTAAGTTTTTAGTTTTAAGTTCAGAAAAAATCATTTAGCATTTACAACTTAAAACTTCATCATTCTCGACCGCCTGCTACAAAAAAATGAAACATTATGCCAAGATCAGTAAATTCAGTTGCTTCAAGAGCTAGAAGAAAAAAAGTGATGAAGCAAGCCAAAGGTTACTTCGGAAGACGTAAAAACGTTTGGACAGTAGCCAAAAATGCGGTAGAAAAAGCAATGCTATATGCTTACCGCGACAGAAGAAACAAAAAACGTAACTTCCGCTCATTGTGGATCACCCGTATCAATGCTGGTGCCCGTTTGCACGGAATGTCTTACTCCCAATTCATGGGCAAAGTAAAATCCAACGGAATAGAGCTTAACAGAAAAGTTCTTGCGGATTTGGCCATGAACCACCCCGATGCTTTCAAAGCCATCGTGGACAGAGTAAAGTAAAAATCAATATAAACTTACCCCGCTTATTAAAATCCCGCTCAATTGAGCGGGATTTTTGTATTTTATGGTGTCCATAAATTGTATATCATGGCAAAATTCTTTTTAATCTTCTTTTTAATTCTGATGAATTTTACTGCATTGTTCGGGCAGAACGATAGTATCACTTTTTTAGCATTGGGAGATAGTTATACGGAAAGTACTAGTGAGTTACAACGCAACGGGTGGCCAGCACAATTGGTCAGCATATTAAACAAAAAGAAAATCCCTGTTACCCCACCAAAAATAGTAGCTAAGGCTGGATGGACCACCACAGACCTGATAAGGCAAATTGATTCTGAAAACCTAAATTCCAATTACAAACTGGTTTCCCTGTTAATAGGGGTAAATAATCAATATCAAGGCCTACCTCTTGAAACTTTTAAAGCTGAATTTCCTGCCTTATTGGAGACAGCCATCCGGTTGGCCAACAATAATCCCAATAATGTTTTTGTCCTTTCCATACCTGATTGGAGTGTTACTCCCTTTGCCCGTTTTAAGGATAAAGAAAAGATTACTGAAGAATTACTGACTTACAACTCCATTATAAAAGACGTGGCCAATCAATATAATGTACAGTTTATAGAAATCACCAACTTATCCAAAAAAGCAGCCTTCAACCGTTCATTGATTGCATCCGACAGTCTTCATCCTTCAGGGAAAATGTACAAGACCTGGGCCAAAAAAATCGTCAAAAAAAGGTATTAGTCACCAAAAGCCGTAACCACCAACCTTCTTCCCGAAGCATGGTTACGATGTTCACAAAGATAGATACCTTGCCAAATCCCAAGGTTCAGTTTTCCTTGGGTAATGGGAATCTGTACCGAAGTGCCCATCAATGAGGCCTTAATATGTGCTGGCATATCATCTGGACCTTCATAGGTATGCACATAATACGATGCATTTTCAGGAACCATTTGATTCATATGGCTTTCAAAGTCTATTCGGACAGTGGGGTCGGCATTCTCATTGATCGTTAAACTGGCCGAAGTATGTTTTATGAATACCTGTAACATTCCCACCCTTATCTTTTTCAATTCAGGAATGGTGTCCAAAATCGTATCCGTAATCAGATGGAATCCTCGGGGATAAGATTGTAGTTGTAGTTCTTTTTGGTAAAAATCCATGGATATATAAAGTGCGGTACTAAATTAATATAAAGTTTACCAAAAGTGATTCTTGCATTCACCCAATAAGAAATACCTTTGCAGCTTAATTTCTGGACAATGGATTTATCGCAAATCAAAATGGTGGTAACCGACATGGACGGTACTTTGTTGAACTCCAATCACGAAGTGAGCCCCCGTTTTTTTGAAATTTTTGACGAGCTTAGAAAAAAGGATATCCTTTTTGTAGCCGCCAGTGGTCGCCAATATAACAGCATGGTGGACAAATTGCATTCCATAAAGGACGATATCATTGTTATTGCAGAAAATGGCGCTTTAGTGAAACAGAAAGGAGAAGTATTGCTTACTACGCCCATCACTAAATCTGAAGTGGACCGCATTTTGGACGTTGTACAGCCCTTGAGGAATGCACATCCTGTGCTTTGCAGCCAAAATGGTGCCTTTGCCAATCCTGATTCTGATGATTTTTTGAAACTACTCAAGGAATACTATTCCGAGTTTGAAGTGGTGGAAGACCAAACCAAGGTGGATACTGAAATCCTAAAGATTGCCATTTACCATTTTGAAAGTTCCGAAAGATATATCTATCCGGCCGTTCGTTCTTTGGAAGATTCCCTAAAGGTGAAGGTGTCCGGAGCAAATTGGGTAGATATTTCACATCAAAATGCACACAAGGGCTATGCCCTTCAAAAAGTCATGGACCAACACCAAATCACCTCCAACGAGGTCATGGTTTTTGGAGACTACAACAATGATCTGGAGATGCTACAGCTTTCCAACTATAGTTTTGCCATGGCCAATGCCCACCCCAACGTGCTCAAAATAGCCCAATACACTACTGCGAGCAATAATGAGTTTGGCGTGGAAAAGGTTTTGGAGAAACTTATCTAATATCCCATTTTACAGATTGATTTTTTATATATCTTTATGATTAGCAGCCTTTTATAAAAAAGGTGTTTCTCCCCCTATAAAGTCAACCCAATAAAAAATCAACCTTATGAAATGTTTGGGACTTACCTTCGCAATACTTGGTCTTTTCATGGGCTGTAACACCCAGAAACCGGAACCTTCAATTGATTACGACAATGCCAAAACCCTAATCAATGAAAGCATTGAGGAATGGGACAATGCTTGGGAAACCAAAAACTTGGAATTGGCTCTAAAACATTATGCAGACAGAACAGATTGGACCAATGCCTTTGGTGATCGGGTACAAAGTAAAACTGAATTACGGGAGTTACTGGGTTTCATTTTTAATTTGGATTTTGTCATGGCAGGTGAAAATGACTACGGAGAAAATGAAATAACCTTCCTGAATGATTCCATTGCAACAGTTAGATCATTAAATGTCCGCAAGAACCAAAAATGGCCAGACGGAAGCAAAATGGATGACCGGTACGTCAATCATCTTAGAATCTATGAAAAAATAAATGGAGAATGGTTAATAACCAACCATATGATCAGTCAAGCATGGCCCAAAAGACAACCCAAGGACACTACGGATTAATACTTTACAGAGACCAATAGTAGAAATATTGCTGGATTTTATTTGTATCTTCATAGGAATTCATCAACCCATACATCCATGGCAGCTTTAAAAAAAGAAGACATTAAACAAGAAGTTTTTGATCTCTACGATGACTATGCCCACAACAAAATAGATCGGAAAGAGTTCATGAAAAAACTATCGCTCTATGCGGTTGGCGGGATTACCCTGCCCTCCCTTTTGAGTTTCATCATGCCCAATTACAAGGACACCCTTGTGGTTCAACCTGATGACCCTTCGTTGGATTCAAAGTTCATTACCTATAGCTCCCCAAAAGGTGGGGGTAATATCAGAGGATTGCTTTCCAAGCCCAAGAATGCTTCGGGCAAAATGGGTGGCATAGTGGTCGTCCATGAAAACAGGGGATTAAATCCCTATATTGAAGATGTAGGCCGAAGAGCAGCCCTGGAGGGTTTCATTTCTTTGGCTCCGGATGCCCTCACTCCTTTGGGCGGATATCCTGGCAATGATGATGATGGCAGAACACTACAACGTCAAAGAGATCGCAACGAAATGCTGGAAGACTTTATCTCTGCCTACAACTACCTTAAAAACCATGAAGATTGCAATGGCAAAGTGGGCGTAGTAGGTTTTTGCTTTGGCGGATGGATTTCCAATATGATGGCGGTAAAGGTTCCTGATTTGGCTGCCGCCGTTCCCTTTTATGGCGGGCAACCCGATGATAAAGACGTTGAAAAAATAAATGCTCCCCTACAAATCCATTATGCCGAACTGGACCAAAGGGTCAATGAAGGATGGCCAGATTATGAAGCCAAGCTGAAGGAATTGGACAAAGCGTATGAAGTCCATTTTTATCCTGAGGCAAACCATGGATTCCATAATAATACCACTCCACGGTTTGATGAAGCTGCAGCGGATTTGGCTTGGAAGCGCACCATTGCTTTTTTTAAGGAAAAACTGGTTTAGGTCTTCTGTTTTTTCTTTCGGGCAGCCGGAAAAAGTACATTGTTCAAAATGAGACGGTATCCCGGCGAAGTGGGATGTAACTCCAGTTCAGTTTTGGGGTCCCCTACCCTATGCTGGTAATCTTCCGGGTCATGCCCGCCGTAAAATGTAAAGAATCCTTTCCCTTTGATTCCGTGAATGTAGCGGGCCTCTCCATTAATTTTATTTTCACCCAGCACCATTACGGTTGGTTTTACCTCGCTCCTAGTGAAGGCTGTGGTCTGTCCCATGAACCCCTTAACCAAAGAGGTATGGTTTTGGGTCAACATGGTAGGAACAGGGTCCCATTTGGCGGAAAACTCCATCAATGAAAAATAATCAGATTCTTTGGGCACATTACCCCTTTTGTTGGTCATGTCTATGGAAGAAAACTCGTATCTAAGTGGGTTTCGTTCCAAAATAAAATTGGTGAAGGCAAATGTATTACTGTAATCCAACTTTCCTTGATAATTGGCATCTGAAGGGTCTCCATCGAACATCGGCTCACAGATATCCACATTTTCCGCTGCCAACGCAATATCAAAACTATCCGTGGCGGAGCACATGGCAAACATAAACCCACCACCGATCACATAGTTCCTGATTTTTTGGGCAACCGCTAGTTTCTCGTCGGATACTTTTGAGTACCCCAATCGTTGTGCCAAAGCCTCTGCCTGCTCTTTTCCTTCAATATACCAAGGAGCAGCTCGGTAGGCTCCATAAAATCTTCCGTATTGGCCCGTAAAGTCTTCATGGTGCAAGTGTAACCAATCATACAATGCCAGCTTGTCCCCCAACACCTCTTCGTCATACACGGTAATATATGGAATCTCCGCATAGGTGAGCACCATGGTCACCGCATCGTCCCAAGGTTGGTTCTCTTTGGGAGAGTATACCGCTATCTTGGGAGCTTTTTCCAAAATAACAGCATCTTGGTTCTGGGATGGGCTACTGATTTCATCCAAAATCTGTTCCGCTTGCCCATCGGACAGCACCTCAAAGGAAACCCCACGAATCTGGCATTCTTTTCGAATAGCTTCGCCATCGGGCATCATGAAAGAACCTCCACGATAATTTAAGAGCCATTGTACCTTCTGCTGTTTGGAAAGTACCCAATAAGTAATCCCGTAGGCTTTAAGGTGATTTTCTTGACTTTCGGCATCCATGGGAATTAAGATGACAGAGGCGAAAGAGGAAAGGGAAAAGAGCAGAGAAAAAATAAGCAAGACGCCTCTCGACTGCGCTCGAGGTGACAGAAAAGTAACTTTATTAGAATGGCACGTCATTGTCATCTGGGTCATCGTCACTGTTCATTGCGCTCCCAAAAGCCTCGTCCGCACTGGGAAGATTTGGGGTTGCAAAGGGATTCTCCTCGTCCGCATTCATCTTCGATTGGAATTCGAATGGGGAGTCAAAGTCATCCAAGTTATCAAATTTACCCAGAGCGCCCACAAATTTTAACCTAATATTATCCAAACCTCCATTACGGTGCTTGGCTACAATGAACTCAGCCTGACCTTGTGTGGGGGTACGCTCTTCATCATCCCACTCGTCAATTTTATAATACTCAGGTCGGTAAATAAACGATACAATATCTGCATCCTGCTCAATGGCCCCGGATTCCCTCAAATCGGAAAGTATCGGACGCTTGCTGCCCCCACGGGTCTCCACTGCCCTAGATAGCTGCGACAGGGCAATCACAGGCACGTTAAGTTCCTTGGCCAATGCCTTTAAGTTTCGGGAAATGGTGGAAATTTCTTGTTCACGGTTCCCTCCTTTTTGGCTTCCGCCTGCTGTCATCAATTGCAAATAATCAATGATGATCAATTTTATTTTATGCTGCGAGGCCAAACGTCTTGCCTTGGCCCTTAAATCAAAAATGGAAAGTGAAGGGGTATCATCAATGAACAAAGGGGCCTTTTCCAAGGTCTTTACCTTTACGTTCAATTGTTCCCATTCGTGCTTTTCCAATTTCCCTGTCCTTAATTTTTCGGAAGAAAGCCCAGTTTCAGAGGAAATCAAACGGGTGATCAACTGTACGGAAGACATCTCTAAAGAAAAGAAGGCTACCGCGTTACCAGAATTCACGGCAATGTTACGTGCCATGGAAAGCGTCAGGGCCGTTTTACCCATACCTGGACGTGCAGCCACGATGATAAGGTCACTGGGTTGCCAACCTGAGGTCAGCTTATCCAACTTATCAAATCCGGAAGGAATGCCACTTAATCCTTCCTTATTTGAAATTTCCTCGATTTTTTTCTTTGCTTGGATCACCAAGTTTTGGGCCGTTTCCGCGGAACGTTTCAAATTTCCTTGGGTAACTTCGTACAATTTGGCCTCAGCATCGTCCAAAAGGTCAAAAACGTCAGTTGAATCACTGTAGGCATTTTCAATGATCTCACTGGAAATTTTGATAAGACTCCTTTGGATGTATTTTTGAAGGATAATCCTCGCATGGAACTCGATGTGTGCTGAAGAGGCCACTTTTTGGGTAAGTTTGATCAAATAAAAGTCCCCTCCAACGGCTTCAAGCTTTCCATCCTTCTTTAATTGCGCTGAAACAGTTAATAAATCAACAGGTTCAGAAGTTTCAAACAATTTGAAGATAGCCTCGTAAATAAACCTGTGCGCGTCTTTGTAGAAGGCATCTGGATGCAGAATATCGATTACTTCATCCACCCCCTTCTTATCAATCATCATAGCCCCAAGCACAACTTCCTCTAAATCAACAGCTTGAGGCGGTATTTTGCCTTTTTCTAGATTGATGAGGGTTGATTTGTCCACTCTATGACCGATGATTGGGCTAGGTTTGTCCATGAATGCGAAAGTAGCTAATTGGTCTTAAGTTAACTTTAATTTTACATCATGCGATTTCCACAGATAATGAACAAAGTTACTGTTAATAACTTGCGATTTCTGTTAATAACGCAAAAAAAGCAGAGGAAAAAACCTGATAAAAAAAGTTAGCCTTTGAAAAACAAGAATTAGCCATTGAAAACGCCCATTGAGGCGTATTTATCCATTCTGGATTTTATCAGTTGTTTTGGTGATAACTTTTTGAGTTCTTCGTAATGGGATGAAATTTTGTTCTTGACCGTTTCAAAGGTCTTTTCCCTATTCACGTGTGCACCACCTAGGGGTTCCTTAATGATTTCATCAATGACCTTGATTTTTTTGCTGTCCGAAGCGGTTAGCTTAAGAGCTTCGGCTGCCTTTTCCTTATACTCCCAGCTTCTCCACAAAATGGAAGAACAGTTTTCTGGGGAGATTACAGAATACCAAGCATTCTCCAGCATCAATACTTTATCTCCAACGCCAATGCCCAAAGCACCACCTGATGCACCTTCACCAATTATAATACAAATAATAGGGACCTCTAGACGGGTCATCTCCAGAATATTTCTTGCAATGGCTTCACCTTGCCCCCTTTCTTCTGCTTCCAAACCTGGATAGGCACCGGGGGTATCAATAAAAGTAACTACAGGAATATCGAATTTCTCCGCGGATTTCATCAATCGCAACGCTTTTCGGTATCCTTCTGGATTGGCCATACCAAAATTTCTATACTGTCTGGTCTTGGTGTTATATCCTTTTTGTTGACCGATGAACATATAGGTCTGATCGCCTATTTTTCCTAGACCACCCACCATGGCTTTGTCATCTTTGACATTCCTATCGCCATGAAGTTCCAAGAACGTATCTCCACAGATGGCATTGATATAGTCCATGGTATATGGCCTATTGGGGTGTCTAGAAAGTTGAACCCGTTGCCAAGCGGTCAGATTCTTATAGATCTCCTTTCGGGTCTCTTGCAGTTTCTTTTCAATCTGTGAGCAGGTTTCCGTTACGTCAACGTCACTTTCTTCCCCAATCACCATACATTTTTGAAGTTGGTCTTCAAGTTCTTTGATGGGAAGTTCAAAATCTAAATACTCCATGGAAAGTCAGTTCTTAAAAAATAGTGGGGACAAATATAAAACTTTATGCATTACCCACAGAAATTAGGCAAACCATTTAACGTTAAGACATTAGGATTATATTGATCATCATCTTTTGGCTTTCAAGAGCATGTAAACGGCAAAAACACCAAAAATAAGGTTGGGGAGGATTACCGCCAACAAGGGTGAAAAACCGGATTGCTCTGCCAACGTACCAAAAACCTTGTCGAAGAAAATGTAAACAAAGGCCACGCCAATACCAAATGCGAGATTAAGCCCCATGCCTCCCCTACGCTTTACAGAAGAAACGGCAACGGCAATAATGGTTAGGATAAAAGCGGCAATGGGCAAAGCCCATCTTTTATATTTGACCAACACATATGTATTTATATTGGAAGCCCCTTTTTGTTTTTGATCTTCAATAAACTCATTAAGCTCAAAAAGGTTCTTGGTTTCCGCAACATAGGAAACCGGGGTTAAATCCTCCATTTTAAACGTAAAGAGGGTGTCCAGTCTTCTTTTGGTCTCAATGTATTCCACATCATCGTGGAGTTTTCGTTTTACATAATTGGTCAAACGGTATAGACTGTCTTTTTCCATCCATCGGATATTACTTGCCGAAATCTTAAAATCCAATTGTTTGATGGAGTCAAAATGCTCATACGTGAAATTGTACCCTATTTTCCGGTTGGGATCAAAACTGCTCACGTAGAGGTAGTCATTCTCGTTAAGCTGATTAAAAATATTATCCGTTACCTGAACCTGTCTTCCTTTTTTAAAGTACTTGTATTCGAACTCATTAAATCCAATACTGGCATGGGGAACAATGAACATCCCCATCATAAAAATAAGGATGGCCACCATGGTTGCCCCTATCAAATACGGTCGTAAAAAACGACTATAGGACACTCCAGAACTCAAAATGGCAACAATCTCCGTGTTACTGGCCAGTTTTGAGGTAAAAAATATAATGGAAAGAAACAAAAAGACGGGCAACAATAAATTACCGATCACCAAAGTAAAATTCCCATAAAAGACAATCACCTCGGCAAGGGGGGCCTCATTGTCAATGATTTTTCCAATCTTTTCCGCCAAGTTGGCCATGATTCCAATGGGAACAAAAAGCATAAGCATCCCCAGAAAGGTGATCAAATAACGTTTTAAGATGTATTTGTCAAGTATGGTGAGCATTACAGTCTTTTATCCATTTGTTCTACCATTCTGGTTTTCCATTCCAGGAAATCCCCTGCTAAAATACGTTCTCTTGCGGTTCGTACCAACCACAAATAAAAACCAAGATTGTGAATAGTGGCTATCTGCTTGCCCAAATACTCGTTTGCAGCGAACAAATGGCGCAAATAGGCCTTGGAATATTCAGTATCCACAAAAGTGATGCCCATCTCATCTATCGGTGAAAAATCGTTTTCCCACTTCTTATTTTTGATGTTGATGGTCCCATGGGCCGTGAACAGCATACCGTTACGGGCATTTCGGGTTGGCATAACGCAATCGAACATATCCACGCCCAAGGCAATATTCTCCAAAATATTGATGGGTGTCCCCACTCCCATAAGATAACGCGGTTTGTCTTCTGGCAAAATATCACAGACCAGCTCGGCCATTTCGTACATTTCCTCTGCTGGCTCTCCTACGGAAAGGCCACCAATGGCATTGCCCTCCGCTCCCACAGATGCAATATATTCTGCGGATTGTTTACGCAAATCTTTATAGGTAGATCCTTGGACTATGGGGAAAAAGGTCTGGGTATAATCATAGGTATACGGAAGCTTTTCCAAATGTTCCATACAACGGTCCAACCATCTATGGGTCATATGCATGGAACGTTTCGCATAATTATAATCACAGGGGTATGGGGTGCATTCATCAAAAGCCATGATGATATCCGCCCCAATGGTCCGCTGTATTTCCATCACATTTTCAGGGGTGAAAAAATGACGCGAACCATCAATATGTGATTTAAATTTTACACCTTCTTCCTTAATTTTTCGATTTCCTGATAGTGAATAGACTTGATAGCCCCCACTATCGGTAAGAATAGGTCGTTCCCAACCCATAAACTTGTGGAGCCCTCCGGCTTCTTCCAAAATTCCGGTTCCGGGCCTTAAATACAAATGATAGGTATTCCCTAAAATAATATCTGGGTTGATATCGTTGGTCAACTCCCTTTGATGCACTCCCTTTACCGAAGCCACTGTGCCTACAGGCATAAAAATTGGAGTCTGGATAGCACCATGATCCGTAATCATTTCCCCGGCCCTAGCCTTGCTCTTGTTATCCTTTTGAAGTAAGGTGAATTTCAATGTTCTTGTTTAAGACCGCAAATATAACCAACTCATTTTCCCCGTTCCTTAACAAAAAAATAAAGTTTGTGTGCAAACTCGTTGATTAAATCTTCCATTTCCACTTGTTTAGCCCACTGAATGCCGTTACTTTTGGGCTTTAAATTTATACTAATGCCAAATACACAAGAATTACAGGATTTAGTGACCCAAGTACGAAGGGACATTTTACGAATGGTCCACAAGGTAAATTCGGGACACCCCGGAGGCTCTTTGGGCTGTACCGAATTTTTTGTTGCCCTCTACAACGAAATTATGGACCTCAAGGAAGGATTTGATATGGATGGAATCGGGGAGGATCTCTTCTTTTTGTCCAATGGACATATTTCTCCTGTATTTTACAGTGTACTGGCACGAAGGGGCTATTTCCCCATCGACGAACTAAACACGTTCCGATTACTGGATTCACGCCTACAAGGACACCCCACTACCCATGAGGGGCTGCCCGGTGTACGTGTAGCTTCTGGGTCATTGGGTCAAGGAATGTCCGTGGCCATTGGAGCTGCATTGGCCAAAAAACTCAATGGCGATGACCATTTGGTGTATAGTCTACATGGAGACGGTGAACTTCAAGAAGGTCAAAACTGGGAGGCTATTATGTATGCCGCAGGCAATAAAGTGGACAACCTGATTGCCACCGTGGACCGAAATGGCCAACAAATTGATGGATCCACTGAAGATGTATTGCCTTTGGGCGATGTTGCTGAAAAATTCAAGGTATTTGGATGGGATGTCCTCGAAATTGAAAATGGCAACGATTTGGAACAAGTAATTGCCGGACTGAAGGAAGCTAAAAGTAGAACCGGGAAAGGAAAACCAGTATGTATTGTCATGACCACCGAGATGGGTAATGGCGTAGACTTTATGATGCATACCCATGCATGGCACGGTAAAGCTCCCAACGATGAGCAATTGGCCACTGCGTTGGCACAAAACCCTGAAACCTTAGGCGATTATTAATTCTGAAGACCACACGAGATGACAAAATATACAGATCAAGGAAAACAAGATACACGTAGCGGATACGGAGCTGGAATGACAGAACTGGGTAGAACCAACCCCAATGTAGTGGCCCTATGCGCCGATTTGATTGGTTCTTTAAAAATTGAAACCTTTATTGAGGAGAATCCCGAACGTTTCTTTCAAGTAGGGATTGCAGAGGCAAACATGATGGGCATGGCCGCCGGTTTGACCATTGGTGGAAAGATTCCATTTGCCTCCACTTTTGCCAATTTTGCCACAGGTAGGGTGTATGACCAAATTCGTCAATCCATAGCCTATTCGGGTAAAAATGTAAAAATCTGTGCCTCCCACGCAGGGCTTACCTTGGGTGAAGATGGTGCCACCCACCAGATTTTGGAAGATATAGGTCTAATGAAAATGTTGCCGGGCATGACCGTCATCAATCCTTGCGACTTTAACCAGACCAAAGCCGCCACCATTGCCATTGCCGAACACGATGGTCCTGTTTACCTTCGCTTCGGAAGACCCAAAGTGGCCAACTTTACCCCTGTGGACCAAAAATTTGAAATTGGCAAGGCACTCATGCTCAATGAAGGTACCGATGTGACCATTATTGCCACCGGACATTTGGTTTGGGAATCCCTATTGGCTGCCGAAAGCTTGGAAAAACAAGGTATATCCGCTGAAGTCATCAATATACACACCATTAAACCTTTGGATGATGCCGCCATTTTGGCTTCGGCCAAGAAAACCGGATGTGTGGTCACCGCGGAGGAACACAACTTCTTGGGAGGTCTGGGAGAAAGTGTTTCCAGAGTATTGGCATCACATTTACCTACGCCACAGGAGTTTGTGGCTACCCAAGATACTTTTGGGGAAAGTGGTACCCCAGACCAGCTTATGGAGAAATATGGGCTGAACAATAAAGCTATTGAGGCTGCCGTTTTAAGGGTATTGAAGCGAAAATAATTTTCGGTATCACTTTTGTGTGATATTCTTCAATCCATTAAAACGAAATACTTATGAAAAAAACACTTCTAGTGGCAGCAATGGCCCTATTGGGGTCCGCCGCAATTGCCCAAAGCGGTTCAGGATTTGGTATTAAAGCAGGTTTAAGCTACAACAAAAACGGGGATTTGATCAGTTCCGTTGGCGACTCCGGACAGGACATCGTGGATGGCGGCGAAGGAAAGGCCGGTTACCATGTGGGTTTCTGGGGGAAATTGGATTTTCCAAAGATTTATCTTAGACCTGAATTGGTATATTCCAAAACCAAAAGTAGCTATGAGGTGGATGGTGATTCCCAAGACTACGACATTTCAAAATTAGATCTACCAGTACTATTGGGATACAAAATCATTGGACCTTTGCACATTTTTGCAGGACCTGCGTTCCAGTATACCCTTAAAAACGATTTGGGAGACCTTGAGGTGGAGGATGTCCAGAACGACTTTACGGTTGGTCTCAATACCGGTGTAGGCGTCAATTTGGGAAGAGTTGGTTTGGATGTACGCTATGAAAGAGGCTTCTCCAAGAACGAGGCCGAGTTTATTGGCGACAACATTACGGACATATCTGGAAGGGTAGATTCCAGACCTTCTCAAGTTATCTTTGCACTATCCTTAAAATTATAGTGGAAATTTCAATCCATAAAAAAAGGGCCCGTCAAAGACGGGCCCTTTTTTATTCTATATCTTTTGAATCATTTAGTATCGGGATCTAAATAATCTGGAATTTTATCATTATCCGCATCTGGGTAAGGTATAATGATTTCCCCATTTTCATTGGTTATCTCACTTCTCGTGGAAACTCCATCACCATCATCATCGCCATCTAAATAATCAGGGACATCGTCATCATCGGTATCATCGTCAAACAGGTTTTTATTGCCATTTCTGTCCTCTAGGATACTCGGTATTCCATCCCTGTCATGGTCCGCAGTATTCACCACCAACAAATTCACATTAAATGCAATTGGGGCGTAGCTCTCCCCTACTTGACTACTATTGAAATAAGCCAGACCAGCCGGCATAATGATTATACCTGAACCAAAACCTTCAACCTCAAACGTTCCATCTGGGTTATCGATTATTCCGTTTCCTGGCTTAAAATGGGTCAACCCAAGTCTAAACCCTGCAATGGCCCCAGAGGTGCTTATAGTTCCTTGAAGATCAAACCAACGTCCTGAATTTATTGCACTGTCAAAAAACGTTCTATCCAATGTGTAGCCTTCATACCTTACATAAACCGAATCGGCCACTGTAGGAGGATTTTCACCTGCACCTGTCCTGGCTACCAAATAGTAATAGGTATGGGTAATGTTTTCCTCTCCATCGGAAATACCAAATTGTGAAGCCGAAACGGTTGCAGTTGCCGATTTTAAAAGAGGGGATTCCGAAATTGGGGTCTTATCCGAATTCTCTCCTGCAATGGTATCAACCTTAATCTTATAGTCGAACCCAGCTGGTGGATTTTGAAACTCTTCGTAATTGTAGAAATGGGTTTCCATAAATGCTTTTATCGCATTGTCGTTCTCCAAAGCTACCTCTGATAAGTCCCTTGGTGGAACAGTCTCAACCCCATCATCATCTTTCTTGCAAGAGAAAAAAGTAATTAATAAAACTAAAGAAACAATAATCCCGTACCTCATCAAGTGTGTCATTTAGCTGCGCAAGATACAATTTTCCGCTATTTTTGCTCAGTGCGTTAACAAAGATTTGCAGAGATCATGCGGATAGACAAGTACCTTTGGTGCATTAGATACTATAAAACCCGGAACGTTGCCTCCACGGCTGTTAAAAAAGGCCAGGTAAAGGTAAATGGTAGTGCGGTTAAACCTTCAAGAGAGGTATTCCCAATGGACAAGATTGTTCTTCGGAAAAATCAAATAGACTATCAGCTTACCGTTTTGGACATTCCTGAAAGCCGAGTTGGCGCCAAATTGGTCGATATTTATCGGAAAGACACGACCCCCAAAGAGGCCTTTGAGCATAACGAACTGCTCACACATGCAAAGACCCATTATAGAAAGAAAGGACTTGGAAGGCCTACCAAAAAGGACAGGAGGGACATTGATGGTTATTTGGACGAATCTGAATAGTCTGTTTTTATATCTTTGGATGAATTATTCCATTTCATGAAGAACCTTATTCTTACCCACGATCAAATTCAGCATACAATAAAACGGATTGCTTATCAAATCTATGAAACCAATGTGGATGAAAAAGAAATCATCATTGCTGGGATAAATGGTGGGGGAATTGATTTTGCCAAAAAACTCGTAGACATCCTCAAAAAAATAACCGATGCCCAAATTACGTTGTGCAAGGTTGGAATGGACAAGAAAAATCCCCTGAAGAGTGGGGTCGAGACATCAATCCCTGAAGAAGCCTACAAAGACAAGTCCATAGTTTTGGTGGATGATGTGCTTAACTCCGGAACCACTTTAATCTACGGCGTACACCACTTTTTAAAGACCCCCATAAAACAATTGAAAACTGCTGTCCTAGTAAATCGGAACCACAAAAAATATCCAATCAAGGCCGATTTTAAGGGTATATCGCTCTCTACCTCTTTAAATGAACATATAAAAGTAGAGTTTATTCCCAAGAACAACTCTGTCTACTTAGAGTAGCATTTTTTTAATTTCGGCAACCACTTCCTCAAGATTTTTGCCCTCACATTCTACAATGTGTTTGGCTCTGGCGTAATATGCTCTCCTCTCAAAAAGGTGTTTCCCTACAAATTCGGGCAAATCGGCATCTTCAATACTTCTCACTAAGGGTCGTTGCTCCTTTTCCTTTTGTAGTCGTTCAACTAAAGCGGGTATGGACAGTTGCAGATACACGGAATCATCCGATTTTTCCAAAATAGTCTCCATGTTACCTGAATAACACGGCGTACCACCACCTGTGGAAAGCACTATGTTATTTCTGGTATCCAAAACTTGAGAGAGCATTTGATGCTCCAATTTTCTAAAAAAAATCTCTCCTTTTTCTGAAAAAATGGTTTTTATGGATTTTTTTTGTTGCTCTTCAATGTAGTCATCCAAATCCACAAAATCTAGTTGTAAGTCGCTGGCCAACAACCTTCCCACGGTAGACTTTCCACTTGCCATGTACCCTATCAAAACTATTCTCATATATCTGTTTTAAAAGCGATTTCAAAAAAACACAAATTTATCATTAATTCACTTTTGGAAAATAGATTATTGATGTTATATTTGCACCCGCTTAGCGAAACAGCCAAGTACTGAAATTTTGACCTGGTAGCTCAGTTGGTAGAGCATCTCCCTTTTAAGGAGAGGGTCCTGGGTTCGAGCCCCAGCCAGGTCACTTCCAAAAATCCTGTACGTTTTTTCAACGTACAGGATTTTGTTTTTTGGGCTCTTTTGCATTTTAAATTTTGATCCAAGAGGCTCACTTCCCCTAAAAATTAAAACCATTTTTATCCTTATACCACTTTGGCACTGAAAATATGATGTTGCGTGGCTGTAAAATAGTCCCTGAACACCTGATTTAATTGGTGCTTCTCACTACACCCCCTAATCCCCAGCAAAGGATATATACCAATCATACACTCAGAGATTGTCTTAACAGAAGTAGAAGCCTCAAGGTGAATATCCCCAATCCAATCTTCAGGGAACCCATCACTTAAATTTATTTTATTCTCTGCCTGCCCTGCCCAGCTCAGAATCTTTGCATCTGATTGGGAAATCACGCTGGCCAATTTATCCAATGTCCCACTTTTATTGACTACAAGCTTGGCTTCTTCCAAAAAATGGGCGGCCATACCCACATAGTTGACCCAAAGGGTCAAATCGGCAAACACTCCAAAAGGGATTTTAAAGATGCTTTGTGGATGGTACCATTGGTTATAGACAAAGCTATACTTTTCATGTACCCATACCGATGATACCTCAAAAGAATGGGTCGCGGTTGCCTTCAATCCCATGGTATTCCAATCCCGGATAATGTTTACATCCTTTCGGTCCAAAACAAAAGATCGTACCAAGGGCATACCCTCTTCATCAAGCACATCTTTTCCTCTCTCCTGAATTTTTGCGCTTAAGGTAAAATGAGTAAGATACGGGGCACCGGTGGCATACTTCCAGGTTCCATTTATGGTGTATCCTTCCCCTTTTCTTTCGGCAGTGCCGAACACTCCCCCACTACCCCCAAAACAAATGGGTTCTTTTGGGTCAATGAATATGTCATTCGCCGTTTCTTTGGATAAGTTCCCAATAAAGAAATTCGCACCGGAGCACAGGGTCACGGTCCACCCCAAGCTTCCATCCATTTGGGCCAAATGCTTTAAGGTTTTCAAACCATTGGTCAAGGTCATTTCCAATCCGCCATACAACTTGGGCACCCATAAGTTCCATAAGTTCTCCTTGGCAATTCCATCCAGAACCACTTTTGGCAGTTCTTCTTTTCCAAAACAGAGCTCCCTAAACCCTTGCATGTTGTCCTTCAGTTTCATCTGCAAGTATTTTTCTCCATTTGATATAACCCGATACGGCCACGATGAACAAAAAGGCCGTTAAACCTGCATAGATGTACAATCCTTTATAGATCAATAGTGGGATGGATATCAGGTTGCTGATGTTCAAATAAATCCAATTTTCAATCTTTCGTTTGGCCATCAACCACATTCCGGCCCAGGCAAAGGCACAGACCACTGCATCCCAATACGGAACATCCGAATCGGTATGTTGCCCCAGCCAATAGGCCATCAACACAAAACAGCCCACAACGATTCCCATGGCAATCCCATGCTCATTCTTGGTGGAATACGAAATTGGGGTTTCCTGTTTTTGCTTTCCCATTTTCCAATAGAACCATCCGTAGATACTCATGACGAGATAGTATAGGTTCAACAGGATATCTGCATACAATTTGGATTGATACAGCACCCACATACTGATCAAAATGGCAACAATGCCAAACAAATAGTTATGGATATTATTCTGGCGGGCCAAAAGGACTTGGATCACACCAAAGCCTGTTCCCACCCATTGCAATAAAGTAAGTTGTGAAAGTAATTCCATTCAATCGGGTTATCATTGTCCAAAAACCATGGGAACCCTAATGGAACATGCGCAAAGCACGTTTGCCAAAATCCCTACGCCAGCATGATCTGGATCAGGTGCGAAGTGGTCAACTTCCGGGTATAATCTCAGCCCTGTTCTCCAGGACACCCCATATAGGCTTCAAAGGTATGAAAACCTGCATGGACAAATTGGATTTTATACGTTAAATTAGCAGGGACAAGGGTTCTGGGCATCTACATTTGGTATACTTAAAATACCTTTCTAGTATCCAAACAAAGAAAATGTCATTTCCTTAAATCTTCAATATACATGATAGACATTCGGGATTTTATTGCTGATATTCCTTTTTATGACCGTTTAAAAATATTTGCCTCACCCTGGGAGATCACAACGAACTTAAAAGAAATCATCCTTGATATTTTACCGTTGCTTGGTTCAGATTTTAAAATTGAAAAAGATGTGGCCATCCATAAATCTGTCGTTGTGGAAAAAGGGGTCACCTTTAAAAATCCCACCATTATTATGGAAAATTGCCATGTAGGGGCCCATGCCTACTTTAGGGAAGGTGTTTTTTTGGATCGTTCCGTTAAAATTGGGCCTTCAACAGAAGTCAAGAGCAGTTTGGTGTTTTCCAATACGGCAATTGCACACTTAAATTATATTGGGAATAGCATCATTGGCTCAAATGTAAATTTTGAAGCAGGCTCCATAGCGGCCAACCACTACAATGAACGGACAAATAAGGAGATTGTACTAAATTTTGATGGCGAAATCATTCCAACTGGGGTCAACAAATTTGGGGCATTGGTGGGTGATAATTCCCGAATAGGCGCCAATGCGGTTTTGTCCCCAGGTACACTCTTGAAAAAAAACACCATTGTGAAAAGACTGGAACTGGTGGAACAGCATCCTTTATAAAATTCTTTAGGTGTAAAAGGGCGTTACTTTTTATCCGGCACCTTATTTCCGGCAATCCAGACAGAGGAAATGGTCCTTGTGTTGGCCATGTTTTCCAAAGGATTCTTGTCCAGAACAATAAAATCTGCCCATTTGCCCTCTTCCAAGGAACCAACACCTTCCAATTTCATCACCTTTGCGGTATTTGCCGTGGAAGCCATGATCACTTCCATGGGAGACATGCCAGCATCTACCATCATTTCCATTTCCAGATGCTCAAAATAGCCGGGGAATCGTCCCGCAGGCCCACTATCCGTTCCCATAACTATTGGAACTCCCGCATCAGACAGCAGCTTCAAGTTTTTCATGGCCGTGGGCAACGCTGCCTTATATGCTTGGGCACTAGCACTATTGGCAATACTTTCCATACGTTCCGGATTACGTAATTCCGCAATGGTGGCAGCATCCACTTCCTTGGTAAAAAAAGAATCGGTAAAATAATCGGGTTCACCCCCAAAGACAAAGGTGGACACTTCTCGCATCAAGGTGGGGGAATAGTACACCTTGTTTTCTTTCATCAACTTGATAAATTCTTCATCCACCAATGTATCCCGAACGCTATGCGCTATGTAATCCGTACCTGCCTGCAATACATTTTTGGCATCCTCCAGATAAAAAATATGTGAGGCCACCCGATACCCCAATTCGTGGGAATACTCAATTACCGTTTTGTAAATGTCTTTGGCCATTTTAGGCGAAGTACCCAAAACGTCATCCACCCTGATTTTCATAAAATCCACTTTGAGTGAATCGTTATGATCAATAATCTTCTTGACATCTTCTTCAGTATTCCCTGAGATGACTTCCCCAGCTATAAAAAGCCTAGACCTATCCAAGGTAGGTACATTTTGTGCGTTTCGAAACTCTGCGGAAATCCCTGTTCCGTCGCCTAGGGAAACCAAAGTGGTAATTCCATACCGTGCATAGGTATTTAGATGATTGACAACATTCTCCCTACTATATCCTGATTGCATACCACTGGACACCCCTACATGACAATGGGCATCAATGATTCCCGGCATTATCGTCTTTCCATTCACATCCACAATTGAAGCGCCTTTAGGAATTGTGACAGCATCCTTAGTTCCCACACCTACAATCTTACCCTGCTCCACCAATAGAACACCGTCTTTGATGATTTCGGCTCCTGTTCCATCAATGATGTTGGCCCCAACGAATGCAGTAACTTTTATTTGGTCTTGGGTTGGAGAGTTTTGTCTACATCCACTTAAACAAAATACGCATGCAGATAAAATCCACGAAAATGTGTGTTGATTTTTAAAAAAGGCGTTAGTTAGAAAATTCATACTACCAATTTTTTATTGAAGATTCAGCGGGGCAAATACTTAAACTGTTTTCTGAGGGTAATGGTTCCTTCACTTGGAAAATCTTTTGGAACCCCTTGTGTGACTTTTCCCAAAGCTGCCCATTCAGCTCCCCGTTGTAAAGTTACCTGAAACCCAGTACACTCCATAGAATATCTAAGTTCAGGGTCATTTCCAGCATGGCCCATAACTGTGACAAATACTCTTCCCTTGCCATAATTCACAGTCCACAACATGGGTTCATGTCTTCCCGTGCCATCCAATTTAGGGTCGTCATAAGCAGTGGCCAATACATCCAAGTGCTGTGCAGGACCTCGGGTTTTCCCATAAAGTTCATCCTTAAAATGTTCCCATACGGGTGGAAGGCCTTTTAAAATAGGATGATCGGGTTTTCTATGCACTATAGTAAAAGGGTGCTGTAGGGCATGGTGTCCCGCATTGCCAGGAGCATAATCATAAACAATCCGATCATTCTGCCAATACACATAGGGACCATCTTTCTCATTTCTCCCGTTCCAGGCTCCCAACCCAATCATTTTATTGTATTCCAACCAGTCATCCATAGATACAATAGAAGAATGTACAACCACCACCCCGCCCCCTTGCGAAACATATTTTTCAAATTTTTTCCGTGTAGCTTCAGCCCATGTTTTTCCACTATAGTTTATAACCACCAAATCGTATTGGTCAAAATCTGGATCAAAACCTGAGATGTCCTCATCCCAATTGGGTGTGGTCGCTATATCGACCGAAAAAAGTCCTGTGTTCTCCAATATCTGTTTTAATGCATCGCTACTGCCCTTCCACCAATGGTTTCCGTCCTGTCCCGTAACCACCATGGTCTTGATGGCTTTCTGGGCCGATGCTTGGTAAATACATCCGAAGACCAGTAATGTATACAATAGGGTTTTCCTTAAAATTTTCATGGGCGTTGATTTCTTAATGTGTTGTAAATGATTTTTAACATGGCTCCTTCCTCATCATCGGCTTCATAAGACCAGTACATACCGCCTCTTAAGCCTCTATTTAATATGAACTGGCATTTTAGTGCCAAGGATTCAGGAGTCTCGAAAGTATAGATCATTTCTCCCCTAGAGTTGACTAAATAGGAAACTTTGGCGTCCTCATCCCATTTGACCTTGTATTTGGTTTGCCGCAATAGACTTTTGTAATCTACTTCCCCAATCCTACTGCGATCGCCTTTGCCGTAAAGCGGCATGCCCATAACCAATTTATCAAGAGGCACGCCAGCATTTAAATGGGCATTTACCGCTTCTTCGGATGTAATATTTCCAGTTAATTTAGACCGGTATAGTGCCGAATGGTGATTGGGCGGCATCCCCATATCATAGGCCATGATATTCACAAAATCCACATAGGGCATAATGTCTTTAAAGTTGATGTATTCTCCAGAAGCTACCGAAGCTAAAGTCAGTAATTTATGTGGACCTATGGCATCCCTAATATCTTTCATCAACAAAGTAAAGTTATCCGTATCATCAGGGGATGCTGATATTTTTGCCAAGCTGCTTGTAGGATATTCCCAGTCGATATCTATTCCATCCAGACCAAATTCCTCCACCACACGTTGACAATCAACCGCAAACTGCTCTCGATTATTCTTATTGGCAGCCATTTCGCTGAATCGACCACTTCCCCATCCACCAATGGACAGCATTACTTCCAAAGACGGAAATTCTTTCTTTAACCCAACTATATCCCGCAAACGCTCCTCATTATCAATGCGAACACCATTAAAACTATCAGTAACATGACCAAAAGCGTAATTGATGTGGGTTACATATGCCGGGTTCGGAAAGCCTTCTTTCCATGAGGTAACGTATGCCACCACTACTTTTTTATCGAACTCGATACTGTCATAAAACCAAGTCACCCCAAGATGGTTACCTTCTTCATCCACTGTGAACACATTATCTTTAAAATAGGCGCGATAGAGTTCATACCTACCATCAGCATCACGGTCCTCCAATTGGATTTCCCGTTCCGTGGAAATGGTAACCGATGAGGTATACTGTACCTCCTTTGAATAATGATCCAAGATTACATAGTAATTTTTAAAAAGATCAAAATATGGGTAGTGTCCATTATGGGCGCTAAAAAGCAAGACTTCTTCCAAAGCTGTATCGCTATCCATCTGTGCCAGTTTTGAAGCGTGGAGTCCAAAACCTGATTTTTGAATCTCAGGAGGGTATTGATCCCATATTCGGGGTAGACTTGTTGTGGCAAATTGCCCCCATCCAATGGAAGATGTGGACAATAGCAGCAAGCAAATAACTAGTCTTATCATTTTATGTGTTGATTTGATGGTTTCGGAAATACAACCAAGACCTATAATTTAGAACTGAAAAATACAACATGGGTGGTGCAAAATCCACTGCGATTTTGTTATAAATCCAGAAAAAACCGATGGTCAATAGTTTTATCCTTGATAATACAGACTAGTTTGGTTTTAAAACATATAACCCAGAAAACGAATCATATGAAACAACTTTGGACAATTACCGCCAAAACTGTTTCACCTTTGCCTAAATTTAGAGTTGAAACCAGCATTTCCCAAAATGAAAATCTTCAAATTCTTCAGCTATTTCTTTTGTTTGCCAGCCACTTTTGGATGGGCCCAACAACAAGCTCCACAAGTTGAAATACATAATGAAAATATCACTGCAGCCCTTTACCTCCCTAACAAGGATAAGGGATATTACCGCGCTTCCCGGTTTGATTGGGCTGGAGTCATTCCTAAATTGGAATATAAAGGACATACCTATTTCGGACAATGGTTCAAAGATTATGACCCTCTATCGCACGATGCCATTATGGGCCCCGTTGAAGATTTTAAGGCTGTAGGTTTTGAACAAGCCAAGGCAGGCGAAGTTTTTTTAAAGATTGGGGTGGGTTTACTAAAAAAGGATGATGGAAAAAGTCATTCATTTTCCAAAACCTACGACATTATCGATTACGGCAAAAGAAAAGTCAAGGTGCGAACCAATGCCGTTACGTTTCATCATGAGATAACTTCTGAAGGGTATTCGTATAACTATGAAAAAAAGGTGAAACTCATCAAAGATAAGTCCCAATTGGTTTTGCAACATCGATTTAAAAACACCGGAAAACTACCTATTGAGAGTTTGGTGAACAACCATAACTTTTTTGTGATGGATGGCATCCCCATTGGTCCGGGATATTCTGTGATTTTTCCGTTTACGCTAACCGACAAGGATGGTGTCCCTTATGCTTCATCAGCGGAAAAGACCGGTTTAAAGGACTATGCCAAAATTGAGGGCAATAAAGTGGTGTTCACCAAAGAACTTATTGATGATTTTGCACAGATTCGTCCGGCTTTTGGTTATGACTCCAATGACCCGAAGGATTACGACATCAGACTGGAAAATAGGGAAGCTGGAATCGGGGTGAGGATCACATGTGACCAACCCATATCCTCCTTAGCGGTTTGGTCGGCACCACAAACGATTTGTCCCCAACCTTACATTAATGTAAAAGTAGCTCCTGATGAGGTATTCACATGGACAATAACCTACACGTTCTATACCTTGTAAAGTTTAAAAGGTGTAGGTAACCCCAATTTTTCCGTAATAATTTATACCGTTGGCAGGATAATAGTATCGCGGCAGATTTCCTCCAAACCCAACGGCATTGATCAATACCGATCCTGCATAATTGGTATCGAATACGTTATTGACCCCGGCATTGAACCCCAACTTTAGGTTCTTGTTCATGGCAAGGCTATATCTGGATGAAACATTGATCACATTATAGGATTCGCTGGAAATTGTGTTGGCATCTGTGAGAGGTATATCATCTACATATTGATGGGACAGATTAAATACAAAGCCGCTATCATGTACTAGATCCAAACCAGAACTGATTCTGTTTTTTGGCACACCTGTAAGTGGGTTTCCACTGAAATTGGAATCATCGTCAACAAAATCCACAAAACTATGGTCGCTCAGGGTATAGCTCAAGTAAGGGGTCAATAAAAATGCATTGGATACCGAAATGGCATATCTGGCATCCATTTCCAAACCTTGATGACGAGTTTTCCCTGCGTTGGTTCCAATATATTGGTCTTCTCCGACCCGTTGGGCCACCAAAAGATCATTGATACGCATTCTATAAGCTGTGGCTGAAAGCTGCAGCGCTTCATTGAACAACCTAAATTGTCCACCAAATTCGTAGTTTATACCCTTTTCCTGTGAAATGTCCGGGTTGATAACACCTTCCGGAGTTAATGTCTCCTCCAAACCGGGATTGGAGAATCCCCTGCTCACATTGGCATATAGGGTACCATTTTTCAATCGGTATTGAAGTTCCAAGCTAGGTAATAGGATTGCATCAAAATCACGTTGGGCAGAAGTATTGGCCTCGCCAGCGTTGAACAAATCCCTAAAATCATACTTCGTCTTATTAAGACTTAACCCTATTTGGGCTGTTAGGTTCTTCTCCAAAAGAAATTCAAAAGTGCCAAAAAGATTCAATTGTCTTCTAAACTCCATATTATTGCTCAATCTATCACCCTGTACACTACCATTGCCCTCATTGTCCCTGAACAAATTTTGAAAAGTGCCCCAATGGTACTCATCCTTGTAAATTTCAGTTCCGAGGGTAAAATTGCCCATAAGAAACTTTCCATCGAAAACAGACCTAAGACCAAATCCGTTGGTAAATTCATCCAAAATATTAAATGGACGAGGCTCATAATGGTCCAAGTAGGTATAAAAAATACTCGTCTTGTTTCTTAGAACCGAATTGAACTCATACGTATGGGTCACCCCGGCCAAAGTATATTTATTGGCCTCAAATCCTTCCGCAGCCAACCAATTTCCGTCCGCATTTGTGGGATTCTGTTCAAAATCGGTTTGATTGAGTGAGCTTGGGATTCCGGCGGTATAATCAATATAATTAAGTAAGAAATCCAACTTGCTCCTATTCCCCAAAACCACAGAAGACGAAAGCAAAAGACCATCCCTTTCAAATTGATTGTTCTGCCTGTAACCCTCCGTTTTCAAATGATTATAGCTAAGACTCAGGTTAAAATTCTTTTCGGAATGCCTAAAGGCCAAATTGTTCTTGAACATTTCATATGAACCTACGGTAAGGGAGTTCACTAAAAACGTTTTCCCTACTTCAGGGGCCTTTGTATTGAGTATGATGGCTCCTCCCAGATTCGACCCAAAGGAAGATCCCTTGGGACCCTTTATGATTTCGACCGCTCCCACATTCTCAAGATCGTATGCTTCTATGGTAGAAAAACCGGTTCCGTTGGTCACAGGGATGTTGTTAAAATACAATCGAAGCTTATCGGTTCCATAGGGTGTACGCGCCCCAACGCCCCTAATGGTAATTCTGTTCGTGTTCAGTGCACCGGAAAGTAAATACACCCCAGAAATTTGGTTCATTGAAGTGGCGATATCCAACGGACCAAACTTTTCAATATCCTTCAATCCAATGGAACTGGATGGTGTTATGCCCACCGCCCTTTTTTCTATGCCTTGTTCTATGAGCACAACTTCTTCCAAGGCGTTCAAGGAATCTTGTTGGGCATTCTGACCAAAGACCAAGGATAGGGAAATAACGTAAAAAGTTAAAAAAAGAGAGGTTTTCATTTTAGGTTCACCGTTATATTATCTGCTAAAACAAGTAAAATTATAAACTTTTTAGGGCAATCATTTTTTTTCGGGCAAAATAACAATTTGTGCATTTTTTGATACAATCTGAAGGAGTATAGATTCTACAGGGGTTTGTAAAGAAATGGAGAGATCATCGACCTACACCAAGCCCTCCTTATAAATTCTTAAATTCGGTATTTAAGGGGAGGGTTATTGTCGTTGGCCCACGGTATTGGGACGTTTACAGAAAAGTATGACATTTCATCTTTTCACCAACCTATAGATTAGGGCATAAGGGCTATCTTTGAGCACGCCCAATTATGGGCTTTTGTGGTATTTGCTATTCATTAATACTCATGAAAACAAAACATATTGTTTACACCTTGTTGGTTATCGGATTGGGCGCTCTTATTGCCTACAGAATCAAGTCCAACAACGAAGTTAAAATTTCTGGTCCAACAGCCCCTGGAATCACTACCGTAAAAGGAATGATTTTAAAACCCAAGGCTTTCAAGGACAATATTTCCATTTCCGGTACTTTGGAAGCCAATGAACAGATTGATTTACGCAGCGAAATCTCCGGAGTGGTCGAAAGCATCAATTTTAAAGAAGGAAGCCGGGTCTCCCAAGGTCAGATTTTGTTCAAAGTGAACGATATTGAATTGCAAGCGCAGTTGTCCAAGGCCCTTACCGCAAAAAAATTGGCATCCGAAAATGAACGGAGAGCCAAGTTACTTCTGGAAAAGCAAGCCATAAGCCAAGAGGAATACGATATTGCCAGTGCCGATTTTCAATCTGCCAATGCAGAGTCTGAATTAATCGCCGCACAATTGTCCAAGACTACTGTCCGTGCACCTTTTTCAGGAACCATAGGCCTTCGTGCCATTTCCAAGGGAACTTATGTGACGCCTTCCACGGCCATTGCCAAATTGGTGAATACCGATGAGTTGAAAATAACATTTTCAGTTCCGGAAAAATATGCCTCCCAAGTACGGGTGGGCACTGTACTTTCCTTTACCACATCGGACTCCAAAGAAGAATACAAAGCCACCATTTATGCCATTGACCCTGAAGTGGACATCGCCACCAGAACGTTAAGGATGCGGGCTAAAATGGACAATAGGGACAAAAAACTCTATCCAGGGGCCTATGCCAACGTAAGTCTCCCTTTACAGACTTTGGATGATGCCCTGTTAGTCCCTTCAGAATCTTTGATTCCTGTTCAAAATGGGAAAAAAATCTTTGTACTTAAAGATGGAAAAGCCAGGGAAATAGATGTGGAAACTGGTTCCCGAACCGGAAAAGCCGTTCAGGTCCTATCCAATTTACATCCTGGCGACACTGTGTTGACCTATGGGGTAATGGCACTCAAAGACGGAGCCCCTGTCGAAGTTGTTTTGGAAGATTTTGAACCCTTGACTGCTGCACAATGAACCTTTCAACCATAAGCATAAAGCGACCCATTCTGACCATTGTGATGAACATTTCCATCATTCTGTTCGGGATAATCGGCTACACATTTTTGGGGGTTCGGGAATTCCCATCCATAGATCCCGCTATGGTTTCGGTACGGACCAGTTATTCGGGTGCCAATGCGGATATCATTGAATCGCAGATTACCGAACCCTTGGAAAAGGCAATCAATTCCATTGATGGCATTCGTAATATTACCTCCTCCAGTGTACAAGGTTCCAGCTCCATCAGTATTGAATTTGATTTGGACAAAAATTTGGAAGATGCCGCCAATGATGTGCGGGACAAAGTTTCGCAGGCGGTCCGTAGCCTTCCTGATGATTTGGACGCTCCCCCTGTAGTATCAAAGGCTGATGCCGATGCACAGCGTATCATTTCGATGACCGTGCAAAGCGATAACAAAAATATTCTGGAACTCTCCGATTTTGCCGAAAACGTTCTTGCCCAGCGCATAGAGACCATCCCAGGAGTAAGTAGTGTACAGATTTGGGGGCAACGGAGGTATGCCATGCGGCTTTGGATAGATCCCTTAAAGCTTGCTTCATACGGACTTACCGTGGCCGATGTAAGAAGCGCGCTATTGGCCCAAAATCTGGAGCTTCCGTCCGGAAAACTGACTGGAAAAAATACAGAGTTGACCGTAAAGACCCTGGGGAACCTCAATACCGAAGAGGAATTCAACAATATCATCATCTTGGCCGATAGTGAAAAATTGGTACAGCTTAAGGATATTGGAAAAGCAAGTCTCGAAGGAGAGAACATGGAGACCAAAATGAGCGATTCGGGACAACCGATGGTGGCCATCGCCGTGGTTCCACAACCCGGCACCAACTATCTTGAAATCGCAGATGCTTTTTATGAAGAATACGAAAGACTGAAAAAAGACCTTCCTGCAGATTTTAAGCTAAATGTGGTCATTGATGATACCGTATTTGTAAAAAAAGCCGTAACCGAAGTGGCCGAGACCATTTTGATATCCATTGTGTTGGTCATCTTGGTCATCTATCTATTTTTTAGAAACTGGTCCATGGCACTCCGACCTTTGTTGGATATTCCCGTTTCCTTGATCGCCACTTTCTTTTTTATGTGGTTGTTCGGTTTTTCCATTAATGTTTTGACCCTATTGGCCATTGTTCTGGCCACAGGACTTGTGGTGGACGATGGTATTGTGGTCACTGAAAACATCTACAAAAAAGTGGAAGAAGGGATGAATCCCATTGAAGCAGCAATAAAGGGATCCAAAGAAATCTTTTTTGCGGTGATTTCCATATCCATAACCTTGGCCGCAGTGTTTTTGCCTGTAATCTTTTTGGAAGGATTCGTAGGGCGCCTCTTCCGGGAATTTGGTGTAGTCCTTGGTGCAGCGGTAATGGTATCGGCCTTTGTTTCCTTGACCCTTACCCCTATGCTGAACGCCTATTTGACCAAACCCGGAAAACAAAGTAGATCCCGTTTCTATCAAGTCACAGAAAAATATTTTGTGGCCATGAACAAATCCTACGCCGAGCTATTGGGTAAATTCATGAAACGAAAGTGGCTCAGTTTTCCCATCTTGTTTGGCTGTATTGGACTCATTGTCCTGTTCTATTCACTATTGCAGAAAGAAACTGCACCATATGATGATCGGAGTTTTGTTAGGCTTAGCGTAACAGCACCCGAGGGGTCTTCCTATGAATATATGGATCAATTAATGACTGGAATCACAGAACTCATAAACGATTCCATTCCGGAAAAGAAAGTGAGTTTGGTTCTCACCTCTCCTGGGTTTGGAACATCTTCGGTAAATAGTGGTCGTGCCAACGTGGCCCTTGTAGACCCCAGTGAGCGGGAACGTTCCCAAAAAGAAATTGCAGATGATCTAGGCAGATGGGCCAAGGCCTTTGTAGGTGGAAAAACCAACGCATCAGAACGACCAACCATTTCAGTGAACCGTCGCGGGGGACCTCCCATCCAGTTCATCATTCAAGCAAAGAACTTTGAAAAATTGGAAGAGAAGATACCCGAGTTCATGGCTGAAGTGGAAAAGGACCCTACATTTTCTTTTTCCGATGTCAACCTGAAATTCAACAAACCCGAGCTCTACGTATCCATAGATCGTGAAAAAGCAGAAAGCTTGGGGGTATCGGTCCGTGATGTGGCCCAAACGCTGCAATTATCGCTAAGTGGCCAACGATTTGGGTATTTTTTGATGAACGGGAAACAGTATCAAGTTATAGGGCAGTTTGACAAATTGGATCGTGATGAACCCATGGACCTCACCTCAATTTTTGTGAAAAGCAAGGATGGTCTTTTGATCCAGCTTGACAATTTGGTCACCACCGAAGAACACAGTAGCCCACCCCAATTATTTCACAACAATAGATACATGTCTGCCACCGTCTCCGCCAGTTTGGCCCCGGGCAAAAGTATTGGGGATGGGATAGACGCTATGAATGCCATTAAGGATCGTGTTTTGGATGAAACGTTCACCACCGACCTTGGTGGAGAGTCCCGGGACTTTGTGGAAAGTAGTTCCAACACCATTTTTGCCTTTGGTCTGGCATTTTTGTTGATTTTCCTGATTTTGGCAGCACAGTTTGAAAGTTTTATCGACCCATTCATCATTATCCTTACCGTTCCCATGGCCGTAGCGGGAGCCATGTTCTCACTTTGGCTTTTTGGGGAAACCTGGAATATTTTCAGTCAAATTGGAACCATCATGCTTATTGGATTGGTGACAAAGAATGGTATTCTCATTGTAGAATTCGCTAATCAACTACAAGAAGATGAGGAACTTACTAAAATGCAAGCGATTATGAGGGCTTCGGAATCACGTTTGCGCCCCATTCTAATGACCAGCTTGACCATTGCACTAGGAGCCCTGCCTATTGCACTTTCACTAGGTGCTGCATCGGCCAGTAGAACAGGTATGGGAGTTGTGATCATTGGCGGAACCATGTTCTCTTTGGTACTTACTCTATTTGTAATCCCTGCTCTATATTTAATGTGGTCCAAGAAAAAAGTAATCCGACCAGAATTCAAAATCCTTGAAGCATCGTAGTATGGGGATTTATTTAAGATTTTATATCCTTTTATGTGGGTTGGGTGTTGGCTTCTTCGGAACGGCCCAAGAGCTTCTGACGGTTGATGAAGCAGTAAAGATTGCCTTGGAAAACAACTATCAGGTAAAAATGGCCCGAAACGATCTTAAGATGGACGAACTTTCGGTGAGTCCGGGACAAGCAGGAATGCTTCCAAAGGTCGATGCCAACGTTGCAGACAACAATAGTCGACAAAATTTGTCCCAGGTTCGTTCCGATGGTACCGAGGTGGAACTTGATAATGCCAAGAACAGAAACCTAAATTATGGGGTGGCATTGGAATGGACCATCTTTGATGGGTTTCGCATGTTTGCGAACCACGAACAGCTCAAAGAAAATCAAAAGTTAGGCGAAGCGGAATTAAAACAAGTTGTTCTTAACAAGGTTGGCGAGGTATTGGTCACTTACTACGATCTAGTACAGCAGCAACAACAATTGTCTGCGTTGGACAGTACCTTGATCATATCCGAACAACGGGTGGAACTGGCTCAAAACCGTTTTACCATTGGGAAAGCCTCAAAATTGGAAGTGCTCAATGCGCAAGTGGACCTGAACACCGACCAGACCCAAATGCAACGCCAACAAGAACTATATAAAAACACCAAGATTCTATTGAACGAGCAATTGGCTCGGGACCTAAAAATGGATTTTGTGGTAGCGCCTGAAATTTTTGTAGATCAAGCCTTGATTCTTGAAGAGCTCGAAAACAAGGTGGCAGTAGAGAACCCCCAATTGCAGGCAGAGATTATCAATAAAAGGATTAGCGAACTACAACTGAAACAGATAAAAGCATCACGGTACCCTTCCGTTTTTGTATCTACGGGGTACAATTTTGGCCATACCGAATCTAGTTTGGGCTTTACCACGAGTTCAGATTCCAGGGGATTTAACTATGGCTTTGGGGCCACCTTGAACCTTTTTGATGGGTTTAACCAAAATCGCAATGAAAAGTTGGGGAAAATGGCCGTGGAAAATGCGGAAATCGCCATTGCACAGCAAAAGCAATCCCTCATTGCCATGGTGGGCACCACCTATCAAACTTACCTGACCAACATAAGCCTTATTGAACTGGAGGAAAAAAATGAAACCATTGCCAAGGAAAACCTGGACATCACGGTTGAGAAATACCGAATTGGTATTATTCCCACCATTGAATTCAGAACGGCTCAATTAAACTATATCAATGCCAGGGTAAGGCACAGTAATGCAAAATTTCAAGCCAAAGTATCCGAAATCATCTTAAAACAACTCGCCGGAAATCTGGACCTATAGCATTAAGGCATATTTTCCAAACGATAATGCAATTTGGTGCGGTGAGGTTTTTACAAAAGAATTATATTTGTGCCCCTCAACGATTACCCAATACAATCGTTGTTGAAAAGCCGGCCCACGTGGTGGAATTGGTAGACACGCTACCTTGAGGGGGTAGTGTTCGTAAGGACGTGCTGGTTCGACTCCAGTCGTGGGCACAAAGCCGCAACCATGTTGCGGTTTTTTTTATCCCATCTTTTCTCATTTATTTTTTACCCAAAACTATATCAACGTTCAAACTTCTTCCTTAAATTTTATGGGTAAAAAATAGGTCAATTCGGTTAAAATTGTAAATTTGTTTAATGTTTTTACTTAAAAGATGAACAACGTAAAGAAATCTTTCAGTATTCGGGATATGGAAAACCTTTCAGGAATTAAAGCCCATACCATCCGTATTTGGGAGAAAAGATATAAGCTCTTCACGCCTGAACGTACTGATACCAACATTAGAACCTATAACATTGTAAGTCTTCAGAAACTGTTGAACGTAACGCTGTTATACAATCACGGATACAAAATTTCAAAGATTGCAAAACTGGAAGAATCCCAAATTCCGGATTTGGTCAAGGAGATTACGGTCAAGGATAGGGAAAATGACCATGTAATGAACCACCTGAAAATGGCCATGCTCAATTTTGATCAAACCCTTTTTCTGAAAACATATGACAGTTTGCTGTCTGAAAAATCGTTTAGTGACACATTCAATGAAGTCTTTATCCCATTCCTGAATGAATTGGGGCTACTTTGGCAAACAGACACCATTAGTCCGGCTCACGAACATTTCATCAGCAATCTCATCAAACTAAAAATTTACAGCAACACGGAAGCCCTTCAAATGGAGAAAGTTTCAAGGGATGATCATATTTATGCACTTTATCTCCCAGAAAATGAAATCCATGAACTTGGGTTGTTGTATGTCAATTACGAAATCATCAACAAAGGCTACAAATCCATTTACTTGGGCCAAAGTATGCCTTTGGAGAGCTTGATGGACTTGGTAAAGTATTATCACAAGATAGATTTTATCTCCTACTTTACGGTGGCTCCCACCAAAGACGAAATCTCCGATTATTTCAATCGGTTCAAAGAAATTATGAAACTCCCCTCTGACTCCAAGCTACATGTTCTGGGGCATCAGATACAGGAGCTATCGGAAGACGATCTTCCCAAAAACGTAAAAACGTATGGTTCCATTGCCCAATTAATGGAATCCATATAACGCTGCTTTACCCATGAAAAAGGCCATTGTCATAGGATCCGGTTTTTCCTCACTCTCAGCAGCATGCCATTTGGCCAAAGCAGGGCTGGATGTAAGCGTTTTTGAGAAAAACAGCACTATTGGCGGTAGGGCTAGACAACTGATAAAAGATGGGTTCACTTTTGATATTGGTCCTAGTTGGTACTGGATGCCGGATATATTTGAAAAGTTCTTTGCCGATTTCGGAAAGCAAACCTCCGATTACTACCAATTGGACCGCTTAGATCCAGCCTACAAAGTTTTTTTTGAGGAAGATACCCTATCCATTGGCGATAGTATGGAAAAGATATGTGAAGAATTTGAACGCATAGAATCCGGAAGCAGCCAACATTTAAGAAATTTTATTTCAGAGGCGCAAGAGAATTACAACATAGCCATAAACAAGGTGGTGCTTCGGCCTGGACTTTCACCAATGGAATTGGTTACCAAGGAGACCGTACTGCGGGTAGATCAGTTTTTTAAGACCATCAGTCAAGAGGTCCGTAGACAATTTAAAAATCCAAAATTGGTTGCAACCCTGGAATTTCCTGTACTTTTTTTGGGTGCGAAGCCCAGCAAGACACCATCATTCTACAATTTCATGAATTTTGCTGATTTTGGTCTTGGTACATGGCATCCCAAAGGAGGTATGTATGAAATTATCAAGGCCATGAAAAGTTTGGCCGAAGAACTAGGAGTGAAAATACATACCGATAGTCCTGTGGCCAAAATTTTGGTATCGGATAAAGAAGTCATTGGAATACGTAGCAATGGCAAAAACCATATTTCGGACTATGTTGTTAGTGGAGCGGATTATCACCATTCCGAAACTTTGCTAGATCAGAGATACCGTCAATATTCAGAGGCTTATTGGGAAAAGAAAACCTATGCACCCTCTTCCCTACTCTTTTATATCGGTTTTCGAAAAAAATTGGACAATGTTGAACATCACAATCTTTTCTTTGATACCGACTTTGAAAAGCATGCCCAAGAGATTTACGATACCCCCCAATGGCCAAGTGAACCCTTGTTCTATGCCAATTTTCCATCCATTACCGATACCACAATGGCTCCCAAAAACTGTGAAACCGGTTTCTTTTTGGTTCCAATAGCCCCTGGGTTGGAAGATACTTCCGAGCTTCGCGAGCAATATTTTGATATTGTAATGGATAGATTTGAAAAACGCACCCAACAAGAAGTAAAAAATTCTATTATATTTAAGGAGAGTTTCTGTGTAAACGATTTTGTGGAGCAGTACAATTCCTATAAAGGAAATGCTTATGGTTTAGCCAACACCCTGCGGCAAACTGCATTTCTGCGACCCAACCTCAAAAGTAGCAAGGTGAAAAATTTATTTTTTACCGGTCAGCTTACTGTTCCGGGACCGGGAGTGCCCCCTTCACTAATCTCTGGAAAATTGGTAGCTGATCTAATCACTAAAAAACTTTGATCATGAAGACTATTTTTGATGATGTTTCGTACAACTGTAGCAAAATTGTTACACAATCTTACAGCACTTCCTTCTCTTTGGCCACCAAGATGTTGGCTCCATCCATTCGCTCAGACATCTACAACATTTATGGTTTTGTGCGTTTTGCCGATGAAATTGTGGACACCTTCCACGAGTACGATAAAGAAGCACTTTTTAACCGGTTTGAAAATGATATGGAGCATGCTATTACGGATAGAATCAGCCTAAATCCTATCCTGAATGCTTTTCAGCATACCTATCATACCTACGATATTCCTTTTCATTTGGTGGAATCGTTCATGAACAGCATGCGCATGGACCTAACCAAAAAAACCTACGAAACTTTTGATGAATATCGAGAGTATATCTATGGATCAGCGGATGTGGTAGGTCTTATGTGTCTATGCGTTTTTGTACACGGCGACAAGGAAAAGTATGAAGAGTTAAAAGAATCTGCCATGGCCTTGGGCTCTGCTTTTCAGAAAATAAATTTTCTCCGGGACCTCAAAGCAGATTACGAACACTTGGATCGTACCTATTTCCCCAACACCAACTTGACAGAGCTCGATGAAATCTCCAAAAAGAGAATCGTGAATGAGATTAAGGCAGATTTGGCAGTAGGATATTCAGGTATCATAAAATTGCCGGAACAAGCCAAGTTTGGGGTCTATACTGCTTATCGGTACTACAAAAAATTACTCCAAAAGTTACAGGGAACACCCTCCTTGGAAATCAAAAATACCCGGATTAGGGTTCCCAACTATCAAAAATTTGGACTTTTGGCACATTCGTACCTCAACTATAAATTACAATTGGTATAAATGAAACTAGCGCTTTGGATACTTGTTTTCTTGTCCACATTCTGCTTTATGGAGTTTATGGCTTGGTTTACGCACAAATATGTGATGCATGGCTTTTTGTGGAGCCTTCATAAAGATCACCACAAAAAGGACCACGACTCTTGGTTTGAGCGTAACGATGCTTTCTTTATTTTCTATGCCGTGGTGAGCATGATACTCTTTTATCTGGGCAACTATACCTCGTTTTGGTATGGCTGGCCATTGGGTTTTGGAATTCTAGCCTACGGAATTGCTTACTTTTTGGTACACGACATTTTTATACACCAACGCTTCAAGTTGTTCCGAAATGCCAATAATTGGTATGCCAAAGGGGTTCGAAGAGCCCATAAAATACATCACAAACACTTAGGCAAAGAAGAAGGGGAATGTTTTGGAATGCTTCTTGTGCCTTTCAAGTACTTCAAACGGCAAACTACTCCAAAATAAGCTGGTCTACCAAAGTCCTTGTTTTATCCGAATTCCAGTTGGCAGCTCCTTTCTCATCGACCACTATTTTTCCAGACTTACTAATGATGTATGTAGCAGGTATACTTTTGGACATCAATTCCTTGGGAATGGACGAAACCTGAAAATAGATTGGTAGTCGATATCCTTTCTTTTCGATGAATTGCTCCACCTTATCCTTGTCATCGTTGGCCACAAAAGCAAATACAACTTCATCTTTATAATCCTCGTAAAGCTCTGCAAAGCTGGGAAGCTCGGCAACACAAGGAGGACACCAAGTGGCCCAAATATTTACCACGACCACCTTACCTTCAAAAGATTTGAAATCAGTATGTTTTCCTTCAACATCAACCAATCGCCAATGGTAATCCGCCAATGTTTTTTGTTCTTCCACCGATACCACATCGGCACTAGCTGATATAAATTTGGTTACCCACACACGAAGGTGAAACCCAACCGGGGTAAAAAGTATCAAAGCAATGGCCAATAGCCATATGCCATTACTAATTTGCTCTTTGGAAACTTTCATTGGGTGTTATTCTGCTATCAATTCATCCAATAAGGTGTACACCTTTTTGTTGCTCCAATCTGCTATTCCTTTCTTATGGATTACAATATTTCCTGATTTATCGATCAAATAAGAAGAAGGAACCTCCTTGGAATCCACGGGCATTTTTTCTCCAATGATCAAGTACGTCAATGGAAACGTAAACTCGTGCTCTTCCATAAAAGCCTCTACTGGAGGTCTGTTTTCATTGGTGATGATGTAGAAGTCCATTTTACCCTTGTACTTGTTATAAAGTTCTTGTATGCTGGACAGTTCAGCTTCGGAAGGTAATCGCCATGAAGCCCAAAAGTTAATGAAAACCACATTCCCTTTGGATTTTTCAAAATTGAAAATGTTCCAATCTGCATCCTTAAGCTTCCAATCGTAATCGGTTATTTTTTCCCGCTCGGATTGTTCTATCACGGGAGGTGACATGGCCAGCATTTTGTTAAGCAGGATTTTGCCATAATACCCCAAAGGGGTAACAAAAAAGGAAAGTACAAACAGAATCAGTACAACATTAAGAACAGTCTTTTTACTGATTTTCATTCCGAGGGATTTGGTTAAAATTAAAAACTCCTGATATTTCAGCAATATCAGGAGTTTTCTTGAATTATCTTAAAAATAGTTTAAGCATTCTCCTTTTTGATCAGGTTCAGGGCAGACCCCTCATTGAACCATGCTATCTGTGCATTGTTGTAGGAGTGATTTACCTTGATGGTATCCTTGCTGCCATCTGCATGCACGATTTCCAAGGTCAAGGGTTTGTCTGGAGCAAACTGATCTATATCCAAGAAGTTGAAAGTATCATCTTCCTGAATAAGGTCATAATCGTTCTCATTGGCAAAAGTAAGTGCCAACATCCCTTGCTTTTTCAGGTTGGTCTCATGTATCCTGGCAAAGGATTTCACCAAAACTGCCGCAACACCCAAGTGGCGTGGCTGCATGGCCGCATGTTCCCTTGAGGAACCTTCCCCATAGTTGTGGTCTCCCACTACAATGGTCTTTATCCCTGCTTTCTTATACTCACGTTGGGTATCAGGTACTCCTCCGTACTCCCCAGTCAACTGGTTCTTGACAAAATTGGTTTTTTGGTTGTAAGCGTTTACTGCTCCAATCAAAGTGTTGTTGGCAATATTGTCCAAATGTCCCCTATACCTTAGCCAAGGTCCGGCCATGGAGATATGATCGGTAGTACATTTCCCAAAGGCTTTGATCAACAGTTTCATGCCTTTCAAGCTTGCTGGAGTAATGGGCTCAAACGGCTCCAAAATTTGCAAACGTTCCGAGCCGGGTGCTACAATGACATTGACTCCGCTTCCATCTTCAAGTGGGTCTATATAACCGTTGTCCTTTACTTCAAAACCTTTTGGTGGCAATTCCCATCCTGTTGGCTCGTCCAACATAACTTCTTCTCCATCTTCATTGATCAATTTATCTGTCAATGGATTAAAATCCAAACGACCGGCAATGGCAATGGCCGCAGTCATTTCTGGTGATGCTACAAAAGCATGCGTATTGGGGTTTCCATCGGCACGCTTGGCAAAGTTACGGTTGAAGGAATGCACGATACTGTTCTTTGGAGCATTTTTGGGATCTTCATATCGTGCCCATTGACCGATACATGGTCCGCAGGCATTGGTGAAGATTTTGGCATCCAATTTTTCAAAAATCTCAAGAATCCCGTCTCGTTCTGTGGTATATCTAACCTGCTCCGAGCCTGGATTGATACCAAACTCTGCCTTGGTTTTCAACTTTTTGTCCAATGCTTGTTGCGCAATGGATGATGCTCTTGACAAATCTTCATATGAAGAGTTGGTACAAGAACCTATCAATCCCCACTCCACTGCCAAAGGCCATCCGTTTTTCTCGGCCTTTTCGCGCATTGTTCCTACTTCAGTAGCCAAATCCGGGGTAAAAGGTCCGTTCAATAATGGCATCAATTCAGATAAATTGATTTCAATGACTTGGTCAAAGTACTGTTCGGGGTTGGCATATACCTCAGGATCTGCCGTTAAATGTTCTTTTACTTTATTGGCTTCATCAGCAACATCTTCCCTATCAGTTGCTCTTAGGTAACGCTCCATGGACTCATCATAACCAAATGTAGATGTAGTCGCTCCAATTTCTGCACCCATGTTACAGATGGTTCCCTTACCGGTACATGACATAGAAATTGCCCCTGGGCCAAAATATTCAACAATGGCTCCTGTTCCTCCTTTTACGGTAAGGATTTCAGCCACTTTAAGGATAACATCTTTTGGTGCTGTCCAACCAGATAGCTTTCCGGTCAATTTTACACCAATCAACTTAGGAAACTTCAATTCCCAAGCCATTCCTGCCATAACATCCACGGCATCTGCACCACCTACACCAATGGCTACCATTCCCAAACCACCCGCGTTTACTGTATGGGAGTCTGTTCCAATCATCATACCCCCTGGGAATGCATAGTTTTCCAATACCACTTGGTGAATGATACCCGCACCAGGCTTCCAGAACCCAATACCGTATTTGTTGGATACCGAACCCAAAAAGTCGAATACCTCGCTACTGGTCTCGTTGGCGTGCTTCAAATCTGCCGCAGCACCTTGTTTAGCTTGAATCAAGTGATCACAGTGAACGGTAGTGGGCACTGCCACTTTATCTTTGCCTGCTTGCATAAACTGAAGCAAGGCCATTTGCGCCGTTGCATCTTGACAGGCTATTCTATCTGGAGCAAAATCAACATAATCTTTTCCTCTGGTAAACTTCTTGGTCGGGGTTCCTTCCCATAAATGCGAATACAATATCTTTTCAGCAAGGGTCAAAGGCCTTCCTACCAATTCCCGGGCCTTATCCACACGTTCCCCCATGGAAGCATAGACGCCCTTAATCATGTCAATATCAAATGCCATTCTACAATCGAGTTTTTAAGATTTTAGTAATTTGGTAAATTTACTAAAATACCTACGATTAAAGAATTAGAATTACCCTAAATAAATAGGGAAGATTTGATATTTATAACAATTTGGAGATAATTTTTTCCTCTGAAATGCCTTCTGCTTCGGCTTTGTAGTTTTTTAGAATTCTGTGACGAAGAATTCCCAAGGAAACAGCTTTTACATCCTCGATATCGGGTGAAAACTTGCCGTGTATGGCAGCATGGGCCTTGGCGGCCAACACCAAATTTTGTGACGCTCTTGGCCCGGCTCCCCAATCCACATAATTATTCACGAAATCCGAAGCTCCTTCGAGCCCCGGCCTTGTTCGGTTGACCAATCGTACCGTATAATCGATTACGTTGTCTGGAACAGGTATCCTCCTCACCAAATGCTGTACCTCAATAATTTCATCCGCACTGAAGAGGGTCTTTAGTTTTACTTCGTTGTCCGTTGTAGTGGTCTTGACCACTTGAATCTCTTCTTCTATGGATGGATATGTGAGTTCAATGGCAAACATAAAACGATCCAACTGTGCCTCTGGCAAAGGATAGGTCCCCTCTTGCTCTATCGGGTTTTGAGTAGCCAATACAAAATAAGGCCTGTTGAGTTTGTATTGTTTTCCTGCTATGGTCACAGCTCTTTCCTGCATAGCTTCCAAAAGTGCCGCTTGGGTTTTGGGAGGTGTTCTGTTGATCTCATCGGCCAGGATAATATTGCCAAAAATGGGGCCCATGATGAACCTAAAGTTCCGATTTTGGTCCAATACTTCGCTTCCCAAAATATCACTGGGCATTAGATCAGGGGTAAACTGGATTCGCTTAAAATCCAATCCCAAGGTTTGGGCAATGGTATTTACCATTAAGGTTTTTGCCAATCCTGGAACGCCTATCAACAACGAATGCCCCCCAGTATAAATGGAGAGCAATATCTGTTCGATTACCTTTTCTTGGCCCACAATGACCTTGGCAATCTCATTTTTTAAAGCCTGATGTTTTTTTACAAGATTTTCAACAGCTGTAACGTCCGACATGCATCTATTCCTTTACCCAGTTGTTTGCAAAATCGCAATCCTTATTCTCGGTGTTTACATGGATATAGGTGTCCTCGATATGCTCGTCCATCCATTCTTTTATGGCCTTGAACTGTTTTTCCCTGAGGGCCAACTCTTGTATTTTTAGATAGTCTTTTGCAAAATCCGCTTTGTGTTCATCATACCTATTGGATATTTTCATGATCTTATACTTGGGCGCTCCTCCTCTGGGATTATCTTCCCTGAGCGGTCTTGAAATTTCTCCATCTTTAATGTCCCTAACCTGATTGTAAAGGGTAGGGTCCATTTTGGTCAACTCAAAACGGGAATCAAAATTGATGGGGTTTCTCAAAAGACCACCATCAAACTTGGTCTCCTTTTCATCTGAAAAATTCAAGGCCGCATCGGCAAAGGTATACTTGCCATCCAAAATTTGTTGTCGAATGGTATCGAGTTCCTTTACAGCAGCATCAATTGCACTTTGGGGTATTTCGGGAATCAATAGAATATGTCTCAAATCCAGTTCCTGTCCCCTAATTTTTTCTATATAAATGATGTGATATCCAGCATCGGTCTCGAACGGCTCTGATATTTCTCCTTCCTGAAGGCTGAAGGCTATATCTTTAAATTCTTTATAAAATCCTGTTTCACGTGTTATACTATAAAATCCACCTTTGGATTTGGAACCTGGGTCTTGGGAGTAAAGGATGGCCTTTACATTAAAACTGGCATCGTTTTCCTCAACATCTTGTTTTATTTGCTTTAGCCTATCTATCACCTTCTGCTTTTCTTCCTCGGATGCCGTAGGCTGCTTAACAATCTGCGCAATCTCAAGTTCGGCACCAAACACAGGTCTTTCATCCTCAGGGATTTTATAGAAAAACTGGCGGACTTCCTCCGGAGTCACCTCAATTTCCTCAACAATCTTGCCCTGCATTTTCTCGGACAACATATTAAGCTTGTTGATTTCGAATAGTTCCTGTCTAAAGCTTTCGATATCCGTTTTCTTATAAAACTTCAACACCTTCTCCATAGAACCTACCTGGGCCACCAATTGCTGAATCTGTCTGTCACTTTGCGCATTGACCTGATCATCGGAAACCAACAAACTGTCCTGAACGGCCTGATGGGCATACAATCTGTCCTCCATAAGTTTTCCCAAAAGACTGCAACGGGTAATATCTTGCGTTGAAGCTCCTTGGCTCTTCAGATCTATCAATGTTTTGTCGATATCAGATTCAAGAATTACATAATCCCCAATTACAGCGGCAATTCCATCCAACTTTACTTTGTTGGAAGTGCTTGTGGTATCTCGCTTGGTGCCAAGGGCCTCATCGGTATCCTGTGCATTTGCAATCCCGAATGCGGCAAAAAATGCCAAGGTGCAAATAACATTAATCTTTTTATTCATAAACCTCAAATTCTTTCTTCTTAATGGCTTCATCTATGATTTCGGTTTCCAGTTTTTTTATGTAATTCAATCGCCGTCTGTTCAAAATCAATTGGCGTATATCAGGCTCAATATAATCAAATGGAGCTGTATCATTGACTTCCAGAACGTTGGTCACTATTCCCAAATATACTTCTAAGGAGTCTTGTAGCTCAAAAAATTGTGATTTTTTTAAGTATGATCCTTCATTTGATGGGGTTAGCGGGGGGATTACCTCTACCACCCTGGACGCACTTACCCAAATGGAATCGTTAAAGTGTATTTTCTTGAATTGTACCGCAATAGAGTCCAGATATCTTTTATCGGATTCTTTCCAGTTCCGGATCTTGGTCCTAACCCCATCAATATCCAAAAATTGACTGGGCATACCCACGAACCTAAGCTGTACAAGCTTTTCATTGAGCTTAAAATTTTCCTTTTCCTGTTCGTAATAGTTCATTAACTGTGTACGGGTGATAGCGGTATCCTTGGATTGCAGCACCAATGCCTCAATATAGGCCCTAGTGTATAAATCCGTACGATAGTCGGAAACCAAACGATTAAACTCGGCCAATTTCTCTTCAGGAAGATTTATTTTTGATTTGGTCAGCAATAATTGTTTGGACGCCCAATTGTTAATGTAATTGGTCACGAACAAGGTACTGTCCTCTGGAGACATATCATCTTGGATCAGAGTGGCTATATCTTCTTTGTACAAGAAAGTGTCACCTACTCGAGCCAAAGGTTCTTTTTCTTCCTGTTCCTTAAAAAAAGAGCTGCAAGCAGAAAATGAAACCACAGCCAAACAGCAAAGCAGGATCAGAATATTTTTTTGGAGCGAATGCATTTCGCAAAAATAACAATTACTAAATCCCTCACAAGCAGGTTGCTTTCCCATTAACAGATTTTTAGTAAGGGGCAAAGAAAGGATAATTTAGTATATTGGCGCAAACCAGATGGAATGAAGTATACAACAGAAGTTACTGTGGACCTTCCCCGTGATGAATTCATTAAAAAGCTGGATGATCCAGAAAATATGAAGCATTGGCAAAAAGGTCTTGTTAACTATGAACATCTTTCCGGAAACCCGGGCTTGGAAGGGGCCCAAATGAGCCTCAGCTACAAAATGGGAAAACGCGAGCTGGAAATGGTGGAAACCATTATAAAACGTAACTTGCCCGAAGAACTTCATACCATTTATGACGCAAAAGGGGTTCACAATATTCAAAAGAACTACTTTGAAGAAATGGATGGCAAAACCAAATGGATTTCGCAAAGCGAATTTCAATTCTCTGGGCTGGGCATGAAAATTATGGGTTTTTTAATGCCTGGTGCCTTTAAAAAACAGTCTTTAAAATATATGGAAGATTTTAAGGCCTTCGCCGAAAAAGGAATCTCTGTTCTTGACTCATAAGATGGAAAAAGCATTGAATACAAAAATAAAGGCCATCTGGGATTTTAGAGGTCCCAACGCCGCCCATACCGCTGAACACTTCAGAAAACACTTGGAAGAATTTGCCCTTGCCGAACAAGTGACCTTCCATAAAATGGGAGTTGAACATTATAGCCCATCGCACAGTATTGTCTTTATGGTGGTTTCTGAAGACCATGTAAAAAAAGTACGCAGCCTTCTTAGGCCCAATCGCGGAGAGAGATACTCGGAAACTTAGTAAAATTAAGGCATGAAGAATTTACCTTTTTTCCCATATAAAGCACATCTAGGGATTTGTCTATTGGTATTAGCACTTACTGCCTGTAACCGTTCCGATTCCACCAACCCGCTAAATCAAGTACTGGGTTCCGAAAATCCACTCATAAAAAGGGTGATGGATGAGTTGGACACCCACGAGGTCCAGATACGATACACCCAAATAGATCGGCGTAACGACAGCATTCTTTTTACCGATTACGATTTTCAAGTGGACAAGGGCAATTATTTTTATCCTGCCAGCACCGTTAAGTTTCCTGCGGCGGTAGCTGCACTTGAAAAACTTAATGAGACTGATACACTTTCCTTATATACCCGTTTCTATATTGAGGGTGATTCGGTTGAAACCACTTTTGCAAAAGCAGTTTCGGAGATTTTTGCAGTTTCCGATAATGCGGCCAACAACCGATTACTGGAATTTTTAGGGCAAGATGACCTTAATGGACGGATGAAAAAGAGAGGGGTTGACCCAATTCGGATTTCACATAGACTGTCCACTTCAAATGCTGACGATGTGACCACCAAACCCTTGGTAATTTATCTCAATGATTCCACAACCTCGGTAAGCAAATCCATTATAAACACAACGGCAAAACCACTACAATTAAACCATATCAAAAAAGGAAAAGGATACTATGCTGATGATTCCCTGCAAACCGAGCCTTTTGATTTTTCCCTAAAAAACTACTTCCCCATACAATCTCAAAGCGATTTGTTAAAGCGGGTAATCTTTCCTGATGCCTTTCCAGAAGAAGAACGGTTCAACTTAAGTTTGGAACAGCGTGAATTTCTTTTGGAGACCATGCATACGCTCCCAGGCAAATTGGGCTACGATCCTCAAGAATATTACGACAGTTATGTGAAATTCTTCATGTTTGGTGATAATCCGGACCCCATGCCAGAACATATCAAAATCTATAACAAAGTTGGATATGCTTATGGCACACTAACCGATTGCGCCTATTTAAAAGACACAAAAAACAATATCGACTTTATGATCACTGCTACTATTCTGGTAAATAGTGATGGCATTTTTAATGATGATGCCTATGAGTATGATGAAGTGGGAATACCTTTCTTGGCGCAGTTGGGAAGAGAACTGTATCAATATGAACTAAACCGAAAGCGATGAACAAGCTCACTTTTGACAGTTTCAACAAAAAAATCTTTATCAAAGCCCCCATGGAAAAACTGTATTGGTGCTGGGGAACTTCCAAAGGAATAACTTCATGGTTTTTGAGGGAAGCCACGTATGCTTCAGATGGAAAACAGCGCTTGTCTGAAGATTTTATACAACCGGGCGATGATTATGTTTGGAAATGGCACAATTGGGATGGACAGGAAACCGGAAAAGTACTTCAAGCCAACGGAAAAGATTTTTTGGAGTATACATTTACGGGCTGTAAGGTTTCGGTAAGCTTGGAAGACCACAAAAATGCAGTCCTTCTGACCTTACGGCAGTTTGAAATCCCAACAGATGAAGAAAATAAACTCAACATACATCATGGTTGCAGTAATGGTTGGACCTTCTGGCTAGCCAATTTAAAGGCCTATCTGGAACATGGCATCCTACTTAATGAGACCGAGTTCGACCTAAGGGACATCCCTTTGTCCGGTTTCGAATTTGTAAATATGTAGTTATTTGGAGGTTGCCGGAATCCCGTATAAATCAAAATCGGAGGCATCTGCAATTTCAACATCAACAAACTCGCCTACTTTCACATAATATTTAGTGGCATCGATAAGGACTTCATTATCTACGTCTGGGGAATCATGTTCCGTTCGTCCCACAAAATAATTGCCTTCCTTTCGATCAATAATGCAACGGAATGTTTTCCCAATCTTTTCTTGATTGAGTTCCCACGAAATCTGCGATTGGATTTCCATGATCTCATTGGCCCGTTGTTGTTTTATTTCTTCGGGAACATCATCCTCCAAGGTATAGGCATGGGTATTTTCCTCATGGCTGTAGGTAAAACATCCCAAACGTTCAAATCGCATCTCCTTGACCCAATTCTTCAAGGTTTCAAAATCTGCTTCGGTCTCTCCAGGATATCCCACAATCAAAGTGGTACGTATGGTCATTCCTGGTACGGCCTCCCTAAAGTCCTGCAGCAATTTTGTGGTCTTGCCCTGTGTGGTTCCCCTTCGCATACTTTTTAAGACGCTGTCAGATATATGCTGAAGTGGAATATCTATATAATTGCAAATCTTGGGTTCATTGCGCATTACCTCCAACACATCCATGGGAAATCCAGTGGGGAAGGCATAGTGCAGACGTATCCATTCAATTCCCTCTACTTCTACCAGCGCCCGTAACAGCTCCGCTAAATTGCGTTTTTTATATAGATCCAATCCATAATAGGTAAGGTCTTGAGCTATTAAGATAAGCTCCTTGACCCCGTTGGCCGCCAGCTTTTCAGCTTCGGTCACTAATGCCTCGATAGGTGTGCTTTTGTGCTTTCCACGCATCAAGGGAATGGCACAAAAAGAGCAAGGGCGATCACAACCTTCGGCAATTTTTAGATAGGCATAGTTCTTTGGTGTAGTGGTCAAGCGTTCCCCTAGCAACTCATGCTTATAATCTGCCCCCAAAGCCTTTAATAAATTGGGCAAATCGCTGGTCCCAAAATATTCATCCACATTGGGTATTTCCTTCTCCAAATCGGGTTTATAGCGCTCACTTAAACAACCTGTAACAAAAACCTTGTCCACAGCTCCTGCCTCCTTCTTTTGCACATATTCCAAAATGGTGTTCACGCTCTCCTCCTTGGCATTGGCAATAAATCCGCAGGTATTGATTACCACAACATTGCCTTCCTCTTCGTGTACAACCTCCTTGTTATTGGCCCGTAGCTGCCCCATCAGCACTTCAGAATCGTAGACATTTTTACTACATCCGAGCGTTACTACATTGATTTTGTTCTTTTTGAGCGATTTTGTGCGCATAGGTTTTGAAAATAAAATGCAAAAATAAGGGAAAGTTTATTCCCAGAGGGTTTTATAAGAAGATTACAAAATTAGGGCTAAGGCTCTCGCACCAAAGTGCTCCATTCTTTTATATTGGCTTCATTCATCCGAACAAATTCATCCTTTTCCAATTCACTGGAGATTTTCAACGATTTTTCAGCGGATTGAATAGCAGAAGCATAATCTCCCATTTTAGCCAGTACCAACGATTTCACCCTATGAAAATAATAGGTGTCCCCGCCCAATTCCAAGGCCTTGTTAAGATAATCCAATGCTCGCGGATAATCCTTCCCTTGTTCCTGCAAATACCGAGCTGCTTCGTAGTACGTTTGGGCAGTTGGGTTTTTAACCAATTGCTCGCGGATTTCAGTTTCCATTTGTACATGGGTATCCACCTTAAAAGGAATTACCAATTGCGTATTGGCCCAACGGAGTCGCATATTGGCTTTATTGTGCGTAATAGAATCGAAATCAATTAAAAAATTTTCTTGATGATACCGTATTTCTTTGGCCCGTATAGCTATCCGAAATAAATCTTCTTGAGGGTCGTATTCCTTTCGGCCATCTCCCCAGTGACCTGTGTTCGTGTGAAATGCAATTTCCCAAGCATCCAATTCGGGAAAAGCATAAAGTGCATAAGTTCCTTTGGGTAATAGATTCCCCATGACTTCCATGTCTGTACTGAGCGTAATTTTGGTGGATTCATTAGCCCCAACCCTCCAAATACGCCCATAAGGCACCAAATGACCAAAAATTTGTCTACCCCGAACTGCCGGACGAGAATATTCAACCGTAATTTTAGATAACCCTACCTCCTGCACCACTAAAGAAAAAGGACTGGCCTTGGGGTAGGTAATCTGCGCATGGGAAGCAATCACAACACACCAAACTGACAATTTGATCACCAATTTCAATTTGCTTGCCATTGTTGCCATGCTACATAGTAAAAAACGAATCCACAAACTCGTATTTGTTAAAGACTTGAAGATCTTCAATACCTTCACCCACTCCGATGTATTTTACAGGAATCTGGAACTGGTCTGAAATTCCAATGACCACCCCACCCTTTGCTGTACCGTCCAACTTGGTCACGGCCAAACTGGTCACTTCTGTGGCTTTGGTAAACTGTTTGGCCTGCTCAAAGGCGTTTTGCCCGGTAGAACCATCCAACACCAATAAAACTTCATGCGGAGCATCGGGTACCACCTTTTGCATTACCCGTTTCACCTTGGAAAGCTCGTTCATGAGGTTGACCTTGTTATGAAGTCGGCCCGCGGTGTCCACCAAGACCATATCGGCATTCTCTGTCACAGCAGAATTCAAGGTGTCAAATGCCACAGATGCGGGGTCACTTCCCATCTTTTGTTTAATAATGGGGACGTCCACACGCTTGGCCCATACTTCCAGCTGGTCAATGGCAGCAGCTCTAAAGGTATCTGCAGCACCCAAAACCACTTTTAACCCTCGGTTTTTAAACTGATGGGCCAGTTTGCCAATGGTAGTAGTCTTTCCTACCCCATTTACGCCTACCACCATGATCACGTACGGTTTTTTATCCGAAGGAATGGAAAATTCAGTCTCTTCCCCCACATGGGTTTCCGATAGAAGACCGGCTATTTCTTCTCTCAAAATAGTATTGAGCTCGTCTGTCCCCATATATTTATCACGGGAAACACGCTCCTCAATACGGTCAATGATCTTTAGGGTAGTGTTCACTCCTACATCCGAAGTAACCAAGACTTCCTCAAGACTGTCCAACACCTCATCATCTACCTTGGATTTTCCGGCCACAGCCTTACCCAACTTGCCAAAGAAGCTGGTTTTGGACTTTTCAAGGCCTTTGTCAAGGGTTTCTTTCTTTTCTTTTGAAAATATTTTTTTGAATAAACTCATTAGATATACATCATTCCAAGCCCCAAAGATAGGAAAGTACGGCCATTTTTGTTAAAAGAAAATGGCTTTTACCACATCCCCCAATTCCAGAAAACAACCTCCTACACAAGCTGGTAAACCTCATGCACCCTAGGTTTTACCGATGAAATGCACGGCTACACAACAAATTTTAGAACACCTCCATCAACTCTACTACTTTTATAGTGGTTTAGTTTCTCAACTTTTACCATGAAAAAACCTCACAACAAACTATATTTGGTAGTAGTGGCACTGTTTTCTCTAACAGTTTCCGCCCAAGATACTTTTTCCGACACTTTTAGTTCGGTTTCTTATTCCAATAATAATGGCTCTCAAAATTGGGCCACAAATTGGATTGAGTCTGGCGATGACAACTCCGCTTCGAGTGGTTACATACGGATAACCGGAGATGAACTAAGGTTTAGCTATATATGGAGCGAAAACATTAGAAGAAGGGCCGACTTGAGCGGATATACTGCGGCAACCCTCACTTTTGATTGGCAAACTTCCAGTCTTGAATCAGGAGAGACCTTGGCGGTTCAAATTTCCAGTGATGGTTCTTCATACACCACTTTAGATACATTTGCAGGCTCTACAAGCGGTTCTTTTAGTCAAGACATAACGAGCTACATATCCAGCAATACCACTATACGATTTTTAAAAGGAGGGGCTGATTGGAGTCAAAGCAACGACCGTGCTTATATTGACAATGTTGAAATTTCAGCTACCTCAATCCCGGTCATTGATACGGACAACGATGGTATCAGTGACGCTGTGGACTTGGATGATGACAACGATGGCATTACGGATGAGGAGGAATACTGCACTTCGATCAGTGCTTCATTTTTAACGTCGGCCGATGTGGGTGAACGGTCGGTAGTCATCAATCATACCGATACAGGATATCTGCGGCTCGATTTTTCGTCCATGGACAACTCTTTTCAGTTGGACATCAATGGAACCACCGTACATCCTTCCGTACTTGAATTTGAAAATGGTGCCCTTGGAGGCGGTGAGGAATACTTTGTATTCCAATCTGACGGCAGCTTCATCAGCTCTCCATGGACAGCAAACTCCAATGGATTACCTAGGCTCCGATTGATCATAGACGAGTTTGGTCAAGCAAACTTATACGGTACTAGAAGTACATCATCCACTTCATTGGAATTGATGCAGGCCCAAGGAGGCACTCCTTTTAATACCATAACATGGGTTCCTGCCAATAACAACACCTTTACCGTAACCAACCAAGCTGGGCCTGGGCCAGAAGGTTTTACTGGCGATTTGTTTGCCAGTGCCATATGTGATACCGACGGTGATGGCATCAGCAATGAGTTGGATTTGGATTCTGATAATGATGGAATATTGGATATTGTCGAATCTGGAGTATTGAACTTGGGAGGGGTTTCCGACAGTAATAATGATGGAATCATCGACGGGGCCAACTCTGGCTCTGGAAGCAATGGATTATACAATGGCATTGAAGATAATGATACGGTATATGCCATTCCAACGTACTCTGTATTGGATTCGGATGCTGACGGCACCTATGACCCATACTCTACTGATTCTGATGGTGATGGCTGTAATGATGTGGTAGAATCTGGCTTTACGGATGATAATGATGACGGCTATTTAGGCCCCTTACCTGTTACTGTAGATGCCAATGGTGTGGTCACTAGTGGCTCGGACGGCTATACCACTCCAGCAGACAACGATTCCAACACCACATTCGATTATAGAGAGGCAGGTACTGCTCCCAGTATTTCCTCGCAACCTGCCAATGTAACTACCTGTCCTGGCTGTTCAACCAGCTTATCGGTAACCTCGGCGGGAGATCAGTTTCAATGGCAAGTTTTCAGTGGTGGGTCTTGGAACGATCTTTCGGACACCGGGATTTATTCCGGAACAACTACCAGCACACTATCCATCACCAACCCAACACCCACCGAGCACAACAACCAATACCGGGTTGTAGTGACCAATGATGGTTATATCTGTGGAAACACATTATCCAATACAGCTACACTAACGCTTCAGGTGGACACCGTGATTACCAACAGAAGAATTACCTATCGAGTGAACAAAGATTAATTACCGATAATAAAAACGCATAAAAAAACCGCCTTTAAGGCGGTTTTTAATTTTGTTCAAGAAACGTAAAAAACGATTCTTATTGCTTGTTCAACCAATCGTTGACCATTTCTGGAGCCATAACTGATTCTACAAATGTATATGCTCCTGATTTTGGAGATTTAACCATTTTAATGGCCTTGGTCAATCTTTTTGATGATGATTGAAGGGTTGCTACTGTTTTCTTTGCCATGGCTTATATTATTTATTAGGTCTTACTTTTAAAGAACCTATTATTTAATTTCTTTATGAACGGTCATGCGCTTTAGGATAGGATTGAATTTTTTGATTTCCATCCTGTCCGGCGTATTCTTTTTGTTCTTGGTGGTAATGTACCTTGAAGTACCTGGCATACCAGACTCTTTGTGTTCTGTACACTCCAAAATTACCTGAATCCTATTTCCTTTCTTTGCCATTGTATCGTACTTAAGATCTTAGACTACTTATTTTTTGGAATTGATTTCCTTCAACACAGCAGAGATTCCTCTCTTGTTGATGATTTTCAATCCTCTGGACGAAACGTTCAAGGTTACCCAGCGGTCTTCTTCCGGAATGTAAAATTTCTTCTTGGAAATATTTACATCGAATCTTCTCTTGGTTTTATTGATGGAGAAGGAAACGTTGTTCCCGAACATCACTTTCTTCCCTGTAACTTCACAAACTTTAGACATCTCCCGAACTTTTGAGTGATTTTATTGAGGCTGCAAATTTATACCATTTTAATGGGACGTACAAAATTCTTTTTCAGAAATTTAAAATTTCTTTCAATAATAGTTCAAAAGCCTTGTTCACAGACTTCTCCACCACACGTTCCCTATGGTTTCCCATGTTGAATTTCTCCGCAAAAGTACGCTCTGGTGTGCTAATGGCAATAAAAACAGTTCCCACCTCCGCATCTGAATCTCCCTTGGTAGGGCCTGCATTCCCGGTGGTGGCAATGGCAAAATCCGTATTTAAAATAGTTTTGGCGTTCTTGGCCATGGCCACTGCAACCTCCTCGCTTACTACAGAATACTGTTGGATCAGTTCTTCTGGAACGCCCAACAACTTAATTTTTGTTTCCGTGGCATAACTTACCACACTTCCCTTAAAGTATTGGGATGCACCAGGAATTGAGGTGATTCCTTCAGCTATCCTACCTCCTGTAAAACTTTCTGCCGTAGCCAAGGTCAACTGCTTTTCGGTCAACAGGGCTGCTATTTGAGCTTCCACGGAAGCATCTTCCTCCTCTCCATAGATGATATCACCAATTAGGGGATACAACTTTTTGATTTCCGCATCCATGGTAGACTTAAGGACATCGTTGTCACTTCCTTTTGCAGAAAGTCGAAGTCTTACCTTACCTAAATTGGGCAGATACGCCAATTTGATGAATTCAGGAAGATTGTCCTCCCAATCCTCTATCTTTTCAGCAAGGGCGCTTTCGCCAAGACCATACGTTAAAATGGTCCTGTGCAAGATAAAAGGACGGTCAAACTCCTCAATAATCATAGGCAGAACCGAGCTTGTCATCAAATTCTTCATTTCCATGGGAACGCCCGGAAGGGATACATAGACCACCTTATCCTTTTTCATCCATAGCCCAGGAGCTGTTCCATAGGCATTATGCAATACAGTGGCCTGCGATGGTACCAAAGCTTGCTTTCTATTTAAATCGGATATTGGTGTGGAAATATACTTTTTGAACAATATTTCAATATGGTGCAAGACTTTTTCGTCCTGGACCAACTCATCCCCAAAAAAATCGCAAAGGGTATGCTTGGTAATATCATCCTTGGTAGGTCCCAATCCACCCGTGATGATAATAACTGAAGACCGCTCACCCGCTTCTTTCAAGGCGGTTAAGATATGGTCCCTATCATCTTGTATAGAGGTAATCTGATAAACGGAAACACCTATCTTGTTAAGCTCCTTGGCTATGAAAGCGGAGTTGGAATCAATAACTTGCCCAATAAGGATTTCATCCCCAATGGTGATGATCTCTGCTTGCATTTATAGGTTAAAATCGTTCTTGAGTTCGGACACTACCTGAAGCACATCTTTTTTCAGCAAGGGAAATTTTTCCTCTATTTCGTCAAAATTTCCAGTATTCTTACCCAAGGTCTCAATTTCCAATGCTCTAGCCCTTGTCTGCTCCATACCCAAAATGTCCACGTTGGGCTTTATCTTGTGCGCCAATTTGTATACATTTTCATAATCCCTGTCTTTTATGGCTTTTTCCAAACCATCCAAATCTTCAGGAACTTCTTCCAAAAAAACAGAAATAACAGAGGTGATGAAATCTTGGTCTCCTTCTGCCATTTCATTTATTTTATCGAGGCTGTAAATCATTATCTTACATTAATTTCAAATAGTTGTTCACCTTCAAGCATCCCTGAAAGGTAGTCATTTGGACTTACTTTACCAACACCTGCCGGTGTGCCTGTAAACAAAATATCACCTTTCTTCAGCATAAAATATGTAGAAACATGGGCAATCAATTCATCTATCTTCCACAGCATCAACGAGGTGTTTCCCTGCTGTACTTTTTCACCATTCTTGGATAAGGAGAATGTTAAATTATCTACATTCTGGAACTTGGACTTTGGCAACCAACTTCCAACTACTGCAGAGCCATCAAACCCCTTTGCTTTTTCCCATGGTAGTCCTTTCTCCTTTAATTTGGATTGAAGGTCCCTAGCCGTAAAATCTATTCCCAGGCCAATCTCATCATAATATTTATGGGCAAATTGAGGTGCAATATGCTTTCCCACCTTTTTAATCTTTACCAATACCTCCACCTCATGGTGCACATCATTGGAAAACTCTGGGATATAAAAATCCTGTTCTTTGGGCAGTATGGCAGAGTCCGGCTTAATGAAGACCACGGGTTCACTGGGCCGTTCATTCTTGAGCTCATCAATATGGGCAGCGTAGTTCCTGCCTATACATATCAGTTTCATAGGGTGTATTTTTTGAGGTCTACTTTTAGGAAAGCTTGTTATTGAGCTTGCTCAATTTAATCTGTGTAAGCACTTTTTTGGTGTATAGGGGAAAATCCGCGTTCAGCAACCAACCAAAATAGCCAGGTTCTTTTTCCATGATTTCATCCACCGTTTTTCCCTTGTGTTTTCCGAAGGCAAAAATAGGCTGATCATCTTCATTGACACCAATAAATCCTGCAAAATCCAACGACTGTTTTCTGGTGGTGAACTCTGACAGTTTCTTTACGTTATTTTCCAATTCCGGATATCTATCCAACTGCGCCAACAATACTTCATAGGTTGCCATGGTATCTGCTTCGGCACTATGTGCATCATCCAGATTTTTGTCACAGTAAAACTTATAGGCTGCTTCCAAGGTACGTTTCTCCATTTTATGGAAAATAGTCTGCACATCCACCGAAACCATACTTTTCATATCAAAATCCACCTCGGCACGCAACATTTCTTCGGCCAGTAATGGAATATCGAACCGATCAGAATTATATCCCGCCAGGTCGCTATCCTTTATCATCTTGTAAATTTCTTTGGAGAGCTGCTTGAAGGTAGGTTCATTGGCCACTTTTTCATTGGAAATGCCATGAATTGCCGTAGCTTCTGCCGGAATGGGCATTTCTGGGTTCACCAACCAGGTCTTACTCTCTTTATTGCCATTGGGAAAAACTTTAAAGATGGCTATTTCAACAATTCTATCCTTGGCCACATTGGTTCCTGTAGTTTCTAGGTCGAAGAAACAAATGGGCTTGGTCAATTTTAAATCCATGTACTTTTTTTATCTTGATTTAGAAAATAGCCACGATAATAACTCGGGCTCTGCAAAGGCATTGTCCCAACTGTTATGCCCTACTCCGGGATAAACGGAATATTTTACATTAATACCTTTTTGTTTCATGGCTTCCACCATTTGAGCTGAATATTTTTCAGGAACGCTTTTGTCATCTGAACCGTGGAACACCCACCAATCCAGCTTTTTAAGGCGCTTGCTGATTTCTGGGTTGGCTCCACCGCAAATGGGAAAAGCAGCCGCGAACATTCTAGGATTGCGCCGTACCAGTTCAAAGGTTCCCATGCCACCCATGGACAAACCTCCTACATAGAGTTGGTCCCGTTTTAATATGTAGTTTTTTTTGAGATGCTTTATGAGCCCTTCCAATAAGAGCATGTCTTTGGTAGGTTCAGACTTTTTGTAAAACACAAACTCCCGGTTCGGAAATTCTCCTTCCACCCCGATTCTGGCCCAAGAACTATTGGCCCTGCATTGCGGAAACACAACTATTGACTGATATGCATCCCTATTCTGATTTTCCAAGAATAGACTTGCGCCATGCATAAGCTGCGCTTTATTATCATTGCCACGCTCTCCCGAACCATGTAAAAAAATGAGTAGGGGGTAGCTTTTTGATGCATCGTAATCTTTTGGCAATAGTATTCGATAAGGCAGACTATCACCTTTTTTTATGAAATAATCCTGTTGATATGCGGCGTATTCTTGCGCAATAACTGTATTGCAAAATAGCACAATGGCCATAGCACAGATAATGGGGGTGTAAATTTTCATGCTAGTTGAAATGATTGGACCCCTAAAGTAAGAATCTTAGAGGAAAATGCTTCCTTTTGGATTAGATTTCCCGATTTATATCCCAAGCTTCCAAATAATCGGCCACCGTTTTCACGAACATTCCTCCTAGAGCTCCATTGACCACTCGGTGATCATAACTGTGGGACAGGTACATTTTACTTCGGATGCCGATGTATTCTCCTTGGTCAGTCTCAATTACTGATGGAATCTTACGGATAGCTCCCAGAGCCAATATCCCAACTTGTGGCTGATTGATGATAGGCGTTCCAAAAACGCTTCCAAACGACCCCACATTGGTTACTGTATAGGTTCCATCTTTGATTTCATCCGGCTTTAACTGATTGTTGCGCGCTCTATTGGCTAAATCATTCACGGTCTTGGCCATGCCTACTAAATTAAGTTGGTCGGCATTTTTTATCACGGGCACGATCAAGTTTCCATCAGGAAGGGCTGCTGCCATTCCCAAGTTGATGTTTTTCTTTTTAATGACCTTGTCCCCATCCAATGAAATGTTCATTAAAGGATATTTTTTCAAGGCCACTGCCACAGCTTCCATAAAAATTGGGGTGAAGGTGAGTTTTTCGCCCTCGCGTTCCTCAAAACTCTTTTTCACCTTGTTTCTCCAATTCACCACATTGGTAACATCCACTTCAACAAAACTTTGCACATGGGCAGATGTGGCTACACTATCCACCATATGTTGTGCTATAAGTTTACCCATTCGGGTCAAGGGAATAATCTCATCACCGGCACCAACTTGCACTGGAGTTGGCTTTGGTTTTTCTGCAACACTTTTATCCACTTTGGGAGGTGCTTCCACTGTTTTGGTTGGTTCGGCTGCAGGTGCTTGTTCAGTTTTGGGGCCACCATTGTTGGAACGGTTCTCTAAAAAGGCCTTGATGTCATTCTTGGTCACCCGTCCTTCTTTCCCGGTTCCTATAATGGACTCCAATTCTTCCATGGAAACTCCTTCTTCTTTGGCTATGTTTTTTACCAAGGGCGAATAAAATCGGTCTGAACTTGAAAAAACGGGAGCTGGGGAAGACACGGTCTCCTTTACTTGGGCCATTTGACTTTCCAAGGCAATCGCAGGTTCAGCTGCTTCAACCTCTTCAGTTTTTTCTTCTGGGCTTGCAGCATCCAAAGTGCCTCCTGCTTCTCCGTCTATTTCAATTACGGCAACTATTTCGCCTACTTTTATAACGTCATCTACTTCAAATCTTTTTTCCAACAACACACCTTCCACCTCACTTGGCACTTCTGAATCTACCTTATCCGTGGCAATTTCAAATACGGCTTCGTCCATTTCTATGGTATCGCCCACCTCCTTGAGCCAAGTGGTCAATGTTGCTTCTGCAACACTTTCCCCCATCTGCGGTAATTTCAATTCAAATTTTGACATATTCTTATTTAACGAAGTGATATTGACTTATATTTTGCAAAAATACTAAAGAAATCGACTCTTTATTGATTTAACCATATAAATTAATCGAATCTAAGTGGTCTTCATGGAACTTTCAAATGGAACCCGGTTTAAAATACTTCTTCCCAAAGTTACCTCATCTGCATATTCCAATTCATCCCCCACCGAAATTCCCCGAGCAATGGTGGAGGTGGTCACTTCCAAACCTTCCAATTGTCGGTAGATATAAAAATTGGTGGTATCACCTTCCATGGTGGAACTCAATGCAAAAATGAGCTCTTTCACGGCGCCTTCTTTTACCCGATTCACCAACGATACAATGTTCAGGTCTTGGGGGCCAATACCTTCCATAGGCGAAATTTTACCTCCCAAAACATGGTACAGTCCGTTGTATTGCGATGTATTTTCAATGGCCATTACGTCCCTAATGTCCTCCACCACACATACCAAGGTCTCATCCCTCTTGGGATTGGCGCATATCTCGCAAAGTTCTGTGTCCGAAATATTATGGCATTGCTTGCAAAAATTCACCTCACCCTTGAGTTTTAAAAGGGCATTGGACAAGTGTTCCGTTCTTTCCAGAGGTTGTTTCAACAGGTGTAAAACCAAACGCAATGCCGTTCGTTTGCCAATACCGGGCAATTGCGACACTTCGTAAACTGCATTTTCCAATAGCTTTGATGAAAATTCCATAGCCTTAAATGTCCAACAAAATTACGATTTTAGCGTTACCAATTAACTTTTGTACTTTGCAAATCAAAATACCTTTATGACAGCCACACAAATTCTCCTTCTTATTGGTGCCTATTTCTTGGTACTGATTCTAATCTCTTATTTTACCGGTAAAAATGACTCCAACGCAGATTTCTTCAAGGCAGGGAAACAATCCCCTTGGTATGTGGTTGCTTTTGGCATGGTTGGGGCTTCGTTGTCTGGAGTAACCTTTATTTCGGTTCCCGGTTGGGTGGCGGATACCCAGTTTAGCTATTTACAGGTAGTTATTGGGTACATTTTCGGGTATTTGGTGGTGGCTTTTCTTTTGTTACCCCTCTATTACAAGCTCAATCTAACTTCCATTTATGAATATTTATTGGAGCGTTTTGGTACCGTAAGTCATAAAACAGGAGCTTTTTTCTTTTTTATCTCAAGGGTTTTGGGAGCTTCTTTCCGATTGTACCTAGTGGCCATAGTATTGCAACAATTTGTTTTTGATGACCTTGGGGTACGGTTTGAGTTCACCGTTGCCATTTCAATTCTATTGATTTGGCTATACACCAATCGTGGCGGTATTAAAACTATTGTTTGGACCGATACATTACAAACACTTTTTATGATCACGGCCGTTGTCCTCTCCATAGTGCTGATAAATGATGCCCTTGGCTGGAGCTTTGGTGAATTTTTGGCATCCAATGAGCTTAAAGATTATAGCAACATTCTAATAATGGATGATTTTCTGGACCGCAACCATTTCGTCAAATCGTTTTTGGGCGGCATGTTCGTGACCATTTGCATGACCGGATTGGATCAAGATATGATGCAGAAGAACCTTACCTGTAAATCCTTGAAAGATGCCCAGAAGAATATGGTATCCTTTACCTTTGTTTTGGTTGGTGCCAAGATTCTGTTCTTGCTTCTTGGGGCCCTTCTTTTTATTTATGCCCAACGGGAGTCCATTTCCATACCGCTTATGGACGGTACACCAAAAACAGATTTGTTGTTTCCTGAAATCGCACTGAACGGCGGGTTGGGCCTTGCCCTTGCGGTTACCTTTATGCTGGGACTTATTGCTGCCGCCTACAGTAGTGCCGATAGTGCACTTACCTCGCTGACCACTTCCTTTTGTGTTGATTTTTTAAATGTTGAGAAAAAAACCGAGGCCGAACAAAAGAAAGTCAGGAAACAAACCCATATTGCCATGAGCATTTTGTTGGTACTGGTGATCATTGCCTTTAAGTACATCTTGAGCAGCAATGTCATTGATAGCCTTTTGACTGTTGCGGGATATACCTACGGACCTCTATTGGGCCTCTTTGCCTTTGGCATTTTCACCAAACACAAGGTAAAAGATGCCTATGTGTGGATTGTCGCCTTACTTTCAGTGATCATTATTGTACTTGTGGCCAACATCCCTGCCGACTATTTGGGCGGATACATCGTTGGCTATGAGTTATTGCCTCTGAACGGACTTTTGACATTTATTGGGCTATGGTTGATCAGAACGAGAGAGACCATCCCTAATACTGCCCAGTAGCAAGAAGCACCAAAGTACATGCTACCTCAACTTCAATGCCGGCCTGGGTCAAGATTTCTTGAAATTCAGGATTTTCCGTACCTGGGTTAAATATGACCCGCCTTGGTTTTATGTCCAAAATTTTTTGGTAGTACTCTTTTTGCCTTTTTGGGTTTAAATACAAGGTTATGGTGTCAATATTTTGAAAATCACTCAAGTTATCCTTAATTTGTACTCCTGATACAGTTCCCCCATTGATTCCAAATGCGGTTGTTTCCACCTTGTTCTCAACCAATCTACGAATTGCTATATTGCTGTATCTTCCTGGGTTTGTAGAAGCCCCCATGACAAGTGTTTGCCCCATTTGTTAATTTATGTGTTAAACTGCGTTAAATATTGAAACTTTTTACAAAAAAACACGTCTATTGTATAGATAAAATCTTTCATTGGTAAGACTGTATTTTTTATAGTTAATGGTTAGTGTTTAGTATAGCTTATCAATGTTAAAACCCTGGCAGTCAACTTCGGTTGAAATTGTCAGGGTTTCTTTTTTTTCAGCATTATGTTAGTCTACCTCAAAGACCTTCGCTTACATTGAGCCTATTCATGCTTTGTTAAATAATGTTAAAATTATTTCTACATGTAACATTCCCATCTACAATACGTCTTGTAGGTATCATCGTCAATCTAATCAAAAAACGAACAGCTCATGAAAAAAGTAGTCTTACTTTTTGCATTGCTTATATGCAGTGCACACTCAACCAAACTATTTGCAAACCCTTCAGAAGACGCATTAGGTTCCATATCGGGAACTGTCATTGACAATGCACTTCAACAACCTGTGGCTTATGCCGCAGTAGTTATAAAATCCGAAGATGGTTCTGAAACGATTACCGGGGGTATCACCAACGATGATGGTACCTTTGAAATAAAGAAACTGCCTGATGGCTCTTTTTTACTGGAAGTACAGTTTATTGGATACAAGACCCATTCGGAAATCTTGGTCATCAACAAAAACAACCGAAATCTGAACTTGGGCACCATTACCCTAATGGAGAACACCCAAGAATTGGATGAAGTAGAGTTGGTTGGAGAACGAACCACCATTGAACAACGTGTGGACAGAAAGGTCATTAATGTGGGAAAAGACTTGACTACGGCCGGTGCCACAGCTTCAGACATTATGAACAACATTCCATCTGTAAACGTAGATGCGCAGACTGGAGATATTACCCTTCGTGGCAACTCCAATGTTCGGGTAATGGTAGATGGAAAACTATCCAACGTCCCCGTTGCGCAATTGCTGCGTCAAATCCCATCAACCTCCATTAAATCCATTGAATTGATCACCAATCCATCGGCCAAGTACAATCCCGAGGGTATGAGTGGTATCATCAATATTGTGCTTCACAGAAACGCCAATATTGGGTTCAATGGAAATGTTAACTTGGGGCTTACCAAAGGAATTGAAGCCAAATTCAACAGTTCTGTTGATTTGAACTACAGAAACGGGAAGTTCAACTTTTATGGAAACTATGGCAACAATATAGGCAAGTATGTGAACAATGGAAATATCTTCAGATTGGAAGAAAACTCATTGCAAGATTTCGATTTCTTCAACAACAACAAATCCCATTTATATAAATTGGGGGTCGATTTCTACCTTAATGAAAAAAATACTATTTCCGTTTTTACCAACCAAAACATTTTTGAAGGTGACGGAAGGGGTATCACCGAGGTAACCTATAATACAGATGCATCCCGCAATGTAACCCAATTTTTCAACGATGTTTCGGACAACCGAAGCGAACAGTACAACTTTAACTACAAATTGGATTTTGCCAAAGAGGGACATAATATTGAACTGGAAGTGGACCATAACCGCTTTGAAAACAACCAAGACGCCAATTTTAGATCAGTGGGCGCCTCACTATATCCAAACTACATGGATTTTGTGGATACCAAAAGGGATCAGACCATTGCCAACTTGGACTATGTAAATCCGCTGGACAGTATCTCAAAATTGGAAATTGGCTTGGAGGCCAGAAACTTTGAAACTGATGTGGACTATGCTTCAACAGGTTCTTCCTTTAACTCAAACGGTGTTTTGGTACCAACCCCCAATACCAACTTTGTGTATGGAATGGATATCTACTCGGCCTATGCCACTTTCGGTCAGAATTACAAGAAGTGGTCGTATCAAATGGGCGTACGTATAGAAGATGTGGAGGTTCAGGCAGATACCAATAGTGTAAGAGCCTTTACCGATAAGTATACCGAAATATACCCCTCTGCCTTTTTAACATTTACTCCCAATGAAAAGGACCAGTTACAGGTAAGCTATAGCAGACGTGTAGATCGTCCTGGGTTGCAGCAAGTAAATCCTATCAGAGAGTTTGCCACTCCGTTGATCTCTTCTTTTGGTAACCCGAATTTGGTGCCTCAGTTCACCAGTTCCTATGAAGCAAATTATACCCGGCGTATCAAAAATGGTAGCATAACAGGGGGTGTATTTTACCGTAGCATCAAGGATGAAATCAACAGAGCAGTTTTTGTAGACCGACTGGACTTCAACAAAATCATACTCACTTTCGATAATTTTGATGAGACTTCCGCATATGGATTTGAGTTTTCAACCAACTATAGGCCTACAAAATGGTGGAACATCAATGGTAGTTTCGATATTTTCTCCCAAACCAATCGAGGTATCACGGAGAGCATTCCAGGTAACATTGCCGATCCATCCGAGGACGATATCGTAGTTGAAGATGTGGAAGTGGACAACACCGCATGGAACCTACGAATGAACAATAGCTTTACCGTGACCAAAAAACTTACCCTACAAGCCTTTGGATTTTATCGCGGTAAAAACAGAAACATCCAATTTAAGGTAGAACCCATGTACTTTGTAAATCTTGGAGCACGATATAGCTTTGATGAGGGCAAGGGTACCATAAGTGTAAACTACAACGACATTTTCAACACCATGCGTTTTGCTTTTGATGGGGAACGCCCATATTTACAAGAAGGAGGATTCAATTGGGAAAGCAACAACGTATATGTAGGCTTGTCCTATCGCTTTGGAAGTGGTAAAAACCGTGCCAAGCAACGAAAAAGAAGGGACAACCGTACTAAAGATACGGGTGGCGGCATCCTATAACCCAACATTGGTATCCTCTGCAAAAAAGTGTTGGTTGGTTAATATTGCAAGAGGTATCAATAAAAAACCCCGGTCTGGAAAGATCGGGGTTTTTATTTAGTCAAACTTATGCGGGAGACCATCCAAACTGACGGTGTTTTTCTTCTCCCAATATTTTTTCAGACCACTTTCTCCCTGCTTTTGTGCCCAATCCACCAGTTCTTTCCGTTGGTGTTGGTATTCCATAATGGGAATTCCCATACCGCATGAGGTCTGCACTTTTTCAATATGTACGTCAACCAACTGCCTACCACCCGCAATCTCGGGAAACAATCCAATATACTCTTCCCACTCAGTATTTTTATGTGAATAGACCTTTGCTGTTCCATACAATCGTAAAATCAAAGGGTCGCCCTCAAAGGCACAGAACATAAGGGTAATTCGGTTTTTGTGCTCCAAATGGATGGCTGTTTCATTGCCACTTCCGGTAAGGTTGAGCCAAATGACCCGTTGGGAATTGATCACTCTCAATGAATCCAATCCCTTTGGGGACAGGTTCACGGAACCCTCATCCATGGCCGTGGCCACAAAGAACATTTTTTGGTTCTTGATGAATTCAATAAGCGGCGGGGTCAGCTCCGGGATCTGTCTTCCCATATTACCATCTAATGATTACACTTCCCCAAGTAAAGCCACTCCCAAAAGCGGCCAAGACCACCAAATCACCTTCTTTGATCTTTCCTTGCTCCCATGCCTCTGTAAGGGCAATGGGTATCGAGGCCGCTGTGGTATTCCCATAGCTCATGATGTTGTTGAATACTTGATCGTCAGATAGTCCAAATTTCTTTTGAATGAATTGTGAAATGCGCAAATTGGCTTGGTGGGGAATCAGCATATCAATATCCTGAGGCCCCAAATTGTTCACCCCCAACCCTTCCATGATCACTTCACTAAAACGAACCACAGCATTTTTGAAGACAAATTGTCCGTTCATGTACGGAAAATAAGAGGTATCCTCTTCACCGCTACCCACATCGGCCAGAATATCGTTTACCCAACGTTTTCCCATCCCCGGGGCAATCAGTGAAAGTTCCTCGGCATGTTGCCCTTCGGAATGCAAATGGGACGATAAAATTCCTTTGGAAGTGTCCTCCTCTCTAGTAAGTACGGCAGCTCCGGCCCCATCCCCAAAGATTACGGAAACACCCCTCCCCCTTGTGGTCATGTCCAGCCCGTGGGAATGCAATTCGGAACCAATGACCAGCACATTCTTGTACATGCCGCTTTTAATATATTGGTCCGCCACAGAAATGCCATACACGAATCCAGAGCATTGGTTTCTAATATCCAAAGCTCCCACGGTTTTGATATCCAAATCACGTTGTACCAAAACCCCTGGACCTGGAAAATAATAATCAGGGCTCAAGGTGGCGAAAATGATAAAATCAATATCATTCTTATCTATTCCTGCCCTTTCAATGGCTTTTTGCGCCGCCTTTACTCCCATGGATGTGGTGGTATCCGTGCCCTTTACCACATGTCTGCGTTCTCTTATACCGGTACGTTCTTGAATCCATTCATCATTGGTGTCCATTACTTTGGACAAATCATCATTGGTGACCACATTTTCAGGTACATAGAATCCCAGTCCTGATATTCTTGAATTATACATTGTCCTACGTTTATAAATAAATTATCAAAAAAACGGGGCTATTAAACCGAAAAGTAAAAAATATATCCATAGAACCGCATAAATATTGATAAAATAAAAATTTAGTCGGTTTTTGGAGTTTTATCACAAAACGAAAATGCACCTCCGAGCGAAGATGCATTTCCAACAACCTAACCAATAAATAAAAGTACGTTATGGATAAACCTATTTCATAGCAATCTTTCCAATAACAATCTAAAGACACACATTTTGTTTAATTTTTTAAACAAAAAGATAAACAAAATTATGTTAAATTTTTATCTGGGTCCTATGTCAAGGGTCAATGTCAGTTTGTCACCTTTATCAGTCTGGTATTTTTTTTGTCCTAATGGCGTAAAGAAAATGTAAAAACAATGGCAACAGGTAAAATCAATGTTTCAGTAGAGAACATCTTTCCCTTGATCAAGAAGTTTCTGTACAGTGATCATGAAATCTTCTTAAGGGAACTTATTTCAAATGCAACGGATGCAACCCTAAAGCTAAAGCACTTGACCTCCATTGGCGAGGCCAAGGTGGAATATGGAAATCCCATCATCGAGGTCAAAGTGGACAAGGACAAAAAACGCATCCACATTTTGGACCAAGGGGTCGGTATGACCGAGGATGAAGTGAAAAAGTACATCAATGAAGTGGCTTTTTCTGGTGCGGAGGAGTTTTTGGACAAGTATAAAGATGCTGGCAAGGAAGCTGGAATAATAGGTCATTTTGGACTTGGTTTCTATTCGGCCTTTATGGTCGCGGAAAAGGTAGAGATCATCACCAAGAGCTTCAAGGATGAGCCCGCAGTACATTGGGTATGTGATGGCTCCCCGGAATTCACCTTGGAAGAAGCTAAGAAAAAAGACAGGGGCACGGAAATCATCCTTCATATTGCGGAGGATTCCACCGAATTTTTGGAAGATGCCAAAATCCGTGAACTGCTGACCAAGTACAACAAGTTCATGCCCATTCCGATTAAATTTGGAACCCGTACGGAAACACTTCCCAAGCCAGAAGGGGCCAAAGAGGACGAGCCAGCTCCAACAGAAGAGGTGGACGATATCATCAACAACCCTGCTCCGGCATGGACCAAGCAGCCCACCGACCTTAAGGACGAGGATTACAAGAATTTTTACAGGGAGCTTTATCCCATGCAGTTCGAGGAGCCTTTGTTCCACATCCATCTGAATGTGGACTATCCCTTTAACCTGACCGGAATCCTGTATTTTCCAAAGTTGACGAATGACCTCAACATCCAGAAAGACAGGATACAATTGTACCAGAACCAAGTGTTTGTTACGGATAACGTGGAAGGTATTGTTCCTGAATTCCTGACCATGTTGCGTGGGGTCATTGATTCCCCGGACATTCCCTTGAACGTATCACGATCTTATCTGCAGGCCGATGGCGCCGTGAAGAAAATCTCTTCCTACATCACCAGAAAGGTGGCCGATAAGTTGAGTTCCCTATTCAAGAACAACCGTGAGGATTTTGAACAAAAATGGAACGATATCAAAATCGTGATTGAATACGGGATGCTTTCCGAAGAGAAATTCTTTGAAAAAGCCGATAAGTTTGCCCTTTACCCTACCGTGGATGGCAAGTTTTACACTTTTGAGGAACTGGAGGCCAAAATCAAGGACAACCAGACCGATAAGGATGATAAATTGGTAGTGCTTTATGCTTCGGATATGGAAGCACAACACAGCTACATTGAAGCCGCCAAGGCAAAAGGGTATGAAATTTTGCTGTTGGACTCCCCCATTGTTTCCCATTTGATGCAGAAACTGGAGGGCTCCAAGGAAAATCTATCCTTTGTCCGCGTGGATGCCGACCATATTGACAACTTGGTCAAAAAAGAGGATACGGCCATTTCCAAATTGTCCGATGAAGAAAAAGACCGCTTAAAGGAAAATTTGGAGAAAATCATCAGCGCCGATAAAGGATACACTATTCAATTGGAGGCCATGGACAGTAACGCTTCCCCCTTCATCATCACTGAACCTGAGTTCATGCGCCGCATGAAGGAAATGCAACGAACCGGAGGTGGTGGAATTTTTGGAATGGGCAACATGCCCGATATGTACAACCTTATCGTGAACACCAACCATGAATTGGTCAGCGAGATATTGAACACCAAAACAGACAAAAAGAGGGAACGTTTGATCAATCAATCCCTGGATTTGGCCCGATTGAGCAAAGGATTGCTGAAAGGTGAAGAACTCACTAAGTTCATTAGCCGTAGCTATGATATGATCAAATAAACATCTATCTACAAAAATACTGTCACATCGAGCGCAGTCGAGATGCAAGTCCTCTATATCCTAAATAAGAGTTCTCGACTTCGCTCGAACTGACAATTTCCCTTTTGGTATCCGTTTTCTTATTTTTAAGATATGGAAAATCCTTGGCATCTTTATGCAATGGCCGTACTGTACATAATTGCAGGCTTGGCCCATTTTATATTTCCCAAGATGTATTTGCGCATTATGCCCCGCTATCTCCCTCATCACAAATTTTTAGTATTATTGAGTGGTGCGGCCGAGATGGTCCTAGGCTTGGGACTATGTTTTCAAGTGTCCCGAAACCTGAGTGCCTATGGAATCATTGCCATGTTGACTGTATTTCTAACCGTGCACTTTTACATGCTTTCCAGTAAAAAAGCCGCTGCAGGAATCCCCAAATGGATTTTAATTCTTAGGATTCCATTACAATTTGTATTGATGTATTGGGCCTATGTTTATATATCAGCTTAAGGTTCCGTGTTGATCCAAATAGCGTTTCAACCAGGGTATTTGCACAAAAAACAACACTCCGAAGAGCAAGACGGCATATAGGGTTGCCTTGGAAGCAGTATATCCTTCCATCCAACTCCATGTTTTGGAGAAATCATAATTCCACTGTATATTTTTAAACCATCCTTGACTGGGATCAAGACCATAGGTCATCAGCAAATAAATAAATCCTGCCACAAAACCCAGAAACAGAAATGTGAGAAGCTTTTTCGGCAAAAGGGGTTGGGCTACGAACACTTGCTTTTGGGATTGTCTCTCGATCTTTGCCATAAGCTTTTCGGTAAAATCCGGCGAAGGTGACTCCAAAGAAGTTTCAGCCATGACCTTGTCTATGAACGCTTCAAGTTCTTTATTTTTTTGCTCATCCATTGTTTTGAAGTATTTCTGGTTTTATGTGGCCTTCCAATACCGCTGCCAACTTCTTCCTTGCCCGGAACAATCGTACTTTCAGCGAATTTATCGGAACATTCAATATATTCTCAATTTCCAAAAGACTTTTCTCCTCAAAATAAAACAAGGTCAAAAGCCCTGCATCCTCACTGGGCAACTTTGCCAGACATTGCCCCACAAGCCTCCCCCGTTCTTCCCTGACCATTTTGTCCAAGGCCGTATCCATCTCCGTAAAGATAAAATCTTGCATTTCACCAACATCCAAGAATTTTCTGCTCTTTCGCAACCGTATCCGGTCCAAACAGGTATTATATGCAATCCTGTAGACCCATGTCGATATTTTTGAATCGCCCTTAAAATGTTCCAACGAGTTAAATACCTTAATAAAGGTGTCCTGCGAAACCTCTTCGGCCTCTTCCCTATTTCCCAACATACGAAGGGTTAAGGTGTAGACCAAATCTTTATATGTATTGACCAATTCAGAAAATGCACGGGTATTCCCCTTGCGAATGCTCTGTATCAATTTTCTTTCCTTGGTGGTCAACATTGCAGATTGGACGTTAAACCTATTGTTTTGGTTACATAAATTTCACTTTTTTATGGAACTCTGTAACCTGATCCATAAAAATCCCGTCATAGGCTAAAAACCAAAGAAGTATAATCATTAAAAACGAACAATCATGGGATCTGAAGTAATCATCTTACCCGTAATTTTTGGAGCAGTCTTTGCGATTGCCTATCTGTATTATTCAACCCGGAACAAAGAACGCATGGCCTTGATAGAGAAAGGGGCCGATGCCAGCATCTTTTTTCAGGGGAAACGTGAAGGTAAAGTTCCTTTTTGGAAAATCATCCTTATCAATGTCGCCCTTCTTTTTATCGGTATTGGCATAGCCATTTTTATGGCCGCCTTTATGGTCTACAACTTAGGGGTCAACGAGGATGTAGCCTATCCCGGAACCATTTTCTTTATGGCAGGGATTGGGTTGTTGGCAGGATTTGCCGTCGCCAAACGTTTGGAAAAATAGTATCGGCCCAATGAAAACATGATAAAAAACCATCGCAGATTGCGATGGTTTTTTTTACCTTGGTGGCATGCAAATTATCTCCACCAACTTAGGAAAACCCACAGAGGTTTCTTGGAACGATACGTTGATTACCACAGGAATTTATAAATCCCCGGTGAACACTCCCTTACTATTGGAAGCCGAAAGCGTATCAGGGGATACCATTGGAGACCGTAAGGTGCATGGAGGTATCTACAAGGCCTGTTATTTGTTTTCGGTTGAACAATATCCGTACTGGAAGGAAAAATATCCCCATCTGGATTGGAATTGGGGCATGTTTGGTGAAAACCTTACCGTTGAAGGACTGGATGAATCCGAAATCAGGGTGGGTAGTATTTACAGATTGGGTACTGCACTGGTTCAGATTACCCAACCTAGGGAACCCTGTTTTAAGCTTGGTTTGAAGTTTGGAACCCAAAAAATCCTAAAACAATTTATAAACCATGGATGGCCTGGTACTTATGTACGTATTCTGGAAGTGGGCAAAGTAAACTCTGGCGACACCATGGAACTGGTAGAAGAGTCCAGCAATCCATTGACCACTCAACAATTCTACAGGCTTTTATATGCCAAAGAAAAAGATCAAGCCATCTTAAAATTGGCCATATCCAATGATTCTTTACCCCTTCACAAAAGAGAACGCCTTAAAAAGTTTCTATAAAAAAGGGGCCTAAAAGGCCCCCATGCACATAAAAATTAACTAAACAAACTATCTTACCACCACAGTTTCCTTGTATGTTCCTTTCTTATCGGAAACAACTACGGTGTATTCATCTTCAAAGGCTTTCTCAAAGTTGAAGGATTTTTCTACCACAACTTGCCCATCTATAGTCTCATTGTAAACCAGTCTTTTTTGACTGTCATAAACTTTAACTGTAACAGCTCCTTCTGATAGGTTCAAAAGGTTCATCATCAATTTTCCCCCTTTTTTAACAAATACGGGGTCAAGGTCAACATTGATCAACTTTCTTTCAACCTCACTTTTTGCTGGCCCATTGGCAACTCCTATTGCTGTTGCAAAAAGAAACGCCATTGCCACGGTATACTTAACAACTGATTTCATAACACTCTGTTTTTAGATTACAGTACAAAGCTAGGGTTGAAGATTGAACAGAAACACCACCATTTTTTCCAGTATATGTGCAATTTTAACCTTCTGGAATGGTTAATAATTAGTTAATGTTAAAATACCATATATTTTGGTTAATTTTGTGGAGACGCTATTTTAGCTATCACCATAATTTTACAGTACGAAAAAGAAAATGGCCAAAATGATTCAAAAACCTGCTTTTGAGGCAATTGCACCCAGTTTCGGACACTCATTCCTGTATCAGAAATTCAGTGAACGGCATGAGAACAAGAACATTGGTTGGCATTACCACCCCGAGTTGGAGCTGGTCTATATTAACGGAGGTTCTGGCAAGAGGCAAATAGGTAGCCATGTTTCCTATTTTAGAAACGGGGACCTGATTCTTATTGGCTCTAACTTGCCCCACTGTGGTTTTACAGATAAGCTAACGGGCAACAAAAGTGAAACACTCATTCAGATGAAAGCTGATTTTCTGGGCAGTGATTTTTTTAACATCCCAGAAATGAAGAACATCCAAAAACTGTTCGAAGTAGCTAAGGGCGGTATTGCATTTTCCGGAAAGACGAAGACCAAAGTGGGTGAAAAAATGGAGATTTTGGAATATCAGACCGATTTTCAGCGCTTGCTTTCCATTTTAAACATTCTGAATGTATTGGCCACCTCGGATGAAATAAAAGTACTCAATGGAGAAGGGTTTGCAATGGAAACCGAGGTAAAGGACAATGATCGCATCAATATTGTCTTCAACCATGTGAAGACCAATTTTAAGGAAGACATCGGCCTAAATGAAATTGCGGATTTAGTAAGTATGACCGTACCCTCTTTTTGTCGTTACTTTAAAAAAATTACCAATAAGACCTTTACCCAGTTCGTGAACGAATATCGTTTGGTACATGCTTCCAAACTACTTGCCGAACAGCCAATCAGCATTACACAGGTGTGCTATGATAGCGGTTTCAACAACTTTTCGCATTTCAACAAGTCGTTCAAGGCCTTTACCGGACAAAACCCATCCGAATATAGAAACCAGCTCAAGACCGTTCTGCAATAGATTGCTGGCTTAACTAAATAGGTCGTTCAAGATCTTGGCCAGCCGCAATCCCCCTTTTTGAAGCTGTTCAAATAAAAGGTCGTTGTAATCATAGGTATACCGGTATCCCAGTTTTTCACCAACCTCAACAGATTCGTAGAGGGTACCACAGATTTCATGGGATTCATCCACCCAATCATAAATGCTTCCCTCCTGTATTTTCTTGCGCTCTTTTCTAGAAACGCCTCTATCCAACTCATTGGCCAATTCCGTATAGGTCATTCCGTAGGATACGATCAAATTCTTATCCCACACCCTGTGAAGGTTACTTCCCTGTCCAAACCACTGTACTTGGATATCATTCCCTCCCTTATCCTCTGCCCTACTGGCATGCATGGGCTGGTGTAGGTCTCCAATAAAGTGAACTAACATTTTTAGGTAAAAAACCCGATCTGCTCGACTACTATCCTTGTTCTTAACCACCCTGATACACTCCTCAATGGCGGTGACAATATCACCATATTTGCTCTTTTCAGAATCTTCATAGCGCATGCCTAAGGGATAGTTTACATAATGCCATGCCGAGAATTTGGAATAGGAACGATCTGCCTTGATCTCATCGGCATAGGTAGAGACAAAAGCCAGGCTATGGCCATCCAAGAGGTCGTTCAAAACCCTCTTGGCCTTTCCCGTTAAATGGTTCTGTGCAATATGACCCGTTACCCGGTGGCCTGTTTCTCCCCAAAAATTACCAAAAGAACATAGGGGCAAAAGCAAAGCAAGAAGTATCACTTTTTTCATTATCCAAGGTTTTTTCAAAAATAGGGAACTCTAAAATCAAAAGTAAAAACAAGTGGACAACAATTTTCATAATCTTTTATCAATGAACATCCTCATAAAAAATTTTGGGATTTTTTTAACGACCCTAACCCTTAAATTTGGGCACCGACTAGACTCAAAACAATGCTTAGATTACGTCTTGTACTTGTTACAACGCTTCTTCCTTTTCTATTTTTCGCCCAGTCCCAACCCAAAAGCTTTACGGTTAAATTTACCAATGAGCCTATTTTGGTGGATGGCATTTTAGATGAAACTATTTGGAAAACTGCCGAAAGTGCCAACAATTTTCAGCAATATTTCCCCTCAGACTCAACCTTGGCAGCACAGCAGACCGATATTAAAATGCTGTACAATGCCACAACGCTCTACATTGGAATTAAACTGAACACTGAGGGCGACAATTATGTAATTCCATCTTTGGAAAGGGACTACAGAGCTGGGGGAAACGACAATATCAGTTTGCTGTTTGACACCTTCAACGATGGCACCAATGCATTTCTTTTTGGAATGAATCCCTATGGCGTACGTAGAGAGGCCCTAATTTCCAACGGAGGGTCTGGCCCAAGTGGCTTCACTACTTCTTGGGACGTTAAATGGCTGGGGGAAACCCGACTTTACGATGGGTACTATGTGTGCGAATTGGCCATTCCCTTGACCTCGTTCAAGTTTAAACAAGGGGAGACCAAATGGCGTTTTAATAGTTACCGTTTTGATATGCAATCCAACGAAACCAGTACTTGGATGGAAATTCCGCAAAACCAGTTGATCTATAGCTTAGCTTTTATGGGTGATATGGTATTTGAAAAGCCTTTGGGAAAGTCAAGGACTCCCATGGCTTTGATTCCGTATGTGAATGGGATTGCAGGCAAAGACTACGAAAACGATAATGACCTCAGCGCTTTAAATTTTGGTGGGGATGCCAAGGTTTCCATTGGCAACGGAATGAACCTTGACATTACGGTAAATCCAGATTTTTCAAATGTTGAGGTAGACAATTTTGTGACCAATCTTACCCGTTTTGAAATCTCACTCCCGGAAAGAAGACAATTTTTTATTGATAACAGTGATCTTTTTGGGTCATTTGGTAGCGAAGATGATACAAACCCCTTCTTTTCAAGAAGAATAGGTATTGCAGAGGATTTGGATGGGGAAACCATAGAAAATGGAATCATTGGTGGAGTAAGGCTCAGTGGAAAACTAAATGAGAACCTACGTTTGGGGTTTTTAACCATCCAAACTGAAGAAGATGAGGCCAACCATATTGCCGGTAACAACAATACGGTTTTGGCCCTTCAGCAGAGAATGTTCTCCCGTTCCAATCTTAGTTTCATTTTAGTGAACCGCCAGACTTTTAAGGATTATGATTTTTTAGAGGAAACAGATAGGTACAACCGGGTTTTGGGATTGGATTACAATTTAGCTTCGGCAGACAATACGTGGACTGGAAAATTCTTCTACCATAAATCCTTTGCCCATGAAATTGGATCAAGGGATGATGCTGGGGGTATTACCCTAAACTACAATTCACGCTACCTAAATTTTGGCCTTGTCGGTAATTTTGTGGGTGAGGATTTTCGCTCTGATTTAGGGTTCATCCGAAGGGAGGACGTTGTATCGGCCAAGCCATTTGCAGAACTAAATTTTTGGCCCAAAAAGGGACGTCTAAACTTCCATGGATTTACATTCAACCCCAATTTTGAATGGAAACCTACCTTGGACTATAGAAACACGGATTATTTTATTTTTTCTGGTTGGCAAGCGCAGTTTAAAACCCAGGAAGAGCTATCTGCACGTCTTTTTAACCGATTTACGTTCCTCACGGAGCCTTTTGACCCTACCGGAACGGATGGTGGGGTGGAACTTCCTGCCGATCAAGGGTATTACTATACCAGCTATGAAGTGGAATTCCAGAGTGATCAACGAAAGGTTTTTTCCTATTCACTGGAACCTGGATATGGCGATTTTTTTAATGGTACGCGATTTTCATTTGAAGGGGACATGAGCCTCCGCCTACAACCTAAGGTCTTCCTTTCACTAGGATTGAACTACGATAGCATAAAACTACCTGAGCCTTATGAAAGTGCAGATATATGGTTGATAAGCCCCCGAATCAACATCACCTTCAACAAATCCATTTTCTGGTCCACCTTGATTCAATATAGCAACCAAAGGGACAATCTGGGCTTTAATTCCCGTTTACAATGGCGCTTTGCCCCATTATCCGATCTATTTTTAGTGTACAACGACAATTATTTTGTAAACTCTTTTACACCTAGGAGTAGGTCCATCAATTTAAAATTGACCTATTGGCTGAACATTTGATCAAGGCAAGGATAAGGTTTGCCCACGACCATTTTTGATTTTCCTATATTTGGGGCTATCGCTATTTAAATTCTATGGATCAACTACCCTTGACCGAAGACACGGTCATCTTTGGACTACTCTGTCTCTGCCTCGGTTTTGTCTTTTATACCTCATCCTTGAATACTGGTTTTTGGAAGAAATTCTACTCCATTGTACCCACAGTACTTATGTGCTATCTACTCCCTGCCATTCTGGCAAGTTTGGGTATCGTGGATGAATCCTCTTCCCAGACTTACTATGTGGCCAGTAGGTATTTATTGCCTGCTGCCTTAATATTGATGACTTTGAGCATAGATCTTAAAGCAATTGCCAATTTGGGTTCCAAAGCATTGATTATGTTTCTTACGGGTACTGCAGGCATTATCCTTGGGGGACCTGTGGCTATTCTTATTGTTTCCATATTTTCTCCCGAAACGGTTGGTGGAAGTGGCTTTGACGCTGTTTGGCGAGGTCTTGCCACCATTGCTGGGAGTTGGATCGGTGGTGGTGCCAATCAAGCGGCCATGCTGGAAGTATTCAATTACAACCAGGAGAACTATGGCGGTATGGTGTTGATTGATATTGTAGTAGCCAATTTATGGATGGCGATTCTTCTCTTGGGCATTGGTAAAACCAAACAAATAGATCGTTGGCTCAAGGCAGATAGTTCGTCCATTGAAGAACTTAAGAAAAAAGTATCAACTTATACTGATAAAATTGCACGTGTTACAACACTTCCGGATTTTATTATGATGCTATTCTTCGCCTTCACCGGAGTTGGAATTGCCCATTTTCTAGGAACCCATTTTGCAGGATTCTTACAAGATAATTTTGAAGTCATCCGAAACAAACAAAAAATTCTCTCTTCCTTAGGTTCCGAGTTCCTGTGGATGGTAGTGTTTGCAACCGCCATTGGCATTGGACTGTCTTTTACCAAGGCCAAGACCTATGAAGGTGCCGGAGCCAGCAAGATTGGGGGAATGTTCATTTACATATTGGTGGCCACCATTGGTATGAAAATGGATTTGGGCAAAGTTTTGGAAAACCCAGGACTCATTGCCATTGGGTTGATCTGGATGGCCATTCATGCAAGTCTTCTAATTTTAGTGGCCAAACTCATCAAGGCCCCCTACTTTTTCCTTGCAGTGGGTAGTCAGGCGAATGTTGGAGGAGCGGCTTCAGCGCCAGTTGTTGCGGCAGAGTTCCATCCTTCACTTACTTCTGTGGGGATTCTTTTGGCCGTTTTTGGGTATGTAGTGGGTACCGCAGGGGCTTATTTATGTGCTTTGTTGATGGAAGTCGCCTCCAAAGTTTAAATATTTCAGAAGATTATTTGATATTTGCCCTGCAAAATTTTTATCCATGAAGAGGTTACTATTTGTATTGTCATTGGGAATGTTGGTGCTGTCCTGTGAAAAAAACACAGAAAGCACCATGACGATTTCTGGAAATGTAAAAGGATTGAAAAAAGGGACCCTTTACCTACAACAGTTCAAGGATTCAACGCTTGTGGCATTGGATTCCTTGGAAATTGAGGGTGATGGGGCATTCACTTTTTCGGAGGAATTGGAAAGTCCCGACATTTTTTACCTCTACTTGAAAAAACAAGACAATAACGATATCAATGACCGAATCACCTTTTTTGGTGAACCAGGTCAGATTACCATAAATACCACATGGAAGACATTTGATACCGACCCAAAGATTTCTGGTTCTGCATCGCATGATAAGTTTTCGGAATTCAATGAGATGATATCCAAATTCAACATCAGGGACATTGCGCTGGCCCAGCAGGCTTCGTTACCTGATTTTCAAGGAGATTCAACAGCCTTGGATTCGCTTCAAAAACTAGCGGACATTAATTTGGTGAGACGATACAGATACGCACTAAACTTTGGTTTGAACAATGGAGACTCCTATGCCACTCCATATATTATGATGGCAGAGGCAAGCGATGCCAACCCTAAATATTTGGATTCTGTATATAACGCCCTTACTCCCGAAGTAGCCACATCCAAATACGGAAAGGTGTTCCAGGACTTTCTAAGCAAGCAGGATTAACTAACTGGCAAGACTGTTCAAATCATTGACCAACTGTGTGGCCTTTTCCTCGAGTTGGGCCCGCACACTCCTAAAATGTGCTTTTTGGTCCTCAACATTTTTTTGGTTGATTTTGTCCATGAGCTCATCAAAAGCTTCAATGGCCTTGTCAATAATGACCGTTCCCTCTTCGGATTCCTTGTTATCCGAGCCTGCCTCCCAAATGTAGACTGCTTCTATGATGTCTCCCAAGACAAAGTTGACATCCTTTTTTAAATCACGTATACTTGGCATACCGCTGTTTTTTATAAAGGTACTATTAAATGGTAACTTCCAAAAGTTTGGCGTTACCGGTATCTATTTCAATGGTGGAACTGGACGCTGCGACCAGCACCGTCTCTCCTTTTTGAATGGATGCAGTGCCCCAATCATTGGTAATCTGTGCCTCACCTCCCACACACATGTATATGGTAAATGAATCCCTTTGGGATACATCCAGTTTAAGGGGTTGGGTCAACTCCAAAAAGTTGGTTTTAAAATAGGGACAGTCCACCATGGTATTGGTTTCATCCTTACCCTTTGGGTAATCTACCTTAAAATCGTTCTTTCGCTCGTAATCAATGGCATCAACGGCCAAACTGGTATGGAGTTCCCTTAGGTTGCCATCCTTGTCCTTTCGGTCAAAGTCATAGACCCTATAGGTAACATCTGAGGTTTGCTGGATTTCGGCCAACAACACCCCAGCTCCTATGGCGTGTATCTTTCCGGTATTGATGAAATAAGTATCTCCTTCCTTTACCTCTTCATAATTCATCAAATCCAAAAGAGTACCGGACTCCAGACTTTCAATATATTCCGTTTTCTCAACATCTTTATTGAAACCCACGATCAACTGGGCACCGGGATTGGCATCCATAATGTACCACATCTCTGTTTTTCCAAAGGAATTATGCCTTTTCTTGGCCAAGGCATCATTGGGGTGCAATTGAATGGATAGGTCTTGCTTGGCGTCGATGAATTTTATCAAAATGGGGAATTCATTCCCAAACCGTTCCATCACACCTTTTCCCAAGAGGCTTTCTCCCTGAAGGCTTATCAATTCTTGGAGTGAAGTTCCCTGCAAAGCCCCATTGGCCACTTCGGAAATATCTCCACTTACTCCGGAAAGTTCCCAGCTTTCGCCAGTAATATCACTCTCTATGGGTTTGTTGAGTACGTCTCTGAGTTTTGTTCCTCCCCAAAGACGTTCCTTGAGAATGGGTTTGAACTTTAAAGGGTATAAATCCATGTTATCCTGAATAGGTTACAAAATTACGAGGTGTTTCATAGAGTACCACTTCCAATTCATTGGCCTGGTCTATGTGGGGCCTGAGTTTATTCCAAATTACCACGGCAATATTCTCCGCAGTTGGGTTGAGTTCCTTGAACTCAGGAACATCAGCATTCAGGTTTTTGTGGTCCAAAGCCTCTTCCACATGTTCCTTGATCAAGTCCTTGAGCACTTTTAAATCCATTACAAAACCAGTTCCTTGATCAATCTCCCCCGCAACACTTACAATAAGGTCGTAGTTATGCCCATGATAACGGGGATTATTGCATTTTCCAAAAACTGCTTGGTTCTTCTGCTCATCCCAATCAGGTCTGTGCAATCGGTGGGCCGCATTAAAATTAGCCTTTCTGCTTACCTTGACTTTCATTTTGCCTGGGGATTTTTCATCAAATGGTCATAGAAACGTTCAAAAATAATCTTGAACCATGCGGTATACTGCTCTGGTTGTACTGCTATATCTTTTTTGATATCTGATGGCCGCATCCATTTCCAATCGGCCACTTCCTCCGTGTTGATATTGGGAGAATCGTTGTAGGAACCCATCATCACATGATCAAATTCATGTTCGGTAAGTCCATTATCAAAAGGGGCTTTGTAGACAAAGGAAAACAGTTCTTTTAACTCCGTTTGAAACCCCATTTCTTCCATAAGTCTGCGTTTACCGGCCTCAATATTACTCTCACCGTCACGTTGGTGACTACAGCAGGTATTTGTCCACAGCAAAGGGGAATGGTACTTGTCTTTGGCACGTTGTTGGAGCATGGTTTCTCCCTTATCATTCATCACGAAAACTGAAAAAGCCCTATGTAGCAATGCTTTTTCATGCGCTTCCATTTTGGGCATAAGGCCAATAGGTTCATCCGCCTCATTTACCAAAATCACTTTTTCCTCTTCCATGAGGTAAAAATATGACCTTTGTAGGAATTTATGGGGCTAAGGGTTCTAAATTGTTCCTAAAAGAAGCGTGGGGATTTTAGATTCCCAATGTTTCTTAGGAAGTCGTACCGAAGAATAACCTCAAAAGAACCATCGTTAAATGTAGCTGCACCCAATTCGGTAATCTCACGATCATAGGCGAGTCCTATCATCAACTGATCGGAAACCATAAAGCCAAAAAGTCCACTAAAAGCAGCATCCCACCTATAGGCAACCCCTCCAATGAACCGCTCATTCAGCATAAAATTGGCGGAAAGGTCTAGCTGTAAGGGTGCACCTTGAACCACCTTGGTCAAAAGAGTGGGTTTAAACTTTAAGAAAGGGTTTAAGTCCCAGACATAACCTGTGATGGCATATAGGTTGATTTGCTCCTTGGCCGTAGATACCGAGGATTCATCAAAGTGGGTGGTTTCCAAAATCCTTGGAGCCGAAAGACCTGCATAAAACCTGTCCGTATGGTAATATACGCCAGCTCCAATATTTGGAGAAAATTTGTTTTGAATATCCTGCTGGGACTGCAGCTGTGGGTCTATTTCAAACTCATCCAATTCTGAATAGCGAATGTCCAACATGTGTGCACTGGCTTTAAGACCAAAACTCAACTTACCCTCAAAAGAGGTTTGTATGGTATACGAAAAGTCCACATCAAAATAGGTTTCGGAAGTAGGGCCAATCTTATCGTTGACCACAGAAATTCCCAATCCAACTCCTCGGTAACCCATAGGTGTATGAATGTTGAGGGTCTGTGTTTCAGGAGCTCCATCAAGCCCTAACCATTGGTTCCTATATAGTGCCGCGATGCTCAAATGCCCCCGCGAACCTGCATAAGCCGGGTTAACACTTACCGTATTGTACATGTACTGGGTATACTGTGCATCTTGCTGCGCATGGACCGTTCCCACAACAACCAGAAAAAGTAGGGTCGATAGTTTCTGTACGTTCCTTAGAATATGTTTTATCTCCACAGTAACCATGTTTATCTGTTAATGTATATGTATCCTGAGAGTTGCTTCATGTTTCCACCTTGATCTTGATAATCAATGACGTAGAAATAGGTACCCACAGGAAGCTTGTTGTCTTGATCGACCGTTACCCTACCTTGGGAAGTACCGTCAAAAACATTTCCAGTAGTATTATAGGACTTGGTCTGGAAGACCATTACCCCCCATCGGTTATAGATCCTGACCGTGTTGTTTGGATAATCTTCAATACCGTTAATGGCCAATACGTCGTGTACTCCATCCCCATTGGGAGTGATAACGTTGATCACATCAATGGCTTCGGCCGTTGTTTCACCCAAATCAGCGTCCAAGTAGTTGGGTATACCGTCTTCATCGGAATCGTCATTGGCATAGTTGCCATCCAAATCCAAATCCTCATCAATGGTTTCAATACCATCATCATCATCATCAGAATCCCTAAAATCTGGAATACCATCAGAATCGGTATCCAAAAGGTCGGTGTTGGGATTGTCAATTTCATCATTGACATCCAAATCAATTACTGTGCTGCCTTCAAAGGCATCATCAAGACCGTCATTGTCCTTATCGGAACCTATGAGTGATATATCGGCAATGCCGTCTTGGTTCATATCGTGGCCCTCAATAATATCTGGAACATTGTCATCATCACTATCTGTATCCACATAATCTGGAATACCGTCATTATCGGAATCTTGAGGAATCAAACCAATATTCCCATCATTTTCATAGGCATCGTCCAATCCATTTCCATTAACATCAACCGAGCTTGGTGGAATATACCCCAATGCAGGTTGTGCCTCAATATTATCTGGGATTCCATCATTATCACTATCTATATCCAAGTAATCTGGAATACCATCCTCATCGGTATCTGTTGGGTTGGTAGATGGATCATTGTCGTTATCAGCATTGAGGTCCTCAAAACTATCCACAATACCATCCCCATCGCTATCCAAATCAACTCCAGAAGAGTTTACAATCACTGTGATTGTGGCCGTATCACAATGTCCATTGTCATCACAAACGGTGTATTCGAAAGAATCTGTCCCTATATAACCCGGATTGGGTATGTAGGTAATATTATCATCAGATGGATTGTTTGTGGTGCCATTATCATTTAGTTGGATGGATCCATTGGATGGATCAGTAGCAGTAATAGTTCCTATAGTTGGAATGTCATTATCATTTCCTCTCCATGAAATAGCCACATCAACTCCTTGATCTGTAGAAACTGAGTCATCATTGGTATCCACGATTGGTAGTACATCAACAGTCACCGTAGCAGTACTACAATCTCCTAAGGTGTTACAGATGGTGTAATCAAAACTGTCGCTTCCATTAAAGTCAGGATTAGGAATATATGTTACATTATCATCTGATGGGTCATTGGGTGTGCCATTATCATTAATGTTGACAGTACCGTTTGCAGGGTTAGTTGTGGTAAGGGTACCTGTAGATGGCAAATCAGAATCATTGTCAAAAATGGGCGCTTGAATAGATTCATCTTCATTGACTACGATTAAGTCATCAACCAATGTAGCCGCCTGACTCATACAAACCACCGTAAACCGTGGTAACTCACTACTGTTTCCTACTTTAGTAATGGTAGCCGTATACCGCATCACGCTTTGGGTACTTATAACTGTTGGTCGGGTTTGATCTCCACTCAGTGATGGACTCCAACTTACTGTAGCTCCTGAAGGCACACTGGCAGAAATATCCAAGGTAACTTCATTGTTTGGCGCTTCACATTCTGTTAAAATAAAATATCCCGTGGCATTAGATCCACAAAGAGTACCATCGTATGTTGCAAAATAAACACCGGGTTGGGTTGCTTCGTAAAAAGAATTTGTTCCAAGAACTGTACCCAAATCGGAAGCTTCAAACCATTGGTAGTTATTTTCATCACCCGTATTGGGAGCTTGAAGCAAAAACTGGGCGTTTGCAAAGTTCATCCCCAAAAACAGGATGAACAATCCAATAAATAAAGACCTATGTAAGTTTTTTGAGTTCAAATCGATCAGTCTTTATCTCATTCTTATTTTACAACGAAAACCACATTGATCAATGCATTATAGTCTGATGGCTGACCAATGATATCATAGGTAAGCTCACCACTTGCATCAATACTCATATTATCAAAGACTGCTGGGTCTGCATAGGTCACATAATAGTATAGATCCGTTGCACCATAGGTTGGTATTGCCGCTGGGGCTCCTAAACTTGCCACTGCTGGAGTACCAAATTGTGCCACGTATTGATTATATAGATTTAATGTTCTACCAACTCCATTTGTTGAGGCATCAACCGCTATGGAAGGCGGATAAAAAATCCGAGCCGCTTTGGATACAATGGGTGACATTGCCTGAATTGCGCCTTCAACAGTTGTTTCCGAACTACCATCTCCATCTGAGTCAACTGATGTATCTAAATCAACATCTGAAGCAGTTTGATCAATATTGATATCAGCCAAAGCTACCTGAAGGGTACCGTTACTGTCCTCTATCTCTAGGTTCGCCCCACTTACCTCGAAGCGGGTATTGATCTCATTGGTCACGCTTCCATCGACCTCCACAAAGGTGCTGTTCACAATGTAAGGGTCGCCAGTGGTGCCCGTACCGCTGACGCTGATGTCCGTACCGGCGTTCACGATGGTCTCCGAGCCATCGGCCGCATTGGCCGTGATCTGCGTGTCCACGTAGTTCTTCGTGGCGGCGTCCTGCGCATTGGTCGGGTCCGTCACGTTCGTTATGGATGTGCCCGCGCTGTTGCCCTCGCCGAGCACGCTGGCCAGATCCTGTATCTCGTTGGTGATGCTTCCGTCCACCTCCGTGAAGGTGCTGTTCACGATATAGGGGTCGCCAGTGGTGCCCGTACCGCTCACACTGATGTCCGTACCGGCGTTCACGATGGTCTCCGATCCATCGGCCGCGTTGGCCGTGATCTGCGTGTCAACATAGTTCTTCGTGGCCGCGTCCTGGGCATTGGTCGGGTCCGTCACGTTCGTGATGGATGTGCCCGCACTGTTGCCCTCTCCGAGCACGCTGGCCAGATCCTGTATCTCGTTGGTGATGCTGCCGTCCACCTCGGTGAAGGTGCTGTTCACGATATAGGGGTCGCCAGTGGTACCTGTGCCGCTGACGCTGATGTCCGTACCGGCGTTCACGATGGTCTCCGAGCCATCGGCCGCGTTGGCCGTGATCTGCGTGTCCACGTAGTTCTTCGTCGCGGCGTCCTGGGCATTGGTGGGGTCCGTCACGTTTGTGATCGAGGTCCCTGCGCTGTTGCCCTCGGAAAGTACCTCCGACAGGGTCTGGTCGTCACTGCCCAAGTTCGCCAAGGGCACCTGTAGGGTCCCGTTGCCATCTTCTATCTCAAGGTTCGCCCCGTTTACCTCGAAGCGGGTATTGATCTCATTGGTCACGCTGCCGTCCACTTCGGTGAAGGTGCTGTTCACGATATAGGGGTCGCCAGTGGTGCCCGTACCGCTGACGCTGATGTCCGTACCGGCGTTCACGATGGTCTCCGAGCCATCGGCCGCATTGGCCGTGATCTGCGTGTCCACGTAGTTCTTCGTGGCCGCGTCCTGCGCGTTGGTCGGGTCCGTCACGTTCGTGATCGACGTCCCCGCGCTGTTGCCCTCGGAGAGTACCTCCGATAAGGTCTGGTCGTCGCTGCCCAAGTTGGCCAAGGGTACCTGTAGTGTACCGTTGCTGTCCTCTATCTCTAGGTTCGCCCCACTTACCTCGAAGCGGGTATTGATCTCATTGGTCACGCTGCCGTCCACTTCCGTGAAGGTGCTGTTCACGATATAGGGGTCGCCAGTGGTGCCTGTGCCGCTCACACTGATGTCCGTACCGGCGTTCACGATGGTCTCAGATCCATCGGCCGCATTGGCCGTGATCTGCGTGTCCACGTAGTTCTTCGTGGCGGCGTCCTGCGCGTTGGTCGGGTCCGTAACGTTCGTGATGGATGTGCCCGCGCTGTTGCCCTCGCCGAGCACACTGGCCAAATTTTGTATCTCGTTGGTGATGCTGCCGTCCACTTCGGTGAAGGTGCTGTTCACGATATAGGGGTCGCCAGTGGTGCCCGTACCGCTGACGCTGATGTCCGTACCGGCGTTCACGATGGTCTCCGAGCCATCGGCCGCGTTGGCCGTGATCTGCGTGTCAACATAGTTCTTCGTGGCCGCGTCCTGCGCGTTGGTCGGATCCGTAACGTTCGTTATGGATGTGCCCGCGCTGTTGCCCTCGGAAAGCACTTCCGACAAGGTCTGGTCATCGCTGCCCAAGTTGGTCAAAGGTACCTGTAGTGTACCGTTGCTGTCCTCTATCTCTAGGTTCGCCCCACTTACCTCGAAGCGGGTATTGATCTCGTTGGTGATGCTGCCGTCCACTTCCGTGAAAGTGTTGTTCACGATATAGGGGTCGCCTGTGGTGCCGCTCCCGCTCACACTGATGTCCGTGCCGGCGTTCACGACCGTCTCCGATCCATCGGCCGCGTTGGCCGTGATCTGTGTGTCAACATAGTTCTTCGTGGCGGCGTCCTGGGCGTTCGTAGGGTCCGTCACGTTCGTTATGGATGTACCCGCGCTGTTGCCCTCGGAAAGCACTTCCGATAAGGTCTGGTCGTCGCTGCCCAAGTTGGCCAAAGGTACCTGTAGTGTACCGTTGCCGTCCTCTATCTCTAGGTTGGCCCCGCTCACCTCGAAGCGGGTATTGATCTCGTTGGTGATGCTGCCGTCCACTTCCGTGAAGGTGCTGTTCACGATATAGGGGTCGCCAGTGGTGCCCGTACCGCTGACGCTGATGTCCGTACCGGCGTTCACGATGGTCTCCGAACCGTCAGCGGCATTGGCCGTGATCTGCGTGTCAACATAGTTCTTCGTGGCCGCGTCCTGCGCGTTGGTCGGATCCGTAACGTTCGTTATGGATGTGCCCGCGCTGTTGCCCTCGGAAAGCACTTCCGACAAGGTCTGGTCATCGCTGCCCAAGTTGGTCAAAGGTACCTGTAGTGTACCGTTGCTGTCCTCTATCTCTAGGTTCGCCCCACTTACCTCGAAGCGGGTATTGATCTCGTTGGTGATGCTGCCGTCCACTTCCGTGAAAGTGTTGTTCACGATATAGGGGTCGCCTGTGGTGCCGCTCCCGCTCACACTGATGTCCGTGCCGGCGTTCACGACCGTCTCCGATCCATCGGCCGCGTTGGCCGTGATCTGTGTGTCAACATAGTTCTTCGTGGCGGCGTCCTGGGCATTGGTCGGGTCCGTCACATTGGTGATCGAGGTCCCCGCGCTGTTGCCCTCGCCGAGCACACTGGCCAAATTTTGTATCTCGTTGGTGATGCTTCCGTCCACTTCGGTGAAGGTGCTGTTCACAACGTAGGGGTCGCCAGTGGTGCCTGTGCCGCTCACGCTGATGTCCGTGCCGGCGTTCACGATGGTCTCCGAGCCATCGGCCGCATTGGCCGTGATCTGCGTGTCCACGTAGTTCTTCGTGGCCGCGTCCTGCGCATTGGTCGGATCCGTAACGTTCGTTATGGATGTGCCCGCGCTGTTGCCCTCGCCGAGCACACTGGCCAAATTTTGTATCTCGTTGGTGATGCTGCCGTCCACCTCGGTGAAGGTGCTGTTCACAACGTAGGGGTCGCCAGTGGTACCTGTGCCGCTGACACTGATGTCCGTACCGGCGTTCACGATGGTCTCCGAGCCATCGGCCGCGTTGGCCGTGATCTGCGTGTCAACATAGTTCTTCGTGGCCGCGTCCTGCGCGTTGGTCGGGTCCGTCACATTCGTGATCGAGGTCCCCGCGCTGTTGCCCTCGCCGAGCACGCTGGCCAGATCCTGTATCTCGTTGGTGATGCTGCCGTCCACCTCGGTGAAGGTGCTGCTCACAACGTAGGGGTCACCAGTGGTACCTGTGCCACTGACACTGATGTCCGTACCGGCGTTCACAATGGTCTCCGAGCCATCGGCCGCATTGGCCGTAATCTGCGTGTCCACGTAGTTCTTCGTGGCGGCGTCCTGCGCGTTGGTCGGGTCAGTAACGTTCGTTATGGATGTGCCCGCGCTGTTGCCCTCGGAAAGCACTTCCGACAAGGTCTGGTTGTCTGTATCAATCAAGGCCGCAATATCCGCTAGTGATACGGCATATGTGTTCGTATCAGAATCTGTAATGACCAAATTGGTATTGGTCCCATCAATCCCAAAAGAAGTAATCGTTGTATTGGTATCGGTAAGGCTATCGCTTAAGCTACTTAAATCAACATTGACACTTCCCCCATTCTCCAATGTCAATGTCAACGTATTGGTTGCATCGTTAAACGTAAAACCTGTAAGCTGTTGGGCATCTGTAGAAGTCAGTTCCCAAGTATCACCATCCCAAAAGTAAATGGTTCCAGTATTGGTATTGACATAAATGTCTCCTGTGTCGGCACCGCTTGGTACTATCGCTCCTGGGCTTGACACATCGGTTCCTTTTAGAACTTCACAATTGCACTGGTCTTGCAGGGTTACTGTGGTTTGAGAAAAGGCAATTCCTGTAGAAAGTAGCAGGATTAAAACTAATATGCTCTTTTTCATGGGGTTATTATTAGTTGAGGGTTCTGTAATTGTATTTTTTTTTGCAATTTTACTAGCTTAGTTTTCGTGTTGGTTGCAAGAATCAACACTTGGCATTTTAATACATGCTACAAAATTACCTTTACTTATAGGGGGGGAAAATATTTGTTGTGTATGCCCTGAATCTTACGGTATAGTCTTGAATTTTTGAGGTGATTGTCCGAATACCTCCTTGTTTCTCAGGACCGTTTATCGATAAATCCAGCAATATCAACGGTTAAGAATGCTTCAAAAATTGAAGACCATTTTATGAATCTAATCGTAAGAAATATCCTTCGCTTTATTTTTTAAACTTTTTTATGTGTTTAAATGATGTATTTGAGGTAATAATTTTTCTCGAAGGAAGATTGTAAAATCAAGTTACTACAAACAAAAAGCACCTCTTGAAATTTCAAGAGGTGCTTTTTATTCTTATTCAGTGGTAGAATCAGTCAAATATGATGAATTCGGATCTTCTGTTTAGCTGGTGTTGCTCGCTGGAGCATGGTACTCCATTAGCACATTCGTTGACCAATCTTGATTCTCCAAATCCTTCGCTTTGTAGTCTGTCGGCAGCAATCCCTTTGGAAATCATATAATTTATTGTAGACTCTGCTCTTTTCTGTGATAACCAGAGGTTATATGCGTCGTTTCCACGGCTATCGGTATGTGAGTTCACCTTAATTTTTAAGCTTGGGTACTTTTCCATGGCTACAATTACCTTTTGGATTTCGATTTCGGCATCTGGACGAATGTTGTATTTGTTCAAATCAAAATAAATGGTACTCAGCTGGAGTAGTTTGGCCAAATCATCGCCAAACCCACCGGTCACGACATCGCGTTCCAAATAAAAATCTATAATTCTTGGTTTGCCATCGGACTTATTCAGGTACTCCTCTGCAGGAACATACCCATCTCGTGATGCCCGTACAAAATTACCCTTGGAGCAATCCAACTGCAAAACATAATTGCCTTTGGAATCTGTAATTGTTGAAGAAATTTCTTTATTTTCCTCATCAATGACCATAACTGTGGCTCCTGCCAATACTTCATTGGATATCCGGTCTCTAACCGTTCCCGAAACTTCTTGTATGCAATCGAGCACCAAAGGGTCATTTTCAACAAACTCGTAAATATCATCTTCTCCCATGCCACCTTCTCTATTTGAGGAAAAGTAGCCCTTCTTGCTCTCTGAATCGAAAATAAAGGAAAAGTCATCTAGAGGTCCATTGATGGGCCTACCTACGTTAACAACTGGTTGATCGTAATCATTGAAGGCAATTTTGGTGGCAAAGACATCCAAACCACCCAAACCTTGATGGCCGTCCGATGAAAAATATAATACACCATCTTTAGTGATAAACGGAAAGGTCTCACGTCCTATGGTATTGATGTTCTTCCCTAGATTGATGATTGGCCCATAGGTTCCGTCTCCAATAATTTCTGTCATGAATATATCCGATTCCCCTACACTTCCGGTCATATCAGAAACAAAATACAACCTCTTCTCATCTGGACTCAAGACAGGGTGTGCCACCGAATAGGAATCATTGTTGAAAGGGAGCTCCGTAACATTTGTCCAAACCCCGTTTACCTTTTCTGCACTATATATTTTGAGACGGATGATGCCTTGTTCGTCCTTATATTTCTTCCCATCCAAAAAATTGTTTCGGGTAAAGTACATGGTGGTTCCATCCTTGGTTACTACCGAGGTTGATTCATGTAGTCGGGTATTCACGTCTCCCTCTAGTTTTATGGCTCTTCCATTGGAAGCACTATCAGCATCGACCTTATATAGGTCCAGAAAGTCTTTTGAGTTCCATGTATGCCTATAGCGGGCCAAATTTCCCGTGTCCCTATCCGAAGCAAAAATGAGACCTTTCTCATAAAAAGATGCTGCAAAATCTGAATACTTACTATTATATTCGAAGGGCTTTACACCATATCTTCCTGAGTTTTCCTCTATTTTGGCCAGATAGTCTTCATCAAAATCAACATCAACCGCGGTCATCGTCTTGAACTTTTCCATCAATTGGGCAGCTTCATCGTAATTCCCCAACGATTTCAAGCTTTGGGCATATCTAAAAATGAAGTCCACTCCCATTTCATCTGGATAGGATTCTTCCAGTTTCTTATAGATATTGGCTGCCTCTTGGTACTTCGCATTGAAATAGTAGGCATTTCCAAGGCGTTTCAGCAAATCTGACGACACATATCCTTTGTCCAATACCTTCTTGTAAATGTCGATGGCCGGACTAAAGGAATATTCTTCATAACGTTGATCTGCCCTTGCTTTTCTTTTGGCTTGCTGCTTATCTGGAATGCTATCCTGTGCCAGCATGTTCGCTATGCATCCAAAAAACATGAGAAGGAGTATGGGTATTCTTTTTAGCATCCTAACCTGTATTAAAAGAATCTTGGTGATACCGTTCTTTGAAATGATTTAAGCAACTCCAATCTGAGGAATATCTCAAAAGAGCCGTCGTTGAATTGGGTCCCTCCCAATTCGGTTACTTCCCTGTCATAGGCCAGACCTATCATTATCTGGTCCGTAATCTGAAATCCTGCCAAGGCACTTACCGCAGCATCCAATCTGTATGCGGCGCCAAAACTGAACTTGTCTGCATACAGGAAATTTGCCGATAGGTCAACTTGCAAAGGTGCCCCTCCAACAGCTTTTGTCAAAAGAGCCGGTTTAAATTTCAAATCGGCCCCAATATCAAAAACATACCCTGTAATCAAATAAAAATTGATACGCTCGGCCGACAAAAAGTTCACCGAGCCATCATCATTATTATTGTCAAAATATTCGCTTTCCAAAATATTTGGTGCTGAAGCCCCAACATAGAATTTGTCAGTATGATAATAAATTCCCAGTCCAAAATTAGGATTGAACTTGTTATCGATGTTATCTTGACTGACCACTTCTTGATCAAAATTTCGAAGTCCGTTGAAATCCAAGCTGAGCATATTTCCTCCTGCTTTCAACCCAAATGACAATTTAGCATCCCTTGCGAATTGGATGGTATATGAAACGACGGCATCCAAGTAAGTTTCTTGAACCACTCCATCCCCAATATTGTCATTAACAATGGAAACTCCATAACCCAACCTACTGTTTCGGATGGGTGAATGAAGGTTTAAGGTGAACGTTTCTGGGGCACCATCCAACCCTACCCATTGGGAACGGTACAATCCGGCAAAACTCAATTGGCCTCGAGACCCGGCGTAAGCAGGGTTTACGCTCAAGGTATTGAACATGTATTGCGTATATTGTGCGTCTTGTTGGGCAAAAAGCCCCATGGACATCATTCCCAATACAGCAAACGGAACTAAAAAATGTTTTTTTATCATTCTATCACTATTGTTACCTGCTTATATAAATGTAATCGGTGTCCGTGAAACTTCCTTTTTCGGTTTCATAATTAAAGATATAAAAATATACCCCGGCCGGAAGATAGTCGTTCACACTCAATGAGGACCTTCCTCTGGAACGACCGTCAAAAACATTCCTCACATTGTCATAGTTTTTGCCCTCATAAACGGCCACACCCCACCTATTAAAAATCTGTAACGTGCTCGATTTTATCTTGCTCACCCCACGGATAAATAGGAAATCGTTCTTTAAATCCCCGTTCGGAGTCACCATCTGGTTTACTTCTATCTCCTCTATGACCACGGTAACCGTTGCCGTGTCACAATTTTCGGGGTTGCCTACCTCGCAAATGGTATACTCTATGGTATACTCCCCAGCCGTAATTTCTGGAGCAACAGTAATTGTTCCATCGTCATTGATCATGAGTGAGTTTGTTGGATCTGAAGTCAAAATGACATCGACCAAGGTAACTTCCTCCCCATCAAGTCTGTCATTCAACAACACATTGGCATTTGGAATAACACCGTCTCCTGCTCCTTCATTATAAAAATCATCCACGGCATCGATGACGTTGGCCATACCCTCGGTTACCTCCACGGTGACCGTGGCCGTATCGCAATTTTCCACATTATCGATTTCACAGATGGTATAGGTGATGGAATATATACCCTCGGCTGTACCAGGGTTCACACTCACGCTTCCATCGGCGTTGATGGTAAGCTCGTCCGTTGGGGTCGAGGTCAAAATAACATCGGCCAAGGTAACAGACTCTCCGTTCAATGTGTCGTTGGAAAGCACATCACTGTCAGCAATGTCCCCATTTCCAGTATAGGAATCATCCACGGCATCAATGGTATTGGTACCAACTTCAATAGTGACCGTAGCCGAAGCACAAACATGAGGGTTTGGCATTACGTTGCACACTTGATACACAACCGTAACCGTAGAATTGGATTCCAATTCCGTAGGGGTATAGGTCATAAACCCAGTGTCAGGGTCAAAGGAAACAACACCGGCCGCAGTCCCTCCAATTCTCGACAAACTGGTAACACCCACATTATTTTCATTATTGTTAGGGAGATAATCATCATTCTCCAAAATATTTATGGCTACTTCCGTCAAGGCTGGGGTTGATCCAGAATCATCAGCTGCTGAAGCTTCCAAAGGATTGGGATCCGTACCATTTGGATTTCCGTCCCCATCACAATCCAGCTCTTTCCACTCTGGAGATGGCTCCAACGTGATACTCTCTGGATTATAATCACAAGGGTCCAATGGATCAGTACCATCTTCTATCTCGTCTTCATTGGTAACCCCATCACCATCGCAATCAGCAGTATTCCATGTAGAGCTTGGGTCCACGGTCTGGCTATCCAGTACAAAGTCACATGCATCGTTCGGATCTGTTCCGTCTTCCTCTTCATCTTCGTTCGTCACTCCATCACCGTCGCAATCAGCGGTCAAATAATCCCCACTCTGTGGCAAGGTCACATGGTCAGGATTGTAGTCGCAGGGGTCCAATGGGTCGGTACCATCTTCCTTCTCATCCTCGTTTGTCACTCCATCACCATCACAATCAGAAGCATTCCATGTAGAGCTTGGGTCCAGGGTCTGGCTATCCAATACAAAATCACAGGCATCGTTCGGGTCTGTTCCGTCTTCCTCTTCATCTTCGTTCGTCACTCCATCACCGTCGCAGTCAGCGGTCAAATAATCTCCGCTCTGCGGCAAGGTGACATGATCAGGGTTATAATCACAGGGATCCAAGGGATCCGTGCCATCTTCTTTCTCGTCTTCGTTGGTCACACCGTCTCCATCACAATCCGATGTCTTCCATTCAGACGAAGGTTCCACGGTCTGGTTGGCCAATATAAAATCACAGGCATCGTTAGGATCCGTTCCGTCTTCCTCTTCATCATCATCAGTGACTCCATCACCATCCGTATCATCACCTCCGCCACTGTCGGGGTCAAGGTAGTCCGGGGTGCCATCTTCATCAGTATCGTCATTTGTAGGGTCACCGTCCTCATTTGCGTCCTCGTCAGGGGTGTCGATCCCGTCGCCATCATCATCAATATCTCGGTAGTTTACATCTTCAGTACCATCTGTGTCGGGAAGGTCCGTCGCAGGGTCCTCTATCTCGTCGTTCACGTCATAGCCGTCGTTGACATCGCTGCCCTCGTAGCCGTCGTCAAGACCGTCGTTGTCCGTATCCGTCCCTGTGTACGTCCAGTCCGGGATACCGTCATAGTTGAAGTCGTTACCTTCGTTGTTGTCCGCTACCAAATCGTTATCACTGTCTTCGTCAAGGTAGTCCGGCGTGTCGTCACCATCGGTGTCCTCCGGATCCAAGCCGCCAAGGTAGGCGCTGTTCAAACCGTCGTTCGACTCGTAGGTTGCAGCGTCGTCGTTGTTCGGGAGAATATAGCCTGCAGTGCTCTGCGCCTCAACGTTGTCTGGAATCCCGTCATCGTCACTATCGATATCTCTAAAATCTGGCAGTGAATCTGCATCAGAATTGATGGGATCAATGCCTCCAAGACCGTATACATCATCCATTCCGTCTCCATTATCATCGATTCCGCTTGGCGCCACATAATCTTGGATTGTCTGGCTTTCAACATTGTCCAATATGCCATCATTATCACTATCGATATCCCTATAATCAGGAATGGAATCGGAATCCGTATCAATAGGATTTAATCCATCTTCATAGGCATCATCAATATCATTGCAGTTTTTGTCATCAGCTGGTGGAATGTACCCTTCTGATGTTTGTGCTTCCACCTTATCTTTTATTCCATCATTATCTGAATCGAAATCCCTGTAGTCCGGTATGCCATCTTCATCCGAATCCAAAGGGATAATCCCAAATCCGTATACCCCTTCATATGCATCGTCCAATCCATTTGCATTTGAATCCGTTCCAGAGGGCCCAACATAGTCTTTAAACGACTGAGCCTCTACATTGTCCCTAATGCCATCGATGTCCGAATCCACATCCAGATAATCTGGCAAAAACCCATTTCCCCCATTATATCTATCCGTATTTAAGGGTTCGATTCCCAGCTTACCATCATTTTCATAAGCATCATCCAAACCATTATTGTTGGCATCTATTCCCGAAGGTGCTATATAATTTGAGGATGACTGCGCCTCAATGTTATCCAAAATACCATCACCATCTGAATCTATGTCCAGATGATTGGGAATACCATCGGAGTCTTTATCATAAGGATTGGTCAGGGGGTCGTTATCGCCATCAAGGTTATTATCCTCTACCGAATCCAAAATTCCGTCATTATCGTCATCAATATCTATGTAATCTGGAACACCATCTCCATCTGCGTCAGTGTACATATCTACAACGACCAAGGATTCGGTTGTGGATGCGGGTGCCCCATCAAAAGAGGTCATGATTAGGAATATGGCAAGTCCCAGAACAGGAAATAGACCATAAGGTATCCTTCTCCCAAAATCCAAGAAAGTATTTTTTTCCATAAATGATAAGTTTTGGTCAACTAATCACCATGGCATGTAGTTCTCGTAAGTGTAAGAAAATTGGGGCTTTCTTATTTTTACTTTGTGCTTTGGTCATTCCGACACATACAAACACAATCCGGTCACATAATTAATGTATTTGACGCTTACCTCCTATTTTTCTCGATAAAAGGCGTATTCATCATCATTATTTACCTCATACTTTACATTAAATCAAAATAAACCGAAGCTTAAACTTTACGCTTGAGCAATGCGGAGCGAAAATTACTCTACTTTTTGCTATCATAACCCAAGGCCAGCTTCCTTTTTTTCCGAAAATATCAACAATGGGGTATCTTTTAACAAATTGATGACAAAAGCCATAATTACCCTATTTTTGCCCAAATTTTTGTTGATGAGTTTTGAAAAGGAAATAGCGCGACGAAGAACTTTTGGTATTATTTCTCACCCAGATGCGGGTAAAACCACCTTGACGGAAAAGTTACTTTTGTTTGGAGGTGCGATACAAGAGGCTGGAGCCGTAAAGAGCAATAAAATTAAGAAATCTGCCACCAGCGACTTCATGGAGATTGAGCGACAACGGGGTATCTCAGTAGCTACTTCGGTTCTGGCCTTTATTTACAACAATAAGAAAATCAACATATTAGATACACCAGGACACAAGGATTTTGCCGAAGACACCTTTAGGACCTTGACTGCTGTGGACAGTGTAATTGTAGTGATCGATGTTGCCAAGGGTGTAGAGGAACAGACCGAAAAATTGGTTGAAGTTTGCCGGATGCGCAATATTCCCATGATTGTGTTCATTAACAAATTAGATCGGGAAGGAAAGGATGCCTTTGACCTATTGGACGAAGTGGAACAAAAATTGGGGCTATCTGTTACGCCTCTTAGTTTTCCCATAGGAATGGGGTACGATTTTAAGGGTATTTACAATATTTACGAGAAAAACATCAATCTATTTAGCGGCAACAGTAAAAAGAATATTGAAGAGACTATTGCCTTTGATGACATCAACAGCCCAGAACTCGAAAAAATCATTGGCACCGATGCCGCTGAAAACCTCCGTGATAATCTGGAATTGGTAAATGGAGTGTATCCTGATTTTGACAAAGAAGCTTATCTAAAAGGAGAGTTACAACCTGTTTTCTTTGGATCGGCATTGAACAATTTTGGGGTTCGGGAGTTGCTGGACTGTTTTGTGGACATTGCCCCACCACCCAGGGCCAAAATGGCCGAGGAACGTTTAGTAAAGGCCAATGAGAAGGATTTTTCAGGTTTTGTGTTCAAAATCCATGCGAATATGGATCCCAAACACCGAGATAGATTGGCATTTATAAAGGTAGTTTCGGGAACTTTTGAGCGTAATACGCCTTATCTACATGTTCGGCATAATAAAAAATTGAAATTTTCCAGCCCCAATGCCTTCTTTGCGGAAAAGAAGGAAATCGTTGATGTTTCTTACCCCGGTGATATTGTTGGACTGCATGATACAGGGAATTTTAAAATCGGAGATACGTTAACCAGTGGCGAAAAGCTACATTACAAGGGTATTCCCAGTTTTTCTCCAGAACATTTCAGATACATCAACAATGCAGACCCCATGAAGGCCAAGCAGTTGTACAAAGGAATTGACCAGCTTATGGACGAGGGTGTAGCTCAGTTATTTACCTTGGAAATGAATGGTAGAAAAGTCATTGGTACTGTGGGAGCTCTGCAATATGAGGTAATCCAATACCGATTGGAACACGAATATGGCGCCAAATGCACTTACGAGAACTTTCCGGTGCACAAAGCCTGTTGGGTAGAACCTGAGGATAAGAACAACGAGGAATTTGCCGAATTTAAACGGGTAAAACAGAAATTTTTGGCTACCGATAAACGTGGAAAACTTGTCTTTTTGGCCGATTCTCAGTTTTCACTTCAGATGACACAGCAAAAATATCCATCGGTAAAATTACATTATACTTCAGAGTTTGAATAACAGCCAATCCACGTAATCTAGAAGTCAAAAAGTCGTTTCACAATAGAAACAGTACGCGTTAAAACACGCCAACTGCTGTAGAGTTCACCGCAGCAATTGACGCACTTACTTTATTGTAAAATAACATCTTAGCCGTTCTTTGTTGTCATTTTTGTACATTGTATCCACAACCAAAAAAATAACTATTATGACAACAACCGTAAAACCACCAGTTTGGTTCTGGGTGGTAAGTACTATCGCACTTTTGTGGAATTTGATGGGTGTTTTTAACTATCTCAATCAAGCCTTTAACCAACAGGCCATTCTGGAATCTTTGGACCAAGCACAACGTGAGGTTTTTGAAGGAATACCAGCTTGGGCAACTGCTGCTTTTGCCATTGCAGTCTTTTCCGGGTTTATTGGATCAATTGGGCTTTTGCTCCGAAAAAAATGGGCACGGCCTTTCTTCATTATTTCATTGATAACTGCCGTGGCACAGTTTGTCCATTGGCTTTTTATTTCCAATGCGGTGGAAGCATTTGGCACCTCCACTTATGGAATGCCCATAATTGTTATAATCATTGGGCTTTACCTAGTTTTCTTTTCAAAAAAGGGCATCCAGAAAGGTTGGTTGAAATAAATACCTAATACTAAAAAAGAAGCTTCCCAAAAAATGATGAAAATCGTCATTCTGAATTCATTTCAGAATCTTTTGGAGTTGGTCAACTCTATACATGAGAACCTGAAACAAGTTCAGGTTGACGAAACACTATTCTTTGGGAAGCTCTATTTCAATTAAGCTTCTCCCGTAGGTCCAAAATTCAATGGAATGGAAGGTTGCTCATAATCTTTTATAGGGCCGTGTGCTTTTTCAAAACGGGTCACGTTATCGTTTAAAGCCTTTAAAAACTTCTTGGCATGTTGGGGTGTCAGTACAATTCTGCTCTTCACTTTAGCCTTAGGAGCCCCGGGCATCATACTGATAAAGTCCACCACAAACTCCGATACGGAATGATTGATAATGGCCAAGTTGGAATAAATTCCCTCTGCCGTTTTCTCATCCAGTTCAATATTGATCTGCTTTTGGTTCTGATTTTTTTCAGCCATACTTTACTTTCTTTCAAAAATGAAAAAGAAAACCCTGACGATTAGGTCAGGGCTTGCTCATTATCTAGAATTTAAATTCCTCTTTTCGGGCCATGATCTCATCATATTCCTCTTTGGAACCTACAATGATACTGTCATAATCCCTCATACCGGTACCGGCAGGAATCTTGTGTCCAACAATTACGTTTTCCTTCAATCCTTCCAAAGTATCCACTTTACCATTAACGGCAGCTTCATTCAACACTTTGGTAGTTTCCTGGAACGATGCTGCAGAGATAAAGGATTTGGTTTGCAACGACGCTCTTGTAATTCCCTGAAGAATTGGTGTCGCAGTAGCAGCAACGGCATCCCTTGCGGTAACCAAGGTCTTGTCCTCTCTTCGAAGAATAGAGTTCTCATCCCTTAATTGACGTGCCGTAACTATCTGACCTGGTTTTAACCTTTCGGAATCACCTGCATCCTCTACCACTTTCTTACCAAAGATTTCATCATTTTCGTTGATGAAGTCATCTTTGTGTACCAATTGGTTCTCCAAGAAGGTAGTGTCTCCCGAATCCTGGATCTGTACTTTACGCATCATCTGCCTAACGACAACCTCAAAGTGCTTATCGTTGATTTTTACACCTTGCAAACGGTATACTTCCTGAACCTCGTTCACTAAATACTGCTGAACAGCAGATGGTCCTTTGATGGCCAAAATGTCTTCTGGAGTAATAGATCCATCAGACAATGGCATACCGGCACGTACATAGTCATTTTCCTGAACCAAAATTTGGTTGGAAAGTTTAACCAAGTACTTCTTGATCTCACCTGTCTTTGATTCGATGATGATTTCACGGTTACCTCTTTTGATCTTACCAAAAGAAACCACACCATCTATTTCAGATACAACAGCTGGGTTAGACGGGTTTCTTGCTTCGAATAACTCGGTTACTCTTGGAAGACCACCAGTAATATCCCCTGTTTTAGCAGATTTACGTGGAATCTTGACCAGAATCTTTCCTTCTTTGATTTTCTCCCCATCGTTCACCATAATGTGGGAACCAACAGGTAAGTTGTAAGAACGCAAGGTTTCACCTTTACCATCCTTGATCAATAAGGTAGGAATCAACTTTTTGTTTCTCGATTCAGAAATTACCTTTTCTTGGAAACCGGTCTGTTCATCAATCTCCACTTGGTAGGTAACCCCTTGCTCAATATTCTCATAGGCAATCTGTCCTGTAAACTCGGACACAATAACACCATTATAAGGATCCCACTGACAAATCACGGTTCCCTTGGAAATCTTCTCTCCATCCTTCACAAACAATTGTGAACCGTAGGGAATGTTATTGGTACTCAAGGTAATTCCTGTCTTGGCATCCATTATCTTGATTTCGGTAGTCCTGGAGATGACAATATTGGTCTTTTCACCTTCACTGTTTTCACCTTCAACAACCCTCAAATCTTCGATTTCGGCAACACCATCGAATTTGGACTCCAATTTGTTGTCCTCAGAAATGTTACCTGCAATACCCCCTACGTGGAACGTACGCAAGGTCAACTGAGTACCTGGCTCTCCAATGGATTGTGCTGCAACCACACCAACGGCCTCACCACGTTGCACCATTTTATTGGTAGCTAGGTTTCTTCCGTAGCATTTTGCACAGATTCCCTGAGGCGCCTCACAAGTCAATGGGGAACGTACTTCAATTTTTTCAATTGGAGCGGCTTCCACCTTCTTCACATCAGCTTCAGTAATATCTTGGCCTGCTCTAAGGATCAACTCCTCAGTCAATGGGTTGTATACATCATGTAAAGAAACCCTACCCAAGATTCGTTCTCCGAGGGTTTCCACGATTTCCTCATTCTTCTTCAATGCTTCCACTTCAATTCCTCGAAGTGTACCACAATCTTCTATGTTGATGATCACATCTTGGGAAACATCCACCAAACGACGGGTCAAGTATCCCGCATCCGCAGTTTTCAAAGCGGTATCCGCAAGACCTTTACGCGCACCGTGGGTAGAGATAAAGTATTCCAAGATGGATAGACCTTCCTTAAAGTTGGATAGAATCGGGTTTTCGATAATTTCACCACCACCAGCGGTAGATTTTTTAGGCTTGGCCATCAATCCACGCATACCGGTCAACTGACGAATCTGCTCTTTGGAACCCCTCGCACCGGAATCCAACATCATATACACGGAGTTGAATCCTTGTTTGTCCTCACGGATTCGCTTCATGGCCAATTCGGTCAACATGGCGTTGGTTGAAGTCCAAACATCAATAACCTGGTTATATCGCTCATTGTTGGTGATAAGACCCATGTTATAGTTCATCATAATACCATCAACCTGCTCGTTGGCTTCGTTGATCATATCTTGTTTTTCCGCAGGGATGATGATATCTCCCAAGCTGAAGGACAAACCTCCCTTGAAAGCGAAATCATATCCCATGGACTTGATCTTATCCAAGAATTCGGCCGTTGTGGGCACATCGGTCACGGCAAGAATATCCCCAATAATGTTCCTTAGGGCCTTCTTGTTCAATACTTGGTTGATAAATCCTGCTTGTTCTGGTACTTCAGAGTTGAACAATACACGACCTACAGTGGTTTCAATAATTTGATTGACCAATTCACCTGCTTCATTGAAGTCTTTGGTCCTTACCTTGATTGCTGCATTAAGATCTACTTTCTTTTCGTTAAAGGCAATCTCAACCTCTTCAGCGGAATAGAACGTCAAGCCTTCCCCTTTTACAGGAACTTCTTTGGTAGACCTTCTTTCCTTGGTCATATAGTACAATCCCAAAACCATATCCTGTGATGGTACCGTAATTGGCGAACCATTTGCAGGGTTCAAGATATTTTGGGAAGCCAACATCAACAATTGGGCCTCCAAAATGGCCTCTGGCCCCAATGGCAAGTGAACCGCCATCTGATCCCCATCGAAATCCGCGTTGAATGCGGTACACGCCAAGGGGTGCAAACGAATCGCCTTACCTTCAATAAGTTTGGGCTGGAACGCTTGGATACCCAATCGGTGTAATGTGGGGGCCCGGTTCAATAGAACTGGATGTCCTTTAAGGACATTTTCCAGAATATCCCAAACCACAGGCTCTTTCTTGTCTATGATCTTCTTGGCAGACTTTACTGTCTTTACAATACCTCTTTCTATTAACTTACGGATAACAAAAGGCTTGTACAGCTCGGCCGCCATATCTTTTGGCAGACCACATTCGTACAATTTCAATTCCGGACCAACAACAATTACGGAACGAGCAGAGTAATCCACACGTTTACCTAAAAGGTTTTGACGGAAACGACCTTGTTTACCTTTCAAAGAATCTGAAAGGGATTTCAATGGTCTGTTTGATTCTGTTTTTACCGCAGAGGCTTTTCTTGTGTTGTCGAAAAGGGAATCCACAGCTTCTTGAAGCATACGTTTCTCATTTCGCAAGATTACCTCAGGGGCTTTGATCTCCATCAACCGCTTTAGACGGTTGTTACGGATGATCACCCTACGGTATAGATCGTTCAAATCCGAAGTGGCAAAACGACCACCATCCAATGGCACCAATGGTCTCAATTCTGGTGGAATCACGGGAATGACCTTCATGATCATCCACTCAGGATTGTTTTCCCTGTTGTCCTGTGATTCACGCAAGGCCTCAACCACTTGAAGACGTTTCAAGGCTTCGGTCTTACGTTGTTTTGATGTTTCGGTGTTTGCCTTGTGACGAAGTTCGTAGGACAATTGTTCCAAATCGATTCTGGACAATAGATCAATCAAACATTCGGCACCCATTTTGGCGATGAACTTGTTGGGGTCCGTATCTTCCAAGTACTGGTTCTCAGTAGGAATGGACTCCAAGATGTTCAAATATTCCTCTTCGGTCAAGAAATCCATTTTTTGGATTTCCTCTCCTTCGGGACCTTTGGCAATACCGGGTTGGATGACCACATACCTTTCGTAGTAAATGATCATATCCAACTTTTTGGAAGGCAATCCCAAAAGGTATCCGATTTTATTTGGCAATGAACGGAAGTACCAGATGTGTGCTACGGGAACCACTAGGTTGATGTGTCCAACACGGTCCCTACGTACTTTTTTCTCGGTTACTTCAACACCACAACGATCACAAACGATTCCACGGTAACGGATACGCTTATACTTTCCACAGGCACACTCATAATCCTTTACAGGACCAAAGATACGCTCGCAGAACAATCCATCACGCTCGGGCTTGTGCGTTCTATAGTTAATGGTTTCAGGCTTCAATACTTCGCCACGGGATTCGGCCAAAATGGACTCTGGAGAGGCCAATCCTATGGAAATCTTATTGAACCTTTTTGGTGCGTTATTGTCTTTTATTCTAGCCATAACAATATGGTGATGATATAATTAATGTAATATAGTGTTCTACTCCTCCAAACGGATATCCAAGCCCAAACCTTTAAGTTCGTGCATCAATACGTTGAAAGATTCTGGCAATCCAGGTTCTGGCATGGTCTCGCCTTTCACGATGGATTCATAGGTCTTGGCCCTTCCGATAACGTCATCCGACTTAACGGTCAGGATTTCCCTTAGGGTTGATGAAGCACCGTAGGCTTCCAATGCCCATACCTCCATCTCTCCAAAACGCTGACCACCAAACTGGGCCTTACCACCCAAGGGTTGTTGTGTGATCAATGAGTATGGTCCAATGGAACGTGCGTGCATCTTGTCGTCTACCATGTGACCCAATTTCAACATATAGATCACCCCAACGGTGGCAGCCTGGTCAAAACGCTGACCTGTTCCACCATCATAAAGGTGTGTATGTCCGAAACGTGGCACACCGGCCTCATCAGTCAATGCATTGATCTCGTCCAAAGTGGCACCATCAAAAATTGGTGTAGCAAACTTTTTACCCAATTTCAATCCGGCCCAACCCAAAACGGTTTCGTAGATCTGACCAATGTTCATCCTTGAAGGTACACCCAGTGGGTTCAATACGATGTCCACAGGAGTTCCATCTTCCAAGAACGGCATGTCTTCCTGACGAACGATACGGGCAACAATACCTTTGTTACCGTGACGACCCGCCATTTTATCACCCACTTTCAACTTGCGTTTTTTGGCGATGTAGACCTTGGCCAACTTCATGATTCCCGCAGGAAGCTCATCCCCAACGGAGATGGTGAACTTGTCCCTTCTTAGGTTCCCTTGAATGTCGTTCAATTTGATCTTGTAGTTGTGCAACAAATCGGCCACCAAGGTATTGGTATCCTCGTCTGTTGTCCAGCTACCTCCAACCAAGTGGGCAAAATCGTCGACAGCGTTCAACATTTTTATGGTGTATTTCTTTCCTTTTGGAAGTACTTCCTCACCCAAATCGTTGATGACTCCTTGGGATGTTTTACCATTGATCAAGCCAAACAATTTCTCAATCAATACATCTTTCAGTTGTTGGAATTTCACTTCGTAATCCATCTCCAATCTTGAGATGGCTTCTTTGTCCTCGGAACGCTTGCGCTTGTCCTTGATGGAACGGGAGAACAATTTTTTATCAATAACCACACCTCTCAACGATGGTGAGGCTTTCAAGGAAGCATCTTTTACGTCGCCTGCCTTGTCACCAAAGATGGCACGCAATAGTTTTTCCTCTGGAGTTGGGTCTGATTCTCCTTTTGGAGTGATCTTACCAATAAGGATGTCACCAGGTTTTACCTCGGCACCGATACGGATCATACCGTACTCGTCCAAGTCCTTGGTAGCTTCCTCGGATACGTTTGGAATATCGTTGGTCAATTCCTCTGCACCCAATTTGGTATCCCTAACCTCAAGAGCGTACTCATCAATGTGGATGGAGGTAAAGATATCCTCACGAACCACTTTTTCAGAGATTACGATTGCATCCTCAAAGTTATATCCTTTCCAAGGCATGAAGGCTACTTTCATGTTTCTACCCAAGGCCAATTCACCTTTTTCGGTAGCATATCCTTCACAAAGTACTTGACCCTTTTTCACCTTGTCACCTTTCTTCACGATCGGCTTCAAGTTGATGCTGGTCCCTTGGTTGGTCTTTCTAAATTTCACCAATTCGTAGGTCTTGGAGTCTTCTTCGAAGCTTACCAAGCGCTCTTCATCGGTTCTATCGTATTTGATAGTGACTTTTTGGGCATCCACATACTCCACGGTTCCATTGCCTTCGGCATTGATCAATACCCTGGAGTCGGTAGCTACTTGTCTTTCAAGACCTGTACCCACGATAGGTGAATCAGGACGCAACAATGGTACGGCCTGGCGCATCATGTTGGAGCCCATCAACGCACGGTTCGCATCATCATGTTCCAAGAACGGAATCAAGGAAGCAGAGATGGATGCAATCTGGTTGGGGGCAACATCCGTGTACTGGATTTCAGCAGGATCTACTACTGGGAAATCCCCTTCTTCACGGGCAATTACCTTATCCCTGTCAATGGTGCCGTCATCTTTCAAAGGAATGTTCGCCTGGGCAATTTTCATTCCTTCTTCTTCCTCTGCACTCAAGTAGATATGATCTTTCACGTCTACTTTTCCATCGGCAACTTTACGGTAAGGAGTTTCCAAGAAGCCCATGCTGTTCACTTTCGCAAACACGGAAAGCGAGGAAATCAAACCAATGTTTGGTCCTTCAGGGGTTTCAATGGGACACAATCTACCGTAGTGGGTATAGTGAACGTCACGCACCTCGAAACCAGCTCTTTCACGGGAAAGACCACCTGGTCCCAATGCGGACAATCTTCTTTTGTGTGTAATTTCAGCCAATGGGTTGGTCTGGTCCATGAACTGAGACAACTGGTTGGTCCCGAAGAACGAGTTGATCACGGAAGACAAGGTCTTGGCGTTGATCAAATCGATTGGGGTAAACACCTCGTTGTCACGAACGTTCATACGCTCACGGATGGTACGTGCCATACGTGCCAAACCTACTCCAAACTGCTGGGACAATTGCTCACCCACGGTACGTACACGACGGTTGGACAAGTGATCGATATCATCAATCTCCGCTTTGGAGTTGATCAACTCGATCAAATACTTGATGATGGTAATGATATCTTCCTTGGTCAAGACTTCTTTGTCCATACCAATGTCCAAGCCCAATTTCTTGTTCATTCTGTAACGACCTACCTCACCCAAAGAGTAACGTTGGTCGGAGAAGAACAATTTGTCGATAATACCACGAGCGGTCTCTTCATCTGGCGGCTCGGCATTACGCAATTGTCTATAGATGTGTTCTACCGCTTCTTTTTCAGAGTTGGTAGGGTCTTTTTGCAAGGTGTTGTGGATAATGGCGTAATCTGACTGCGCATTGTTTTCCTTGTGAAGTAGAATGGTCTTCACATCGGCATCAATGATTTCATCGATATGCTCTTTTTCCAAAACGGTATCACGATCCAAAACGATCTCGTTACGTTCAATGGAAACCACTTCTCCGGTATCCTCGTCCACGAAATCCTCGTGCCATGTGTTCAATACCCTTGCGGCCAATTTACGGCCCAATACTTTTTTAAGTCCGGCTTTTGAAACCTTTACTTCTTCAGATAGGTCAAAGATTTCCAAGATATCTTTGTCCCTTTCAAAACCGATAGCTCGGAAAAGCGTGGTTACCGGCAATTTTTTCTTCCGATCAATGTAAGCGTACATCACCGCATTGATATCGGTAGCAAATTCAATCCAAGACCCTTTAAAAGGAATTACCCTGGCCGAATACAATTTTGTTCCGTTTGCGTGGAAAGACTGTCCAAAGAAAACTCCTGGAGATCTATGCAACTGGGAAACAACAACACGTTCGGCACCATTGATCACAAAGGTTCCACTTGGAGTCATGTAAGGGATGGTACCCAAATATACATCCTGTACGATCGTTTCAAAGTCTTCGTGCTCTGGGTCGGTACAGTACAATTTAAGACGTGCCTTTAATGGAACACTGTAAGTAAGTCCACGTTCGATACATTCTTGGATGGAATATCTGGGTGGATCTATGAAGTAATCCAAAAACTCTAGTACAAACTGGTTTCTGGTATCTGTGATTGGAAAATTCTCCATGAAGGTGTTGTAGAGACCTTCGTTCCCTCTTTCGTCAGATTTGGTTTCAAGTTGAAAAAAGTCTTGAAATGATTTTATCTGAATGTCCAAGAAATCCGGGTATTCCGGTATGTTCTTAGCGGATGCGAAATTAACTCTTTCAATAGTGTTTGTGAACATCTATGGACAAATTTTGATCGTGAATACTATGGGGGCCGTGTATGACTTTATACACTCCTTATTAAAATAGGCTAAGGTCTAACCAAAAATGGAAAGACCTTAACCAAACCTTTATGGTATAAGCTATTATTTAAGCTCAACTTCTGCTCCTGCTTCTTCCAATGATTTTTTGATACCTTCTGCCTCATCTTTAGAAACAGCTTCCTTAACAGCTTTTGGTGCGCTGTCAACAATGTCTTTAGCATCTTTCAGTCCAAGACCGGTCAATTCCTTAACCAATTTTACAACTGCCAATTTAGAAGCACCAGCTGCTTTAAGGATTACATCGAATTCTGATTTTTCCTCAGCAGCCTCAGCATCACCACCAGCGGCTCCACCACCAGCAGCAACAGCTACTGCAGCAGCAGCAGGCTCAATACCGTATTCTTCTTTCAATATGTCGGCCAATTCATTTACCTCTTTTACTGTAAGGTTAACCAACTGTTCTGCAAAATCTTTTAAATCTGCCATTTTTCTATCGTTTAATAAAAATTTTAAAAATATACTTAGTTTATTGTGCGCGAATTATTCTTTTTCAGATAATGTCTTAAGGATACCGGCCAACTTGCCTCCACCTGATTTAAGACCAGAAATAACATTCTTGGCCGGTGATTGCAATAATCCGATAATATCTCCGATGACTTCTTCTTTGGACTTGATGTTTACAAGTGCCTCAAGGTTTTCGTCCCCGATGTAGATGGCCTCAGCAATAAAGGCTCCCTTCAACAAAGGTTTATCTGATTTTTTTCTAAAGTCCTTGATAAGTTTCGCAGGTGCATTTCCGGTTTCGGACAACATCATGGATGTATTGCCTTTCAACACGCCGGGAAGTTCACCAAATTCCTTATCAGAAGCTTCCATTGCTTTTGCAAGCAAGGTGTTCTTAACCACTGCAAGTTTAATATTGGCCTTGAAACATGCCCTTCTAAGGTTAGAAGTGGCAACGGCATCCAATCCTGAAATATCTGCCAAGTAAATATTGGCGGTTTCAGCTAACTGTGCAGTCAAATCTTCTATTACTGTTGCTTTTTCTTCTCTTGTCATAGTTAAAATATTGAACTACCAGTTACTTAAACTGCTTTTGGATCCAATTGAACACTGGGACTCATAGTACTGGACAAGTAGATACTTTTCATGTATACTCCTTTTGCTGCGGCAGGCTTCAACTTCACCAAAGTATCAATCAATTCCTTGGCATTTCCTGCAATTTTATCTGCAGAAAATGAAGCTTTACCGATAGCGGCATGTACAATTCCCGTTTTGTCCACTTTAAAGTCTATCTTACCAGCCTTTACCTCAGATACAGCCTTGGCCACATCCATGGTAACTGTTCCGGTCTTTGGATTGGGCATTAATCCCCTTGGCCCCAAAACGCGACCTAATGGACCTAATTTTCCCATAACGCTTGGCATGGTGATGATAACATCAACATCGGTCCAACCGCCTTTAATTTTATCCAAATATTCGTCTAACCCTACATAGTCGGCACCAGCTTCTTGAGCTTCGGCTTCTTTATCAGGGGTCACCAGTGCCAAAACCTTAACATCCTTACCAGTTCCATGGGGAAGGGTAACCACGCCACGCACCATTTGATTTGCTTTTCTTGGATCTACACCCAAACGAACCGCCAAATCAATGGAAGCGTCAAATTTTACATTGGTTATTTCTTTTACCAAAGCAGAGGCCTCTTCCAAGGAATAGAGTTTATTCTTATCTATTTTGGCTTGGGCTTCTTTTTGCTTTTTTGTCAATCTTGCCATTCTAAATTGCTTTTAAGATTTTAAAAAGGTCTTTTACCGGCTATTTTAAGGCCCATAGATCTAGCAGTACCTGCAACCATACTCATTGCAGACTCTACTGTAAAAGCATTCAAATCTACCATTTTGTCTTCGGCGATTTGCTTTACTTGATCCCAAGAGACCGAACCGTTCTTAACCCTGTTAGGTTCGCCAGATCCTTTTTTAATCTTAGCTGCTTCCATCAATTGAACTGCCGCAGGTGGTGTCTTTACAACAAACTCGAAAGATTTGTCTTTGTAAACGGTGATAACAACCGGCAATACTTTGCCTTGTTTGTCCTGTGTACGCGCATTAAACTGCTTACAGAACTCCATGATGTTAACACCAGCAGCACCTAAGGCGGGTCCAACCGGTGGCGATGGGTTCGCAGCACCTCCCCTAACTTGTAATTTAACTACCTTATCTACTTCTTTTGCCATTGTTTCTAATTAAATTTAAAGTGTGTCAATTGGAAGCAACACAGCTTTATATATGTAACAGCTCTATTTAATTCTTAACTTTTCTGATTCAAGACTTATAGAACCAAGAGCCAAGACATTCATCGTCTTTTATCTTGTTTCTCCCGGTCTTGAGTCTATACTTTTTCAACTTGCATATAGCTAAGTTCCAATGGTGTTTTTCTACCAAAAATCTTAACCATCACCTCTAGCTTACGCTTTTCTTCATTGACTTTTTCAACAGTTCCATTGAATCCGTTGAAAGGACCATCAATAACTTTTACCGTTTCACCCAACACAAATGGAATGGCCACATTGTCTGTATTGACAGCCAGTTCATCCACTTTCCCAAGCATTCGGTTCACCTCCGATTTTCTCAAAGGCACGGGATCACCACCTTTGGTTTCACCCAAAAATCCAATCACATTGGTTATGGAACGTATAATATGCACCATTTCACCACCAAGATTGGCTTTGATCATTATATATCCCGGAAAGTAAACCCTTTCTTTATTGATTTTCTTTCCGTTTCTGATTTGTACAACTTTCTCGGTAGGCACAAGGACTTCTTCAAGATAGTCACCAAAACCATTGCGCTCTACCTCACTCTCTATGTAGCCCTTGATCTTATTTTCTTGACCACTGACAGCCCGTACCACGTACCATTTTTTCTCAAGAACTTCAGACATACCGACTTAACCTATTATTTGTTCAAAATACAATCCCACCAACTTGCTAAAAAGTTCATCCACACCCCATGTTGCCAAGGCAAAGATGATTGAGAATACAGCCACAACCACCATTAGGTTAGAGGCCTTGTCCCTGTCCAACCAAGTAACATTATTCTTTAATTCCTCGAAGGATTCCTTAATATAAGTCAACATAGTACTGCTTGTATTTTCTTGCACGGGAGGAGAGACTCGAACTCCCGACACCTGGTTTTGGAGACCAGTGCTCTACCAACTGAGCTACACCCGTTTATAATTACACTGAAAGGTATCCCGAGAATCCGGGACACCCTTTAGTGCATTATTTTCAAAAATGATTAATCTAAAATTTCAGTAACCTGACCAGCTCCAACAGTTCTACCACCTTCACGGATAGCGAAACGTAGACCTACGTTCAATGCGATTGGCTGAATCAAATCAACAGTGATTGTCAAGTTATCACCTGGCATAACCATTTCAACTCCATCAGGAAGCACAATGTTTCCAGTTACGTCAGTTGTACGAACGTAGAACTGAGGACGGTAGTTGTTGTGGAATGGAGTGTGACGACCACCTTCTTCTTTCTTAAGGATATAGACCTCAGCTTTGAATTTAGCGTGTGGCTTAACGGAACCTGGCTTACAGATTACCATACCTCTTTTGATATCGGATTTTTCGATACCTCTCAAAAGAAGACCTACGTTATCACCAGCTTCACCTCTATCCAAAATCTTACGGAACATCTCAACCCCAGTGATAGTAGAAGACAATTTCTCAGCACCCATACCGATAATATCAACAGCATCACCAGTATTGGCAACACCTGTTTCGATACGACCAGTAGCTACGGTACCACGACCAGTAATGGTAAATACGTCTTCAATAGGCATCAAGAAAGGCTTATCAACATCTCTTTCAGGAAGCTCGATCCACTCATCAACAGCTTTCATCAACTCCATTACGGTATCAACCCATTTTTGCTCACCGTTCAAAGCACCAAGTGCAGAACCAGCGATAACAGGCCCGTTGTCACCATCGTACTCATAGAAAGAAAGCAATTCTCTTACTTCCATTTCAACAAGTTCCAAAAGCTCCTCATCATCAACCATGTCAACTTTGTTCAAGAAAACAACGATACGAGGAATACCTACCTGACGACCCAAAAGGATATGCTCACGAGTCTGAGGCATAGGACCATCAGTTGCAGCAACAACCAAAATAGCGCCGTCCATCTGAGCAGCACCAGTTACCATGTTCTTTACGTAATCCGCGTGACCAGGACAGTCAACGTGCGCGTAGTGACGGTTTTCAGTTTGATACTCTACGTGAGAAGTGTTAATGGTAATACCTCTTTCTTTTTCCTCGGGAGCGTTATCAATAGAATCAAAGCTTCTAAGCTCTGACAATCCCGCGTTAGCCAATACGGTAGTGATGGCAGCAGTCAAGGTAGTTTTACCGTGATCCACGTGACCAATGGTACCAATATTTAAGTGGGGTTTGGAACGATCAAAAGTTTCCTTTGCCATTTTAAAATGATTTTAATCTTAGTTTATATTAGTGTACAAATCGTTTTGAGCCAATGAGGGGATTTGAACCCCTGACCTCTTCCTTACCAAGGAAACGCTCTACCCCTGAGCTACACCGGCTTATTGCGTTTTCAGGTTTAGCGTTTAAAGTTGCAAGTCCAGCATGTTAAACTTCAACCTACACAATTTTGAAATCTTTTGTTCCAAAATCGGTTTAGAGCGGGAGACCGGGTTCGAACCGGCGACATTCAGCTTGGAAGGCTGACGCTCTACCAACTGAGCTACTCCCGCATTTTTATTTGGGACTTACACCCAAAAAACTTCAACATTTCAAAAAACTTTCCACGTCCTGTTGTTCGCTAACAACTTCGTGGGGAGAGCAGGATTCGAACCTGCGAAGGTGAAAACCAACAGATTTACAGTCTGTCCTCGTTGGCCGCTTGAGTATCTCCCCGCCTTATTTTCAGTATCTTACGAGCCGATAGAGGGACTCGAACCCACGACCTGCTGATTACAAATCAGCTGCTCTAGCCAGCTGAGCTATATCGGCATTTTTACCGCTTTTTTGAACATAAAAAAGTCCGCTATTTCTAACGGACTGCAAATGTAGAGATTTATTTTTTTATTCAAAATAAAATTTGAAAAATTTTGATCAAACCTTGGCCCTGAGTTTTTCCTTTCGCCTTACCAACTGTCTTTCCAAGGAACTACAGGCTGAATCGACCGCCTCCTCAAAGGACTTACATTGCTTTTTAACCATCATCTTATCCCCAGGGACAGATACCATGATTTCCACTATCTTATTCTCTTTTGCACTGGTGTTCTCCACCTTTAAATAAACATCCGAGTCAATGACCTTGTCATAGAACAATTCCATTTTATCCATTCTCTTTTGGATAAAGTCCAGAAGCTTACCATCAGCTACAAAATTTACCGATTGCGCATTTACTTTCATAAGATATGATTTTAGTGCTGTCAAGCGACAGCGAAGTTAAACAATACAAGAATTTCACTTCTTGTTCCTAGGGTGGGCCTTTTGGTGAACCTTTTTTAGTTCTGCTATACTGTTGTGTGTATAGACTTGTGTCGAAGCCAAACTTGAATGGCCCAATAATTCTTTAACCGAATTTAAGTCCGCCCCCCCGTTAAGCAAGTGTGTTGCAAAGGTGTGCCTTAATATATGTGGACTCTTTTTTACCTTGGGGGACACTAAACTAAAATACTTATTTATGATACGATAAACAAGTGTTTCATAAATTTTAGCTCCTTCTTTGGTAAGAAAAATAAATGCAGGATTTTCTATTTTCTGCAATCTGGAACGGTATACCAGATATTCCTTAATAAGTTCAACTGTGGCAGGCAGTAACGGGAGAATCCGTTCTTTGTTTCTTTTCCCCAAAACCTTTAATGTTGCACTGGAAAAATCCACTGCCCCGAGGTTCAGGTTCACAAGCTCTGTCCTACGCATCCCGGTCGTATACAAAAGCTCTATGATGAGTTTATCCCGCATCCCCTCAAAATTATCCTCAAAAGGTATTTCCGACAAGATTCTATCCATTTCCTGTTCCGAAAAGGGTACTTCCACTTTTTTCTCTGTTTTGAGCGCCTTGTGCTTGGCCAATGGGGTGCTCTTTATTTCACCTATTTTCATTAAAAACTTGTAATAGGCTTGGAGTGAGGATATTTTTCTGTTGATAGACCTGTTGGATAGCCCTGTATTGGATAAGGATACAATCCAATTTCTGATAATGGGGTAGTCCATGGAGTCTATGGATTCCACTTGATGATCTTGCTTACAAAACATGGAAAATTCTTCAATATCCCGTTCATAAGCCTTGACCGTATGTTCGGAATAATTCTTTTCCAAACGTAGATAGGATGTGAAAGCTCCAACAGACATACCTCAAAGGTATACCAAATACATTTGCGAAGTCCCTAAAAACAAAAAATCCCGTTCCAAAAATGAAACGGGATACTTTATATGTTCTATTCAAGAGCCTATACTTCCTCTTGGTCCCTCAAGCCTTGAATGTACTGTGCTTTCTGGATCTCAGCTCTACGCTGCACGGAAGGTTTAGTGAACTGCTGTCTGCTTCTCAACTGACGCATGGTCCCTGTCTTATCAAACTTACGCTTGAAACGCTTTAAAGCTCTATCGATGTTTTCTCCTTCTTTTACTGGTATAATTAACATGGGCTACAACCTCCTTTCTTTTATAATTCTGGAGTGCAAATATACACCTAAATACTATTTAACAAACAAATTACTTTAGAATATTTCTGGAAATCACCACTTTTTGGATTTCCGTGGTACCTTCCCCTATGGTACAAAGCTTGGAGTCACGATAAAACTTCTCCACTGGGAAATCTTTGGTATATCCATAACCTCCATGGATTTGAACCGCCTCATTGGCCACTTTGACACACACTTCCGATGCGTACATTTTGCACATGGCCCCGAGTTTGGTCATAGGCCGACCCTCATTTTTCAGGAACGCTGCTTTATGGAGCAATAGTTCCGAAGCCTCAATTTCCGTGGCCATATCTGCCAATTTAAAGGATATACCTTGAAATTCACAAATAGGCTTGCCAAACTGAGTTCGTTCTTTGGAATACTTCAAAGCAGCCTCATATGCACCTTTGGCCACTCCCAAGGATAGTGCTCCAATGGAAATCCTTCCTCCATCCAACACCTTCATGGATTGGATAAAACCATCCCCTACTGCTCCCAACCTGTTTGCATCGGGTATCCTACAATCTGAAAATATAAGTTCTGCGGTTTCACTTGCCCGCATTCCCAACTTGTCTTCTTTTTTACCACTGGTGAATCCTTTGGTTCCCTTTTCCACAACAAAGGCTGTCATTCCATGGCTATCCCCTTTTTCTCCAGTACGTGCTATCACTACGGCAATATCACCACTCTTTCCATGGGTAATAAAATTTTTGGAACCATTTAAAATCCAATGATCTCCATCTTTCACTGCCGTGGTGTTCATACCACCGGCATCAGAACCTGTATTGTGTTCCGTTAGTCCCCAAGCTCCCAACCATTCGGCAGTTGCCAATTTAGGAATCCACCTTTGTTTTTGCTCTTCGTCACCAAAACTCAAGATATGGTTGGTACATAGGGAATTATGAGCTGCTACCGACAAGCCAATAGACGGGTCGACTTTGGAAATTTCTTCCAAAATGGCAATATATTCATGATATCCCAGTCCAGAACCTCCCAATTCCTCTGGAACCAAAATCCCCATAAATCCCATTTCGCCAGCTTTTTTAAAAACCTCAATAGGAAAAGTTTGGGCTTCGTCCCATTCCATGACATGGGGAAAAATATACTGCTGGGCAAATTCCCGGGCAGACTCAGCAACCATTTTTTGGGTCTCCGAATAATCAAAGTTCATAGTATACAAGGTATCTGTAACCATTCGTGCAATTTTATAGGGTCAAATATAGCTTAATTCTCCCAATCCTTTCCGCAGGCAATACCTTTAGGTTGCTTAATTCGTCCAATGCACCAAATGCCCCGTTCTCCTCCCGATACCGAACAATGGCATGGGCCATATCAGTAGTTATATAGACCAGTTTTGACAATTCTTCCACTGTGGCGGTGTTTATGCTGATTTTTTTGACGGCGGGCGGTTGATGCACTTGAAAACGCTCCATGGCACGCTGTACCACTTCCGGCTCCAAGCCATATACATCATAAAGCTGTTCAGTGACCAAAAATCCACCCAGCCTGTCCCGAAACTTGACAATTCTCTGTGAAAGTTTTGGCCCTATACCATTTACGTCCATCAATTCTTCAGGAGTTGCCCTGTTAAGGTCAGTAACCTCAACAGGTTTCTCTTCAATAGGATGAAAGCGCTTTTTCGAATCATCCTTTTTATCCCAATTGGGAAACTTAAAGTATGGCGACATGGTTTCCAACAGGGAATCTGAAACTTGGGTCACTTGTTGAAACTCTTGCGCCGAATTCACAAACCTTCCCTTGGCCCGGAAGGCAAATAATTTATCCAATTCTTTTGACGACATTCCCAAGACATACCCTTTGTGGTCGGTGATATAATTTGGATTGAACGGAAAAATTTTCAAGGTGCTGATTTGACTTTCCTGCTTTAAGCTATCCAGTCTGGATTGGGCATCGGTATTGATCGCAACCCTTGTATTGCCGTTAAACGGTTTCGCTTTTATGTAGAAAAATATCCCTTGAAGGATAAAAATAATTAGCAACAAAAAAAAGATTCCACTTCGTTCTTGCTTGTTGAACCGGAAGTGGAATCCCTTTTTTTCCAATTGAAATAGTATCAGTAGACCTTATTAATGGCCTTCGTATATCTTTTTAATTCATCCTTCACCCTTGGGAACAGGATAAGTAGCCCCACCATATTTGGGAATACAAGTGCCAAAATCATGGCATCGGAGAATTTAATGACCGCATCCAAAGTGGCCGCAGCTCCAATCACCACGAATAACAAGAACAGTATTTTGTAAGCTATATCCGCGGTCTTGCCCCTTCCAAAGAGATACTTCCAGGATTGGAGTCCATAGTAAGACCATGAAATCATAGTAGAGAAGGCAAACAAGACGATAGCAATAGTAAGCACATATCTAAATCCAGGTATTACAGAATCATAGGCCATTGAGGTCAAATCCACGCCTCCAATATAAGTACCGGACTCATTGATCAAAACTGTACTTCCAACTGCATTTCCATAATCGAAAGCCCCAGCATCCATATTAAAAAAGATAATCACCAAAGCGGTCATTGTACAGATAACAACCGTATCAATAAAAGGTTCCATAAGTGCCACCAATCCTTCAGAAGCTGCATACTTGGTTTTCACCGCGGAGTGGGCAATAGATGCAGAACCAGCACCTGCCTCATTGGAAAAAGCCGCTCGTTGAAATCCAACTATGATTACTCCCAAAATACCCCCCAGACCTGCTTCTGGTGTAAATGCTCCAGCAAAAATCATTGAAAATGCATCTCCAATATACTTGATGTTGGCAAAAATGATGATCAAAGAAGCAATGACATAGATTACAGCCATAAACGGAACTATCTTTTCGGTTACACTAGCAATCTTTTTGATACCCCCAATAATCACAATTCCTACCAAAACAGCCAATACAATCCCTATGACCACACCAACTGCTCCACCTTCTAAATTAAACATGGTGGACAACTGTACCGCAGCTTGGTTGGATTGAAATGCGTTTCCACCTCCGAACGAGGCACCAACGCACAATATGGCAAAAATGACAGCCAATATTTTCCCTAGGCTTTTAAGCCCCTTTTTCTCAAGACCTCTTGACAAGTAGTACATAGGACCACCATGAACCACTCCATTATCGTCAACATCCCTGTATTTTACCCCAAGAGTACATTCCACAAATTTGGTTGACATCCCTATTAATCCACAGATAATCATCCAAAAGGTAGCCCCGGGACCACCAAGTGCAATAGCTACGGCAACACCAGCTATGTTTCCTAAGCCGACTGTTCCTGAAACCGCAGTTGCCAGTGCCTGAAAATGGCTTACCTCCCCTTCTTCGCTTTCATCGCGAATGGTATCTGGGATATCACCATCATCAGTCATGTGCAATTCCACTTTTTCAAGACCGTACATTTCAACTTCCTCATATTTGCCCCGCACCACGTTGATGGCCAACGGAAACTTTAAAATGTTGGGGAATTTGAAATAAATTGTAAAAAATGTCGCTCCAAAAACCAACAAAATAAGAACAATGGGCACGTTGTACTGTCCTACTGGTATCGATGTAAGGACGAATCCTTCCCACCAAACAGCAAAAGGCATGAATGCGTCGTTTACACGCTCATCCAAGCCTTTCTTTGTAGCTTCTTGTGCAAAAGTTGATAGTGGCAACAATAAGGTTAAAACTGAAAGAAGTTTATACTTCATAAATGAGTTTTTGATTATTTGATTTGATGTAATTCGGGCAATATCATAAAAAAAATTTACGCAGAAAAATTTAATGATCTTTTAACTATCCTATTCGAAACATTTGGTTGAGTTTTCGTATTTGTTCCGGCCTACCCAATACAATCACCTTGCTTTTGGGTTGAAGCACCACATCTGCTTCTGGGTTGATGATATATTCACCATCGGGAGCTATGTACCCTATTATAGTGCAACCTGTTTTTCTGCGCAGATCCAAATCACGTATGGAACTGCAATCCATTTGGTTGGTAAACTCCTCGATCTCCACTTCTTCCAAATTGGTGGTATGTTCGCCTTCCACGGATAGTTTATCCATAAAAGTGATCAAATCGGGCATGACCACCAGCGATGCCATATGGTCTCCCCCTATCTTATCGGGCATGATTACCTTGTCCGCTCCCGCAAACTCCAATTTTTTTAACGAGGTCACCTGGGAAGCCCTACTTATAATGAAGAGTTGTTTGTTCAATTGCCGGGCAGAAAGTACAATGAACAGGTTGGCAGCATCATCGGGCACGGCGGTGATTAGGTATTGGGCCTTTTCTATGCCTGCTTGCAATAAGATATCGTCCTCATTGGCATCGCCTTCCACGAACAAGATCTCATTTTCGTAACGCTCAATAACTTCCTTGTCCCGTTCTATTACCACAAAAGGTTTGTTGTAAGCCATCAGCTTTTCTGCCGCCTGCATGCCATTTCTACCAAAACCGCAGACCACTACATGTTTTGAGAGACTTTCTATCTGTTTTCTCACTTTTTTCTTTTTTAACAGCTCCAAGGAGCTTCTTCCCAAAATATATTCCGTGACCACCGATATGGCAAAAGCAAAAATAAAAACACTGGTCACAATTAAAATTACAGTAAAAATCTTTGCATCGGCATCCAAGGGCCTCACTTCTGAAAACCCAACAGTTGTAACCGTGATTATGGTCATGTAGAGGGCTTCAATCCAAGTATAATCTGATATTAACCGATAGCCCACTACGCCGAACAATAGAACCAACACCATTAAAGACAGGGCCAATACTATTTTTGAGCGCAGGAGTCGTATCATATTTTACAGATCAAAAACCGAGGTTCTCTTGGTGTAGACCAAATCCTTGATCTTTAACCAAAATGCAATAAAGAGGTAGAGGGCAAAACCAAATCCCAAGGTAACAAAGGTGAGATATATAAAAGTGGTACGCACCACTCTGGCACGAATGCCCAAGCGTTCCGCTATGCGCCTGCAGACCTCAAAACCCCTTTTTTGGAAATAGTACAGCGTATCGTAGAATAAAGCCATGGCTAAAATTATGTATTTCTGTTCAATAAATGGACGCCCAATGCGCATTGAAGACATTTATTTTTTGAGCAGTATTGGGTGTGTAGTTGAATTTTGGCCTGACTTTCAAGTGCATTTTCAGTGGAGCTACCTAAACTTGTGAATCCATCTACAATGGTGTTTTTTTCCTTTCCAATTTGTGAAATCAAAGAAATTAGCTCATCGTTCACATCTTTGCCCATATGTTTTGCATGACAAAATTTGAGGGGGACCACGGTGTTTATGACCAACAAATCGATAAAACTTTTGGAAAGCCTTTTTTGACTCTTCTTGGATTCTTTACCAAAGGTATAATGGTTTTCCCAGTAGGTGGCTACACCTATATGGAAGCTCTTATAAAAATCCTGCAAATCTTCAAGCTCCATGAGATGGGAGAAAAGATGCTGCTGTTTTACGTAAAGATGCGCCAATTGTGATATTCTTATGGTAGGAAAATTGGCAGGACGCAATCCATAAAAATCAGGCTTTCCCAAAGCTGATGACAAGCCAAATTTTCTGGTCAGATATTGATACTCCTTTTTGAGATGCAAATAATATTGGTCCGGGAAATCATCCATGTGCAAAAGTCCAAAGTGCCCAAATAGCAGGCTTTCAAGTTGCCACCATTCACCACTTGCTTTTCTGACTATGGAAAAATCCAGCTTTTGGGCTTGCTCCAGAAAATATTTACCATTGACCTTGGTCCCAAAATTCTTGGCCAATAGGGTAAACAGCACCCCTTCCCAATCGCTGTTGGACTTTTGAAGAAGTTCAAAAATGAAATTGGATTTTTGTTCTAGGCGTTCAATATAGAGCCTATGGAGCCAATTTTCTACCAAGAAAGTATCAATTCCGCTAAAATCCTTTTCACAATTGATAAATTTCGGTCTTGCATTTTCCAATAGATTCCTATACCGACTCAGCAACCCAGCAGATATATAATTTTTAACCTCCAAAGTACAAATTGGCGACCCATCTTTCCGAAAAATGGAAACATCGTCTTCCCAAACCACATGTAGAATAACATTGTCATAGTTTGGGTCAATCTCATGATGATGGGCATACCAATCCGAGGATTTCAGATGGATTTCCACATTGCCCACCCAGGTTTGCGAACCGATTTCCACTCTGGCATTGAAAAAATCTGGACCTGCATACTGATTTGGGACTCCCGGGGCCTTAATGTATATGGCTTCGTTGGCAGTTGAGGTAAGTTGTCTTCCATGAAGCTTTTTTTGCCCCCATATAAAATGGAGCAAGTCTTCCTTCATGCCGACAATATACTAAATTGGCCAACATTTTTGGGATAATCTAAAAAAAGGTGATTTTGTCAGCCTTGGTTACTCGGCCACCTCACCTTCCCAATTCATGAATCCTCCTTCAAGATTATAGGTGTTTTCAAAGCCAATACTGTTCATAATCGCGCAGGCCTGTCCGCTTCGGTTACCCGATCTACAATAAACGTAGTAATTCTTGGATTTGTCCAATTCCTCAAGCTCATCAATAAACTCCTGACCTAAATAAATGTCTATTTTGATGGCATTTGGAATATACCCTTCTTCAATTTCTTCTGGGGTCCTGACATCCAAAATAACGGCATTGTCATCATTTTCCAATTGCTCTGTCCACTCTTCTTGTGATAAATCCATAATTGCTATAGGTTTAGATTCTGCAAAAATAAAAATCCGAAGCGTTACTCCGGATTTCAATACTATAAATTTTGTTTGGTTTTATTGAATACCGCATCCAATGGCCTTTGTGGTCTTGGTTTTGATTTCCTTTCCAGCCAACAGGGCATCCACCGCATTCTCAACAAATTTTTCCTCTACCTGGGACGCATCACGATAGTTGTCGTCAATGGCACCAATATACTTCACCACATTACCACGGTCTGTTTTTTCCAGTAAAAAAACATGTGGTGTTCGTGTGGCGCCGTATTGAGGGTATATGGTTTGGCCTTCATCAAACAAGTAGGGGAATGAAAAATTCTTTTCCGCAGCACGGGCCTTCATTTTCTCAAAACTATCACCCGGTTTGGCTGCCGGATCATTTGGGTTGATGGCAATTACAGGAAATCCTTTAGGTTTGTACTTGGCGTCAAGGGCATTTATCCGATCTTCGTAAGCTACTGAATATGGGCAGGTATTACAAGTGAAAATGACCAAATAGCCCTTGGCGTCATCAAAATCTGAGAGGGAGACCATGTTTCCATCTATGTTCTTGAGCGAAAAATCTGTTGCAACGTCACCAATCCCATATCCATCAACATCAAGGTTGGAAGATACTGTAAAGGCTCCCAAGGACAGAATCAATACAAACCATCCAAAAATCTTAATTGTTCCCATGACATTTAGTTTAAGAATTTGTTCAACTCTTCATTTAATTCCTCGTAGGTGAAACCTTTTTCATAAAAGTTTCTTTTCTCCTTATTATATATTAAGGTAGCCGGTATGCCTCCTCCCCACTCTTCAGATACTTTGGGGATCCATTCGTTTTGTTTGGGATCGTCCAAAATGACCACTTTGGATTTTAAGCCTTTCTTTTCCACAAAAGGCTCCAATCTGGACTTCCACATATTGGGCATATCCAAACTGACCAACAACACTTCCACATTGTTATCTTTTTGCTCTGCATTGATTCGTTCAAAATAAGGCAGCTCCACTATACAGGGTTTGCACCAGGTAGCCCAAAAGTTTATAATATAGGTCTTACCATCATCTTTATGTAAAAGTGGTTCAAACTCTTCAAAATCATAGACAGGGAATTTTACATCCTCATTCTTGTTAGTTTGCACCAGCGCATAATCCTGTGGCTCAGAAAGATTTTCTGCGGACCCTTTTTCCGTTTTGTTTCCACACCCCAGAGCAATAGACAACACCAATACAATCATCAATACCAAGTTCTTCATTATCTGACTTTTAACCTATTAAATTTACAAATTGTAACTGCCTTCATTTCTGTTTTAACAAAAATTTATCTGTCTAGTCAAAGGTAGAAACAAAAAATCAACATACATTTGTATATACAAATATTGTTTATACATGAATGTTGAGGAAATCATAAAGACAGCCAAGAAAATGCCGTTGGAGACGCGAACGTTGATTCACATCACCCTGATTCACAACAAAATCTATGAACATGTGGGAAATGCTTTAAAGCCTTTTGAGGTTTCGCTCCAACAATTTAACGTGTTGCGCATTCTTAGAGGACAGAAAGGCAAGCCGGCCAACTTGTCCACACTAAACGAACGGATGGTGACCAAGATGAGCAATACCACCCGGTTGGTTGACAAACTTTTGGCCAAGGGATATGTTGATCGCTGCGTGTGTCCATCAAACCGACGCAAGGTCGAAATTTTGATTACCGAAAGTGGTTCCCAAGCTTTAACCCAAATGGATAAAGTAGTGGCCGAGACCGAAAATGAAATCGTTCAACATTTCTCAAAACAAGAATTGGAACAATTAAACCTCTTATTGGATAAATTTTAATACAATGAACAACATTTTAGAACATAGAACATGGCGGTACGCCACCAAAAAATTTGATGCATCAAAAAAAATATCGCATCAAGATCTTGAGACACTATTGGAAGCAACGCGTTTGAGTGCCTCTTCCTATGGTTTGCAACCGTATCACGTATTTGTGATCACCGATCCCGAAATCAGGGAAAAACTAAAACCCGTTTCTTGGAACCAGACTCAAATCACGGATGCATCGCACCTTATCGTGTTTGCCCATGCAACGGATTTTGGCGAGGAGTTGGTAGATGATTTCATTACCAATCTGAGTGATACAAGGGATATTCCTTTGGATGGCCTCAATGGCTATGCAGAGATGATGAAATCCAACTTGTTGGGCCTACCCACCGATGTGAAAGCCAGCTGGGCGGGAAAACAAGTGTACATCGCTTTAGGCAACGCCTTGCAGGCTGCTGCGGAACTGCAAATAGACACCTGTCCCATGGAAGGTTTTCAACCGGAAGAATACAACAGAATCTTGGGCCTTACAGATAAAAATCTAAATGCGGCTGTAGTATTGGCAGTAGGCTACCGATCCCAAGAGGATGAAACCCAACATTTGCCAAAGGTCAGAAAATCAAAAGAGGAATTATTCACCCATATATAATCGTAACATTTAAAAACAAAAATTAAACACAATCATGAAAAAGACAGTTTTAAGCTTGGTATTGACCACAATCATCGGTGCATCCGCAATGGCAAACCCCATTGAAAAGGAAACCAAAACCGTTAAGGCCGAAGAAAGCAATGTAACCTGGAAAGCCTATAAAGTTGCCGGTTCCCATACCGGGACCGTAAAATTGCAATCCGGTGCCTTGGAATTTGACGGCGACAAACTGGTAGGCGGTGAGTTTGTAGTGGACATGACCTCTATAAATACCACTGACCTGGAAGGCGACTATAAGAACAAATTGGACGGACACTTAAGTTCGGCTGATTTCTTTTCCACTGAAAATAATCCAACATCAAAATTAGTGTTCACCAAAGTAAAATCCTCGGGAAAAAATAGCTATGAAGTTACTGGTGACCTAACCATAAAAGGCATTACAAAGCCTGTTACTTTTGATGTATCTGTTTATGGAAGCAAAGCCACTGCCACTTTGAAAGTAGATAGGACCAAGTACGACATCAAGTACAGCTCTGGTCTTATTGGCACAGCAAAGGACAAATTGATTTATGATGAATTTGATTTGGTAGTTGATTTGCAGATGTAATCAGCTCATGTTTAGTGTGTGGGAATCCCGTTTAAGACTGTCTTGGACGGGATTTCCAATTTTAAAACAAATCTTTGTTTGCCGGTTAAATTTTCCTTTCTATATTTGAAGCAATGAATCACAGAATTGCAAATACTTGGTGGTGGATCAACTTACTTCGAAAGTCGTGAGCTAAGTCCCCATTATAACCATACAAGAGGCTTGTCATCACGACAGGCCTTTTTCTTTTTTAAGACATTGGTTTTAGTTTCCGCGAAGGCGGAAATCTTAATAATTGAAAATGAGTTTTTATGTCTATATCATATCAAACAAGAAAATGGGAACTATTTATATAGGCTACACAAATGATTTAAAAAAGAGAATGTACAGACATAAACATGGTGTTGGAAGCAAGTTTGCGAGCAGATATAAGCTTAAAACATTGGTGTATTACGAAAAATTCAATTTTCCAATGCCAGCCATCAGAAGAGAGAAACAATTAAAAAAGTGGAATAGGAACTGGAAAATAAATCTGATAAACGATTTTAATCCAAATTGGGAAGATTTAACCTATTTCTTTAATTAACCAAAAATAGCTTTCCACCTCTGTGGAAATAGAAATGAAAATGAAGTATACTTTAAAAACCCATTACAAAAAAATCCTGGCAGACACCATTACCCCGGTGAGCGTCTACCTGAAAATTCGGGACAAGTTCCCCAACAGCATCCTTTTGGAAAGTAGCGATTACCATGCCAACGACAACAGTTTTTCATATATCTGCTGCAATCCCATTGCCTACATCAAAGTGGAAAATGAAACCATAACCCAAAGGTTTCCTGACGGTTCCAAAGATATTACCCCGATCACACCCGAAACCGATGTCACCGAGGTGATACACCACTTCGGACAGCAATTTTCGGTGACCCAAAACGGGTTCAAGTTTATCAATAATGGCCTTTTTGGCTATATGGCCTACGATGCGGTCCGCTATTTTGAGGATGTGAAAGTTTCTAAAAAAGAGGATTCCGTCAGTATACCGGATATTTACTACGCCGTATATCAGAACATCATTGCCATAAACCATTTTAAGAACGAAGCCTATCTTTTTGCCCATTGTTACAACACCCAAAGCAATGTGGACGAAATAGAACAACTTTTTAATGTTCGGAACTTTGCTTCCTACAATTTCACCAAAGAGGGCGAACCCAAATCCAACCTAAAGGACGAGGAGTACAAAGAACATGTGGAGCTGGCCAAAAAGCACTGTCAGCGTGGGGATGTGTTCCAATTGGTTTTGTCCCGAAGGTTCACCCAAAAATTCAAAGGGGACGAATTCAATGTATATCGGGCCCTACGCTCCATCAACCCCTCCCCGTACCTTTTCTATTTTGATTATGGCAACTTTAAGATCTTTGGCAGCTCGCCCGAAGCACAATTGATCGTAAAGGACGGAAAAGCCGAAATCCATCCTATTGCCGGCACCTACAAACGTACCGGAAATGATGAAAAAGATGCCGAACTGGCCAAACAATTGGCCCAGGACGATAAGGAGAACAGCGAACATGTGATGCTGGTAGACTTGGCCCGGAACGACCTCAGCCGCAATGGAAATACCGTAAATGTGGACACGTATCGAGAGGTGCAATATTTCTCCCATGTGATCCACTTGGTATCGAAGGTCACTGCGGAAAAAAAACAGGACATCACTACCATGAAAGTGGTGGCCGATACCTTCCCTGCGGGGACCTTGAGCGGTGCGCCCAAGCATATGGCCATGCAACTCATTGAAAAATATGAAAAAACAAGTAGGGCCTATTATGGTGGTGCCATTGGCTTTATGGATTTCAAGGGCAATTTTAACCATGCCATCATGATCCGCACCTTTTTGAGCAAAAACCATGAACTGCACTATCAAGCTGGGGCAGGATTGGTAGCAGCTTCCAACCCCGACGACGAACTACAGGAGACCTATAACAAATTGGGCGCATTGAACAAAGCCCTTGAAATTGCAGAAACCATCTGATCATGGGAAGAAAGATTTTAATGATTGACAATTACGATAGCTTCACCTATAACTTGGTGCATTATCTGGAAGATTTGGATTGTGAGGTCACTGTAAAACGGAACGACCAGCTTACTTTGGATGAAGTGGAACCCTTTGACCTTATAGTATTGTCCCCTGGGCCCGGGATTCCAGATGAAGCCGGACTGCTCAAGGAAATTATCAAGACCTACGCCCCTACGAAACGAATTTTTGGGGTGTGTCTGGGGCAACAAGCCATTGGTGAAGTGTTTGGAGGGAGCTTGATCAACCTCGATCAAGTGTACCACGGAGTGGCCACCACCATCACGGTGACCCAAGATGACCCTATTTACACAGGATTGCCCAAAGAACTCCAAGTAGGGAGGTATCATTCTTGGGTAGTGGACCCCAATCTACCCGAGGAACTGGAAACCACATCGGTGGATGAAAATGGACAGATCATGTCGCTTCGTCATAAAAAATACGATGTGACCGCCGTACAGTTTCACCCAGAATCCGTACTCACCCCAGAAGGAAAACAAATGCTAAAAAATTGGTTGGATAGCAAATAGATTTGAGATATGGGATTTTAGTAGTGAGAAGCATCCCAATACTCACTTCTAATATCTAAATACTAAAAGAATGAAAGAGACATTAAATAAACTTATCAATCACGAGATACTGCCCAAGGAAGAGGCCAAACAGATTTTGGTGAACATTGCCAAAGGCGATTACAACACCTCTCAAATTGCGGCATTTCTTACCGTATATATGATGCGAAGCATCACCATTGAAGAACTGGAAGGCTTCCGGGACGCCCTCTTGGAGCTTTGCTTGGCCGTGGATCTATCCGATTACGACCCCATTGACCTTTGTGGAACGGGTGGTGATGGTAAGGACACCTTCAATATCTCCACACTGGCTTCGTTTGTAACAGCCGGAGCCGGAGTAAAAGTGACCAAGCATGGCAATTATGGGGTTTCCTCAAAATGTGGGAGCAGCAATGTGATGGAATTCTTGGGAATCAAGTTCAGTAATGAGGCTGATTTCTTGAAGAAATCCATTGAGGAAGCGGGTATTTGTGTGCTGCACGCCCCTTTGTTCCACCCCGCCATGAAAAATGTGGCCCCCATCCGAAGGGAACTGGCCGTAAAGACCTTTTTCAACATGTTGGGGCCCATGGTAAACCCCGCTTTCCCTAAAAACCAGATGGTGGGTGTGTTCAATTTGGAGTTGGCCCGAATGTATGGCTACCTCTACCAGAACACCGATAAAAAATTCACGGTGTTGCATGCCTTGGATGGGTATGATGAGATTTCCTTGACTGGGGACACCAAAACCATTTCAAACAATTCAGAAAGCATGTTGACCCCTGCGGATTTTGGTGTGACCAAAATTTCGCAATCAGAGATCACCGGAGGTGAGGACATTGCTGCATCGGCACAGATATTTTTGGATGTATTGCACGGCAAAGGCACCGAAGCACAGAACAATGTGGTCTGCGCCAATGCAGGAGTGGCCATCGCCACCGTGGAAAATAGTACCCCAAAGGCCGGTTTTGAAAAAGCCAAAGAAGCTCTGTTGGGCGGCAAGGGATTGGAAGCTTTGAAAAAATTGCAGGAATTGAGTAAAAACTAGCTGTCATGTCGAACGAATGTGAGACATCTCTACAAAAAAGATTTCTCAATCGCTTCGTTCATTTCGAAATGACAAATAACAACTTATGAACATTCTAGATAAAATAGTAGCCGATAAACACAAGGAGGTCGATTTGAAAAAATCGTTGATCACTCCTTCACAATTGGAGCAATCCGTATTGATGGAACATACCTCCGTCTCCTTGGCCGCTGCCTTGAGAAACAGCGCCACCGGCATCATTGCGGAACACAAGCGCCGTTCACCCTCCAAATCGGTCATCAATCAAGGTTTAAATGTACAGGATGTGGCCATGGGGTATGAAACGGCAGGTGTATGCGGCATGTCGGTTTTGACCGATGGCAAATATTTTGGGGGCTCCTTGGACGATTTGATCTTGGCCCGTGCTTCGGTGAACATGCCCCTGCTTCGCAAAGAGTTCATTATTGACCAATACCAGATTTTGGAGGCCAAAGCCCATGGTGCCGATGTTATTTTGCTGATTGCGGCCATTTTGGACCGGGAAGAGATCAAAACCTTTTCGGAAATGGCAAAAAGTTTGGGCTTGGATGTGCTCTTGGAAGTACACAATGAAGAGGAGCTGCAAAAATCCATCATGCCCAGTCTGGACATGCTTGGGGTAAACAATCGGAACCTAAAAACCTTTGAAGTAAGCTTGGAGACCAGCAAATCCCTTTCGGAGCAGATTCCCAACGATTTTGTAAAGGTTTCTGAAAGCGGTATCAGTTCGGTGGAAGCCATAAAGGACCTGCAAACCTATGGTTACCAAGGTTTCTTGATCGGGGAGAATTTCATGAAAACGGATGATCCTGGAGAGAGTGCTAATAAATTTATAAATGAATTAAATAGATAAAGTCATTTCGAACTGTCAGATTGAGCACAGTCGAAATCAAAGTGAGAAATCTGATTTGAGATTCCTCAATCACTTCGCTCATATCGGAATGACAAAAAAAGTAAACTATGAAACTAAAGGTCTGCGGCATGAACCAAAACCCCCTAGAGGTGTCCCAATTGCAACCCGACTATCTGGGCTTCATTTTTTGGGAACCTTCCTCGCGCGCCTTTGAAGGTGAAATGCCAAACTTGCCCAAATCCATCAAAAAAGTAGGGGTTTTTGTGGATGCCTCTTTGGATGAAGTTTTGGAAAAAGTCGTACAATACCAATTGGATGCCGTACAACTGCATGGCAAGGAAAGTGTGGAATTTTGTGATGCTTTACGTCATGCTGAACTGGTTTCAGCATCACATAAGGATGAGACCCCGAAACAAGTTCGGGGTGACGGGATGGAGATTATCAAGGTTTTTTCTATCAAGGACAATTTTGATTTCTCCGTTTTGAAAGATTACGAAGGGGTATGCGATTATTTCTTGTTCGACACCAAAGGCAAACTACCCGGTGGAAACGGTTATACCTTTGAGTGGTCCATCTTGGAAAACTATCCATCTACCAAACCCTTCTTTTTAAGTGGGGGCATTGGTTTGGAATCCGTGGAAAAATTGAAAGAATTCATGAACAGTACGGCCTCCACATACTGTTACGCCATCGATGTAAACAGTAGATTTGAATTGGAACCCGGACGAAAAGATATCACAACATTGAAAGTGTTTCAAGAATCACTTTCTGAATTTTAACCAAATAAACAATTGCCTAAAACGGGTAATTGAGAATTGATAACTGATAATTGTAAATTGATATGAGCTATCACGCTGATGAAAGGGGCTATTATGGTGAGTTTGGGGGTGCCTATATCCCAGAAATGCTCTACCCCAATTGCGAGGAACTCCGGCAAAACTATCTCCGTATCATGGCGGAGCCTTCCTTTCAGGAAGAATTCCATCACTTGTTGAAGGATTATGTGGGCCGGCCCACTCCACTCTATTTTGCCAAACGACTTTCCGAAAAATACAACACCAAAATCTACCTGAAACGGGAAGACCTTTGCCATACTGGGGCACACAAGGTCAACAACACCATTGGCCAGATTTTGATGGCCAAAAAATTGGGCAAAAACCGAATCATTGCCGAGACCGGCGCTGGTCAGCATGGGGTGGCAACGGCCACCGTCTGTGCCCTTATGGGCATCAAGTGTGTGGTGTATATGGGTGAAATCGATATTGCCCGGCAAGCACCCAATGTGGCCCGTATGAAAATGTTGGGGGCCGAGGTGCGTCCGGCTCTATCGGGTAGTAGAACCCTTAAGGATGCTACCAACGAAGCCATCCGCGATTGGATCAACAACCCGGTGGATACCCATTACATTATCGGTTCGGTGGTGGGACCCCACCCCTACCCAGACATGGTGGCCCGGTTTCAGTCCGTGATTTCGGAAGAAATCAAATCCCAACTTTTGGAAAAAGAAGGCCGTAAAAATCCCGATTATGTAGTGGCCTGTGTGGGCGGTGGAAGTAATGCTGCGGGAGCTTTCTATCATTACTTGGATGAACCCGAGGTAGGTATCATTGCCGTTGAGGCCGCCGGGAAAGGTATCCATTCGGGAGAGAGTGCCGCTACCTCAGCACTTGGCAAAGCGGGCATCATCCATGGCAGTAAGACCTTGCTGATGCAAACACCGGATGGACAAATCACCGAACCGTATTCCATTTCCGCTGGACTGGACTATCCGGGTGTTGGACCTCTGCATGCCCATTTATATGTTTCGGGAAGAGGTGAGTTTATTTCCATTACCGATGATGAGGCCATGAAGGCAGGATTGGGGCTCTGTGAGCTGGAAGGTATCATTCCTGCTATCGAGTCATCCCACGCACTCGCCATTTTTGAGGATAGGAAGTTCAAAGAAGATGATGTTGTGGTGGTAAACCTATCTGGACGAGGCGATAAGGACCTACAGAATTACATAGATTATTTTGGACTTTAGATGATAGACAGTAGAACCAAGACCTATTTTCACAATCTTATGTCTCACATCTCAAATCTCATTTTATGAACAGAATCAAACAAAAACTACAAGAGGATAAAAAGATTCTCTCCATCTATTTCACTGCAGGTTATCCCAAACTGGATGATACCGTGAAAATCATCGAGGATCTGGAGAAAAACGGAGTGGACCTTATTGAAATTGGATTGCCCTTTAGCGATCCCTTGGCGGATGGCCCTACCATTCAGGAAAGTTCAACCATTGCCCTTAAAAATGGCATGCATACCGAACTACTCTTTGAGCAACTCAAGGATATAAGGGAAACCGTTTCCATTCCCTTGATCATCATGGGCTATTTCAATCCAATATTTCAATACGGCGTGGAGGCCTTTTGCCAAAAATGTAAGGACATAGGTATTGATGGGCTTATTTTGCCCGACCTACCGTTGGATGTATACCAAGAGGAATACGAGACCATCTTTAAAAAATATGGATTGATCAATGTGTTTTTGATCACCCCCCAAACCAGTGAAGTACGGATCAGGGCCATTGACAAGGCTTCGGACGGATTTATTTATATGGTCAGTTCTGCCAGTACAACTGGGGCCAAATCGGGTTTTGGAGCTGAACAGACCCAATATTTTGACCGTGTCGCTGCAATGGAACTGAACAATCCCCAAATTGTGGGCTTTGGCATCAGCAATGCAGAAACCTTTGATCAGGCCACAAAAAACACCAAAGGAGCGATTATTGGTTCGGCCTTCATCAAACACTTGACCCAAAATGGAGTGGATCATATAAGTGATTTTGTAAATCAAATTCGTTAATTTTCGTGTTCAAAAAACAACCTGAAAATCACTATGAAAAAAGCTGTCTTTTTCCTTTTCACCATATGCACCTTTTCTATTTTTGCCCAAGATGAAGTAGCCATAAAAAGTCAAGTAGCCCATGCCATTACAGAGCTTAGGGAATTTATTGCTATTCCCAATGATGCCCTCAATGCCGATGATATTGAGGATAATGTCCTTTGGCTCAAACGAAAATTCAGTGAACGTGGCTTCAATACCGCCGTACTGGAAACGGAAAATATGCCCTTGTTCTTTGCAGCTCTGCCTGTTGAGGACAACAAACCCACCATGCTCATCTATATGCATTTTGATGGGCAGTCCGTAGACCCTTCCAAATGGGACCAACCCAATCCGTACCAAGTTGTGCTAAAGGCCCCGGATGGGGATGGGTTCAAAACGGTTTCTTTTGACGAGTTGAATGATGACATCAACTATGACTGGCGACTTTTCGGGCGTTCCACATCGGATGACAAATCACCCATTGTTATGTTGTTGAATACCATTGACCTGCTTAAAAAAGAAGGGGCTGAAATTCCATTTAACGTCAAGGTCATTCTGGATGGTGAGGAAGAAAAAAGCAGTCAACCTTTGCCCAAAGCGGTAAAGCAATACCGTGAATTGTTGGAGGCCGACTTTTTGGTCATTGCCGACGGCCCTGTACATCCATCGGGAGACCCTACTGTTGTCTTTGGATGTCGCGGCATAACCACACTTACCCTAACTACCTATGGCCCGGTAAAGCCACAACATAGTGGCCATTATGGGAATTATGCCCCCAATCCAGGGTTTCAGTTGGCCCAGTTGTTGGCCAGTATGAAAGATGCGGATGGCAAAGTGACCATTTCAGGGTATTATGATGGCATTTCCATAGATGAGCCCACCATGGCCATATTAAAGAGTGTACCGGACAGTGATGCGGAGATATCGGACAAACTACAGTTCAAATCTGCCGAACAAGTAGGTAGTTTTTACCAAGAAGCCCTACAATATCCTTCTTTGAACATCCGCGGGATGGGGTCGGGTTGGATTGGGGAAAAGGCACGTACCATTGTGCCGGAAAGTGCCACAGCGGAGCTTGACCTTCGATTGGTGGTGGAAACAGATGGCAACCGTCTTAAAAAATTGGTGAAGGACCATATTGCCCAACAAGGGTATCAGGTTTTGGACCATGTACCGACCAAGGCAGAGCGAATGGCCCATGAAAAAGTGGTCACCGTAACCGAGGAAAGTGTCACAGACGCCTTCCGAACTGATTTGGACAACCCATATGGCCAATTTTTGGTGAAAACCATGAGAGATACTTTTGGAAAGGATGTCATTCAAATCCGGACCACGGGAGGAACTGTCCCTATTGCACCGTTCATCAACGAATTAAAGATTCCTGCATTCATTGTTCCCATGGTAAACCCGGACAACAACCAGCACAGTCCCAATGAGAACTTAAAAATTGGGCAGTTGGCATATGGCATAAAAACCTTTTACGGAATCCTTACCACTAAGATGGACTAAAAAACTCCCTATACTGCATTACCCTGAAATCAACCGTATTGAATTCGGGGTTCTTGCTTTTGAGTTCTTTGTACAGGGGCAGACTGCCCACAGCTCGGTTAGCCGCCCCTGAAGGTGCGGTGAGGGAAACCGTCTTAATAGTTCTCGACTGCGCTCGAACTGACAATGAACTTGTGGTGAGAGGCAATTCCAACTCATGGATTCTTGGCACCTCATTGGAAATAACTTTCAATTTCAAATTATGTTCTTTCAATAGTCTCCTGAAAAAGTATTCGGGGCCATTTTTGCTATTTCCTCCTGTAAACAAAAGGGTTTCAATATTGGGATATTCCTTCAAGTACCCTAATAAATCGCGAAGTACCACATTCTGCATCCCCAAATCCGAGGCATCTATTTTTTCCCGTTCCGCACTATGGACAATATCACAGACCCCTATTCTCTGTTCCAACAAAAAGGTTTTACGCTGTTCAACAGCCTCTGCGGTGGTTTCATACTTGAGTCCCAAATTGAAAATCCGGTCCAAAATGGGCCACAACATTCCATTGCAGCTCCCGTAGCAAAAGTCTACATCCTCTGGCTTTAACTCACCCGTGGTAAATCTTGGCGGGGGCAAGGTCCCCACTATCAGTTTGGTGGCCTCTGGAAATAGGAAAGGCTCATAGGGGTGTGTATGCAGAAATGACTTTGAACTCAATACTCCATATTTTGAACTCAAAAAAAGGGTTAATCCTTAGGCCGAGTTCCTACTGGCATTAATATTACCGTACAGTGATCTGGTCACTATCTTTTCGTACAACTCCTTGAATTCCGAGTTTTGGGTAATATGGTACAAGGCATTTTGTTGAATGACCAACAAAGGGAGTACAATCTTTTCCCTGATCTTCACGGATTCCCTCGAAACTTCCTCGTCCTCCATCAAAATCTTTTGTCCTGAAATCTGAAGCAGCATTTTTTGCGATAATTGAAATTCGCTGTGCAAAATATCCCAAAACGCACCAAACTCAGGATCTTCCTTCATGTAGCTGGTCAGGTCAAAATTGGTTTTGGCCAAGGACATCATACTATTGTGCATCAGCGCCCTAAAGAAGGGCACTTCCTTGTACAATTTTTTGATTTCGCCGAGCTTGCCTTCCTGCTTGAGCTTTTGGATGGCCGTTCCCAATCCAAAATACCCGGGGACGTTTTGTTTCAATTGGCTCCATGATCCCACAAAAGAGATGGCACGCAAATCGGATAACGTGAGTTGTTTTTTATTCCCTCGCTTGCCCGGTCTACTACCAATGTTAGCCTTGGTATAATATTTTAAAGTACTACGGTGTTCCAAATACGGAATGAACTTTTCATGCTGTTTCAACGCATCATATTTGGCGAAACTCAATTCTGAAAGCTCCTCTATCAATTTGCGCTGCGCCGCCGTAATGGTATGTTCCTTTCCGAAAAGGTTGTTACGGAGACCAGCGGTGAGCAATTGTTCGGAATTGTGCTTGAACTGCTCTTTGGTACCATAGGTACTGGTTATGGTCTGACCCTGGATGGTAAGTTGAATTTCATGGTTGGCCACATCCTTGGTCTGGGCGGCATAGAACCTGTGGGTCTTTCCTCCTCCACGCGCTGGTGGCCCTCCCCTACCATCAAAGAAAATGGCTTTGATCCCATTCTTCTTACAAACCTTACTCAAGGTTTCCTTGGTCTTTAGTATGGACCAGTTGGCCTTGAGGTAACCCCCATCCTTTGTACCGTCCGAAAAGCCCAACATAATGGTATGGGTCTCATTTCTTCGCTCCAAATGCTCCCTATATTTTGGGATATGGAACAAGGTCTGCATCACCTCTTCCGAAGCTTCCATTCCTTTCATGGTCTCGAATAGGGGGATGATATCAAAAGTGATGTCCTTTTCATCCCAACCGCTCCATCGGAACAGGCCAAACACGAACAAGACGGCAAAAATATCCTCCGAGTTACTGATAATATATCGATTACAGCCTTCTTCCCCATTTTTCTGCTGGATATCCTTCAACTGTTGGATATTTAGAATGGTATCTTTTACAATCTCCTCGTCGTAGTCATTGGGGTTAAGCTGCAAGTCTTTGTGAAGCAACCACTGTACCAATTCCTCTTCCCGAAGCTCTTCAAGATTATCCTTGATAGCGCCCTGCTGTTTCAAGATGGTTTCTATGACCAATTTGTGTTTGCTATGATCCTGACGGATGTCCAAAGTGGCAAAATGCGTCTTGAAGATGTGTACCTTATCAATCAAATGGTCCAAACGATCCAAATACAGTTCGTGGTAGTCTGCTACCAACTTTTCCCTGATACTGTAAAGACTTTGTATGATCTCTTCATAGCCAATGTGCACATCGGCATTGAACATGGCATTGTACAGCTTTTCACTAAGCTGGTTGATATCTTCTTGAAGTCCTTTGAATGTCAGTTTTTTTCTTAGATCCTTTAATTCATTGTAATAACACTTCATTAAGGTGAGCCTTAACTCATCAGCAACCTTGCGGGTAATGTCCGCGGTCACATACGGGTTTCCATCACGGTCACCACCGGGCCAAAAGCCCAGTTTGATAATATTGTAATTCTCAAATTCGGCATCCCTAATGTTACGTTTCACATATTGGTATAGCTCCCCAACCGCATCGTAATAGGTGTTCCGTAAAATGTATATGATGTTCTTGGCCTCATCCAAAGGAGTGGGTTTCTTGGCATTCACCAAAGAGGTAAGACCCAATTGCTGCAAAGTCACATCAATATCGTAAATCCGGTCATTGTCTATGAGCGACCGCAATTCCGCAATAATATCCAAAACTGCAGGGGTATAAAACTGCGTTGGGTGTGCCGTAAGTACTATCCTGGCACTGAACGTGGAAAGCTTTTTGGAAGCCTTGTCCCAATTCTTTGTCCGATTGACCAACTCAAAATAATCCTTAATGGTCAACGAATTGCTGTATTTCTGGAGCTCTGGAAAAGCAGAATCCTCAACACTATCGTACAATACTACCTGTCGCTCCACGTATTGGATGATACGGAACATCAAATCCAATCGCTCCTGCTCATCCTTGATTCCAGCAAAATTGGTAAAAAAGACCTCCAAGATTTCTTGGGGATCCTTTCCTGCTTTCAATCCCTTTTCACATTGATCCAACAGGAGCGGAATAAGCATCCCCACATTTTCCACATCTTTATAGGGCAGGCTCAGAAAGAGGCTGTTGTAGATATTGAACTTGTTGGTAACCGATTTTTTAAATTCTTCTAACCGTTTGGACTGCTGCATGTAGTTTCGGTGTTTTTCTATTTAATTTGATTGAATTCCCAAAGGTCGTGATAAATGCCAAACCTTGGGATTAAATTTAGGTGTATCACAATTTAGGAGATGTGCTCCATAAACTTAACACATGGAGATGTACCATCCAAAAAAAAGGAATTTTTCAAGGCCTCACAAACCTTATCTCACAAATACGGGCTCGTTTTCCTTTAGGGTGTGCTCTGCACTGAACGTATAGCCATCATAATCAAAACCTTTGAGGTCTTCCAAGGTTTTTGCATCGCTGTCGATGATATACCGCACCATGGAACCTCGGGCTTTTTTGGCAAAAAAGCTAATGACCTTTAGCTTGTCGTTTTTCCAATCTTTAAAGATTGGGGTGATGACCGGCACCTTGAGTTTCTTTTCATCCACGGCGCCAAAATACTCATTACTGGCCAGATTGATGAACAGCTCATCATCTTCCAATTCACCGTTCAAGTGATCGGTAAGCTCTTTTTTCCAGAACTCGTACAGGTTCTTTTTTCGGCCTACTTTCAACTGGGTTCCCATTTCCAACCTATAAGGTTGAATCAAATCCAAAGGTCTTAAAACCCCATAGAGTCCTGAAAGAATCCTCAAGGTATCCTGCAGTGTATCCAGCTTTTTCTCGGGAAGGGTATAAATATCCAATCCTTGATAGACATCCCCATTGAAAGCGTATACCGCCGGTCTGGCGTTTTCCGGGGAGAACGGAGGTGAAAATTGTTGGTTGCGTTCCCAGTTCAACTCGGCCAGCTTATCTGAAATGGACATCAATTGGGATAAGGCCTTTGGCTTTTTCTTTTTCAGAACCGCATTCAACTTTTCGGATTGCTCCAAAAATTGGGCCTGTGTATATTTGGAGGTGGGCAAAGCCGTATTAAAATCAAGTGACTTGGCCGGGGAAATAACAATTTTCATGGGCATCAATTTTCTGTAAAAATAACGAGGATTTTCCTTTTTCAAACGCTTACCCCATGAGGTTTATCAATCTTAATATTGACGCAACCTATGATTCATGGTGTTTGGCATATCCCCGCCATTTTTCAATACAATTCACCATATCCTGGGGCAATTCGGAACTGAAGCGCATAAACTCACCTGTGGTTGGGTGTTCAAACCCCAAAGTCTTGGCGTGTAGTGCCTGTCTAGGAAGGGTCTTGAATGCGTTTTCCACAAACTGTTTGTATTTGGTAAAAGTGGTTCCTTTCAAAATTTTATCTCCTCCATAACGTTCATCGTTGAACAAAGTATGGCCAATATATTTCATATGGACCCGTATCTGATGGGTCCTACCTGTTTCCAGTTTGCATGAAATCAAGGTAACATAGCCCAAACGCTCCAGAACCTTGTAATGGGTCACCGCTTCTTTTCCTTCATCACCTTCTGGGAAAACCACCATTTGAAGGCGATTCTTTGGATTCCGGCCAATATGCCCCTCCACAGTGCCCTCATCTTCTTCCACATTGCCCCAGACCAAAGCCACATATTCCCGTTCGCTTGACTTTTCAAAAAACTGTTGCGCCAAATGTGTCATGGCCAAGTCTGTCTTGGCAATGACCAATAACCCTGAGGTATCTTTATCGATACGGTGCACCAATCCAGGGCGTTCCGAACTATTGTTGGGGAGGTTATCAAAATGATGGACCAAGGCGTTGATCAGGGTCCCGGAATAATTGCCATGACCGGGATGTACCACCATACCGGCCGGCTTGTTCACCACCAAAAGGGCATCATCTTCATAAACAATATCCAACGGAATGTCTTCTGGGGTAAGGAGAAATTCATAAGGCGGGTGTTCAAACATTACCTTGACCTCGTCCCCTGCCTTTACTTTGTAATTTTGCTTAACAATGGTACCATTTACCCAGATATGGCCTTGTTTAGCTGCCTGTTGAATCTTGTTTCTTGTGGCATTCTCAATGAAATTCATCAAAAACTTGTCCACACGAAGAGGATCCTGTCCTTTTGAGGCTACAAACCTGTAATGCTCAAAGAGGTCTTCTTGAGAAAGTTCCTGATTGTCCGAAGTATCCATGATCACTCTGAATCTGCCCGTACTTGAGCACTTCCGGGAATGGTTCCGTTACCGCAGATAAGCTCAACCTTGGAAGTTTTGGGTAACTTATCCCCAGGTTTAACATACTTTCCTTTGTGCTTCATATTGTAGACCATGTCCTTTCCCAACTCATCAATGTAAGTGACCCGCTCCACATCCAGTCCAACGGCTCTTAACATTGACGTGGCATTGCGTTGCGTAACTTGGATGATATCGGGAACACTAACCTTTTTATATCCAGATGGATTTACCGTAAAGTAAATTTTTCGGTTAGATTTGACCTTGTTTCCAGCGGGAGGGTCTTGATCTAAAATGGAAAACCTTGGGTAGTCCGGATCATAATTGGATGAATCCAACACCTGATAACGTAGTCCGGCTTCCTCGACTGCTTTGCGCATTTCCATGACCGACATTCTGGAAAAGTCCGGTACCTCCACAAACTCACCATGATTGGTTGTTCCCTTGAGCCATTGCAATGCTAAAAACACCAAGAGCACCAAAGCCACTACCGCAAGGCCCAATTGAATCAGGAACGTCTTGCTTTTCAAAAAACCAAAAAAATGTTTCATGTGAAATCCTTATGTGGACAAATATAGGAAAGCCAGTGCTTTTTTCTTTACTTTGGCGCTCCGATATTCGACAAGCTGATGAAAAAAAACATTGCCATTATTATGGGTGGTTACTCCAGCGAGTATGGCATTTCCATAAAGAGCGGTAACGTAGTCCACAAATATTTGGACAGAGAACAATACAATTCCTATCGTATAGTGATTACGAAGGAAAAATGGGTGTATTTGGATGATTCCGACCGGGAGTTTCCGGTAAACAAATCGGATTTTAGTATTCAACCCGCTGCGGAAAAGATCACGTTTGACTGTGTTTTCAATGCCATTCATGGTACACCTGGTGAAGATGGACTGCTCCAAGCCTATTTTGAGCTATTGGGGATTCCACAGACTTCGTGCAATCACTATCAGTCAGCCCTAACCTTCAACAAAAGGGACTTACTGAGCACTCTTAAGCCGTATGGCGTACAATGTGCCACCTCTTATTACTTGAACAAGGGACAAACCATTGACAAAGATGCCATTGTAGACAAAGTGGGACTACCTTGCTTTGTAAAAGCCAATAGAGCGGGCAGTAGCTATGGGGTATCCAAGGTCTATCAAAAAGAAGAACTGGAAAATGCACTTACGGCAGCTTTCAAAGAAGATAGTGAGGTAATTATTGAATCTTTTCTGGACGGAACTGAAGTTTCGGTTGGGGTGATTACCTACAACAGCGAAATTACTGTACTGCCCATCACAGAAATTATTTCAGAAAATGATTTTTTTGATTATGAGGCCAAATACATGGGAAAATCCCAAGAGATAACCCCCGCAAGGCTTTCGGAAATCCAAGAAACCAAAGTAAGGGACTTGGCAGAATTTATATACAGAACCTTGGATTTAAAGGGCTATACTCGAAGTGAATTTATTTTCATAGGAGATATTCCCCATCTTTTGGAGGTAAACACCACTCCAGGGCTTACTGAGGAAAGTCTTCTTCCCCAACAGGCAAAAACCGCTGGCATTTCATTGGAAGAATTATTTGCCAGCGCCATTGAAGAAGCATTGCGATAGAAATTCTGTATTTTTAAAAAAACATTCCAGTCATGAGGCGCGCAATTTTTCCAGGATCTTTTGACCCACTTACTCTTGGGCATTATGACATCATTAAGCGAGGGATCACTCTTTTTGATGAATTGGTCATTGCCATAGGTATCAATGCGGAAAAAAAATACATGTTCACCTTGGAGGAACGCACCACTTTCATCAAAGAGGCGTTTAAAGATGAGCCCAAGATCACTGTACTGACCTACGAAGGGCTTACCGTTGACTTCTGCAAGAAAATTGGTGCTGATTTTATATTGAGGGGACTAAGAAACCCTGCCGACTTTGAGTTTGAAAAAGCCATTGCCCATACCAATAGAAAGCTTTCCGAAATAGAAACGGTTTTTTTATTGACTTCTTCAGGCAAATCCTACATAAGTTCGTCCATAGTTCGGGATGTTATCCGAAATGGCGGCGATTATTCCGGTTTGGTTCCGGATACTGTGGTAGTTAAGTCTTAATTTCCAAAAAAACGCAAGTTTTTTACCCGTTTCTTGCCTGTTGAATTACACATAAAAGCTTTCAAACCCTGTTTTTTTTTCAAAAAACCACATTTTCATAACTTTTCACAACAAATAGTTATTGATAAATGTCAATACTTATAAATTGGTCAGAAATTTCTTAACTACGAGAAGTTCCCCTAACGACCACGTATTTTGAAAGCAGTTGAAAGAATCGCCCAACATTATCTACTGAAACAGTTGCCAAGAGCCACTGCATTTGTCGGTAACGATGGCATGTTGGTAGATGCCTCTGATTCGTGGCTCCACATCTTCAATATTAGCCCCAAGGCATTTTTCACCACCAATATTTTTGATTTGTTCCAAGAGGTATTGGAAAACATTGATATACAGGATTTTTTAAAAAACAGTGAGGCCAGCACCATTCGCCATCATGAAATTGGCAGTACCCACGAAAAATGGTATGAAAGTACTTTTGCCCCTTGGTTTGATGAAAAGGAAAACCTTGTGGGAACCATAGTTCAAACAGATGACATTACCACGTTGGTGGAAAAGGAACTGGAACTGGAACGTGTGAATGCCATATTGCAAGCACAATCCGAAGTTTTAAATGTTGGAAATTGGGAATACGATATAGAATCTGAAAAACTTTTTTGGAGTGAAGAGACCAAGAAGATACATCATGTTCCAATGTCATATATCCCTGAAGTTTCAGAAGCGATAGGTTTTTACAAGCAAGGTTACTACCAGAATAAGATTTCCATGCTTTTCCATCAAGTTATGACCAAAGGAACCCCATTTAGTCAAAAGCTTATCATTGTTACCGCCAAAGGAGAGGAAAGATGGGTACAAGCTGCAGGAAAACCAATTCTTAAGGATGGTAAGATCATTAAGGTATTTGGAACCTTTCAGGACATTCACGAAAAAGTAATGGCCGAAACAAAGACCAAGGAAAACGAACAACTTCTCTATACCTTGATCAATAATATTCCCCTGAACATCTATGTTAAAAATTTGGATTCCAAAAAGATTTTGGTGAACAAGGCGGAATGTGAATATTTGGGCAAGAGTTCCAAAGAACTGATTGGGAAGTCGGATTTTGACCTTTATGACACTGAAATAGCAAAAATTTCCCGTGATGAAGACCTCGAAGTTATCCGCACACTGAAGCCAATTTTAGGTAAGGAAACCATCAGCATTAAAAAAAATGGGGAAACCACTAATTTCCTGACTTCAAAGATTCCTCTATTCAACTATGATGGCAATGTAAATGGACTTATTGGCATCAGTATGGACATTACTGCGTTAAAGAAGAAAGAGGACCAGTTGAGAAACTTGATCAATATTACCTCGGTACAGAATAAGAAGCTCATCAATTTTGCCCATATTGTTTCCCACAATTTAAGATCACATTCTGCCAATTTTTCCATGTTATTGGAGTTTCTGATCAACGAAAAAGATGAAACCGAGAAAGAGAACATCGTAAAAATGCTTTCTCAAGCATCAGATCGTCTGTTGGAAACCTTGGACAACCTGAACGAGGTGGTAGACATCAACACCAACATGGATTTGGAAAAGAAGCCGCTAAACCTTCATGAAAGTCTTACCAAAGTGCTGCAAAGTCTCGCTGCTCTTTTGGACAAAAACCAAGTAAAAATTGTAAATCATGTGGATAAAGAGCTATGCGTTTCGGCCAACAGTTCTTATCTGAATAGCATTATCATAAACTTAATTACAAACGCGATAAAATATCGGAGCCCAAAACGCAATCCTATCATCACCTTAAATGCCAAAAAACACGAAAGAGAGGTGGTGTTCAGTGTTTCGGACAATGGTCTTGGAATAGATATGGAAAGATATGGCGGGAAAATATTTGGGCTATATAAAACGTTTCATAATAATAAGGATGCCAAAGGCCTTGGTTTGTACATCATCAGAAATCAAATTGAAGCCATGGGCGGTAGCATAACCGCCAACAGTGAAGTAGATAAGGGTACAATATTTAATGTGTATTTTAATGAAGAAAGTCAATAGTTTGTTCATTGTGGATGATGATCCCATAACAGTTTTCGGTATCAAAAAAATGCTGAAACCCATCTGTGATTGTGATGACATTCAAATATTTGAAAATGGGAAAGAGGCCATTGACGCCCTTAAAAAGAGAATTGAGCTTGAAGATACCATCCCTGAAGTAATATTTTTGGACATAAACATGCCCATTATGGACGGCTGGGATTTCTTGGAAGAATTTATTTTATTGGACCTCCAAGAACGAATCACCATTAATATGATCACGTCTTCCATAGACCCTTTGGATTATCAAAAATGGAACGAGTTTAAGGTGAAATGCCCACACAGTCTCAACTACAAGAACAAACCTATTTTTAAAATTGAGATTTCTGACTTGGAGAGCATAGATTTGGCATCATGACCATAATATTCTGTACATTTATGTTTGTAAACAGAGTTGTTACCCGTGTTGACCAATAAAGAACGTGCCATAGTACCAAAGTACTTTATCTTTTTTACCCTGCTGATTCTTTTCATGTCCTGTGAGACCAAGAAACAGGACAAGGTAGCCTCTTACCAAACTTTTTTTGAAACTTCTGGAGGCGAGGAAACTTCCACATACCAAGAAACCATTGCCTTTTACATGAAATTGGCCCGGGATTTTCCTGAAATCAATATCCACACCATTGGCAAAACGGACAGTGGCTATCCCCTTCACATGGTAACCTTTAATCCTGATGGAGATTTCAATTTGGAAAATGTACGAAAGGAAAAAGCCATAATCCTTATCAACAATGGCATACATCCGGGTGAAAGTGACGGCATTGATGCCACTATGCTACTCTATAGGGATTTGGCCACCAAAATGCTACCAAGTCCTAAAAACACTGTGCTGGTCACCATACCTGTTTACAATATTGGTGGAGCCCTCAACCGAAATTCCACTTCAAGAGCCAACCAAAACGGCCCCAAGGAATATGGGTTCCGCGGAAATGCCCGAAACTATGACCTGAATCGGGATTTTATTAAGATGGACACCAAAAACGCACAAAGTTTTGCCAACATTTTTCATAGGGTAAAACCCGATGTATTCGTGGACAACCACGTGAGCAATGGGGCCGATTACCAGTACACGCTGACACACCTTTTTACGCAACACAACAAACTGGGCGGAAATTTGGGAAAATACCTGCACCAAGAGTTTATGCCCGGATTGGAAAAATCCTTGGCAGATAAAAAATGGGACATAACTCCCTATGTCAATGTTTTTAATGTTCCTCCAGAAATGGGCTTCAATCAATTTATAGACCATCCTAGATATTCCACTGGCTATACCACATTATGGAACACCTTGGGCCTGATGGTGGAAACCCATATGCTTAAACCCTATGACCAACGGGTAGAAGGCACCTACCAACTTATGGAAAGCCTTGTACAACTTGTTGAAAAAGAATATGACTCCATTAAAAAACTGAGAAAGGAAGCACAAGAAAAAACGCTTGCGCTTACAGAGTATCATTTCTCATGGCAGGTGGATACTACCCAACATTCCCTGTTACAGTTTAAAGGTTATGAAGCAGAGCGCCTCTTGAGCGAAGTTACCGGCCTTCCCCGCTTAAAGTATGATCGCAACAAGCCTTTTACCAAAGAGACCGTATATCGAGATTATTATCTTCCATTGGATACCATTACCATTCCAGACGCTTATATCATTAATCAAAGTTGGCAAAGCATCATAGATAAACTGGATGCGAACCACATCCACTATTCAAGACTGGGCAAAGATACCTCCCTGACTGTTGATGGATATAAAATTCTCGGTTACGAAACACGAAAAAGCCCTTACGAAGGACATTATCCGCATTACGACACCAAAGTGGAAAAGTGTACAAAAATAGTCCAGTTTAGGGCAGGTGATGTAGTTATTCCAACCCAACAAATGGGCATACGGTACCTTTTGGAGACTTTGGAACCCCATGCGGTGGATTCTTTTTTTAATTGGAACTTTTTTGATACCGTCCTCCAACAAAAAGAAGGGTTTTCTCCCTATGTCTTTGAGGACGTAGCTTTGGAAATGCTGCAAAATGACTCTATTCTTCGTCAAAATTTTGAAGCTAAAAAGGCGTTGGACATAGCATTTTCGGAGAACTGGTACGCTCAACTGGATTGGCTCTTTCAACAATCAAAATATTTGGAGGATGCCTACCTAACCTATCCCGTATATCGTGTTGAAAAGGGCAGCGATGCCGCAGGAATTCTTCCTAAATAGGCCATTCAAAATCCTTGAACAAAACTTCAATGTTTGCATAAGAATTCTTCAGGGCCTTTTCGGTTTTCCTTGGTCCCTTCCACTTCACCTTGGAAATTCCTTCAGATTTTTCGGCCACCAGTTTACCCTTAAATGGAGTGGTCATCACAAACCAATGGGTCTCCTTTAATCGATACTCCCCATTTCTCCTGAAAATATGATAGGTGGTTCGCAGAAACCTTTCAATGGTTAAATTGGTGACTCCGGTTTCCTCCTCAACCTCCCTTAAAGCAGCATCTTCAATGGATTCCCCCTTATCAACCTTTCCCTTGGGCAAATCCCATTTCCCATTCCTGTAGATAAAGAGCAGCTTCCCTTTTGGATTGATTACAAAACCTCCCCCTGCCACCACAACCGGGATCTTATGCTTAAAAATCTTTAAAATCTTGGTCTCATCAGGATGGTACAGATATGCCTTGTCTAACTTTCCCTTGGCAAGCTGGTTTATTGCTTTCATGATGGATTTGCCATCCATGGAAAAGAGATTGCCGTTGGACTTTTCAGGGCGTTGGTTTGTTAAAATCAGTGGAGATTCATTAACAAAAACTTCATACATTTGCGCAATGGTTTTAGATAAGGGAATCGCAAAAAAGACAGCAGAGCTGCTTTTACAAATTAATGCAATTAAGTTGGAACCCGAAAATCCCTTTACATGGGCTTCTGGGTGGAAATCTCCAATTTATTGTGATAATAGGGTCATGCTCTCCTACCCAGAGATACGGAATTTTGTAAGGGAAGAAATGGCCAAGCAGGTGGAAAACCTATATGGTAAACCCGATGTAATTGCCGGTGTAGCCACAGGCGCCATTGGAATAGGAATTTTAGTTGCCGAAGCACTGGGACTCCCCTTTATTTATGTTAGACCGGAACCCAAATCGCACGGAAGACAGAACCAAATTGAAGGCAATTTGGAATCTGGCCAAAGTGTAGTGGTCATAGAAGACCTGATCAGTACAGGAAAGAGTAGCCTCAATGCCGTAAGGGCCTTAAAGGAACAAGGGGCCAACGTAAAGGGCATGGTGGCCATTTTTACTTACGGATTTCCCGTAGCCTCGACCAATTTTGAAGAAGAAAACGTGGAACTGCACACCTTATCCGACTATGACCACCTTGTGGAGCAGGCTTCTGAAACACATTACATTAAAGAATCACAATTAAAAACCTTATTGCAGTGGAGAACAAATCCCCAGCAATGGAAATAACCTCAAAACATGTATATTGAAGTCCCTAAAAAAAAGGTAGCCAAAAGCAACAAGGAAGTATTTGATTTTCTTTCCGACATCAAAAATTTTGAGACCTTGATGCCCGACAATATTGACAAGTTTGAGGTTTTGGATGATAAAACCTTCAAGTTTGCCCTTAAGGGCATGCCAGAAATCACCTTGCGCTTAAAAGAGCAGGTCCCCCACGAAAAAGTGGTTTTGGGCGCTGCAAGCGACAAGTTGCCCTTCACGCTTTCTGGGGATATTTTGGCTTTGGGTGACAATGAAAGTGAAGTGGGCCTAAGTTTTGAAGGCGAATTTAACGCTATGATGGCCATGATGATCAAATCGCCCATCACCAATTTTATGCAAACCCTTTCTTCCAATTTGGAAAAAATTGGTCAGTAGAGCAACGAGATTTCTTTCAAATCAAACTCCTGAAAAACACGATCCTCCAATTCAAGGACAAGTTTTCCCGTGTCTGAAACCCCACGGATAAACCCCATGAACATTGCTCCTTCGGCATCTTTAAAGGTGGAAGGTTTGTCCTTTCTAAATAAATACTGTTCGTACTCTGGAAGAAGTTGATTCACGGTTTTTTCCTGAATGTTTAAAAAACGTATTCGGATTCTTTCCAAAATCATTTGTAAAAGCTCATCCAAGTCAAAAGTGCGCCCACTAATCATTTTTAAGGATGCTGCATTGCCCAAATTATCAAAAGAAGTTTGGTTAACATTAAGGCCGATTCCAATAATGGAATGTTGGACAAGTTGACCTTTAAGAATATTTTCTATCAAAATGCCACATATTTTAGAAGAACCTGACAGAATGTCGTTGGGCCATTTCACCCTGACATCGGGCAGGGAAAATTGGTTAAGCACATCGCATACCGCCAAGGACACCATGAGGTTCAAATTAAACTGATGCTCCACGTGCAATAAATCGAATGATTTTAACACACTGAATGTTAGATTTTTACCATCTTCAGATTCCCAAACAGCGCCCATCTGTCCCCTTCCCCTGAGCTGTTTCTTGGCCACCACAACCGTAGAATCCACAGCGTTTTTTGTCTGCAATAGATCTTTTAAATACTGATTTGTGGAATCCGTGGCATCAAGTTTGATTATCCGTGATAGTTCTCCCAATGTGGTGTAGCTTTATGATATGTTAAAATCTAAGGCTAAGAAAACAAAAAAAATATAACTTTGTAAAAACTAAAATTTTTGGATGCAGAAAACAAAAACTAGTGCAGATGAACTGATTGCCTTGATTTTACATGGGATTGAAGAAGTTAAAGGTGTTGACATAAATCTACTTGATCTTAGGGAAATCGAAAATACAGTCTGCGACTATTTTATCATCTGCAATGGTACTTCCAACACGCATGTAAACGCAATTGTCTCCTCTGTACAGAAAACTGTTAGTAAGGCTATCCATGATAAACCCTGGCACGTTGAAGGTTCTGAAAACGCAGAATGGGTATTGATGGACTATGTAAATGTTGTAGTACATGTATTTCAAAAACACATCAGGGAATTCTATGATATTGAAGGACTTTGGGGAGATGCCAAAGTTACCATGGTGGAGAGCAGTTACAATTCTTAAAAAATGGCAAAAGAAAACAATCCAAATACCCCTAAAAAGCCACGTTTTAGCTCGTGGTGGATTTATGGCGTGGTCATAGCATTGATCATCGGCTTCCAATTTTTTGGTGGAAGTAGTTTCTCCAATACTGAAAAAACCACGACTTCCGAGCTTCAGGAATATTTGCGAAATGGAGACATTTCAAAAATCATAATCATAACCAATACCCGTCAGGCGAAGGTCTTTCTAACCGAAGAGGCCATGAACAAAGACGTTCACAAAGGTGTTGCGGAAAAACCGCTATTCCCTTCTGCAGGTTTGGTCCCCCAGTACATATTGGATTATGGGGACCTTCAAATATTCCAGAACGAAATCACAGAAATCAAGAAAGAGAACAACCTTGACACCATAGTGGAGTTCGATACCGAATCCAATGTCTTGGGTGATCTCTTGCTTTCTTTATTGCCGTTTGCCTTGATTATCGGCATATGGATTTACTTGATGCGAAGGATGTCCGGCGGCGCAGGTGGCGGCGCAGGTGGGCAGATTTTCAACATTGGAAAATCCAAAGCAAAGCTTTTCGATGAAAAAACAGATACCAGAACCTCATTTAAAGATGTAGCAGGTCTGGAAGGTGCCAAAGAAGAGGTACAAGAGATAGTGGAGTTTCTTAAAAACCCGGACAAATACACTTCCTTGGGTGGTAAAATACCAAAAGGTGCACTTTTGGTAGGCCCTCCAGGTACGGGTAAGACCCTTTTGGCCAAGGCTGTGGCAGGAGAGGCCAAAGTACCCTTCTTCTCCCTTTCCGGGTCAGACTTTGTTGAAATGTTCGTGGGTGTAGGGGCTTCTCGTGTTAGAGACCTTTTCAAACAAGCCAAGGACAAGTCACCAGCCATCATCTTTATCGATGAAATAGATGCCATTGGTAGAGCTCGTGGAAAAAACAATTTCACTGGCTCCAATGATGAACGCGAAAATACACTGAACCAGCTTTTGACTGAAATGGACGGTTTTGGCACCAACACCAATGTTATTGTATTGGCCGCTACCAACCGCGCCGATGTTCTTGACAAGGCCTTGATGCGTGCAGGTCGATTTGATCGTCAAATTTATGTTGACCTCCCCGACCTTAACGAACGTAAGGAGATTTTTGAAGTTCATCTTAGGCCTATCAAAACTGCGGAAACCCTTGATTTGGACTTCTTGGCAAAGCAAACCCCTGGATTTTCGGGTGCCGATATAGCCAACGTATGTAACGAGGCTGCCCTTATCGCTGCAAGAAAAGAAAAGAAAGCGGTTACCAAACAAGATTTCTTGGATGCCGTAGACCGAATCGTGGGTGGATTGGAAAAGAAAAACAAAATCATTACCCCAGAGGAAAAAAAGACCATTGCATTTCACGAAGCTGGTCATGCTACTGTGAGCTGGATGTTGGAACATGCTGCACCTTTGGTAAAAGTAACCATCGTACCAAGGGGGCAATCCCTAGGGGCTGCATGGTATTTACCTGAAGAGCGACTTATTGTTCGTCCTGAGCAGATGTTGGATGAGATGTGTGCCACCATGGGAGGTAGAGCTGCAGAAAAGGTGGTTTTCAATAAAATTTCCACAGGCGCATTGAGCGATTTGGAAAAAGTTACCAAACAGGCAAGAGCCATGGTCACCATCTATGGTTTGAACGATGAACTGGGAAATATTACCTATTATGATTCCTCGGGTCAAAATGAGTATGGATTTACTAAACCATATAGTGAAGAAACTGCCCAGAAAATTGATTTGGAAATATCCAAGATAATCGAAGCGCAGTACCAAAGGGCCATTAAATTATTGGAAGACAATAAGGACAAACTTTCCGAACTTGCTGAAAGGCTCTTGGAAAAAGAAGTTATCTTTAAAGACGATTTGGAGAAAATATTTGGAAGAAGGCCTTTTGAAAAAGAAGAAGAGGAATTGGAACCCGAACCTGCCAAATAAAGCCAAAAACAGGTAAAAAGAATGTACTTGACACAATAAATGGGAGTTTTTAGCAAACTTTTTGGAGGAGGCAAAAAGGTTTCCAAGGAAACTGCGGAAACCCGTGGCGACCATATGCCCGATCTAAAAATTCCCGTGGATGAAAAGTTTACTATCTATTTTAAGAAAAACGGTGGCAAGTTCATTTATTGTGAAGACTTTGCCGAAGTCTCCGAAGCCCTAAAGAGCATTATCTCCGAAAACAATTGGCAACAACATCTTTTTTACTCCTTAGACCCCCGTTTGGAAACCCGTTTTGCATCAGAAAATGTGTCTTTCACGGATAATCGCCAAGAGAGTGAGATTTTTTTCACTACCTGCGAACATCTTGTGGCGCATAATGGGTCCATTTTAGTATGTTCCAATCAAATCAAGGAAAAAAAGTTGGATGAGCTACCATCCAACCTCATTGTCTTTGCCACCACCAGTCAGTTGGTGGACTCCATCAGCGAAGCACTAAAAGTCATTAAGGAAAAATATCGCAAAAACATACCCAATAACATTACCACTCTAAAACACTTTCAGCCTACACCAGAGAATAAGGACGATTTTCTGTCATACGGAAGTGCCTCAAAAAATGTCTATCTTTTACTCCTAGAAGACTACTGATTACATGAAAGAAATTCTAAGGCGTTCCATAACGGGAATCATCTATGTGGTGCTTCTGTTGGGGGCAGTATTTTTAAGTTCAGATGCTTTCGACTTTCTCTTTATGGCCTTTGGCTTGGGCTGCCTGTACGAATTTAAGCGCATTGTAAGACTCAAAGGATACTATATTTATACCGCTTATCTGGCCCTGTGGTGGGCTTACATCTATTTGATACAGGACAATAATCTCATTACCCTGTTGATGTTTCTTACCATCACGGTTGATATCACTTTGCTCTTCTTTCTTTTTTCTGGAAAGGAGAGAAAATTCACTGAACTTCAAAAGTTTATCATTGCCGTACTCTATATTGGTGGAGGATGCATTTTCCTGACCATGATCCCTTATAAAAATGATGATTTTGCCCAATTTCTCATTATGGGCATCTTTATCCTGATTTGGGTAAACGATACTTTTGCTTATTTGGTGGGACGCGCCTTGGGCCGCACAAAATTATTTCCTTCAGTTTCTCCTAAAAAAACCATTGAAGGTTCTATTGGAGGTCTTATTTTTGCACTAGTGGCGGCTTACATTTTGTCGTTCTACGAAACTAAACTAACTATTGTGCAATGGATGGTCCTAGCCACGGTAATTGTGGTGGCAGGAAGTATAGGCGACCTTTTGGAGTCTAAGTTTAAGCGTGTGGCCGGCGTAAAGGACAGCGGAGCCATTCTACCAGGACACGGAGGTATTTGGGATCGTTTGGACAGCCTTGTATTTGCAGCCCCTTTTGCTTATTTGATACTTAACATTTTTTCCTATGTTTCATAAAGAGGGTCAAAAAATTATTATTATCACTTTTTTTATTGTGGTTGCCGCAATCTTGGCCGCTCAATTTTATATTGATGTGGAATGGGTTCGTTACACCGTACAGATAGCAGCCTTGGTTATCCTTGTGGCCATCTTACAGTTCTTTAGAAACCCCAAGCGCTTGGTTACACCTACTTTTGATGACATTCTTGCCCCTGTTGATGGCAAAGTGGTTGTTATCGAGGAAGTGGATGAACCCGAATACTTTAAAGAAAGAAAAAGACAGGTATCCATTTTTATGTCCCCGGTAAACGTTCACGTAACGCGCTACCCCGCCAGCGGAACCATTACCTATTCCAAATACCATCCCGGCAAATATTTGGTGGCTTGGCATCCCAAGTCAAGTACGGAAAATGAACGTACCACAGTGGTTCTTCACACCCCAAAGTTTGGTGAGATAGGCTATCGTCAAATTGCTGGCGCTTTGGCTAGACGTATTGTAAATTATGCCGAGGAAGGCGAACAAGTAACCCAAGGACAGGATGCCGGGTTCATTAAATTTGGTTCCCGCGTAGATTTACTTTTACCTTTGGATTGCAATATTACCGTTAAGCTTGGGCAGAAAGTGACCGGGGCAAAGACCTGTATCGCTTCAATACGGAAACAAGATGAGTGACAAGGAGCTACATACCCGCTTTGAAGAAGCAGTTGCCTATGTAAACGGGTATACCGAGCCCCTACCCGCCGACTTGTTGTTAAAACTCTACGCTTATTTCAAGGTGGCCAACAAGAACTTTGACAATCCTGGAAGCAGGACCCCGCTAATCAATGCTTTTAAGGCAAATGCCCTTTTTCAGGCCCAAAACATGACTGTTAAAGAAGCTAAGAAAAAATATATTGCTTTGGTAGAATCTGAGGTTAAAAAACTTTAGGATACCAACGGTTCCGTATAGCTCTTTTCAAAATAGGTGAAGTATACCGCACCACCAATGGTGATCAAAAAATATAGGGCCACCAACAAGCTGCCGATGGACATATAGGCATTGATTCCAAACCAATCCTGGCTCCAATATATAACGGACAAGCCTGCCACACTTCTGAACAGTTCAATCCAAATTGCATAATATTTGCGATCCATCAATGTAGTATAGCCATAAACCCCCATAAAAACAAAAGCTCCAAAAATCAAAAGGCCATCAAAACCAATAGCAGCATAATTATAAAACATGAACAACAACAAGATGGTGGTTGCCACCATCTGAAAAACAGCATAGCCTTTTAATGCCAATGAAGCCTCTGGCCTATACTTTGTAAAATTGTAAACATCTTCTATGACCTTTACCGGATACTTTTCTTGAACATCTGAAGGGCGCCAACCCGTGGGCATAAACCAAATCCTAAGTTTGTCCCAATAGCTTTGGGTTCGCCACGCATCCTTGATCAATCGCCACAAATGTTGAAAGTTGATGATGACCGGGTTCCATGTATGGGCCGGTTTTAAAACACCATATTGGGGCGGCACCGTTTCCAATTCTTCTTGAAAAGTCCCAAACATACGATCCCAAACACAGAAAATCTGCCCGAGGTTCTTATCCAGATACTCTTTGTTGATGGCATGGTGTACCCTGTGTTGCGATGGGGTCACAATAATATATTCCAGCCAACCCATTTTACCGATGTGCTGGGTATGATACCAGAATTGGGCAAACAGGTGTATGGGTGCCAAAACAGCAATAACTTCGTTTGGAACGCCAAATAGCGCAGCAGGAATCAATAAGAGGGCATAATACCCCAACAGATTGGATATGGGCTGACGCAAGGCACAGGCCAAATTAAACTCTTCGCTACTATGGTGGATGACATGTTGGTTCCAGAAAAAGTTAATGTGATGGCTTAGCCTATGGTTCCAATAGCCCGCAAAATCAAGTGCTACAAAGGCCACTACCCAAACCAACCATGTGGCCTTGATTTCGGTAAGGGCCAAGTGTTCCAACAAAAATGGATAACTAATGATGATAATCCCAAGCCCTAAGGAATCCTTTACAATATTCGTAAGCCCTGAACTGAGACTGCTCACGGTATCCATGACATTGTGCATCTGCTTCTTTTTAAAATGCCCGTAGAGCACTTCAAAAAGTACAAGACCCACAAAAAACGGGATGGCATACAACAAAGCCGCAGCATACGATTCCATAGTATTAAATATATGAAAAAGTAAAACACTCATCCCCAACTGATTGACAAATTGGGATGGAAACCGCAAAAGTCCCTACTAAATCTAGGAATTTCCTAAACTCGCCAAGCTTTTCTCCAAGGTCTCGATCTTGGCCTCGGCATCGGCAGCTTTTTTGCGTTCAATGGCCACCACTTGTTCAGGGGCATTGTTCACAAAGCGTTCGTTCCCCAATTTCTTTTGTACCGATTGCAGAAATCCTCGGGTATATTTCAGCTCCTCATTGATTTTTTTGATTTCCTCCTCCACATCAATGGCTCCGCCAATCGGGATGAAATATTCATTGCTCTTTACCCGAAAACTCAAGGCGCCATCCAAACTATCCGCTATTGTTGTGATTTCTGAAACATTGGCCAATTTGGATATGATTGAATCCATCTTCCCCCCTATTCCTTCACTATTTAGTACAGAAAGCTCCAAGGCTTCTTTTTGCGGAATGTTTTTCTCCTTTCGGATGGTACGTATACCCGAAATCACCTCAGCGGCAAAATCAAAATCAGCAATCAACTTTGTATCCACTTTTTGGGTTTTGGGCCAGTTGGATATCATTAACGTTTGTTCCGGCGTACGCTCCGCGGTATGCTGCCACACTTCTTCGGTTAAAAATGGCATGAACGGATGCAACAACTTCAAGTTTTCTTCAAACAAATGAATAATGGCATCATACGTTGTTTGGTCTATAGGCTGCTGGTAAGCTGGTTTCACGATTTCCAACAACCAAGAACAGAAATCGTCCCAAACCAGTTTATAAGTGGACATCAAGGCATCTGAAATACGGTATTTGGAGAAGTGGTCTTCAATCTCCACCAAAGTCTGATTAAATTTAGCGGTATACCACTCCACACCAATTTTTGCAGCTTCGGGTTGGGGTAAATCGGCTACTTCCCACCCTTTTACGAGCCTGAAAGCGTTCCAAATCTTATTGGCAAAGTTGGCTCCTTGCTGGCAAAGTGCCTCATCAAACAACAAATCGTTACCTGCGGCTGAACTCAACAGAAGTCCTACACGAACCCCATCTGCACCAAAGTCTTTTATTAATTTAAGAGCATCGGGAGAGTTACCCAATTGTTTGGACATCTTTCTGCGTTGCTTATCCCGAACCAAGCCCGTAAAATAAACATTCTCAAAAGGTCGTTCACCTCGATATTCGTATCCAGACATGATCATACGGGCCACCCAAAAGAATATGATATCAGGTCCAGTGACCAAGTCGCTGGTAGGATAATAATAGTTTACCTCTTCATTGTCTGGCTCTAAAATTCCCCCAAAAACACTGATGGGCCATAACCATGACGAAAACCAGGTATCCAAAACATCGGCGTCTTGGCGCAAATCGGATTTCTGGATTTTTGGATTCTTGGCCTGGGCCAACGACAATGCCTCTTCCAATGTTTCGGCAACCACGAAATCGTCCTGTCCATCGCCAAAATAATAGGCAGGAATCTGTTGTCCCCACCATAATTGGCGAGAAATATTCCAATCGCGGATATTCTCCATCCAATGGCGATAGGTATTTTCAAACTTTTGGGGGTACAGTTTCACATCGCCTGTCTTCATTACCCCATCAAGAGCCGGTTTTGCCAATTTCTCCATTTTCAGGAACCACTGATCGGAAAGTCGAGGTTCTATCACGGCCTTGGTCCGTTCCGAAGTCCCTACTTTGTTCAAGTGTTGTTCGGTCTTGACCAAAAAGCCCTTTTCCTCCAGTTCTTTGGAAATTTCCTTTCTTACCACAAAACGGTCTTTGCCCTCGTAATGCATTCCAAAGGAATTCAAGGTAGCGTCCTCATTGAAGATATCAACGACTTCCAGATTGTGCTTATCCCCTAGGTTTTTATCGTTTTCATCATGGGCCGGGGTAACTTTTAGGCACCCGGTACCAAACTCCACATCCACATATTCATCTTCAATAATTGGGATAACCCTATCGCAGATGGGCACAATGGCTTTTTTACCCTTCAAATGGTGGTATCGTTCATCATTGGGGTTGATACAGATGGCCGTATCGCCCAAAATGGTTTCAGGGCGTGTTGTGGCAATGGTCACTTTTTCATCAGAACCTTCAATGGCATAAGCCAAATAATACAGATTTCCCTGTCGCTCTTCATAAATCACCTCTTCATCAGACAAGGTAGTCTTGGCCTCGGGATCCCAATTTACCATACGATATCCCCTGTAAATGAGACCTTTATTATAAAGATCCACAAAAACCTTGATTACCGAGGCTGACATATCGTCATCCATGGTGAACTTGGTGCGATTCCAATCACAGGAACAACCCAATTTCTTTAATTGCTGAAGTATGACCCCTCCGTATTCATTGGTCCAATCCCAAGCGTGTTTTAGGAATTCCTCTCTGCTAAGGTCAGCTTTATGAATCCCTTCCTCTTTCAATTTTGCCACGACTTTGGCCTCTGTGGCAATGGAAGCATGGTCCATTCCTGGAACCCAACAGGCATTTTTACCCAAAAGTCTTGCCCTACGGATCAGTACATCCTGCAGGGTATTATTGAGCATGTGTCCCATATGCAGTATTCCGGTTACGTTGGGCGGTGGAATTACAATGGTATAGGGCTCTCTTTCATCTGGTTTTGAACTGAAGAAATCGTGTTTCATCCAGTAGTCATACCAGTTCTGTTCAACCCTATTGGGCTCATATTTTGATGGAATCTCCATTTTTCGGTACAGTTTTTGTAATTAAGGCTATGGATTGGTTAAAATCAAGGAAAGCAATCATGTTAATTTTATGCTATTCTCTAGATGAAGACCAATCTTGAAATACGAAACAAAAATAAGTAACGTTATTACATAACAAAAGAATTTTGGATGCAGCTGACGAATCAGCTACATTTGAAATCTACCCAAAACCAAAAAAAATGAAAAAAACTGTACTTCTGTTGTTTGTTGGTCTTCTTTCCCTAGGAATTTACGCCCAAGAAGGAACAGCAAAAATCGAATTTAAAAGTGAGACCATTGATTATGGTGAAATTGCCAAAGGAAGCGATGGAGTACGCGTGTTCGAATTTACCAACACAGGCTCTGCCCCTTTGGTAATCAGCAATGTAAGGTCTAGCTGTGGGTGTACTATTCCCAAAAAGCCAGAAGATCCCATATTGCCAGGTAAAACTGGTCAAATTCAAGTTAAATATGATACCAACAGGGTTGGCCCGATAAGAAAGGCGATTACGGTAACGTCCAATGCTGACACTCCTACCAAAATCCTGAAAATAAAAGGTAATGTTAAGGCTGAAGGAGCCAAATAGAAAAAAGAAAATTATTTTTAGCGATAAGCCTCGGAAATCTCCGGGGCTTTTTTAATCATCAAAAACGCTTTTTAGGACAAACGAGAACAGAAGGTCTCGGTTATATCGTTCAATAAGTACTCGAACACGCTTTCCCTCCTTTTCATTTAACAACTTTAGAATTTCTTGGAGCTTATACCGATGAATACTTTTCCCATTTACTGCCAGTATTACATCTCCTTCCCGAAGTCCAGCTTCTGCAGCCGGGCTGCCAGCACGTATCCCGGAAACTATAATCTCGGGCACTAGACTTAAACGGGTCTTGTTTTCCAACAATATTTGCACATTACCAAAAGAGGAACTGTTCTCTCCCCTTACCACTCCATCTATACCTGCTATACTTTCTGCAATGTACCGTAATCCATTATGCTGAAGTTCTATACCGGCAAGGTTGTATTGGAATGGTTCCCTGAACTTTCCATTTTTCTTTAGGGTAACCAAACCATTGGCATAATCAAAGACAAAATTGAACCGCTTTAGTATTTCCCCTCCAACTGAGCCATTTCTATCGCCCAAATTCTCCATCAGCCCAAAAAATTCACGATATGGGAATGCTGCCTTTGCGTTTTTCAGTTCAAAATCACCAATCTTGACACCATTGACCTTGGTACGCTTTCCAAAAATATCGCCACTAAGGCCTCTTCCCAGATAGTCTTCATAGTTTTTCTCAGGGATTTCCAAACCTTTTTCGGGTTGATGAAAAAGCCAAAGTGCATCACTACTACCGGTATCCACGAGTAATTTTACAGGAATGTTCGCAGAATCCTTAATTAAAACCGTACCCTCCACATAAGCTTTTCGTTTAATAATGGACAATGGCAGGGTTTGGGATTTTTTACTTTCCTTATACTCGTATAGTTCTGGATTATGGAGTTTGATGTATTTTGATGCATAATTTATTTCCACAACAAAGTCCCGGAACAAATCATACCCCAAAATCCCATGGATGGGTATACCCACAGATGGGGAAAAATTAATATTCTTGTCCAGAACCACATACAAGTCCTGCGAAAAGTTCTTGACATCACCCAAACTAAAGGTATTCCCCATTGAACTTAATGCTTTCATGGGCTCACCATCCCCCAAGCCTCTTATAGTTACTTCGGAAACATTGTTAATGGAAATGGAATCTTGACCGGAAAGGTTAAAAAGAATGGGCTTACTTACCCCTGAATCCAAAACAAAGGTAAGGTCGGACCCATTTATTTCAATTGGGATGATAATAAGATTGTTTATCAGCTCAAACTTTACTTTTTGAAACTTCTGGTGTCTGGGCATTTTAAACTTCTGCCCTGAAACCAAAAGGGGGCCCACAATAAAAAGAAGCGCAAAAAAGTATAGTTTTTTTTTCAATTTACTTATTCCTAAAGGGTTATCCTTATTAAATGTACAAAAATATCAGAAACGATATATTTAATTTAACATTCAAATAACTGCATAAATAATGGGCAAATCTGTTGCTTTCAACTGTGGGTTTTAGCATTTTTGCCTAAAATAATTAGTACATGCCAAGCATCTCTGAAAAAGGAAAGCACATGCCTGCTTCACCTATCCGTAAACTGGTCCCTTATGCAGAAGCGGCCAAAAAAAGAGGAACACACGTTATTCACCTAAATATTGGGCAACCGGACATCAAGACCCCAAAAGTGGCGTTGGATGCTGTTAGAAACCACAATATTGAGGTACTGGCGTACAGCATGACTGAAGGCTCTGAGACCTACCGAGAGAAAATTGCAGCCTATTATGCCAAGAAGGACATCCATGTCACCGCCAAGGACATTATTGTTACCACAGGGGGTTCCGAAGCCCTTTCGTTTGCCATGGGCACCATTATGGACACGGATGACGAAATTATAATTCCCGAGCCGTTCTATGCCAATTACAATGGCTTTGCAACAGCTATGGGTGTCAATGTAGTACCCATTGCATCCAGTATAGAAAGTAATTTTGCCCTTCCTCCCATTTCAGATTTTGAAAAACTGATTTCAGAAAAGACCAAGGCAATTCTGATCTGTAACCCAGGGAATCCAACAGGCTACCTGTACAGTAAAAAAGAAATACAGCAACTGGCCGCATTGGTGAAAAAGCACAATCTGTTCCTAATTGCTGATGAGGTGTACCGTGAGTTTGCATATGAGGGCAGGCAACATTATTCCATATTACAAGAAGAGGGCTTGGAAAACAATGCCATTGTGGTCGATTCTGTTTCTAAACGCTACAGCATGTGTGGCGCCAGAATAGGTTGTTTGCTTTCAAAGAACAATGAAGTTGTACAAACCGCTTTAAAATTTGCCCAAGCACGACTATCCCCTCCCACATTTGCACAGATTGCCAGTGAAGCGGCATTAGAAACGCCGCAATCCTATTTTGATGAGGTCATTGCTGAATATGCATCACGCCGGGATATCTTGATAGCTGAACTCCGAAAGCTTGAGGGAGTAAAGGTAGCAGTTCCCCAGGGTGCTTTTTATTGCGTGGTTGAACTTCCCGTTGTGGATGCAGATGATTTTGCCCAATGGCTGTTGGAAAAATTTGAAATGGATGGAAATACTGTTATGGTAGCCCCTGCAGCAGGGTTCTACGCCACCCTAGGTTTGGGAAAAAACCAAATCAGGATTGCTTATGTGCTGGAAAAAGACCAACTTGTAAAGGCAGTTCAAATTTTGGGCAAAGCCCTTAAGCAGTACAACAATTAGGTGAACATTCAAGAAAACATATCCTTAAAAACCCACAACACCTTTGGTATTGATGTTAAGGCGAGGTACTTTGTTGAAATCACTGGGCTCGTACAGCTTCAAAAAGTATTGGAGCTAAAAGCCTACCCAAAAAAATTCATTATAAGCGGTGGAAGCAATATGCTGCTCACCAAAGATATTGACGCTTTGGTGATGCACATCAACCTAAAAGGCATCTCCATTGTTGAAGAAAACGAGAATGAAGTTGAAATCAAGGTCATGGCAGGTGAAAACTGGCATGATTTGGTAACATGGAGTCTTGACAAGGGTTATGGTGGGCTGGAAAACCTTTCGTTGATTCCTGGCAACACAGGAACGGCACCAATTCAGAATATTGGAGCGTATGGGGTAGAGCTCAAGGATGTTTTTGTAAGCTGTGCCGCTATGGAAATTAAAACCGGGGAACTCGTAGGTTTTGATAACGAAGCCTGTAAATTTGGGTATAGGGATTCTGTTTTCAAGAACGAAGCCAAGGGGCAATACATTATAACATCCGTACATTTAAAGCTGACCAAAAAAGACCATGTACTGCACACCGGTTATGGTGCCATTGAGGCCGAATTGAAGAAAAATGGCATTGTTTACCCTACAATAAAGGATGTTTCCAATGCGGTCATTGCCATAAGACAAAGCAAATTGCCTGACCCAGCAGTATTGGGAAACAGTGGTAGTTTCTTCAAGAATCCCGTCATATCAAAAAAAGCCTTTGAAAAGTTTATCAAAAAAAATCCTGAGGCCCCACATTACGAGGTGCATGACGAAGCGTTTAAAATTCCTGCCGGTTGGCTCATAGAACAATGTGGTTATAAAGGAAAACGATTTGGGGATGCCGGAGTACATGAAAAGCAAGCCTTGGTCCTGGTAAACTATGGTAGTGCCACTGGAGATGACATCCTAAGATTGGCACAACTTGTGCAGAAAGAAGTGGCCCAAAAATTCAATATCAAGATTCAGCCCGAAGTCAACATCATAAAATAACCCCTGCATTGATAAATCAAAAACAGGGGTTATACCAAACCAAACTAACCAAAATTATGTATATCGTTCAGGCAAAAGCCTTTCTTGTTCTCTTTTAAACGCCAACCAAAAATGCTTTTTCTAACTTAGCGCTGTTGTATATACGTTGAAAATCCTATTTTAGATTTCAGCCCCGGAAAAAATTTTACCATAAACCCTCTTTGATGAGCACACTGATTGAAAGACATATTGTTTCACTCTTGGCAGAAAGGGACGACAAGGCCATATCCCTTTTGTACGAGAACTATGGAGACACACTCTATGGTGTAGCTTATAAGGTGGTAAAAGATGAAGAACTGGCACAGGATGTACTTCAGGAAAGTTTTATAAAAATCTGGAAAAAAGCAGATTCTTATGATGCTTCAAAAGCCAAATTGTTTACATGGTTGTTCCGAATTACCCGCAACACGGCCATCGATAAATTAAGAAGTGTAAACAATAAAGCCGACAAGGAAGTCCAAATAGATGTTTCAGACGTATATAACCTAGGAGTGAGTGGCATGAGCCCCGAACATCTGGATATCCAAGATAACCTTAAAAAGCTAGAAGAGAAATATAGAATTGTACTCGAAGCTCTATTTTTTGAGGGAATGACGCAACAGGAAGCAAGTGAAGAATTGGATATCCCCTTGGGAACCATAAAGTCAAGATTGAAGATTGGCCTTAGGGAACTCGGGAAGATTTACGGCACGGCATTAACCCTACTGCTCTTACTAAATTTTATGCCATGAAAGAAAAAGTCAAAGCATTTCTGGATTCCGACATACTGGAAAAATATCTTTTGGGCGATACCTCAAAAGAAGAGACCTTAAAGGCAGAAAGGTACATTACCATGTACCCTGAAGTAAGGGAAACCTACCATGAGCTTCAGGATAATTTGGAAACCTTTGCCAAAATGTATGCCCGAAAAACACCTGAAGGGCTCAAAGAAATTATTGTCTCCAGTGCCAAGAAGGAAAAAATGGTACGTAGAAGCTTCTATAAGTATGCTGTGGCGGCCAGTATTGCCATTATGCTGTTTGCTGGCTCTTCCGTCTTTTTCTGGAACCAAAACAAAAGCCTTCAGGAAGAAAATACCCTGGTCACCAATAAAATCAAGTATCTGGAAGACAATATGAAGAACCAGCTGGAGGATATGCGAAACCAGTTCATCGTTCTTAATAACCCAGATACAAAAAAGTATGCCGTCAATGGCAAAAGGGAAGGGAAGGAGCTAAAGGCCATTGCCTATATCAATCCTGTCAAGAAACTTTCCTACATCAATGTGAGCAATGTACCCAACCTACCTGAGAACAAATGCTTCCAAATGTGGGCCGAGGTAAATGGGGAATTGGTGAATCTTGGGGTCATCAAACAATTTGACGAGAAGGACAAACTCTTGGCTCTTCCTTATGCAGACAAGGCCGTAAGCTATATTACCGTGGAGCCTGAAGGTGGAAATACCTCTCCATCGGTAGATAATATTGTGGCCAATATCAATTACTAAAAACATCTCCAAAGTAAACCTCAACTTAAGCCCTGTTTATACAGGTATTTTGTACCTTTGTAAAAAAGTTGGAGCATGAAGTTAGTATTGTTGACCGTAGGTCTTTTGGCACTCGCATTTGCCGGAATTGCAATTAAAATATGGGGGAAGAAGGATGGGAAGTTCGCAGGAACCTGTGCAAGCCAAAACCCTTTCCTGAACAAAGAAGGTGAAGCCTGTGGCTTTTGTGGAAAAATGCCAGATGAGCAAGATTGCAAAAAAGATACCGTACCCACGCAATAGTTAACTTTTTACCCGGCATACACAAATCCACATTTTTGGAGAAGACCGAAAATTCCATTAAAGAGAATATCCAAAAAGCAAAAGAAGGAAACCAAATTGCTTTTAGCGCACTCTTGGACACATTTTGGAACGATGTGTACGGTTTTCAATTACTCCGTACCAAAAATGAAAATGATGCCGAGGACATCACCATAAGAACCTTTTCCAGAGCATTTGACAAAATAAACACCTATGATGAAGCCTATGAATTTAAAACATGGCTCATCACCATTTCCAAAAATCTTCATGTTGACTTAATCCGGAAGCGAAAAAGAAGCCTTCTGGACGATATGGATTCCCAAGGGGATGTTGTAAAAAAGGTATTGGATGAGAGTCCCTCGGTTGAGGATCAGCTTATTATCGAGCAAAACTTGGCCAATCTTTTGCAAGACATCAAAAAATTAAAACCCCATTACCAAAAGGTAATAAATCTTAGATACTTTAATGAGTTGAGTTATGCCGACATTGCCAAGGAACTCAACGAACCTGTGAATAACATCAAGGTTAAACTTCTACGGGCCAAAAAGCTTTTGGCAGAGATCATCAAAAAAAAGTGAGCCTTCACTACAGTCAAAGTTTACTTCCCAGTTTCGTATCTTTGTACTTCAAATTGTATGTATGAGCACAAGTGTAGCCGAAAGCGTTCTACCACCTAAAGGAAAACCCAAATGGCTTAGGGTAAAATTGCCTACTGGGAAAAAATATACCCAGCTACGCGGATTGGTGGAGAAGTATGACCTTCATACCATCTGTACCTCAGGAAGCTGCCCCAATATGGGCGAATGCTGGGGAGAAGGTACCGCTACTTTTATGATTTTGGGAAACATCTGTACCCGTTCTTGTGGATTTTGCGGTGTAAAAACCGGCAGACCAGAAACCGTGGATTGGGCGGAACCTGAAAAAGTGGCACGCTCCATAAAGATCATGAACATTAAGCACGCCGTGCTCACTTCTGTGGACAGGGATGATTTAAAGGACATGGGATCCATTATCTGGGCCGAGACCGTTAAGGCAGTACGAAGAATGAACCCTGAAACCACCCTAGAAACACTTATTCCAGATTTTCAAGGCATTGAAACCCATTTGGATCGAATTTTGAAAGTGGCTCCAGAAGTTATCTCGCACAACATGGAAACCGTAAAAAGGCTTACCCGAGAGGTTCGGATACAGGCAAAGTATGAACGAAGTCTGGGCGTGTTGGAATATCTAAAGAAAAATGGCGCCAATAGAACCAAATCCGGTATCATGTTGGGATTGGGCGAAGAAGAACATGAAGTTATTGAAACAATGAAAGACCTCCGCAGAGCCAATGTGGATGTAGTAACAATTGGACAATACCTTCAACCCTCTAAAAAACATTTGCCCGTAAAAGAGTTTATTTTGCCGGAGCAATTCAAAAAATATGAGGAAATAGGCTTGGAAATGGGCTTTAGACATGTGGAAAGTGGTGCGCTTGTGCGCTCCTCGTACAAAGCCCACAAACATATTCACTAGTTCCAAACCTATCTAATCATCCCTATCAAATGAAACAGATTTCCATTGGCATCAACGGCTTTGGACGCATTGGCAGAACCCTATTTAGATTATTGGAGGATCATCCCCAAATTTCCGTTGTGGCCATCAATGATTTGGCCAGCGCCCCTACCCTGGCCCATCTCTTAAAATATGATAGTATCCATGGTGGGTTCCATGCCCATGTTACTCCGGAAAAAGATGGCTTCGTGGTCAATGGAAAAAAAGTAGCTGTTTTAAACCACAGCCATCCACAAGATATTGATTGGGCAGCACACCATGTTGACTTAGTGGTAGAGGCTACCGGAAAATTCAAAAAAGAGGAACAATTGGCCTTTCACCTAAAAAATGGGGCCAAAAAAGTGATTTTATCCGTTCCTCCTGAAGACGATACTATAAAAATGGTGGTCCTTGGGGTAAATGAAGGCGATATTGAGGCTCAGGACCAGATCATTTCCAATGCATCTTGTACCACCAACAATGCGGCCCCCATGATAAAGGTCGTAAACGAGCTTTGTGGCATAGAACAAGCATACATTACCACGATACATTCCTATACTTCGGATCAAAGTTTGCACGATGCCCCACACCGCGACCTCAGGCGTGCCAGGGCGGCAACCCAATCCATCATTCCCACTACAACGGGTGCAGCCAAGGCATTGACCAAAATATTCCCTGAATTATCTGATGTAATAGGCGGATGTGGCATTAGGGTACCTGTTCCCAACGGTTCGTTGACTGATATAACCTTCAATGTTAAAAAGGAGACTTCTATTGAAGAAATTAATGCTACCTTTAAGAGTTACGCTGAAAATGGACTCAAAAACATCCTTTTTTACACAGAAGACCCCATTGTTTCCATCGATATAAACAATAGTTGCCATTCTTGTACGTTTGATTCTTTGATGACCTCCGTTATTGGCAAAATGGTGAAAATTATCGGATGGTACGACAATGAGACTGGATATTGCTCCAGAATTATTGATTTAATAGTTTTGCTTATAAAGAAGAATTACGTTTGATCAAGAGCTTACCACACAAATGGATAGGCATTAAAATGCTGTTTCTACTGTGCATTATGTTGTGCACCACGATATCTTTTGGTCAAACCGATACCAATTCCACCGCTACCATACAGTCTATTTTTGATGATTTCATGGTCTACAGACATGAGAACAAAATAGACAAGGCCCTCGAAACTTTAGATCAAGCTGCCAAAATTGCTGAAGATAACGAAGACGCCAAGCTTTTACTGGATACCTACCACCAATATTCCCGATTGTTTTTGGATGAAGGAGATAAGGAAACTGCTATATTTTACTGGGACAGGGCAAGCATTTTGCTAAAAGACATTTCATATTCTTACGGACAGGCATTTCATCTTTATTTGGATGCAGCACTTCTTTTCGATGAAGGGAACAACTTCCAATCCTTAAAATCATTGGAAGAATCCAGGATGTTGAGCAACAACAGAAATCTGAGTAATAACATTCTACTCTTGGAAGCCAGCATCTTTACCAATATTGAAAAATATGATAACGCCATAAAGAACCTCCATGCCCTAATCGTCAATTCAGATGATAAGGAACGAGCTTATTTGGCCACAAGGGCCAACCTCCAATTAGCGGAAATAAGTGTTAAGTTGAATGATTTGGATGAGGGTATCGTTCACTCCAAGGCAGCACTTGAATTGGCGCAAAAGCATGGTTTTGCCAAAGAAATAAGAAAAGCCAACGAAGAGCTTTCCTTCATCTATGAAACTCTTGGAAGGTACAACGAGGCCCTGACCTATAACAAAGCCTTGGAAAAAATAAAAGATTCCGTTTTTACCATAGAAAAAGCAAAGTTGGAGGCCAAGACAGCAGACAAGATTCGCTTTGAGCACCAAATGAACGAAATAAACAAGCTCACCGCCAAGAACGAGGAGTTGAGCGAATCCAAAAACCGTTCAGAAATCACCGCCATACTCACCTCGGCATTCTTGACCATAATTTCGTTGCTTGCCGTATCCCTTTTCAGAAACAATCAGATCAAGCTAAAGACCAATGATCTGTTGTACACCAAAAACAAAGAGTTGGAGTTGGCCAGGGATGCTGCAGTATCTGCCATGGAAGCAAAAACCAATTTTCTTTCAACAGTTACCCATGAACTCAGGACACCACTTTATGCTGTTACAGGCCTGACCCACCTTTTATTGGAGGAAAACCCTGCCGAACACCAAAAAGAGCATTTAAAATCCTTGAAGTTCTCCGGTGAATACCTGTTGAATTTTATCAACGATATTCTCCAAATCAATAAAATTGATGCGGATAAATTGGAACCTTTGAGCATTGAGTTCAAATTGCAAAAGATTCTTACGGATGTTGTTGAATCGCTTCAACAAAACGCCAACGAGAATAAAACCAAGCTTATTCTTGACTATGACCCCTCTATTCCCCAACAACTTCTTGGAGACCCCATAAAACTGTCCCAAGTATTCATGAATTTGGTGGGCAATGCTCTAAAATTCACCAAAAATGGCAAGGTAGAAGTCATAGCCAAACTGTTGCAGAAAGAAGAAGATCAAGTAAAACTCTATTTTGAGGTAAGGGACAATGGTATAGGAATTTCCGAAGATCAACAGAAAAATATTTTCGACAGTTTTGAGCAAGGTTCCATACAGATCAACCGGGAATATGGAGGCACTGGTCTAGGATTGACCATTGTAAAAAGTTTGCTTGGTCTGTTTGGAAGTACCATCCATCTGGAAAGCGAACTTGATCATGGTAGTTCATTCTTTTTTGAAATGGACTTTAAGTGTGATGCGAAAGCCTTGGATGATGTTGCCTTCGAACTTGACCCAGAAGAATTCAACTTTAAAGGTTTGCATATCTTGATTGTTGAGGATAACAAGATTAATCAGGTCATCACCAAAAAGATGCTCACCAAAAAAGAGATTACCTGTGATATTGCCAATAATGGAAACGAAGCCATTGATCATGCCAAGGCCAATAGATATGATGCCATTTTAATGGATATTCACATGCCTGGTATCAGTGGTGAGGAAGCCACACGTCAAATTCGGAAGTTTGATCAAGAAACTCCTATTATTGCCCTGACAGCCATTTCATTGGATGATAGTTTGGATAGTTTCTATCAGGCAGGTTGTAACGATGTGGTCACAAAACCCTTTAAACCTGAGGTCTTCTATCAAAAAATTGGAGAAAATATCTTCAAGAACAAAATGGAAGGTTTGGTCTAGAGCAATCCCTTGATGCTCTTTTGAAGTATAGCGTGGTCATCAGCCGCAAAACTGTGGGCAACTTCCAAATAGTATAAATTTTCCAATCGACCTTCTAACCGAACATAGTCTTTTTCTGTGGTCAAAATCACTTCGTAATCTTTGAACGTTGCAATTTCTTCACTCGTAAAATCATGATGGTCACCAAATTCAAAATGTTCAAATGACAACTCTCGGGATTGTAAATACTTCACCAAAGGTTCTGGAAAAGCAATTCCAGTCACCAAAGCTATTTTTCTTCCCTTTATTTCATCAAACCCATGATTATCTGTCTGGCCTTGTTTCAGTTGGTTGCCATAGGCCAACGAGGAAAACAATACATGCTGGTGAGACTTGGGCTTCAATTTTTGCAAGATTGTTTTTCGCTCCGCTTTGGTCAATGTTTCAGGGCATTTGGTAACAATAATTATATCTGCTCGCCTATACTCCCTTTTACTGTCCCGAAGATTTCCCGTAGGCAGATACCAATCATCCACAAATAAATTACCGTAAGCCGTAAGCAAAATGGAATACTTAGGTTTTACACGCCTATGCTGAAATGCATCATCCAACAACACCACTTCGGGCTGTACCTGTACCTCCAATTGGGTCAGGCCGTTTCTTCTGTCCGCATCAACAGCAACAGAAATCTCAGGAAACTTTTGATGGATTTGAAAGGGTTCATCACCCAAATCCGTAACCAAACTGTTTTGATCGGCCAACACAAATCCTTTGGATTTTCGCTTATATCCCCTACTCAAAACCGCCACCTTATGCCCCTCCAAAGTCCGAATCAAATATTCAACCATGGGAGTTTTTCCGGTTCCGCCCACACTCAGATTGCCCACACAAATAGTTGGTGTTTGAAATGATTTTGAACTGAATACACCTACATCGTACAGCAAATTACGCACATGCACCACCAAGGCATAGAGCAAGGAAAAAGGAAACGCTATTTTGCGCAGCAATTGCACCATGGGACGAAAATATAATATTTTATCTTTAGCCTACTTAAGAAATGTGAAATGACCGTACAGGATATCTCAAAAATACTGGAAGAACTTGCTCCATTACCTCATGCTGAGGATTTTGACAACGTAGGATTATTGGTGGGGAATCCCAACATGGAGGTTCAAGGTGCCCTTGTGACCTTGGATACTTTGGAAAATGTAGTGGATGAGGCCATTGAAAAAAACTGCAATCTTATTATTAGCTTCCACCCCATTATTTTCAGCGGATTAAAAAAGCTAACGGGCCGCACCTATGTGGAACGGGTGGTCATGAAGGCCATCACACATAACATTGCCATTTACAGCATGCACACCGCATTGGACAATAGTAATTTGGGTGTGAACGCCAAGATTTGTGAAGTGTTGGGCATTCAAAATCCAAAAATTCTTATTCCAAAAAAAGGTTCCATCAGGAAATTGACCACGTATGCCCCATTGGAAGATACCGAAAGGGTAAAATCCGCTCTTTTTGAAGCGGGTGCCGGCGAAATAGGAAAATACAGCAGTTGCAGCTTTACTGTTGAAGGTGTGGGCAGTTTTAAACCGGGTGATACTGCTAATCCGAGTGTTGGTAAAATTGGAGAAGTTCACTTGGAAAAAGAAGTTCAAATCAATGTAATCTACTCCTTTGAAAAGGAAAATCGCATTTTAAAAGCACTTTTTGACTCACATCCCTATGAAGAAGTGGCATATGAAATAGTGATTTTGCAAAATACAAATCAAGATTTGGGCATGGGCATGGTTGGTGAACTTGAATCAGAAATAGAGGAGGACACCTTTTTAAAGCGATTGAAAAAAATCATGAATGCTTCTGTGGTGAGACATTCAAAACTCTTGGGAAAAAAGATAAGGAAAGTTGCTGTTTTGGGAGGAAGTGGTGCCTTTGCGATTGGAGCGGCAAAAAAGGCAGGGGCAGATATTTTTATTACTTCGGACCTAAAATATCATCAATTTTATGAAGCTGAAGGTCAACTTGTGATCGCCGATATTGGGCACTTTGAAACTGAGCAGTTTACAAAAGATTTATTGGTTGATTATCTTACGAAAAAAATTCCTAATTTTGCAGTCTCTTTATCGGAGAGTATAACGAATCCCATCAAGTATTTATAATTTATGGCGAATAAAAAAGAAAGCACCGTGGAAGAAAAGCTGAGAGCACTGTACGATTTACAGCTTATTGATTCCAGGGTTGACGAGATACGCAATGTTAGGGGCGAATTGCCTTTGGAAGTACAGGATTTAGAGGACGAGGTCCTTGGCCTTAAAACCCGTATGGACAAACTCAAGACCGATGTGGAAACCGTCAATTTTGAGATTACGGCCAAGAAAAACCTTATCGAGGAGGCCAAAGCTTTAATAAAAAAATACGCCGAGCAACAAAAGAATGTACGAAACAGCCGTGAGTTCAATTCTTTGAGCAAGGAAGTTGAGTTCCAAGAATTGGAGATTCAATTGGCCGAAAAGAACATTAAGGAATTTAAGGCACAGATTGAGCAGAAAAAAGAGGTTATTGCCGACACCAAGGAAAAATTGACCGAACGTGAGGGCCACCTAAAGCATAAAAAAGGTGAGCTGGACGCTATTTTGGCCGAAACCGAAAAGGAAGAAAAGGCTCTTTTGAAAAAATCTGAAGAGTTCGAGGAAAAAATTGAGGATAGATTGATTCAGGCTTACAAAAGAATCCGACACAATGTGAAGAACGGTCTTGCCGTTGTTCCTGTGGAGCGTGGTGCTTCTGGAGGTTCTTTCTTTACCATTCCACCACAGGTACAGGTAGAGATTGCTTCACGCAAAAAAATCATCACAGATGAGCACAGCGGAAGAATCTTGGTAGACCCATTGTTGGCTGAAGAGGAACAAGAAAGAATGCAAGAGCTTTTTACCAAGCTTTAGCAATTGTACTGCATAAAAAAATACAAGCCACCTAAAAGGTGGCTTTTTTATGTCCTTCGAAATGGGCAGAGTAATTGGGACATCTCTTAAAATAGATTTCTCCCATTCGGTCGAAATGACCCCGGACAAACATAAAAGTCATGGAACTGGCTCTGTCTTCGAGAAAATTCGTGCGATTAGTGTCGATATATAAAGGCAAAAGGAAACTTTTGAACATCTATTCTACCAATTGGCACAAAGTATTACAAACGATTTTGCAATATCCATGGGCTGAAAAAAGATTTCTCCCATTCGGTCGAAATGACCCCGGACAAACATAGAGTCATGGAACTGGCTCTGTCTTCGAGAAAATTCGTGCAATCAGTATCAGCACATATAAGGCAAAAGGAAACTTTTGAACACCTATTCTACCAATTGGCACAAAGTATTACAAACGATTTTGCAATATCCATGGGCTGAAAAAAGATTTCTCCCATTCGGTTGAAATGACAACTAAATCTGATTATCCAATAATCCAATAATCATTTCCTCCACTCCTTTGGAATCCCATTTCTCCTCGATATTGGGCATCTGCATTACCTCTTTCATGATCGCTTCCTGCTTATCACCAATCGCCAAAGCTTCTGCATAGGGTCTATCCGAAAAGGTTACCCGGCTATATACCGGAATCCATTTTTCTGGATGCTTCTTGGCAAACCATTTCTCAATCTTTTTCTGCAATAAAAATTTGGGATTGGCCGTCTTGCTACTCATTTCAACAAAGTTCCGGTAGCTGAGTTCCGCAATGGCATCAGCATTGGGCTTTCGGGTCTTTTGGTACTCAGAGAAAATGGTATCCCAGTCATCACCATGGGTTTCCATAAGTTCATTGAGTACATAAATATCTTCAAAACCAGCATTCATACCCTGTCCGTAAAACGGTACAATGGCATGGGCTGAATCACCCACCAAAGCCACTTTGTTCCAATAAGTCCACGGGTAACATTTCATGGTAACCATAGCACTGGTAGGGTTCTTGAAAAAGTCCTGGGACAGATTTTCAATCTCCTTTTTCACATTGGGAAAATATTCCTTGAAAAAGGCCTTGGCTTCCTCCGGTGTGGTAATCTTTTCAAAAGACACCTCGCCCTCAAAAGGTAAAAATAGGGTACAGGTAAAACTACCATCGATATTAGGCATGGCGATGAGCATAAACTTTCCCCTAGGCCAAATATGAAAGGAATTTTTATCCAGTTTATGGGTTCCGTCCTCGTTGGCCGGAATGGTCAGTTCCTTATAGCCCACATCCAAAAAATCTTGGGAGTAGTCAAACCTACTGCGACGCTGCATTTTGTGACGCACACGGGAAAAAGCTCCATCACAGCCGAATATGATATCGTATTGGTATTCTTTCCACTCACTCTTTTCCGATTCTCCAGTATAAATTTTGGCTTCGGGCAAGTTTACGTCCCAAACTTTTTCATTGAACCTAAACACAGCACCTGTATCTTCTGCCAAATCAATCATCCGCTTGTTAAGAATACCTCTGGAAATGGACCAAATGGCCTCTCCGTCTTTCCCATATTTTTGAAAATAAACCGGTTTATCATTCACATGCATAGCCCGTTTATCCAATGGAATGGCAATTTCTTTTATCTGTTCTTCTAGACCAACTTTTTGCAAGGAGCGCCATCCCCTATTGCTCATGGCCAAATTGATGGACCTTCCGGAGAACTCAATGGTCCTAATGTCTGGTCTTCTATCAAAAACAGTAACTGAATGCCCTTTTTTTCGAAGGTAAACAGCCAAGAGCGAGCCCACCAATCCGGAACCGATGATGGCTATATTTTTAGAGGTCTTTGTCATAAATGCCCTTTAGGCCCGTTGTGGTTAAACTTCAAAAATACGGAATTTAACCCTTATTCGTGTATTGGGCAACTCCCTTAAATCTTGGGCACTAAAAGGAACAAAGAGGTCATGAAAATCATTTTTAACACTTCTTTAAAAACTTTTGGTACCACTCTTGCCGTATATATATAGAATATTCCGCTTAGGCGTCCATATATATGCAAAAAGTCCTTCACAAAAACTTGCGAAGGACTTTTTCCCTTTTACATGTATATTCTACTCTAGAATTCCATCCACTATACCGTACTCAACAGATTCTTCTGCACCCATCCAATAATCACGATCAAAATCTTTCATCACTTTCTCGAAAGACTGGCCACAATTGTCTGCCAAAATCTGGGCACCCAATTCCTTGGTTTTGATAATCTCCTTGGCCTGGATCTCTATATTTGAGGCTTGTCCCCGAGCACCACCACTAGGTTGATGGATCATAACACGGGCATGGGGCTGAATAAACCTCCTACCCTTCTCTCCTACTGAAAGTAGAATAGATCCCATAGAAGCGGCCAAACCTGAACACACCGTAGAAACGGGGCTCTTTATCTGCTTAATGGTATCATATATGGCAAATCCAGAGGTAACATACCCCCCTGGGCTATTGATGATCAGTTGTATTTCCTTATTGTTCTGCAAATCCAAATAGAGTAAGCGGTCTATGACATGCTTTGCAGAATCATCATCCACCATGCCCCATAGGAACACTTTACGCTCTTCCAGAAGTTTTTCCTGAATCAATTCTTGAACTTTTCCTTTTTTTGAACTCATTTTTTATGTCTTGAAAGTTTCAAAAATAATCAAATTCCAAGGAAGTTACAGCTTGAACAGTTACAGTTTCTCCAAGAAGTCCATTACGACTTTATTTCAACCTTCTGAGAAACCACGTCTTTAATGGGAATAACAAATTTTCCTGTTTTGGTAACCAGGGTAAGACTGTTGTTTTCTATGGCTGCAATAGTACCTTCATCCCCCCCGATGGCAATCTTATCCCCAACAGCATAGTTCTTTCGGGTGTAGAAAGACCGTAATAGGTCTGTAACAATTTCCCTTGATCCTAGACCAAGACCCAGTGCAAATGCCAATAAAAAGGAACCTAAAATAAGCGTAATGTTATTGGTAATGATGGTGGTGTCCACCCCAGCTTGGTTCAAGGCGGTAATCGACATAAAAATGACAATCACATAAAACATAAGCCCACTTATGATCTTTCCGCCACCAAACTCAAACGATTCAAACAACTTCTTTATGGCATTTTTTACCACACTGCCCAAATACAGTCCTATGGTAAACAACACCAGCGCTGTGAACAATCTTGGTAAATAACGTAGTAGATTTCCTATTTCTGTGGATATAATACCCCAATCAAGAATATCGGCCGCAACTATAAAGAACACCAAAAGCAGCAACCACTTTACAAATCCCAGGGTAATTTTAATGATATCAATCTTAAATTTTCCATTGCCCAACAAGTCCATTTCATTGATTCGCTCACTTAGGGCATCCATTTTGGCCAATTTTAGAATCTTGCTTAGAATAAAAAGTACAATCTTAATAATCAACCAGCCCAAAATAAGAATGGCAATGGCTCCAACAATCTTGGGAAGCGCGGCACCAATATTCTTGCCCATTGAAGACAGTGAGTCCAAAGTCACATTTTTCCAATTACTTAGTGTTTCCATACATATAGCTTTATAGTGTTCGTCTTAGTTTTCTCCCAGTGTCCTGAACAATTTTCGCAAAGTGCTCCCCACATTAATGGAAAATAGGGATGCCATGTCCATGATTAACTTTGCTGCAGCAATGTCGTTCATCACCTTTTTCTTCATTCCCGGTGGTGCCTCCCGTAGGGAAGCCTCCAGTTGCTTAAACGGATTCCTTTCTTTCTTTGCCATCTATTGTAGGGTGTTATAGATTTCCAATAGTTTCTCCTTTGCTCGCTTCAATCGCATCTTGACCGCGCTTTCCCCAATCTCCATAATACCTACAAGGTCCTTTATTGATGCTCCATCCTGATATTTCAACAACATAATGGACTTATCCTCTGGAGCTATGAGTTCCAAAGCCTTTTTGAGTTTATCCGCCTTCATTTCATAGAGACTTTCATCTGGGACCTCTACAGAAAGTTTATATTCCGTATCCTCCACTGGGATGGATTGATCTCTCATCTTCCGCTGTTTGTTCCGGTTGACGTAATTGACACAAAAATTGTAGGTGAAGGAATATAGCCATGTTGAAAATTTAGATTTTCCTTTGAACATCTTCAACTTAATGAAGAGTTGTAGAAAAACATCCTGGGTCAGATCTTCCGCTTCATCACTGGAGTTGGCAAAACCATAACATTTATTGTACACCATTTTAGCATAACGGTCGTACAACCTCTCAAACAATAAGGGGTCGTTACTCGCCACAATACGCTTCACTAATTCCTCATCAGATAGATGGGCATAATGGTCTTCCGTTTCCAAATATTCCTTGTCGGGGTTACTTATAAGTATTAGAAACAGTTTTTTTAGAAAAGTCACACCTAGGTTGATTTGTTTTTTTGCCGATCTAAGAAATGGTTTTTTACCAAAAAAAGGAGCGCAAGATACATTAAAAACGTGGTATATTTGGTTAAAAATCAGACATGAAGACATTGACCTTACTTAGTTTATCCTTTTTAATGGTATTGGCAAGCTGCAAAAGCGAACCAAAGACATCACCTACTACTGAAGTTTCCTCTGAAAGAAGTATTCCAGAGTTGATTGCCGAAGCCCACGGATACCAAAATTGGAGCTCTGTGAAGCAAATAACTTTCATGTTCAATGTAGATAGGGACAGCACCCATTTTGAACGTAGTTGGGTGTGGAAACCCAAACAAAATGAGATTACGGCTATCTCTAGGACGGATACTTTATCCTATAACCGAAAATCCATGGACAGTATCGCCCAAAAAACAAATGGGGGGTTCATTAATGACAGATATTGGCTTTTGGCTCCTTTTAATCTTATGTGGGATGCCAATAGCTATACTTTTGAGCACACAGAAAGTGATAAAGCGCCGATTAGTGGGGAGTCCATGCAAAAACTGACGATTGTTTATGCCAATGAGGGAGGTTATACCCCAGGGGATGCCTATGATTTTTATTTTAAGGATGATTACCTTATTCGTGAATGGACCTACCGCAAGGCCAATCAGGAAGAGCCTTCCCTTGTTACCACCTGGGAGGATTACGTAAAAATCAACGGTATGCAAATATCACAAAGCCATAAAAAAGCTGACGGCAGTTTTCATCTCTACTTTACGGAATTGAAGATTGAGGACTAGAAAGTCTACTTCCGGTTTTGATAAAGAAAAAAAGTAATTCCCAATACCAGAACCGCACAGGCCAGTAAGAGATAAAAACTATGGGTAAGGGAGAATTCCTCTGCCATGAAACCTAAAATCACAGGGCCAATTAAAAATCCGGCGTATCCTGTTCCTGCAATAAAAGAAACCCCTTGCGCAGAATCCACGCCTCTTACATTGCCTCCAATTCGAAACAATTCGGGGACCATTACGGAGAATCCGAGTCCGTTGAATGCAAAACCGATTATGGCCAGCATCGTCTGTCCTGAAAGCACCATTGCGTACCCAGAAATGGCGATCAATGCTCCCATGCCCACAATTTTTACAGACCCTATCTTTGCACTGATACCGTCCCCTAAAAAGCGTCCCAGTGTCATGGTGCTGGAAAATGCCAAAAATCCAGAACCAATAAGTACTTCTGGGGCCAAAGTGACCTCTTTAAGATAAAGGCCGCTCCAATCTATGATGGCACCCTCGCTACCCATAGAAACAAAACCTATAATACCCAGAAAAAGCAAAGGTTTGAACAGCTTTAGGCTGAAGGGCTCCTTCTCTACCGGCGCCGCTACAATATGCACGTATTTTTTATAGAAGGCTACGTTTATAAGAAGAACCACAACCACGGTGACTCCCATATGCAGCAGCGGGTTTCCTATTATTGGAATGAGGAAACTACCCAAGCCTACCAAAATTCCACCTAAACTAAAAAAACCGTGGGCGGCGGACATAAAGTTTTGCTTATCCTCTTTTTCAATTTCGGTGACCAAGGTATTCATCGAAATATCGGTAAACCCAGTGCAAGATCCAAAAAGAAAAAGACTGCCCATCAAAAGATGATAATTTGGAGCCAATAAAGGCAACATGGCCGCACAAGTTGTACAGAGCACCCCTATCCATGTGGCCTTTCCAACCCCTAATTTGTTGATGATCTTGGATGCCATTGGAAATATGGTAAAAACTCCAAGCGATAAGCAGAATAGGGCAATACCCAAATCGGCTTTATCTATTCCCAGCTTTTCTTTTACGGTTGGAATATAAATGGCCCATGTACCAAACCAAATATTAAGACTGGTAAAAACCCAGGCCGGAGCAAAGTATCTTGAGTTGGAAAAAATAAGAGCTAGTGATTTCATAGCAAACTGTGGATACAAAGTAACCAATCCCCAATCAATTTAACTTGCCCATAATATTCCAATAGCAAGATGATTTATTCCAATTTATATTCAAATATTTAAATTTGAGGTAATTTTACTTTATGAAGCCCATACTGGAGTCCATAAATGTAGCTAGGAATGCATCCTTAAAGATTGAAGCCTACTCAAACGACAGTTATTGTGAATCTGCTGGTTGGCACATTCACCCTGAATATGAAATGGTGTATGTGAAGAACGGCTCTGGCGTATTGCGCATTGGTTCCAAAAAAAGATACTACACCAATGGGGTTCTGGTCTTTTTGGGAGGAAATATTCCCCATGCCGATTTTGGGAACCGGGAATATTCAGACAATCTGGAAATTGTGGTTCAGTTCAAGAAAGAGTTTATTGATGAAAAACTCAAGGTATTTCCCGAATTGGGAAGAATCAATTCCTTGATAAAAAAGTCAAAACAAGTTTTGATTTTTGATTCTGAGATACAGAAAAAACTTTGGCCCGATTTTAAAAAGTTCGGGGATTTGGATCATCAAAGTAAATTGATCAATCTTCTTTTCATATTGGATCAGCTGTCAAGGGAAACACCCCATGAGCTTCTATTTGAAACTTTTGCCTTGGACAATTTTAAAAAGGATGAAATAAAGCGACTGGAAGAAATTTTTGAGTATGTGAACAATCACTATTCCAGCACCATTTCTTTGAGTGAAATATCAACTCAATTGGGACTTACACCAAATTCATTTTGTCGGTTCTTCAAAAAAATGACCCAGCGTACCTTCATCGATTTTGTCAATGAATTTCGAATCAACAAAGCAGTGGAGCTTTTTAATGAAAGTAACACCCTGATTACTGAAGTTATGTATCAATCTGGCTTTAATGACCCTTCTTATTTTTCCCGTCAGTTTAAAAAATATCAGGGCACTACACCTTCCAATTATCTAAAGTCCAAATACGGCGATCTACTTTTGCAGGATGCCACGCTTTAGAATCTGTCCAAAATTGTACATATCCTCAAAAGAGCAGTAAAATGGTGCCGGTGCCAGTCTAATGACGTTGGGTTCCCTCCAATCTGTGATTACCCCATTTTTCATCAAATAATCAAACAAAGGTCTACCCTCTCCATGAAGAAAAACGGAAAGCTGACAGCCTCTATCCTTGGGGGTGATAATTTCAAACGAACTTTCCACCTGCTTATCAATTTCATGAAGGATAAATTCCAAATAAGCCACTATTTTTTGTTGTTTTTCAATAAGGGTGGCCATACCCACTTCATCAAACAGTTCCAAGGAAGCCAAATATGGGGCTAAGGACAAAATGGGTGGATTGCTCAACTGCCATGCATCCGCGGATGCAATCGGGTCAAACTCGGGTTCCATTAAAAAACGGGTCTCTTTTTTGGTGCCCCACCATCCCTCAAAACGGGGAATATCTTTCTGACCAAGGTATTTTTCGTGCACAAAAATACCCGAAGCATTTCCTGGACCACTGTTCATATATTTGTAGCTGCACCAAGCTGCAAAGTCGGCCCCCCATTCGTGGAGTTGGAGTTTTACATTACCAACAGCATGTGCCAAGTCCCATCCTACAAAAGCTCCAACGGACTTTCCAGCCTCTGTTATGGCTTTCATGTCCAGAACCTGTCCATTGTAATAATTTACGCCACCCATCAAAACCAGCGCAAGTTCCTCCCCTACTTCTTCAATGGTTTGAACAATATCTTGGGTTCTCCAAGAATGTTCCCCATCGCGCTTTTTCACCTCGACAATGGCCTCGTTGGGATTCAGACCATGAAATCTGACCTGACTTTGCAGCATATACTGATCGGAAGGAAATGCCTTTTCTTCACAAATAATCTTGAACCTTTTGGCTGTGGGTCGATAAAAAGACACCATCAACAAATGTAGATTTACGGTAAGCGTGTTCATGACCGAAACCTCCTCTGGTTTTGCCCCCACTACTTTGGAAAGACCTTCGGCCAATCGTTCGTGATAATCCCACCAGGGTTTATCTGCATAAAAATGTCCTTCAACAGCGAGTTCCCGCCAGTCTTTCATTACCTCATCCACAAATTTTTGTGAACGCTTGGGCTGCAGTCCCAAAGAATTGCCTGTAAAATAAATGACATCTTTCCCATTTACCTGCGGATAATGAAACTCTTCCCTATAGTGAGAGAGTACGTCCTCCGCATCCAATCGTTGGGCGAATTCCAAGGTGTTTTTAAAGGTCATATTATGCTTTTGATTTGTTTCAAAAATACAACTTGTATCAGGATTTCCTTTGGATGGGTCATTCCAAACGCATTTCAATGATGTGCTTTTTAAAGCCCACTTTTTCATAGGCCTTTATAGCCGGCAGATTATCATTGTACACCGTAAGCCTGATTTCCTTAAACTCTCTTTCCATGGACCAAGCTTTCAAGGCCTCCACAATTTTTGCATTGATGCCCATTCCCCGGTACTCATCATCCGTATACATGAATCCCAAATAGGCATAGTACTCATGATCTAAATAATGTCTGGCCTTTTTGGAAATGGCATAGCCCGAAGCCACTACTTTCCCATCCACTTCTGCTACCACCACGGAGGCTTCCTGATCCAAAATCATTGCCTTAAGATCATAATAACTGATGGGATCCTCCCTGAGGGTAACATCAAAGGGGCGTTCCGCTTTTATGATTTCCTGTTCAAACTCCAAAAGCACGGGCAAATCTCCCAAACGGGCACTTCTGATCTGTATATTCTTTTCTGACATGTTTTCCTTTTCTAAACTGGGATTTCAATGTAGTTCTTTCTCTATTTTTGTAAAAATAAAAACATGCATTTTCTTTCTTCCACACTCGAAAATTATCTAGTGGCCAATTCTGAAGATGAGCCTGCCCTTTTGGCTGAACTATCCCGTGAAACCCACTTGAAGGTGGTGCGCCCCCGTATGATCACGGGGCATTTTCAAGGACGGGTATTGAGTTTGCTTTCAAAAATCATCGCCCCAAAAAATATTCTGGAAATTGGCACCTATACCGGTTATTCAGCACTTTGTTTGGCCGAAGGACTTCAAAATGATGGTCAACTACATACCATTGAAGTCAATGAGGAACTGTACGATATGCAACGTAGGTACTTTGAAAGAAGTGGTTATGCTACCCAGATCATACAACATACAGGTGATGCACTCACCATTATACCTAAGCTTGATTTTACTTTTGACTTGGTGTTCATTGATGCCCACAAAGTGGAATACGATGCCTACTTTGAAGCAGTCATCCAAAAAACCAAACCAGGCAGTGTCATCCTTTCAGACAATGTGCTGTGGTCGGGAAAAGTTGTGGAACCTCTTGACCCATCCGACAAAGCAACGGCTTCCCTACTTGCCTATAACGAAAAACTGAAGAACGACCCCAGGGTTGAGACCGTATTATTACCCATAAGGGATGGTCTTACCTTGTGTAGGGTGAAATAAATCTTTGGTACAGGCTATAAAAAAGCACCCCTGACAACAAGCCCACCAAGGCACCCACAATAATATCTATAGGATAATGGACGCCTACATAAATACGGCTCATGGTAAAAAGTATGGGCCAAACAAAAAATAGATAGGCCCATCTTACCTTCTTTCTCAAAAAAAGAAACAATAATACCGTCAAGGAAAATGAGCTTGAAGCATGTCCTGAGAAAAAACTATAATCAGTAGGGCTTTTAAGGATCCGTATGAGCAAGTTGATCTCTTCAGTGTTGTTGGGTCGCAATCTGGCAACAGAAACCTTGGTCCAATGGGTAATAATTGTAATAAAAAGGGCCAATCCCAAAACAGTCAATAGTTTAAAAAAAGCCTCGCGTTTAGAGAATTTGAGGAACAGTAGAAAGATAAAGAGGATAAAGAGCGGAACCCAGGTCACGAAATTGGTTACAGTGGTCCAAAAACCATCATATTTTTCAATGCCTAGACCATTTAGAAAGACAAAGGTGTCCCGATCCCATTCCAGCAGTCGTTCCAACATGGATTACTTGGTTCCCCTTTTGATGGAACCCGTAACTTCATCCACATTTTTTTTGACTTCATTCAACTCGTTTCGGATATCCTTGGTGAAATCGGTATCAATGCCCTGCTTTTCGGCACTTTTCTGGATTTCACGCTTAATGTCGTCTGTAGCATCCCGCAGTTGACGCATTCCCTTGCCAAGTCCCTTGGCTATTCCGGGGATTTTATCGGCACCAAAGACCATCACCACTATAAATAGGATGAAAAAAATCTCGCCGCCGCTAATGAATAGAAAATACATGCAACAAATATAATCAGAAGTTGTTGGGAAAATAAAAAAAGCCTCGTGAAATCACGAGGCTCTTTTCAAGAGTTTTGTATTATTTTCCTTTGATGTTCTCTTTGAACTTATCAAAATCGGATTTTTCGTCCTTCATGGGCCACGCATTATTGGTGGTATCAATATCAGCAGTTTCCAATTTGGGATCCACAACAATGCCCACCAATTCTTTTTGTGAGGAGATGACCCTTTTCACTTCGGCATCGTTCTTTCTCCAAATTTCTGGTGGATAGGTGATATTTTCCTTGGTACCATCGGCATAGGTATACTCTACAATCAATGGCATGGGTATTCCTCCCGGCTTATCAAAAGTAACCTCATAAAAGTACTTTGGCTCCTTGACCTTGGCCCTATCAGCCTCTGTCATGTTGTCCATCATAAATTCCTTAAGGTTCTGTGATGTTTCAGAAGGAGCCTTACCTTTCAGTTCTGGCATAAAATCTTCACTATTCTCTTCGGCCAAGTAAACCAATGGTGGCAAATCTGCCTCAGTAAGGTTTCTGTCTGCCATGTACTTTTTCATTTGGGCCGTTGGCTCACTGCTCACATAGTATTTTTTAACTCCTTTCACACCAATATCAACATAATCGGTAGTGTAGAACCAACTTCTCCAGAACCAATCCAAATCTACTGCGGAAGCATCTTCCATGGTACGGAAGAAATCCTCCGGCGTTGGGTGTTTAAACATCCAGCGCTGTGCATAGGTCTTGAACGCATGATCAAAAAGCTCCCTACCCATAACAGTCTCCCTTAGGATATTAAGGGCAGTCGCGGGTTTACCATAGGCATTGGCTCCCAATTGGTACACGTTCTCTGGGTTGGACATGATCGGAGCAATAAAGCTTTGGTCCCCGCCCATGTAGGGTACAATATCTGCGGGAACACCTCTTCTTGATGGGTAATTCTCATTTGGAGCAATGACGCTTGGATTGTTCCTTCCAAATTCCTGCTCGGCCAAATATTGCATAAAGGTGTCCAAACCTTCGTCCATCCATCCCCATTGACGCTCATCGGAATTTACGATCATTGGGAAAAAGTTATGGCCTACCTCATGGATGATCACACTGATCATCCCAAATTTGGTCCTATCGGAATAGGTACCGTCCTCATTGGGGCGACCATAGTTCCAACAAATCATGGGGTATTCCATTCCTTGGTTCTTGGCATGGACTGAAATAGCTTTATGGTATGGATAATCAAAGGTATGCTTTGAATAGGTCTGTAGGGTCTGTACCACCGCCTTGGTGGACATATCTTCCCAAAGAGGATTTCCTTCTTTAGGATACATGGAAACAGCCATAACATCTTTTCCCCCTATTTTTACGGCCTGCATGTCCCAAATAAACTTTCGGGAAGTGGCAAAGGCATAATCCCTAACATTGGTAGCCTTGAATTTCCATGTCTTTTTATCGGTTGAGAACCCTTTTTCTGCGGCCTCGGCCTCTTCTTGGGTCACAATAATAACTGGCTTGTCATATGATTTTTTGGCTTCCTTGTAGCGCTTCATCATGTCTTTGGAGAACACCTCTTCGCGGTTTTGCAACTCTCCTGTTGCATCCAAGACGTGATCGGCAGGAACGGTAATGCTTACATCATAATTCCCAAAGGGCAGTGCAAATTCCCCACTTCCCCAGAACTGATGGTTTTGCCATCCTTCCACATCGCTATAAACCGCCATTCTTGGAAAGAATTGGGCAATCACATAAGCACGGTTGCCGTCTTTTGCAAAATATTCAAAACCAGAACGGGCCCTGTTCACGGTATGGTCGGGTACGTTGTACCACCATTTGATGGAGAAAGAAATCTTCTCGCCACTTTTCAGCGGTTGCGGAATGTTCAACCGCATCATGGTTTGGTTTATGGTATAGGACAATGGTTTTCCGTTGGCATCTTTTACATGCTCAATATTGAAACCACCATCAAATGGCTCATTGATATAGGTCTGGGTAAAATTATCTGCCGTGTAGGCAATGTTCACTCCATTTCCGTCACGAAGTGGTGATTTTGAATCTTTGGCCCTGACATTCTGGTCCAACTGTACCCAAAGAAACTCCAAATCTTCCGGGGAGTTGTTGTGATAGGTAATGGTTTCATCACCATGAATACGTGCGTTTTTGTCATCCAGTTCCACACTGATCACGTAATCTGCTTGTTGTTGATAATAATCGGGTCCCGGTGCCCCTGACGCTGCTCTGTAGGTATTGGGAGTAGCAAACTCCTCGTACAACTGTTTAAATTTACTCTGGTTATAATGACCGGGCTGTCGCTCCTGCTTCACTTCTCCCTCTTCTTGGGCCGATAAGGTAACAGCACCAAAAAGAAACAAGAATGAAGCCACATAATACTTGACTCTGTTCATTTTCAATTTGATTTTAAAACGGTGAAAAATAGGATATTTTAACCAACTCTTAACAATACGTTATAAGTTTAACATTCCTTTATTATTTTCCTTGATGAGCACAAAACTTCTTTTTTGTCCTTTCCATTTTAGGTGGACCACATTTTGTTGTTCTTCAAAAAGATCGGTAAGAATCTCGTTTTGTACGGAAAGTGTTTTTAATCCTTCGAAATTGGTATTGGCAATCTCCAAATAACAGATGACCACATCATTGTCATAGCTTTTTCCTAAAAAATTGTACGCTACAGGCTCGCCGTTGAGCTCCACCACAAATTTGGTCCGGAAGTATTTTTCTATATACTCATTGGCAACTTTTGCTTCATTGGGTGTTGCCAATTTAGCCTTGATACCATAGCGTTCATTTAGCAACCTGTCCAGGTCATCTATAAAGATGCGACTGGTTATCTGAAGGGCATCATCCTTTTCAGAATACACCACATTGGTTACACTAATGTAAAATTTGTGCGCCGCGATAAAAGACAAAAAAAGTACCATTACCAAAGGCAACATTATTCTTTTTGTTATGCTGGTATTCATCATGTATAGTAATTAGACTCAAGATTTAGGAGTGTGTTACAGTATGCTCAATTTTTATGCCACAGGGACGCAAAGATATCAATCCAGATTATTGTTCTTTCGGTATATACGGCTCTTTTGGATCATAAAGTCCCAGATTTTGAGTTTATCCTGTGAATCTACAGTCTGTTGAAAGACCTCATCAACTTCACAGAAATACATAAAATCATCTATTTTTTCCTGAGGTATTTTTAAGGTGGCCACAAAGAGCGAATCCACATAAAAATCCTGGACCTTTTGGGTCTTTGCATAGGTCGCATCTACCTTCACCCGGTTCTTCAGCATTTTGGTACGTCCCGTAATGGCATTGATGATAGGGTCCAATGGCGGACTTAGAATCATTCCTATATTAAATTTCCCGGCTGTTGCCTGTTGTAACATTCGCTCGCTCTGGGTGGGTATCTTACGTTTTGCATTGGGCAACCCCAAGGCTTCGGCACTCACGTCCTTTTCCAAAGTGAGTTTTCCCAAATCTTGGTTAAGGTCCCCGGAAAGATCATACGGCCGCACCACCACTTCCCGTAATTCATTTACAAACTCCTCCATGGGTACCATGACAAAACTGGTATTGTAGAGCACTTCGGTAATGGGAAGTACCTTTCTTTGATACTGTACCGCTGAAAACACCAAAGTATCATTTCGCCTAACTGTAATAGAGAAATTACCATCAATATCTGTAATCACGGCCTGCTCCGTACTGATATTCTGCACCACCACCCCAGTAACATCACCATCTGGACTGGTAACCCTACCCAATAACGCTTTGGAAGTTCCATTTTGGGCATAAGCCGAGAGAACAAAAAGGCATCCGAATACGAAAAGAATATTTTTCATTCTTCATTCAAGGTGGCCAAATAGGCCTTGCTCTGGGTAACCAAAAAATCTATGAGTTGAAACTCATTTTCCTTTCGCAATAGGGTCTGCGAAGGAATTTTATCGTCGCAGTAAAACAGAAACGCATCTATCTTATCTTGCGGCAATCGCAGATCGGCCACAAAAAATTCATCGTCATAAACATGTCTTAGCACCTCACTGACCTTAAGGGGCGCCCTTTGCTGTCCTTCCGTCTGTTGGGTCTTGAAAAGCGCCTTAAAAATATTGACAAAGTTGAGTCCATCCCGCATACCCCGGACGCTTTGGGATTCTGCAATATTTTGAACCTCGGTGCTACGATCTATTTCATAATTATATTCCTTAAAGTCATCGTTTTTTACCTCAAGGAACTTCTCTTGATTTTCCGGAGTCACGACCACCTCATCCAATTCCCTGATTTTTTCGTTCACCTCAACCACCAATCGGTTATTCCGTAAAATTTCCTCTGTGATCACCACCACTTCCAACTGATAGTTGATTGCTGTAAAGACCACTTGGTCCCCTGCCTTTACAGAAATGGCAAATTCGCCATCTTCATTGGTGATGGTAGCCATTCCTGTGTTGGAATTGATAACGTTCTCATTGGGCACATTGCTGTTTCTGTAGAGTACCTTTCCACGCAAAATTTGGCGGTTATCCTGTGCCATGGATAGCCCAGAAAGGAACAATGAAAACAGGATGACTAGTGCATTTCTCATAAAAAAAATTTAACTCAAGTTAAAGAAAACCTTTGAAGCCGATATAAAAAAATAAACGCATTCTAAACTTTTGTTAATTCTACCACAGGTTTTGGCACAAAAACGGTATCCGTTCACCCTTGAACTACGTATTTTGACGGGAAATGTACCAATAATCCGATCATAGGCTTAGTTTTGTGGTTTACGTTTGGAAATCCTCAAATACAAACACTGTGAAGACGCATATCATCTACTGGGCCATTGGCCTACTTATGATCAACACCCTTAGTGGACAAGTTAAAATTGGCGACAACCCGCAAAGCATACACCCTGCCTCAATACTAGAATTGGAAAGCAATACAGGTGCCCTTGTGATCAGCAGGGTAACCACTGCCGAAATGAACAACATTGTTCCTTTGGATGGGGCCATGGTCTATAACATTGAAGAAGATTGCCTACATTATTACAACGGAACCGAATGGGTTAATTTGTGTGAAGACAATAGGATTACCTTTAGCACACTGGCCCTATTCAATCCTACGTCAAGGGACAGTACCGTAGTCATAACATCCGAGGATACCCCAGACGGCATCAACTACAATTTTGAGGTAAACAAAATCACCAGTGAAAATATTGCCAACAATACCGTGTTAAGGGAGGACCTTTCATTTGGAATCATTGGCCAACAACAACTACAGGATGGTGCAGTGACCAATCCCAAGTTGGACAAGGCCAACATTCCCTTAAGTGGATTTGGCATTCCTACTGCTGATGTAAGCATGGGCAATGCTGCACGAATCACCAATTTGGTAAATCCAACAGCTCCGCAGGATGCTGCCACCATGAGCTATGTAGACGCACGTGCGGATGACGACATTACAGGGGTAATCTTTACGCCCGCCACCAATCAACTTACCGTAAACGAAGGGACGACAACTTTTTCTGCCGACCTTTCCGCTTTGGAGGAAAGTGCAGATATAGCCACCAATACCGCTAACATAACTGCCAACACAACTGCAATTAATGATCATATTGCAGATGATCTTGATCTAGACATTACTAACGAAATCCAGAACATAGAGGAAGTGCTTGCTGATGGAAACAATGCCAACGGAGCAGTAATCACCGGACTTGGAACACCCACGGTGGCCACTGACGCAGCGACCAAGGCTTATGTGGACACGGAGATCACGAACAATGCTGCCGATGGCTCCGAGACCATCGTCAATGCAGGAACCGACATCAACATCACAGGGAACGGCACAGCGGCCACCCCTTATGTAATCAACAGTACCTTTGCCGAGACCCAAGACCTCGCCGACGTAATAGCCAACGATCCAAGTGCAGGGAACAGCAGGATCACAAACGTACTCGATCCAACAGACCCGCAGGATGCCGCAACGATGGCCTACGTGGACACGGAGATCACGAACAATGCTGCCGATGGCTCCGAGACCATCGTCAATGCAGGAACCGACATCAACATCACAGGGAACGGCACAGCGGCCACCCCTTATGTAATCAACAGTACCTTTGCCGAGACCCAAGACCTCGCCGACGTAATAGCCAACGATCCAAGTGCAGGGAACAGCAGGATCACAAACGTACTCGATCCAACAGACCCGCAGGATGCAGCAACGATGGCCTACGTGGACACGGAGATCACGAACAACGCGGCCGACGGGACCGAAACATCGGTAAACGGCGCGGGAATCAATGTTGTGACCGGGGACGGTTCAACCGGAAACCCATATGTCGTCACCGGAACCGAAGCCCAAGACCTCGCTGACGTCATCGCAATCGACCCAAGTGCAGGGAACAGCAGGATCACAAACGTACTCGATCCAACAGACCCGCAGGATGCAGCAACGATGGCCTACGTGGACACGGAGATCACGAACAACGCGGCCGACGGGACCGAAACATCGGTAAACGGCGCGGGAATCAATGTTGTGACCGGGGACGGTTCAACCGGAAACCCATATGTCGTCACCGGAACCGAAGCCCAAGACCTCGCTGACGTCATCGCAATCGACCCAAGTGCAGGGAACAGCAGGATCACAAACGTACTCGACCCAACAGACCCGCAGGATGCAGCAACGATGGCCTACGTGGACACGGAGATCACGAACAACGCGGCCGACGGGACCGAAACATCGGTAAACGGCGCGGGAATCAATGTTGTGACCGGGGACGGTTCAACCGGAAACCCATATGTCGTCACCGGAACCGAAGCCCAAGACCTCGCTGACGTCATCGCAATCGACCCAAGTGCAGGGAACAGCAGGATCACAAACGTACTCGACCCAACAGACCCGCAGGATGCAGCAACGATGAGTTATGTAGATACTTTTGCCGAAGAAATCGCACTTTCAGCTCAAGTCCCAACTGGAACTGGGGTAGCTGGTGCATACACTATATTTAATGCAGCTATTGCTGCAAATTCCATTATACAATTAACTGTAGAACAAAACACCGTAGGAAATCCAGTAATGATTCAACTTACCAATCAAGTTGCCGGGTCTTTTTCAGTACAGATATATGAGTTTATTGCTCCTGGGTTTGTGCCTACAGCCGCAAATGCAAATTGGCAATACATAGTTGTAAACCCATAGCATGAAACCCATCCACTACATACCCCTATTCCTTATGGCCTGCTTCGCCCAAGCACAGACTGCCTTGTACAACAGTGGCAACCTACGTGTACATGCCAGAGGAGGCGATATGGGTTTGGGACTACATACCAATGTCATCAACGAAGGCACCCTTGATCATAATCAAGGTCTTGTAGGCTTTTATGGCAATGGTGTGATACAGGTTATGGGAAGTATTCCCCTTCGGCTTTGGGACACCGAGTTTATGGTCGCCAATAATGCCCTTTTGCAGAACACAGTACTAGTAGAGAACAATGTCAATTTTTTGGAGGGCAACGTTCAGACCCAAAAAAGTGATCAGACCATCTTTCTCAACTTTACGGACAATGGCTTTTTTACAGGGGAGAGCAACGCTTCCAAGGTAACCGGCTTTGCCGCAGCGAGCAATAGAAGCCTTTTTTCGTTTCCGGTAGGTGACCAAAACCAATTGCGTCCCTTGATTTTGGAATCGGAAACCAATACTCCTTTTGCCATTTGTGCCTACTTTTTTGAAAACCCTTCCAATCCATTCTCTATTTCGCAAAGCTTTAATGTCAATGAAAAGGTCAGGGATATAGGAACGGTTTCGAATCAGGAGTTTTGGTTCATTCAAAGTGATGTGCCTGCCAGGGTAACCATCAGCTGGAACCCGAGAAGCGGTCTTGGACTTATTCCCAATGCCACTTTGGAGTCTATAATTGTGGTAGGATGGAGCAAAGCATCCAACCAGTGGGTACCCATAGGAAATTCAGCCATCAGTGGCGATGTTGCCAACGGCTTTGTGGTATCCGAGACCTTTGTACCCAATGAATATGAAGTCATAACTTTTGGCACCATCCCCTTGCCTACAGACACTTTTGCTGTGGATTACCCTACTTTAGGCAATTATTTTCTTAGTCCAAATGCAGATGGGGTGAATGATGTATTGGTGATAGACGGAATGGAGGAATCTCCCAACAACAGCTTGCTCATCTTTAACCGTTTTGGCCAAAAAGTGTATGAAAAAATCAACTATGTTGATGAGTTTTACGGCATGTCCAACACCGGAAGTCTGATCATGAGCCAAGATATTGGTCTTCCCGAGGGCATTTATTACTATCTGGTTACCTTGGATGACCTTCAGTTGGAGTATACCGGTTTTCTATTTTTAGACCGTTGATTTTTCCCATTTCTGGTACAAGACTATTTCGCAGGACTGAAAATACTTCTTAAATTGGCACGAAAATCGTTTCCATGAAAAGAAGGACCTTCGTTAAAACAGCATCTGTTTCAAGTTTGGCCTGTGCATTACCCCCTGTTTTCCCCAACCTTTCCCTTTCCGATTACTCCATTGAGGAATTGATGGGCAAGGCCAATATAGAACTCTATGGCGAAGGCATCAACCTGAGAAAAGAAGCTTGTGATTCCTTTCTGGAAATGAAAAAAGCCGCTTTTACAGATGGTTTCGACATAAAAATGGTTTCCAGTTTTAGGGATTTTTATCGGCAAGAAGGCATTTGGGAACGCAAATACCTGCGTTTTACTGAGGACGATGGAATGGATTCCCTTGATGCCATTGATAAAATCATTGAATACTCCACCATACCGGGTACCAGCAGGCACCACTGGGGAACCGATATAGACATCATCGATGGCTATCCCAAAGTCACCGGCGACGTGCTTGTCCCCGAAAAATTTGAAAGTGGAGGTCCTTTTGAAGGTTTTAAATTGTGGCTGGATGAAAATTCGGAGAAATTTGGGTTCTATCTGGTCTACACCAACGAACCCAAGAGAAGAGGGTTTAAATACGAACCTTGGCATTACAGCTATGCCCCACTATCCATCCCTATGCTCACCGCATACCGAAAGCTGAATATCTTAAAAATGCTCCAGAAAGAGGAATTTTTGGGCAGCGAACACTTCACTACCGGATTTGTAAGAAGCTATATCCAAGACAATATTTTGGACATCAATCCCAAATTATTGTAGTTCTTTTTTTTTGTATCTTAATTCCCCTAGAACACTAACACCATGAGAAGAGGAAGTTGGAGGGTCCGTATCTTGATTGGACTGGCCATTGTGGCTTTTGCCTTTGTCCGTCGCTGTAGCAATCAAGAAGAAAACCCCTATACCGGAAGGGTCCAGAACATAGATATGACTGCCGAACAAGAAATTGCCATTGGCCTTCAAAGTGCTCCTGAAATGGCCCAGCAGCATGGTGGTCTTTATCCTGATGAACGAATGCAAAGCCTAGTTGATGCCGTAGGCAACAAATTGGTAAAAAGTAGCATTGCACGGGAAACCCCTTATCAATATAATTTTCATTTATTGGCCGATGACCGGACCATTAATGCCTTTGCCTTGCCCGGAGGACAGATTTTTATCACCTATGCGCTGTTTTCCCAGCTTAACGAAGCACAATTGGCAGGAGTTTTGGGACATGAGATTGGCCACGTTATCGGGAGACATTCCGCTGAACGTATTGCCGAGAGCGGTTTTTGGCAAACCTTGGCAACAGGAGCTTCCGTTGGTGGTGACATGGGAAGCTTGGTTAGTGGCATTGGTCAGAACACCTTGCTCAAAAATGGACGGGGCGATGAACTGGAAAGTGATGAACTGGGCGTGTTGTTTATGATTCAATCCGGTTATGACCCTTACGAGATGATCAAGGTAATGGAAATCCTGAAAGCCGCTGCCGGCCCCAACCGTGTGCCCGAATTTCAAAGTACGCATCCAGACCCTGAGAACCGCATCGACAAAATAAAAGAGGCCATTCAAAAATATTCAGGTCGATAGATTCTGTACGTTCATCGAGAATAAAATGGCATTCATCAGATTTGTGTACCTTTGGGTTAACCCAAATCAAACCAACGTTCTTTTCTTATTTGTGCCCATAAAAGAGAGAACACATGGGAACACTATTACATTTTAAACACCTCTATCAAGAGGCTTTCGACGAGTGCAAACCAAGCTTTGTGGTACTTTTTCTAAAGGGGTACTCCATTTTTTGTGGTATAATGCTGTTTATGGCTTTGTACGCATTTTTGTACAGGGCATTTACTGGCTTTGATTTCTAAGCCAGAGATATACTCTTTTACAGGAACACACATATAGGTAAATGAGCCAAAAAGGCCCATCCAATTGGATGGGCCTTTTTATTGGATGAATAAACTCCTTTCTATTTTTTCATAGCAGTTTCCAAAATGGCAAGTGCCTCATCGGCATTGGACATCTCGGCATATTTCTTAGCCGTATAACCGCGGTCAGAACGTGCTTTTACATTGGCACCATTATCAATGAGCAATTGTAAAATCTGGGTTTGGTTGTAACGGGCAGCAAAATGCAAAGGGGTCATCCCCAAAGATTTTTGATTGACATCTTCGCCCAATTGAATCATTTTTGTAACCGTTTCAACATCACCTTGCATAATGGCTTTGCAAAATATGCTAGGTTCAGCTGTGATCATAGTTGCATCCAGGGTTAAATCTGATGAAGTTTCAGCGGCGGAAACGCCCGTTGTGGCCAGCATGCAAACCGCTGCTAGCGATAGGATTGTTTTTTTCATGATGAATCGTTTTTGATTAATGACTAATAAACTTATATAAAAGTAGACTACCGAGTTGGGCAAGTGTTACAGCATTAACAGTTAAATAACTTAATTTTAACAGGTCTTCATTTTTGAGGTGGAATAATTATCAAATCCTAAACCAGAAAACTACCTGAAAACTAGCGCATCAAAGCAAATCACTTTATTTTTGGGGTACAATTTTGCAGTATGGACAAAAAGGTAATTCTTATGATTTTGGATGGTTGGGGCAAATCTCCCGACCCAAAGGTTTCGGCCATAGCACAAGCCAACACTCCCTTCATTGACTCGTTATATACCCAATATCCCAATGCCAATTTGCTCACGGATGGCATGAACGTAGGTCTTCCCGAAGGGCAAATGGGCAACAGTGAAGTAGGCCATATGAACTTGGGTGCTGGGCGCATCGTATACCAAGATTTGGCCAAAATCAACAAGGCCGTCAAAGAAGATACCCTAAAGGATGAAAAAGTGCTTCAGGACGCTTTTTCCTATGCAAAATCCAATAACAAATCCGTTCACTTTCTGGGCTTGCTCAGCAATGGAGGGGTACACAGTCATATCGACCATCTAAAAGCACTCATCAAGGCTGCCCAAGAAAGCGGTGTAGAGAAATCATTTGTACACGCCTTTACCGATGGCCGGGATGTAGATCCCAAAAGTGGGAAAGGTTTTTTGATTGACCTAGATCAATTCTGTTCCGACAAGAACACCCAACTGGCCACAGTGGTGGGTAGATACTATGCCATGGACCGCGATAAACGATGGGAGCGGGTAAAACTGGCCTACGATGTCATGGTAAATGCCCAAGGCCAAAAAGTACAGGATATTGGCAAGGCCATGCAAGAAAGTTATGACGAAGGCGTCACCGATGAATTCATAAAACCTTTGGTGATGACCAATGCCAATGGTGAGCCTTTGACCCAAATCGCTGAAGGTGATGTGATCATCTTCTTCAATTTTAGGACAGACCGTGGCAGAGAACTTACCCAAGCCTTGAGCCAACAGGATTTCCATGAGCAGAACATGCACAAAATGGACCTATATTATGTCACCATGACCAATTATGATGATTCGTTCAAAGGCATCAAGGTGGTCTATGACAAAGAAAATATAAAAGACACATTAGGGGAAGTACTCGCCCGAAATGGCAAGAAACAGATCCGCATTGCGGAAACGGAAAAATACCCCCACGTCACCTTTTTCTTCAATGGAGGAAGAGAGGAACCATTTGAAGGGGAGCAACGTCTCCTTTGCCCATCCCCAAAAGTGGCCACTTACGACCTTCAACCTGAGATGAGTGCATACGAAATAAGGGATGCCATTATTCCCGAACTTCAAAAAGGTGAGACCGATTTTGTATGTCTCAATTTTGCCAATCCAGATATGGTGGGCCATACCGGGGTTATGTCCGCCGCCATCAAAGCTTGCGAGACCGTGGATGAATGTGCCAAGGCCGTGGTTACTGCCGGACTGGAAAACGGGTACTCCACCATTGTCATTGCGGACCACGGTAACTGTGACACCATGGTCAATCCCGACGGAAGCCCAAACACGGCCCACACTACCAATCCCGTACCCTTGATTCTGGTAGACACCGATATCAAGCAAATCAAGGATGGTGTTTTGGGTGATATTGCCCCGACCATCTTAAAGATGATAGGCATTCCACAACCCGAGTTAATGACACAAAAACCATTGGTCTAGCCCAGAATTTCTTAAAATCCATAGATTCAGTTTATCTTTGCCCCTATGATTCACATAAAGACAGCAGAGGAAATTGAATTGATGCGCGAAAGTGCCTTGGTCGTTTCCAGGACCTTGGGCATGTTGGCCAAGGAAATAAAACCAGGGGCCAACCCCCTGAAATTGGATAAAATGGCCGAGGAGTATATCCGGGAGCAGGGTGCGGAACCTGGCTTTTTGGGGATGTACGACTTTCCCAATACCCTCAATTGGAGCCCTAACAGCCAAGTGGTCCATGGCATTCCCAATAACGAAGCTCTTAAGGAAGGTGACGTTATTTCGGTGGATTGCGGCGCCCAGAAGAATGGGTTTTATGGAGACCATGCCTACACTTTTGAAGTAGGTGAAGTGGCCGAGGAAACCAAAAAGTTACTTAAGGTGACCAAAGAATCCCTCTATGTTGGTATTCGTGAATTCAAAGAAGGTAATCGTGTGGGCGATGTGGGATACGCCATTCAAAAGTATTGTGAAGACCATGGGTATGGTGTGGTTCGTGAGTTGGTAGGCCATGGATTGGGAAAAGATCTACACGAAGACCCACAAATGCCCAATTATGGAAAACGGGGACGTGGCAAAAAATTTGTCAACGGTATGGTGGTTGCCATAGAGCCCATGATCAACATGGGAACACGGAGGATAAAACAGTTGAACGACGGCTGGACCATTTTGACCGCCGATGGCAAGCCCAGTGTACATTTTGAGCATGATGTGGCCCTGATTCATGGAAAACCCGAACTGTTGTCCACATTCCAGTATATTTATGACGCATTGGGAATCTCCAGTGACGAAGAGGAGGAATTCCGGGCCAAGAAATTAGTATTATAAAATACTTTATCTTGCTCGACACGAATTTCACCAATTGCTCAAATAAATGTCCCAAATCATTTATAAAAATGAGTCCTATTTTGTAATCGGTTTATGTATGGATGTCCATAATGAACTAGGCAAAGGATTTAGTGAAGGGGTTTACAGCGATGCTTTGGAAATTGAATTGAAAACCAACGGTGTCCCTTTTAAAAAAGAAGTCAAATTTGACATTATCTACAAAGGAAAGAAGTTAAAACATCACTATTTTGCTGATTTCATAGTAGACGACAAAATAATCCTAGAATTAAAAGCCGTAGAAAAAATCAGTAGTAGCCATGTAAAACAAACTTTAAATTACTTGGCCGCATCAAAAATGAAATTGGGTTTAATCATAAACTTCGGGGAAGATAGTTTGGCCTACAAAAGAGTACTATTGTAAAATGAATTAGTGAAAATTCGTGTCGAAACTATTCAAATACATCCTTAACCTAATCCCTAGACCTTTACTCATTCGATTGAGCTATTGGGTAAGGCCCTTGATTGCCTTTTCCCTTAAGGGAAGTAAATTCACCGATCCCATTGACGGCAAAAGCTTTCGTAAATTCCTTCCTTATGGCTATGAAACTCCAAGGGAAAATGTGCTCTCCCCCTCTACCCTTTCCTTGGAACGGCACCGGCTTTTATGGCTTTACCTCAAAAATGAAACGGAGTTCTTTACTAAACCCCTCAAAGTTTTACATTTTGCTCCTGAGCAGGCTTTTTATAAGCGGTTCAAAAAAATGAGGAATATCGATTACACCACAACCGACTTGAACTCTCCCTTGGCCGATGTAAAGGCCGATATCTGCAACCTTCCTTTTCCTGACAATGCTTTTGATGTGATTTTATGCAACCATGTCTTGGAACACATTCCCAACGACACCAAGGCCATGCAAGAGCTTTACAGGATTATGAAGGTCGGTGGATGGGGCATTTTTCAGATTCCCCAAGACCTAAAAATGGAAAAAACTTTTGAAGACGATTCCATTACTGATAAAAAGGAGCGGGCCCGTATTTTTGGGCAGTACGACCATGTGCGTATTTATGGCAGGGATTATTTTGATAAGCTAAGAAGCATAGGGTTTACGGTTGAAGAAGTGGATTACACCCAAATCCTACCTCCTGATGCGGTTCAAAAATACCGATTGGCGCAAGGCGAAATCATTCCCCTTGTAAAAAAGTGATCATTTCTTGATCAAAGCCCCAAACCCATCGGTCATAAACTCCTTAGTATTTCCCTCTCCGTCCAAATAAATAATGTAGGCTTCCAATTCGTCATGCTTTTTCAAGACTTCTTTGGATTCTTCCAAATCCATGGCCATAAAGGTAGTGGCATAGGCATCGGCAACAGCACAGGTATTAGCGATTACACTTGTTGCCAAAATGGAAGAATTCTTGGTATAACCTGTCTTAGGATTGATGGTATGGACATATTTTTCCCCGGTTTCAGGGTCTATTCTAAACTTTCGGTAATTTCCCGAGGATGCCATGGCCCTATCTTCCAAGGACACGATCAATTTTAGAGACCTTCCCGTTTCCACTTGGGGGTCATCAATCCCCACGGTCCACTGCTTTCCAGAAACCAAATTGGTGCCCTTGGCAAGCACTTCGCCCCCAACTTCCACCAAATAATCTTGAATCCCCTTGGCATCCAACAGGGCTCCCAAACGGTCAATGGTATATCCCTTGGCCACCGCATTGAAATCAAACCGGATGGCCGGATGTTTTTTGGTGATGGTATGATCACCGTTCAACTGTACTTTGTCCCATCCCACATAGCTCAATAAACTATCTACCTTAAGACTATCGAGCTGGATTTGCTCTCCCGGACCAAATCCCCATGCATTGGCCAAAACACCAATTGTGGGGTCAAAATAGCCATTAGAAACCTTGTAGACTTTGCTTGAAACTTCAAAAACTTCTTGAAACATCTGATCCACTACAATGGTGGAATCCCCATTATTTATTTTTGAAATGTCTGAAGTTGGAATATACGTGGACATGGACTGGTTCAACACTTGAAAAACAGAATCAATTTCCTTTTGATAAGCCAAATGCTCCCCTGCAATATAGGTAATGGAATAGGTAGTTCCCAGGGCGTTGCCTCTATTTTGATTTTTTATCCATGTATCGGAACCGCATCCCCATAGTAGGATTATCCCGAACAATAAAAACAATATACCTCTCATTCTATCTCAATTAATCCTTGATAATCCACAATATATTCTTCATCCAAGTACAAAGGCAAATCCCTATTTGATGCATTGGAAAGCCCTACCCCTGCAAAATACGTCCTGGCCTCAAATTTTATGGCATGATCCTTCACCGTTTTCATCAATTCCTCATCATAGTGCCTTGGGTTCTCTGGAAACTCCACATTGCGGACCACAATAAAATGTAATATTTTTTCTTTGAGGCAGACATACTGCGGATTTTTCTTAAGCTCACTATTGATAGCCATAAACTCAAAACCATTGGCTTCCAGTTCCCGTCCCACAATATTCATGGCCAGATTGTGCAGTTCCTGCTCTGTTAATTCTCTTCCCATAAAATCAAAAAAACCGATGCCAGGGCATCGGTTGGTTTTATAATTAATTACCTCTCGACTGCGCTTGAGGTGAAAAGGACAGTTTGTTTATCCTCCAAAGTCATCGAATCGGATATTCTCATCTGGAATACCAAAATCCTCACCCATTTTCTGAACGGCTTTGTTCATCAATGGGGGTCCACAGAAATATAGTTCAATGTCTTCCGGGGCATCATGATGATTCAAATAGTTATCGATAACACAATTGTGAATGAATCCTACAAAACCATCGCCCTCTTCATCATTGATATCCTTTTTAACCTTCCAATTATCTTCTTCCAAAGGCTCAGAAAGGGCCAAGTAGAATTTAAAGTTGGGGAAGCTGCGCTCCAATTCCTTGAAATGTTCCAAATAGAACAATTCTCTTTTGGAACGACCTCCGTACCAGTAGGTCACCTTTCTGTTTGTCTTTAAGGTTTTGAACAAGTGGTACAAATGCGAACGCATCGGTGCCATACCGGCTCCACCACCAACGTATAGCATTTCGGCATCAGACTCGTTGATAAAGAACTCACCAAATGGTCCTGAAATGGTAACAGGATCTCCCTCCTTCAAATTAAAGATGTAGGATGAAGCCACACCGGGGTTCACATCCATCCATCCATTTTTGGAACGGTCCCATGGCGGGGTTGCAATACGCACATTCAGCATGATTTCACGTCCCTCAGCAGGGTAAGAAGCCATAGAGTAGGCTCTTTCCACTGTCTCTGGATTCTTCATCACCAAGGGCCACAAGTTAAATTTATCCCATTCATTTTGGAATTTATCCGGAGTTTCGTGTTCCGCAGGGTGTGCAGTGATATCAATGTCCGAGTACTTAACCTCACAAGGCGGAATTTCAATTTGAATATATCCTCCAGCCTTGTAGTTCATCTCTTCTGGAATTTCAACTACAAACTCCTTAATGAAAGAAGCCACGTTGTAGTTACGAACCACTTTGGCATTCCATTTTTTAATCCCAAACACTTCTTCAGGAATGGTAATCTCCATGTCCTGTTTTACCTTTACTTGACAGGCCAATCGTGCGCCATGCTCCAGTTCCTTTTTGGAAAAGTGTGGTGTTTCGGTTGGCAAAGCCTCCCCTCCACCAGAAAGTACATGGCACTCACACTGTATACAGGTTCCACCTCCACCACAAGCTGATGGTAAAAATATTTTTTGATTTCCAAGTGTTGACAACAAGGAACTTCCAGAAGCCACTTCTACTTCCTTTTCACCATTTATGGTAATGGTCACAGGACCGGAAGGTGACAATTTTTCCTTGGTGAACAGCAATAAAGCCACCAACAATAACAACAACACAAGAAATGCTACTACGGTAATAAGAATAGTACCTCCGGTACTTGCGGCTAATATCATCTTTATTTGTTTATAACGTCGTTATAGGAAACTGTTCTTTTTTCGTCTTCAATCTCCTTTTTAATTTCTTTCTCTTCTTCTTTGGAGTCTGCTTTAGCCGTTGTGGCTTCTGTTGGTTCAGGTGGTTCATTGTCACCGGTCAACATACCTCCAAAGCTCTGGAAACCAATTCCCATCAATCCAGTGATGATGAACGTGATTCCCAATCCACGCAATGGCGCAGGCACATTGGAATATCTAATTTTTTCACGAATGGCGGCGATGGCCAAAATGGCCAAAAACCATCCAATTCCCGAACTCACCCCATAATTGAGTGCCAATCCTAAATTGGGGATTTCACGGGTCTGCATAAACAAAGACCCTCCCAAGATGGCACAGTTCACCGCGATCAGCGGTAAAAAGATACCCAAGGAGTTATAGAGTGAAGGGGAAAACTTCTCCACCACTATTTCCACCAATTGCACCATGGTAGCAATCGTGGCAATAAACAAGATGAAGGAAAGGAATCCCAGATTATAATCGGCATACTCAGGGCCCAACCAAACCAATGCACCGTCTTGCAACAAATATTTGTCCAACAACCAGTTCAAGGGAACGGTAACCCCCAATACAAAGATTACGGCAGCTCCCAAACCTACGGCTGTAGATACTTTTTTGGATACGGCCAAGTAGGAACACATTCCCAAAAAGACCGCGAATACCATGTTATCTATGAAGATCGACTTAAAAAACAGTTCTAAATGCTCTAACATACTCTCCTATTTATGCTTCTTCTATTAATGTCCTATTTCTGGAACGTTGTACCCAGATAATGATTCCTACCACGATCAAAGCTGCTGGTGGAATAATCATAAAACCGTTGTTTTCATATCCAATGGAGTAAAGCCCTGTTTTTGTTACGGGGTCTCCCAAAACAGGAATCCCAAACAAGGTTCCAGAACCCAAAAGCTCCCTAAAAAATCCAACGATAACCAAAATAACACCATATCCGAGGGCATTTCCAATACCGTCTAAAAATGATTTCCATGGTCCGTTACCCAAGGCAAAGGCCTCAAATCGGCCCATGATGATACAGTTAGTAATAATCAACCCCACAAAAACAGAGAGGGTCTTGCTCAGTTCATAAGCAAAGGCCTTGAGCACTTGATCCACAATGATCACCAAGGTAGCCACTACGACCAATTGCACAATAATCCTAATTTTTGACGGAATCACATTGCGCAACAAGGAAATTACCACGTTACCAACTCCCAATACAAAAAGTACTGAAAGAGCCATCACTACAGACGCTTTAAGTTCAGCCGTGATTGCCAATGCAGAACATATTCCCAATACCTGAATGGTAATGGGGTTGTTGTCCGCCAACGGATCCAATATCAGATTTGCATCTTTTTTTGATAGTAGCGCCATATTATTTCTTTCTAATGGTTTCTAAATACGGTTTGTAAAGCTTCAAGCTTTCTTTGATCATCGCAGTAACCCCATTGCCTGTAATGGTAGCGCCTGCCAATGCATCCACTTCATTGTCTTCCTTATCCTGATTGAGGGGGTCGTTGTTTCCTTTCACCACGCCAATCCCTGCATAGCTGTTTCCGTCCAATATGGATTCTCCAACAAAATCATCCATAAAGAAACGCTGCTTAATATTAGCCCCAAGACCTGGGGTTTCACTTTTATGATCAAAATAAACGCCTTGTACCACCATGTTCCCATCCAAGGATATGAAACCCCAAATGGCATCCCAAAGTCCTTTTCCGTACATGGGGATGATGTAGAATTCCTTACCATCTTTCTCACCAATGAGTAAAGGTAATTCAGCATTATTTCCAGCCTTGATTTCGCTCAGTTGCTTTTTCAAATCAATCAAATAGGCTTCTTCTTTTTCAGTGACCTTATCTCCTTGAACAACCAACTGTTTTTTAATATACTTGGAAAACTCGGCCTCTACTTCGTTTGTAGGTATAAAAGTTACGCTCCCATCTCCCTCGTTCTGGTTAACTCCCATTGCATAGAGGATGTTCTGTTGTTTTTCAAAGCGTTCATTCTCATCAATCCTTGGCTTGAGACCGGTTGCCAAAAAGGCAAGTATGGACCCCACAACAATCACCATGATTGCTGCAAAAATTACCGTATAGCTATTTTTTTCCGTATTCATTGCCATAACTTACGCTGTTTCCGTTTTTAATGCATCAACCTCATCCGATGGTTTTGGATAAATGGTTGCCGTTTTCAATCGCTTCATTCGTTTCTTAATGTTGCCACGTACCACGTAGTGATCAATGGTAGGAGCAAAAACGTTCATCAACAAGATAGCCAAGAAGACACCTTCCGGGTACCCTGGGTTGAACACACGAATCATCACGGACAAGAAACCTATCAAAAATCCATAGATCCATTTCCCTTGGTTGGTTTGTGAACCTGTGACGGGATCGGTAGCCATAAATACGATACCAAAGGCCAAACCTCCCACCAATAGGTGTTGCCAGTATTCAAAACTCATCAAAGTATAGAACTTGCTGTACTCTGGTATCCAACCAGCTTCCACAATTCCGTTAAAGATCAATCCCATGGCCAAAGCACCTATAACGGCACTTAACATAATACGCCATGAGGCTATTTTAGAGAACACCAAGAAGAGTCCTCCCAAAAGAATCAATAGGGTTGATGTTTCCCCAATGGAACCCGGTATAAATCCAAGGAACATATCCGAAAGGGAATACCCCATTTCGGCGGTTCTTCCCTGTGCCAAGAATCCCAATACGGTCTCTCCGGAAATGGCATCGGCCGTACCTGCGGTATCCACAGCTCCGTGCACCCAAACTTTGTCTCCACTCATCCAAGTAGGATAGGCAAAGAACAAGAAGGCTCGAATAGTAAGCGCCGGGTTCAAGATATTCATCCCCGTACCTCCAAAAACCTCTTTTCCAATGACCACACCAAAGGCTACGGCCACGGCCAACATCCAAAGGGGCAAATCAACAGGGACAATCAATGGCACCAACATACCGGTGACCAAATATCCTTCTTCTATCTCATGTTTCTTGATCACGCAGAACAAGAACTCAATAGCAAGTCCAACTCCGTAGGAAACAATCACCAACGGAAGTACTTTCCACAGACCTAGGAGAAAATTGTCCATGGTCCAAAAACCCGCACTAAAGAACCCATTGGCAACGGGCTCAATCTCACCCAATGCCAAATAGTGCTGATATCCGGTATTGAACATTCCAAATATCAAACAGGGAACAAGTGACATGACCACGGTGTTCATGGTACGCTTTAGGTCATCCGCCCCTTTTATGTGCGTCCCATTGTGGGTAGTTTCATTGGGAGTAAACAAAAAGGTATGGAACCCACTAAAAACAGGAAACCATTTTTTATCCTGATTCTTTACTCTGAACGTGTGTAATTTTTCTTTCAAGCCCATATTATCCAAGTTCTTTTTGCAACAAATCCAAACCTTCCCTGATTATTTGTTGGTGAGGTTGTTTTGAGATACATATAAATTCTGTCAATGCGAAGTCTTCAGGAGCAACCTCGTAAAGTCCCAACTGCTCCATTTCGTCCAAATCCTTAACCATACAGGCTTTTAGCAACTGCATTGGGTAAATATCCAATGGGAACACCTCTTCATACTGGCCAGTGACCACAAAAGCCCTGTGCTCGCCATTGGTATTGGTATTCAAATCATATTTCTTTTTGGGCTGCAACCATGAGAAAGTCAATGCCCTTGTTGTTGAAATTTTATTGAACACAGGCTTGTTCCATCCAAAAAACTCATAATCATCTCCTTCCGGAATGGCTGTAACCGTATTGTTATAAAATCCTAGATAGCCCTCGGTATTGGTTTTTCTACCGGTAAGCACATCCCCATTGATCAACCTGAATCTATCTTCATTTACACCACTTGCATATAAAAAGGTAGATATTTCGGCCCCTATCTTGGTTGTATAGTATTTTGGGGATTTAATGATAGACCCTGCCAAGGCAATGGTACGTTCGGCGTTGAATTTTCCCGTCAACAACAATTCGCCCAACATAACCAAATCCTGGGGTGAAATTGTCCATACCACCTCTCCTTTGTTCACTGGATCTATTCTATTGATCTGGGTACCCACCAATCCTGCTGGATGTGGGCCTGATATTTCATGAAGCTCTATTCCATTAAGATCTGCAAATGGAGACCTCCCTGACTTTCCTATTGTAACATGTATCTTCCCAGGGGTAAGTTTGCCCAAGGCCGTAATGGCCATCTGCAATTCTTGCTCCTTGCCTTTTAGCACATAATTTACATCTGCCGCCAAGGGCGCCGTGGTATATCCCGATACAAAAATGGCTTTTGGCGTTACATCTGGATCGGCAATTACGTCAAAAGGACGTTGCTTAATGAAGGGCCATCCCCCACACTGCAGCAAAAAGCTCTTTATGGCTAAAGCATCGGCCGTATCCATATCGGGCACTTTGTTCTGCACATATTCTTGATTCTTGTCAGCAAGAATCTTTAGTGTCAAGATTCTTCTTCTAGCGCCACGGACTATCTCCACCAACTCACCGCTTACAGGTGAAACAAAGTGCATTTCCTCTTTGTTTTTGTTGTAAAAGAGCGGTTCTCCCGCCTTTACTTCTTCCCCTTGCTTTACGAGCATTTTGGGGGTGATACCATGAAAATCATCTAGGTTTAGGGCATATACGTTACTTAAAACGGCTTTGGAAGTAGTCTGCTCTGCTGCCCCGACAAGGTTGATATTCAACCCTTTCTTAATCCGGATGTCTTTAGACATATTGTTGTAGACCTTTTGTTATCAAAATCGGTGGCAAATTTAGCACTAAAAGGATAGTTTTCATAATTATTGCCCATAAAAATGGGATTACATCGAACTAAATTTCCAAGGCACACTTTTTGTTTACCTTTACCCCAAAACACGCTTAGCATGCGCTTCTTGACCAAATCAATGTTCTTCTTATTAGTTAGCTCAAGTGCTTTTGCACAAGTACAGGAAGAAATAAATCCCCCAGAAAATATCAAGACCATTATTTTTAGAGGCCCTACGGAAGACCAGTTCCCGGTAATCCAACTTGGTGAAACCATGACTTTGGAGTTTGATGACCTTACCGCCAGGGAGCAGGACTATTACTATAAAATTATCCATTGCGATTATGACTGGACACCTTCCCAGCTCCTAAAATCCCAATATTTGTCAGGTGCGGACAACCAACGCATCATTGATTATGAAAACAGCTATAACACCTTACAGCCTTACTCCAATTATAGATTAACGATTCCCAATGAAAATGTTCAGCTGAAGGTAAGTGGGAACTACGTCCTTGAGATTTATAACAGTTATGGCGACCTTCAGTTTTCAAGAAGGTTTGTAGTTTACCGAAATGCCGTTAGGGTTGGCGGAACAGTAAAACGCTCCCGGGATTTTAATTTTTTGAATGAAAAGCAGGTGGTTCAGTTCAACATTAATACAGCAGGTTTTCCAGTAGTGAACCCGAAGAACGAAATCAAAGTGGCCATTTTACAAAACCATTTTTGGCCCACGGCCCTGTACAACATTAAACCACAATTTACCATTGGTACCGAGTTGGTCTACAAATATGACCAAGAAACCAGTTTCTTTGGCGGCAACGAATATCTAAATTTCGACACCAAAGATCTTAGGTCTCCCACCTTTGCCATTTCCAAAGTGGAGTTTAGGAACCTGTACCACCACCTCCTGTTTACCAATGAATATCGCAATGACGTACCCTACACCTATTTTCCTGATATTAATGGGGATTTTGTCGTGAGGACATTACAGGGCGATGATGTTTCCCGCGAAGCAGAGTATTCCATGGTACACTTTAGCCTTCCCTACTCCAATGAAATAGGCCTGGACAATGTTTACGTAGTAGGAAAGTTCAACAATTACCAATTGGAGGAAGAAAACAAAATGATCTTTAATGCTGATAGCGGGAAAATGGAACTGGAACTGCCCATCAAGCAAGGGTTCTACAATTATAAATATGTGGTGGAGCGGGCAGATGGCTCTATTGACCCTAATTTTGTTAGCGGAGATTTTCACTTCACCGAAAACAATTACCTTATCTTGGTCTACTATAGGGATTTTGGCGACATGTACGACAGTATAATAGGTATAGGATCAGTAAATTCCAGAACAATAAGCAATTAATTATCTTAGCTACAAATCCCAAAAGGGCATGGCCAAGAAAAATAGTTTGATCAGCAAAGGCAGGTACGAACTTCAGTTCAGGGGCATCAAGTGTTTAAATTGTGGCCACCCCTTGGACATGAGCGATAAATATTGCCCAAATTGCTCACAAGCCAACAGTACCAAAAAACTGACCCTCAAGGATTTTGTCCATGAGTTTTTTTCTGGAGTGTTCAATTATGACTCCAGACTCTTAAAAACACTTTCGGCCTTATTGTGGCGCCCCGGAAAAATCACTAAAGATTATATTGAGGGGAAACGGGTCTCCTACACCAATCCGTTCCGTTTTTTACTAAGCTTGGCCTTTATCTATTTTTTGATGTTTACCTTCAACAATGAATTTTCCAGTTTGGATAAGGCGGCTTCAAGGTTTGATGGCAATCTTATTTCAAATTCCCCGGTATCCTACAATGTCAAGTCCGGAACTTTCACAACAGACAGCACAAAACTCAAGGAAGAAACGGCCAAGGTTTTGGAAAAATTGGATTCTTCCAAGGTTAGCACCAATGAAGTAATCAAAGGCATGCATATTCTGGAGTCCCTTGCCGAGACTTCTAGTCTGGAAGATCAACGTAAGGATTCATTGATCCTGGCCAACCCCACTAAGTTTTATGCAACGCTGGAAAGCAAATCCGGAATCAATAATTTTATGGAGAAGGTGGGATTTTTTTCCAAAATGATAAAAAGGGACACCCTCTTCAGTTTTAGCGAAACACAGGCCAAATACAATGTTAAACCTTCCGTTGGCAACAGAATGGCCTTTAATTCGGCAAATAGCTTATTAAAGGTTATCAGTAGACCTGGAACATTCCTGAATTCATCCATTTCTAGGATGCCCTTTGTCATTTTTCTCTTTTTACCACTGTTTACGGTGTTCATTTGGTTGGTGTACATCAGAAAAAAACACACCTACACCGATCATCTTATTTTCAGCTTTCACAACCAATCTTTATTATTTATCTTGCTCATCCTTAGCTTGGTAATAGATGCTATTTTCAACATGTCCAGTGCAATGCTGTTCATAACTATTTTCAGCGTATATCTGTTCATGGCCATGAAAAGGTTCTACGGGCAAGGAACGTTTAAAACAATTGTTAAATATCTCTTTCTGAACACTATATTTACCATATTGGCATTTATTGCGGTCATTATTTTGTTTACAGGAAGTGTTTTTATGTATTAGGGTATGTTCACTCAAGTCACTAAAGGAATCAAGGTATCGGTACAAACCACTTTTGAGGGCACTTTTTTCAAAAACTACAAGATGCACTATGCCTTTGGCTATACCATCACCATAGAAAACCAAAGTCAGGACACCGTTCAATTAACAGCCAGACATTGGGACATTTTTGATGCACTTAAAGATTTGGAGACCATTGACGGCGAAGGCGTTATTGGCAGAAAACCGGTCATCAAACCCGGCAAATCCCACACCTACAGCTCAGGATGCTTATTGGCATCCCCTATTGGCGCCATGCGGGGGCATTACCAAATGGTTAATTTCACTACTTCGGAAGAGTTTGAAGTAGACGTACCCACATTCAAGTTCTCTGCACCTTTTGCAGTAAACTGACCTTCCCGTTTTTAAAATCGATTTTCCTTTTAGTACCTTTGGTGGAATTTTTAATCTCCTAAAATAAGCATCATGGGAAAAGGATTCTTTCAAGTTCCGACTGCGATCAATGAACCTATAAAAAGTTATGCGCCAGGTACTCCTGAGCGCGAAGAAGTACTGCAACAGTACAACGCCTATTACAACGGAAAAGTTGAGGTACCTCTTTACATAGGTAGTGAGGAAATAAAGACTGGAAATACCAAACCCATGTCTCCCCCCCACGAACACCAACATGTGGTGGGCCACTACCATTTAGCAGAAAAAAAGCATGTGGAACAGGCCATATCCAACTGTTTGGAAGCTAGAAAAGCTTGGGCCGACCTTACTTGGGAACAACGTGCCGCCATCTTTTTAAAAGCTGCGGAATTGATTGCCGGCCCTTATCGTGCCAAAATGAATGCCGCCACCATGTTGGCACAATCCAAAAATATTTTTCAAGCCGAAATTGATTCTGCCTGTGAAATTGTAGACTTCCTACGTTTCAATGTGGAATACATGTCGCAGATCTATTCCGAACAACCCGAGTCCGCCGAAGGTATCTGGAACCGGGTGGAATACAGACCGCTTGAAGGTTTTATCTACGCCATAACCCCATTCAACTTTACCGCCATTGCCGGGAATTTGCCTGCAAGTGCCGCCATGATGGGCAATGTGGTGGTCTGGAAACCCAGTGACAGTCAAATCTTTTCCGCAAAGGTCATTGTTGATGTCTTCAAGGAGGCAGGTCTTCCTGATGGGGTCATCAATGTGGTCTATGGAGATCCGGTCATGATTTCGGACACCGTACTATCAAGTCCTGATTTTTCTGGAATCCACTTTACAGGTTCCACCCATGTGTTCAAAGAATTGTGGAAACAGATAGGAAACAACATCCACAACTACAAAACCTATCCAAGGATTGTTGGGGAAACTGGCGGAAAGGATTTTATCATTGCGCATCCAACCGCAAAACCCAAGCAAGTGGCCACCGCCATTACCCGAGGTGCTTTTGAGTTCCAAGGTCAAAAATGCAGTGCAGCCTCACGTGTGTACCTGCCAAAATCAACCGCAAATGAAATTTTGGATTTGGTCAAGGCCGATATCGCCTCTTTCAACAAACCCGGTTCTCCTGCCGATATGAGCAACTTTATCACCGCGGTGATCCACGAAGGCTCATTTGATAAATTGGCCAAATATATTGAACAGGCCAAGGCCGACTCCAACGCAGAGATCGTTGCAGGTGGTGGATATGACAAATCTGTGGGTTACTTTATTGAACCAACGGTTATTTTAACCACCGACCCCAAGTACACCACCATGTGCACTGAACTTTTTGGACCAGTGGTGACAGTATATATTTATGAGGACGCCGATTGGAGCAAAACGTTGGAATTGGTGGATGGCACTTCGGAATATGCATTGACCGGAGCAGTTCTGTCAGCAGATCGTTATGCCATTGATGAAGCCACAAAAGCACTGCAAAATTGTGCTGGAAACTTCTATATCAACGACAAACCTACAGGTGCCGTAGTAGGACAACAGCCTTTTGGAGGAGCAAGAGCTTCTGGAACCAATGACAAGGCAGGTTCCATGCAAAACCTGTTGCGTTGGGTGTCTCCACGACTTATAAAAGAGACTTTTGTAACTCCTGAAGATTATCGCTATCCTTTTTTGGGGTAACTCAATAAATCCATAATTTCATGGCCGCTATACCTTATTTGGAATAGCGGTCTTTTTTTATCCAATATCTCTAAACCTTAAAAAATGCCTAGACCTTACGTATTGGCCGACACCAATTGGAAACATTTAAAAGATGAATCTTTTGATCTGGCCGTTCTGCCTTGGGCCGCCACCGAAGCCCATAACTACCACTTACCATATTCCACCGATACCATTGAAGCCACGGCCATTGCCGAAGAATCTGCAAGACTGGCATGGGAACAAGGTTGTAAGGTAATAGCCCTTCCAACAATTCCTTTTGGGGTAAATACCGGTCAATCCGATATTTATTTGGACATGAACCTCAACCCCAGCACCCAATTTGCCATCCTAAAGGATGTCATCACCGTCTTGGAAAGGCAAGGCATACGTAAGTTTATGATTTTAAACAGCCACGGCGGCAACAACTGGAAAGCCATCATTAGGGAATTGGGCCTACTGTTCCCGAACATGTTCCTTTGTACCACCCATTGGCCGGGAATGGCAGAAAAAAAAGAGATATTTGATCATCCTGGTGATCATGCCGATGAAATGGAAACCAGCCTTATACTCCATTTGGCACCGGAATTGGTACTTCCCAAACAAGAATGGGGAGATGGTGAGGAACTAAAGAACAAAATAAAGGCCTTTTCCGAAGGTTGGGCCTGGACCGAAAGACCATGGTCCAAAATCAGTAAAGATACTGGAGTTGGCAATCCCAGTATGGCCACCAAAGAGAAAGGAGAGAAGTTTTTCTCCTTGGTATGCGAGAAAATGAGCCAATTATTTATTGATATTGCCCAAGCCAATGTTAATGATCTTTATGCATAAACATGCACCAAAAATCTAAACATCGAGCATTTTTTCTGGTGCCTCCCGAAGTTCAACTGCTGGATTTAACGGGACCAGCACACCTTTTTTATGAAGCCAAGGACTATGGTATTGAAGTAGAAACCTATTATTTGAACCTTGAAGGCAATTCGGAGCAAACCTCCAGTGCCGGAGTATCCTTGGGCAACCTTACGCCGTTCCATGCCCATACGCTCAAATCGGACGACCTACTGTTTATTCCAGGGCTGGAATCCCATTTGTTCCTTAAAAGTGATTTCAAGACAACATACGCGGTTTTTCTTGATTGGCTAAAGGAACAGCATAAAAACAGAGCTCGAATTTGTTCTGTCTGCACCGGTGCCTATTTGGTGGCCATGTCCGGTCTTTTTGATGGAAAAAAATGCACTACCCATTGGAGGTATTTGGAAGACTTTCAATCCAGATTTCCCAAAGCGCAGGTACTTTCAGACCGCTTGATCGTCCAAGATGGGAACTTATATTCCAGTGCAGGGGTCTCTTCAGGGATCGATTTAGCTCTTTTTTTGATGGAAGAGCTATTCGGACCCGTATTTACTGCCAAAATTGCCAAAGAGGTAGTCATCTACCTCCGAAGAACTGAAAACGACCCGCAACTCAGTGTTTTTCTACAATATCGGAACCATATCGATACAAGGGTTCATCAAGTTCAAGATCTGCTGGCCAAAAACCTCAGCATCAAAAGCACCATAGAGGATTTGGCGGATGCTGTTCACATGAGTCCAAGAAACCTTACCCGGCTATTTAAAAAAACCACAGGCATTACCATTGGTGACTATTTGGATAAACTACGGGTGGAACGGGCCACCCAACTCCTTTCAACTGGCTCAAAAGTAAGTGCAGTCGCAGAATCCTGTGGGTTGCAAAGCAGTAACCAATTACGGTCTCTTCTAAAAAAACACACCGCCTCCCTCCCTTCCGATTGGAAGGATTGATTGTCCCAATACTGCGGACAGTTGTCCTTTACACCCCCTTTGTTTTGACCTAATTTTGACCAAAATCATTTATCATGAAAAGGTCAATTTTCCTATTCGCAAGTTTTCTAATTTCTTACTTCGCCATGGCCCAAACCTCTCTTTCCACACAAACCAAATACATTTGCCCACCCTGCGGCGCAACATGTGACCAAGAAGTGCATGATGCCCCTGGCGTATGCTCGCACTGTAATATGGTGCTTATTAAAAAAAGTGATTCCAAAACCATTGCCTTTTATCTTCAAGATGGTGTGGAAGTGTTGGATTTTGCAGGCCCCATGGAAGTCTTTGCCTATGCAGGATACCGTGTTTTTACCGTCTCGGCCACCCAAAAGCCCATAAAATCGCAAGGTATCTTAAAGATAATACCTGACTACAGTGTTGAAAATGCACCAGAAGCTGACATTTTAGCTTTTTTCGGAGGAAACTCCAGTGCCGCTTCCCAAAACCCGAAAGTCATTGATTGGATTCAAAAGCAGAAAAATGTACAATATCATTTTTCGGTTTGTACTGGAGCTTTTGTAATGGCAGAAGCTGGCATCTTGGATGGAAAAACAGCGACCACATTTCATAATGCCCTCGATGGGCTTGAAACGAACTACCAAAAAGTTGATGTACGAAAGAATGTTCGCTTCGTGGATAATGGGAATGTCATTACCACAGCAGGCATTTCTGCCGGAATAGACGGTGCCTTGCATTTAGTGGCCAAACTACAAGGCCTGAATGCAGCCAAGCGAACCGCATATTACATGGAGTATGACAATTGGAAGTTGGGCGATGGATTGATCCTATCGGACGATAACCCCTATTCCAATAGGAAAGACCAATCTTTTTATAAGGATTTTGAAGGCACTTATGAATACCTGAATGACACTGAACTGAATCTGGTATTTGACCCAAAACTGGGAAATCTTGCTGTTGTGAAAGACGGAGGATTACAACCTGTCCTGCATGAAAGTGGGGATTTGTTTTCTGATTCAGGGAACGAGCCTGTTTTTTTCAAAAGAGACGGGAATGGCAAAATCATTGGATATTCACTTTCCGAAAATGGACCCTTATTTAAAAAGTTATGATACTCAACCGCCTATTTCCTTTTCTCCTCGTTGGCGTTTGTTTTTTGCAGTGCATCATTGGTCAAGAGAAGCTATATCGATGTCCTCCCTGTGCCTCCGATTGCCATAAAGAAAGCTACTTCCATCCCGGATTATGCCCAGTTTGCAATATGGAGCTAATCTTTCAAAAAGAAAGTCAATATAAAGGCTATGCTATGGAAGAGGTTCAGATACCCAACGATTCCATAATGCTTAATGCTGCTTATTACTCTCCCATAAACCGGGATAGTATAAATGGGGTCTTGATTGTTGTTCATGGGTCTGCGCCTTCGACCTACAATGACGTAAGCTACTATACCGGATTGGGAACACAGTTGGGAATGGCCGTATTGGCTTTCGACAAGAGAGGGGTTGGGGAATCTGGTGGCACATACGAATCTTTCTCTGTGGCACGTAGCAAAGCATGGTTCAACCTTTTAGCTTCTGACGTGCTGGCCTGCGTAAACTGGATAAAAGAAAAACCAGAACTCCAAAAAGCCAAGCTAGGTCTATTGGGTGGAAGTCAAGCTGGATGGATCATGCCATTGGCAGCTTCAAAAAGTAAGGCTATTGATTTTATGATCATTGGGGAAGGCGTTTCCATTTCTGCTGGTGAAGAACACTATTTCAGTCAACTTACGGGAGATGGGGATGAAAGCGGGATTACCATCGCCAAGGCCCATAAAAAACTTAAGCATTTTGACGGTGAAAAGGGATTTGACCCCAGAAACATTCTAAAGCAACTTGAAACAGATGCACTTTGGTTTTTAGGAACCAATGACCCCGTAATTCCTGTAGATGCCACAATTGAAGAATTGCAACGCTTAAACAAATCCAACTTTAAAGTGGTAATCCTTCCGCACGGAGACCACAACTTTCTCAACACCCAAACCAATGAGCGTTATGACCTTCTCTCTTATATAAAACCTTGGTTGATCACTATCGGGATTTTAGAATAATCACCTCACTTTTTAAACTCCAATGCATACCATGATTCATTCAAACCCATTTTTCCTTGCTTTTGCCTTTTTCATATCGATTCTAAACCTTCGGGGACAGAACACAGACCCCATTCAAGAAGGGTCTGGTTATTTTCAAATGGAAGTAGGCAACTTGGATGACACCCGTAAAATAAATGTGTATTATCATAGACCTAAAAACTTCAATCCTGATTCAAAAGTAATCTTGGTGATTCCAGGAGCGGGGAGAAATGCTGATACTTACCGGGATGCTTGGATCGTAAATTCCGAAAAATACAATGTACTGGTTCTCTCCCCTATGTATCCAAAAAGCGAATACGGATTCGAGGACTATCACCTTGGTGGTATCATCCAGAATCTAAATATTTCCGAATGTATATCGTGGGTTGAGGGTACCAATGAAGCTATTTTGGATGAGGACAAACTCGTCTACTACATAAATCCTGAAAAAAGAAAATGGCTCTTTAAGGATTTTGATGCAATTTTTGACTTTGCCATTACAGCAACTCAATCAAACCAAACTTCCTATGATATTTTTGGGCATTCAGCTGGCGGACAAATCCTTCACAGGTTCGTCTTGTTCCATCCTTTTTCAAAAGCAGACCGGATTTTGGCTTCCAATTCAGGTTTCTATACGTTGCCTGACTTTGGGCCTCCATTACCATTTGGTCTTAAGAATAGTTCGCTTACTGTTGATGACCTAAAAGCATCATTTGGCAAAAAATTGATTCTTTTCATTGGAGAAATGGACAACGAGAATGAAACGGGAGGTACTTTGTTGCGTTCAAAATCAGCAGACCAACAAGGTTACCATCGTCTGGAGAGAGCGCAATATTCCTACCAGTTATCACAAAATAATTCCAAAAAATTAGGTGCGATGTTCAATTGGGAAATCAAAATCGTCCCAAAAATTGGGCATGATTATCGTAAAATGAGTCAAGCAGCAGGCTCATACCTATACGAATAGGCTATTCTTAAATCACTAATTATCAATGCTTTTAAACTGCATAAAACAAGGTTTGTTTTAAAAATACACGCTTTTGGAAGGTATAGACATACTTCAAATGTAAATTTAACGTTAATTAATTGTAAACTAAACGTAATTTGGTATTTTTGTAGTATAAATCCCATACAACATGAGAAAGCGAATCAATACATGGGTAGAAAATGTGTCCAATAAGTTTGATCGGATTTGGTCAAACGCAAAGACCTATTGCAGGAAGTGTAGGTTGGTCTATGAAAGGATGTGGAGCATTTGAACGCTACCCCTTGAATTTTTGTGGTAAATAGACCACTTTTTTTGTTTCAAAGAAATCTTCTTCAAAGTATTCCCCCAAATCAAAGATTTGGACGGTTTTGTATTCCTTCAATTCTTCCTCTAAATCACCTCCTTTAAGGTAAAGAATCCCATTTTTGCGTTCGTGGGCAGAATCTTTCTTGATTTTTCCTCTGGTCCAATGCACAAATGTAGGCATGGCCGCAACAGCCCTGCTGACAATAAAATCAAACTGTCCGTCCAAATCCTCCACTCTTGAATGGTGTGCCGTTACATTCTCGAGCCCCAAACCTTCCACGACTTCTTGAACCACCTTTACTTTTTTTCCAATGGCATCCACCAAGGTAAACTGTACCTCAGGAAACAGAATGGCCAACGGAATTCCTGGAAATCCACCACCCGTACCAACATCTAAAATGCGAGCACCCTCATTAAACGACTGAATCTTGGCAATCCCCAGAGAATGAAGCACATGACGAAGATAAAGTTCATCGATATCCTTTCGGGAAACCACATTTATTTTTTTGTTCCAATCTTGGTATAGCGCCTCCAAACCTTGAAAATGCTCTTTCTGTGTATCAGTGAGCGTCGTAAAATATTTGTAGATTAACTCGGTGTTCATCTAAGGTTTGTTAATTTTAGCAAATCTAATACTTTTAAACAGGTAATTACCGTTCTTATGTTAAGGTGTTGGGCCTAAAAGCCCTATTTGGTTACCTTTGCTAAAATTTTTTTTATGGACAAAAGCACCATCCGGTTTTCAAGAAAGGATTCTGCACAATTCTTCAGGACCTTGAACAAAAGAGTTAACGAGTACTTCAATGAAAATGGAATAAAGAAAACCGGGAATTGGAAACTTCACTTAAAGACCATAGTGATGTTTGCCTTATTCTTGACCCCTTATTTTTTGATTTTAACCCTTAACCTTCCCTTTTGGGCCTACATCATCCTATCCATTGTTATGGGTGTTGGAATGGCCGGCGTGGGCATGAATGTGATGCACGATGGCAACCATGGCGCATATTCCAATAAAAAATGGGTCAACAAACTCATGGGAAGCAGCATTTATATTTTGGCTGGTAACGTATACAACTGGCAGGTACAGCACAATGTATTGCACCACACCTATACCAATATCCATGAGCATGATGAAGACATGGAAGCTGGAAGAATTCTACGTTTTTCCGAACATGCCGAATGGAAGAAACACCATAAGTTTCAACACTATTATTCCATTTTCCTATATGGCCTATTGACCTTCAACTGGGCCGTGACCACAGATTTCCAGCAAATGTACCGTTACATGAAACGCAAGTTGAGCTACGGAAAGCTGCCTAATCCAGTAATCAATTGGAGTACTTTGGTAATTACCAAAATCATATACCTGACCATTTGGATCATTCTTCCCATGATTTTTGGTGGTGTTACATGGTGGCAAGTGCTTTTGGGCTTCTTTATCATGCACTATGTGGCCGGTGTAATTTTGAGCGTTGTTTTCCAATTGGCACATATCGTGGATCATGCCGAAACGCCCCTTCCCGATGAAAGTGGAAACATGAAAAATACGTGGGCCATCCACCAACTCTTCACCACGGTGAATTTTGGCACAAAAAACCGAATCGTAAATTGGTTTACCGGCGGATTGAACCATCAGGTAGAACACCATATCTTCCCCAATATCAGTCATATCCACTACACAAAAATTTCCAAAATTGTGAAACAGACTGCCAAGGAATTTAATTTACCATACAACGAGTATAAAACTACCAGAAAAGCTATAATTTCGCACTTCAAACATTTGAAGGAACTGGGTAAAAACCCAGCACTTCAGTACCAGTAAAATAGCAAAATCAATGAGCAACCATTTATCTGACAGGATCAAGAACATGTCCACGTCAGCAACTTTGGCCATGGCTGCAAAAGCCAGGGAGTTACGAAATGAAGGAAAGGATATTATTGGGTTGAGTTTGGGTGAACCGGACTTCAATATTCCCGATTTTATCAAAGAGGCCGCAAAACAGGCCATTGATGACAATTTTAGCAGCTACACCCCTGTTGATGGTTATGCTGAACTGAAAAAAGCCATTTCATTAAAATTCAAGCGAGACAACAACTTAGAATACGGACCCAACCAAATTGTTGTGTCCACAGGAGCCAAACAATCCCTTTTCAATGTGGCCCTTGTGGTTCTAAATCCTGGGGATGAAGTAATTCTTCCTGCCCCGTACTGGGTAAGCTATAGCGATATTGTAAAATTGGCCGAAGGTGTTCCCGTTGAAGTAACGACCGGTATTGAAACCGATTTTAAAATGACACCTGCCCAACTGGAAGCGGCCATTACGCCAAAAACCAGAATGATTTGGTTCAGTTCACCTTGCAACCCCAGTGGTTCTGTTTACAGTCAGGCTGAATTGGAAGGATTGGCTGAAGTTTTGAGAAAGCATCCAGATATCTATGTGGTTTCTGATGAAATTTATGAACACATCAACTTTGCTGGAGGGCATGTCAGTATAGCTGGCATTGATGGAATGTATGACCGAACCATTACCGTGAATGGTGTTTCCAAAGCTTTTGCCATGACCGGATGGAGAATAGGATATATTGGCGCTCCCGAATGGATTGCCAAAGGATGTACCAAACTTCAAGGACAAGTGACCAGTGGTGCCAATGCCATTGCCCAACGTGCCGTCATTACCGCTTTGGAAGCTCCTGTGAGCAAAATCCAGTATATGATCGATGAGTTCCACAAAAGAAGGGATCTTGTATTGGAACTTTTGGGAGAAATCGATGGGTTTAACCTCAACGTTCCCGAAGGAGCTTTTTATGTGTTCCCAGATATTTCAGCTTTCTTTGGAAAAACTTTGAACGGGACCACCATCAACAATGCTTCCGATTTTGCCCTTTACCTTTTGGAACATGCCAATGTGGCCACGGTAACCGGGGAAGCTTTTGGAAACCCCAACTGTATCCGTATCTCTTACGCAGCATCAGAAAAAGAATTGAAGGAAGCCATTTCTCGCATCAAGGCAGTGGTTTAATTTGACGTCATGCTGAACTTGATTCAGCATCTTATTCATCTGAAAAACTAAGATGAAACCCTGAAACTTATTCAGGGTGGCAAATCCAGAAAAACAATAGAATAATAAAAAGCCTCTTGTAGTATCAACTTCAAGAGGTTTTTTTATGTCTTCTTCCAGAAATAAGGGGTGAGGATAATCAAGACCGTAAAAAGTTCCAAACGACCCAACAGCATTAAGAAGCCACACCACCACTTCCCGGCAGGTGGCAAACTGTTGTAGTTGCTCACAGGGTTAAGGTCGCCAAAGGCTGGCCCCACATTCCCCAAGGATGAGGCAGCTCCACCTACAGCCGAAACAAAATCCAACCCTAAAAAGCCCAATACCAAAGAACCTATTATGAACAAAAGCATGTACAAAACAAAAAAAGCAATAACGTTGTACACGATATGTTCTGTCACTGTTTTTTCATTATAGCGAACCGGGATAATGGCATTGGGATGCAAGGTCCGTTTAAACTCTAAGATTCCATTTTTGATGATGATCAAATGGCGCATCACTTTAATCCCCCCAGCCGTAGATCCCGCGGAACCTCCCAAGAACATCAACCCAAAAAAGAAAACGGTCAAAAATGGGGTCCATGAGGTAAAGTCTGCCGTAACAAAACCAGTGGTAGTGATCACAGCTATGACCTGGAACAGGGCATGCCTAAAAGCACTTTCGGCTTCACCCCAAACCATGGGATGAAAATCGGACGCAGGTACATCACCCTTAAAGTAGATGCCCAAAGCGGCCAAAATAGAGAAAATCACCACAAAGCTGAAGTAGTATTTAAACTCCTCATCCTTTAAGATACGTTGTACCCGTCCTGTAAACGCAAAATAGCTGAGTACAAAATTGCTTCCGGCCAAGAACATAAAAATAATGGTAATATACTGGATTACAGGTTGGTTGTTCCAGTAGGCCAAACTGGCATTCTTGGTAGAAAATCCTCCAGTGGACATGGTTGCCAAGGCATGGTTGATGGCATCAAAAAATGACATTCCTGCCAATTTCAACAATAGCGTTTCAGCTACGGTATAGCCAAAGTAAATCAACCACAAGCGCTTGGCCGTATCGGTAATTCTGGGATGGAGCTTATCGCCACCAGGCCCAGGTGCTTCGGCAGCAAACAACTGCATGCCCCCTATTCCCAAAAGGGGCAGGATGGCAATGGCCAATACAATAATTCCCATTCCCCCGATCCAGTGGGTCAGGCTTCTCCAGAGCAGGATTCCTTGGGGCAGGGACTCTATATCATCAAGAATGGACGCTCCGGTAGTGGTATATCCAGATATGGTCTCAAAAAAGGCATCTGTAATAGAGGGGATGGCACCTGAAAAGAGATAGGGCAACATTCCCGAAATGGACATTACAACCCACCCAAATGTTACAATAATATAGCCTTCCTTCCGCTTTACCTCTTTTTTGTGCCCACGGGTGTAGAACATGGCCATCATACCAAAAAGCATGGTCACAATGGCCGCAAGGGTAATGTCCAACGTGGCACCATCCTTACTGACCCCGCTCGTAAAGGCGGCCAAAAGCATAAAAGAACCGTTGCAAAGCAGCAGCAGTCCCATGATGTGTACAATGATCCGTGTATTGAGCTTCATTACAGGAACAGCTTTTCTATACGTGGAATGGCCTTGGGAAGACAACAGACCACCACACGGTCTCCTTGGGTGATTCTAAAATCACCAAGGGCAATGATTCCTTCTCCATTTCTGATGACGCCCCCAATACTGGCTTCCCTTGGAAAATTAAGTTCTTTGATGATTTCGCCGTTTACCAGTGATGTTGCTTTGACCTCAAATTCCAGAATCTCTGCATTAAGGTTATTTAAACGGGTTAATGCCAGCACCTCCCCTTTTCGGATATATCGGAATATACTATTGGCGGCCAATAGTTTTTTATTGATCAATGTATCCACCCCAATGGAATGGGACAACTGAAAATAATCCATGTTCTCCACTAGGGCAATGGTCTTTTTAATGCGCTTGTTCTTGGCCACCAGACAAGACATGATATTCGTCTCGGAATTCCCGGTCACGGCAATAAAGGCATCCATGGACTCCAAACTTTCTTCTTCCAGAAGCTCCACATTTCTGCCATCACCGTTAATGACCAAGGCATGGGGCAACTCATCGGCAATATCAAAGGCTTTTTCCTTACTCTTTTCGATGAGCTTTACATTGAATTTTTTGTTGCACAGGTCCCGAGCGGTTTTGAAGCCCACTTTACTACCCCCCAAGATCATCACATTTTTAATCTCTTGCTTTTGCATCCCAGTGAGCTTGTACAACTCTTCCACTCCCTTATCCGAAGTAATAAAATACACTTGATCGCCTTCCTTGAACACCGTATCCCCCCTCGGAATCAGTGTAAACTGTGTTCCCATACGCTGTAGGGCAATGGGCATAAAGTGAAGCTCAGGAAAAATCCGGGCAGCTTCTTTTACCATTTTTCCAACAAATGGGGCTGTCTTGGGCAAAATTACCCCAAACATGGTCAACAATCCGCCTTCGAATTCATAGGTGTCATTAAAAGCTGATTGGTTCAGCATCAACTGTATCTCCATAGCGGCCAATCGCTCCGGGGAAATCAATTCATCAATCCCCAATTCCTCAAATTTAATGAGTCCGCGATTGTCCATAAACTCCGTATTGGAAATCCGGGCTATGGTCCTCTTGCACCCCAACTGCTTTGCCAAGAAACAAAGGGTAATGTTTGTGGTTTCGGAAGCCGTCACCGCAATCACCAAATCCGAACCATCCACTTGGGCATCCCGAAGCACCTGAACCGAAGTGGCATCACCGCGAAGCACCCGTATATCCAAATGGTTATCAGCATACGTTAGGCTTTCCTTATCTGTATCAATCAACGTAATGTCCTGAGCCTCATAAGACAAAAGTTTTGCCAAATGAAACCCTACCTCACCAGCTCCTGCAATAATGATTTTCATTGATTGAAATAAGATGTGTTGTTAAATCGATTCAATTTGTGCCTTGTAAGTGACACAAAGAATAGTGACCGTGGCCTAAAAGACATATTCTTAGTATAATACGGAAAAAGTTCCCCGTTGCCCGGCAAAATTACACAATTTTTTTTGTGCACCTCCCATAAGGCTATATTGTATATTTGCCAGCAAAATCAGGAAATGTCAAAAAAAGTTACGCCATATAAGGAATCTGAACTGGGAAAAAAGGAACAGGTACGGCAAATGTTCGATACTATTTCTGGGGATTATGACGGATTGAACCGGGTGATTTCCTTTGGAATAGACCTAAAATGGCGCAAACGAATGGTAAAGCTTCTTGCTGCCAAGAAACCAAAAACCCTCTTGGATATTGCCACGGGAACTGGGGATTTGGCCATTGCCATGATGGGAACTGGAGCTGAAAAAATCATCGGATTGGACATATCTCCCGGCATGTTGGAGGTAGGAAAGACCAAAATCAAGGAAAAAAATCTTCAAGATACCATTGAGATGATGGTAGGCGATAGCGAAAACCTTCCTTTTGAAGATCAAAGTTTTGATGCGGTGACTGTGGGGTTTGGGGTACGTAATTTTGAAAATCTCGAAAAAGGTCTACAAGAAATTCATCGGGTGCTCAAACCTAGTGGCACATTAATGATTTTGGAAACTTCCGTGCCCACCAAAACACCCTTTAAACAAGGGTATACCTTTTATTGCAAGTTCATTCTTCCGGCCATAGGAAAACTCTTTTCCAAAGACCGTTCTGCATATGCCTACCTCAGTGAATCAGCATCTGTTTTTCCACATGGGAAGGCTTTCAACAATATTTTGGCCAAAATTGGGTTTATAGGAATAGAGAACAAACCCCAGACATTTGGAGCAGCTTCCATTTATGTCGCTACAAAATAGTTTGATGAAAAACATCTTTCTTCTGTTTGGCCTGCTGGTGCTGGCATGCCCAACTTCCTTGGCCCAGTTTAGGGAAGACCCCATCCTTAACCTTCAGAACGAGGACAAAAAGTTTTTGAACTGGGGATACTACCTTGGGTTGAATCAATATGATTTTCAATTTGAGTACAAGAACGACATTGGCCGGGATATCTTGGTGAACAAAAGTATTGGCTTCAATGTGGGCTTGATTGGCGAAATGCGCATCAACGAGTTCTTGGATGCCCGTTTTGAGCCTGGCCTCTTGTACACCTCAAGAACTTTGGGTTTTCCTGGTTTTGCAAATGAAACCGATGCCATTCGTGAGGTGCGTTCCACTTACATTCGTTTTCCATTGCTCATCAAAGCCAGTACCAGACGTATTGGCAACTGGAAACCCTTTATCACAGGAGGCGTATATACTTCAATGAACTTGGGAAGCAAAGAAGATAGTTTGGACGATAACAGCAGTGGTGAGTTTCGGATGAAAAAGAATGTCTACGGATACGAATTGGGTTTTGGCATTGATTTTTATACCGAATACTTCAAGTTTTCACCTTCCATTCGTGGTGTTTTTGCTTTATCTGATGAATTGGTCCCGGATGACGACCCCAACAGTCCATGGACAGGTAACATTGAAGCCATGAGAACCCGTGGTATTTTCATTAATTTCACCTTTGAATAACAAATGAGATAGTGTTGGATAGTGAGGTTCAAAAAAATCCAAGAATCTTAGAACAATCATCCATAAATTCAAAAAACTATCTTCTAATCTCATTCAATAATATGGCCGTTGCCGTGGCTACATTCAAGCTTTCGGCCGTAGTTTCCCCATATTGGGGAATGGAAATTTGCGAAGTGATCAATCCACCAATAGTTTCGGAAATACCATTGGCCTCATTACCCATTACCAAAATCCCTTTAGTGGGTAATTTTTGCTGATATATTGAATTACCATCCATAAAAGCTCCATACATTGGCAATGATGTCTGTTTTAAGTACGCTTCCAAATCTGTGTAAACGATATTTACTCGGGCTATAGACCCCATAGTGGCTTGTAATACCTTTGGATTATAGCAGTCCACCGTATCCGAAGAGCAAATCAAGTACTTTATGCCAAACCAATCGCACAACCTAATAATGGTCCCTAAATTACCCGGGTCGCGGACAGCATCCAAGGCTAGCACCCAATCATCTTCACCAATGGGCTTGGGGCTGGGCACCTTGAAGACTCCCAACACTCCATTGGGGTTGGACAAACTGCTCATCTGCTTCATATTTGCTTTTGAAACCAGTTTAGCTTCCTGAAAATGTTTTGCCTTTTTTTCTGTATCCACAAAAAGGTCAAGCAGTTGAATACCAGCATCCAAAAGCTCATTGACCAACTTTTCACCTTCCACCACAAACAATCCATGTTGAGTTCGGTACTTTTTTTGCTTTAGGTTTACAACTAGTTTAATTTGGTTTTTCGTAACCATCTAAATCGTGTATTTTTGGCGTCTATGAGGGGTTCTTTACGTCTATTGTCCAACTGGACAAAAATAGGGTTATTGTTGCTTATATTGATTGTGGCCGGTTGTAATACCCTTAAAAAAGTGGGGGAAGATGAATTGCTGCTCACCAAGAACTCTATTTATATAGATGAAGAAAAGGTAACTGACAGTGACATCCGAAGTCTTATTTACCAAAAACCGAACAGCAATGTATTGGGATATCCATTGCGACTCAACCTGTACAATTTGGCCAAGGAAAACCCAGATTCATCTTTTCAGGATTGGCTTCACCGAAAAGAAAAGCGTGAAAAACGTTTGAACAACTTTCTTTCCAAAAAACAAGTGAATCGACTACAAGAATCCTTTGTTGTAAAAGGGGCCAGCGATTTCCTAAAAAGAATTGGCGAAGCTCCTGTGGTCATTGATACGGCCCTATCCCAAAAATCCGTAAATAGATTGGAGGCCTATTATCGCAGCAAAGGATATTTTAATAATTCTGGGAGCTATGACATTGTTGAGGGCAAACGGAAAAAAAGAGCCGAATTGGACTATAAGCTCAATTTAGGGAAACCTTTTATCATTGATACCGTTCAAAAAAACATTACTTCTCCCGAACTGGATTCTGTTTATGATGCATCTTCCGACCTTACCCTTGTAAAAAAAGGAGATCAATTTGACCTTGCCAATTTTAATTTGGAACGGGAGCGTTTGACCACCCTTTTCAGAAACTCAGGGGTTTATAATTTTCAAGAAAGCTCCATTAGCTATGATATTCTCAGGGACACCACCCAACTGGCCGATGACCAACTAATGGACGTAAAGTTGAACATTAAAAAATTCAGGAGCGCCACGGACAGTTCCGATGTCAACAGTCCATATAGAATCCATCGCCTAAAAAAAATAAACATCTATGCCGATTATTTGATAGGTGGTGGAACAGACTCCCTAAAGTCAATGGAATACGACAATTATACCATTTTCTACAAGGACAAGCTCAGGTACAATCCAAAGGCATTGACCGATGCCATCTTTTTTCAAAAGGATAGTATTTATAGGGATTTGGACCGTATCCGAACCTACCGGCAGATTACCAACCTGAATACGTTCAAATATCCGAACATAGAGTTTATTCCGGATACTACCCAAGCCCAACTTATTTCCAACATTTATTTGGCGCCAAGACCAAAATTTTCCTTGAATCTCAACTTTGATGTTACACATTCCAACATTCAACAGGTAGGAACGGCTTTCAGTACATCGGTCATTACACGAAACGTGTTTGGTGGTGCCGAAACCTTAAATATTTCCGCAAGGGGCTCTATAGGTTTACTGAGTGATGCCGCTGCGTTCTCGGATGAACCTTTCACTTCTGAACTTGGAGGAGATGTCAACATTACTTTTCCCAGAATATGGTTCCCGTTCAATACCGAAAAGATTATTCCGTACTACATGCTTCCCCAAAGTAGATTGTCCGCAGGTACCAATTTTCAGCAAAATGTGGGATTGGACAAACAATCCCTTAACTCTGTTTTGTCTTACAATTGGTCACCAACAATACAATTGAAACACAATGTGGAACTATTGAATGTTGAATTTGTTCGTAATACCAACCAAGGCAATTTTTACAATGTCTATAGAAACAGCTATAGAAGCCTGGATAATATTGCAGATGCTTTTGAAGAAGACCTACAATTTGCGGATTTCTTTGAGGAGGTCGATAATGAGGACGATCCCTTTAGGCTATCCATACCAGATGGGGCCAATGGATTTGTGGAAGCAGTGCTGAACAATCAAGTTCCACTAGACGAGGAAGAACGAAGTGAGGTAAACCGTATTGAGGAAAGGAGACAACGTTTGACCGAGAACAACCTCATCTTTGCATCAAACTATACCTTTTTTAAAAATAGCAGGGTTGATATCAACGATAACAATTTCTATCAGTTTAGGGTAAAATTGGAGGGAGCTGGAAACTTGCTCTCATTGCTTTCCAATGTGGTTCCTTATAATAAAAATGACCGCGACCAACTTTTGGTATTCAGTGTCCCCTTTTCCCAATATCTCAAAACAGAGGTTGATTTTATCCGCCACTGGGATGTGGATGATTCCAAGGTGATTGCCTTCAGGACTTTTTTAGGACTTGCTGTTCCCTATGGCAACTCGGACAACATTCCCTTTGTTAGAAGTTATTTTGGTGGAGGCTCCAATGACAACAGGGCTTGGAACGCATATGAATTGGGACCTGGAAAGACCGACAACCTCAACGACTTTAACGAGGCCAACCTAAAACTAGCCATGAATGTTGAATATCGCTTCCCAATTGCCGGTGATGTAAAAGGCGCGTTTTTTGCCGATGCAGGAAACATTTGGAATGTTTTTGACGATGAGGACAATCCCGATGCCATTTTTAATGGCTTCTCCTCATTGGCCGATATTGCCCTAGGAACCGGGATTGGCCTCCGCTATGATTTCACCTATTTCGTCTTCAGACTGGATACCGGATTTAAAACCTACGACCCATCCAAAGAAGGGTCCAATCGCTGGTTCAGTGGCTATAACCTTAAAAGTGCGGTTTTTAACATCGGAATTAATTATCCCTTCTAGAGTAAATATTTTATTACTTTTGTGCCCTAACTTGACTTATAAACGTAATCAACAAAAATTATGTCCCACAACATAAAACCGGGCGTTGCTACCGGTGATGAAGTACAAGCAATTTTTAACCACGCCAAAGAAAACGGGTATGCCCTTCCGGCAGTTAACGTGATTGGGTCCAACACCATTAATGCGGTATTGGAAACAGCCGCTTCGTTAAACTCGCCCGTTATCATACAGTTTTCCAACGGTGGAGGTCAGTTCAATGCTGGCAAAGGTCTTTCCAACGAAAACCAGAGAGCTGCCATTCTAGGAGCCGTGTCTGGCGCCAAACATGTGCATCAATTGGCCGAAGCCTACGGTGCCACTGTAATTCTTCACACAGACCACTGTGCCAAAAAACTATTGCCTTGGGTAGATGGACTTTTAGATGCCAGTGAAGAACATTTTAAGGCCACAGGCAAGTCCCTGTTCAGCTCGCATATGATTGACCTTTCGGAAGAACCCATCGAGGAGAACATTGAAATTTGCAAGACCTATTTGGAGCGTATGAGCAAAATGGGCATGACCTTGGAAATTGAGTTGGGTATTACTGGAGGTGAAGAAGATGGTGTGGACAATAGTGATGTTGATGACTCCAAATTGTATACCCAGCCCGAAGAAGTGGCATATGCTTACGAAGAATTGTCCAAGGTAAGCCATAGATTTACCATAGCCGCTGCCTTTGGTAATGTACACGGTGTATACAAGCCAGGGAACGTAAAATTGACACCCAAGATCTTGAAAAACTCCCAAGAGTTCATCACCAAGAAATATGGTGTGGAGGAAAACCATATCGATTTTGTATTCCACGGAGGTTCTGGTTCCACTTTGGAAGAAATCAGGGAAGCTATAGGATATGGTGTTATTAAAATGAACATCGACACCGATTTGCAATATGCGTTTTTGGAAGGGGTTCGGGACTATGTCCAAGAAAAATCAGGTTACCTTCAATCACAAATAGGAAATCCTGAAGGTGACGATCAACCCAACAAAAAGTTCTACGATCCGCGAGTTTGGCTGCGTGAAGGAGAAAAAACATTCTCTGAGCGATTGAAAAAGGCCTTCGAAGATTTGAACAATGTAAATACCTTATAAGACTTTCGTTTAATTTAATTTTGATTGCATGTCGTCTTGGTTTAAAAGAAAGGAAAAAGGAATTCAGACCACAACTGAGCAAAAAAAGGATACCCCAAAGGGATTATGGTATAAATCCCCCACTGGTAAAATAGTAGAGTCCGAAGACCTTGCCAAAAACTTCTATGTAAGTCCGGAAGATGATTACCATGTTAGGATAGGCAGCAAGGAATACTTTGAAATCCTGTTCGATGACAACAAGTTCAAAGAACTCGATGCCAACATGACCTCCAAAGACCCTTTGAAGTTTGTGGATACCAAAAAATATTCCGATCGCTTAAAAACAGTTCAACAAAAAACAGGATTAAAGGACGCCGTTCGTACCGCTGTGGGTAAATCCATGGGCAAGGATATTGTCATTGCCTGTATGGACTTCGGCTTTATTGGTGGATCTATGGGTAGTGTTGTGGGAGAAAAAATTTCCCGCGCCATAGACGAGGCCAAAAAGAGGAAAATCCCATTCTTGATGATTTCGAAATCAGGTGGGGCCCGTATGATGGAAGCTGCACTTTCGCTGATGCAATTGGCAAAGACCTCAGCTAAATTGGCCCAATTGGCCGAAGCTAAAATTCCTTACATTTCGTTATGTACCGACCCCACCACTGGAGGAACCACTGCCTCTTACGCCATGTTGGGAGACATCAACATTGCGGAACCAGGTGCTTTGATAGGTTTTGCCGGACCACGGGTGGTAAAGGACACCGTTGGGAAAGACCTTCCCGAAGGTTTTCAAACAGCTGAATTTTTAAAAGAACATGGGTTCTTGGATTTCATTTCCCATCGTAGGGACTTGAAAAAGAAAGTAAACCAATATATAGACTTGATCACCAATCAGCCTATCAGAAAATAAGAAAAGCCCCGAACTCGGGGCTTTTTTGTTTACTTTCCCTTCAAATTCAAAAAAAGGACTTATCTTTGCACGCTGATTGAAAGTCAATCAATACATAAAAATCATTTAAATAAATATTGGAATGTATTTAACAAAAGAAGTAAAAGCCGAGATTTTTAAAAAACACGGCGGCTCTGAGAGCAACACCGGTTCTACGGAAGGACAAATTGCTTTGTTCACGCACCGTATCAACCACTTAACTGGTCACCTAAAAAGAAACCATAAGGACTATAACACCGAGCGTTCTTTGGTGGCGTTGGTAGGTAAAAGACGTAGTCTTTTGGATTACCTAAAGAAAAAAGATATTGAAAAATACCGTGCCTTGATCAAGGAACTTGGTATTAGAAAATAAAAACGATGGGGAGGCTTTGGCTTCCCCTTTGTTTTAGTTGGACGAACTCCAACGACTTAAAGTCCCATTCGATTGGGCAAACACAAAAAGCTTCAAATAGTTTTTCATTGGTCAGTGCCGAGAGGCAAACACAACAACAACACAACCCGACCGTCCGGATGACGGTAGACCAAATGTTTAACTGCCCGTAGTATCTTTTTTAACGGGTAAGACTAATTCTTATGATTCCAAAAACTTTTAAAGAGGTCATTGACCTTGGTGACGGTAGGGAAATCTCTATTGAAACCGGAAAATTGGCGAAACAGGCCCATGGCTCTGTAGTAGTCCAATCAGGCAAATGTATGTTGCTATGTACAGTTGTCTCCAATTATCAAGCTTCGGATGTGGATTTCTTGCCACTTACCGTGGATTATCGTGAAAAATTTGCCGCTGCAGGACGTTATCCTGGCGGATTCTTTAAGCGTGAAGCAAGACCCAGCGATGGTGAGGTATTGACCATGCGTTTGGTAGACAGGGTATTAAGACCGTTGTTCCCAAAAGATTATCACTCTGAAACCCAGGTGATGATCCAATTGATGTCTCACGACGAAAATGTAATGCCCGATGCCATGGCAGGATTGGCCGCTTCCGCAGCCATCCAATTGTCTGACCTTCCTTTTGAATGTCCAATTTCTGAGGTTCGTGTAGGTCGTGTAGATGGTGAGTTGATCATCAACCCAACCATGGAGCAATTGAAAAGCTCCGATATTGACATGGTGATTGGTGCTTCCGAAGATTCTGTGATGATGGTGGAAGGCGAAATGAGTGAAATTTCCGAAGAGGAAATGGTGGAAGCCATCAAATTTGCCCACGAAGCCATTAAAGTTCAATGTGCCGCACAGGTTAGATTGGCCGAAGCTTTCGGTAAAAAAGAAACCCGTGAGTACGAACCTGAAGTTGAAGACGAAGATCTTCAAAAGAAAGTATACGACTTGGCTTATGACAAAGTATACGCCGTAGCCAAAGCCGGTTCTTCCAAAAAAGAGCGTAGCGAAGCTTTTGCTGCTATCAAAGAAGAAATCAAAGCTACTTTCTCCGAAGAAGAATTGGAAGAAATTGGTGGTTTGGTTTCCAAATACTACCACAAGGCCGAAAAAGAGGCCGTTCGTAATCTAACCTTGGAAGAAGGACTTCGTTTGGACGGTCGTAAGACCACTGACATTCGTCCTATCTGGTGTGAGATTGATTACTTGCCAAGCGTTCACGGTTCTTCTATCTTTACCCGTGGCGAGACCCAAGCATTGGCCACCGTTACTTTGGGAACCTCAAGAGAGGCCAACCAAATTGACATGCCATCTTACGAGGGCGAAGAAACATTCTATTTACACTATAACTTCCCTCCTTTCTCCACTGGTGAGGCAAGACCTATCCGAGGTACTTCACGTAGAGAAGTTGGTCACGGTAACTTGGCACAACGCGCCCTTAAGGGCATGATTCCTGAAGATTGCCCATATACCGTTCGTGTGGTATCCGAAGTATTGGAATCCAATGGATCCTCTTCTATGGCAACCGTATGTTCCGGTACCATGGCATTGATGGATGCAGGTGTTCAATTGAAAAAACCAGTTTCTGGTATTGCCATGGGATTGATTACTGATACGGAGTCTGGCAAATTCGCCGTACTGTCCGATATCTTAGGCGATGAAGACCACTTGGGTGATATGGACTTTAAGGTAACTGGTACCGAAGATGGTATCACCGCTTGCCAAATGGACATCAAGGTAAAAGGTCTTTCCTATGAAATCTTGGTGAAAGCCTTGATGCAGGCCAAGGATGGAAGATTGCATATTTTGGGCAAGCTAGTTGAAACCATTGCCGAGCCAAGACCAGAAGTGAAGTCTTACGCACCAAAAATCATTACCCGAATCATTCCTGGTGAATTCATTGGAGCATTGATCGGTAAAGGTGGTGAGGTTATTCAAGATCTTCAGAAGAAATCCAAAACTACCATCGTGATCAACGAAGACCCTGATACCGAAGAAGGTATTGTGGAAATCTTGGGTACCGATCAAGATGGCATCAACATGGTATTGGCCAAAATAGATGCGCTTATGTTCAAGCCTGAAGTGGGCAGCATTTATGAGGTCAAGGTCATCAAGTTGTTGGATTTTGGAGCCGTTGTGGAATATACCGATGCCCCTGGCAACGAAGTATTGCTGCACGTATCTGAATTGGCATGGGAACGTACTGATAAGGTTACCGATGTCATCAACCTTGGAGATGTTATCGATGTAAAATATTTCGGTATCGACCCCAAGACCAGAAAAGAGAAGGTTTCTAGAAAAGCTTTGCTTCCAAAACCTGAAGGATATACCGAAAGACCACCGCGAAACGATAGAGGTGGTGATCGCAGAGGCGGTGATCGTAGAGGTGGTGACCGCAGAGGTGGTGATCGCGACAGAAAACCGAGAAGGGATTAATACCCCATCCTTTATAAGAATAAAAACCCCGGGATTTCCGGGGTTTTTGCATTATTAAGAAATGTTTTACAAAAAAAATGCATCAAAATGTAACTTTTACTCTTTTTCTACGTATAACTTAATGAGCTTCGGTTCACAAATTTAATTTGAAGGAGAAATTTTAGATGAGACAGTTAAAGATTACAAAGCAGGTTACCAATAGGGAAACCGCATCGTTGGACAAGTATTTACAGGAAATTGGCAAGGTGGATTTGATCACTGCCGATGAAGAGGTGGAACTGGCACAACGTATAAAAGCGGGAGACCAAGTGGCCTTGGAAAAATTAACCAAAGCTAACCTTAGATTCGTGGTTTCTGTTGCAAAACAGTATCAAAACCAAGGATTGACCCTACCTGATTTGATCAATGAAGGAAATTTGGGATTGATCAAGGCCGCTCAACGTTTTGATGAAACCCGTGGATTCAAATTTATTTCCTATGCAGTTTGGTGGATTCGTCAGTCCATCCTACAAGCTTTGGCGGAGCAATCACGTATTGTACGTTTGCCCTTGAACAAAATTGGATCCATCAATAAAATCAACAAGACTTTTGCGTTCTTGGAGCAAGCCCATGAGCGTACCCCATCTGCCGAGGAAATTGCCAAAGAATTGGACATGACGGTGGAAGATGTAAAGCAATCCTTAAAAAATTCCGGTCGTCACGTATCCATGGATGCCCCATTGATTGACGGTGAGGATTCCAACCTATATGATGTACTCCGTAGTGGTGAGTCGCCAAACCCCGATAAGGAGTTGTTACACGAATCACTTCGCACTGAAATTGAACGCGCCTTGGAGACCCTAACACCCAGAGAAGCCGATGTTATAAGGCTTTACTTTGGTTTGGCTGGACAGCACTCGATGACCTTGGAAGAAATTGGAGAGACTTTTGACCTTACCAGGGAAAGGGTTCGTCAGATCAAAGAAAAAGCTATCCGACGCTTGAAACACACCTCCAGAAGTAAGATTTTGAAGACATATTTAGGATAAAACGCAAGATTATATCAACAAATTACAGTTAAACAAACCTTAAATTTGTTTTTTGGCAAGAAAGTTGTAATTTGTAAACCTACAACAGTTTATCATGACTGTTCGTTTTTTGATTGATGAATAAACTCCGGCTGATTACCGGAGTTTTTTCATTTATGGCTTTTGGTCAAACTAAGGGTATTTACGGCAAAAAAGTGGTTGTCCACGGGAATTTGGGCTTGTAATGAATCCTATTTTGTACTTTCATCTTCAAAATTGTTGACCTCAAAGGCAAGTTTCCTTGAAAATGCCCAAGAGGAAATGAATCGAGATATGATCGAGAGGATACTCAGCGCTCAGAACAGAATCTATTACCACATTCTTTTTTGGTTGGGCTACATTTTGTTCTATACCGTTCTATGGGGTAGTTACGAGGATAATTATTGGGACCAATTTCAGCAATTGCTGTTTTTGCTGCCATGGAAAATTATCCCCACATACATTACGCTATATTACCTGATGCCCAAATACCTATATCCAAAACGCATGGCCATGTACATTGGGCTATCCATAATTTTGGCTTTGGCCATGGCTCTGATAGACCGCTATATGAACTGGAGGTATCTCTACCACTGGTTCTACCCAGAAGAGGAACATTGGAAAACCCCAGTTTTGTACCTCCCAAAGATATTAAACTCCCTCATTGCCGTTTACACTCCCGTTTTTGTGGCTATGGCCATTAAACTGCAGCGTTTTTACTATCAGAAAGAACAAATCAACCAAGCGTTGGTAAAGGAAAAAATGGAAACCGAGCTTAAATTTCTAAAAGCGCAGATACATCCCCATTTTCTCTTTAACACATTAAACAGTATTTATTCCCTTTCATTGGAGAAATCCTCCAAAACCCCGGATGCCGTTCTGGGACTGTCCAAATTCTTGGACTATATGTTGTACGAATGCAGCGACCGGTTCATCACCGTGGTAAAAGAATGGGAAGAGTTGATGAACCTCGTGGCTCTGGAGCAATTGCGATATGGAGACAAACTTACCATTTCCACCCATATTGAAAATGATAGCAGCGAGACGTTTATCCCTCCCCTTTTGTTGCTCCCCTTTGTTGAAAATGCCTTTAAACATGGGGCAGATACACTGATTGACGACTCTTATATTTCCATTGAATTGAAACTCGTCAACCAACAACTTCATTTTGTGGTAGAAAACAGTAAATCTTCCATTGAGGAGGACAATGGATTGGATACCGATAAAAACATCGGCCTAAAAAATGTAAAAAGAAGACTGGTCCTTTTCTTTCCCGATAAGCATCAACTGGATATTCAGGAAGAACCTGACCGTTTTTTGGTAAGTTTGAACATAGACCTCAGTGGTATTAACGCGCAAACTGCCTATGGATAGAAAAATCAGATGCATAATTGTTGATGATGAGCCCTTGGCCAGAAAGGTATTGGTGAAGCTAACCGAGCAGATAGACCAACTGGAAGTGGTAGCGGTATGTGCCAATGCGGTTGATGCGTTTTGTCATCTTCAAAAGGGGAACATCGATTTGGTTTTTTTGGATATTAAAATGCCCAAAATAAATGGCCTTGAGCTTTTGGAGTCCCTCAACCCGGCCCCGTTGGTCGTCTTCACCACCGCCTATCGCGAATTTGCCATCAAGGCATTTGAACTGGATGCCATTGATTATCTCCTAAAACCCATTTCCATGGGTAGGTTTATGAAAACCATTGCAAAAGCAAACAAGTTCTTGACCGGTCAACCCACTTCCAAAACAGAACAACATCCTCCCGAAACAAAAACGGTTGATGAACCAGAGCAATTATACATCAAAACACAACGAAAGGTCATTAAATTGGACCTTTCCCATATTACCTATTTGGAAAGCTTGAACGATAAGGTTATCCTTCATACATCCAACAATGAAATAACGACCTCCCAAAGGATTGGTCATCTTGCAGACAAACTGCCCAAGGAACGGTTTGTACGTATCCATCGTTCATTCATGATTGCCGTGGATAAGGTATCCGCTTTTAATAGCATCATGGTGGAAATCAATGGAAAGGAACTTCCCATTGGCAGAAATTATCGATCGCATGTTTTGGACCTTCTTCAAAAAGAATTGGATTAATCAAGCACTTATTTTGGCATCTTCGTTGTTAAGTATTCCTTAAATCAGCCGTGAATGCTTTTCGCGCAACCTATACGTATAACTTTGATACGTTTTCGGCACCAAACTCCCTCCAAACGACATTTACGTGTATTGCTTTGACATTCCCCAAAATTGCTTGACAATGATGTTAGGGTTACTGTTCTTTGAAACCATCATTAAAAAACGAGCAGTTCATGAAAAGATTCTGGGCCGCATCCTTATTGTCATTGGTCCCACTTGTAACCGTATCCCAAAATGGCGGTGGTAATACAAGGGCTTTATTCAAATATCAAATTCGAAAAGCTACGGAGCCCATTGCGTTGGATGGAACGATTGGGGAAAAAGAGTGGGAGCACCATCAACTAGCAACCAATTTTTTCAATCATTGGCCCAATGATGAGGGGCAGGCCCAGAATCAAACTGAAGTACGGGTTACGTATGACCATGAAAATGTCTATATCATGGCCAAATGCTATGATTCTGGTGCGCGAATTGTACAATCACTGGTACGCGACAATGACGATGATTATTGGGGAAGCGATAATTTTTCGGTGGTCCTAGATCCCGTAAACACCAAACAAAGTGGATTGCTGTTCGGGGTTACCGCTGGGGGATCCGAGCTGGAGGGCAGTTTGGTCATTGAGGATGGACAAACATGGATGTCCCCGAATTGGGACAATAAATGGTCCTCTAAAACCGCACAGTACGCTGACTACTGGGTCGCAGAAATAGCCATTCCCTTGAAAACATTGCGCTACAACCCCAACCAACGGGATTGGGGCATTAATTTTATACGTGGAGACAAACAGAACAACGCCTATACCACTTGGACCCAGTTTCCCGTAAACTTCAATGGCGTGAGCATCAACTATATGGGAACCTTGGAATGGGACCAAAGTCCCGAAAAAGCTAAGGGAACCTTTATTTTGAATCCCTATGTCACCAGTTCTTCAATACGTGATTTTGAGGACAGTGAACAACAAGAGGCCGAGCTCAACAATGACCTTGGTGGTGAGGTAAAAGTGGCCTTGACCAGTAGTTTGAATCTAGATCTTACCCTATTCCCTGATTTTTCCAATGCCGATGTGGACCAACAGGTGACCAACATTACCCGCTTTGATATTTTTTTACCGGAGCAGCGTAACTTCTTTCTGGAGAACAATGACATCTTCTCCAATTTTGGCACATACGATATTAAACCTTTCTTCTCCCGGAGAATCGGTATCATGGAAGGCAAAGCCATTCCTATTGATTTTGGAGGCAGGCTAACCGGGAACATCACCCAGAACCTACGGGTTGGGGTCATGAATGTGCAGACCCGGCGCACGGATGAATTTGCGGCACAGAATTATAGTGTGGCAGCCTTTCAACAAAAAGTATTACAGCGTTCCGCCATCAAGGCTTTGTTCATCAACAGGCAGGCCACCAGTACCACTTCGGAGATGGAGTATTCCAGAAATGCAGGGTTGGAGTTCAGTTATATTTCCGAGAGCGGCAAGCTCAACAACACCTTCATGTACCATACTTCCCTGACCCCAGAAAACTTGGAGGACACCCATTTTTATGGTTTTACGGGAAACTATCTGACCAAACGGTTCAGAACAGGATGGCTACTCAATATTGTGGGCGAAAACTATATCACAGAGCTTGGGGTTAATCCTCGGTTGGAAAACTATAATGCCTTGACCGAGGAAACCGTAAGACTTGGTTATACCCTATTCAATCCTTGGGTACGTTATCTTTTCTTTCCTGAAGGGGAGAATAGTAAATTAAATTATCATGGACTACGGACCTGGAACAATCTCTATCTCAATTCCGATGCTAGCTTTAATGAGCTTGAGAACAATCTTGCCTACGATTTTGAATATCGGAATACTGCTAAACTCAACTTGATAGGTCGATACCAGAAAGTAGACTTGCTCTTCCCCACCGAATTGATCGGGGATGAATTCACTCCCATTCCCGTGGGCAATTATTCCTTTGCTCGATTTGATGTACAGTACAGCTCCGATGTTCGCAAAACCGTTGTATGGAACACCAATGTAGGGTATGGCCAATTCTTTAACGGCACCCGCCTAGGAGCCATGTTACAGGGTTCGTTACGGTTTAGGCCTTGGGGCACCTTTGGCCTCACCTATGACTATAACGACATCCGCTTGGCCGAGGGGTATGGGAAAAAGAATCTGCATTTGGCCCGATTCAATGGAAACATAAGCTTCTCCAACAAGCTTTTTCTCACCAATGTGGTCCAGTACAATTCCCGGGACAATAACTTCAGTGCATTTTCCAGATTGCAGTGGCGCTACAGCCCCATGTCCGATATATTCCTGATATACAACGAGAACCATGACACCGAAGGTCTGGGCATCAAAAACAGGTCCATGGTACTGAAGGTCACCTATTGGCTGTAGCAAATGAGTGTTTGATCCCATAAAGCCAGATCATTTGCTTATTTTTGTATCAGCTTTTAACGATCAAATGCAGAAAAAATTAGTTGCTCCCTCCCTATTGGCATCAGATTTTGCCAATTTACAACGCGATATTGAAATGGTGAACCAAAGTGATGCCGATTGGTTTCACTTGGACATCATGGACGGTGTGTTCGTTCCCAATATTTCATTTGGAATGCCCGTGGTACAGGCCATGGCCAAACATGCCCAAAAACCATTGGATGTACACCTGATGATCGTTGACCCCGATCGCTACATCAAAACCTTTGCGAAACTGGAAGTACATCATTTGACCGTACATTATGAGGCCTGCCCCCACCTGCACAGAACCCTTCAGGCGATAAAGGCCGAGGGCATGAAAGCCGGTGTAGCCTTAAATCCGCATACACCCGTAAGTTTACTGGAGGATATCATCCAAGATATCGACATTGTCATTGTGATGAGCGTGAACCCCGGTTTTGGTGGGCAGAGCTTTATCGAGAATACCTATCAGAAGGTAAAAGACCTCAAGGCACTCATTGAACGGAAAAACTCCAATGCCCTTATCGAGATTGATGGGGGTGTAAATGATGCCAATGCCAAAAAACTGGTGGATGCCGGAGCGGACATTTTGGTGGCGGGCAGCTTTGTCTTTAAAAGTGAGAATCCCACCCAAACCATCAAGGGATTGAAAGAAAAAATTGCATAATGCAGGATTTTGATGTTGTCATTATTGGAGGCGGCCCCATTGGTATAGCTTGTGGTCTTGAAGCCAAAAAACAAGGACTCACCTATGTGATCATTGAAAAAGGGCCCATTGTAAATTCCCTGTTCAACTATCCGATAAACATGCAGTTTTTTTCCTCATCAGAGAAACTGGAAATAGACGACATCCCCTTCATCAGCAAAGAAGCCAAGCCCAAACGCAATGAAGCCTTGGAATACTACCGAAGAATTGTGACCTCCAACCAACTCAATATCCATCTTTTTGAAAAAGTATTGGATGTGGAGCAAAAGACAACTTCCTTCAACATAAAAACGGACAAGGACACCTACAAGGCCAAAAACGTTATTGTGGCCACTGGTTTTTACGACCTGCCCAACAAAATTAACGTTCCGGGAGAGGATTTGCCCAAAGTTTCCCACTATTACAAAGACCCTCATTTTTATGCCAGTCAAAAATTGGCCGTGGTGGGAGCAAGCAATTCCGCCATTGATGCCGCTCTGGAATGTTGGCGGAAAGGCGCCGAGGTCACCTTGATCATTCGAGGTCCCGAAGTGGGGCAACGGGTAAAATACTGGGTGCGTCCCGATATCGTCAATCGCATTGAGGAAGGCAGCATAAAAGCGTATTACAACTCCACCGTGAAAGAAATCACGGAAAGTGAAGTCGTTATAAATACCCCCCAAGGTGAAGTTACCTTGACCAATGATTTTGTGCTGGCCCTGACCGGGTACATGCCCAATTTTGATTTTTTGGAAAAACTGGGCATCCAGCTTTCAGAAGATGGCAAAAAACTACCCTCTTATGACCCAGAAACCATGGAGACCAATGTTCCTGGATTGTTTTTGGCTGGAGTAATCTGTGGTGGTATGGAAACCCACAAATGGTTTATTGAAAATAGTCGCATCCATGCACCAATTATTGTAAAGGCCATCAAACAAAAGATGCAGTTGACTGGCAAAGAATCCTAAAAACGTATAAAATTTTGTATTTTCAGGGAACACACTTTGGTTGCCATGAAAATGATCAAACAGTTCCATTTAGCAGCTCAGTACCTAGCTACCGCTAGCAAAAGTTTTTTACCCCACAAGAAGGATGACAGCCATACGAATTTAGGGTTTTCAGTGGCCGATAAAAGTTTGCTCACTTGGCCTCTGAATACTTCTGGCACGCAATTGGGGTTAAATTATGGCACTTTTTCCCTTGACTGGAAGTCCAGTACAACACAGTCACTTTCCCTAAAGGGAAAGACCCATACAGAGGTGGTGGAATGGCTCTCCAAAATGGCAGAAGCCTCAGAGCTTGAAAAACCCTACCGATACAATCTTCATTACAGCTTGCCTTATACCATGGCTGAGGAGGAGGTATTTGAACTTTACAGTAATAGTGAAGTTGAAGAACTCATCCGTTTGCGGAGCTTGGCCCAAAAAGTACTTACCACATTCTTGAAGGATGAAAATTTGGAATCTGAAGTGCGTGTATGGCCCCATCATTTTGATACGGGTGCTTTTGCCCATCTCCATGATGGTTCAGGAAAATCAGTGGGATTGGGACTAGCCATTCCGGATAGTATGGAGAACGACTTCTATTTTTATATCAGTGGTTATCGAGGTAATACCCAGTTGCGAACGTGGGCCTTTAAGCCACTCGCCCAAGGCACATGGAAAAACAATGGGTTTAATGGAGCCATTTTACCCGCTTCCGATATAACGGAAGCAACGACATCTGCTTTTTTCAGGCAAGCCCTGAAGGCATATAAGTCCTAAATCTTATAATGATATCACTTTTAGCTTTGATTCCAAAGCCTCATGATCTCTAAGCATGGCCCTACCGTCTTTGAAGCTTAAATAGGAATGCCCCTTTTTGTGATTGAGAATGCTTACTTCATTCATATAACCCCAATGCTTGGCAATTTCGCGCCATGCGAAAAACAGGGAATGCTTGGGATCGTAAATATGGGTAGCCTCTCCCCCTGCCCCATTGATTTCAATCACACTAAATTTTTTGCCTTGGCTAAGCTCTTCAAAAGAATTGTACAGCACATCCAACCGACCATAGTGGAACTCTCTCATTTGGGAACAGATGCTGTTTACGACTTTCTCTAGGCCATCATTTAATTTATGGGTAATGTCCACAAATTTTGCGCCCCGAGTATGGCTTCCATAAGGCACCAGAATAAATTCCTCACCTTTTTTTAATACTGTTTTTAAAGTTTCCCCAAACTTCTTTTCCAAAGCCTTTAGCTGCAAATGGCTCCGATACTCCTTTTTGATCAATTCTTCGATGGTATTGGTTCCATTTCCAATGACGGAAAGAAATTCTTTGGACACAATGCCTGTGACCCTCCCCTTTTCCGAACCCGGTATACGCACATAAAAAATACCCACTTCCTTGGTATACGGAATGAGTTCTTGCACCAAAAAATGGGATGGGGTACGCTTAAGATAGTTTTTAAATTCGTCCTTATTGTAGATTTTATCCACCCCAAAGGCCTTCATCCCTATATCTGGTTTGGCAATGAAGGGAAAGCCAATATCCGATGCCAAAATTCTTTCCAGAGCCAGCTTGGAAGATTCATTTTTACCAACAAATACGGTTTTGGGGATAAACTGTTGCGGGATCATCTTATAGATCTCCATTTTGGATTCCATGGCCATACCCCCATTCTTCATGGCCGGATTTGCGGCATTGAAAAAGAAAAAGGAACGCGCCTTGATGGAATAATACAGCCAAACCGGAAACAATGGGTAGTAAATGGCCCATAACGGCCAGTACTCCCAATGGGTTAGCTTGTACCATTTTAGTTTAAAGCTGCTCATTTTACGGGTAATATGGATGTGGATGAAAAGGGCAATTCATAGAATTTGTCATCGAGAAGGTCAAAATGACGTAATAACATATCTTCCTGATCAATGACTACTTGGGTAACACTGAAGGTTTTGAGCCCGGTTTCACGATCAATGATAAAGCCGTTTTCAAAATCTTCGTGGTTGTTGGAATGGAAATCCACCACATCAGAGGCTTCAATATGGTCTTGGTCTTTCAAAAAATCCTCGAACATTTTGGCCCTATGGGCTATCACCTCATCATTATATAGCGTTGCAGATGACCAAATATGGTTTTTAGACTTGTCCAATGGCCTAAAATATTTCTGGCTCCCATCCCATCGAAATTCCAATAGATTTCCATTGAGCAACACCAGGGTGAAGGGTTCTATCTGGTATAAATCCATTTTTTGCAACAGTAACTCTGGCTCGGCGGAAGCTATCACATCCAACAATACCAATCCCCTACTCTTGGCATAGGGCCCTTGTGTCTGATGCCGAACAAAAGCCCCATTGAGCAAAACGGCCACATGTCCCAATTCATTGAGAGCAAACCAGGTCCCCCCTGCCTTAGGGTCCTTAGGAAATACAACCTTCAAGGAACCAATCATCTCTTCCTTGGGTTCAAAAGCCAAGGGGCGTGACACATGCTCATCACGATTGGAAGTGATAAAATATTTACCCCGTTCTGAGATGAAACTTACTGTGCACATGCCTGTTTGTGTTGTATGGTTGAAGGAGCCACGCCAAACGACTCTGGAAGCTCCATTTTAGTAAAATGTTGTATCCCCACTTTAATGAGTGCATGATGATGGATCGTATGTTCCAAGTTGTACATGACCTCCCTGAAGTAATTGGAATCCAAACAGGTTTCTGCCCCACATAAATCATAAGTAACCTTTATGGACTTATTGGGTCGTTCCAATTGTCTCTGAATCAAGTCTAACTGCTCAATCGCATAAGACAATTCTAGTTCAATACGTTGATTTCGTTCTCTACGGTCATAGGATACATCGGCCTGATCATACCCTTTCAGCAAGCATAGATAAAGTTCAATGATGTGTCTTGTATGCTGACCGATAGTTGAGTTAAATAGAACAGTGCACGATTTTGAGTAACATTCCCCCGGGATTTGCTGAAGGATTTGTTTGAACTGCTCAATGGTGTCCACAGAAGATTTGAACATACTCATTGTGTTTTATAGTTTAATCGTTTTTTGATGAACAGGTACATAAGATAGAAAGAAAATCCAAGGTATAGCAATCCCATGAGGAGATTGGTCACCCTGCTGTAATCATTATAATTTGTAAGAATATATTTTCCGGCTAGGACAAAAACACCCAGTCCGATCATGGTGCCAACACCGATTCCTGAGATGTAAAAGGAATAGTACTTTAGGTTTGCTCTTAAAATGCCTTTGTTTTCCAACACCTTGTTCCAAGTCATCCAAAATGGTATTTGAAGGGGATTCAAGGCACTGAGCAAAAATCCGAGCATGAAGGTGGACTTCAATTGGGGCAATACATCTATTTTAGAATCCACTTCGCTGATTTTGGCCAAATCCATAAAATGGGAAACAGACAAATACATCAATAATAAAACCCCGAACGGAAGAAGGTAATCCATGACTTTTCCATCCATTTGCAGTCTTTCAGTCCCATACAGGGTTAACCGCACCACTACAAGTTCCACCAAAATTACGGCAAGGCAAAACCATAGGGCCGAATACGTTCCCTGGGAAGCAGCAATATCAAAAGCCGTTAGGTTTAGTGTTCCTAAAGGCAATGCCCCTAAAAAACTAATGAGAAGACCTGAAAAAGCAACTTTTAAATAGTGTTTCATGCAACAGAAATGGCCAACGGGCTGTAAAACAATACCCTAAAGTACTATTCTAGACCCAGCAAAAACAAATTACCTATCTAGTTTAGACTACCTTATATCCAAAAAGTTACCGATTCTTTATTTTTTCCCAGTTCTTGTCCGCCTTTGTTTTTAGTTTATCCGGAGATTCATTCTGCCAGAGTTTCAAGGTATTGGTGTTTCCGGAATTATAGAACAGATACAACTTGTTGTCCCTAATTTCGAACGTTTTGGGATCCACATTCACTTTCTTTCCGGATACGGCCACTGCATAGGCGCAATATCCTCCATACTCAGGAAGATAGTTATTGGGCATTGCCTTGAACTTGTCCAAATTTTCCTGATTGTGAAACTTGAATTGTACCCCATCAAACTCAGTGGAGAATTTTTTGAGGCCCTCTTTGGCCTTCCCATCAAAGTATGCCACAACGTCATATCCATTGGCGGCATACCCCTTTTTAACATTGTAATCCACAGACTGTGCCTGAAGGAAAGTTCCCATCAAAAGGAACAGTACCACTACTATTTTTTTCATGTTGATTGTGTTGAAGGTTACAAAAATGCTGGTTCCATTGTGGAAAGACCAACCCAGTTGCTCTTCTTAGTCCTTAGAAATGGGACTTCCTTTCACAAAAAAGAAAAATAGTACCGAAAATCATCTACCAATAGGTATAAAAAGTTTGAATATCCTGGAATGATTTTTTAAAAGGGTAATTGATATGTGCCAGACTGCACCTCACCTATAATTTCTTGTACCCTTGGCTGAAATTGCTGTGGAGTTTCAGGTAAAACCGATTCCAATTCCTTTACGGCCCGTTTGGGATCGTTCAAAAAATAGTGGCTTATCCCTTTATTGATTTTCAGGAACCAAGCTTCTGGATATTCCTTGATCTTGGAACTGACAAAATCCAATGCCTTTTTCGGTTGATTCAACCGCAACATCAGCATGGAAGTACTATTGGCCTCCATGGCATTGTCCACCATTCCAGAAGCCTCATCCAAGACTGCAGATACCTCATCCGATCTACCCAATTGCTCCAAAAGCAATGCTTTGGTGGACATATTGGTCAGGTTTTTGTCTGCCGCAAAGCCATTGAATCCACCATTAATGGACCTATTGACCCACTGCAAGGCCTCTTCCAAGTTGGTATTGTGGTCCAAGCACCATCGGGCGGCATCGTTCCAGGCCTGCCAATGATAGGTATTTATTCCCCTGAGCTCGCTTCTAAAACTTTCCACCACGGTGGTTTCCAAATCCACGGACACGTTAAATGGAATGCGCTTGTCTCCCCATTCCAATCCGATAGTAACCGAATTTGGTGTCCAATCCAAAAACTCATAATCCAATTTTTCAGAAAATTCACAGGCCACTCCATTGACATTCACTGCTAGGGTAACATCATTTTCCCTATCCAAATAGTAGCTTCCCCATTGGTTATGGTTATGGGCGAACAGGAGTTCAAAATTGTTTCCATCCGGAACAATATGAAATCCATAGGTTCCCGCTTTAAGGGACTGTCCTTCAATGAGCACATCCGTACTGAAACTGATGGTGGTGTTCATGTTGGCCCCTGCACGCCAAGCAATGGGCTCCCCTTTTTGGGGGATAATGTTGGGATTATTCCATACATCCCTACCGTTTACAGATGGGCTACCGTAGCTTATGGTAATATCGGTCACGGCCAATTGTTGGGTTTCGCTGACCTGGTTACTGGTCTGCGGTATTTTTAAGGTGTGGAATTGGGCAAATGCCCCCAAAGGTGCACTTAGTAACAGGGCACATACAAAAAGTCTTAGCATTATATTTTTCATTTTCAACTTTATAATCGTTAACATTAATTGGCTTGCCATTAACCCATTGAATGACTTATATTGTGCAAGCTTAGTTCGATTTTGGGCTTTTTGATTCCTGATTTTCGAATTCCGAAGATGTTTTTTATGAAAGATTTTCTTTTTTTGGCCTTCTTTTCGGGTATTGCCATAGCCTTGGGCTTCTTGATTTCTTTTTACCTCCTTTTTGTGCGAAACGAACAGCGTTTTAAACTAAAGTTTTTGGGTTTTCTCTTTATGGCCCTTTCCCTACGGATTGTAAAATCCATTTTGTTTTTTTCGGGAGAGATTCCCAATCTCGCCGTGGCCATTGGATATTTGGGCCTTTCGTGTATTGGCCCTCTTCTATGGTTATACTTTAAGTATTTTGATGTTGAAACCCAAAAATTGGCACCAAAGGACTTACTTCATTTTATACCTGCACTTATAGGTATGGTCCATATTGCCTTGTCCCAAAACCCTGTGGCCAGCTTCTACTATCTCTATACCACCTGCGGCCTTTTCATCTATGTATTGGCCGCTTGGTTCAAGTTTCGTCAGTATGGCGAAAGCAAAGCCGTTTTCCATAAATGGAATTCCCTTTTGATTCTCACTGTGGGATGTTTTGGAGGCATCTTTCTTTTTCAATTTTACACGGACACTATGTATAACTACGCCATGGGGGCAGTGGTTGCCGCGATCATGGTTTTTGGGCTTTTGGTCTTTCTGCTGAACAATCCTGTGCTCTTTCCTTCAAAAAAGAAAAGTATTGCGGTAGATTCTTCCCTTATCAATCGTATCAAATCCGAACTCAACACCCAAAAAATCTATCAGGAACCTTCACTTACCTTGGATAAGTTTGCCAAAAAATTAAATCACCCTGCTTACCTAATTTCCCGAATCATTAAACAGGAATACGGAATGACCTTTCCTGAACTCATCAACTACTGCAGGATACAACAAGTGGCCGCCGCCTTGTCCAATGGAAGGGGAAAAAATGTAAAAATTGAGGCCTTGGCCTACGAAGCGGGTTTTAATACCCCCTCCACTTTTTACACCGCCTTTAAAAAATTCACGGGAATGAACCCCACGGAGTTTCAGAGAACCCCGTCCAAAATACAGGCAGAAGTCCTCTCCAATCCAAATCTAGCCTATTTAAAAAAATGAAGTGTGGGTGGGACTATTTTTAGCCCACATAAACATGAGCTTTGTTCTCATTTTATGGTTTTTTGAAATAGCTAGACTTCCTTATGCAAGCCTTTTACTCTTGTTCGGCCAATAAGTCGTTTTCTATCAAAGGAATTCTAAACCGTTCTGTTTCCGCATTGGTATGCTCTTGATCAAAGATTTGCGCCGCTTTCTGGAGAATTTCGGGATGGTCTCTTGCAATATTATTGCTCTCCGCTGGGTCTTGTTCCAGATCATACAGTTCTAAAGTGGGAGCTTCCTTGTCTTTTAAATGTTGGCGCACTACTTTCCATTTTCCCATTCTGATGGCCACTTGTCCGCCATATTCAGGAAATTCCCAGAATAAGAAATCGTGCTGTTGCTGCCCCTCGGTTCCGAGCAAAGTGGGCAAAAAACTGATTCCATCGGTGTCTTTTGGGGCTTCATAGCCTACAACATCGGCCAAAGTGGCCATGACATCATAATGGGCCGAAATATGATCCGATGTGGTCCCCGCCTTGATTTTTGCAGGCCATGAGGCTATCATGGGAACCCGTATACCGCCTTCGTAGACAAAACCCTTGCCTTGTCCATACGCCTCACCAAACGGGCCTGAGCTGTTAAAATAAGCCCCATCGGTTCCTCCCGTGAAGGTAACTCCATTATCCGAGGAGAAAATGATCAGGGTATTTTCGTAAAGTCCTTCTGCTTTTAAATACGCCACTAATTTCCCCACATTTTCATCCAAATAGGAAATCATCGCGGCATAGCCTGCCTTCGGATTTTGATGGGGAAAATAACCGTTCTGCCCCAAGTAAGGTTCTTCTTCACCAAACTTTTCCCTGTAGTGGTCTACCCATCGTTGAGGCGCTTGGATAGGATTATGGGGAATAGGGGTTGCCCAATAGAAGAAAAATGGGTTTTCCTTATTTTTTTGAAGGAAGCCCATCATTTTTTCATACATAAACTCCGGGGCGTAATCATTCAGATTATAATTCTTGTAGCTTTCTGGATCATGAGGGTCGGCGCCTTCTTCAAGTTTGGTATTGGGTGGAATAGTATCGTTGTTGAGATATACCCTATTCTCATTTTCATACAAATGAACTGGATAGTAGGTGTGTGCCTGCCTTTGACAGTTGTACCCAAAGAAATAATCGAATCCCATTTTAGTGGGAATGGCGTTGGTATGCGGAGCCCCGAGGCCCCATTTTCCAACAAGACCGGTAGTATACCCCTGTTTCTGAAGCAATTGTGGAAATAGCAAGGTAGAATCCGGTATAGGTCGTTGTCCTTCCAGTGTGGAGTCTTTAATAGCTTCCTTATAGTCCCAAACCTTGCCCCGTTCACGCCATTCGTCATTTCCCCTAATATAGGCATGCCCTGCATGTTTTCCTGTAAGCAACATGTAACGTGCCGGGGCACATACCGGGGCCCCGGTATAATGTTGCGTAAACAACATACCATTTTTAGCAAGGGCATCAATGTTGGGGGTTTCAATTTTTTCCTGACCATAGACACCCAATTCTCCATATCCCAAATCATCGGCCAAAATATATATGATATTCGGTTTCTGATCATTCTGAGTAATTTCTTTGGGTTCCTCCTTACAAGAAAATATCAGTATAGATAATAGGGATAGAAAGAAGAACTGCTGGGCTTGGTTTGTTGGTTTCATGAGATATTGCTAACTGTTGCCTACTAAAATAAAAACTATTTATAACCGTACAAAACACTTTTAATTTTGTGTAAAGTACACTCTGTCGAATACCAAGTACAATGGGCATTATCCTTATTGATTTAATGGATTTCCACTACGATTTTATTCTTCAAACCGCCATCACATATTTTTCATTTTTTGTTGAATTTAGGTCATGTCGTATCAAAAAATATATTTTTGCGCCTTAAGAATACCTACAATCTCTAAAAACAGCCAAATGAAGTTCAACCTTACTCCCTCACTATTTTTGATTGTTCTCCTTATGACAGGATGCCAAAATGCCCCAAGTGAAAAAAGCATTCATACAGTGACTACCCATGACCATATGACCATAGTGTGCAATCCCAATAAAGGAAACAACCCGTTTTCTGCCTGGGGAGTTTTTCCAAGCAAAGAAGAATCTGTACGGCGCATCTTCATGGAAGTGGCATTAGGGCATCCTGATTCCATCAATATTGCTCATTGGGATTATCTGGATCCCATAAGAATAAAACGTGTCGGCGGAATCAAAGGGGATACCTTGGATCTGGAAATTGGTAAAATGTTGACGCCTTATGGCAGTAATTTCAAAAAGGATTGGCGTTGGCATTGGCGTATTGATGTAACCGATTTTGCAAATATTCTAAGGGACAGTGTTGAAATTGAATACAACCACACAGGATATGAAGCTACCACTGTGGGCTGGGACCTCAATGTGAGTTTTCATATGGAACTTGGAGATCCCGTGGCACAACCCATTGCCTATAAAAAAGTATACGATGGCAACTTTAAATATGGCGATCCTGAAAACCCCATTGAAGAATCGCTTACCCCTCAAAAGATCGAGATGGAGGAAGGCACTGCTTTCAGTAGGCTTCGGATATTGCATACCGGTCACGGCTATGATCATCCAAAAGGGTGTAGCGAGTTCTGTAGCAGATGGCGGGAAGTATTGCTGGATGGAGAGAGCATTGACCGAAGGGACATGTGGAAAGAGTGTGCGGACAACAATTTATATCCGCAAGGAGGAACTTGGATATTTGACCGTGCCTATTGGTGCCCTGGAGACCTTCAGGCTCCAGATATTATTGATTTTCCAGTCACTGATACTTCCCACACCATTGATTTTGAAATGGAACCCTATACGGCCACCGAGAACATACAGGCCAATGAGAGCATCAGTGCACTACTTTTTCAATATGGAAAACCCACCAAAAAATTTGATGTATCCCTGGACCAAATTTTGGTACCTAGTTCAGCTCCTGAGTTGAACCGCTTCAACCCCTCGATTGCCGAACCAAAAATTGTCATCAAAAACTTGGGCAGTGAGCCTTTGACTTCCCTAACCATTGTGTATGGTACGCAAGGCTTTGCTGAAAAAACCCTAGAGTGGGCTGGGAACTTGGATTTCTATGAAGAAACCCTAGTTACGCTTCCGGGGTCCATCGATTTTAATTTTGGTGGGAACAGCTTTTATGCCGAATTAAAAAAACCTAATGGTCAAAAAGATGAATGGCTTTCGGACAATAAAAATGAGTCCAGTTTCAACTCACCCAAAGAAATGCCCAAACAAGTAGTGGTGACTTATAAATCCAACAATACCCCAGAGGAAAACATGATTCGAATTTTGAACGGGGCTAACAAGGTAATTTATGAAATTGACCCACAAACGGTTCAAAAAGATATGCTTTACAAAGACACTTTGGACCTTACCTTGGGGACATATAGAATGACCTTGGAAGATTCTGCCCATAATGGATTGGAATTCTGGTTTATGCCACAGCAAGGTTTTGGTTATTTACAATTATCTGATACGACCGGTAGGATACTACATCGATTTGAAAGTGATTGTGGCATTGGTGAGCAATTTGATTTCTCAGTGAAGGAAAACCCCAAATTGGATGATGAGGTTGAACAAAGCCTTTTAAAACTCCATCCTAGAAGAATACAAGACAAGACGCAGCTTTTTGTTCAGCTACAGCAACCCACAGACGGAGAAATACACATCTTAAAGGATGGCGACGTGAAGAAAACCATCCCTTTTAGCCAAGTAAAGGATACCACTTTTACCATAGACATGGTTGACTTTGAAGATGGCAGGTATGTAATTGAGCTTTTTCTAAACAACGAATCCAAGCTAAAACAACGCATATCCAAACAGACCCAACAATAGAAATAGTAGGTTAAATTCCTGATTGCACATTCCATAGCTATTGAACCCTAGTTTCAACATTGGCCAAGATTATGTTTTAACATATTTTTCACAAAACCAGGTTACTCTAAATTCACCTAAAATGGGTAAAAACAATAACGTTTTATTCTAAAAAACATATCAAAAGGAAAAAAGGGCAAAAAAAGTACTACATTCTGTTAAAAAAAAGCAAATTCCACATTAAATTTTATTTACTTTTAGTCAAACAAATTGTTTCATTAAAAATTAATTTTTAGCAATTTAAGTTTCCCCAATAATGGGTCCACTATTCCTACATACAGATAAGGCTTTGTTGCACCGTTTGCAAAACAACGATGAAAGTGCATTGACCGAACTCTATGAAAAATACTGGAACCCTGTTTATCTATATACCTACAATGTTCTTAGGGATAAGGAAATTTGTAAGGACATTGTACAGGATTTGTTCATGGATTTATGGAACAGAAGGGAAAAGCTCAATATCACATCTACATTTAAAGCCTATCTATTTTCCAGTGCTCGCTACCAAATATTTGCGCAAATTCGACAAAAGGAGAAAAATCTTGGCAGCCACCTATTTGAAAACCTTGATCAACGATTGTACCACAGCTCTCCTGAGTCTGAATATCTTTACCAAGAGCTCGTCCAAAGAATAGGTACAACCGTGGAAAGGTTGCCAAAAAAATGTAGGGAAGTCTATACCCTAAGTAGGGAGGAACAATTGAGTCATGCAGAGATCTCACAATTTTTGGACATCTCCACAAAGACAGTTGAAAACCATATTTCCAAGGCATTAAAAGCCTTACGGAGTTCAGTGGGAAGTTATCTCTTCTTCATATGGTTTCTTTTCTTTTAAAAACCAAACGACACAAAAGTCTCTTTTTCAGCTTTATACATAAAAAATAAAAAAAGTCCCATTTTGGAATAGGGGATACCTCCTTTTATTTACACTATATAAAAAAAGGGTCACTACCGGGCCTGTATCGTCGCAATGGACAAAAAGAATTTTTTATCCCTTTTGAAGAGATATCAGGATGGCAACACCACTCCTGAAGAAGAACAAATGCTATTGAATTACTTGGAGAGTTTTCAAGCTGCCCAAGAAGACAGTTGGCCTTTGGAGCTCGGTAATTCCGAGGAACTTAAAAACAGCATTCTAACGGGAATTCTTCAGAACATTAAAAAAGATAAAAGCAGTACATACATTAACCGAAGGTTTTCATATATCCCCCTTTTTAGATACGCAGCCAGTATTGTTTTAATCACTGGAGCTTTTTATTTCTTCAATGAAATGTATGGGACTCCCAATAATGGATTACACAACCAAAAAGGCGATGATTCCATTGTTCTTAAATTGGAGAATGGCAATACAAGTGTCATCACCGAAAATGACAATAAAGACATTATGGACTCCCATGGAAATGTTGTGGGTGTCCAATCTGGTAATACCATAACCTACGGGAAAGCCAAAAAAGAACCGAAAGAATTAGTTTATAATGAACTAACGGTTCCTTTAGGTAAAAAATTCGATTTAGTATTGTCCGATGGCACCTCTATAAAACTCAACGCCGGAAGTACCATTAAGTATCCTGTACAATTTGTTGAAACCACCAAAAGAGTTGTTCAAATATGGGGAGAAGCCTTTTTTGATGTAACCAAGGATGAAGCCCGCCCTTTTCAGGTGATTGCAAACAATGTGCAAGTAGAAGTCTTGGGTACAAAATTCAATGTTTCATCCTATCCAGAAGATGATGACATCTCTACCGTTTTGGTGGAGGGCTCCGTAAAATTGTCCAGCAACAGTGCCAAGACAGAGGAAAACTCCTTTATGATAGTACCCAATCAAAAGGCGTCCTGGAACAAAGAAAACGCAACAATGACCATTGAGGAAGTAGAAACGGACATTTATACCTCGTGGATCAATGGAAGGATAATATTCAAGAACATCCCTTTTAAAAATATCCGAAAAAAGTTGGAGCGACGCTATAATGTCACCATAATCAACAACAACAAAGCTTTGGATGAAAAGTTTTACAATGCCTCATTTGACATTGAAACCATAGAACAGGTAATGAAGGCCTTTAAAGAAAACTACTCGATAGATTACGAAATAGCTGACAATCAGATAATTATTAACTAAACCCTTTACACTAAATGACTAAAAACTAACAAACTAACAATTCCAAAAAATCACAAAATCGGAGAATGGGCGAACATCCTCCGATTAGTACAAAGTGATCTAACTAAAGTAAAACCACAATAACGTTTTTAAAAGTATGAAAAAAACAACTAATTCGGGTGTGTCTGCAAAGTACATCCCGAAATTTGACCTCAAAATGAAACTCACCACATTTTTGCTGATAGTTTCGTTGTTCAAGATCCAAGCCAGTTCATACTCCCAAACAACGAAAATATCGCTAAATCTAAAGCAAGTCAGTGTAGAAACAGTACTCGACGAGATTGAGCGTAACACTGAGTTTAAATTCTTGGCCGACACCCAAGAAGTGAAATTGGGAAGGATTGTTTCAATCAAAGTAAAAAATGAAAGAGTTGAAACCATCCTTGATAGAATCTTCCGAAATAGTGATGTCATCTATTCAATTTTGGACAAGCAGATTGTCCTTAAAAAAGATATTCGACCCACTAGGGAAGTAACACCAGCACCTGTCACTGTAGTCCAGAGATCCGTTTCCGGATCTGTTGTAGATGACAGTGGACAGCCCTTGCCAGGGGTCAACGTCGTGGAAAAAGGGACCGGCAACGGAACTTCTACTGACTTTGACGGTAACTACAGCATTACCGTATCCGATAACTCGGCAATATTGGTATTCTCTTATCTAGGATTTATTTCCGTGGAAGTCCCAGTGGGCAACAATTCCACTATCAACACCACTTTGCAGGAAGATGTTGGTGAATTGGATGAAGTTGTTGTTACCGCACTCGGAATCAGAAAAGATGCCAAAGCGCTTGGTTACTCTGTGGCCAAAGTGGGCGAAGAACGGATTTTGGCCAGTGGTACTCCCGTGAATGCCCTGCAATCCCTATACGGAACCGCTTCAGGGGTAACCGTTGCCTCAACAGCTACAGGTCCTTCGGGAGGTATGAAAATCAATATCCGTAATGCGGTATCTTTTGATGAAAACTCAACCACCCGTCCTTTGATCGTAGTAGATGGTATTCCCATACACGATGAAAACACCAACATCACTGCCAATGCAAGGACAGGAAGGGACAATGGTACGGGTATCAACGACATTAACCCGGACGACATTCAATCCTTTGAAATTCTAAAAGGCGCAAAAGCATCCGTACTTTACGGAAGTGAAGGGGCCAACGGGGTAATCCTGATCACTACCAAGAGCGGTTCCAGACACCGCGGATTGGGAATCTCTGCTTCTTTTACCACAACCATGGAAGAAAGTGCTTTCATGCCCGAATTGCAAAACCAATACGGAACAGGTAGAAGCGCAAGCACCTCCCAAACCGATGACCAAGGATATTTCTTGGATGAAAACAATGAAAGAACCTTGGATGTGGCAGGCTCTGCCTTCGGGCCCAAGTACGACCCCAATGTAGTCTTAAACTGGTGGGATGGTTCCCGAAGACCATGGGTGGCCAACAACAAATCTGTTTATGACCAATTGTTCAGAACAGGTTCACAACAAACGGCCAATGTGTCGCTAAGTTCAGGAGGAGAAAAAGGATCCATCCGTTTTTCCTATACCAATATGAGGTATACCCCCATTTATCCAGGAGCTAAGTACACCAAGAATACTTTCAGTCTTAATACCTCTTATGACATAAATGATAATATCTCCTTGAAGTATGTCAGCAACCTGTTCACTACAAGCAACCTAAACTCGTCTTACGAGGGGTCTTTCGATGCACAAGGGGCCACTTCAAGCTTGGGTGCTTATTCCAGTGATATCGATGTTGATCTATTGCGAAGCTATTTGGTGACCGACAACGGCTTTAATTATTTTGCCAACCCAGAAAGACGAAGCAACTTTATTTCAAATGGTAGATCATCTGTGGTAAACACTTTGTGGGACTGGACCCAAAACGTTTCAGATTTTAGTCGTTTGCACAGTCTACAATCCCTTACCTTGGATTTGACCTTCAACGATAATCTGAGTGCTTCCATTTTAGGTGGATTGGATTACACCACTGAACGCAATATGTACAAAGGGAAACTGCAAGACCCTGATTTGATTGGTCCAAACAGTGGCTCTGTATTTAGGGATACCAATAGGGTCATTAGGAAGACCTACGGACAGGCCACCTTTAACTACGACTACACTTGGAACGACTTTGGCTTCAATGGATTTGTGGGTGGTGTCATCAGAAGTAACTATTTTGAGACTAAAGGAGCCGAGAAAATTGGTGGATTTGTAATCCCTAACTTCTTCTCTTTCTCAAACCTTCCTTCTGGAGTACAGCCACAATATGTTTATGACAATGGAGAAGATATCCTTTATAGCCTCTTGGGATCATTCCAAGTGGATTGGGATGATCAAATTTACGTAGAGGCCCAAGCCCGTCAGGATTGGTCTTCTATCTTGCCTCCCGGAAACAACAGTTATTTCTATCCTGGAGCAAGTGCCACTTGGATCGCTTCCAACTCATTTGACCTTCCCGAGGCCATTCAGTTCTTAAAGGTTAGAACCTCTTGGGCCGATGTGGGTAGACCAGGTCCGTTGTATTTCAGTAACGTAAACCTTGGGGTCTCTGCATCTGGAGGTGGATTTATCTTGACTCCGCCAAACGACCTTCCCCCTATTGATGACAACTTTGTTCCCAACCTAAAACCAGAGCGTAAACGCGAATACGAAGTAGGTCTTGAAGGATACTTCTTCAGAGGCAGGAGATTGGGGATTGATTTCTCCTATTACCACGCCAATACCTATGATCAGATCATGAAGGTGGCAGCACCTCCTGGATTGGGTGTAGATAACATCCGAATCAACGCTGGTGATGTGGAAAACAAAGGATGGGAACTTGCCCTAAGAACCAAACCCGTTATGGGCAAGGATTTTCAGTGGGATGTGGATATGACCTTCGCATCGAGCAAGACCAAAGTAAGAAGACTTGATGGGGACATTACTTCTTTGTCTCTTTGGAGCAGAAATGGTTTAAATGCCGTTGCCGAAGTGGGTGGCGAATATGGACTTATTGTCCAGCAGAGTGGAAACTACCGCTATATCAACCCATCTGACGATAGTGACCCCAACAACGGGGAGCTTGTTGTGGACAGCAACGGTCAACGCTATGCCTATTCAACCCGAAGCAACAAGAAGGTTGGAAAGTTGTTGCCAGATGTGACCGGTGGATTATTCACTAGGTTCAACTACAAAAACTTCGGACTGGTAGTGAACATGGATTACTCCTTTGGAGCCACTTTCATCAACGAAGCGGAAACCTATATGATGGCCGCAGGGGTGCTCAACGAAAGTTTGGCTTACCGTGATGCTGCGAGTGGAGGTATTCCCTACTACTTGAACGGTGAAGGTCAAAAAGTGGCCGGCACCAACCCCAGTGGAGCAACATACAACGATGGTGTTCTATTGAACGGTGTCCGTGCAGACGGCACACCTAATACCCAAGTGGTATCTGCCGAAGAATATTATGGATCTTCTTACTTTTCAAACGGTTTCTTCCCTGAAGACAGACTGTTTAAAAGCGATTATATAGCCTTGCGGAACATTGCTTTGGATTACAGACTCCCAGACCTTTCAGATAAAATAGGGTTACGAGATGTAGTACTTTCCGTTTTCGCGAACAACGTTGCCTACATCTATAAGGCCGCCCCCAACACCATCCCAGAATCCACAAACGGTACAGGATGGGCACAGGGTTCTTACGGAACTACGGCACTGCCATCGCAACGTTCAATAGGATTGTCAATAAAGGCTAAGCTTTAATCAAAAAACATAACTATGAAAAATTCAGTAATTAAAACCCTACTTTCCCTGCTTCTAGTATTTGGGGCAAACGGATGTCAAAGTGAACTGGAGGAACTTTACCAAGATCCCGATGGCTTTTCCAAAACCCAAGCGGACAAGGCAGGTGTTAGTATCATAGCAGGTTATTTTACCTCACAATTGACCCGCGGCTTTTTGCTTCGGGGAGATTATGGATCCGCTTATCACCAATTAAGGAGTGGGTCACGTATTATGGGAACTGGTGTTCAATTGTATTACACCACCAATGCTTACGGATTTGCCTATACCCTATATGATGTGGAAAATGATTGGGGTTCCAATTCATTCAATAGAACGGTGTTCAACAACATCAACAGTCCATGGATCAAGCAGGTACTATGGGGACAAAAGGAATTCAACAAGATTCCGGAAGACCAAAGAACCCAGTCAGACGTACTTTACATGAGATTATTGCATGTATTGAAAGCCTATGGCTACCAAAGGGCTATAGATCTTTATGACGAGGTTCCTTATTTCCAAACCGGTTCTGCTGGGGCTTTGGATGGTGAAAAGGCCGAATATTTGGGTCAGGAGGAAATCTATCCTATCATCATTGAAGAGTTGAAGGAGATTGAAGAATATTTGGCCAATTTAACACTGGACGATGCCACACAAACCTCTTTTCAACAACAGGATGTAATCTTCAGCGGTGATATTACCCAATGGAGAAAGTACATCAACTCATTGAGGCTCCGTTGGGCCATGAACATCAGCGAAGTGATGCCCAATATTACCTCAACGGTAATTTCGGAATTGAGTGGAAAACCTATGCTTGATCAGGCTACCGATGTAGCTGGATTGGCTGACATAGCCATCGTGGAGCCTTACCGTCTTCAGGTGGAACTGGGTATTACAAGAGCTTTCAGGGAGCGTGCCGATGAGGCCCGTGCCCCAAAAAGATTCTTGCATGATGTAATGCACTGCATTCCAGAAGAGAAAAGTATCGTGGTAAACGGAGAGACCCTTTATTACTTTGACAGCGATAACTCGGAAGAAGGTTTGGCAAACGGCACGGTAGACCCAAGGGTTGCCTATTTGTTCTCCAAAGACATTTTGGGCAGATATGTAGGTGCAGAGACAAGTTTTGATGATGGAAGTGATCCCAATAGCTATTTCAGTAAAGCCATGAGAGGGTACTATATCAACCATCCCATCATGACGGATTTGGCAGTGACCGAAATCACTTTTGGCGCCGCTGGAAACGAGCACACCATCAAATTAAATGATGAAGCCACAGCAGACCTAACAAAGAGAGAGGCATTTCTTTTGGATGCTTTTAGAACCTTTTGTGGTCAATATCTGGACATTGGTTGGGTAATCGGTTCTGATAGAAACATGATCTCAGAATACAATGTACGTCCACAGTTTAACTTTGATATACGCTATCCTACCCTTCACGCAGTGGAAACCGAACTTTCATTGGCGGAAGCTGCCGTAAGGGGACTCGGTTCTGTTACCGGTAGTGCGCGTGAACACTACAAAAAAGCTATCGAGCTGTCCTGTAGGTATTGGTATCAAATGAATACGGCAAACGCCTACTCCAAGCAGACAACACCATCTTTCCCAAGTAATATGGACCAGTCCAGGATAGATCGTGACCGTCCGGAAGTAGAATATAACGAAAGTGCATATGCCGAATATGAAGCGCAACGTTTTGACGGATTGACCGACGAGGAAAAAGTAAGGTCCATCTTCAACCAATTGCAGTTGCACTATAACATGTTCAATTTTGAAACACCGTATACAGCTGCCCGTCGTTTGATCAGTTACCTAGGTGATAACCCAGGGTCTCCGTATGAGGTATTCCAATGGAAGGAAAGGTTCTTGTATGACCCAAGTATTCAGGCAACTGACCCTGAGAATTGGTCAAGAATCAGTCAGCATGACGATTACAACCTCCCTATTTGGTTTACTGGTCGTCAAACGAAGTGGAAAAATGTTTTGGAATAAGATTATTAACCCTTTAACTTAAAAGAAATGAAAAGAATATTGTTATTAGTATTCTCCTTGACCATATTTATTTCCTGTAGCAAAGATGACAGCGCCTCTATTATTGGTAACGCAAGTGCCGACGGTGGGAATGTTGTTTCGGGAATCACAGTAAAACTCTACAATGAAAGTGCCTCTTTGGTAGAAAGTACCACCACCAGTAGTGAAGGTGATTTTTCCTTTACCGGGCTGGAAGCCGGCAATTACTATGTAGGGGCAACAGTGACCATTGATGGTAATGTCTGGGACACAGGAAATACACCACAGCTGGTTTATGTAAGTGATGAAATCGTTAAAGAGGTAGCCTTAACATTGAACCAAAAATAAGAACCTTACCAAGTGATCATCTTGGATAAAATGCAAATCCATTGTAAACAATGGATGGGTAATGATTTGTTTTGAGTTAGTATAGTCACGGGATTGCCGACCTATTTAGGTCGGCTTTCCTTTTTTATACCCTTAGGTTTTTACTAAGAACAGATATTCTATTTGCCTAATACCGTCCAAAAACAATTTGGATGCAAAAAAAACAACGTTGTGGGCAAATTTTGTATTAGCCATAGAATTCAAATAAGCCTACTTTAACAGGTGTTTTTTACCTTTAAACCTGTTGAAGTCAAAACCAACCAAACACCTAGAAATAGATACAATGAACAGAAGAAAATTTGTAAAGCAAAAACTGATGGCCACCACTGCATTGGGATTAGGAGCAACTGGTCTTGGGCTAGCAGCTGAAAAATCCAGTGCTTTGCCATTACAAACCAATTTTAAGCTAAAATATGCTCCCCACTTGGGCATGTTCAAGAACCATGCAGGGGATGACCCCATAGATCAACTCAACTTTATGGCCGACCAAGGGTTTACTGCCTTTGAAGACAATGGAATGAAGGGGAGGTCTATTCAAACCCAGGAAAAGATGGCCAGCACTATGGCCAAACGTAATATGACCATGGGCGTTTTTGTAGCTCATGAAATTTATTGGAAAGAACCCAATCTAGCCAATGGCGACCCAGCTCTATTAGAAAAATTCCTAAAGGAAATTCAAGAAAGCGTTGAGGTGGCCAAGCGGGTAAATGCCAAATGGATGACGGTGGTACCGGGACATATAGCTCCCCGTTTGAATATGGCTTATCAGACCACCAACGTAGTAGAAGCCCTGAAAAGAGCTTCGGATATTTTGGAGCCCCATGGCTTGACAATGGTCTTGGAGCCCTTAAACTTTAGGGACCATCCAGGTTTGTTCCTATCTGAAAGTCCTCAGGCCTATGCCGTTTGTAAATCGGTGAACAGTCCATCTTGTAAGATTCTTTTTGATATCTACCATCAGCAAATCCAAGAAGGAAACCTCATCCCCAACATTGATGCCTGTTGGAATGAAATTGCATATTTCCAAGTGGGTGACAATCCAGGAAGAAATGAGCCTACTACTGGGGAAATCAATTACAAAAATGTCTTCAAACATATCCATTCCAAAGGATTCAAAGGAGTTTTGGGCATGGAACACGGCAATTCCAAACAAGGTAAGGAAGGAGAATTGGCCGTAATTGAAGCATATAAGGTCAGTGATACTTTTTGAAGCAAGAATAAATGAGTGTAAAAAAATATTTTATACCAGTGCTGCTGGTTGTTTGCATTAAAATAGGTCATTCACAAAATTTAAAGCCATACACGCAGGAACTTGAGGGAACCGAACTGAGCATAGATATGGTTGCCATTCCTGAAGGTACATTCCTATTGGGGAGCCCAGAAGGAGAAATAGGAAGGCAAGCGGATGAAGGTCCACAAAAAAAGGTGGAGATTGATGGCTTTTGGATGTCGAAATTTGAAGTGACATGGGAATTGTACAATCTTTTCCTACAGCGCAGCATAGATCATATTGAGGTGAAAAACAAAGGAAAAGATATTGATATAGAGGTAGATGGGGTAACCGGTGCGACCATCCCTTATGTGGATATGAGCTTGGGCATGGGCACAGGGTCAGGTCTTCCTGTGGGGAATGTAACCCAATTGGCCGCCTCCAAGTTCTGCGAATGGTTATCCGCCAAAACCGGGCACTTCTATAGGCTTCCCACGGAAGCAGAATGGGAATACGCAGCTAGGGCCGGAAGCAATGACCCCTATTTCTTTGAAGGTGAAGATTTGCAGGAATATGCATGGTATTCGGAAAATAGCGAAGACTCATATCATCCGGTGGGCGAAAAAAAGCCAAATCCTTGGGGATTGTACGATATTTATGGCAATGTGGCCGAATGGACGTTAGATCAATATAATCCTGACGCCTATCAAGAAAAGGGAATTCATGTTCAACCCACAAAATCTGAATACCCTGTAGTGGTTAGAGGAGGATCTTTTAAAGATGAAGCCGTAAGTTTGAGAAGTGCTTCACGCCAAGCATCAAAACCTTTGTGGAAACAGCGCGACCCCCAATTTCCAAGAAGCAAATGGTGGCATACCGATGCTCCATTTGTAGGGTTTAGAATTGTACGCTCCATGACGCCTCCGTCATCGGAAGATCAAACCAATTATTGGATTAATAAAAATTAACGAATCATTCGAATAAAACACCAGAGAAATGAAAACTAAAAAGACCAGCCAAGAATCCAGAAGGGATTTTGTAAAGGGAACCGCCCTACTCTCCACCGGATTGCTATTGCCAACCATGGAAATTGGGGCCATGGCCAATGTGTTCAATGAAAAAAAATTGAAACTTGCCTTAGTGGGCTGTGGCGGTAGAGGTACCGGAGCTGCCAACCAAGCCTTGGAAGCCGATGATCATATTGAACTGGTTGCCATGGCCGATGCCTTTGAAGACCGATTGAACAGTAGCCTTGGCAGCTTAAGCGAAAAATATCAGGGTACTGGCAAGGTAAACGTAAAAGAAAGTAATAAGTTCTATGGGTTCGATGCCTATAAAAAAGCCATTGACTTGGCCGATGTAGTCATTTTGGCCACACCTCCAGGTTTTAGACCCTACCACTTTGCCTATGCCATAGAAAATGGCAAGCACGTTTTTATGGAAAAGCCTGTGGCCACTGATGCCCCAGGGATTAGAAAAGTATTGGAGACCGCAAAATTGGCCGAAGAAAAAAAACTCAACGTTGTGGTTGGACTTCAGCGCAGGTACCAAGAAAATTATTTGAATACCTTGGCCAAGATAAAGGCTGGGGATATTGGCAAAATTGTATCCGGTCAAGTTTATTGGAACAGTGCAGGTGTGTGGGTACGCCCTCGGGAAGCTGGACAAAGCGAATTGGAGTACCAGATGCGCAATTGGTATTATTTTAATTGGTTGTGTGGCGACCATATTTTGGAGCAGCACATCCATAATATTGACGTGGCCAATTGGTTTATAGGAGAGTATCCTATTTCTGCACAGGGCATGGGAGGTAGATTGGTACGAAACGGTATAGATCACGGTGAAATCTTTGATCATCATTTTGTGGAGTTCACTTATCCCAGCGGAGCCGTTGTAGCCAGCCAATGTCGCCATCAGCCCAATACCATGAACAGGGTAGGTGAAGTTTTTCAGGGAACCAAGGGCTCTGTGAACACCAGTGATGCCGGAACCGCAAAGCTCTATGATCTATCTGGAAATGAAATCCAGACCATTTCCAACTCGGAAGGACACAATCCCTACCAAGAGGAACACAACCAACTTTTTGCTTCCATCCGAAACAAGGGCGTTATCAATAACGCCGAATATGGGGCCAAAAGTTCCATGAGCGCCATTTTAGGACGGATGGCCACCTATAGTGGAAAAGTAATCAACTGGGACGATGCCATCAATTCTGAACTAAGATTGGTCCCCGAAGAAATGACTTGGAATTCCGAACCCCCAACCAAACCCAATTCAGAAGGAAGATATTCCATTCCAATTCCCGGGAAGACTGTTGTGCTTTAAGCCAGTTAAGAGAATGGTTTTAATACGAAAGAGCCCCTAAAGGGGCTCTTTTTTCTTGATGATGTAAAAAACTTATTCCATCGACTTTATGTAAGCCTCCAGCTTTTCGAAGAACTTGATTTCCGCCAAAAACTGCCAATCGAAATTCAAGGATTGGTTGGCCAAATGCACATGATGGTCTTGGTCCAAAATATAGTTTTCAGGTTTATGCAATATTCTTGTCTTACCATATACATTTTCAAACTCTTTACGCAATTCCATAAAAACATCCCGTTGGGCCAAAACATCCTGTAAACCTTTTTTTCTTTCTTCAACAGATAGTAACACATCCACCTTTGCCAGTTCCACCACCAGATTTGCCGAAAAGGCCACCAAATCGACAACCTCTTTGTAAACCTCCAAGGTATACGTATTCCGATCGGCAACTTGAACAAGTGAATCCAAAATCCCTCGCACCTCTTTTGCCATGGTGGAGATTTCCTTTGCATTGGTTATTCTTTCTGCATTGGCTTTGGTCCATTCTCCAGGGTTGTTTACTTCTGGCAAATCCATGACTCCTTTCTCCATGGGAGATTCCATGGTTTTTAAGTAATTGCGTTGATTCCCTTTGAGCAAAATATTTTTCCACTTGGCCACTGGGTCTTCCAACTTATCTATAAAAGCGAACCTCCCATTCATGGCCGTATCACCAAAATATCGAAAACGAAAGACATCTTTGAACTCCTGTTTTGTAAGGTTGTCCCCGGCCCATGCATATTCCGCAAATGCCAATATGCCCCTCTTGTATAATTCAAAGTGGGGCGAATCATCATCCCAAAGCGTCAATAATAATCCGTTCAATCCATTATCGATGGAGCTTAGGGCAAAACTGCGTATATTCCCAATGTTACTTTCATTCTGCGGCATTAAAACCCATCTTGTTTGGCCTGCTGTGGCTCCAATCGCCTTTAGTCCATTATCTTCAAACCATTTCATGGCCCGTTTGTTACCATATATCTCAGGAGACATATAGTTCCATCTCATATAGATGGTGTTTCTTGGAAAATCATCCAAAAACTGGTTCAATTCGGTCTCTTTAACAGTCCAAAGACTATCTACCTGTTCCTTGGTATATTCATCTGAATGCATGGTGCCATATAAACCCACTTCCTTGAACAACATATCATCCCACATAATCGGGATACGGCTCTGTTCCTCGGCAAATTGGGAAACCTTGTCCAACCATTCCAACTGAAGGTCCAAACTTGACCTACCACTGTTTCCTCCCGTGGTATGTACTTCATCTCCTCCCAAATGCAAGTATTTACCATATGGGAATGCTTCCAGGGCATCACGGTACAAATCAAACTGGACTTCATAGGTTTCATCCAACAAAGGATTGAATGCCCAATCACTTTCAGGTTTGTCCCTTAAGTGTTCAAACTCTTCATGTTTAAGAATAAACGATGCATGACCCAACCCTTGCACCAATGGACTGATCTTAATATTGCGCTTAAAGGCATAATCACTGATTTCTTTCCACTGTTCTTTTGTCAGGGCATCTTCCGATGCCACTGTAGGTCTTCTGGTATATTTAAGTTTGTCCTCTATCTCAATGATGATGGCATTGATTTTATAGCTTGCCAGTTCATCAATTAATTTTAAATAGTAATCATACTTTTCAAGATGATGTTTCACATCCAAATGAATTGGCCTATAGGCCAACTTGGGCGTATCAATGATTTTACAGATAGGCAAGTTGACATTTTGATCTTTGGCATCCTGAATCAGTTGCTCCAATGTCTTCATTCCATAAAAAGCACCGGCTTCATCCTTTGCTTCAATCTGAATATTTTTTTCATCAATGGTAAGGCTATAACCCTCTGCTCCTGTTTCCAAATTTTCATTTATGCTGATGGTTACATCAGCTCCATCATTTTGTTGCATTAAACCAAGCTGCCCATCAATTTGCAATTCTGTGTCGAAAGTTTTCCAATAGGTTTGTACACTTTCGGGAGCTATATCGCTTACTCCTGAAATTTCAAAGGAATCCGGAGAAGGTAAAATGTGAAACTCTCCCAGAGCAGTGGATTTTTCGCCGCAGGCAACTATTAACATGGCAATCAGGCAATACCAAATACTGTACTTCATTTTAGAAAAGGGTTTACTCAAATTATAAAATTGAAAGATTTCGTAGATTTTAAAGCATTAAAATAATGTATTCAAAAGAAAATAACTTATTTAATCTTTGTTTTAAAACTACACAATATCATGAAGATGGTGAAACTTTTATTGAAATTTCTGTAAATAAGTAGTACTCTTCCAACGATTTCCCTTGAAAAAAGAAAAGAATCAATATTTATTTTATCCTCTATTTTTGGATTTTCCTATTACTGATACTTGGAACAATCTCTTTGCCCATGGTAAGGGTTGGATAGTTGCCTACTTCCAATTCTTGTGGTGATTCTCCCTGCCATTCGCTTGTTTTCCCCTTTATCGTAACCGTACCTGTCTTGGGATCTATGGTCATAAAAGCAAATAAGGAGTCTTTGTACGGGCAGGTATATGAAATCCAGGGATACGCTTCATGTATTTCTTCAGAATAGCTTTGGTGCCTGTAATCTTTCCCTACCCACAAATAGGAAGCAGAGTTCAAATGTACGTAAGGTATCCCCTCTTTTTCCAAAAGCATATCAATGTGGGTATGTCCATTAATCGCAAATAAAATCTTTTCTTTGGCAGCAGTAAGAATGTTTTGGATTTCATCGGCATTGTCAATTTCTGCAGGCCCTAGTAGTGGCTGATGTGAAACAATGACCACAGGACCATTCAAGGTTTTCAACTGCTCTACCAACCATGCCTGCTGTTCCTTTCCAATATAGGATGCATACCCTCCCTGATGCGTGGGCGACCCTTTCTCATTACCATCCAAAACAATGAAATGGATGCCTTCCACCTCTTTGGTATAGTACCGTGCCGGCATGCCCCAGTAAGAAAGACATTGGTCCGTGGTATATCCCGCATCGGTATCGTGGTTGCCGATAACATGGAGTGCTTGCTCGTGGGCATTGTTAAAAAGTTGAATCACCTCTTTGTTCTTTTCGCCGGGATAGGCAAAATCTCCCAATTGCATAATGGCATCGGGCTGTAGTATCCTTACTTCTTCAACAAAAGCTTGCATCCTTTGCAATCCATCGTGCATGATATCTTGATGCAAGTCGGTAATTAAACCAATTCTTATAGGGTCTGATGCATCTTTAAAAGCGGACCATGCCATGTTTGGCAAGGAAAAAGCCATGCAGGATATGGTTGTGCCCTTTATAAATTTTCTACGATCCATATATTTAAATTCTTCGTTTATTTTTTTCAACTACATATCTCAACCGCCTACTCCAATTTTCACAAAAAAGCTTTCTTAATTTACTAACACTAGTGGACACCAAACTTCCATTGGACTAATTTGATTGTGCCTTTGAAATTGTTTATAAGGGCGCCCATCCGTAAAAGTGCCCGGCTCCGCTCTTACCATTTACTTCTCCCCATCAACCCTTGGGCCAATGGGTTTCAAGGCCCTGTGTCCTAATCCAGTCTTGGAATTCACCAAGTAGATTTTTCTGTTCGCGAACTGCTCGGGGAGGTACATTTTTCCGTTGGGCAAAGGCCACCAACATTCCAACTGCCTCTCCTATACTCCACTCCACGGGATGCAATCGAAAGCAACCATTGGTAATGTGGGTGGTACCGATATTCTTATTGGCCGGAAGCAAGTTGTTCATCCGTTGGGGAAGCAATGCACCCAGAGGAATCTGGAATGGCAATGATCCAAAGTCCACATAATTGACTCCCTGATTGCTGGGGTGCAAATCAATATGATAGTATCCGGTCCCTACGGCATCATAAAAATCTGCGGAGGTTTTTCCTGCTTCATCCCCTGCCACCATACGGCGGTTCTCAGCACCAACCTGCTCCTCCAATACGGTAAACTCAGCTTTGATTCTTCTGGCTTCCCGGATGTAGGGATATTTGGCCATGCCGTCTTCGGTTCCCATTACATCCCCTCGAAGTCGCAAACCAGGCCATCCTTGTCCTCCGTCAGGTCGTGGAGCTTCTGTCTGCAACCAGTAAAACAAAGAAAGGTTCAGTTGTCTCGCTCCATCCACGTGTTTTTGAAATTCTTCCTCACTTACATCAATTAGATTACCCATAAAGTAGTCGTTTTGCGGCCAGTTGACAACAGTGATGTCTCCGTCATATGTACCCGGAACAAAATTCGCTTTGCTAATGAGTCTGCGATACAACCAAAGGTTGAGCATTTCCCCGGTTTTCTTTCCTTCGGGATGGAACCCCAAATTTTTGGGTTTCAACGTTCTGGGATCGGAATAATTCAACTCCAGTAATTTTCCAGCCCAAGGCGTATCCATTTGAGGCTCATAGTTGCTCCAAAAATCATAATCCTTTGGCCGATCGATAATATTGTTGACTCCGGGTTGGTAATCCATCGCAAAGCACAAGGTAAATGCTTGATTGTTTTTGGGATTGGCCACTTCTGGAGCGTGCAATTCCCCAGTCTGACCTTTGGATTCCGTTCCGGTAACATACTCGGTACCCGTGAGCGGAAGCAAGTCACCACATTCGGTGGCATCTATAAAATAAGGGGCATGAAGAACCAAAGCATCTCCATTTTTCAGATTCTTAGCCTGAATGGACTTTACCTCATCCCCGGAGACATCGGCCGCTTCGATTTTATGTTCAGTCAGAAGTGTGAGTTTACCTGTACTGATAAAAGGTAATAGCATTTCTGTCAAAACCTCTACAGTTACCCTAGGTTCATGACAAATTCGGGAAACCGAACCATCCCCCGGATTCAAATGGGGGCGATTTCTTGCATCGGTCGTAAGTGGATAATTCCGTTTATAATAATCCCTAATTCGATTTCGGTATTCGCGATAAGAGGCAGGAGCTCCGTGGGTTTCTATCCAATTATGTTCGTCCGGGGGCACTCCTTGTTGGGATACTTGACCGCCTATCCAATCGGTCTCTTCGGTTAGAATAACTTTGAGCCCGTTTCTACAAGCTGCCAAAGCGGCTGCAAAGCCCCCCAATCCACCCCCGGCAATAACCACATCGGCCTTTAACTCCTTTGTAGTTGTTGTAAAAGCATAACCTTTCTTGGGTGATTTGGCATTGGAAACCATAGGTCCTGCCAGTAATATGCCGCTAGTTCCGGCAGAAACCGAGGACAAAAAATTCCGTCTCTTCATATTTCGTTTTAAGTGGGATTATATGTCCTACGAAATATACTTAAAAAATACCCTTTTGGGAAATTTGTGGTATCCCGGTTTAGGTTAAATCAATTGGATGGCGGGAGTACGGTTATGCTTGAAAAGACCCGATATTAAGACACAAAAAAGCCTGAGACTTTTATCTCAGGCTTATCAAATTCAAACTTGTAGTTAGTAGTGACCGCGGGAGGATTCGAACCCCCAACCCTCAGAGCCGAAATCTGATATTCTATCCAGTTGAACTACGCGGCCTTGGTTATTATGAACTTAATTTTGCTTTTACAATGTTTGAAATAGTCTTTCCGTCTGCCTGACCGGCCAATTCCTTGGAAACAATACCCATTACCTTGCCCATATCCTGCATTCCAGAAGCACCAATGGAATCTATGGTCTGTACCACCACTTTTTCTATTTCCTCTTCCGAAAGTTGTTCCGGCAAGAACTTTTCAATAATGGCGGCTTGTGCCAACTCGGGTTCAGCCAAATCTTCCCGACCTTTTTCCTTAAAAATGGCTGCACTGTCCTTACGTTGCTTTACCAACTTTTGGACCAACTTCACTTCTTCCTCTTCGGAAAGCTCGGAACCAGCTCCTTTATCTGTTTTTGCCAACAAAATTGCCGATTTAATGGCTCGCAATGATTCCAGGGCAACAGTGTCCTTGGCCTTCATTGCAGCCTTCATTTCTGTCATCACCTTTTCTTGCAAATCCATTTGAACTTATTTTGGGCTGCGAAGATAAAAAATAAACCCGAAAGTCTATTAACTTCCGGGTTCATGATTTCCATTAAAAATGGATTTCAATTTTAAACACTACTAATCAACATTATCGTGCAAAAATGAGTTGTTGGAACGCAATTGTAAATCATCGTTGCTATCCTCACCCAATGTAGTCCTAGATACTTTTTGTTCCTTTGGAACATCGTTCAGGTCTACCCCTTGTCTTTTATAAGCGGGCTGTTTCTCTATTTCATCTATACTGTTCCGGTTGTTTTGGAACTTATAGTTGAAATTCTTCAATTTTCTCCTACGCTCGTCCGCACGGTCTTTTAAAAGGTCACTGATAGAACTGTTAAAAGGATCTATATTACCAGAGTTGTCTTCCTCGGCCTTGGCCTCTACTTTAATGGTTTTCTTTTCAAAAACCAGTTCGTTTTCCATAAGCTTGGGCTCATGCGTTTCAGCTTTGGATTTGGCTCCGGTCAACTTGGTTTCCAATTCCATGTATTCTTCCAAATTGTACCTTGTCTCTCCTTGGTTTTTGTATTCCAGAACAGGTTTTACCTCTACATATTCATTTACGTCCATATCCTTTACATCATCACCCAAATCAAACGTAATGGTATGTTCTTTTTCGTCTTCTTCTTGAACGGGATTGTTCAGTGGCATGTCGAAACTTAGGGCAAACTGGTCTTCGCTTTCTTTTTCCTTGACTTTTGGCGACACCACTTCTGGATCTATAACCTCTATTTCGTTAATAATATTTTTTGCTTCAATGATGATAAAATCATCATCTACATTTTCTGGGACCACTTCGTCATAGAACACATTGAAGTTTCTGATATAGCTTGTTGTTGGGATAAGGTCCATTTCCTGAGTTTTGGGCTTTACCTCCTCTTCTTCTTCCACTTCCAAAGTATGTTTCACCAATGTAGGTTCTGGTTCAATTGGTGCTTTTAGAATCTTCACCTCCTGTACCGATGTAGCCTCAGGCGTTAACTCCTGTTCTGCAATCTGTTCATCCTCCAAGGTATAGAATACTTTCTTGGACTCGGTGTTGACAATATCATCCTGTTGGTCCACATTAAATCCCGTGGCAATGACGGTAACGGCAATGGAATCACCTAAATTCTCATCTTCACCAACACCCATAATGATATTGGCTCCATGACCGGCTTCAATTTGGATATGATCATTGATTTCCCCAATTTCATCAATGGTGATTTCCTGTGAGCCGGAAACAATGAGCAACAATACATTCTTGGCCCCGGTAATCTTGTTATCGTTCAACAAGGGTGAATCCAAGGCTTTCATAATGGCCTCGCTTGCCCTACCAGACCCGGCGGCCATGGCCGACCCCATAATAGCGGTCCCACTGTTGGAAAGCACTGTCTTGGCATCCCTAAGGTCAATGTTTTGTGTATAATGGTGTGTTATAACCTCTGCAATACCCCTTGCCGCAGTGGCCAACACTTCATCCGCTTTGGAAAAACCGGCTTTAAACCCAAGATTACCGTATACTTCACGAAGTTTGTTATTGTTGATCACAATCAACGAATCCACATTGGCCCGTAACTTTTCTATCCCCAATTGAGCTTGTTTGTTACGCATGGCTCCTTCAAACTGAAAGGGAATGGTAACAATGCCCACGGTAAGTATATCCATTTCCTTGGCCAATTTGGCAATGACGGGAGCAGCTCCAGTACCGGTTCCTCCGCCCATTCCCGCAGTGATAAAGGCCATTTTTGTGGTATGCTCCAACATACCCTTGATATCTTCCATACTCTCTAAGGCAGCCTGTTCCCCAACTTCAGGGTTGGCTCCAGCCCCAAGTCCTTCTGTAAGGGACACACCCAATTGAATTTTATTGGGCACGGAACTGTTCTGCAACGCTTGGGAATCGGTATTGCAGATTACAAAATCCACTCCGTTGATACCGGCCTGGAACATGTGGTTGATGGCATTGCTGCCTCCTCCACCAACTCCAATTACCTTGATTACGTTGCTCTTGTTCTTGGGCAAATCAAAAGCGATGTTGTCAAATTCAGTGTTCTTACTCATGACAGTTGTGTTTCTTTATGGGGTTATTATTCTGCGTTGTCCAAAAAGTCCTTTAATTTCTCGGACCATTTATCAAAAATGGATTTTCGTTCCTTGTGCGATGACACATTTCCGGTGCCCGCCATTTGTTCTTGTCCAACCAAAACCTTCTCCTCTTCGTGGGCCTCTCCCATCTCAACCTCAACTGGTCTTGTCTTGGATTCCAGTGCTTTCATCAACAATCCTACCGCTGTGGCATATAGTGGACTTGCCACTTCCTCATCGGAATCTCCGGCCAAATGCTCATTGGGATATCCGATTCGGGTGTCCATCCCCGTTATATATTCCACCAATTGCTTCAAGTGCTTCAACTGGCTTCCACCTCCAGTTAGCACAATACCGGCAATTAGTTTTTTCTTTTGTTCTTCGTGTCCGTAGTTTTTTATCTCCACGTACACTTGTTCTATAATTTCAACCACCCTTGCATGGATAATCTTGGAAAGATTTTTCAGGGTAATTTCCTTTGGTTCGCGACCGCGAAGTCCTGGAATGGAAACAATTTCGTTGTCCTTGTTCTCTCCGGGCCATGCCGAACCAAACTTTATCTTTAACAGCTCGGCCTGTTTTTCTATTATGGAACAGCCTTCCTTAATGTCTTCAGTGATAACGTTCCCACCAAAAGGAATCACAGAGGTATGACGGATAATCCCATCCTTAAAAATGGCCAAATCAGTGGTTCCACCACCTATATCCAATAGTGCGACACCAGCTTCCTTTTCTTCTTGGCTCAGAACAGCTTCTGCAGAAGCCAAAGGCTCCAACGTAATATTGCCCAATTCCAATCCTGAGCTTTTAATACATCTTCCAATGTTTTTGATGGAGGACACCTGACCTACCACCACATGGAAATTAGCCTCCAAACGGCCACCATACATTCCTCGGGGTTCTTTAATTTCAGATTGCCCGTCCACTTTATATTCTTGGGGCAATACATGGATGATTTCTTCCCCAGGAAGCATAACCAATTTGTAAACTTGGTTGCAAAGCTTGTCCAAATCATCATTATTGATGACCTCTTCGGAATTTGGTCGTGTAATGTAATCGCTATGTTGAAGGCTACGGATATGTTGCCCGGCAATTCCTGCCACAACCGAACCGATTTTAACTCCTGAATTGACTTCTGCCTGCTCCACGGCTTGTTGAATTGAGGAAATGGTCTGCGTGATGTTGTTTACCACACCCCGGTGCACTCCCAAGCTTTTGGATTTTCCCATACCCAAAACCTCAATTTTCCCATACTCATTTTCCCTTCCAATGATTGCTACGATCTTGGTAGTTCCAATGTCCAAACCAACTGAATAATTACCCTGTGCCATATCTTAAATTTTGGTACAAACCACTTGATTGCTGAATTCTAAACTCACTATTGCATAATTTTCCAAGGAATTGTCCTTGGTCGCCTTGGCATAAAAAGCCATGAAATTTTTAAACTTCTCGTTCAGATTGTCCACTCCCCCAAGGTTCACCACAAAGTTTTCCATACGAAACCTTAATTGGTATTTTCCTTCGGACTCAATATGTATTCCGATGACATTTTTCCGGAGAAAATCGTCTTCGTTGATATAGTTCAATATCACATAGGCATCCTCTAGGGTCTTTCCCGTAATCTCACCAGTGATTATGGGCACCCTTGCTGAATGATGCTTTGAGAGCGGCATGCGTTTCCCCAAATCATCCAAATAAAATTTGGAGATTCCCTCCACTCTACCAATCGGTTTACGCTGAACAATCTTAGAGATAAGCTCTCCGTTCACAGTAAGATAGACTTGGGCGTTTTTCACCATATCGTCAGATAGAATTACCTCCTCTATGGTATTCAAAACTAATTGTTCTTTAGGCCTATTTTTTACAGGACCGTAATTTTGTATTAACAATTTATTAACTGCGTCTTCCGTAAGGTATAAGTTATTGTCGCCCAAAAACTTAATAGAAATATCGCTGACCGTTCTTTTTTTGCTGCGCGCATCGGCAAAACCATAAAGGGCCACTACCGATACAGACAGGAATGCCAATTTTATGTAATTCCAATTAACTCGCATAGGCCAATTCTTTTTTGATCTTGGGCACTTCCAATCCTATATCTCCTGCTCCAATGGTAACCAAAATCCTTGTTTTACTTTTTTTTATTTCATGAATCAAATTTGATTTTGAAATCAATTTTTTATTCGGATTCGCAATCTTTTCCAACAGCCAAGCAGAAGTTACCCCAGGAAGAGGTTCTTCACGAGCAGGGTAGATATCCAACAACAAAATCTCATCAAATTGGGAAAGACTCGCCGCAAAATCATCCACAAAGTCCTTGGTCCTTGAGAAAAGATGTGGCTGAAATATCGCCGTTACCTTTTCTTCTGGGTGCATTTCCCGTATCGCTTGGTGAACAGCATCGATTTCTGTGGGATGGTGCGCATAATCATCTATAAAAACAAAGTCTTTTTCTTTTATCTGATAGGAAAATCTTCGTTGCACTCCCTTAAAACTTTCCAATGCCTTGGCCAACTGTTGTGGCAAACAACCTGTCTGTGCCGCCATGGCAAAAGCAGCCAAAGCATTGAGCAGATTGTGCCTTCCCGGTTTATTGAATGTTACGTTCTCAATAACTTCAGAAGGCGTCAACAAGTTGAATAAATAACTACCTTGTTCTGTCCTGATATTCTCTATACAATAATCCGACCCATCTTCAATTCCGTAGGTAATTCCTTCCATAGGAAGTCCTTGACGGACAAAGAGCCTTCCACCCGTTTTAATTTGACCTGCGAATGTCCTAAAAGAATCTTCCAGCTGTTCCTTGGTCCCATAAATATCCAAATGATCGGCATCCATGGAAGTTATACAGGCCACATTGGGGAACAATTGCAAAAAGGAACGGTCAAATTCATCGGCTTCCACCACAGAATATTCGGTTCCGTCCAACACAAAATTGCTGCCAAAGTCTTCAGAAACACCTCCCAAAAATGCCGTAAAGGGCAAGCCACATTCCCTTAGTAAATGAGCTAAAATGCAGGATGTGGTGGTCTTTCCGTGTGTACCTGCAACCGCTAGGCAAAAAGTATCCTTGGTAATGATTCCCAATACTTCGGAGCGCTTTTTAATCTCAAAGCCATTGTTTTTGTAAAACTGCAGCTCCGAATGACTTTTGGGCACCGCAGGGGTATACACCACAAGAGTCCCTTTTTGCTTGAAGTTTTCAGGGATAACCTCTACGTTGTCCTCAAAATGCACAGGAATACCTTTTTCCACCAATCCGTCGGTAATAGGGGTGGATGTACGATCGTATCCGGCCACATCCTTTCCAATAAAGTGGAAATATCGGGCCAAGGCGGACATACCTATACCTCCGATTCCGATAAAATAGACGCTATGGATATCCTTTACATTCATTTTTCAAATTTGTCAGTTCGAGCGCAGTAGAGAACAGCAATTACCTCTCGACTCCGCTCGAGGTGACATACTTTATTTATTTGTTCTTTCAATTGCAATCTCACTTCTTCAACAACTTTTCAATTTCATCAACAATATTTTCCGTAGCCTTTGGCATGGCCAATTTTTTAATATTGATCCCCAGTTTTAGCTGCATTTCTTCTGAATCCAACAGACCCGAGAATGCGTTTTCAAATGTGCTATCCAGTTCATCCTCTTTGAGCATGATGGCCGCATCTTTTGCCGCCAACGCCTTTGCATTTTGGGTCTGATGGTCCTCAGCCACATTGGGCGATGGAATAAAGACCACCGGTTTTCCTACCAAGCACAGCTCTGATACTGAACCGGCACCCGCCCGGGAAATGATAACATCTCCCATGGTGTAGGCCAAATCCATCCGATTGACAAAAGCCAACACCTTCACCGTATCCGAATCGTATTTTTTATACTCCTCATAGTACAGTTTCCCACATTGCCACAGCACTTGCAACCCTCTTTTTTCAAAGAAACCGAGTTCTTTTTCAATCAATTGATTGATGCGACGCGCACCTAAACTGCCCCCCAGCACCAAAACCGTTTTTTTCGGGGCGTCCAATCCAAAGAAAGTACCAGCTTCATCTTTGGTTGATTTTAAATCCACCAAATCCATTCGGATGGGGTTCCCGGTCTTCACAATCTTTTCCTTTGGAAAAAACCGCTCCATACCGTCATAGGCCACGCATATTTTTTTGGCCTTCCCAGCCAATAGTTTGTTGGTGATCCCCGCGAAGGAATTCTGTTCTTGCAACACACAGGGAACACCTGAGCTTTCAGCCATTCTTAACAATGGTCCGCTCGCAAACCCCCCAGTACCTATGGCCACATGGGGTTTAAATTGCTTCACTATTTTGCGTGCTGTCAACAAACTACTTATCAGTTTAAAGGGAAACATGAGATTCTTCAATGTCAGTTTCCTCTGTATTCCACTAATCCACAAGCCTTTAATTTCGTATCCGGCCTGCGGCACTTTTTCCATTTCCATTTTATCCTTGGCACCCACGAACAAAAATTCCGCATTGGGATGCCTTTTTTTTAGCTCATTGGCTATGGCTATGGCCGGATAAATGTGGCCGCCCGTTCCTCCTCCAGAAAGTATAAACCTATATCTGTCCACTCAATACTTCTAAAGGATTGGTCTCATCTATATCATAGGATTGCTCCTCTAAATTCTCTTTCTTGTTGCTTGCGCTCAACACTATACCGATCGCCATACAGGTCATCCAAATGGAAGTACCCCCCATGCTGATCAGTGGTAACGGCTGACCTGTTACTGGAAACAACTGTACCACAACGGCCATATTGATAAAGGCCTGAAAAACAATGGGCAATCCAACGCCAATCACCAATAATTTTGAAAACACCGTCTTGGCCGAATGGGCCACCACCACTATCCTGAACAATAGCAGCAAATAGAAAAACAACAAAGCTCCACCTCCCAACAGTCCATATTCTTCAATAATGATGGCAAAAATGAAATCCGAAGTACTTTGAGACAACATGTTCTTCATGACGCTTTTCCCTGCGCCTTTGCCCACTACACCGCCTTCTGCAATGGCAATCTGGGCCAAGGTCAACTGATGCAAATCATCTTTATCTGCCTTTTCAGGATGGATGAAAGTCTCAATCCGGGATTTCCATGTGCCTGCCCGTTGAGGCAACGCTTCTGGGGCTTTGAACAGTACAAAAAGGAACATTCCTGCCAGTACAATCCCTGCCCCTACCATGGCAAACAAATATTTTAGGGGATATCCGCCCAAAAAACACAGCACCAGCACCAAAAAACAGATGATGGCCGCGGTTGAAAAGTTTTCGGGCAGTATCAACAATACCACCAAGGCTGTGGGCAACCACAAGGGTAGAATACTTTCCTTAAAAGTTATTTTGGTGTCCTTAATCTTAGTTAAGTATCTCGCAATCCAAATCATAAGCACCACCGACGCCAAGGTCGATGTCTGGAAATTGACCCCAACGAACGGTATCTTAATCCAGCGATTTGCAGTTACCCCTCCAATTTCAGTCTCCACTGTAAGCGTGTAGCCCAACAGAATCAATACAATAGGCATGGCGATAATGGAAAGTCCTTTGAAATAGTGTGTTGGCACGCGATGCACTCCATAAATAATACCAAATCCCAAAAACAACAACACGGCATGCTTTACCAAGTGACCAAAGGTGGTTCCATCGCCATTTACATATACCAAATTGGTACTGGCACTATAAACCGGCAAAAATGAGAAAAGGGCCAACAGGGCCACTACACCCCAAATGGCTTTATCTCCTTTCAAATTTTTGAACACGGTTTTCACGGTTTACAGGTTTTTTACAGTTTCCTTGAATTGATTTCCTCGATCTTCATAGTTTTCAAACAGATCAAAACTGGCACAGGCCGGAGACAGTAACACGGCATCTCCGCGCTCGGCAATCTTATAGGCCACCTTTACGGCCTCTTCCATGGAATAGGTCTCTACCATAAGATCGATAACATTGCCAAAAGCTGACTTCAACTTGGAGTTATCCATTCCCAAACAGACAATGGCCTTCACTTTTTCCCGGACCAACGGCATCAGTTCAGAATAGTCGTTGCCCTTGTCCACTCCACCTACGATCCAAACAATGGGCCGCTTTATGCCGTCAAGGGCATAGTAGGTGGCGTTTACATTGGTGGCCTTGGAGTCGTTGATATACTCCACGTGGTTGATTTTCAGCACCTTCTCCAATCGGTGGGGCACCCCTTGGAACGACTGGATACTCTGACGTATAGTCTCCTTCCTCACTTTCACCAATAGGGCGGCCATACTGGCGGCCATGGTGTTCTTTACATTGTGTTGCCCTTCCAAGGCCAAAATATCTGTACTCATCTCCAAGGTTTTATGTTCTAATTTTATATGTATCGTATTCTCTTCCAACCAAGCTCCTTCCTCTACTTTCCTTTTTAAGGAAAATGGAACCAATTTGGATCGAACGGGGTTCTTTTTGAGCCAATCCCCAATCACTTCATCATCTGCATCATAAATCAGGTAATCTTTTTCATCCTGATTCATGGCGATGCGGAACTTGGAGGCGATATAATTTTCAAATTGATAGTCATATCGGTCCAAGTGGTCGGGGGTAATATTGGTGATCACGGCAATGTGGGGTTTAAAGTCCACGATTCCATCCAGTTGAAAACTGCTGATTTCCAACACATACTGGCCATAATTCTTTTCCGCCACCATTTTGGTATAGCTATCGCCAATATTTCCGGCCATACCCACGTTCAATCCTCCTTCTTTCAACAGATGGTAGGTCATCATGGTGGTAGTGGTCTTTCCATTGCTTCCCGTAATGCCAATCAATGTCGCATCCGTATATTTCGAAGCGAATTCAATCTCCGAAATCACCGGAATCCCTTTTGCCACCAATTGTTTCACCAAGGGCACCTTGTCCGGAATCCCAGGGCTTTTCATGACCATATCGGCATTCAGGATTTTGGCTTCGGTATGCTGGCCCGACTCCCATTCAATCTCAAAATGTTCAAGAACTTTTTTATAGTTTTCCTTTATTTCGCCTTTATCCGAAACAAAGACTTCAAATCCTTTTTGTTTTCCCAAAATGGCGGTTCCCACACCACTTTCTCCTCCTCCCAATATCACCAAGCGAGCCATTTATCGAATCTTTAAGGTGACAATGGTCACTATAGCGAGCAAAATTCCAATGATCCAAAACCGGGTCACTATTTTGCTCTCGTGATACATTTTTTTCTGATAGTGATGGTGCAAGGGCGCCATCAGAAATATGCGTTTTCCCTCACCGTATTTTCGCTTCGTATGTTTGAAATACCCCACCTGCAACATGACCGACAGGGATTCGGCAAAGAAGATTCCACACAAAATGGGAATCAATAGTTCCTTTCTAACGATGATAGCAATCACGGCAATGACCCCACCAATCGTGAGACTTCCCGTATCTCCCATAAATACTTGTGCCGGATAGGCATTGTACCATAGAAATCCTACCAAGGCCCCTACGAATGCCGCGATGAACACGACCAACTCCCCTGCCCTTGGTAAATAGAAAATATCCAAGTAATTGGAGAATTGCACATTGCCCGAAACCCAGGCAAAAATCCCTAGGGTCAACACAATAATGGCCGAAGACCCTGCCGCCAACCCGTCTATTCCATCAGTTAGGTTGGCTCCATTGGACACTGCCGTAACGATAAGAATCACAACTGGAATAAATATGATCCAGGCATATTGTTCCATACCTTCACCCGCCCATGTAATCAAATCCGCATAATCCAATTCGTTATCCTTGAAAAAGGGGACATTGGTACGGACCGCCTTGGTTTCTTCACCAAACACCTTTTCTACTCTAAAATTCTCATTGATTCGGGTAGTATCCTTTTCTTTAATGGTCACTCCGGGATGAAAATAAAGGACCGTACCTACAATCAATCCCAACACCACTTGGCCTATGACCTTGAATCTTCCCTTAAGTCCCTTCTTGTCTTTTTTGAATATTTTGATGTAATCATCCACAAAGCCAATAATGCCCATCCAAACGGTGGTAACAATCAATAGGATGATATAGATGTTCTTGATATCGGCAAACAGCAACACAGGAAGCAGGGTTGAAATTATGATGATAACCCCTCCCATGGTTGGTGTTCCGGCCTTTTGCTTCTGGCCTTCCAATCCTAAATCACGGACGGTCTCCCCAATTTGTTGTTTTTGAAGAAACAGAATAATGCGTTTTCCATAGACCATTGCTATCAAAAGAGAGAGCAAGACCGACATGGCCGCACGAAAAGTGTAGAACTGAAAAAGTCCTGCTCCTGGCAGTTGGTATTGTTTCTCTAAGTATTCGAACAAATAATATAGCATGGACTACAAATTAATTTTGGCTATCCAAAGCCTCTTTAACTTCTTTAAAATCATCAAAATCTACCCGGACACCATTGGTCTCCTGATAGGTTTCGTGTCCTTTTCCGGCCACAAGGATTATATCGTTGGCCACCGCAAGCTTGCAAGCCGTTCTTATGGCCTGTCTCCGGTTTTCGATGGACAATATTTTTTTGGTGTTCTGGGCCTCAACCCCAGCTTCCATATCAGCAATGATGGCCTCTGGGGATTCCGTTCTCGGATTGTCCGAGGTAAAAATGGCCTGATTGCTCATTTCGGATGCGATATGACCCATAACCGGACGCTTAGACTTATCACGGTCACCACCACACCCCACTACGGTGATGACGTTTTCATTTCCAGTCCTCAATGCATTGATCGTAACCAACACATTTTTTAGTGCGTCCGGAGTATGGGCATAATCAACAATTGCCGTTATTTTATTTTTTGATATGTAGTATTGAAACCTTCCATCCACATTTTCCAACTCGCTCATCAAGCGCAAGGTTTCTATTCTTTCCAAGCCCAAAATATCCGCAGTGGCATAAATGGCCAACAGGTTATAGGCATTGAAATCCCCTATTAATTTGGACCACAGTTCATTGTCTTCCAGTTTTAACAACTGCCCATTGAATTGTTTTTCCAAAATCTGGGCCCTATAATCTGCATAGGATTTTAAGGCGTAGGTATATTTTTTGGCCTTGGTATTCTGCAACATGACCAATCCATTCTTATCATCAATATTCACCAATGCGAAGGCACTCTTTGGAAGGCCATCGAACAATTTTTTCTTGGTATCCCGATATTCCGCAAAGGTTTTATGGTAATCCAAATGATCATGTGAAAGATTGGTGAAAATGGCCCCTGCAAAATGGAGTCCTTCAGCTCTTTTTTGATGGATACCATGAGAGCTGACTTCCATAAAACAAAACTCCACACCAATACTATTCATTTGGGATAGATACTTATTAATGGTAATCACATCTGGTGTAGTGTGGCTTGTAGCATGCTCGGTATCATCCACCATAACCTTGATCGTGGAAATAAGTCCGACCTTATATCCTGCCTTCTTGAACAGATTGTACAATAATGTACTCACCGTGGTCTTTCCATTGGTTCCCGTTACCCCGACCAGCTTAAGGTTCTTGGAAGGGTTATCAAAAAAATTGGCAGCCATGATAGCCAATGCGCTGTTGCAATCAGACACCTTACTATAAGTGACCCCATTGATCAATAACTCTGGAAGCTCCTCGCACACGATGGCTTTTGCTCCTGAATCAACTGCTTTCTGGATATACTCATGGCCATCTGTAATGGTTCCCCTAACCGCCACAAAGACATCATCCATTTCTACCTTCCTAGAGTCAAAATGGATTTGGTTCACCAATACGTTGGTGTCGCCACTTACCGCTGAAAGGCTTACCCCGTACAATATGTCCTTCAACAACTTCATGAGAGTTCGAGTACTATTTTTTTAACTTGCTTGATATCTGTTCCTTGCTCAATGGATTGCCCTTTTACCTTTCCATTGCCATGCACCTCCACTTCCAGTCCCAAATTTTCCAATAAGGAAACTGCGTCCATCCCACTCATTCCCTTCACATTGGGTATGGTGCTGTATTTTTTTTGTGCTTGGGCGTAATACTGTTGGTATTTTTCATCCAGTATTTTATGATCTGGGATATTCTCATCCACCTCATCTACCAATGGAGAAATTGCATGTATTTTTTGTGCCATCGACTTAAACACTGGTCCTGACACATCTGCACCATAATACCCAACACTCTTATCGGGCTCGTGAATGATCACAATACAGGAATATTTTGGATTTTCTGCCGGAAAATACCCTGCAAACGTTGAGATATAGGCCAGTTTATCTGGATCTTTGGCTTCATAGTTTTTCTGACAGGTTCCCGTCTTTCCTGCCATGGAAAAGTTTTTGGAGTACAGTTTATGCCCTGTCCCATAATCTTTCTCGACTACATCCTTCATGAGTTGTTGCATTTTCACCACGGTCTCTTCGGAACAGATGGATGGATTCAACACTTGTCTATCAAACTTCTTGATCACCTTGCTCCCTTCCCTTACTTCCTTGATCAGTCTTGGTTTTACCATTTCGCCGTCATTTGCAATGGCATTATAAAAGGCCAAGGTCTGTAAAGGAGTTAAGGATACTTCATATCCGTAGGACATCCATCCCAAAGAAATTCCAGACCACCCTTTATCCCCAGGGTATCTAATTACTGGCGCACCTTCCCCTTTGATGGGAACTCCCAATTTTTTATGAAGTCCCATATTCATTAGGCGGTTCACGAACTTTTCGGGCTGCTCTTTGTAATTTTCATTGATGATTTTGGCAAATGCGGTGTTTGATGAAACAGCAAAGGCTTTGGCGGTAGATATCTTACCATAACCTCCCCATTTGGAATCCCTTACCACCCCATCATAAATACGATACCTTCCTTTTTCCGTATCGATTACCGTACTGGTATCTATGACCTTGTCCTCCAAAGCTGCCACCAAGGACATCAATTTAAAAGTAGAGCCCGGTTCATGGGACTCTCCAATGGCATAATTTAGTTTTTCGTAATATTTCCCTTCGGAAGTGCGACCAAGGTTTGAAATGGCCTTAACTTCTCCCGTTTTGGTTTCCATAACCACCACACAACCGTGATCTGCTTTATATTTTTCCAACTGGGCCAAAAGTTCATGGTGGGCAATATCCTGAATGTTGATATCAATCGTAGAAACTACATCCAATCCATCTTGAGGCTCCACTATATTGTCCAAACCAACGGGTTTCCATTGACCCTTGGCAATTTTTTGTTTCAAACGCTTGCCTTCTTTTCCTCTCAAATACGGCTCTCCAAAAGCACCATCCAGTCCCACACGGGTATAGTATCCATTTTCATCCACCCTTTCATAGCCAATACTTCTGGCCGCCATTTTACCCAAAGGATACTCCCGAACAACTCGATGCGTCTCCACAAATCCACCTTTGTATGGCCCCAATTTGAACAAAGGGAATTGTTTTATGCGTACATAATCCAGATAATCTACATTGCGGGCCACCAATTTATAACGGTTGCCGTTGGCCCTTGCCTTCCTGAACAATTGCCTATAGTAGGAAGATGGCCTATCGAACAATTTTCCCAATGAGTCGGAGAGTGCAGCCACATTGTTCTGAAAATTCTCTTCAGAAACTGTTTTGGCATCAAACCGAATCTCATATTTAGGCACAGATGCCGCCAACAGACTCCCATCTTCTGAATATAGATTTCCTCGGTTGGGTTCTATGGTGAACATTTTTTCAGTCTTGCTCAAAGCAAGTTCTTTATACTCCTCCCCTTTCACCATTTGGATATCTACCAACTTCACCACCACGGCAATGGCCAATACACAAAGTCCCCCGGCAACGAGGTACAATCTGTTCATGATATTTTTTTCAGTAATGGCCACTGGTCTTATTCTGTTGATTTAACTTTAATCTTTCTCGGTGGGTTCTCGGAGGGCACAAGCCCTTTTTCCGCCACGGTTTTTCTTAAAGTGGACTCCAATTTTAATTGTTGTACGTGGGAGCGGCCTTCCACAAATTCACTCCGAAGCTTTCGCACTTCTTCGTTCAAAGCAGCTATTTCCAGTACCTTTTTATCAGCATTATGGCTACTTGAAATCATCAAGGCAGCCAGAAAAGATGCAAACAGTAAAAACAACCAGTTCTTGGGAGCATCACCGCTTACCAAGAACTTTCCTTTTAATATGTCCAACAAACCTTTTCTCATCGTGTCCCCTATATTCTTTCCGCTATGCGGAGTTTTGCACTTCTCGCCCTATTGTTCCTTGCTATTTCTTCTGCTGATGGCACAATGAGTCCTCCCACTTTTTTTAAGGGAACCTCTATATTCCCATAAAAATCCTTTTCAGGTTCTCCTTCAAACTTTCCCGCTCTGATGAAGCGTTTCACCAATCTATCTTCCAAGGAGTGATAACTGATCATACTCAACCTTCCTCCTTTATCCAACACATCGGGCACTTGCAACAAAAACTCCTTGAGCACCTCTATTTCTTGGTTGACCTCAATCCGGATGGCCTGATAAATTTGGGCCAGGATTTTATTTTCTTTCATCTTGGGCAGAAACCGACTCAAGACACCTTTTAATTCATCCGTGGTCTTTATCGGCGCAACAGACCGGGATGCCTCAATAGTTTTTGCAATGGCCTTTGCATTTCGCAATTCGCCATATTGAAACAGTACCGATGCTAAATCTTCAGGGGAATAGGTATTGACCACCTCGTATGCCGACAACTCGCTGTTCCGGTTCATCCGCATATCCAAATCTGCATTGAAACGAATGGAGAAACCACGTTCAGCCTCATCAAACTGATGGGAGGAAACCCCGAAGTCTGCCAAGATTCCATCAACTTTCCGAATGCCATAGAACTTTAAAAACTGCTTGAGGTACCGAAAGTTCTGATTGATCAATTGAAACCTTTCATCATCAATGGCATTCTGCAGGGCATCCTCATCTTGATCAAATGCAAACAACTTCCCTTCCTCTCCCAGTCTTTTCAATATTTCCTTGGAGTGTCCTCCGCCACCAAAGGTGACATCCACATACACTCCATCATGCTTTATGTTCAATCCGTCCACCGACTCGTGCAACAGCACCGGATTATGGTACGGACTACTCATCGTCTGCAAAGATCTCTTCCGCTAGATCGGCATAATCCTTCTCACCTTCGGCCAAGACTTTTTCATACTTGTCCTTATCCCAAATCTCTATCTTATCGAAAACCGCATTGAGCACAACTTCTTTTTCAATTCCGGCGTAGTCCACCAAATTTTTGGGTATCTGCAACCTTCCCGAATCCCCATCAATTGCCACTTCTTTCATACCCGCCACGAAGTTCCTCACGAAGGCATCATACTTACGGTTGATCTTGCTCTTCTTCATGACTTTCTGCATCAAAACATCAAATTCCTGCTTGGGATATAATTCCAAACATTGCTGAAAAACAGATCGCTTAATGACAAACCCATCCTTCAAAACAGGCAATAGCTGATTCTTCAAGGAAATAGGCAGTAAAACCCTTCCTTTTGAATCTGCTTTACAATCATGTTGTCCGATGATATGGGTCACTAGAAATCAATTGGTTACTTAATACAACTCAAATATATTGATTTTATTTCCACATTTCTCCACTTAAAGACACTTTTGTTAATAAATTCCCCACTTTTCGATTAAAAGCCCACAATTTGCACCCAAATGCACTCCCAATAAAAATGCACCTTAGGTCTTCAGCTAGTGCTTGAATTAAAAAAACATGATTTAGAGATAACATAACCTGGATTTTGTGTTATATGAAATGCCTATATTTGCCCCTCGACCAACTGACTATTGATGGAAGAGCATATAATCAAGGATGGCAAATACCGATACATAGAAATGGGTGAAGGCACCCCTATGATCATCCTACATGGTCTCATGGGGGGGTTGAGCAACTTCCAAGGTGTATCTGACTATTTTCCGTCAAAGGGCTATCAGGTATTGATTCCCGAACTTCCCATTTATGAAATGCCCCTGCTTAAAACCACGGTAAAGAACTTTGCCAAGTTTTTGGAGGAGTTTATCGAGTTCAAAAAGCTTAAGGATGTAATTTTATTGGGAAATTCCCTTGGGGGACATATTGGATTATTGCACACCAAAATGTACCCTGAAATGGTCAAGGCGTTGGTTATCACTGGTAGTTCCGGTCTCTATGAGAGTGCCATGGGCGATGGTTACCCAAAACGTGGCGATTACGAGTTCATAAAAAAGAAGGCCCAGGATGTCTTTTATGACCCTGAAGTAGCCACCAAGGAAATTGTGGACGAAGTGTTTGCCACGGTGAACGACCGCATGAAATTGGTAAAGACCCTTGCCATTGCCAAAAGCGCCATTCGGCACAACATGTCCAAGGACCTTCCCCATATGGACACACCCACCTGTATTATCTGGGGTGAAAACGATACGGTAACCCCTCCCAACGTAGCCAAGGAATTCCATGAGCTACTACCCGACTCCGACCTGTTTTGGATTGAAAAATGTGGGCATGCCCCCATGATGGAACATCCCGAGGACTTTAACCGCATTCTTGAGGCTTGGTTGAAAAAGCGTAACTTCTAAGCATGAAAATTACTTCTGCGGAATTTATCATGAGCAACTCCAGTGTGGCCAAGTGCCCCAATGAACCGTTGCCCGAATATGCCTTTATTGGACGCTCCAATGTTGGAAAATCATCCTTGATCAACATGTTGGTAGACCGCAAAGGTTTGGCCAAAACTTCCGGAAAACCTGGAAAAACCCAACTTATCAACCACTTTAAAATCAATAGTAATTGGTTTTTGGTGGATTTGCCCGGATATGGCTATGCACGGGTCTCCAAAAAGGACAAAAAGACCTTTCAAAAATACATCACCGAATATTTTCAGAAAAGAAAGCAACTGGTATGCGGTTTTGTTTTAGTAGACATTCGGCATGACCCCCAACCCATTGACCTTGAGTTTATGGAATGGCTTGGAACCAACCAGGTTCCCTTTGCCATAATTTTCACCAAAGCGGACAAGCTCAAACCCAATGTGATAGAGAAACAGGCCAATGCCTATCTTCAAAAGCTACTGGATAGCGCATGGGAAGAAGTCCCTCCACATTTTACCACATCATCTTCCAGTCGAATGGGACGTGAAGAACTGTTGGTGTTTATTGATGAAATCAATCAGGATTTTTTCAAAAACCAATAAGTTGGCTCCAAGGAATTGACCTCAATTTTCCCAAAAGCAGTATTTTCACTCCATATCAGGGTTTCATGGATACTGTAAAAACGTACCGTCAAGTAAATCAATCCGATAGCACTTTGAGCTTTGGCATCTCCAAAATGGAGGATATTTATTCCAAACGAAAGGGTAAATCCGATGCGCCACACCGGCATGATTTCTATACCATTCTGGTGGTAAAGCAGGCCACGGGCAATCACATTGTCGACTTTAAGACCCATACACTATCCAAAAATCAGGTTTACTTTATTAGCCCTGGGCAAGTGCACCAATTGTCCGAAGAGAGTCCATCCATAGGCTTTTCCATTGTTTTTTCTGAAGACTTCCTGGCATTGAACCACATTCTAGTAGATTTTATTGAGGATATCAACCTGTTTCATGAGTTTGGAAACGCCCCTCCACTGCAGATTGATGATCAGGCCATGGAAAAATTGGACAGCTTTGCCATGGAAATGCTCTCCTATTTTGAAAGCAACCGATCCTACCGGTTTGAAGCCATTGGCGCCCTGCTCAAATTACTATTGATTTCATGCCATAACTTATGCTCCCTAAACCAGTTGGACACCCAGACCCTTGAATCTGGTGGGACCTTGTTGCGAAGTTTTAAGCAGTTGGTCAATCAAAAATTCAAGGAATGGCACCATACCTCCATGTATGCCGATGCTTTGAACATTACCCCAGACCACCTCAACCGGGTGGTTAAATCCCTCACGGGCAAAACGGCTAAAGAGCATCTTCAAAGCAGGTTGACGACCGAAGCCAAACGAATGCTGTATTTCTCCTCCCTTTCCAACAAGGAAATTGCCTATGAACTGGGATTTTCCGAACCGGGCAATTTCAGTTCGTTCTTTAAAACCTGCACGGGAGTTTCGCCCAGTAAATTCAAACCGACCGCCTAATGTCGGATTTTAATACGCCTTCCCCGTATTCCCATATTCCCCAAACCTTAATTTCTTGGGACCTTTGTCAGGAACAAAAACAAGATGATATGAAAACCGTATTACACAAAGCAGGCACAAGAGGCCACGCCGACCACGGCTGGCTAAACAGTCACCATACATTCAGTTTTGCAAGTTACCAAAATCCAGAGCGGATGCATTTTGGGGTACTCCGCGTTTTGAACGATGATCAGGTTGCGCCTGGAAAGGGTTTCGGCACCCACCCCCATGACAATATGGAAATCATTTCCATTCCCTTGGAAGGCGACTTGGAACACAAGGACAGTATGGGGAACACCACTACCATAAAAGAGGGTGATGTCCAGATAATGAGTGCCGGGACCGGTATCTTCCATAGCGAATACAATAAGAATGAGGACAGGGACGTGAAGTTTCTTCAAATTTGGGTGTTTCCCAACCAGCGGAATGTAGAGCCCCGATATGACCAAATTTCCATTCGGGATATTGCCAAGGAAAATGCTTTCTATCAAGTGCTTTCACCCAACCCAGAAGATGATGGCGTTTGGGCACACCAAGACGCTTGGTTCCATTTGGGCAAATTTGAAACCAATACCTCGGACACCTATACCTTAAAAAAGAAAGGCAACGGTGTGTATGTCTTTGTTTTGGAAGGTGAAGTAGAAATCAATGGACAGCAGTTGGAAAAACGGGATGGCTATGGTCTATGGGAAACCGATTCCTTTGACCTTACCGCCCTAACGGACAGTAGAGTGCTATTAATGGAAGTTCCCATGGTGCTTGAAACCATAGGATAATTCAAAAGACCACTTAACCACGCCCCTTTAAAGGGGCGTTTTTTATGCGTTGCTCCACCAAGGCGACCAACTCACTGGCCGTTTGAAGCTGGTACAGTTCATCCGTGGCAATAAACACTTCCAAATCCGTATGGCTTTCCAATAAGACAATGGGAAATGTGAATTTGGCCCCAAACTTACTGGCATATAGCTTTTTGAACTCATCCCTGTGCAAAAACTCCAGTTGCCCACCCCTCTCCTTTCGGAATTTTTTCCAGACCCTATTCTCTGAAACCAAGCCATAGGTGATGTCGCAGAGGTTGCACTCATAGGTAGACGGACTGAACACCTTGTGTATGCTGTCCAAAATGGCATTTCGGGTGCCTGAATCGGCATTGTAGACTAACAAAAGTCTTGGCATTTCGCTTTTCATAGTTTAGATTCCAATGCACCTGAAAAATTGCAGGTCTTCACATTTGTCGGTATTTTGTGTTTCTTTATACAACAAACCAAGTTATGAAAAACACCGCCGCCTATATCACCCCCAATAGCTTTATCAAAACCTTATCCTTTTTGCACATGGGTATCATGGCCGGCCCAGTAGTTTTGGGCATCTTCTTTTACACCCAGGTGCAAAATCCCCATTTGGATTTTTCAGATTCGGGAGATGTGTTTTTGGCTATCATTCCCCTCATAGCCATCACCGGTATTTTTCTGGGAGGTTTTATTTTCAAGAAAATGATCGGCAGCATTCCAAAAGACCTTGGTCTACGCCAAAAACTGGCTCGGTTTCAAACTGCCAGTATCATCAAATATGCTTTTCTGGAAGGTCCTGCCTTGTTCAGCATCGTGATTTTCCAAAATACCCAAAACCTTGCCCACTTGATTATTGCCGCCTTTTTGATTTTCTATCTTTTTCTACAAAAACCTACAAAAGATAAGGTGGAACGTCATCTTGACCTTTTGGGAGAAGAAAAAGCAAAATTTAACCGATATGATCAACCTTTGGATGAATAGTGCTTATTTCAGCTCCATTTTCTCGGCGAAATAATCACAAAAGTCCTTCATAGTCGCCGTCATTTTTTCATCTTGGGTAGCTTTCATGAAGGTATCCGCCATGGTCATCAAGGTTTGATGGAAAAACAGCTTCATTTCATCCACTGGCATATCCTTGGTCCAAAGATCAATCTTTAAGGACTCTTTGTTCTTACTGTCCCAAACGGACAACATCATGGCTTTGGCCTCCTCATTTTCTATACCGCCATCCTGTGCCGACCATCTGAGCTCTTCGGGAACCCTGTTCTCATCCAATCCTACCGTTAATTTTATTTCCGAAGTATGTTCTACTGCCATTTATTTTCTGGGTTTGTAATTTGATTTTTTCAATAGTTCGTCGGCCGGCATATCCAAAAGTTGTTGGAGACCAACAGAATTGTTTTCCATAAAGGCCCTCACAATCTGCCATCCCATGTAGCGACCCAATCGCCCTGGAGATTCATTGTCCAGCTCTAGACCAAATTTGGAAAAGGGTGCCGGGTCCAAAAACTTTCTATCCAATTGGGAGTCGGTACTATAGAGCAGTTCGCGCTCTACAAAATACCGCCACATCTGTTCTTCATTGGCCGTGGCCCAATCCATTTGGTCTTGGGTATATCCAATTTTTTGTGCATCCGTATTGGTCGGAAGCAATCTATCCTTTAGATATAGTTCCTTGCCATAATACACCATTCTCGAAAGAAAGCTTCTATTTCTGGGATAGTTGAGCACTTTCTTGGCAAAGGCACTGGCTACATCCGAGGCCAAGTACTGTTTATCCAATCCTGCCGAAATGTAGCGTTGGATGCCTTCATAAAAATGATGGTCCTGTCCCAAATAATTGTCCAATCCTACCAACAAAAGTGTATCGGTAAGAATAATGCGATCATTGTAGCGTACATCTGAAGTAAGGGTCACTACTTTAGGCACCCTAACATTGGGGAAATAATACGTAATATGTTTGAAAAGCGATTGCAATGCTTCAGATTCTTGCTCAAAATCTCCAAATACCTTATTCACTTCTTCAGACAATTCAACCTGAAGGGTATCGGTCAACTTGGCAATCCACAAACTATCCGAGAATTGACCTGGGAACAGGTAAGGGTACTTGGATTTTAACCTTGAAATATCTTCGGGGCTTGCTTCGGCAAACTCACGATCAAACCGAAAAACCTCAAGATCAACCTGAACTTTGGCAATTTCCGCTTCCTCTTTATCGGTTTCCTTGCATCCAACTGTAAAAAAAAGGGAGCAACACAAAAGGCAAAAAAGAAAGTATTTTGGCAAGCACTTCATTTTTAAGGTAGCAGGGTTTAAATTTACAGGGCACAAAGGTAATTTATTGAATCTAATTAGTACGATATGCAAACAGAAAAGGTAATAGACCATATAGTAAATTGGCTCAGGGAATATGCCACTAATGCCAAATGCAAGGGTTTTGTAATTGGTGTTTCTGGTGGAATAGACTCAGCTGTGACCTCTACCCTATGCGCCAAAACCGGGCTTGACCTTTTGTGTTTGGAGATGCCTATTCACCAAGGTGAAAATCAGGTGACCCGTGCAGATCGGCATATTGACTGGCTCATGGAAAATTTTTCCAATGTATCCCGTCAACCTGTAAACCTGACCCCTGTCTTTGACAGTCTGGTAGCTGCCTTCCCAAAGGTGGAAAACGAAGAGGAAAGGTTTATGTCCCTTGCCAACACGCGTGCACGCTTACGCATGACGACCTTATACTACTTTGCTGCTTTAGAAGGATACCTTGTGGCCGGAACAGGTAACAAAGTTGAGGATTTTGGTGTTGGCTTCTATACCAAATACGGTGATGGTGGGGTTGACCTGAGCCCAATTGCCGACCTCTTAAAAACAGAGGTCTATGAGTTGGGGCGGGTACTTGGAGTAAACCAAGATATTATGGATGCCGCTCCCACGGATGGCCTATGGGGAGATAGCCGTACCGACGAAGATCAAATTGGGGCCTCTTATCCAGAATTGGAGTGGGCCATGAAAATGGATGACCAAGGAAAAATTGCAGCAGATTTCTCTGGTAGGGAAAATGAAGTTTTCTCCATTTATAAAAGATTCAATACGGCTAACAAGCACAAGATGATTCCCATACCTATTTGTGAGATTCCAGAACAATTAAAGTGACCTTTTGACCAAGAAAACCCAATTTAAGACGAAAAAAACCATAGAAATTCTATGGTTTTAAGAAAAAAATTACAGTTTTACGTCATCAAATTGTTATCTTGCCTGCCATACCGTGTAGGTAAATAAGTCACTAACTAACCAAATAATTGGACTAAACTCAAACCGAATGATAAAAGTATTGATTGCCGACAATCACCCGATTGTTAGGCTTGGCATCAAACAAGTGCTTGAATCCAGCCAAGATATTGAAATCATTGCCGATGTTTCTACAACATCTGAATTATTTGAGGCCCTCGCCAAGGTTACCCCAGATGTGGTGATGTTGGAAATGGACATTCCTGAAATTAACGGAATTGCCACCTTGAGGAAAATGAAGTTGGAGTTCCCTGACATTAAGACACTGATGTACAGTGGACAATCAGAAGATGTATATGCTCTTAGCACCATACGTGCCGGAGCATTTGGCTACCTGTCAAAAACAGCCGATTTGGATTACATCATCTCTGCAGTGAAAAAAGTAAGCGAAGGCAACATGTTCATCACCAATGAATTGGCCCAACGCCTTGCTTTTGATGAAGGCACACAAAAACCACGTAGGTTCTTTAGAAAGCTATCCTCCAGAGAGGTGGAAGTATTAAAACTTTTGGCCAGTGGAAAACGTAACAAAGAGGTAGCCGAAGGGCTCAATCTAAATGAAAAAACAGTAAGCACCTACAAGGCCCGTTTAATGAAAAAGTTAAATGTGGACAACTTGGTGGATCTACTGCAACAAGCTAAAGCTTTAGAACTTTATTAAATAACCAACCCAAACAAACTAAAGCTGGTAAATCCTGGGCATTTGTCCAGGATTTTCTGTTTAGGACAACACCCTATTCAATTTGGCGTTCAACAACTTGTTCAATTGCAGGTAGTTCATGATTTCCTCTAAAACCTCACTATTGTCCCCATTGTTGCCCTCAGTATGCTCCTGCAGTTTTTGAATCCGGTTTTTGATTAGGTTGCATCGCAAGGTCAAAATGGTTTCACCTACGAGCTGTGCCACTCCGGTTTGTTTTTCTTTCGGATAGATGTCCTTTCGTTCCCAATCGTGCAAGGTGTACTGTTCCTCTTCCATTAAAATGGAGGATACTTCGGAAATGATATCTTGGTCCAATTCAGACAAAAAGGTATTCACTGCAAAATCCTCATTCTCATTCAAACTTTCAATGAGTTTGTAGTAAATGGCTCTAAACTGTTCGTTGGTAAGTTCAATTTCATCTTCCTGAAGGTCCAAATAGACTTTTTCATACACTTTGGCCTCTATAATTTCAGGCTCTAGAACCAGCTCTCCTTCTTCGTTCTCTTTCAACACCAAGTCCTCAAACTCTTGCTTCTGGTTTCCGTAGAGCAGTAGCATCTCAATAATCTTGCGCTCCAGTTCATATTGAACATCGACCTTTTCGACCACAGGGTCATTTTTGACCACTTCAAAAGCTTTCTGTTCCTGTTTGTATGCTTTATTTACCTCCGTCGCCAATTTCTTATCAATCTGGGCCAAGGTATTGTAGAGCACCGCTTCGGAAATCGCCATTATCTTGGCACACTCCTGAATATAGATTTCTTTTTTGATACGGTCCGGTATCTTACTGATACTGTTTACAATATCCCGAACTGTATCGGCCCGTTTTATAGGATCGTTGGCCGCTTCTTTTGTTAAAATGGAAGCCTTAAACTGGATAAAATCCTTGCCATTCTCCTCCAAATAGAGCACCAAATCCTCATAGGTATTGTTCTTTGCAAAACTATCAGGGTCTTCACCATCAGGAAAGGTGCAGACCTTAACATTCATGCCCTGTTCCAAAATAAGGTCTATGCCTCGCAGAGATGCGCGCAAACCTGCCGCATCACCATCAAAAAGTACGGTAATGTTCTTGGTAAGCCTATTGATCAATCGAATCTGTTCCGGCGTAAGGGCAGTTCCACTGGAGGACACCACATTTTCAACACCCCGCTGGTACATCTGGATGACATCGGTATAGCCTTCCACCAAAAAACAATTGTCTTCCTTGGCTATGGCCTGCTTGGCAAAGTATATCCCGTAAAGTACCTTGCTCTTGTGATAAATCTCGCTTTCTGGCGAATTGAGGTACTTGGCCGCCTTTTTATCGCTGGTAAGAATACGACCACCAAATCCCAATACCCGGCCACTCATGGAGTGTATGGGAAACATCACCCTTCCCTTGAATCTATCAAACTTCTTGGTTTCTCCGCCAGTCTGCTCCTTTACAATGGTGAGTCCAGTTTTTTCCAGAAATTCCAATTGATACCCTTCTTCCATGGCCGACTTTGTAAAAGCCTCCCACTCATCCAAACTATATCCCAGTCCAAACTTCCTTATGGTCTCATCGGTAAAACCGCGCTCCTTAAAATAGCTGAGCCCTATGGCTTTTCCTGGTTCACTTTCCCAAAGGGTTTTGGTAAAATATTTTTGTGCGTATTCCGAGACCAGATACATGCTCTCCCGTTCATTGGCCTGTTCTTTTTGTTCATCGGTCTGCTCGGTCTCCTCTATTTCAATATTATATTTTTTGGCCAAGTACTTAATGGCTTCAGGGTAGGTAAAATGTTCGTGCTCCATGAGAAAGGCTACCACATTGCCCCCTTTGCCACTACTGAAATCTTTCCAAATTTGCTTTACGGGACTGACCATAAAACTCGGGGTGCGTTCATCCGTAAAGGGGCTCAATCCCTTAAAATTGGACCCTGATTTCTTCAACTGTACAAAATCCCCAATCACTTCCTCTACCCGGGAAGTTTCATATACCTGATCTATGGTGGTTTTTGAAATCAATAGAATTACTATTTGCAGCCTTTAAAGGTAGCTAAAAAACGAAATTTGGAGTAATTGGAGTTTAAGATTTAGTATCTTAAAGAAATGTTTGGATTTTACTGATTAACCATGAGTTCCGCAAAGCCATGAAATTCTTTTTTTTAGTCACATCATTTTTTTTACTACTTCACGACTCTACTTTTTCCCAACTTTCCATTGAAGATCACTTGGCCATGGAGAATCTGAATAGCCCATTGGTTTATGGAGACAATATTCTATTCGCCAGTACAACAAAAGAAAAATGGGATGGAAAATCATTCTCTTCCTTGGCTATTTCCGATTTAGATGGAAGAAACAAAACCAACTTAACCGAAGGTGAGTATGATTATGACCCCAAATGGTCCAAAGATGGCAAATGGATTTCTTTCATATCATATAGAAATCATCTGCAACAAATTTATGTTATCCCCAAAAAAGGAGGAGAGCCCAAAATAGCTTCGGATGCTCAAAACTATCTATCAAATTATCAATGGCTCGATGAAGAAACCATAGCCTATGTTGATGATGAACCACGGGACAGCACTTTACTGGCAATGGAAAAAATGAACGGCGGCGGATATAAAGTCGGAACCGAGTTCTTTAAAAATGCACTTTGGTCTTACAATATCAACTCTTGTAAAAAGAAAAAGATAACGGATGGAAGTTATAGAATCATCAATTTTGATATTAGTACAGATGGAAAAAAAATAGCTGTTCTGGCCGCTATAAACTATGATGCCTATGAATCTATAACAAACAGTTGGGTGGAAGTAATCGATATTGCAACCAAGAGCTCAACTTTCAGATATAATGAGGCCAATTCACTTAACCATGTTGTTTTTTCACCATCTGGCAAGCAACTTGCATTTGCTGGAAGTACTGAAGGGTTTGCCTCCAATGATGGGCTTTTCATAGCGAATTTAGAAACGGGGCATGTTGAAAACATGACCTATGAATTTGACCCAACCATTGAAAAAATACAATGGATCGATGAAAAAAGCATATGCTTTTCAACTCCAGGGGACGGGTATACTGGGATTTATAGCTTAGATACAAATGGCAACATAACTTCTATACTAAATCCATATTGGGTTATCTATGATTTTCAGATCAATGACAATGAGATTTTTTTTACCGCCTCCCGAAATCCAAGAACCAAGCAACTCTACAAAGTAAAAATTGGCCAAAACCCTGGAAAAGCCATCCAATTGACCAACATAAATTCCGAATTAGTTCCTAAAATCAAAACAACGAGTCGTCTTTTAAATTATGAAAGTATCGATGGTGTTGAGATACAGGGGATAGTAACATACCCTCCCAATTATGAAAGTTCCGTAAAATATCCCCTTATGGTGATACCCCATGGTGGTCCAGATGCAGTTGTTCTGGACGACTTCAATTGGATGGGACAATATTTCGCCGATAACGGGTATATTGTTTTTCAACCCAATTATAGGGGAAGTATTGGGTATGGCAGGGATTTTTATGCCGGAAACAGGAATTCTTTCGGAAAAAATGATTTTGAAGATATCATGGCCGGTGTGGATGAATTGATCAAACTCAACATCGCTGATGAAAACAAACTTATTATTGGAGGATGGAGTTATGGTGGTTATATGGCCAATTGGGCCATCACACAAACCAATAGGTTTAAGGCCGCAATAAGTGTTGCAGGAGTATCCAACTTGGTCAGTCTATATGGTCAACATGAGTTTAGCAACAGAAAAATTGGAATGTGGGAATACAAAGCATTACCTATTGATAGTATTGAGAACTACAGGAGATCATCTCCCATTTTCTTTGTAAAAAATGCCACTACCCCTCTATTGATATTACATGGCTCAAATGATACCAGAAGTCCAACTTTACAAGCTTGGGAAATGTATCGTGCCATGAAGGATGCCAAAAAAGAAGTAGAAATGATTCTTTATCCAAATGCAGGGCATAGTATTGGGAATCCTGTTCAATTTAAAAGTGTCCTAACGAATTGGTTGGATTGGGCCAATCAATCATTAAACAGAAAATAATTTTGTACGCATCATTATAAATTAATCATTAAATCATGAAACATTACCATTTTGACACTCTCTCCGAAGCTGTGAATACCTTGAGTCAAGAAGGGTACAAAGAAGATTTTGAGGCTGAAGACGATTGTATCAGGGCACTATATTCCAAAAAAGAATACCAGCCCAACGAGCTTATCATCTTGGCTTCGTATCGTTTTGAAGGCATGACCAACCCTAGTGACCAAGCCACGGTTTTTGCCATTAAGGCCAACGATGGCGTGTTGGGCACCATGGTTATGTCCAACAGTGCAGAACACAATCAAAATGTGGATTTGATCCAAAAAATTCCTTCCAATAGACAATAAGCCCTATCCGAAGAACTGACCAAGAGCAGAGGGCTGGTACAATAACCATCCAGTTAAACTAAACCTACTTTTATGAGCTTCCAGTACGGCGTGGGGCACCTTGGCACTTTTAAACATGACACATCTGCCCGCAATGGGCTCCACTAAAAACGATTCATTGTCGTTTTCAAAAATTTCCAATTCACCCCCATCTCCTTTTTGCCAACCTTCATTGAGATAGATCACCACGGAGATCATTCGGTTATTCCGATTTTCAAATTGATCTAAATGCTTATCGTAATGCCCTCCGGATGGATAGTGGGCCAAATGGAATTCGTATCCGGAAAGACTTAAAAAACAATAGCGGTTGAACATGTGAATCACCTCATCGACCAGGTTCCAAAGTTCCTGGATATTGGCATCTCTTTTTCTATCCAACCAATAGGTAAAATCGCCCCTGACATTATTGTCAATATGCTTGTCCATATCCGTACCAATGCTGGCTTCCTTAAAAACAGGAAGCTTATCAAGAAAAAAAGACCGGATTTCGGCATAGAGATCATCCCGAAGAAAATGATCAATAATCACATAATCCTTATCAGAGATATCATCCATCCAGGACAACCAATTCTCTATACTATGATAGGCTTTCAACTTTTTTCAAAATGTGTGCGAATGTAGAAAATATTTAAAAGCGTAGTTTTATTTTATTTGGTAAGGTATTTGATTTTCTTTTTAGGTCATCCCCAGAAAACAGTTTATCATGAAAAATACGATTCCAATTCTCATATTCATACTAACCAACCAAAATCTACCGGCCCAAAAGGTGTTCCAAACCAACGCTGAATACAAGGCAGACATAACAGTGGTCGAAGTTGACCAAGAATATAAAGCCGATCTTTTGGTTTATAAAGTAGATCGGGACTACAAAGCAAGTGGTAATGAAGGGCGTTGGTTTTTTACGGATAGGGAGTACCTGGCCGACTTTGCCATTTTCTTTGTGGAAAGGGAATATCAGGCAGATATAAAGGTGTTTATTGTTGATTCGGGTTATAAGGCCGGTTGGCGTGAAGAATCGTTAAAAAATGAAATTGAACGACTGATTAACGAGTAATGCAAACGTGGTATCTTTGCGGTGTAAAATGTATTGTATGATTCTTTTCTTCGGAACAAAACCTGGAAAAAAAGAGACCAAAATATTAAGGAATGTTACCTGTACACATTGTCAGCAAACAGGAACTCTTACAGCTGTTCAGCAATCCAATAAAGCCCATATATTTTGGATTTCCGTTTTTACCATAAACAATACCAGTTATGTAGAGTGCTCGCACTGCAAACGGATCTATTACAAAGAAGAGTTTACCCCTGAGATGGAACAGGCATTGATTTCTTCAAGGTAGAGGCTCTTGGAAAATCGTGTAAAGCTTATTTTATTGTTCTAGACTACGCTCGAACTGACAACTGAATGAACTTGAATTTGAGCTTGAACTTGTCCTCTGATACGAACACTACTTTTTGCGGTCCACTACGTAGTTCACCATCAGAGTAAGGGATGCTTTGTAATCTGAATCAGGGTAATTGTCCAACAAAGCAAGTGCTTGGTCCTTAAACTCCAACATTTTCTCCACGGCATATTCCAAACCGCCCATTTCTTTTACATAGGCGATGACTTCTTTTACCCTTCTCTTGTCCTTGTTGTGTTTTTTGATGGAGTTGATGAGCCAACTTTTTTTCTCCTTATCACTTTGATTAAGGGCATATATCAACGGAAGGGTCATTTTTTGCTCCTTGATGTCGATTCCCGTAGGTTTTCCAATCTTTTCGGCACCATAATCAAAGAGATCATCTTTTATCTGGAACGCCATACCACAAAGCTCCCCAAACTTTCGGAAAGTTTCCACCTCTTCGGAATCGGGGCGGACCGAACACGCTCCCATACTGCAGCAGGCTGCGATTAAAGTCGCTGTTTTTTGCCGGATGATATCGTAATACACCTCCTCGGTGATATCCAGAAGTCGAGCTTTTTCAATTTGCAAGAGCTCTCCTTCACTCATATCCCGAACCGCATTGGAAATAATATGCAACAAATCGTAATCCTTGTTTTCCAAGGCTACCAAAAGTCCTTTAGAAAACAGGAAATCGCCTACCAAAACGGCAATTTTGTTCTTCCATAAGGCATTGATGGAGAAAAACCCACGCCTTTTATTGCTATCGTCCACCACATCATCATGGACCAAACTGGCCGTGTGGATCAACTCGATTATGGATGCACCACAATAGGTCCTTTCATTGACTTCGCCATTGAGCAATTTAGCGGTAAGAAACACGAACATGGGCCGCATCTGCTTGCCCTTTCGGTTAACAATGTAATAGGTAATCCTATTGAACAAAGCTACTTTGGACGACATGGATTTCAGAAACTTCTCCTCAAAAAGTTCCATTTCGTCTTCAATAGGCTCCCTAATCTGAGAAACGATTTTCAACGCGTTGGGTTTGGCTAATTTGTTTTAAAACCCTAAAAGTAGCGAAAATGCGAGAGTTGGTCATAGGATGCTGCAAGTTTTAGGACAGATGAACCAAATGCTCGATGATTGGATGATGGTTGATCATCAGAAATCGGACATCGGACATCGGACATCAGACATCAGACATCAGACATCAGACATCAGACATCTTAAAACTACGTCTTATTGGCCAACTGCCCACAAGCGGCATCAATATCCTTTCCTCTGGACCGGCGCACGGTAACGGTAATTCCATTTTTCTCCAAGGTACGCTGGTACATATCCACTGCGGTACTTGAAGCTTGTTGGAATTCGCCATCATCAATGGGATTGTATTCAATCAGGTTGACTTTAGATGGGGCAAACCTGCAAAACTTGACCAAGGCGTCAGCGGCTTCTTGGGTGTCGTTGATACCTTCCCAGACTACATATTCATATGTAATCCTACTTTTGGTCTTACTGTACCAATATTCTAAAGCTTCCCGTAAATCAGCCAAGGAAAAAGTGGCATTGAAGGGCATTATGGAAGTTCGAACCTCATCAATAGCGGAATGCAGGGAAACCGCCAAGCCAAACTTGACCTCCTCATCAGCCATTTTCTTAATCATCTTGGGAACCCCCGATGTGGAAACTGTAATTCTTTTGGGAGACATGCCCAATCCTTCAGGTGAAGTAATCATGTCTATGGCCTTCAGGACATTGTTGTAGTTCATAAGTGGTTCTCCCATTCCCATGAAGACAATATTGCTCAGGGGTCGATCAAAATACAATCGACTTTCATTATCTATAGCCACCACTTGGTCGTAAATCTCATCCGGATTGAGGTTGCGCATGCGCTTCATCCGTGCCGTAGCACAAAATCTACAGTCCAAACTACATCCTACCTGACTGGATACACAGGCTGTAGTGCGGGTCTCCGTAGGAATAAGTACTGATTCCACCACCAAACCGTCATGGAGGCGCACTGCATTTTTTATGGTTCCGTCTGAACTACGTTGCATTTGGTCTACCCGAATGTGATTGATCACAAAGTGTTCTTCCAACATTTGCCGGGTTTCTTTGGAAACATTGGTCATGGCTTCAAAGGTGTGGGCCGATTTCTGCCAGAGCCACTCATACACCTGATTGCCCCGGAAAGCTTTATCACCGCGCTCCACGAAAAAATTCCGCAGTTGTTCCTTGGTCAAGGCCCGTATGTCTTTCTTTTTGATTTCCATTACTTAAAGATACAGAAGAAAAAATCCCGTTGGCTACATACCGAGCGGGATTCCATTTTATCTCATTAGATATCTGTTGTACTTTTTAATCCCTCTCTGCGTCATTCCGAATTTATTTCGGAATCTCATAACGATTAGGGAAAACATACTTTATGAGAACCTGAATCAAGTTCAGGTTGACTAAAGCTTTATTAACGATAAAACTCTCAAATAATCTATTTACAGAATCAACATCGCATCCCCGTAGGAATAAAAACGGTACCCTTCCAAAATGGCCTGCTTGTATGCTTTCTTTATCAGGTCATGACCTGCAAACGCAGATACCATCATCAACAAGGTCGACTTTGGCAAATGGAAGTTGGTGATCATGCAATTGGCTATACTAAAATCGTAAGGGGGGAAAATGAACTTGTTGGTCCATCCCTCAAAAGTATTGAGCGTGTGCTCAGACGAAACCGCACTTTCCAAGGCCCGCATTACCGTAGTCCCCACGGCACAGACTTTTCTCTTGTCGTCCTTGGCCGAATTTACCACTTCGGTAGCTTTTTCATCGATGACCAACTCCTCGCTGTCCATTTTGTGCTTGGACAAATCCTCCACCTCAACCGGGTTGAAGGTTCCCAGACCAACGTGAAGGGTCACTTCGGCAAAATCGATTCCCTTGATTTCCAAACGTTTCAACAAGTGCTTGGAAAAGTGCAATCCGGCTGTAGGGGCCGCAACGGCTCCTTCATATTTGGCATAGATGGTCTGGTATCTTTCCTCATCCTCTGGCTCAACATTTCTTTTGATGTATTTGGGAAGTGGTGTTTCTCCCAATTCACGGAGTTTTCTCCTGAAATCGGTATAGGAACCATCATAAAGGAAGCGTAACGTTCTCCCTCTGGAAGTTGTATTGTCGATGACCTCTGCCACCAAACTTTCATCCTCGCCAAAATAAAGCTTGTTCCCAATTCGGATTTTCCTGGCCGGGTCTACCAGAACATCCCACAAGCGTTGTTCTTGGTTTAGCTCCCTAAGCAAAAAAACTTCAATACGGGCACCGGTCTTCTCTTTGTTTCCATAAAGTCGTGCAGGAAAGACCTTGGTATTGTTCAGGACCATTACATCACCTTCATCAAAATAATCGATTAGGTCCTTAAACATTTTATGTTCAATTTTTCCAGTGTCCCTATGAACTACCATCAGTTTGGATTCATCCCTGTTTTCAGCAGGATATTCGGCCAATAATTCCTTGGGTAGTTCAAAGTTGAAGTTTGATAATTTCATTTAAGCTTTTTTTCGATTTTTTTAAGAGCGGCAAATATACAACCTCACCATAGGGGATGTCAAGTAATTTGGTGATTAAATGCCCATTACAGTTCGGCAACCCCAAAACCTAGGGTGCCTAGGTCGTTCCAAAAATCTGGATAGGATTTGGAAACCACCTCGGCATCATTGACCTTAAAGGAAGTTTTAACCGCCAAGGGACCAAAGGCCATGGCCATTCTGTGATCGTTGTACGTATCTACCGCCACACCCGATTTCAGACTTGATGTAGGTTGCAATGTTAGGCTCTCGGCATCAATATCCACTTTTGCACCAAACTTGGACAGTTCGGTTTGCATGGCAGCCAAACGGTCGGTCTCTTTTATGGGGAGGGTATGCAATCCCGTAAGATGGCAACCCATTCCCAACCCCAAACAAGTAACAGATATGGTTTGGGCTGTATCGGGCGCATTGGACAGATCGTATTCTACATGTTGAGGGATTTCATCCGAGGTTTTTGTCAAGGTAATGGTATGGTCACCAAAGGTAGTCTCCACCCCAAAATCTTTATAGATTTTAGCCATAACACTATCACCTTGGAGTGAGTTCTTTTTGTAGGACGACAATTGGATTTTCGTCCCCACTTCACAAAGCGCCACAATGCTGTAAAAATAACTGGCCGAACTCCAGTCCGATTCCACCACAAGAGTGGTATCCTGAACCATATCTTTTGGTTCTACCTTAATCGTGTTTCCTTCAAAGGACGTGGTGACACCTATCTGTTCCAAAAGAGACAAGGTCATTTTGATGTAGGGCACGGAAGTGATCTTTCCCACAAGATTCAATTCCAATCCATTTTTTAGGCTGGGTGCAATCAAAAGCAGGGATGAAATGTACTGACTACTGATGTTGGCCGGCAAGGAAACCTTGTCCTTTTCCAATTTTTTCCCAGATATTTTTATGGGAGGATATCCTTCTTCCTGCACATATTCAATACTCGCCCCCAGACTTCTCAGAGCTTCTACCAAAACTTTTATGGGACGTTCCTGCATTCGCTGGGAACCTGTCAATATGACTTCTTTGCCTTCTTGCGAAGCAAAATAGCCCGTTAAAAACCGCATTGCGGTGCCTGCATGGTGGATATCCACTTCCCCACTAACCTTCTTCAACCCTTTTTGCATGACTTCACCGTCATCAGAATTGGAAAGGTTTTCAATCCTTACATTGGGAAAAAGGGCCTGAAGCAACAAAGATCGGTTGGTCTCGCTTTTAGAACCTGTAATCTGAATGGTTTTTTGAAGTTTTCTGTCTTGTGGGGTGCTAAGTTGAAGTCTCAAAACTGCTTTGGTTTGAATGAATCTCCAAAGCTAGAAAAAACGTACCTAATGGCCGTTTAGCCACGCAACTTTATTTAAGCTTTTTGTTGTTTTGATGACGATCGTGATCCCGCTTGGTCTTTAACTCCAGTTTTTTATCAAAAGCTTCTTGAAGATCTATTCCAGTTTGGTTGGCCAAGCAGAGTACCACAAAAAGCACATCGGCCAATTCTTCTCCAAGATCCTTGGCCTTGTCGGATTCTTTTTCGCTCTGTTCCCCATAGCGTCGGGCAATAATCCGGGCCACCTCCCCTACTTCTTCCGTAAGTTGGGCCATATTGGTGAGCTCATTAAAATAACGAACCCCGTGGTTCTTGATCCATTCGTCTACGGCTAGTTGGGCGTTCTGTATATTCACAATGATGTTGTTTAGGTTACCAAATATTCTCGCACAAATTTAATACGCTCTGGACTAATCCTTTAGTTTTTCCAGCACCAAGTAGCTTTGGTTCTGGACATTTACTGCCATTTCAAAAAACTTCTTTATGTAGGCATAGCCTTGACTGTTGTATTGTGTTGAATTGAGCTTAAAGGTAAAATAAACATTTATGACATCCTGATAGTCTTTACACTCAAACCGAAGTAAACCACTTCTATCTGGAAGGGCCAAGTTAAGGGCCTCAGGAAGCTGTTTTATTTTATACCCTTCTGGAATTTTCAGTTTTGCCATGTATCTATAATTCCTAAGGAATCCAAAATCAATTGGGTAGTATCGTTTTTCAGATTTGAAAGGGTTTTTTCCAAAAAAACGAACCAAAAATGGGTTGAAGAATACAGTGTTGTCCATTTTCACATTTTCCAGTTCAAACCCAAAACGCTCAACCAATGCTTTTTCATCGGATTTTTCGTTGTCAGCTTCATATGTATGTATGACAAAGTCATCATCCATTTCCTTTTCGATTTTCCCCAGATATTCCTCTTCCGAGGTCGAGGCTATCTCATTCCGTTTGGAAAAGGCTTCATGCCCCATGGTAATGTCATCCATTATTCCCACTACCCTATCATCCATTAGTTCTGCTTTAACCTGTATACTTCGGCTGCTATTTTTCTCTGGGAGGATGTCATACCAATAACTGTCCCCGTCCAAATCCATGACCCTTCCATAATAATTCAAACAACGATAGGGCAGCATTCCAAAAGGCATTTGCTTTTCAGTGGCATCCAGCAGGTATTCTTTTCCATCGATTGTGGTCTTGGCCACCACATAGTTGAAGTCGGACATCACCGGATGATTACGTTTGGGCAACCCGTGCAATCGCGTAGAAAGCAACATGATATCTGTCTTTATCCCTGCTGCATTGAGCAGGTTTATAAGGGTAATATTGATTTCAGCCACATTTCCTTTTTTCTCATCAAAGGCATTCTTTACATTGTTGTTCCTAAAAATACCATATTTGTTGTTCCATGTGTAGTGGCTCTTGACAAATTCATAGACATTTTTGGCCTTTTCCAAATCACCTTCATCCCCAGTAATTATCTCCAAAGGGACGTTTCTTTCAAAAAAATTTTTCTTTCTTAATTGTCCACCAATATCCTTGTCCGATCTAAACTCCTTGTCCACATCGTTCCATGTCTTGGTGAACTTTTGTTTTATGCCGTCCAATGACACATACTCTGAAAGTTCAAACTCCAATATGGCTCTGTAATTGTCGGGCGAAAGCATGTATTCCTCATCTTCCTTAAAAGCAGGGACATCATTCATGACATATTTTAAAACTTCGCAATCTGCCATTTTAGGAATGCCCGGCACACTAAAACAGTTCTTTTTGATGGTGGCATCATTCACATCCAGACCAATTTCCCCGACCAAGGACCTATTGTACTTAAAGTTTCCTGGAATCATTGCATTGTATTCCGAGTATACTTTTGGTATTCCATCTTGAAACTCCCATCCCGTGAGATTGTAGAAAAAAGGGGATTGGACCTCATAACTATATTCCAATACCGATCCTACTTGCACGCTTGGAAAAGTAAATCTCTTTTGGGACCAGCTTTCATTCAAATCAACATCAAAAATCTTGTTGTCCGGAATCATCTGCTTTCTGTCCCCGTTATGGGTCATGGCCTTTATTTTATTGACCGTTTCCCTTCCTTTTTTGGAGTGATAATATGGAATCTCTATTTCGGCCTCATCAAAACCTTGCTTTTTCAGTATTTTCTTTTTTGCATGGTACTTAGTAATCAGCCAGATATATCCTTGTCTCACTTCAAAATAATTCTCTCCCTTTTCATAGAGGTATATGGCATTGGCAGTAGTGTCCTTGTCATAGGTTTTGAAATCCCTTTCAAACTGGTTCAGCACCCCAAATTCATTGGCCTGTTGGGCAGAGAGCACCCCCACAAAGCCAAATAGGGTCAATAAAATTAATTTTCTGTACAATTCCTTTCCGATTAAATCTTGGCCAAAACCACCTTCTCCGACTCTTTTTCAACCACTTGTCGATAAAATTCCTTCAGTCCCAAATAATAACTTGGAGGAAAAATAGCTGTATTCATTCTCATTTCCACTCGAACATTAATAAAGTTTTGATTAGTGGAAATGTTGTATTTAAATTGCCCCAAATTATCTGGGAGTACCATGGCAAAGGGCTCTGGCAAGTGCTCTACTTTATATCCTTCTGGAATGTTTATGGTAATCAAGTATTTATCTTCCCAAGGAAATCCATAATCTATCGGATATTCCCTTTTTTCTGATTTGAACGGATTCTCACCCATGGCAAGGTGAAACATGGGAGAGAGATATAATTTCCCTGAAATGGATTCAAATGCGTCTTCTTTGTAAAAGTTAAAATTCTGTACTACCGGTTTATCTAAATTTAGATTGTTCTGCATATTGTACTCGGAAATTTCAATATCCCCCATTTCTTTTTCCAAATTCCCAAGAAACGATTCCTCTGTTCCTTTGTTATATCGGTTTCTAAAAACAAGTGCGTTGTGATTGGTATACTGTTGCCTACACTTGGCCTCCATGGATCCGTCTTCATTAAGTTCAACCGTCATAGTTATGGCATCCATAGAGCTTTTCTTGGGCATCAGGTCAATTTCTTCAGAATTCCCATTTTCAGAAATCATTCTTCCATACCAATTCAATGTCCTAGTAGGCAATACATCCATGGTACTAAAGGCATTTGTCGCATCAAACAAATGATATTCCCCATTTATTTTGCTGACAGCTACCACGTAGTTATACCCCTGCAGGGTTGGGAAAAGTGGAATACCATTGTCCCGCGTGCTCACCAAGACAGGATATGCAGGAACATTGGCATGGTTGAGCATTGATACCAACATTAGGTTTATGTCGGCACAGTTTCCTGTTCCTTCTTTGTACGCCTTTTTGGTGCCCTCGTCCGAAGTGTATCCCACAAAGGAGTTCCATTTGACCTTCTCCTTAACAAATGCCAATATCCTTTTGGCCTTTTCATGTGGGTCACTTGCTCCCTGCAAGACCATATTTAGTTCTTCTTCAAAATAATTGCTTTTTTTCATTTCGTCTCCAAAAGAACTGTACTCGTAAACTGTTTTTGCCACATCATCCCATGTTTTGGAATAAACATCATAGGTGGATCCGGGGATTTCCAAGGATTTTATCTCAAAAGTAACTCCAGACCTGAAATTGATTATGTTGGATACAAAGCTTTCATTCTTTAAAGCGGGTATATCCTGTAGGTTATAAGAAACCTTTGTCACCTCCATACCCAAGCTTGCATCCCTATTCTGATCTACTTTTGGCGCCAGAAGAAGAAACCCTTTTTGTCTTTGGTTGAACTTAAAATATTCTGGAATTCTCATTTCGGCTTCCAACCTTTTAATGGGAACAAAATGCTGAAATACAAATTCATCTATACTTTGCACAAAAGGCGAAGTTATCTTATATTGATACTCCACAACGGAACCTGCTTTCACATTGGGCATGGTAAATTTTACTTGGTTCCTGTTTTTGGATTGTTTCGACTTGAAGATGCTCCCTTTATCTAGTTTTGTCTCAATTACTTTATCTCCCTCCAGTGTATAGGTATAGCCTTTTATGGAAGTTGCCTTTTCATCGCTGGCACCGCTCTCATAAAGATTAATTGCCTTTGTGGCATAATCAAATCCATCAGCATTATAGATTTTTATCCGTTCATGCACCTCCGTCACAAGTTCGAGTCCTATTGCACTATTGTAGGTATAGTAAGATTGCCGCTTTTTTAACAGATAAGCAGCGGGAGCTGAAGTATCTTTGGCATAGGTGGTTTCCAAAAGTTCTTCTTTGGATACTTTTCCAAATTTTAAGTCTTGTCCTTGCATATGGACAGAAACCAAGGCAATCAGTATCGTAAGTATTCGAATCATAAGTCTCTACGTTTTAAAACAATTTTTTGGTTATCTAACTTGGCAACGTTCCTTCTAAAGGATCTATACTTGTTGTAGTCCTCTTTTGGATAATGTCCTTTTTTTATGAGTAGTTTCCTTTTATACAACAACTCCGTATCACTCTTTTTATGAACCTCTACTTCGTATGTTCCAAATCTGGTTTCTTCGGTATGCTTCTCTGGCAAAAAAGTGAAAGAAAAATTTTGGGGCAACTGAATGATAAATTCATCCTCATCCAAATACCCTCTCTGTATAACAAATGATTGCTTTCTGTTTCGATATCTGGGCGGCACAAAAGAATTGTTGTCCAACGGATTTAAAGTGAGTAAATAATCCTCCCCATTTTTAGAAACAAAATCATGTGCTTTTAGTTGAATTTCTTCAGTAAAAACCACATCTTCTCTATTATTTACAAAGCTGTAACCTGTTACGCTTAATCCATTGATGTTCCCCCAAAACTTTTTGTAATATTCAATGACATCTTCCTTTTTGTCTCGCTCCAATCCAAAATGATCATCATAGCGCACTCCCATGGTCTCAATTGTGACCTTGGCTTCAAGGGAAAGATCTTCAAGAATTTTATAAGTGGAACGAATTTTCTTAAGGTTTTGCTCATTTAAATAGGACGTGGTAGTTACAATTTCACCACCGTCGGGTTTTACTACCAAAACCTTTCTATCGTCCGTAAAATCGCCTATAAACCCAAAGGGGTGTACCTGGGATGTACAATCTATCCAAAAATATTCTCCTTTGTAAGGGATGGCCACAATAGCATGGTTGCCTTGCGATAGATCCGCAAAACCCTCTTTAAAGTCAACCTTGGTACCTCCAGCCTCAACCACAACATAGTACGATTCTACCCCAACTGCTTTCAGCAAAGCCATTGTATAATTTGAAAGTCCTTTACAATCCCCATATTTCACCCTATCAACCTCAATGGCGCTTATAGGTTGAAAGCCCCCTATTCCAATCTGCACACTAATATATCTGGTATTGTCCTGCATGTACTGGTAGACAATCTTTGCCTTCTCAATATCATCATCCACCCCTTGTACAAGTTCTTTTACTTTTTGTATGGTAGCGTCCTCCAAGTTTGCACGACCTGCTAAAAGCTCTTTCTGTATCCAGAGCCCCAAATCTTTCCAGTTGCCCACCTTGGCATTGAACCCTTTGTAGTGAAAGTTGGGCAATCGAACCGACAATTTAGGACAGATTGCATTAAACGATGGGCTTAGGCTTTCAGCAACCATGGCTGGGATATTTGTCCCAGTATAACTTATTGTTCCTTGGTTCTCATTCTTTTCAAAAACAATATTGGAAAGATTTTCCTCCTCAATAATGGGTTTTAAATCATTGGAAAGGTAACTGATAGCATAGCTACTTTGCTCTACGCTGATACCATATCCCGATAAAAAATACCATGGAGGCAAAATGCCGGTATCAGAGGTTTCAATCTCATAACTAAATTCCAATGTATATGGGTATTGAACGGGCACATATCTGTAATACAGTAATCTATCGTCCAAATAGAGGGAAAAGCCATCTACTGCGGCTATATCGCTAAAATCTCTGCGCTTGATCCGTTGAATTTCATTCCCCGAGGCATCATAGACCACAGCCTCAATTTTCTTGATTTTCTTCTCCTTATCATAAAATGCTCTTGTTCGGGCAAAGGCGTCACCAGATTTGTTCAGTACCGTAACCACCTGTTTTGCCGAATAGGTCATCTTATCCATAGCGTCAATGCGGATATCCATCTCGTCAAGTCGCCCCACTGCATTGGCATTCTCCATAAGCTCCTCAGGAATAGTATGATAGCTGTAATTCTGGGAAAATGAAAAATGGACGCTAAGGATCAGGAGACATATTGGAAATATTCGCATTGTAAGATTGGTCGGTTATTTAATAACAGCAATATGACCAATTTCTTACAAAAACAAAAAACTAAATCGACAAAAAACCGCTATTCCCTGTTTTTGGTATCGATAATTATGGTCACAGGACCATCGTTCAAGAGTTCTACTTTCATGTCGGCACCGAAGATACCCGTACCCACTTCCTTACCAAGTTCTTTCTCCATTTTTTCAACAAACTCTTCATAGATTGGAATGGCCACATCGGGTTTTGAAGCTTTAATGTAGGATGGCCTATTTCCTTTTTTGGTCAGGGCGTGCAAGGTAAATTGACTGACCACGATCACATCTCCCCCAACATCCAATACAGACAGGTTCATCACATCGTCCCCATCATTAAAAATACGAAGGTTGGCCACTTTTTTTGACAACCATTCAACATCCTCTTTTCCATCCTCATCTTCAATCCCCAATAGTATCAGAAGGCCTTGGCCAATACTGGATATGTTTTCCCCTTCCACGGTAACACTTGCTTTGGATACTCGCTGTATAACTGCCCTCATTATCTTTCTCTATATGTATCTTCCTCCCCAGTAATCATTTGCACATAGCTCCGGTATCTGCTCCAAGCAATTTCATTGTTTTCCAACGCTTCTTTTATAGCACATTTGGGTTCGTCCATATGAAGGCAATTATTGAACTTGCACTCTGATTTCAACTCAAAGAATTCAGGAAAATAATCCCCTATTTCATCGGGTTCCATATCCACTATACCAAATCCTTTGATTCCTGGAGTATCTATGATCCTAGCACCAAATGACAAATCGTACATTTCAGCAAAAGTGGTGGTATGCTGCCCTTGTAAGTGTTGCTCCGAAATTTCTGCCGTCTTCAAGTGAAGTCCGGGTTCCAAGGCATTTACCAATGTTGACTTTCCTACGCCGGAATGACCTGCGAACATACTCGTCCTATCTATCATCAAATTCTTAACTTGGTCCACATTCTTCCCTTCCTTGGCCGCAATCTCCAGACATGTATATCCAATCTGCCTATATAGATTCACCAAATAACTTACCTCCACAGTCTCATCATCATCATACACATCCATCTTATTGAACAATAGCACTACGGGGATGTCATATGCTTCGGCAGTGACCAGAAATCGATCTATAAAACTGGTGAAAGTAGTAGGATTGTTCAGCGTGACCAACAAAAAAACTTGGTCAAGATTTGTTGCTATGATGTGGGTCTGCTTGGAAAGTTTTACCGATTTCCGAATGATATAGTTCTTTCTTTCGCCTATCTCAGAAATAACCCCCACTGCTTCATCACCAATGTTTTCCAAAGAAAATGTGACCTGGTCACCTACGGCAATAGGGTTGGTACTTTTTATGCCTTGAGTACGGAACTTACCCTTTATTCTACATTCGTGAAAAAGACCATCCTCCGCCTTCACGGTGTACCAACTTCCAGTGGATTTATAGACAGTTCCTTTCACTATTTGTTCATATTTCTCTGCAAAGAAACAATAATCCTTGTTCTTGTACGTATATCTTTGTTTACAGTTTTAACAATCAATAACGTAACCATTATGAAAAAAATCTTTTTTACCGCTGCGATTGCCCTTGCTTCATTATTCTCCATGAATGCACAAGAATACAAGGTAATCACCAGTGTAGAATCCATCGTACCCAATGGTTTGGGTAGATCTAGAATCATCAATGCCCTTGAGGATAAGGATTATAGGGAATACACCAGTGTACAAACGGAAGAGGACAACACTAGGAACAAATCGGATAGAAGTGATATCCGTGTAAAGAATTTTGAGGAGACCAAATTATTGAACTTCTACAACCTAGGTGGTATCCGTTTCCAGAACATTGCCGCCAATGATGCCATGATCACTTCCATGATCAATGATATGATTTCCAATGGATGGGAGCTTGCTTTTGTAGTAAGTGGTGTGGAAAGTGAAGGAGGAAAAGGCGATGGCCAAGGTATCTTCATTACCCGATACATCTTTAGGAAATAATTCCCAAGAACTATTCCTTTAAAGAAAAGGCCCAACAAATGTTGGGCCTTTTTCATATTCATTTGTACACTTTTCACCTTAAGAATTGATAATCTTCTCTTGGTGATTAATGGATTCTTGGTGAATGGCCTTGAACATTCTCAACACAAACTCCTCGCTCAATCCACGTTGCTCGCCTTCCAAGATCATATTGCCCAAAATGGCATTCCAACGGTTGCTTTGCAATACAGCAACGTTTTTCTGCTTTTTTAATTCGCCAATGCCATCGGATACCTTCATACGCTTACCCAAAAGGTCAATCAATTGATTATCCAATATATCTATTTGTGCTCTCAGGTTGCTCAAATTATTGTTGTACTCTGCCTCCTCATCGGTTTCTTTTCTGATGCGCAAGTCTTTCATGATTTGTATCAATGTTTTGGGTGTTACCTGCTGAGCTGCATCACTCCATGCATTGTCTGGATCACAATGGGTCTCAATGATCAACCCATCAAAATTCAAATCCAAAGCGGTTTGCGATACATCAAAAATCATATCCCGCTTACCTGTAATGTGGCTAGGGTCGTTAATGATGGGCAAATCTGGAAACTTGGTCTGTAGTTCTATTGCCAACTGCCATTCCGGAATGTTTCGGTACTTGGTTTTTTCGTAGGTTGAAAATCCACGGTGGATTACCCCCAACTTTTTAATATCCGCAGAATATAGACGCTCTACGGCTCCCAACCAAAGCGAAAGATCTGGGTTTACTGGATTTTTCACCAATACAATCTTATCGGTTCCTTTGAGGGCATCTGCAATCTCCTGTACAATGAACGGACTCACGGTAGATCGTGCTCCTATCCAAAGTAGGTCAATGTCATGTTCCAAGGCCAAGTCCACATGGGCTTTGTTGGCCACTTCGGTAGCCGTTTTTAAACCAGTTTCCTCCTTTACTTTTTGCAACCACTTGAGGCCAATGGCACCTACGCCCTCAAAATTTCCAGGGCGGGTTCTTGGTTTCCAAATACCGGAACGAAAGTAGTTTACATCCGTATCCTTAAGCTCATGTGCTATCTTAAGCACCTGCTCTTCGGTTTCGGCACTGCAGGGTCCTGCAATGACCAAGGGATGCGACAGGTTCATGTCATCCAACCATTTCCTCATTTGCTTACTGTTTTCCATACTATGTTCTGTTTTTTGTGAGTGGAATTCCTTTTAATATTTGTTTTATCTTATTTGTATTGCTCATCTCCGTATGCACCTTTCCATACTCTTGGTCCAAAAGGAGTTGTTTAAAATTTTCAAGGTTTTGGATATACTCCTCCAAAGTTTCTACCACATTGTCCCTGTTCTGTTCAAAAATGGGGGTCCACATGTCTGGGGAACTTTTGGCCAAACGCACCGTGCTCTCAAAACCACTGCCCGCCATGTCAAAAATATCACGCTCGTTCTTTTCTTTCTCAATTACCGTCTTTCCCAACATAAATGAGCTTATATGTGACAAATGTGATACGTAGGCAATATGCTTGTCGTGGGCCTCAGGATTCATGTACCGGATGCGCATTTGCATCTTTTGAAAAACATCCAAGGCTTTTTCCTGAAGCTTGAAGGCCGTTTTTTCAACCTCGCAGATAATATTGGTCTTTCCTTCGTACAAACCATTTATGGCTGCGGAAGGTCCTGAGAATTCTGTACCCGCAATGGGGTGACATGCCATAAAATTTCTCCGCTTTGGGTGATTGGCTACAGATTCGCAGATCAACCTTTTGGTGGATCCTGCATCCAATACCACGGTCTCATCCCCCACAGCATCCAAAATCTTCGGCAATTCATGTACCAAGGCGTTTACCGGAATGCTTACGTAGACCACATCGGCCGAGGCCAAGACCCCATAATCTCCTTTTTCATCAATAAGGTTCAGTTCCAAGGCCTCATCCAAATGAGAGCTGTTTTTATCAATCCCAATAATATGGGCCTCGGGAAACAATTGCTTCACATCCTTGGCAAAAGAACCTCCGATCAACCCTATTCCTATGACGACTACGTTCATTTCTTAAAATCTTTCTATGGCTTCTTTTATTTTTTCCTCTTTAACACAAAGTGAAAAACGGATATACCCCTCTCCATTGCTCCCAAATATGGTACCTGGAGCTATAAAGATGTTTTTGTCATACAACACTTCATCCACAAATGCCTCCGAAGATGGAGCACCTTCGGGAAGTTTGCACCACACGAACATACCCACTGCGTCTTCGCTATATTTACAACCCAATTTATCCGCTAGTTGGAACATGAGCTTTCGTCTCTTGGTATATACCTTGTCCAATTCCGCGAACCATTCCGGACCACTTTGCAATGCCGCTATGGCTCCTTTTTGGATACCGTAGAACATACCGGAGTCCATATTGCTCTTTACTTTAAGCACCGCATTGATGTTCTCCGGACTTCCCAACACCATTCCTACTCGCCACCCGGCCATGTTGAATGTTTTACTCAAACTGTTCAGTTCCAAAGTGCAATCCAAGGCTCCATCTATGGACAAAATACTGGTGGGGTTGCTGGACAACACAAAACTGTACGGATTGTCATTGACCAATAAAATATCGTTTGCCTTGGCAAAATCAACCAAGGACGTCAACTGTTCCATGGTGGCGGTGGCCCCTGTGGGCATATGTGGATAACTCACCCACATCAGCTTTACTTTGGACAAATCTTCTTTGGAAAGTGCCTCTAGGTCTGGAAACCAACCATTCTCTTCAGAAAGATCGTAGGTTCTTGGAACGGCTTCCACCAACCGGGTCACCGAACCATAGGTAGGATAACCTGGATTGGGCAAGAGCACCTCATCGCCCGCATTCAAGAATGCCATACTAATATGCATGATTCCTTCCTTTGAGCCCATTAAAGGCAATACCCCATTGGCCGGATCTATACTCACCCCAAATTTTTGCTGATAGAACTCAGCAATGGCAGCCCTCAGTTCTGGCAAGCCTTGATAACTTTGGTATTGGTGCGCACCAGCGTCTGTTATGGAATCCCTTAAAGTGGTAAGCACTTCAGGGGATGGAGCCAAATCTGGACTTCCAATACCCATGTTTATAATAGGCTTGCCCTGGGCCATAAGTTCCCGTACCTCTCTTAATTTTCTTGAGAAGTAGTATTCCTGTACACTATTCAGTCTATTTGCGGTGATCATATCAACAATGCATTTTTATATTCGCCCAAGACCCTAAAATCTTCGGACATGATATCCAACAACGACTTTGCCTTGGCAAAGTGCCTATACTTCTCAAAAGTGACATCCACAAAAAAGGCGTACTTCCATGGGGTTTCAATGACCGGAAGGGATTGAATCTTGGTGAGGTTGAGGTTACAATCGCTCATAACGTTCAACACCGTGGCCAAACTGCCTCTTTTATGGTCGGTAATGAACCGCAGCGAAGCCTTGTTGATTTCCTCTTCAGGCAGCACCTTATTTTTCTTTTTTAATATGATGAAACGGGTAGCGTTATTTTTAATCGTCTGGATTTCAGATGCAATAATGTCCAAACCGTAAAGTTCAGCGGCCATCTTGGGTGCTATTGCGGCAATATGGTTCAATTGACCTTCTTTGATACGCTTTGCGGTTTCCGCGGTATCCACACTTTCCACCAACTTTATATGGAGATACTCCTTAAAAAACTCCTTGCATTGCAATAATGCCATTGGATGCGAGTGCACTTCCTTGATGTCTTCCATACATCCACCTTTCAGTACCATAAGGTTGTGGTGAATACTGAGATAATGCTCCCCAATAATGTGCATATTGTTGTGGTACACCAAATTATAATTTGGTATAATGGACCCTGCTATGGAATTTTCTATGGCCATAACCCCTTTGTCCGCTGTACCATCTTGTAAATGGTCAATTATTGCATCAAAGGATAAACATTCCAATAATTCAATGTCGTCTCCAAAAAAATCCTTGGCTACCTGATGGTGGTTGGATCCCTTAATTCCCTGAATGGCTACTTTTAAACCCATGGCAAAAAAAAAGCCCCGATTTTATCGGGACTTTATCATGTTAATATACTTTAAGCGTATCTACAATAGTCCCGTTCCTCCCTGAAAAAAGAAGTAAAAATAAAAACGGTTCCAGAAATACGTTGTTGTCATTTGTGATAAATATGGGGCTAATATAGGCATTCAAACCAAAACCAACAGCAAAGCTTCATTTTTTTTCGATTTTTTTTGAAATATGATTTTTTGTTGCATTTCGATTTGAAAAAAGCTTCATTTTTTGACAAATTCTATTTTTTCGGTTTGGACGGTTTGCACAAAACTGGCTTCAAAAAAAGTGGACTACCTCTTATGGAAACGTCTAAAAATGTATTTTTGAGACTTAAATAACGTAAGCATGTCCATCACTGTTCAGAACGTTTCCAAAAGCTTTGGCCCGCAAAAAGCCTTGAACAATGTTTCTTTCTCCATTCAAAAAGGAGAGATTGTAGGGTTCTTGGGACCAAACGGTGCGGGAAAATCCACAATGATGCGCATCTTGACCACTTATTATAAACCAGACAGCGGAAATGCAGAAGTAAACGGTTTCGATATACTGAAATCGGAAACCGATGTACAGAAAAGCATAGGATACCTTCCCGAGCACAATCCACTCTATCTGGAAATGTATGTAAAGGAGTACCTATCCTTTAATGCCGATGTATACCACGTATCCAAGAATACGGTACAGGAAGTTATTGAACAAACAGGATTGGGCCCTGAAGCCCACAAAAAAATTGGTCAGCTTTCCAAAGGATACCGTCAACGTGTGGGACTGGCAGCTGCATTGCTCCATAACCCTGAGGTATTGATTTTGGACGAACCTACTACTGGCCTTGATCCCAATCAATTGATAGAGATTCGAAAACTGATTCGGGAAATTGGAAAAGAAAAGACCATTCTCCTGTCTACCCATATCATGAAAGAGGTAGAAGCGGTTTGTGATCGGGTCATCATTATCAACAAAGGTAAACTTGTTGCGGATAAGAAGTTGGAGGAGCTGCGCACATCAGAGGAGCAAATTATCGAAGTTGAGTTTGATTTTCGGGTAGAGGAACAATTGCTTATGCAGCTGCCGAATGTTTCCAATGTCATGAATGTAGGAGGTTTTGTTTATGAAATCAGTTTTAACACCTCAACCGATATGCGCCCTGCAGTGTTTGATTTCGCCCACGACAACCAACTCAAAACATTGCAACTTAGCCGAAAGAACAAAAATCTGGAAAGTCTGTTCACCGAACTTACCCGCTAATCTTTGGATTGATTGAGTACACCATCCCTTTTTCGCTGTTCAAAAATGGTGATGAACATACGAACACTGATGTTTCTGGCCCGCTGCTTGGCCTTCTCCGCATTTGGACCAATAAAATACGTATCCAAAGTAGCTATCCAATGGCGTAGCCATATTCCAAAATGATAATCGGTTATGGAATACCCCTTTTCCTTATCCAACTCAGCATGCACCAACAAGGGGTTCCCTTTATATTTTTGGACAAAAAAGAGGTTGGTTTCCCAAAAGTCGGTCAGTTTTTCCATGTGCTCGGGCCAATCTGTAATGGTATCATTAAAAAAATGCCCTATCTCGGCATCGGCGCGAACTTTTTCATAGAACCGGTGTACCAATTTTGAAACATCCTCCCTGTTTTCAATATCCTTTCTTTCCATGACCAAGATTATGGTTTCTCTTCAAATTCATTGCAATCCAGGCGGATGTCCGAGTGGCGCAACTTTCTTTCCAGTAAGCGACAATAGTGACCGGTACCATCTTTTGTATAAAATTTACAGGCAAAACAAGTTCGTTGCACCGTTAGGATTCCCTGCTGGTTCAACTGATAAATAAGGTTGCCCAAGGTCTTGAATAGTATTTCCTTTTCACCGTTGGATACGCTCTCCAATTGCGATGCCAAGGGGTTGGCAAAATCTTCGGTTTGCGCTACCATTTGCTTTCCCTTGTCCGACAAGAAAATGGAGTAACTCCTACTATCTTCAGAAGAGTGGTCTTTTGTGATAAGACCTTTTCTTTCCAAAACTTTAATGGCATCGCTAATAGTTGGCTTTGTTACATTGAATTCCTTGGCCAAAAAACTAACATTGTTGTAGCCTGTTTTGTGATAGGCCACAAAAATCAGGATTTGAATTTGAATGGGGCTAAGCCCCAAACTTTTTGCTTTTTCCCATAACAATACTTTAAAAGCTTGGGAAATACGCTCTAGGCCTGCCACAATTTTGCTGGAAACATCTTGCTGCTGCTGTTTTGTATCAAAAATACTTTTCTTCATAAAAAACAATGCCTGCCAAAGGCTTTTCGACAGGCAAAGTTAGCAATCCTAATTAAATTAGGTGCAATTTTCCATTTCAATAATATAATATCCTTTTTCTTGGATTTTCAAGGCCACTTCATCTGGCACAGCTTGTATATGGCAAAACCTACATTCTTCAGTGGATAATTGTCCTGTCCCGAAAGGTTTGGTTTCTAAATACTCCCTACCATAGGAAAAAATGGTAATGGTATCCTGCAACGTATTGGGCACTAAAATATCAAAGTGCATGGTATTCCCATCCATACGATGTACATAGGTATCCCAAACAGAAACTTTCATGGTATCCATCTAACAGAATAAGGTAGTGACAAGTCCCCACTAGCAACACTAAAAACTTGATACACCCCCAGCATGGGCTTGTTATCAATGCTCGTGTTCACCTTCATGAAAGCGGCTACACCATCATACTTAAAATCCGTTCTATTGTTCATACGATATTTGGGTACTACAACCTTAATGGTTTGCCGTTTAGTGATCACAGGATATCCTGGTGAATCCATATACATAGGCATTCCGGGATTGGTTGGAGGCAGTACTACAGTTTCATCCGCTTTTTTGAACTGTTTTACCGACAACCCTCCCTGTACACGTTTGTCTTCAGTCAAAATTACCCAATGGGGATGCCAAACAATACCATCATTCGTATAATTGGCATCATTGTTTTCGTCCCAGAGAGGCGTGTCGTCAAAATCTGGATGCGATGTTAGGGCCAAAGCCACAATCCCATCTGTATTTCCAAAACCAACATCCGTGGATTTCAAACTTGTGGGAAAAACATAACCTAAAACGGGTGCACCATCCAACTGTCCGTTTGGCACGGGCACCGTATTACCTGCTTGACCTTTGACCATTACTTCCCATACTAGGACACCCAAATCTGGGTCATGGGAAATTTGTACGGACTGGATAGCAAAATCATCGGTATCATAATTGCTTTCTTGAGCAATGGAATTATAGATAAAACCACAAACTGCAATACCAAGTATAATTGTTCGAAACATTTTCATTTTTATAAATTTAGGATTCCTAACTATTAAATTCAAACTAAGACTTTACATCTTCCATAGAAGCTCCAAAGTTGATATGTAATACATGCCCGTTGGGCGTCACCAAAGCAGGAACCGATTTAACACCAAAATCCTCAGCCACTGGAATTTGGTCTTTTTCTTTACCTAAATGAACGATATTTAGGTTTTCAATTCCCACTAAATCAAGGATTTCACTTTCCGCTCCTACACACACAGGGCAGCCTGCATGATAAAAAATTGCTTTACTCATTTTGTTTATTTTAAGTTGTAGCACTATTGCTATGCAAATATAGTTAGGATTCCTTATAATAAAAATTATAGCTCTATTTTTTTGCTTTTTATCCGACCAATAATATATGGCCACACAGGTAAACCACCCCCTTTGAAACTAGCTTCCACAACAAAATATGGTACTTTTACGGTTGGAAACAAAAGCAACCTCATGAAGAAGAATCGTTCCCAACTGGAACTTACGAAAGAAGAAATGACCTCCTATGGCTATCAGATTATTGATGCCATAGTGGAGCACCATGATACCCAAAAGGAAAAATTACCCGTAGCCTTGGGATCAAGGGAAGAAATGGACTCCCTCTTTTTGGAAGAAGCACCCGAAATGGGCACCGAACCTACCGAAGTACTTGATTTTGTATTGGAAAAGGTCATGACGAAGAGCACGCTCATGTCGCACCCCAAATCATATTCCTTTGTTCCCGGTCCCAGCAACTATATCAGCGCCATGGCCGATGCCCTTGCCACGGGATACAACATTTTCTCTGGGGGATGGGCAGCTTCCCCAGCCGCGGCAGAGTTGGAAATCGTTACTATTCAATGGCTGCTGAAGATTTTTGGGTTTCCAAAGAAAAAAGGGGGAGGCATTTTCACTAGTGGTGGCTCCATGGCCAATTTAACCGCCCTGACCACCGCCAGAAGGATCAAATGTGGGGATGATTTTTCCAAAGCCATCATTTATCTCTCAGACCAAGCCCATTCCTCCAACATCAAGGCCATTCGGGTATTGGGATTCAAAAAGGAACAAATCCGCATCATTCCCACGGATAGTGAGTTTAAATTTTCGGTGAATAAACTGAAGAATTGTATTGCCAAAGACCGATTGGAAGGTCTTATGCCCTTCTGCCTGATTGCCACATCAGGAACCACCAATACGGGGACGGTGGATCCCCTTTCCGAGTTGGCGGCCATCTGTAAAAAGGAAGATATCTGGTTCCACATCGATGGCGCTTACGGCGCAGCGGCTATCTTATCTAAAAAAGGGAAACAATTGATGAAGGGCATCGAAAAAGCAGATTCGCTTACTGTAGATCCCCACAAATGGTTTTATCAACCCTATGAAATGGGCTGTTTATTGGTCCGCAACCACAAATACCTGAGCCACACCTTTACCGAAAAGCCTGAATACTTGAGGGACATTGAGGGGAACACGTCTGAAATCAACTTTTACGATCACGGTATCCAGTTGACCCGAAGGTTTAGGGCACTCAAGTTTTACATGTCCCTAAAAACCTTTGGCCTCAAAGAGTTCCGCAATGCCATCAGCTATAATATTGAGCTTGCCGAGGCCACAGAAGGCATTTTACGCAAAAGCAAACGTTGGGAAGTAGTTTTTCCGGCTACTTTGGCCGTCATCAATTTTAGGTACAATCCCATTTCCAAAAGGTATACCGATAAGGAACTGGATGGCATCAACCAGTACATTTCTGAAAAAGTGGTGTCCTCCAGAAAGGCTTTACTGGTCACCACCATCCTCCACGGACAGGTGGTATTGCGGATGTGTTTGATCAACCCCAGAACCACCTTGGATGATGTAAAGGAAACCCTGGAACTCTGCGGAGGCTTTGCCGCCGAAATAGAGGAAAAATTGGCAAAAGGATAGAGTCTTAGTTGATTCTATCCAGATTCTCATCCACATTCTTGTTTTTGAATGCATTGGATGCAGTTCCTCCAAAACTATATTTTAGGGATAGGGCCATTTCGCGCCCGTCAACATAATAGGTTCCATGGGCCTCCACTCCGTTGATGGAATAGTTTTCTCCATAGTTCATGGCTTTGGTAATGTCGTTGAACCGCAGGGCACATTGCAGTTTTTCAAATAAAGTGGTGGTCACAGAGGCATTCAGCACTACCATTCCATTTCTTTCAATAATCCCCTCTTTACGTTGGGTCAAAGCATATCCTCCTACGGAAAAGATGGTGTCTTTCGCTACTCTCAACTGTTGATCGGTGTAGACGTACAGATAGGGTTTGACCTTGGTGAACACCGCAGATGAATCCTTGATCTTATTATAGGTCATGCTCACTGAATTGGTCGAAGACCAGATTTTATGGGAAAATGGCACTGTCAATCCAAGATAATAACCGGATTCTTCATCCAGATTATTCTCAGCCAGCAGGGCAGCCGTGTCGTTTTCGTTGTATCCAATCATAAAATATCTGGGGTTCTTATTCGTGTAGATACCTCCAAAGATAGATGTGTTCCCTACCTGAAGATTCGTGGAAATTTCATTGGTGCTCGTAGGTATCAAATCCACATTGTTCCCTGCTTCCAAAAAGGGGTTTATGAACACCCTCACGGAGCTGGTTCGGGAAAAATTGGGCCGATTGATGTTTCTGGAGTAGTTCAACGAAAGGGTTTTGGTGGTGTCTATGGTAAAATTCAAACCCACTTTGGGAAAAACCCGGGTATTTTCACGTTCAACCAAAGGTTGCAGGTCCTTTTCAAGCTGGCCCTCAACTTGATTATACTCCACTCTGGCTCCTAGGTTGAACTTGAACTTCTCCCCAAAACTTGATGCCGCATTTGCATAAATGGCATAAAGACTTTCTTTATAATCGTAGTTGGTAACGTTCTCATTGGCTGATTCAGGTTGATCAATCTGACTGAACGCATCAGCTTTGGCCTCGTTCCAGCTTGTACCAAAATCCAGCTGCAAATTTTCGGAAATCACCTGTTCAAAATCCATGCGGGCCGCCAAGGATTCAATTTTATAATCCTGGTTTCTGATTTGGTCCAGTACCAAGCCTTCATCATTGTAGTTGTTTGCGATATCCGTTTGCAGCTTTTGATCAAAAGAGGAATATTGGATTCCCGTAAAAAGGTTCAAGTTTTCACTAAGCTTTTTGTTGAAATTGAAATTGGCACTAAAATAATCCCTCCGGTTCTCGTTCTGTGTTTCAGACGTGATTTCATTCGTTTCACCCCCATTTTGAAGAAAAGTGCTGGTTTCAAAACCCGCATCATCAGTTTGACGGCGAAAAATAGTATTCAGGGAAATGTAGTCATTGGCATTGATGGGATAATAGAATCCCATTCCACTGTTGATTTGCATCCGCTTATTATCCGGGATGAGCACCAAATAATCAGAACGGATATTCTCCGTAGGAATGGCAAATGCAAAGGTATTGCTCTCCCATTGGCCAATGGTATTGTAATTAAGGTTTCCCCGAAGGTTCCATTTTCCGTTGGAATGGTTTCCGTTGGCACTGATATAGTTGTTGGTGTTTTGTCTGAAAGAAAGTGTTTCACCCAACGTTACTGTGGTGCCTTTGTCATTATTTTTCCTAAGCTGAATCAAAATCACCGCCCGCCCCTCAGCTTCATACTTTGGCGAAGGATTGTTGATAAGCTCAATACTTTCAATGGAGTCTACCGATAAGGCAGCAAACTCTCCAAAGCTGATTCTTTGATTGCCGAGATAAATCAAGGGTGTTCCTTTCATAAGGACCGAAATGGACTCCCTATTTGGTGAAATCTGGACATTGGGAAGTTTCACCAACACTTCCAGAGGGTCTACCATGGATGAAAAAACAGGGTTTTGGACATCAATCTTAAAATTTCCGTTTTTGTTGGTTATCGGGTTCTTGGAGGCCACTACTTCAACATTTTCCAATTGGGTAGTCTCTTCCTCCAGTTGAATTACCACTTCCAACGAACCATGGAGCGCATATTCATTGGAGAATGTGGTATATCCCAAGGCGGAGATTTCCAATAGGTATTCGCCCTTGGGCACCTCTTTAAAAGCAAAATTTCCCTGTACCAATGTAGTATAGGATACCAACTCCCTAGTTTCGGGAACCAAGAGCAACACATCCCCGATGTCCACCGGGACCTTGTTCCTATCCAAAACCTTTCCCTTTAGAGAAATCTGTTCTTGCCCTTGTAAAAATTGCACCCCAAGAAGCACCCACCAAATTGCATGTTTCAATACCATCTGTTTTTGAGACAAAAAAAGCTTGCAAAAGATTTGATGTAAAGAATTTGGGGTATGGATTAGGTGCTAGTACCCGTACTATTTTTTAGAAGTTCCTGCCTTCCGGTCACATTGAGCTTACCATAGATAGAGGTAATATGGCTTTTAACGGTGCTCAAACTTATAAATAGCTCGTTGGCAATTTCTTTATTGCTCTTTCCCTGCACAATAAGACCATGTACCAAAGTCTCCTGCTTGCTCAATTGGGGAGTGGCCCCTTTTTTCCGCTTCCAATACTGGAACCACATGGCCAAACCTAGAAAAAGTACCAGTAAAGCAAGACCCATATTCAGCCCTCTACTCCACTGTAACTCCCGCCCAAGGGCATCCTGATTCAGGTAAGCCAATTTCTCTTCAAGGAAACGGTATTCCAATGGCGCGATATCACTTTCCTTAAAATCCGTAAGCAACGAGGTGTAGTATGCTATATTTTCAGCAATATCCCTGTCCAAAAGATTCTTTTGGTCCAGAACCTTGATGGCGACCAGTTTCACCTTTAAAATATTCAGGGAATCCCGGGCATATCCTGCCAATTGGCTTTCTTTTTCCTTGGTCGATAAGGTGGAAGCCTCCAACTGATCCTCAAAATATTTGAACTTTTTCCATTCTTGGGTGCTTAAGCCATCAGAAAGGCTATCTTTTTCAACCTCAATCTGTTCCAAGGAAAACTTTGACTCATTGGCATAGGAAGAAGAAATCGCCAAAAGCAAAAAAGCTCCGGTGAACAGGCGTATAAATTTCAAGATCCTTCTCATTTGGAATAAATTTCAGCAAAAATCATAAGCTTCGCAAATCCAAAATGGCTGTAATGGCATCATCCAAAGTCTGCTGCACCTTGGGATCGGTACAATTGATCAACACGGAAACTACCACTTTGTCATTAGGATATACGTAAAAGTTAGTATATGCCCCAACGCTGCTGCCCACATGGCCTACAAAGGGTCTACCTTGGGCGTCTTGGCTCACTTGGAAGCCCAAACCATAGAAGGTGAATCTTCCATTGACTTCTTGTGCGGTCAAGAGTGCATCATAGGTTTCTTTTTGGAGCAGTTTTTGGTCCAGAATGGCTTGTCCCAATCGAGCTACGTCCTCGCTGGTAGATAAATACCCTCCACCGGCCAACTTATAGAAATTATCCACCTCAACGGCCTTTTTAAAACACAAAGCAGTCTTGGTATACCATTGGGCCGAAGTATCAGTGTCGCCTGTTTTTGGAGGGAATGTATGCAGCATCCCCAGCGGATGCAGTACTTTTTGTTCCACATAATCCTCAAAGGGCATACCGCAAGCCCCTTGCATGGCCAAAGAGAGCAATACAAAGTCAAAACTATTGTACAGATACCCCTTTCCCGGCTCAAAGACCAAGGGATCATCCTGAAACACACTAATGCTATCCTTAATTCCAAAAGGCCGGTTCAGGGCATATTCCTTTCCGCGATAGCATCGAATACCTGCGGTATGACTTGCCAGTTGGCGCAAGGTGAAATCATACTTTTTCCTTGGAAAATAAGGCACATGGGTATAAAACGAATCGTCCAAATTCAAAATACCCTCCTCCAACATCTTGCCCAAAGCCAATCCTGTGATACATTTGGAAATACTGGCTATTCGAAACAATGTATCCTTGGGATCCACTGGGATGTTTTCTTCCACACAGGCATAACCATATCCCTTCTGGAGTATGGGATTACCGTTTTCAAGAATGGTAACCGCCATACCGGGGATTTGACCTTCCACGGCCAAGTTGTGAAAGAGTGCATCGGCCCTTTCCAGGCCTTGAAGCCCATCAAGGGATTTGACCTTGGGGCCTGAATAAAATAGTTTTTTTAAATACGTGAACACAGACTTTAAAGGTCTAGGTTTGATACTTTCGAAAGTAATGAGAAATTAGGTGGCATCCATGGGTTTTCCCATAAGTTGAAGCCAAACATCAATCTTTGAATATCAATCGGCCATTGAATAGCTCCTCCACCTCAACTTCAGGCGGGCGGTTTAGACTGATCACATCACCTGTCCCACTAATTGTCCCACTGATGCGTTGTTGTGGGTTGATAAGAACATCATTTGAACCTCTATGATTAAGGCTTACACGTTGGGTGACAAGGTTCTCCGCCTCTATTCTGGAATCCCCGGCGGCAATGGTCACATTCAAATCGTTGGTAGTCCCTGCCAATTTAAAATAGGCAATGCCATTTACCACAATACTGACCCTTTCGGTATCCAATTGCAGATCAAAGGAACCATCCGTTGTCTCGGTTTCTGGATTATTGAAACTTTCGGTAATCAAGGAAAGGTTGGGATATTGCAAGACTCCATCACTGGAAATCAAGAGTCCCGTACTGCTCCGTATTTCAGTAATATTGGGCGATGTTACATAAATGGTGGTCAAACCATACTTTCGAACATAATTGCAGCTGTTTTCGTTTCGTACAATGAGTCGATTGTCCTTGACCTCTACTGATACATCATTCTGAAGGAACTCCCCGGTTTCAATTTCAACACGTTGTTCCTCACCCTGTTTGAGCACCACATTTAGATTTTCAAAAACGGTAATGGTACTAAATTCCGGGACATCCACGGTCAATCTTACCGTATCCCCTGCATTTTGAAAACAATCAGGCACATTGTCACCATTGCAGGAAAGCAACACTAGTAGAAGTAACGCAAGGCAAGACCTCTCGACTGCGCTCGAGGTGACATTCCTACTTCTTTTATATCTTCTTACAATTCGCATCATCACTATAATCTAATCCCGATTCCAAATTCGACTGCTTCTGCCTTGGCTCCGTGCGATTTTAAGGTCACGGCCCCAAATAGCTTGTCCCCAAAGTACCTTTTCAATCCCACACGGTTGTATACCTGCCCTTCAAAATCAAACGGATAATACACATAATATCCCAATTGAGCCACTACACTCATTTTGTTGATAAAGAGTTCATTACCTACAAATACACCCACACGCTTGAAATTGGTATCCGGGGCCACATCCATCTCTGGGAAGGAAGTGGATTGGAACCGAATCAACTCCTTCAAAAAGTTGGAAAAGAACACATCTGTTCCCAGTTGCAGGGCACTTTTATTGCCCAACCGCTTATCAGCATAGGCAGACAAAATCCAAAATCCATACTGGCCCGAATTGATTACATCACTCTCGTTTACACCACCCCGTAACACAAAATTGTATCGGATGGGTTCAACAATCTTCTCTTGAGGTCTTGCTTCTTGAAACTCATAGGTTTCACCGCCGTCCAAATCATAGGTGAGCCCAAAATTCAAAGCCATGGTATTGGTAGAGGTGTTGGGCGCCTTAAAATTGGCGTTGGAATAATGGATTAGGGAAATCCCTGCTTTGAATCCCAGTCCGGCCAATAGATTTTCTTTGTGATAATTGAACATGACCATGGTAGAACTCAACAAATGACTTCCGTAGGCATTGTTCCGAAAATTTTCAACCTTATCATAGGGGTTGGTGTTATAGGCCACCCCCTGCCCTATCCGAAATTGTAGGTTTCTCCTTAAAAAATAGAAATTGTAGTGGGCATACAACCCAAAGTGCTTGCCCAAGGTAGGATTGTTCATGTCCTGATACACAAACGAAAAGCCCGTATCAGGATACCCTAAACTGGCCTCCCAATCCTCATGCCCAAAACGTTTTCGGTTGAATCCCAAAATAATCCCTCCGGGATGGGCCGTAATCAAATGGGAAATATCTGGGTTGTGCAGTAAAATGGAACCGTAGAACTGACTGGCGTCCAGCACATACTTCTTGGGAGTCTCCCCTTTTTGGGAAAATCCAAAATAACCACAGAAAACAATAACCAAAAAAAGTAGGTGCCTCATGGGCCGCTAAAGTAGGAAATTAAAATACCTCCTTGGCAACTGCCTTGATATTATCCGATTTCCCCATAGAATAATAGTGCAAAACCGGCACTCCCGCTTCCTTGAGTTCCTTGGATTGTTGAATACACCATTCCACACCCACTTGGCGCACATCTTTGTTGGTCTTGCAGGCATCCACGGCATCCACCAAATCCTGCGGAATGTCCACCCGAAACACTTGGGGCAACAATTGCAAGTGCCTTTTGACGGCAATAGGTTTAATTCCGGGAATAATGGGCACATTGATTCCCATCTCCCGTGCCGCCTCCACAAAGGCAAAGAATTTTTGATTGTCAAAAAACATTTGGGTCACCACATAATCCGCTCCCAAATCCACTTTTTCCTTCAATCGTCTCAAATCCGATTGCAAAGAAGGCGCTTCCATGTGTTTTTCCGGATACCCGGCCACTCCAATACAGAAACTGGCACAGTCATCGGTTTCTATGACCTCGTGCAAATAGTTTCCACCATTGATGTCATGGATCTGCTTTACCAACTCTGACGCATATTGATGGCCTCCCCGTGTTGGGGCAAAATACTTTTCCTCCTTCATGGCATCGCCACGTAGGGCCATCACATTCTCTATTCCCAAATAATGACAGTCCACCAAAAGGTATTCGGTCTCCTCTTTGGTAAATCCTCCACAAAGGACATGGGGAACGGTATCCACATCATATTTGTGTTTGATGGATGCACAGATGCCCAAAGTCCCGGGACGCATCCGGGTCAGTTTTTTATCGAGCAGCCCATCACGGTCAATGTATACGTACTCCTCCCGCGAGGTGGTCACATCAATGAATGGGGGTTTGAACTCCATCAAGGGATCAATGTTATCGTATAGCTCCTGAATGCTCTTTCCCTTTACCGGAGGTATGATTTCAAAACTAAAAAGGGTTTTCCCTTTTGCCTTTTTAATATGGTCGGTTACTTTCATTGAAATTAGTTGTCTGTTTTTGGTTGTCTGTTGATAGCCATTTACAACTTTGAATAATAATTGATAAAGCCATTCAACAACTTTTTACACGTTTTGATTTCGGAAAGAAGTGACTTCAATCCGGATTCACTCAAGTATTTTTGGTCAAAAGCTAGATAAAGTTGCGTTTCCAGTTCGTATAAGGAACCTCTGGCTATATGCAAAAATTGGATTGTATCTGCCGAAGTTCGCCTACCACATCCTTCCGCAATATTTGAAGGAACCGATATCCTGCTCCTTCTCATTTGATTCGCCAATCCATATTTTTCTTCCACAGGAAAGGTTTTGGTCAAATCATATGTTGAATTGACAAGCTTTCGGGACGCTATCCAAACATCTAAATCCGTATACTCCATAATACAATCAACAAATAACCATCAACTATTGACTTTTTAGCCTTCAACTATGTTGGGAGCCAGCCATTTTTGGGCTTTCTCCAATTCAATATTCTTTCGTTTTGCAAAATCCTCTACTTGATCTTGCTCTATTTTTCCCAATCCGAAATATTTTGCCTGCGGATGCGCAAAATAATAGCCACTTACACTGGCCGCCGGCCACATGGCCAAGCTTTCGGTGAGTTCCACTCCAATTTTCTCCTTGACACCCAGCAACTCCCAAATGGTAAGTTTCTCCAAATGGTCAGGGCAGGCCGGATATCCCGGTGCCGGACGGATTCCCAAGTATTTTTCCTCAATAAGTTCATCATTGGACAGTGATTCTGCGGCAGCATAGCCCCAGAATTTGGTTCGCACCTGCCTATGGAGATATTCCGCAAAAGCCTCTGCCAAACGGTCGGCAATGGCTTTGATCATGATGGAATTGTAATCATCGTGCTTTTTCTCAAAATCAGCCGCAAGTTCTTGGGTCCCAAAACCGGTGGAAACACAAAAACAGCCCATATAATCTTGCAGGCCGCTATCCTTGGGGGCAATAAAATCCGCAAGGGCAATATTGGGCACGCCATCCCTCTTTTTGAGCTGTTGCCGAAGTGTCCTGAACATGGCTGTATCATTCACACCTGCACTCGATTCATCCAATGACCCTGTCTGAAGTTCAATATCATCGTCATTCACCTGATTGGCTGGAAACAAGCCAAAGATGGCCTTGGCCGTCAACCATTTTTCATCAAACACCTTCTTCAGCATGATCTGGGCATCCTTGAAAAGTTCCGTGGCCTGTTCCCCTACAACCTTATCGGTGAGGATATCGGGATATTTTCCATGCAATCCCCAGCTTCGGAAAAAAGGGCTCCAATCTATAAACTCTTTCAATTTTTTCAGGTCGAAATCATCCCAGACCTCGATACCCAGTTGCTTAGGGACCACAATATCATTTGGATTCCAATCTATTTGGAGTTTGTTCTTTCGGGCTTCCTCCAAGCTCAAATAGGTTTTCTGTTTGGACCTTCCCAAAAACTTGTCCCTAAAGCTCTCATAATCCAATTTGATGGACTTCTTATAGGCATCAGAGGTTTCAGTTTGCAACAAATCGCCCACCACGGTAACCGCCCGCGAAGCATCGTTGACATGAACCACAGCATTGCTATACACGGGGTCAATCTTAACCGCGGTATGGGCCTTACTGGTAGTGGCACCACCGATCAGAAGGGGAACTTCAAAATCTTGGCGCTCCATTTCCTTGGCCAAAAAGACCATCTCATCCAATGACGGTGTGATCAATCCGCTCAAGCCAATGATATCCACTTGCTCTTCTTTGGCCTTATTGATGATTTTTTCTGGCGGTACCATAACCCCCATATCCACAATCTCATAATTGTTGCAGGCCAGCACCACACTAACAATGTTCTTTCCAATATCATGGACATCCCCTTTCACGGTGGCCATCAATATTTTTCCGGCCGCCTTGGCATTGGCATCCTTGGACGCCTCAATATATGGGGTAAGGTAGGCCACTGCTTTCTTCATGACCCGGGCCGATTTTACCACCTGCGGCAAAAACATCTTTCCACTTCCAAACAAATCTCCAACCACGTTCATTCCAGTCATTAGATTTCCTTCAATGACCTCCAAAGGTCTTTTGGCATTTTGACGGGCTTCCTCCACATCTTCAATGATGTATTGGTCTATTCCCTTCACCAAAGCCCTCGTGATCCTATCCTGCAAGGGGTCTTCCCGCCATGACAGGTCCACTTTGCTTTCCTTTGCAGTTCCCACCACGGTTTCGGCAAATTCCAAAAGGCGTTCCGTGGCGTCATCGCGTCTATCGAGCAAAACATCCTCAACGTGTTCCAACAGGTCTTTCGGGATATCGTCATATACTTCCAGCATAGCAGGGTTTACGATACCCATATTCATTCCAGCCTTGATGGCATGGAACAAGAAAGCGGAGTGCATGGCCTCACGTACGGGGTTGTTCCCACGAAAAGAAAAAGACACATTACTAACCCCCCCACTTACACTACAATGGGGCAGGTTTTCGCGCACCCATTTGGTGCCATCAATAAAATCGAGGGCATTACGCCTGTGTTCTTCCATTCCCGTTGCCACGGGAAAAATATTAAGGTCGAAAATGATATCTTCAGGGGCAAATTTCACCTGATTGACCAAGATATCGTAGGAACGTTTGGCTATTTCTATACGGCGTTCATAGGTATCCGCCTGTCCTACCTCATCAAAGGCCATGACAATTACTGCCGCCCCATAACGCTTGATGAGTTTGGCATGATGTATAAACTCCTCTTCCCCTTCTTTCAGGCTGATGGAATTGACCACACATTTTCCCTGTACCACTTGGAGACCTGCCTCGATGATCTCCCATTTGGAACTATCGATCATAATAGGCACCCTGGCGATGTCCGGTTCGGATACGATAAGGTTCAGGAACTTGACAATGGCAGCTTTGCCATCGATCAATCCATCATCCATGTTCACATCTATGATCTGTGCTCCTCCCTCTACCTGATGACGGGCAATCTCCAGGGCTTCATCAAACTTTTCTTCCTTGATAAGCCTAAGAAACCTCTTGGAGCCCGCCACATTGGTTCGCTCCCCCACATTGATGAAATTACTTTCCGGGGTAACGACCAACGGTTCCAGACCTGATAGTTTTAAAGCTCTTGTTTGGGCCATGTATCTCTTCCTTACTTGATCCTAATATATTTTTCCACAATATGCCGCTTGATGCCGGCTTCGGGCACATCCTCAATACCAGATTGAATCAAGGTATCTCCCTTGATCTCCACATTGAAAGTGAACTCGTGTCCCCTTATTTCCCTCACACCCACATAATCCAATTGTTCCACGTAGGTGTCTCCATCCAAAACATAGGTTCCACCACCGCCATAGAATCCATCTGCGGTATCCTTCACTTGATTGAAAAAGGCAAAATGGTCCTCATTCAAAATCTTTACGAACTCGGTATTGGACAAATCCTTTATTTCCAACGAATCTTCGGTCTTTATTTCACCATAGACCAGTTTCCAAGTGCCCATGATACTTTTTTCTTCTTCAATTGGGGTTGAAATGGTTTCCTCGGCCTTTTCCTTTTTTCCACAGGAAGCCAAGGTCATCATGACTCCTAAAATCATCACTATGTTATGCATACGTTTCATGGGTCGATTTTAATTTTCTGGGTGAATATTGCTCTGTCAATTCCACAATGGCCTTGATGTGCTCCGGTGTAGTACCGCAGCAACCGCCTACGATGTTCACCAATCCTTTTTCCAAATACTCTTTGATCTGTGATGCCATTTGCTCCGGGGTTTCATCATATTCCCCAAAGGCATTGGGCAAACCCGCATTGGGGTGGGCCGATGTGGCAAAATCCGACTTGGCCGAAATCACCTCCAAGTGGGGAACCAACTGTTTGGCCCCCAAGGCACAGTTAAAGCCAACTGACAAAATGGGGATATGGGAAACCGAGATCAGAAAAGCTTCTGCCGTCTGTCCGGACAAAGTCCGCCCTGATGCATCCGTAATGGTTCCACTGACCATGATGGGCACATCAATATTGCGTTCGTCCTTAACTTCTTCTATGGCAAAAAGTGCCGCTTTGGCGTTCAGGGTATCAAAAATGGTCTCAACCAGCAACAAATCCGAACCTCCATCCAACAAGGCTTCCACCTGCTGTTTGTAGGCTTCACGTAATTCATCAAAGGAAATGGCCCTAAAACCCGGATCATTCACATCGGGGGACATGCTAGCCGTTTTATTGGTGGGACCTATACTTCCGGCCACAAATCTGGGTTTATGGGGTTCCTTGGCAGTAAACTCGTTGGCTACCTCCTTGGCAATCCGGGCCGACTCGTAATTGAGCTCGTACACCAAATCTTCCATGTGGTAATCGGCCATGGCTATGGTAGTCCCCGAAAACGTGTTGGTTTCCACGATATCGGCACCCGCCTCAAAATATTTGCGATGAATGTCCGCAATGGCTTGGGGCTGGGTCAAGGACAACAAATCATTGTTCCCCTTCAAAGGATGCTCCCAATCCTTGAAGCGCTCCCCCCTAAAATCCTCTTCCTCGAACTTATACCGCTGTAACATGGTACCCATGGCACCATCCAGCACTAAAATGCGTTTTTGTAAAATGTCTTCAATCTTTTCCATAACTACACAATCTCCCTATACAGGAAATAAAACGGTATCAAGAAAATATGGAAATACAACAGGAATGTATTTTTGTTATCCTTCCCTTACCATGGACGGTTTTCCTTCCATGAGTTCCCAAATCATACTGAAACATGTTCAGTACCATTCCGGACAGGGGTAGAATGTAGCACCTTCTCGAAGACGAGGGTTGCTAAGGTTTCACAGGGTCCATTCCCTCCACCTTTCTTGATAACCACTTCAGTTTATAAATGAACTAGGGTACAAAATAACGGCACTCCTGACTGAAAAGCAAAAAAAGAGCCACTAATTTTAGGTTTTGGGGCAATAAAAAAGGATTGGGCAAGCCCAATCCTTTTTAAACCATTTCAGTAGTACATTATATCATCATTCCCCCCGATGCTTCAATGCGTTGTCCGTTGATCCATTTGGCATCCTCCGTGCATAAAAAGGCCACTACTCCCCCAATGTCATCGGGCAAACCAACCCTTCCCAAAGCGGTTACATTGGCAATGATCGTTCTCTTTTCCTCATCAGTTTTATTGACGCCGCCCCCAAAATCGGTTTCAATGGCTCCCGGTGCAACCACGTTGGACCTGATTCTTCTTGACCCCAATTCCTTGGCCTGGTATCTGGTAAGGGTTTCCATGGCCGCTTTCAAGGAGCCATAGACTGAAAATCCTGGAAGTGAAAACCGTGCCAACCCACTAGAAATGTTTACGATTCCACCTCCGTCCGCCAACAAAGGCAACAGCTTCTGCGTCAGGAAAAATGCTCCTTTGAAGTGGATATCCACCAAGGTATCAAACTGTTCTTCCGTGGTTTCATCTATCGTGGCATTGATCCCAATACCGGCATTGTTGATCAAAAAATCGATTTTTTCCGTCCCAAATCGGGATCCAACCACTTTTTGGACCTCTTGGACAAAGGCATCAAAACTGCCCATATCAGCCACATCCAGTTGAAGCGCATGGGCTTTTTGGCCCAATTGCTCCACTTCATTGACTGTTTTTTGAGCCTCATTCTCATTACTTCGATAAGTCAATATCACATCCAATCCCTTTTGGGCCAAACTGATGGCCATATTTTCACCGAGGCCTCTACTGCCCCCGGTCACCAACGCAATCTTTGAATTTCCCATTTTGTATGATTTTTAAGTATGGGACAAAGATCATCCATACCCTTCCGAAGGAATTGCGACCATCAATCCACTTTTTGTAAAAATCAAACTTTTGTTCCCGTTCGGTAGTGCAAAGGGGATAGTGCGGCGTGTTTTTTGAAGAAATTGGAGAAATGGGCCACTTCCTCAAACCCCAAACTGAAGGCAATTTCGGAAACGTTCCAATCCGTATTGTTGAGCAAAATCTTGGCTTCCTCAAAAATTCGGGAATGGATAATGGCGGTTGTAGTGCTTCCGGTGGTCTCTTTCAGTACCTTGTTCAGGTGATTGGCATGCACCGCCAATCGCTCGGCAAAATCCTGGGCCGTTTTCAACCCCAAACGCTGTGCCGGAGAATTGATGGGAAACTGACGCTCCAACAGTTCCACGAACAGATCCGTAATTCGGGTAGCGGCATTTTTGTTGTTTTCCTGAGGTTGTGTTGGGTGCAACTTCTGTCCGAGATGTAACAACTCCACCACATAGGCCCTGATAAGGTCAAATTTATAGGCGTAGTCCGAAGACAGTTCCCCATCTATTTTTTTGAACAATTGCTCCAATTCGGTATAATCCTCATCAGAAATATTGAAAATGGGAAACCCTCCCGGCTGAAACAAGGGGAGATTATCCAAAATGACCCCACTTTTATCCTTGGAAAGAAAGGTATCGGTAAACACACAGAAGTATCCTGATTGAACTTTATCCTGCGGCACATAATGGTACGGTATCTTGGGAGAGGCAAACAAAAGTGCCTTGTTTTCTATATGGATGACCTTGTCCGCATACTCTGCCCTATTCCTTCCATTGATGAGACTGATCTTAAAATACGAGCGTCTATCATAACGCATTTCACCGCTTTTAAGGCGAGCTATATATTCATCAATCTTAAACACATTGAAATGCCCAATATCCTTTCCTATGTTTTCAGGAATAGGCAGGCCATGATTGCTGTAAAAATCCCGTAAGGTAAAAAGGCTCTGCATGGAATTGTAAAATTCAAATATACGTCATAAAACAAAACACCCTCCAAAAGTATTTGGAGGGTGTTCTTACTTTAGTAATAGTATCTATTATGAAATACTCTGTACCACTTCTTTTTTGGCTTCTTTTTTGGATCCATCGAATCCTTCCACGCCGCCTACAGTGGTATACTTCATCACGTAGCGCTTATCTGGATTGATAATCTGATAGGCATACTGGCACATTACGGCTGCTTCATGAAAACCGGATAAAATCAACTTTAATTTACCTTCATAGGTATTTACATCACCAATGGCAAATACACCAGGGATGTTGGTCTGGTAATCCTTTGCATTGTTCACCTTGATGGCATTCTTTTCTATCTCCAAGCCCCAATTGCCGATAGGTCCCAGCTTTGGGGACAAACCGAACAACGGAATGAAGAAATCGGTTTCCACGTAGCTCTCTTCCTTGGTCTCGTCGTTGTATTTGATCACAACGGCTTGAAGATCTTCCTTCCCATGGATTTCCTTCACCTCAGCTTCGGTGTAGAGTTGAATCTTACCCAATTTGGCCAATTCCCTTGCTTTTTCAACCGAGTCCAAAGCGCCTCTAAATTCATTTCTTCGGTGTACCAAGGAAACTTCAGAAGCTACATCGGCCAAGAAAATAGACCAATCCAAAGCGGAATCCCCACCTCCAGAAATGACTACTTTCTTATTTCGGAACACCTCAGGATCTTTGATCATATACTCCACCCCCTTGCTTTCAAACAAGTTAAGGTTGGCTATCAAAGGTTTTCTGGGTTCGAATGAACCCAATCCCCCTGCAATGACCACAACGGGGGCATGGTGCTGGGTACCCTTACTGGTTGTGACAATAAAAGACCCATCCTCTTGCTTTTCCAAAGTTTCGGCACGTTCGCCCAAGGTAAATCCAGGTTCAAAAGGTTTTATCTGCTCCATCAACTTGCTTACTAAGTCTCCTGCCAAAATTTCGGGATAGGCTGGAATATCGTAAATGGGTTTTTTTGGATAAATCTCGGAACACTGTCCTCCCGGTTGGGCCAAGGCGTCAATCAAATGACACTTCAGCTTTAACAAACCTGCTTCAAAAACGGTGAACAATCCTGTGGGTCCCGCTCCAATTATAATGATGTCTGTTTTAATCATAATACTACTTTTATTCGGTCTTGACGATGGTTTACCAGACCGCTTTTACACTTTTTCAAACAATTCTTTTCCCTTTTCTTGATATGCTTTTTGGATATCCAATATCTGCTGGCGGTGTTGTACCACTTCGCCAATCACAATGATGGCCGGATTGGCCAATTTTTGTTCCCTTACCGTATCTTCAATGGTAGCCACAGTTCCTATCCCCACTCGTTCCTGACTCGTGGTGCCATTCTGGATAATGGCCACGGGAACCTCCTGTTTGCCCTCTTGCCTGAAGAGCTTCATGATCTCTCCCAACTTGGACATACCCATAAGAATGACCACGGTAGCACTGGACTTGGCGGCCAGAGCCACATCATTGGAAAGTTTGTGCTCCTTTGTGGTTCCGGTAATTACCCAAAAACTTTCGGAAGCTCCTCTTTTGGTCACTGGGATATTCTGCGAAGCAGGTACGGATACCGAAGATGAAATTCCCGGTACCACGGCCACTTCATGACCATATTGGGCCGCATACTCCATTTCCTCCGCTCCTCTTCCGAACACGAATGGGTCACCTCCTTTTAAGCGTACCACATGCAAGCCCAAATTGGCCCGTTGTACGATCAATTCATTGATTTGTTCCTGTTGATATCGGTAACAGCCTTTTCGTTTTCCCACGAAAATCTGCTCCGCTTGTGGGGCATATCCCAACAGTTCCTGATCTACCAATGCGTCGAACAGGACAACGTCTGCATTTTGAAGGGCCTTGATTCCTTTCAGGGTAATCAAATCCACATCCCCGGGGCCAGCCCCAACCACTGTCAATTTTCCACTACGCATGTTGCAATTCCAATTTTCTAAAGGCTTCCAATCGTTCCAAAACGGTCTTGGCATCTTCCAAGTAGCTTTTGGCGAAGTCTTCAGAGGGTTCATTTTTGTTCAGTTGAAGGGCCAAAGTATCGAAACCTCCCTCAAAGGCAATCTTCCCGGATACCACATAGAGTTCCTCAAAATCCTTGATGATACTGGCATGGGTGTTGGTCTTCACTTTTTCAGAAGTAAGCAATGCCTTGGCCGAATTTACAATGGACTGATACGAGTAGTAGATACTGGCCGCCCATTTTCCTTCTTTAATGGCCTCTTGGGCATTCTCTATTTTTTCTTGACTTTCGAAAAACAACGTAGCCACCAAATCGATCACTACACCGGCACATTCACCTACACCTATCTCTTGTTTGTATTTTTCCTCATTCCCCCAATCAATAAAGTCTTCCGGGGCAAGGTTTTCCACATCGGTGAGCGGTTTTAGGAAATCGTAAAAATAATGCTGGCCTTGTTTTTCGTAGTATTCGGTATAGGATGCTCCATTACCATTGGCCTCGAAATCATCCAAGATCAAACGAAGGGCTTCTGGACCTCTTTTACTAGGTATTTTGGCCACCTTATCGGCAAATTTACCGTTTCCATTTCCAAGGTTTCCACCTCCCAATAGCACCTGCAAAGCAGGAGCCACCAATTTATCCTTGGTACGAACAGACATTCCTTGGAATCCGATATGGGCCATATTGTGCTGCCCACAGGCGTTCATACATCCACTGATCTTGATCACCACATCAGGGTTGCTTATATATTGTGGATATTCCGCTTTGATCACGCGCTCCAACTCATCGGCAATCCCCGTACTACTGGCAATACCTAAATTACAAGTATCGGTACCCGGGCATGCGGTGATGTCCAAAGCCTTGTTGTAACCTGCTTCTGCAAAACCCAATTTTTGGAGCTCCACATAAAAGAAAGGCACCAACTCTTCCTTCACAAACGGAATCAATATATTTTGTCTTAAGGAAAGTCGTATTTCCCCGGCTGCATAATCGCGAACCAGTTTTGCCAATTCCCTAGCCTTATCGGTATAAAAATCTCCCAAAAGCACCTTGATGCCAATGGCTACGTAGCCATCCTGTTTTTGGGGCACCAAGTTGGTGGATTTCCACTGTTCGAACGCTTCTTTGTCCTCGATGGTGACTTCGGGCGTCTCCACCTCAGCTACTTTCACCTCAGGATAGTTTTGATATTCAATCGGATACGATTTTACAGGTATGGCCAATTGTTCCTCTTCCAAAAGTGCCTTGAAACCATCCAAGCCAATATCCTTCAACAAGAATTTCATACGGGCCTTGGCACGACTTTTACGTTCCCCGTATCTATCAAAAACACGAATCACGCCTTCCATTAAGGGAACTATTTTGTCTGTGGGCAAGAACTCATAAAGTTCATCGGCATGGCGGGGCTGCGAGCCCAATCCACCAGCTAACATGACCTTAAAGCCTCTTTCCCCGTTTTGGATTTTGGCGATGAAGCCCAAATCGTGCATGTAGGACAAGCCGGTATCTTCATCACTGGATGAAAAGGAAACCTTGAATTTACGTCCCATTTCCTGCCCAATGGGGTTTCTTAAAAAGTATTCAAAAATTCCATGGGCATATGGGGAAACATCAAAAGGTTCGTTCACATCTATCCCTGCGGTTTCGCTAGCGGTCACGTTTCGGACCGTATTTCCACAGGCTTCGCGAATGGTGACTTCATCTTTTTCCAATTGTGCCCAAAGTTCAGGGGTTCTTTCCAAGTCCACGTAGTGGATTTGGATATCCTGACGGGTGGTAATATGCAATCTTCCCCTGGAAAACTCATCGGAAACGTCGCAAATCCCCAAAAGTTGATTGGAAGTTACCTTGCCATAGGGCAATTTTATCCGTACCATCTGTACCCCGGGCTGACGTTGTCCGTACACCCCTCGGGCCAAACGAAGGCTCCTGAACTTTTCCTCGTCCACTTCACCTCCTTTGAACTGGCGGATTTTTTTCTCCAATTCAATGATGTCCTTTTCAACTATCGGGTTCTCTATTTCTGTTCTGAAGCTTTTCATATTCTATTTTTCCTATCAATTTTATAGGATTTTGTTATAAATCCTCTATCCCTTTCCGGGGTTGCTAATTCTTATGGTAAAATCAACTGATAAAACCTACTCCTGCGGTAGTGTTTGTTCTGCTGTCGATGATGATGAACGAGCCATTGGTCCGGTGATTCTTGAACTTGTCATAAAAAATGGGCTTGTTCAATTTGAAACGCACTTTGGCAATATCGTTCATCTGCAACGATGTGGCATTCTCTTCTATACCGGAGTAATCGGGATGAATCTTATGTTCAATGGCATCCACTTTGGCCAACACCTTGTTCACACCATGTTGCACAATATACTTGCCGCCCGTTGTCAACTGGTCGGCATCCATCCAAGATACCGTTGCCGTCAATTGCTTGTCTATGGTAGGCAAGTCATCGGTCTTCACCAACATATCCCCACGGCTTACATTTACCTCATCTTCCAAGGTAATGGTCACGGACGAGCGTCTTGGTGCTGTCTGATATTCCTTATCATAAAAGTATATCGCCTTTATTTTGGACCTTGTCATAGAAGGCAATACCACTACTTCATCACCCACACTCAATTCACCTCCATATACCTTTCCGGCAAATCCACGGAAATCATGGAATTCCTCGGTTTTGGGTCGAATTACATACTGGACCGGGAACCTTGGGGTTCCGGTATTGTATATATCCTGAAGATTCAATTCTTCCAAGTGCTCCAATAAGGTTTGACCACTATACCAAGGGGTGTTTTTGGAATGGTTCACCACATTGTCCCCTTTAAGGGCACTCACAGGAATAAAAGTGATTTTCTGTTCTTGATAATCCCTTTTTCCCATCAATTCCTCAAAATCGGCTTTGATATCATTGAAAACATCTTCTGAAAAATCGACCAAATCCATCTTGTTGATGGCCACGATCACATCCTTCACCCGCAGTAGGTTATTGATGAAAAAGTGTCTATTGGTCTGCTCAATGACCCCTTTTCGGGCATCAATCAAAATAATGGCTGCTTGCGACGTGGAAGCACCGGTAACCATGTTACGGGTATATTCCACATGGCCGGGGGTATCGGCAATGATATAACTCTTGGACTCGGTTGAAAAGTAGATGTGGGCCACATCAATGGTGATGCCCTGCTCCCTTTCAGCCACCAATCCGTCGGTAGCCAAGGAAAAATCCAGGTAATCGTATCCTTTTTGTTTACTGGTGCGCTCTATAGCCTCCAGTTTATCCTCAGTCAAGGATTTGGTATCGTAAAGCAAGCGTCCGATCAAGGTACTTTTACCGTCATCTACACTTCCTGCTGTTGCTATTTTTAAAACTTCCATATTTTGTTGTTCGTTAACGGTTGTTTGTTAGTGGTCATCAATATTTCTAAAAACCAACACCTATAAACCATCAACCATTTTAAAAGTATCCTTGTTGTTTACGTTTTTCCATGGCGGCTTCGGAGCGTTTATCATCGATTCGTGCACCTCTTTCCGAGATTTTGGAACTCCTGATCTCTGCCACTACCTTGTCAATGGTATCGGCGTGGGATTCCACAGCAGCGGTACAGGACATATCCCCTACCGTTCTGAAACGCACCACACGCTCTTCCACTTGTTCGTCATCGGCCCTAAAAACCACATCGTCCTCAGCGGACCAAATCAGTCCGTCCCTTAAGAAAGTGTTTCTTTTGTGGGCAAAGTAGATGGAAGGAATCTCAATATTTTCTTTTTGGATATAGCTCCATACGTCCAACTCGGTCCAGTTGCTGATAGGAAATACCCTAACATTCTGTCCCATTTCTATTTCACCGTTCAACATATCGAACAGTTCTGGACGTTGGTTTTTCTCATCCCACTGGCCAAAATCATCCCGAACGGAAAAAATACGTTCCTTGGCACGGGCTTTTTCCTCATCGCGACGAGCACCGCCGATACAGGCATCGAACTTGAATTCCTCAATGGCATCCAACAGGGTTGTGGTCTGCAACATGTTCCTACTGGCATATTTTCCAGTTTCCTCGACTACCTTTCCTTGATCGATGGAATCCTGAACATTACGTACAATCAGTTCCACTCCCAATTCTTCCACCAATTTATCCCTGAACTCAATGGTTTCGGGAAAGTTGTGTCCTGTATCAATGTGCATCAAGGGAAACGGAATCTTGGCAGGCCAGAATGCCTTTTGGGCCAAACGGACCAAGGTAATGGAATCCTTTCCTCCCGAGAACAACAGTACGGGTTTTTCAAATTGTGCCGCAACCTCACGGATAATGTAAATGGCCTCATGCTCCAATGCATTGGCTTTGGGCCTATCGGTCAGGTTTTGGGTTTCTGGTTTTTGCAATTCTTCTGTGATCGTGCTCAATGTCTTGTGTTTATGATTTCTCGATTACACTCGAGGTACAATTAGTTTATGATTTAGGTATGCAGACCGCATTCGCGGTTCTCCAATACTTTTGTTGGGTCGAAATATTTATGCTCGTTGGGCAATTTGTGTGTAGTGAGATATGCATCCAACTGGGTATCGCTCCAGTGGTAAAATGGACTTACCTTAAGTACTCCGTCCTTGCTCAAGCTCAACACATCCAAAGAATCTCGGTGGGTGGTCTGACCTTTGCGTAAATTGGTGAACCACACATCGGGTTGATGCTCTTCCATAGCCCTTCTGAAAGGCTCCAACTTCACTTGCTCAGTAAACTCCTTATGTTTTGGGTCATCTATTTGGGGAATTCCCATGACCGCATCCCTATGGGCCGAAGTTTGTTTGGGCACATACAACTTAATGTTCAACCCCAAACGTGAGATCAACTCTTCCGCATGTTTATAGGTATTTGGGGTATTGTACCCAGTATCACACCAAATTACAGGAGTGTTCTTATCCACCTCGGTCACCGCATGAAGAATAGCGACCTCATAGGGTCTAAAATTAGTAGTGACCACGGATTTTTTCCCATGACCGATGGCCCAAGAAATGATTTCCTCTGGCGGAATGCCCTTAAACTGACGGTTCAAATTTTGAATTTCTTCTACTGACAATGCCATATCATCAAATTTTATTTACCCCACTTGATTGTATTCCAAATTCGCTCATGAAAAAAATAGAGCACCATTTTGGTAACCAATTCCACTAGACCAATGGAAAAGGCCAAAGACAAGGTCCCGGTTATGATCCATGAAATAATAATGGTATCCAAAGTACCCACAATCCTCCAACTTATAGATTTTACAATACTACGCTTAGGACTTTCAGAACTACTGTCCTTTTTATAAGTAGTAGTCTCTTCTTTGGTCTTGTGAACTATGAGTTGGTCTGCAATCATCTGTTATTTTTTATCCTATCGATTTACTAGGGATTTCAAAAATAGAATTAATTATCAAAGTAAATCGTTAAAATCGATATAAAATTACTTTTATCCTATCGTTTTAGTAGATTAATTGGATAATACACCAACTTTTATCAATTCATTGATCATTAACTCTAAAAATTAATGGATTTTCACCTATGAAATTAGGTCTGCCAAGGTGTTGTTTCGATAGACTTCCAAAGCACTGTCCCGCACCTGGAGCATCAACTTGTGCACGGAACATTCTCCTTCGTCAGGACAATCATCACACTTTTCATAAAAATTGAGGCTGACACATGGAACCATGGCAATGGGTCCTTCCAAGACCCGCATTACAGAAGTCATTAAGATATCTTTAGGCTCCTTAATGAGGTAATACCCTCCACCTTTTCCTTTTTTGGAACCCAAAAAACCATTTCGTCTGAGGGTAAGCAAAATGCTTTCCAAGAACTTTTGGGAGATGTTCTCATGTTTGGCGATTTCGGCAATCTGAACAGGTTCCTTATCCCCTACCGAGGCAAGGTAGGCCAAAGCCTTTAAGCCATATTTTGTCTTCTTGGAGAGCATCCCACGAATATAGCGAAAATTAACAATCCGCTATTCAAAAATATAGGCCGCATAAGTTTTAGCCCAAAGCTTGCTCAATATCCGCAATAATATCCTGTATGTGTTCCAAGCCAACTGAAACCCGTACCGTACCATCTGAAATTCCAACAGCCTCCCGTTCCTCTTTGGTGAGTTTACTGTGCGTGGTCGATGCCGGGTGCGTTACTATACTTCGCGAATCTCCCAAATTGGCAGAAAGGGACAACAATTTTATGCTATTGAAGAACCTGCGTCCTTCTTCCAATCCGCCTTTTACCTCGAAGGCCACCACACATCCTCCGGCCTTCATCTGCTTTTTGGCGATTTCATATTGGGGATGCGACTTCAAAAACGGATATTTTACCCATTCTACTTTATCATGTTTCTCTAAATACGTAGCCAATTCCAAAGCATTGGCACAGTGTCTGTCTACCCGAACAGCCAAAGTTTCCAAGCTTTTGGACAACACCCATGCATTGAACGGAGAAAGGGAAGGCCCGGTTATGCGGGAAAAGCGGTATACTTTGTCCACCAATCCATGGCTTCCAACAGTAATCCCTGCCAAAACCCTTCCCTGACCATCTATCAATTTGGTTCCGGAGTGAATCACCAAATCCGCACCAAATTTAATGGGCTGTTGTAGGTAGGGAGAAGCAAAACAATTATCAATAATAAAAATAAGTCCGTGTTTTTTGGCAATGTTCCCCAACGCCTCCAAATCCAATACATCCACACCTGGGTTGGTGGGCGATTCGGCATAAATGATCTTGGTTGTGGGCGTAATCAATGCCTCAATACTGTCCAAATTATTGGCATCAAAATAGCTGGTGGCAATGTTCCATTTTGGAAAAAACTGCGTGAAAAGACTATGGGTAGACCCAAATATGCTCTTGGAAGAGATGATATGGTCGCCACTATCCAACAGGGCCGCCAAGGTTGAGAACACCGCGGCCATACCCGATGCAAAGGCAAAACCACTTTCGGCCCCCTCCATTTTACAAACCTTCGCGATAAACTCAGAGGAGTTTGGATTGGCGTAACGCGAATAAATATTGCGGTCCTTTTCCTCTGCGAAGGAGGCCCTCATGTCCTCGGCATCCTCAAACACAAAGCTCGAGGTAAGGTACATAGGCACGGAATGTTCCAAAAATTGGGAACGCTCGATTTGCGTTCTGATCGCTTCCGTTTCAAATTGTTTCTTCTGCTCGCTCATATCTTTTCTGCTATTCTTAATATATCACCAAAGACCCCTCTGGCTGTGACCGCAGCCCCAGCTCCAGCTCCTTGGATAACCAATGGGTTTTCCCCATAGGATTCGGTATAGATCTCAATAATGGAATCGGAACCCTTTACCTGTCCCAACGCACTTTCTTTGGGTACGGACACCAATTTCACCTCCAAAACCCCTTTGTCCTGTTGAAGATCTCCATGCAAGTCTCCCACATATCGCAGTACATGGTTTCTTTTTTGTGCATTTTTGATATCCTCATAAACGGCATCCATATCTTCAACCTTCTTCATGAAGGCATCGAACTCAAGTGTCCTCAATTCGGCTGGAATCAGATTTTCCACTTCAATATCCGAGAACTCGTTTTGAAGATCCAATTCACGGGCCAAAATCAACAATTTTCTACCCACATCGTTGCCTGATAGATCTTCGCGAGGGTCTGGTTCGGTATATCCTTTCTCCATAGCTTCCTTTACAATGGATGAGAATGGGCTATCCTGTTCTGAAAAGGTATTGAAAATATAGCTCAACGAACCTGAAAACACCCCTTTGATTCGTGTTATGTTCTCTCCGGAAAGGTGTAATAGTTTAATGGTATCGATCAGGGGTAGCCCTGCCCCCACATTGGTCTCGTACAAATACTGCTTTTGGTTCTTGTCCAAACACTTTCGTATGGACTTGTATTTCTCAAAGCTCAATGTATTGGCAATCTTATTGGAGGAGACCAAGTCAAAACCATGCTTGATCAAGGTTTCATAGTTCTCCACAAAAGGCTTGCTTGCCGTATTGTCAACCGCAATAAGGTTCTCCAAGTGATGGGTTTGGGCAAAAGATACCACACTCTCCATCTGATAGGGGATTCCTTCTTTTTCCAATCTTTTCTTCCAATCAGCACCAATTCCCGAAGCATCCAACAGTACTTTCTTAGAATTGGCTACAGCAAAGACCTTAAGCCCAATCCCTTTTCGTTCTTCTATGCTTTTTTGGGAATCCAATATTTGGTCGATAAGCGTACCCCCAACGTTGCCATGCCCAAAAATGGCCAGATTTACCTTTTTGGCAATACCAAAAATCTGTCCGTGTATCACATTGATGGCCTTATGAAGGTCTGACTTTTTCACCACCATACTTACATTCTTGCCCGTAACAGTATTGTTGAAAAGCAAGGGGATCACTTGGTTTTTGACCAGGGCGTTAAAGGGTTTGTGGAAACTGCTCAAATCCATTCCCACAATGGAGATCACAGACACATCCTTGGCCACAGTAATCTGGTTGATGTCTTGCGAAGAGTAATCGGTCTCAAACTCTGCATCCAAGACTTTCTTGGCTTTTTCAGCTTTGGAAGAATCAACCACCAAACCAATTCCCCTTTCCGAGGAACCTTGGGAAATAATCCCAACGCTGATATCGTTCTGGCCCAATGTCCTAAAAATCCTAGCATCAATGCCCACTTTGCCCAAAAGACCCCTTCCTTCCAAATTGATGAGGGCCATATTATCCAAAACCGAAAGGGACTTGATCCCCCCATTTTGGGTTTTCGGACCAATCAGGGTTCCCTCATTGTCATCATTGAACGTATTACAGATACGCAAGGGGATGTTCTTTTCAATAAGTGGAATTATGGTCTTCGCATGCAGAATGGTCGCCCCAAAATTGGCCAGCTCATTTGCCTCATCGTACGATATCATATCAATCAGCTTGGCATCGCTCACCAAATCCGGGTTGGCCGTGAAAATACCATCCACATGGGTATAGTTGATGAGTTCGGAGGCATCCAAGAAATTAGCCAATAAAGAGGCTGAATAATTGGTGCCATTTCTGCCCAAAGTTGTGGTTATACCCTCTTTATTGGAGGCGATGAAACCGGTCACCACAGGTATGGTATCCGAATCCAAGTCATGGAAACAACGGATCACATTCTCTTTGGAAAGACTCTGGTCCACCTCAGCATTGCTATAGGTGTCATCGGTCTTGATCAAGCTTCTGGAATCTATCAACTGTGCCTTTAACCCTCCTTTGTTCAGAAGTGCGGCAACGGTCTTTCCGGAGATCAATTCCCCAAAAGACAACAACTCGTCCTTGGTTCTCAAACTATAATCCCCGGTAAGGAAGACTCCGCTCAATATTTTTTCTATGGATTTGAGTTCGTCTTCAATAGCTACGGAAAAACCATTCTTCTGGTAGGTAGAAAAAGTAGCCAGAGCTTCCTCAAACTCCTCTCCCCTTGCCGCCTTTTCAAGCATGTTCTCCAATTGGTCCGTAGCCTTGCCACGGGCCGAGACCACCACGGCAAAATTCTCATGGGCGGCCGCCCTTTTGGTGATAATGTTCAACACCCTTTCAATGCCTTCCCCATTAGCCAAGGACTTGCCACCAAACTTTAGGACCTTGATGCGCTCCTGCTTTCCTTTTTTTGGAAAAACGGCTTCCAAAAGCTTTTCCAGCTGTTCAAATTCCATTAAAAAAGCATCATGGCCATGCAGTGACTGTACTTCACCATAGGTGACATTGGTATTGGCCTGAGCCAATCGCTTAAAGGTTTCCTTGTTTTCCTCGGCCGTAAAAAACAAATCCGAATTGACCCCGATGATGTGGATCTTGGTATCACTGTCTTGAAGTGCCTTGAATGCCTCATCCCCATTTCGGGTAATGTCAATAGTCTTCAGCAATTGGTTCATCAACTTATAAGCTGATAGTTGGAACCGTTCCTGAAGTTTCTTTCCATGGTGCATCAACCAGCTCTCCACATTAAAGACCTGAAGTTCCTCATTGGTACTCCGTTTGAACCGCTCCTTGAAGGATTCAGGGGTCCTATAACAAAGCATGGCATGCATACGAGCATCGTGAACGGGCTGTTTGGAGTTGATCAAAAATTGTTCTTGGATCTGACAGTTGGCAATGAGCCAATCAGTTGACTTCCAATCCGAGGCCACAGGAATCATATGTTCCGTGATACCTGGGTTGAACGCTGCCATTTCCCAAGCAATCCCCCCACCCAAAGATCCTCCAATGATGGCATACAACCGGTCTATCTTCAACTGTTGCAATCCCAAAAGAAAAATCCTTGCGATATCCCCTGCCACAAAATCCTTGTAATTGTCGATTACAAAACCGTCATGACCATTTCCCGGAATGTTGAAGGCCAAAATGGTATAGATATCGGTGTTGATGGATTTATCCTTACCGATAAGATCGGACCACCATCCATGCTCACCGGCCACATTGGAATTTCCGGTAAGGGCATGGTTCACCAAAACAATTGGGGCCGAATATAAGGGCTGCCCAAAAAGCTGATAGGATAATTGCAGATCCTGTGTGGTGCCATTCTGTGTGGTGAATTGTGGTATGCTAAGATGCTGTAACATGTACGTGTCTGTAATATGCGTGTTCTATTTTTTTATCCGATGGTTGCAAAGGCCTGCTCCAAATCGGCTTTTAAATCTTCGATATCCTCAAGACCTACGGACAAACGAATTAAATCTTGGGTCACACCGGCACTTTCCTGTTGTTCTTCGTTCAATTGTTGGTGCGTGGTGCTGGCTGGGTGTATAATCAAGGATTTGGTATCACCAATATTGGCCAACAATGAGAATATCTGGGTAGCATCGGTCAGTTGTTTGGCCGCTTCAAACCCACCTTTTACCCCGAAGGTAACGATTCCACTTTGGCCTTTTGGCAGGTACTCTTTTGCCAAATCATTGTATTGGCTACTTTTCAATCCAGGGTAATTGACCCAAGCAACCTCATCCCTACTTTCCAGCCATTCGGCCAATGCCAAAGCATTTTCACTGTGCTGTTTGATTCGAACGGGCAAAGTTTCCAAACCTTGCAAAATCTGAAAGGCATTGAACGGACTCAAAGCCCCACCAAAATCACGCAGTCCCTCCAAAATCAATTTAAAAGTAAAGGCTGCAGCACCCAAGGCTTCGTGGTACACCAAACCGTGGTAGCCTGCAGAAGGTTCGGTAAACTCAGGGAATTTTCCATTGGCCCAATCAAACGTACCGGCGTCAATGATGGCCCCACCCAAGGAGTTCCCCTGGCCGCCAATGTATTTTGTCAAAGAATGGATCACCAAATTGGCCCCATGCTCTATCGGATTCAACAACCCGGGAGTAGCCACCGTATTGTCCACAATAAAAGGTACTTGTGCGGCTTTGGCTTCTTTGGATATTCCTTTTAAATCGAGCACATCCAACTTGGGGTTCCCTAAAGATTCCACAAAGAAGGCACGCGTATTATCTTGAACAGCAGCCGCAAAATTGGAAGGATCGGATGCATCCACAAAAGTGGTTGTGATACCCAATCTAGGCAGGGTCACATTCAACAAGTTATAGGTACCCCCATATAAACTGCTCGAAGCCACAATATGGTCTCCAGCCTTTAATAGCGTCAACAACCCTGTTGAAATGGCTGATGTCCCGGAAGCAAATACCACTGCGCCGACTCCACCTTCAACTGCCGCCAAACGATCTTGTAAAATCTGGTTGGTAGGGTTGTTCAATCGGGTGTAGATGAAGCCCAGTTCCGCCAATGAAAATAAGTTGGCGGCATGGTCCGTGTTGTTGAACACATACGAGGTTGACTGATAAATAGGCACTGCCCTGGTACCCGCTGTTTGGGTAGTATCGTGTCCGGCATGTAATGCGTTGGTTGCAAATTTTTGATCACTCATGACTTTTCTTTTTTTTAATTTTTAAAACAATACGTAAAAGTCAAACCCAAGGGCATGGCCCATAGATAAATCAAAAAGTTATAAGAAAGTGAAATCGAAAAATCGATCGTCGTTATCTATTCCCAACTGGGATAGAATGTAGCACCTTCTTGACACTAGGGGCCAAGGGTTGCTAAGGCTTCACAGGGTCTATTCCCTCCACCTTTCTTGATAACTAATCAATACGTGTTTGAACTTGTGGGCACAAATATACTGATGGAAACACCGAAATTCCTAATCTTTTGGAAAAAATTAGCGCAAAACCGAAAACTCAATGTTCGAATCGGTAAAAACGGTATGCGTATGGGTCTTAAAGTCGGACTCATCCGCTTTAAAGATATTGTCCACATAGGTCTGCGGGTTCAAATCGATAAGGGGAAACCACGTACTCTGCACCTGAATCTGTAATTTATGTCCTTTCTTCACCGTATGGAACACATCTTGGAGCTTAATATCCACATCGGTCTTTTGATTGGGCGTAAAAGGTTCCGGATTGGAAAAACTGTTACGGAAGCGTCCTCGCAATACCTCGCTCCGTACCATTAAATGATAATTGCTCATTTTAAGGTGGTCCTGCATTTCCTCATTGGTTTCGGCATCAGCAGGATGCACATCAATGACCTTGACAATCCAATCAGCCGCCGTTCCCGTGGTGGCCACTTTTAAATGCGCCATAATATCGCCTGCCAGGGTAAGGTCCTCATCCATCACCTCGGTTTCAAACACCAAAACGTCGGAACGCCTTGCGGCAAATCGTTGATCATCCGTCATGTACTTTCGCGGGGTGAACACAGTCTTTACATCTTCGGAATAAGGCACCGGTTTTTTTACATCACTGATAAACTGGATTCCATCGGTTCCTTTTTGTTCCAAGGTCAATTCTTGATTTTCTGAAAGGTATAGGGTCTGTTTCATCATATCTGCTGGTGGCCATGTATCGTATTGTTTCCATTCCTTTTTACCCGTGTCAAACACGTAGGCTTCGGGAAGGCCGGAATTCATATCACCATCACCCTTCAAGAAATGGTTGAAGAATTTGGTTTCGATATTATCCTGATAAAACTCTGCAATGGAATCCCCAAAATAATAATTGCCCACCAAGCTTCGACCATCCCGTCTGGACCAACGTCCATGATCCCACGGACCAAAAACCATGGTATTGTAGTTACCTTCATTGTATTTTTCAATGTTTTTGTAGGTTTCCAACGGACCGTAAAGGTCTTCGGCATCAAACCACCCTCCCACGATCATGGTGGCCACATGGCTCTTTACATTTTTTAGATGCTGGATAAGACCCTTGCGTTGCCACATCTCATCATAATTGGGATGTTCCTTGAGCTCATTCCAGAAAAAGTCATCGGTCACGCCTTCTGGGCGCATTTTTGGGGTATCCGCAGTTTCATACTCAAAAAAGTAGTCCAGGTTTTTCAAGGGGCCGGCATCCAAGAAGAATTGGTATTGGTCTTCCGTAGGCAATTCCGGCAACACATACCAAGCCGTGTCGATAGGCTGATCGCCATTGGGACGCGGGGTCCCAAAAAGGGAAGTGGCCCTAAAATAGCTCAATAAATAGGCCCCGTTGTGGTGAAAGTCGTCAAAAAAGAAATCCCCGATACAGGCTTGGGGCGAAGCGGCCTTTAAGGCCGGATGCGCATCCACAGTGGCATAGGTGGCATAGTACCCGGGATAGGAAATCCCCCAGACCCCAACATTGCCATTGTTGTTCTCCACATTGTTCACCAACCAATCAATGGTGTCGTAGGTATCCGAACTTTCATCCACTTGATCATTGGAGGTCTTGTTGGGAATATAAGCCCGCATATTTTCATAATGTCCCTCACTGAGCCAACGCCCCCTCACATCTTGGTACACAATAATGTTCCCTTCCTTCATTAAATGCACATTGGGCCCGATCTGTGTCCTGAAATTCCCTTCACCATAGGGTCGGGAACTATAGGGGGTGCGCTGCATCAGAATGGGATATTCCTTGGAAGTGTCCTTTGGGGAATATATGGTGGTGTGCAGTGTTACCCCATCCCGCATCTCAATATCCACTTCCTGCTTGGTATAATGATCTTGTACATAGGTATCAACTTGTTGAACTCCGGTTTTTACGGTCTTCTTACAACTGCCAATTACAAACAACAGACCAACACTTAGAAACAGAACCTTGACCAAACTTTTCATCGCTTTGTATTTTGATTGCCTAAAACTACTAAAGTTCCGCAGAGTATCCCAAACAAAAAAGGAGCCCCTTTCGAGACTCCTTCGTTTAGTGTGGTTATTTTTCTTTATAGGTTGAAGGCTGCTTTCACGGCATCCACTTTATCCAATTTTTCCCAAGTGAACAGCTCTACCTCCCTTTCAATTTTTCCATTATAAGGTGATTCAAAGACCTTGGTCAAGGTTTGGGGCTGTTTCCCCATATGGCCATAGGCCGCCGTTTCCAAATAAATGGGATTACGTAGTTTTAGGCGTTCTTCAATGGCAAAGGGTCGCATATCGAAGAGTTCGGAAGCCTTTTTGGCAATCTCGCCATCGGTTAAATCCACATTGGCGGTCCCATAGGTATCCACAAAAATGGATGTGGGTTCCACTACCCCAATGGCATAGCTCACCTGCACCAAAATCTCATCGGCTACTCCCGCGGCCACCAAGTTTTTGGCAATATGTCGAGCAGCGTAGGCCGCACTACGGTCCACCTTGCTGGGGTCCTTTCCACTAAAGGCACCACCACCATGCGCTCCCTTTCCTCCGTAGGTATCCACGATGATCTTACGGCCAGTAAGGCCTGTATCGCCATGCGGACCACCAATCACAAACTTTCCGGTGGGGTTTACATGATATTTTATGGTATCGTTGAATAGTTTCTGGATGTTTTCGGGCAAAAGTTCCTTGACCTTTGGAATCAATATTTTGATTACATCTTCCTTGATCTTGGCCTGCATATCGACATCTGTTCCAAACTCATCGTGCTGGGTAGAGACCACAATGGTATCGATACGTTGTGGCACGTTATCATCCGAATATTCTATGGTCACCTGTGCCTTGGCATCAGGTCGTAGATAAGTCAGCTGGGTACCTTCACGTCGCAATTCTGCCAAAACCTGTAAAATCTTGTGCGAAATATCCAAGGCCAAGGGCATATAGTTGTCAGTTTCCTTGGTAGCATACCCGAACATCATTCCCTGGTCACCTGCACCTTGCTCTTCTTTGCTGCCACGATCCACCCCTTGGTTGATTTCTTGGGATTGCTCATGAATCAAGGAAATCACCCCACAGGAATCGCCACTGAACTTATACTCCCCCTTGGTGTAACCAATATTGTTTATGACTTCCCGGGCAATGCTCTGCAAGTCCAAATAGGTGTCACTCTTCACTTCGCCCGCCAAGACCACTTGGCCCGTGGTCACCAAGGTTTCACAAGCTACCTTGCTCTCGGGGTCAAAGGCCAAAAAATTATCCAAAAGGGCATCACTGATCTGATCTGCAATTTTATCTGGATGTCCCTCACTTACCGATTCTGAGGTAAACAAATAAGCCATTGTATTTCGTTTTTAGTGTGGATGGTTTTGACGGAAAAGCCCCAAGAAGTTTACAATGCTTCATCAAGAAGCCCGAATCTAGTTCAGTATAAACTGCTTTAGCATTTTTGTACACCCTTCTGTTGGCGGCCGAGGTTGCAATCAGTCAAATCTATCCTCATTCAGATGGGCAAAAGTACATATTTGCCACATATTTTAAAACTTTGTTTGATCACTGTTCACAAGTTTCCCATTTCAACCGGTTTTTTTTCTTCTACTGGATATACTTTGTATATTGCGCATTGGTTCCCCAACTTAATACACCAACTTTAAACAACATCATCCCATGCATATTGCGGTAGCAGGAAACATTGGCGCCGGAAAGACCACCTTAACCAACTTACTTGCCAAACATTATAAGTGGGACGCCCATTTTGAGGACGTGGTGGACAATCCGTACCTGGATGACTTCTATACCCAAATGGAACGATGGAGTTTTAACCTGCAGATCTACTTTTTGAACAGTCGCTACCGACAGATTCTAAAAATCCGTGAAACTGGTATGGATGTGATCCAAGACAGGACCATCTATGAAGATGCCCATATTTTTGCGCCCAACCTACATGCCATGGGGTTGATGACCAATCGGGATTTTGAAAACTACAAAAGCCTTTTTGAGTTGATGGAGACCTTGGTACAACCACCAGACCTGTTGATTTATCTACGCAGTTCCATCCCCAATTTGGTGAACCAAATCCATAAGCGTGGACGGGATTACGAGAACAGTATCTCCATTGACTACCTCAGTCGACTGAACGAACGTTACGAGGCTTGGGCCAATACCTACGAAAAAGGGAAATTGCTCATTTTTGATGTGGACAACCTCAACTTTGTGGACTCTCCCGAGGATTTGGGCAAGGTGATCAACCGCATTGATGCGGAGATCCACGGCTTGTTTGAATAGATTATGGTGGAAGAAGATAAAATTGACATTAACAGTCCAAGTCAAAATGTACTTGTAATTATCATCATCACATTTTTGTTAACATTCTTCACTTTATCAGCCCCATACTCGCCAAGTGGCAATCACGGAAACATAATCTACCTCATCACACCTTCTTTTATCTCATTTCTAACCATTCTATGCTATTTGCTTTCTAGACTAATATCTAAATCTAAAAACTGGGTCATTTCTTTAATTGGGCTATTAACTAACATAATCATATCTATCCAGCTGTATATTACAGCTTAGTTCTATACCGTCCTCGACTTCAATCTCCAAAAACCATTATGCCCATTGATTATATATTTAGATATTAGGTATATTTAGTTTTTGTATTCAAGATTTTACCCTGTAATAATCAGAAAACCCAATACCATGAATTCAGACATCATAAAGCTCTACAAGCAGTTGGAAAGTATGGAACAGACCAAAGAGGTCATCCAGCTGCAAAGCCAGATCAAGGAAACCCTTTATCAAAACCTACGCACCCATTTTTTGGAGTATGTCAGCATTGGCCGAATCATCGGCTATGATGAACTCCAAGAAGAATTGAAAAAGGCCATGGAGCTGTTGGAAATCCAGAAATAAAAAAATAATCATCACAATCAACCCATTATGAGAACCCTATCGTTTTCCAAGTTTTTACTTTTTGCCTTTGTATCCTTGCTTTATGTGGGCACCACGGCCCAAGAGTTGGCCAAAGTCCCTGCTGAGCAGGTGGGCCTATCTTCCGAACGCCTCAACGTACTCACCCAGACCTTTCAGGAGTATGTGGATGACGGCGAACTGTCCGGTGCGGTGGCACTGGTGGCCCGCAAAGGAAAAGTGGCCTATTTGCAGTCGTTTGGAAAGAACGATATGGAGAACAACGTCCCCATGACCGAAAGCTCCATTTTTAGGATTGCTTCGCAGACCAAGGCCGTTATCAGTGTTGGGGTGATGATCTTGCAGGAACGAGGGCAATTGCTCATCAGTGATCCCGTGGGAAAATTTATGCCGGCTTTTATGGAAACCAAGGTGGCCGTGGCCAAAGAAGATGGTTCCTATGATGTAGTGAAGGCCAAAAGGCCCATCACCGTTCGCGATTTGCTCACCCATACCTCGGGAGTTTCCTACGGTAGTGGCATAGCCAAAGACCTCTGGGAAGCCGCCAAGATTCAAGGATGGTATTTTGCCGACCGTGACGAACCCATCCAAGCGACCATCAACCGTATGGCCGACCTCCCCTTTGAATCACAACCCGGTGAAAAATGGGTGTATGGCTATAACACCGATATTCTTGGCGCCTTGATTGAAGTGGTTTCTGGCGAACCTTTGGATGTTTTCATCAAGAAAAATATTCTGGACCCTCTGGGCATGAACGACACCCATTTTTATCTTCCAAAGGATAAAAGACAGCGTTTGGCCACAGTATATTCCGCTACCGAAAACGGATTGGAGCGTGCCCCAGAACCTGGGCATATGGTAGGCCAAGGGGCGTATGTGAATGGTCCCCGAAAAAGCTTTTCCGGTGGTGCCGGTCTTTTGAGCACCGCCATGGACTATGCCAAATTCCTACAAATGACGCTCAACAAAGGAACGTTCAATGGTAAACAAATCATATCCCCCAAAACCGTGGAACTGATGACCGTGAACCATTTGGCCAGTGATGTTATTTATCCTTGGGGAAATGGCACCGGATTCGGTCTGGGCTTTTCCGTTGTGGAGGATTTGGGCAGACGCGGGGTATTAGGCTCCAAAGGTGAATATGGTTGGGGTGGCGCCTATCACTCTTCCTATTGGGTAGACCCAGAGGAAGAATTGGCAGTGGTCTATTTTACCCAATTAATCCCAGCTGGGAAAATTGACGACCATGGAAAACTCCGTGCTTTGATTTACCAAGCGTTGACCGACTGATTTTCATGGAAAACCTTCAGATAACCACAAATCCCGAAGTACAAATGGTGTTCGACCGCTACCCTGATTGGGCCAGGGAAAAGCTGTTAGTACTTCGGGAGTTGATTGTGGAAACTGCCAAGGAAACCGAGGATATATCCACACTGGAAGAGACCCTGAAATGGGGTGAACCCAGTTATTTGACCAAAAATGGCAGCACCATACGGATGGATTGGAAATCCAAGGCCCCCAACCAGTATGCCTTGTACTTTAAGTGTACCAGCCGATTGGTGGAAACGTTCAAGGCAACCTTCCAGAATGTTTTTGAATTTGAAGGAAAAAGAGCCCTTGTTTTCCAAAAGGATGATGAAATCCCCGTGGATGAACTCAAGCATTGTATACGGGCTGCCCTCATCTATCACAAAGTGAAACACCTCCCCACTCTGGGCATATAAAACCCATCTTGAACCGTATCAAGGTCATTCCCTAATCCAAAAGGGGCGTTCACTCATTACAGGTTTTTTTCGGATGATTTTCAAAGTAGTTTAAGGGTACGAACTGCGACCCTCACGGGCCATTAAAACTTGAAAATCATGGAACCAAAGAAAAATCAACATGTGGAATTGAAACGGAACAGTCTCCTTTATTTTTTTATGGGGATGTTCTTGGTATTGCTCCTTATCTACACCGCATTGGAGTGGAAAACGTATGACCCTGAAGTAGATTGGGATTATGCAAAACTACACGTTCAAGATGAGCTTATTGAAGAAGTTCCCATCACTAAAATTGAACTTCCCAAACCCAAAATCATCCAAGCACCTCCAGTTATTGAAATTGCCCCTGACGATGAAGAAATTATTGAAACCATTATCGAATCCATAGAACCTGATCAGGATACAGAAATTGCACCTATTGAAGATATAGCGGTAGCCAGTGATGACATACCTGAATTTGTTCCCTGGGTATTGATTGAAGACGCACCCATATTTCCTGGTTGTGAAAATATAACCGATAAAGAAGAAAAGAAGATTTGTTTTCAGAATATGATGCAAAGACATATCCAAAAAAACATCCGCTATCCTGAAATTGCCCAAGAAATGGGTCTGGAAGGTCGGGTAAATGTGGTGTTCACCATTCAAAAGGATGGCACCATCGGCGATGTACGCATGCGTGGCCCCCACGAAAGTTTGGAAGGCGAAGCGGCCCGCATCATCTCCAAACTACCCCGGATGATTCCGGGCAAGCAACGGGGCAATGCCGTAAAGGTGCCCTTCTCCATACCCATTACGTTTAAATTGAATTGATGTAAAATTTCTCACGCTCCCAAGGTGGGTTCGAAATTACAGTAGGAACGGTAAGGCCATTTCGAAGAAGCGTAGCGACTGAGAAATCTAGCATAAATTGAATTCACAATAAAAAAACCACGCCTTTGGCGTGGTTTTTAGTTGTATCGAGACAAAGTAATTAGTGCTTTATCTTCTTTTTGTATGCTTCCGCCAATTGTTCCACTTCTTCTTTGGTCTCAGCAGTAAACTCTTCTATCTCATCCACTACTTTCCCATTGGCCTCATACGTTGAAGTAACAATGGCTTTGTAGGCACCATCAGCAGTATTGCTTACCTCCACCAAGAACTTCTTGGCAATGGTTTTGGTCTCTTTCATTCCTTCCTCAGAAATAGTGATGACCGTACCGTCTTCTTTCACCATGCTCAACTCATCTGCTGGGGATAGGCTTACCAAACTTGGCGCGATGACCAAAGCCACAACGGACATCAATTTCAACAAAATGTTCAAGGATGGTCCCGAGGTATCCTTGAAAGGATCTCCAACAGTATCTCCAACCACGGCAGCTTTATGGGCATCGGAGCCTTTGCGGCCTTCACTTTCAATGGTCTTTTTGGCGTTGTCCCAAGCACCGCCCGCATTGGATTGGAAGATGGCCATCAACACCCCAGCTGTAGTAACACCAGCCAACAATCCACCCAACATTTCGGCACCTCCAATAAACCCAACGGCCACAGGAACGGCAATCGCCAACAATCCTGGGAAAACCATTTCCTTAATGGAAGCCTGTGTGGAAATGGCCACACACTTTTCGTATTCGGCCACACCATCGGCGGCATCAAAAATCTTTCTATCTTCTTCTGACGCTTTTGAAATATCAGCGTCGTATTTACGCATTACCTCAAGGGCTGCTTTCAATTGGGGAATATCCCTAAACTGACGACGTACTTCCTCAATCATGGCCATGGCAGCTCTACCTACGGCGTTCATGGAAAGGGCAGAGAACACGAAAGGAAGCATTCCCCCGATCAATAGTCCCGCCATGATATCCGGTTGAGATACATCAATGGATGTTACACCCGCAGTCTTCATGAAAGCTGCAAACAATGCCAAAGCGGTCAAAGCCGCGGAAGCAATGGCAAAACCTTTACCAATGGCAGCTGTGGTGTTTCCAACGGCATCCAATTTATCGGTGCGCTCACGTACTTCGCTTGGCAATTCTGCCATTTCAGCAATACCTCCCGCGTTATCGGAAATTGGTCCGTAGGCATCAACCGCCAACTGGATGCCGGTATTGGCCAACATCCCTACGGCCGCGATAGCGATACCGTATAATCCAGCAAAATAATGTGATACCAAAATCGCAGCGGCAATCAATATGATTGGAATGGCAGTGGACATCATACCCACACCTAAACCGGCGATAATGTTTGTTGCAGAACCAGTTTCGGACTGACGCACAATGGAGTTAACAGGCTTAGTTCCTGTTCCTGTATAATATTCGGTGACCTTACCTACCAATAATCCGGCAACAAGACCGGCGATGGTAGCCCAGAAAACACCCATTGAAGTATATTCTTTTCCTCCTTCAACCCATGAATCTGGAAGCATTCCTGAAATCAAGAAATAGGATGCCACCAACATTAGAGCGGCAGAGCCAAATTCACCAATGTTCAATGCAGTCTGCGGATTTCCACCATCCTTTACTTTAACAAAGAAAGTCCCGATAATGGACATTACAATTCCTACTGCGGCCAAAGCCAATGGAAGATATACGGCCCCAAGACCGTCAAAAGCGGCTTGGAACTCTGGAAGACCTGCAAATACAGCACCCAATACCATGGTACCAATTATGGAACCTACGTATGATTCAAAAAGGTCGGCACCCATTCCAGCAACATCACCAACATTGTCACCAACGTTGTCCGCAATGGTTGCAGGGTTAAGAGGGTGGTCTTCAGGAATACCTGCTTCTACCTTACCAACAAGGTCGGCACCAACATCTGCCGCCTTGGTATAGATACCTCCACCCACACGGGCAAAGAGCGCTATGGAAGATGCGCCCAAGGAGAAGCCAGAAAGCACATTCAGTACTTCACCCAAGGCCCAACCTTGTCCACTGTAAATCATAAAAAGTCCACTTAACCCCAAGACACCAAGGCCCACAACACCAAGGCCCATTACGGCACCTCCTGCAAACGCAACCTCAAGAGCCTTACCCAAAGAAGTCCTAGCAGCATTTGTGGTACGTACGTTTGCTTTGGTGGCTACTTTCATTCCGATAAAACCGGCCAAAGCAGAGCAAATGGCCCCAACAATAAAGGAAACGGCCACCATGCCATTGGAACCTGCCTCATTGCTACCTTTAAAGAACAGTAGAATGGCCACGGCTACAACGAAAATGCTCAATATTTTATATTCAGCCTTCAAGAACGACATTGCCCCATCTGCAATGTTCTTGGCAATTCTTGCCATCTTTTCATCCCCGACTTCCTGTTTGGAGATCCATACGTTTTTAATGAACACGTACAGTAGGCCCAGGATACCAAATACGGGCAAAAACTTTACAATCAAATCCATAGTTTGTAGTTATTTAAGATTTTTTTAATGGCAGCTAATGTAGTAAAATACGAAGTAATAAAAAAAATGCGCTTTTATTTAGTAAAAGCGCATAAATTCTTGGTGATTGTTCCTTAAATGGTATAGGTACGTTTCTTTTTGTGTTCACTTTCATCATAGCGTTTCACACATTCGTGGTAAATCGCTATGGCTTCGTCCACACCACCCCAGCCTCCGGTGTCGACCTTTTTCTTTTCCAAGTCCTTATACACCTGGAAAAAGTGCTCGATTTCCTTTAGTCTATGAGGATTCAGTTCGCTGATATCATCCCTCTTGCTCCAGATAGGGTCGGAAACAGGAACACAAATCAACTTTTCATCAGGTCCCTTTTCATCGGTCATATGGAAGACCCCCACAGGCTTCACCTCCATAACCACCATGGGGTAAGTAGGTTCGGTACCCAACACCAATACATCCAAGGGGTCATGGTCCAAAGCCAAGGTCTCGGGAACAAAACCGTAGTCCCCAGGATACATCATTGAGGAAAACAGGGTTCGATCGAACCGAATCTTATGCAAGGTAAAGTCGTACTCGTATTTGTTTCGGCTACCTTTTGGAATTTCAATTAGTACATCAAAGGTAACGGGTTCTCTTTTGGACATGTTTGAAGTTTTATTTTTTTGCAAAAATAGCCTGTACAGATGGAATGGGGTAATGAAATTGCGTTATTCGTATTAATTAAAAATTAAATCCGAAGGTTCCGGTGATTCCAAACGGACGTGCATCTGGGTTATCTAGATAATTCCCCCTAAAATTGAAATCGATTCGCAAAATCTTGAAGATGTTCCCCACCCCAAAGGAATATTCCCAATAAATCTGGTCTTCTGGAGCCATTAATGGGATGTTGGCGGGGGCACTCAGTGCGATGTTTTCATCGGAAAGCTGGCCCCATGCCCCTCTCAATCCAACAATTTCACGCAGGTTGAACTTGCGCAAAAATGGAATTCTGGAGAACAGTCTCCCATTAAAATTGTGTTCCAAATGCACGGTGGCATAGGTATCGGTCACAAATTCGTAAAAATCCAAGTTGGGAAATACATTGTAGAGTGAAAACAAAGTTTGGTTTCCAGGAACAACACTCAGAAGAGCCAAAGGCACTTCACCAAAGGTCTTTCCAAGTTCCACACTGGTGGTCAACCTTCCAAATCCGCCTACCTGCCAAGGTTTTCGATATGAAAATTGGAGGCGTTCATAGTCAAAGTCACTTTCCAAAAAGCCACTTATACCTTTGGTATAATTCAATACCACTTCGCTATGGTCATCATTAATGTTGGCCCGTTCCACACCGTATCCAATGGTTCTTTTTCCCGGTGTATAGATAAGCGTAGTGCTAACATCAAATTGTTTTACTTCTGATGAAATGCCCGTTGGTGAATCGGCATCCACATAATCCAAATTAAAGGCATCGGGCAAGGCTGAGCCCAGAGTACGCAAGGAACTTCCCAAACGTATCCTGAAATTTTTTACTGGCTCCATTTCCAAGCCCAATGTGGAAAGATTGATATTGGTAAGCCTATCATTGGAACCTACGGTTACTAAGGAGGACGAAGCAATACTCCTGCCCAGAACATCATTGGTGCTGGTAAGGCTTAGTCCCAACTGCTCTATATCTCTTCTGTTCCCCCCTGAAAGAATAAGCCGCGTCTTTCGGTCCAGTAAGAACTTGCCTGAAAGCCCGTGCTTGAATTTATGGTCACTAAACCCGTAGGCCATATAGCCTTCCAGACGCCAAGTATCGTTCTGTCCAAAATAGGTACGGGCCCCTCCCCTAATCCGCATTCCCTCCGCATCATTATAGCCGAAGGTGCTGTAGACATCCCCGATATCTATGTTCCACTTGTCTATTTCGATGTACCCAGAACCTAAAATACTTACAATATCATAGTACGTTCGGAATTTGGGAACGGTCTTTAGGGTGTCCAAAAGTTTAAAAATCCCTGATTCGTCATCACTAAGGCTTTCCAAGCGGGCATTCTTCCAGAAAGTGGTATCCTGGGAAAAAACCCTTGGGTCATAGGGGTCTGATTCCGCTTTATAGAAAGGCTCGGGCCGACTTACATCAAACTCATAATTATCAAAGACCGTGGTGCGTTTACCGTACACCCCTCTTGATTTTTCCTTTTTGGAAAAGGCAAAGTCGCTTAGCATATAGTCCCGTTTCAGCAAAAAGACCGAATCGTTGACCACATCAAAATCCTGTTCAATGTAAATGTCCTTTACCCAATTGATGTTGGCACTCTTGGTGACCTGCATGTTAATCTTCTTGATGGCAAAGGTGGTATCGTTTACCCAAAAATCTCCTTTAAAGGTAAGTTCATTCTTTCTCCTTGGATAATAGATGATGTTATAGCACCATTTATCATCAATAAAGGTACTGTCCGACAACACATAATTATAGGTGTCTATACCTGTCTTGGACAACGGACTGGTAAAACTTTTATCAAAAAACCGCAGGTAGTTATCGTAGATGTCATAATCAGAGTACAAGTCTTCCACAAATGCGGTAATGGCCTGGTTTCCTTCAAATCCCGAGCTTTTGTTCCCCAAGACATCTTCTTTCTCACGATTTAGGATGTTATCACCATACACCTTGGAAAAGGTTTCGTTCAAAAAGAAAGGCAAATAGGTCTTTCCTGTAATCCTCGAAGTGTCCAAATCCTCAAACATAAATTCCAATCCCCTGAACAGTTTGCTTTGAATCAGGGCACTATCTATGGTATTAAGGTCAAACTCTATTTTCTCGTATTTATCGTATTTGTACTGTTTGAACTTACGAACTCCGTTTTCGCGTTTCTTGGCCCAGATTTTTCTAAGAATATCAATGGCCGGGTTATCTTTTTTGGACTGCTTTCCTGTATACACAATAACCTCCTTGAGTTGCTCCATGGATTCGTTCAATACAATCTCCATTCCGTAGTTCACCTTTTGGGGCAAATGAATATCTCTGCTTTCATAACCGATAAAAGTGACCGTTATAGTTTCATAAGTATCATCTGATTCTAGATAAAACCTACCATTGTCATTGGTAATGGTCCCTTCAGAGGAATTTTTAAAGATAATATTGGCAAAGGCAATGGGATCTCCCGATTCGTCCAATATAATACCGCCCACCTTGGTCTGGGATAAAATGGACAAAGAAGAAAGTAAAAAGAAAACAGCTAGGAATCTCTTCATATGTTGATATATGGGACATTGGGATAACCGCTCGGGTTCCCAACTGTACTTTAGGTCAAATTTTGGTTCAAAAGTAACTTCTTATCAAAAACTGTTCCGTTAAAAAAGCCCCATCAACATGGTTGACGGGGCTAATATACCTTACAAATATACGCAAGCTATTTATATAACACTTTCTTAACAGCCTTAATCACATCCTCATGATTGGGCAACCATTCGGCCAAAAGAACAGGCGAATAGGGTGCCGGGGTATCGGCCGTGTTCAATCTTACAATGGGGGCATCCAAATAATCGAATGCTTTATCCTGAACATGATAGATGATTTCGGAGGCCACATTTCCAAAAGGCCATGCTTCTTCCAAGATAACCATTCTATTGGTTTTCTTCACGGAATTAAGGATGGCATCATGGTCCATGGGACGCACGGTGCGCAAATCAATAATTTCGCAGCTAATGCCTTCTTTATCCAATTCATCAGCGGCCTTGTAGGCTTCCTTGATGATTTTTCCGAAGGAGACAATGGTTACATCAGTTCCTTCTCTTTTGATATCGGCAACACCCAATGGGATGGTGTACTCACCCTCGGGCACTTCGCCTTTGTCACCATACATCTGTTCCGATTCCATGAAGATAACGGGGTCATCATCACGGATGGAAGCTTTCAACAATCCTTTGGCATCAGCTGGATTGGAAGGTACAACTACCTTCAATCCTGGACAGTTGGCAAACCAACTTTCAAAAGCTTGGGAGTGCGTAGCCGCCAATTGCCCCGCAGAAGCAGTTGGCCCCCTAAATACAATGGGACAGTTGAACTGCCCACCGGACATCTGGCGAATCTTAGCGGCATTGTTTATAATCTGGTCAATTCCCACCAAGGAGAAATTGAAAGTCATGAACTCTATAATGGGCCGGTTGCCATTCATGGCGGAACCTACACCGATACCGGCAAATCCCAACTCAGAAATGGGAGTGTCCAATACGCGTTCCGGTCCAAATTCGTCCAACATTCCTTTGGAAGCCTTGTAGGCCCCATTGTATTCCGCAACTTCCTCACCCATCAAATAAATGCTGTCGTCCCTTCGCATTTCCTCGGACATGGCTTCCGCAATTGCTTCCCTAAACTGTAGTGTTTTCATTAACTGATGCTAAAAGTTTTGTTAGTGTGCTTAAAAACGCAAGCAAAAATAGCAAAAACTAAAAGAACAATGCTTGGGGATAAATCAAAAAAAACAGCGAAATTTATTATGCATGCATAATAAATTTATGAATTTAATAGCTATCTTTGAAACCATAAACCTTAAGTACCTATGAAGATTTTAGTTTGCATTAGCAATGTACCAGATACCACCTCCAAAATAAACTTTACGGATGGTGATACCAAGTTCGATACAAATGGGGTGCAGTTTGTGATTAATCCCAATGATGAGTTTGGATTGACCCGCGCCATGTGGTTCAAGGAAAAACAAGGAGCCACCGTACATGTGGCCACAGTGGGCGGTCCACAGACCGAACCCACCATTCGTAAGGCATTGGCCATTGGGGCTGATGAGGCCATACGGGTTAATGCTGAACCCACCGATGGTTTTTTCGTGGCCAAACAATTGGCTGAAATTGTTAAAAATGGGGGGTATGACCTTGTCATAGCAGGCAGGGAATCCATTGATTACAATGGAGGGATGGTCCCAGGAATCCTGGCCACCCTTTTGGATATGAATTTTGTGAACACTTGTATTGGCCTGGAAGTCGATGGTAATACGGCCACGGCCCTTCGGGAAATCGATGGCGGTAAAGAAAAATTAAGCACTTCCCTACCCTTGGTTATTGGAGGCCAAAAAGGATTGGTACAGGAAAGTGACCTTCGCATTCCCAACATGCGAGGAATCATGATGGCCCGTCAAAAAGCACTCAATGTGGTAGAACCCATGGAAGCTTCACAACCTACCCAAGACCAAAAATTTGAGAAACCAGCTCCAAAAGGACCAGTGAAACTGGTTGATGCAGATAATGTTGGGGAATTGGTAACCCTATTGCATAACGAAGCCAAAGTGATTTAAGGCACAGCCAAATCATTCCGAACTCGTTTCGGAATCCATTCGAAAAAGTCATAAGGTTCCTGAAATAAGTTCAGGAAAAAATTTAAAGAAATTTTTATGTCAGTATTAGTATATACCGAATCCGAAAAAGGAAAATTCAAAAAAAGTGCCCTCGAAGTGGCTTCCTATGCCCACAAAGTGGCGCAAGACCTTGGAACAAGTGTTACGGCAGTTGCCTTTAATGCCAACGATGATGCATCATTAGGTAATTACGGTGTTTCTAAAGTCTTAAAAATATCCAATGACCAATTGGCCACTTTCAACGCCAAAGCCTATGCCAATGCATTGGCCCAAGCTGCCGAGGCCGAAGGAGCCAAAGTCATTATTGTAAGTTCCAGTGCCGACACCAAGTTTTTGGCACCCATCCTAACCGCTAAATTAAACGCAGGTTACGTGCCCAATGTGGTTGCCGCACCGGATAGCACCTCCCCTTTTGTAGTAAAGCGCACCGCATTCAGCAACAAGGGATTTGCACACACCGAAATCAGTTCGGAAGTGAAAATTATAGGAGTGTCCAACAATGCCTATGGTACAATGGAAAACAACGTTTCAGCTTCTGTTGAAGATTTCAACCCCTCCTTGGGCGATGCAGACTTTTCCACTAAGTCCATTGAAGTGGACAAAGTAGCAGGTAAAGTATCCATTGCCGACGCCGACATCGTGGTATCAGGTGGCCGGGGACTCAAAGGTCCCGAAAATTGGAGCATGGTTGAAGAATTGGCTGAGGTATTGGGAGCGGCAACAGCCTGTTCAAAACCCGTATCTGATTTGGGATGGCGCCCCCATGGCGAACACGTAGGTCAAACTGGAAAACCTGTAGCCAGCAATCTTTATATTGCTATAGGAATCTCTGGGGCCATTCAACATTTGGCTGGGGTAAACGCTTCAAAAACCAAGGTGGTCATCAACAATGACCCAGAAGCTCCTTTCTTTAAAGCTGCAGATTACGGAATAGTTGGGGATGCCTTTGAAGTGGTCCCCAAGCTCATCGAAAAATTAAAGGAATTTAAAGCCCAAAACGCTTAAATTTTGTTAATTTGCCCTTAACAAGGGGCTGTTCAGATAACTGGTTACGCCACTTATTTGAACGGCCCTTTGGGGTTTTAGGAGGAGATTATGAGCTTAGTTCGATTGAAAATAAAGGGAATATCATACAGTCAAACGCAGAATGGTGCGTATGCCCTTATTTTAAATGAAGTGGAGGGAGACCGAAAACTTCCTATTGTCATTGGTGCCTTTGAAGCACAGTCCATCGCAATTGCTTTGGAAAAAGAAATCAAACCACCAAGACCCTTGACCCACGACCTATTCAAAAATTTTGCCGATAGGTTTCAGATTGTCGTGAAACAGGTCATTATCCATAAACTAGTGGATGGGGTCTTTTATTCCAGTATCATTTGTGAGCAGGACAAGGCAGAGGAAATCATTGATGCCCGAACCAGTGATGCCATTGCTTTGGCACTCCGGTTTGATGCTCCCATTTTCACCTACAAGACCATCTTGGACAAAGCTGGGATTTTTCTCAAATTCTCACCGAAGGAGAATGATGAAAATGAGGAAGACGATAGTATTGTAGTGGATGAAATCCTTCAAGAAGGCGAAACCGTAGAGATAGAATCTGGAGCCGACACCCATGGGTATAGGGAAATGTCGCTGGATGAGCTCCATAAGGAATTGGACAAAGCAGTGGCCAGTGAAGATTATGAAAAGGCCGCCAAACTGCGGGACGAAATTTCCAAGCGCAAATAAACCGACTACATGGGGAAAAAGACCATAAGTTTCCTGACACTACTACTCCTATGTGCTATTGCCTTAGGACAAAATACCTCAACCACCGACTCCCTCAACATTGCTATTGGCACTACTATTATTGATGATATTTCGGTTCAGAGCGTGACCGAAGCCATACCCAATCAAGGATTTTCCATTCATACGTTATGGCGTGGGGCTTTGGGAATGGCCGTACTGATTTTTATTTCCTTTTTGTTCAGTTCCAATAGAAGAGCCATCAACTGGAAAACAGTAGGTATTGGCCTTGCATTACAATTATTGATTGCCGTTGGAGTGCTCAAGGTATCTTTTGTACAATACGCCTTTGAAAAAGTCGGGGAAGTTTTTGTCAGCATTTTGGAATTTACCCGTGCCGGAAGCCAGTTTCTGTTTGAGGGCTTGGTGATGGACATGGACAAGTTCGGCTATATTTTTGCCTTTCAGGTATTGCCCACCATTATATTTTTCTCTGCATTGACCTCTGTGCTTTATTACCTTGGAATAATTCAAATTATTGTAAAAGGACTTGCGTGGTTGCTATCCAAATCCTTGGGCATATCAGGAGCGGAGAGTCTTTCGGTAGCTGGAAATATCTTTTTGGGGCAGACCGAAGCCCCATTGCTCATCAAGGCCTATCTCGAAAAAATGAACAAGTCCGAGATTCTTTTGGTGATGATTGGCGGGATGGCCACCGTGGCAGGGGCCGTTCTTGCTGCCTATATTGGTTTTTTGGGCGGAGATGACCCTGAGTTACGCTTGGTTTTTGCCAAACACCTGTTGGCTGCTTCCGTAATGGCAGCTCCGGGAGCCATTGTCATTTCAAAAATATTATATCCACAGACCGAGACAGTGAACACTGATGTCCAAGTCTCATCGGAAAAAATAGGTGCCAACATCTTGGATGCCATTGCCAATGGAACCACGGAAGGATTAAAACTGGCCCTGAACGTTGGGGCCATGCTCTTGGTCTTTGTGGCCTTTATTGCCATGATCAATGGAATTTTAGGTGGAATGGCAAGTTTTGATGGAATCACTATAGAAAAATGGAATTTTGCTTGGCATTTTACTTCCTTAAACGAAATCATAGCGGAAAACACTCCATACCAAAAACTATCTCTTGAGTTCATTTTGGGCTATATTTTCGCCCCTTTAATGTGGCTCATTGGTGTATCGGGAGAAGACATGATGCTTATGGGTCAACTGCTTGGTATCAAACTCGCCGCCAGCGAGTTTGTGGGCTACATTCAATTGGCGGAACTCAAGAACATGACCAATGACTTGCATTTTGCCTATAACAAATCAGTAATTATGGCCACCTATATGCTTTGTGGCTTTGCCAACTTTGCCTCCATTGGTATTCAGATAGGCGGTATTGGCTCCTTGGCTCCTGGACAACGCAAGACCCTCTCCGAATTTGGCATGAAAGCCGTTTTGGGCGGTTCCTTGGCATCCTTGCTTTCGGCCACCATTGCCGGAATGATTTTGGGATAGATAAAAGTCCGTTGATAAAATCTTTATAAGTACATCCAGTTTCTATTTTGAATACTTTTTTCTTGATGTAATTTAGACAGATTGATTTTTTGTCACATCGAGCGCAGTCGAGATGTCTTGGATTTCTCCTCATTGTATTCGTTCGAAATGACCTCTAATTTGTACCAAAATAATGAAACAATACCACGACCTTCTTAAACACGTTTTGGAACACGGCAATGCCAAGGGTGATCGCACGGGAACAGGAACCTTGAGCGTTTTTGGCTATCAAATGCGTTTTGACCTCTCCGAAGGATTTCCCATGGTGACCACCAAAAAGCTGCACCTGAAATCCATTGTCCACGAACTGCTTTGGTTTTTGAAAGGTGACACCAACATTCAATACCTACAGGAGAACGGGGTACGGATTTGGAACGAATGGGCCGATGACCAAGGGGATTTAGGCCCGGTATACGGACACCAATGGCGCAATTGGAACAGCGAGGAAATCGACCAAATCAAAGAAGTCATCGAAACCCTGAAGAACAACCCCAATAGCCGAAGAATGCTGGTCTCCGCGTGGAACCCCAGTGTACTTCCAGACACTTCGGTATCCTTTTCGGAAAATGTGGCCAATGGAAAGGCAGCTTTACCTCCATGCCATGCCTTTTTTCAATTTTATGTGGCCGATGGCAAACTTTCCTGCCAGCTGTATCAACGTAGTGCCGATATCTTTTTGGGCGTTCCCTTCAATATAGCCTCCTATGCACTCTTCACCATGATGATGGCCCAAGTTTGTGGCTACCAGCCCGGGGAGTTCATTCACACCTTTGGCGATGCACATATCTACGATAATCACAGGGAGCAAGTGGAACTGCAACTGAGTCGTGACCCACGACCTTTACCCACCATGAAACTCAACCCGGAAGTCAAGGATATTTTCTCCTTTACTTTTGATGATTTTGAGCTACTGAATTACGACCCACATCCACACATTAAAGGGGTGGTGGCAGTATAGAAATTACCAGTTGGATTAAAAAATTAGTGCTAACTTACCATTGATTCCTTTACCTCCCATTCGAAGTAAAATTCAATAAAAACTGCACATGGATATTTGGCATATTGTACTGAACACTTTGTCAATTATATGTGCCTTGATGAGTTTTTTGCCTTTTTTGGATTTCAAGCATTGGTTTTTTAGGATATTTGATTTTATCAGGCTCCAGCTCTTGGCACTACTGGTTGCACTATTCATCGCTGGTTTGTTTTTCAGTGGTGCCCCCATATTTCTGGAGACACTCACCAGAGTGTTACTTTTGATTGCAATTACCTACCAGTTCTTCGTGATTTGGCCCTACATTCCCTTCCGAAAAAAATCTGGAAAACTTCCAAAAGAGGCCATTACCCTGATCAGCGTCAATGTGCTGCAAAAAAATACCGATCATCAAAAACTGATTGGCTTGGTCAAACAGATACAGCCGGATATTTTGCTGACCATGGAAAGCAACTTGGAATGGGAAAAAGCACTTTCAGAGCTTGAAAATGACTTTGCCTTTTCACACAAAATACCCAAAGAGAACCGGTATGGGATGCATTTCTACTCCAAGCTCAAGGTAAAATCCTGCCAGGGACATTACTTGATTTCTGAGGAACACCCTTCCATTGAAGCTACTTTGGTAGATAAAAATGGTACCGATTTCATCTTTTGGGGCATCCATCCACCGCCGCCAAGCCCCACCGAAAAACCCACCTCTAAACAAAAGGACGCAGAACTTATGATGGTTGCCCAATTGATATGCAAAAAAAAGATACCTACCTTGGTTTCGGGTGATTTCAACAATGTGTGCTGGTCCAAAAGCTCTAAGCTGTTCTCAAAAGTGTCCAAACTAAAAGACGCGCGCTTGGGAAAGGGGTTCTACAGCACCTTCCCGGTAAAACCCAAACTGTTCCGCTTCCCTATAGATTTGTTGTTCCACTCCAGGAACATGGAAGTGCATCAAATAAAGACCTTACCCGCCATTGGCTCCGACCATTTGCCACTATTCGCTACATTTACCATTACCGATACGGGACATAAAACCGTAAAAGCCATAGAGCCGGAATTGAAACAAGAAGTGGTTTCCATTATTGTGGAAGGCAAGGAAGCCGCACAGGAAGAAAACTAGAACAATGAAAACAAAACCAGAAAATGTGGACGGGTATATTACTGGGTTTCCTCTGGAAATTCAGGAAAAGCTCAACCAAGTACGCAAAGTAATCCGAAAAAATGCACCCGATGCCGTTGAAAGCATTGCATATGGTATGCCTGCCTACAAGCTCCACAAAAAACCTTTGGTCTATTTTGCGGGATATGCAAAGCATATCGGTTTTTATGCCACTCCAACTGGGCATAGTGCATTCGAGGCCCAACTGTCCCAATACAAACAAGGAAAGGGCTCCGTTCAATTTCCTTTGACCCAACCCATTCCCTTTGATTTAATTGCTGAAATAGTACGGTTCAGGGTTACGGAAAACACCCCATAAAGAATCTTAGGTTTTTGAGTATTACGATGCATTTTGCATATATTCAAAATATAAAATCAACATCAGAAAACCATACCAATGCCATTTACCAAGAGAAGTTCATTGCTAAGTTTAATCCTTTGTGTGGGCCTACATGTATTGTCCTACTCACAAGAAAAGGACTATAATGTACTTTTTATCATTTCGGATGACCTTACCGCAACGGCCGTATCATCCTATGGAAACAACGCTGTACATACCCCCAATATTGACAAACTGGCGTCGGAAGGAACCCTATTTACGAAAGCCTATTGTCAATATCCAGTGTGTGGTCCCTCACGGGCCTCTTTTATGAGCGGATACTACCCCAATGCCACCACCACCTACGGATATGTGAGCGGTCGCGAAAATATTGGTGATGAACGCAAGACGTGGTCACAATCTTTCAAGGACAATGAGTATTACACGGCCCGGGTGAGCAAGATTTTTCATATGGGTGTCCCCATCGATATTGAACAGGGCAGCGATGGTAAGGACGACCCCGCTTCGTGGAATGAAAAATACAACAGTCAGGCCCCAGAATGGCAAACTAAGGGAGAGGCCGAACTTGTGCAGGGCAATCCCGATGGGACCATAGAACGAAAAGGAGGCAATGTCATGACCATCGTGAAGGCGGATGGGAATGATTTGGTCCATGCCGATGGAAAAACAGCACAAAAAGCCAGTGAGTTGATTCGGCAACACAAGAATGAAAAATTCTTCCTCGCCGTGGGAATGGTACGCCCCCATGTTCCCTTTGTGGCACCGAAATCACACTTTGACCCCTACCCTTATGCCAATATTGTTCTACCCAAAAAAGTGGAAAATGACTGGGACGACATCCCCAAAAGGGGCATCAATTACGTGACCAGTGTAAATGGACAAATGAGTCTTGAACAACAACAAAAGGCCGTTGCCGCTTATTATGCTTCCGTATCTTTTATGGATGAGCAGGTGGGCAAAGTATTGAAGACCTTGGAAGACGAAGGGCTGGAGGACAACACTATCGTCATATTCGCGTCTGACCATGGATTCCATTTGGGAGAACATGATTTTTGGATGAAGGTAAGCCTTCACGAAGAATCAGCCCGGGTTCCCTTGATCATAAAAGTACCGGGCAAAAAACCCGCGGTATGCCATTCTTTTGTTGAGCTTATCGACCTGTACCCCACCATCGCTTCATTGGCCGGAGTGGAGTATTCCGAGCATCTACAGGGGAAAAATTTGGTGCAACTCTTGGATGACCCCAATGAAAAAGTCAGGGATATGGCCTTCAGCGTTTCGCAAGGTGGAAAAACCTTTTTGCTACGGACCGATAAATGGGCTTACATCCAATACGATGAAGATGCGGCATCGGGCATGGAACTTTTTGATATGGAAAACGACCCAAAGCAATACACCAACTTGGCCTACCATCCTGATTATTCGGATGTAGTGGAGGATTTTCAACAAAAACTAAAGGATAAACTGAAGGAGGTCCGTACCAACGACTTGAGAATTGACTACTCCAAATAATCTGCAAATTTTGTGGTATCTTAAACCTGTCCGTCCCAAAAAGGACTGATCCAACAGCAACCCTTAAAACCCGAGAAAATGAAACATATCATCACCGTATTGGCCCTGACAGGAGCCTTGATGTCCTGCAACACCTCAAACAAGACCAAGGATAACGCGGAAGAATCTACCGCAAAAGAAGCATCAACAGACAGCACCTCAATACAATTTGTTACGATTGACACCGAAGAGGCTTTAATCGCCACCTCGCTAATGGCCGCCCCAGAGGCAAGTCGTGCCGGGTGTAAAGTCATAGGGTACAACGATGTTGGTGAACTGGTGACCCTCAAGGAAGGGGACAACGAATTCATCGTTCTGACGGACGACCCAAAAAAATCAGGCTTCAATGCAGCTTGCTACCACAAAAGTCTGGAACCATTCATGGCACGAGGTCGTGAACTCAGGGCAGAGGGAAAGACAGGTCCCGAAATTTTCGATATTCGGGAAGAAGAGGCTAAATCCGGAAAACTGGATATGGGCATAGCCGGGGCCACCCTGCACATTTATTACGGCCCCAATGAGCGCTACGACCCCGAAACGCATAAAGTGGAAGGTGCCAAATACCGCTACGTGGTCTATCTGCCCTTTGCGACGGCCGAATCCACCGGGTTACCCGAAAAACCTGTGGGGGCCAACCACCCTTGGATCATGAATCCGGGAACGCACAGGGCCCATATTATGATCTCGCCTTTGGCGGACAACAAGGAATAGTTTTCTCCCCGCTCACGGAAACGGATGTATTTCACGAGTCACAAGGAATTTCACGCATCCAATCCATGGTTAGGACATCTTCAAAAAAAAGCTGTTATGAAAAAATTGTTTTTTGTCCTTTCAACCATTGGAATTTTGTCTTCCTGTAGTAGTGATGATAGTGGCATTAATATCAATGAAGAAAATTACTTGATTTTCGGCCATTTTTATGGGGAGTGTGGTGGAGAAGGATGTGTTGAAACCTTTAAACTCACCAATGATTCCCTTTTTGAAGATACGGTTGATGACTACAGTGGCCAAAACACGGACTTTGTAGCATTGGACAATGACCTGTTTGAACAAGTCAAAAACCTCACGGATTTCTTTCCCAATAGGCTATTGAACCAAAGCGAGACCGTTTTTGGCTGCCCAGATTGTGCCGATGGTGGTGGATTGTTCATCCTGTACTCTGAAAATGGGAAAGAGAAAAGTTGGAGAATTGACCAAGTAAAAGACAATGTTCCTGAATTTCTTCATGGGTTCATGGACAAGGTAAATGAAAAAATTGCCCTGATAAACCAATAAAAACTGCGTTGCATAACATTGGCTATAATCTATTACCACATTTTCCATAACTTCAGTTCGTAAAATTATAAGCCGGACGATTCCTGCTCAGAAACAAACCATACCCGAGTCCGTTGTAGAATATTAAAACTTATTATTTGAAAAAAATATTTCTTACCCTAGTTTTCATTAGTCTTATTACAAAATATTCATTCAGCCAAGATGTATACGACACTATGTCAAATCAAATATGCAAGTGCATTGGCTCTAATGGAGCTGAAAACATCGATCAAATGATGCCATGTATTGAAGATGCAATGCTTAAAAATGTCGAAGCACTAAAAGCAGAAAATGGCGTTGAATCAATAACCGAAATTGATACGGACTTAATGGGCAATAAAGTTGGTGCAAGATTGCTGAAAACTTGTGATTATGCTCTTAAGGTATTTGCCAACCAGCAAAAAGAAGAGAAAAAAATTGTTGCAAAACAACATAATTTGACTTGCGAGCACCTAAAATCCGGCGATTTTTATTACCTAAATCAGAGTTCTTCGGATGCAAGCACTCCAGATACAACACATGTCACCATCTCAAATAACATGTTTTTAGAAAGAATGAATAATGGACGAACATATTCACTTTTGAATATAGAATGGAAGAGCGACTGCAAATTTGAGCTAGAATTTAAAGAAAGTAATGACCCTTTAAAAAAAGAACTTAGCCAACCAGGGGATAAATACCTTTATGAAGTAATGACAAATGGCCCTGAATCAATTGTAGTTAAAGTATTTTGGCAAAAAGAAGAATTTCAGGTTGAATTATTTAAATCAAAATAACATTGCCCAACAAAGCAACACATGACCTTTAATGGCATCATAATACTTCCATGTTTGTTGACTGGCGCTATAGCCTTAATTGGCGGGCTTATCTTTAAAAACAATCCACCCAAACATATAAATTGGTGGTATGGGTATCGGACCAAACGCTCTATGAAAAATCAAAAGCAGTGGGATTTTGCACAGAAACTGGGCGCAAAAAATATGATCAAATATTCCTTAATTCCTTTTTTGACCTCCCTTCTCGGGTTTTTTATTGATACGGAACATATTGGGTGGAGCATTGGATCAGTAGTTGTAAGCACTCTTTTATGGGCATTTTTCAGTATTTACAAGACAGAAACTAAGCTTATATCGGAATTTGGCAAATAATCTCCCATGAAAAGTCGCCACTAGACTTTGGACTTCTCCTTCGGAGAAAAAGGTGTATTTTACATACCAATAAAAAGTGACACCATATTTTAAAACAACCTTATCAAAAAAACTAATTATGGAATTCCTTTACAATATTTGGGACATTTTAACTGGACATAGACTACTAAGTCCAATATTTTTTATTGGCTTTACACTTTTTATTATTGGTGGAAGATTAAATTACAAAGTTGAAGAAGAGAAATTTAACAGAAGAACACAAGGTGGTGGAATGGCATTTGATAGTTTCAAACAAGCCAATGCCACCAGATCCAGATGGGGCATTTGGAAAGCTATTGGTAAATTAGGCTTGTGGATAACTGTTTTTAGTCTTTTAGGATTATTATTAGTTTCATAAAAAGATAGTTCCATTTACATGAACCATTTATATATACCTATTAATAGGCAGTATATAAAACTAAAAACTATGTGGATGACCAGCACAACCTCCCTTATCCAAAACCACTAATCCCTCAACCAACCCTCAATCCCTTTTAGGGCCTCCACCACACTTTGGACTTCCCTTCGGGAAAAGGTGTCTTCTTCCAAATAGAACAGCATCACCACCCCAAGGTCCAAGATATCGGCCAATTGAGCCGGGGTACCGTAGCCTTCCTTGATAAACTTCTGTAATTTTTCACTCTTTTGGGACATGTCTCAAATGTAGATAAGCTTTTGGTTTTAAGGGTCATAATAAATTATGACTGTTTCAAAAAACTATGGGATTTCAGTATGAATCCCTTCAAGAAGCTGCATTATTTCTTATCTTTAAGTGGAGTCCAGCAACCACACAAAAACGGGGCGTAACCCAAAAGCCAAACGAGTAGGAACTAAATTCAACATCATGCCAAAGTATGTCATTGAGCGGGAAATCCCGGGCGCCAGTAATTTATCTGCCGATCAGCTCAAGGGAATATCGCAGACTAGCTGCGGTGTTCTCAGGAACATGGGGCCAGAGATCCAATGGATACAGAGCTATGTCACCGGGGACAAGGTCTATTGCGTGTACATAGCCCCCAACACGGACATGGTACGGGAACATGCCAAGCAGGGCGGGTTTCCTGTAAATTCGGTGAGCGAGGTGGCCACCATTATTGATCCCACCACCGCCGAGTAGGCCAAGGCCCATTCCGCAAGTAAAGACCATGGTCCACATGGGCACATGGGCACATGGGCACATGGCAGATAATCTATGATTTCAAAACAACCCCCAACTCTATGAAATATACCCCAAAAGACGGCTTCCCCTACTACTATGAACTGGTCCAAGACAAGGACCTTAACCAGCTTTTTTTCTCCACGGACACCTTTATGTTTCTTCAATCCATTGGTAAGGAAAAGGCAGTCCACCGCTACGCCCCAAACAAATGGAGCATCAAGCAGATCGTGGGGCATATTGCCGACCATGAGCGTATAAAAATGTTCAGGGCCTTCCAATTGAGCAGGAAACAAGAGGTACAATTATGGGGATACGATCAAGAATCCTTGGTCAATAACAGCCGTTTTGATGAGCTTTCCCTACAACAATTGATCAATGACCTTTTGCATGTTAGGCAAGCCTCCCAAAGTTTTATCGGCACCCTTTCCGAACATCAATTACAGTTGAAGGGCCAAGCAAAGCATCATACCATTACCCTCGAAGATTTCCTCAAATCCATCATCGGCCACGAAGTACACCATATCAACATCGTCAAGGAAAGGTATCTTTAAGAAAAAGCCCTCCCCAAGAAAAAACAGGGCTTTTGACGTTAAGGTTACCTGCATGCTCCCGACCAAACCATCATAATTGGCTATCTTTAAGCAAACACACCCATTATGATCCTTACCGATGCCTTGTTAGATTTCTTTCTAGAGACCCGGCAACACACCGAATCCATTTGCCAACCGCTGGAGATAGAGGACTATGTGGTACAGCCCATTGTAGATGTGAGCCCGCCCAAATGGCACTTGGGTCACACCACTTGGTTTTTTGAGGAATTCATCCTAAAACCGCACGCTAAGGACTATGTTGAGTTTCATGCCGATTTTTCCTTTGTCTTCAACAGTTATTATGAAACCGTAGGTAAACGGGTGGTACGTTCCGATCGTGGGAACCTCTCCCGACCTTCGGTAAAAAAAGTGTACGAGTACCGAAACCATGTTACCCAAGCTATCAAGGGTTTCTTTTCAGGGCCACAGAGCGAAGAACTGCGGGCTGTTCTGGAAATCGGTATCCACCACGAAAAACAGCACCAAGAACTATTGCTCACGGACATTAAATACATTTTGGGGAACAATCCGCTTTTGCCGGTCTATTCGGAGCAGTTTCGGGACCACCCCAAAGAGATACATGCGCAAGATTGGATCGCTGTTGATGGAGGTCTGTATGAGATTGGCCATGCCACTGAATCTTTTTGTTACGACAATGAGTTGGGTCGGCACAAGGTGTATCTCCAACCTTATGAAATTTCCAACAAGTTGGTCACCAATGGTGAGTTTGCAGCGTTTATCTTGGATGGGGGCTATCAACGTTTTGATCTTTGGCATGCCGAAGGTTGGGACTGGGTAAATCAAAATCAGATAAAAGCCCCGCTATATTGGCACCGAATAAATGGGGAATGGCACCACTATGCAGCCCAAGGGCTTCAAAAACTGGATTTGGAAACCCCTGTGACCCACATTTCCTATTTTGAGGCCTTTGCCTACGCCCAATGGAAAGGCCATCGCCTGCCCACCGAGTTTGAATGGGAGGTGGCCCAGGCATTTTTTCCTTGGGGCAAGCGTTGGGAATGGACAGAAAGTGCCTACCTGCCCTACCCCAACTACCAAAAACCGGATGGTGCCCTAGGCGAATACAACGGCAAGTTTATGGTGAGCCAAAAAGTGCTCCGTGGCGGTTCTGTGGCCACTCCCGAAAAACACACACGGCATACCTACCGTAATTTTTTCCATCCACAATTACGTTGGCAATTTACTGGATTAAGGTTGGCCAAATAATTCCGACTCACCTGTTATGCAAAAAAATCCAACCACATTCGCCTCCATTTTTGAGCAAGAGGTGTACGAGGGCCTCATGGCCCATCCCAAGCGTCTTTCCTCCAAATATTTTTATGATGAAGTGGGCGACAAGCTCTTTCAGGACATCATGGCCATGCCGGAATATTATCTTACCGATTGTGAGTTTGCCATTCTGGAGAACCATAAAGATGAGATCGTGGACCTTTTTAAGGCTGATGGGAGTGCTTTCAGCCTATTTGAATTGGGAGCCGGGGATGGTAAAAAGACCAAGATCTTGCTTCGGCATCTTATTAAAAATGGGGTTACGTTTGATTATAGGCCCATTGATATCAGTCAGAATGCCCTTGACCAGCTTGAACAATCTTTGCACGAGGAAATCCCCGAAGTGGAGATCAACCCAATCCAGGGCACTTATTTTGATTCGCTCCGCGATATTGGAAACAGCAATGGCAGACGAAAGGTGATCCTATTCCTGGGTTCCAACATTGGCAACCTGTTGCACCCCCAAGCAGTTGAATTTCTTGGAAATCTTAGAAGTTCCATCAACCATGGGGATTTGATCTTTATGGGATTCGACCAGAAAAAGAACCCGCAGACCATTTTGGATGCCTATAATGACAAAACGGGCATTACCGAGGCGTTCAATAAGAATATATTGGCTCGCATCAATAAAGAAATGGGCGGCAATTTTGAGCTGGATAATTTTTTGCACTGGGAAGTTTACGACCCTGAAACGGGAACCGCCAAAAGCTATTTGGTGTCCAAGAAAGCCCAAACGGTGACCATTGAAAGTTTAGGTCTTGAAATCCGTCTAAGGGAATGGGAAACCATACATACAGAGATTTCCCAAAAATATGACGATGCCATTGTAGAATGGTTGGCCAAACAGGTAAACCTTAAAATGGTCACCCAATTTTCAGATGACAGACAATGGTACAAAGACCATGTATTTAAAAAATAAGCCTATGAAAGCCATTTGGAACAATACGGTAATAGCGGAAAGCAATGATACCGTGGTGATTGAAAACAACCACTATTTTCCTGAAGACAGTATTAAAAAAGAATTTTTTAAGCCAAGTACAAGCCACACCACATGCCCTTGGAAAGGTCAAGCCTCATACTACACCTTGGAAGTTGAGGGAAAAGAAAATCCCGATGCTGCGTGGTATTATCCCGAAACCAGTGAACTGGCCCGTGCCATTAAGGGCAGGGTAGCATTTTGGAAAGGAGTCACCATTGAAGCTTAGAGCTCCAATGGTGATTTATAGCATAAGTTAAAGTTCCAGAACAGCGTTTTCTGTCCCGGCGTAGTCGTTCCATTGGAAACGATCGGCCTCATCATCATTGGTGTAGGCACCATCAATAAGGTATCTAAACTCGTAAGCGTTCTCTGTAGGAAGGTCAAAAGTTCCTTTGAAGGTTCCGTTCTTCAATTTCTTCAACGTGCTGCTTTTGGGGTTCCAGTTGTTGAAATCACCAACTACCGCAACTTTCTTTGCCTCTTCTGCCGGTACTGAAAAAGTAACTTTGCAAACAGGCTTGCTCTTTAGGTATTGCTTCTTAATTGCCATGGTCTTAAAATTAAAATCCACTGCAAAGCAATATATAAAACCGCTTATTTACAATTAGTTAAGTTCGATTTATCAAATTGATAAAATCTACCTAACCATAAGATCACTTTTGGTAAAAACCAGGGACGGTTTTTTTCAAAAAGAAATTCTGGGTCTTCAAGTTGTTAGCAATTTGGCAATTGCCTCTATTTCCTCCACGGTGTTATAAAAATGAAAGCTCAATCGGATTCCATCCCCCCTCAAGGCGCAGACCACATCTTCCTTACCTAACTTTTTAAAGAGTTGCCCATCTCCCTTAATGTTGAAAATAGTGCTGTGCACCTCCCGTTTCAGCACAGATTTGTCCAGAAGGTCCAGTTCCCCAAATACTGTAGTTGCCGTATTGGACAGTTTTTTCAATTGGGCCTGTATATGCTGCATACCGATGTTGTCCAGAAACTCCAAGGAAAATTGAAGGCTCCCAAAATTTAAGGAATCCAGGTGGCCAGGTTCCAAATATTTACAAAAGTGCACATTGTCCCGTTTGGATTCATCCCGGTCCACGGAGCCGTTCCCCATGGTCTTTAGATTAAATCGGTCTCTTGCCCCGTCCTTCACCAAAACAAAACCATTGCCGTATCCTGCCAAGAGCCATTTATAGGAACTGGCCAACAAAACATCTATTCCAGAATCCTTAAAACTGAAGTCCTGGGTACCACAAAACTGGGTGCCATCCGCAATGATCAAGAGATTGGGATTATCCTTTTTTAACTGCTTCAAAAACTCCAAATCTATTTGAATTCCATTAATCCACTGAACCAAGCTCAAGGCCAAAACATTGAACTTTCCCGTTTTTATCTTGGTAAGGATATTTTCCTCCAGGTATTCATTGATCCCCACATAATCCCTCGGGAAATTTCGAGTCTCAAATGGCCAATTCAGGGAAGGGTAATCATTGCTCAAGAGCAGCACATTTTGGTCTTTGTCCAATCCCTCTAAAAGCATGTTGAGTCCCAAACTAAAATTGGGTACCAAAGCCACATTATTGGGTTTGCAGTCAAAGAACCGCGCTACGGTTTCCTTGATCTTGGGCATGTGCTCAAAACTCTTAGCCTTCATGTCGCTTCCCCCAATCAGATAATCCAAGTCATGTCCTTGGCGCCATTCCATTAAATCTTCACTCAACAATCCCGTTGCGGCCGTGTTGGCATAGATACATTGGTTAAGCACGGGGAATTTTTTTCTTAGGCTTTGCATAGCTGAGGTTTTGGATACAATTGCGTTATATTTGTTGTTAAAGATAGCCATTCCATGTTGTCCTTTGGTAAAAAGAAAAAACCGGAAATAGACTTGGAGCAACACGAACTTTTGGAGTATGCGCAGAAACGCATCAAACAAAAAAAACGGTTGTTCTCCCACTTTGTCATTTTTTTGATAGGCTGTGTTTTTTTGATCTTGATCAACAAGATTTTAAAATATGGGGAGGCCTATGACTGGTTTGTTTGGGCCATCCTTTTCTGGGCTTTTTTACTGGTGCTGCACGCCTTTAATGTTTTTGTGACCCACAAGTTCATGGGACAGGATTGGGAGCGCAGACAGCGTGAACGGTTGGTGGAACTCCAGAAAAAGCGGATTGCCGAAATCCAAAAGGAAATTGAAACGGATTTCCCTCTTTCCAACATCAATAAAAAAAAAGATTTGTGAAGCGACTGATCATTATTGCGGCAGCAGCCGAAAACAATGCTTTGGGCAAAGACAACGATTTGGTGTGGCACCTTCCTGACGATTTTAAGCGTTTTAAATCCCTAACTACGGGGCATAAGATCATTATGGGCCGAAAGACCTTGGAGAGCTTCCCCAAGGCTCTGCCCAACCGAGAGCATATTGTTATTACCCGGGATAAAAAATATACACCCAAATTTCCTTGCACGGTGGTACATTCGCTTGATGATGCCATTGCTTTGGTGGATGGCCAAGAAACAGCCTATATTATTGGGGGTGGTGAAATATACAAGCAGTCCATGAATCTTGCCACAGACATAGAACTCACTAGGGTACATGGTACTTTTGAAGCCGATACTTTTTTTCCAGAAATTGATGAAACCCAATGGGAATTGCTTAAAGAAGAACATCATCCTAAGGATGATCGGCACCAATACCCTTTTACCTATCTCACCTACAAAAGAAGATAGGTTTTAAAAATCACGATAGGCAATTTCAGCAATTGGATCATTGACCAACTTCTTCAGCACTCCAATATCCCTGTTGGTAAAAAGCATGTGTCGGGGAGTATTTTTTGCAAGTTGCAAAAGATTCCCCTTTTCCAATACTGCCTTGGTCTGCCTTGCTACGGCTTCGCCTGAATCAATAATTGTGATATGGCTGGGAAGCATTTTTTTCAGTTGGGGTATCAAATACGGATAATGGGTGCATCCCAACACCAGACAGTCGATGTCTTGTTGCAGCATGGGATCCAGGTATTTTTTGAGAAGCTCCTGCATGGTCGGCGAATCAATCTCCCCAGCCTCTATTAATTCAACCAATCCCTTTCCTTCTTGCTCCAGTATAGTAATACCTTCTGCAAATAGCTTTGAAGTATTATGGAACAAGCTACTGGATAAGGTGCCCTTGGTGGCCAAAACCCCAACCTTTTTGGTTTTGGTTTGAAGAGCAGCGGGTTTTATGGCAGGTTCTATACCAATAAATGGAACTTTGTAGCTGGCCCGTAGATGATCAATCGCATTGGTGGTGGCCGTATTACAGGCCACTACAATGATCTTACAATCATGTTCCAGCAAAAATTTGGTGTTCTTAACACTCAGTTGAACAATCTCTTCCTTGGACCTTTCACCATAGGGCGCATTGGCACTATCTGCCAAATAGAGCGTGTGTTCATAGGGCAGCATCTTTTTAATTTCCCTCCAAATGGAGGTTCCCCCTACCCCAGAATCAAAAATGCCAATTGGTCTTTGCATATCTAAAAATAAACACTGTTGCGGTTTTGACATAAAAAAACCGCTTTACCTTTCTGGAAAAGCGGTTCCTATCTTGTTATTGGACAATGTATTTCTTAGAATCCCAATTCTTGCTTAACAGCGGGCAAAAGGTCTTTTCCCTTGGCCACGATCAAACTCAATCCTGGGCTGGCATCGATTACATACTCAAAGCCTTGTGAAGCCGCAACCTTTTCAATGGCTGCTTTGGCCTTATCAGAAATTGGAGCAAATAGTTCTTGTTGTTTTTTCTGCAACTCCTGCATGGCAGTTTGCTCGGCTTCTTGAATATTTTTCTCAAAACCTTGAAGCTCCAACGCTCTTTTCTCGTTTTCCTCGTTTGTTTTTGAGGTAGCTTCGTTTTGGTATTGAGTCAATTTATTTTGAAGCTCTTTCATGGAACTTTGTATGTCTGCCCTGTAGGTTTCCTGCAATTTTTTAAGTTCGGCCTGCGCAGTTTTCATCTCCGGCATTTCAGACAACAATTGCTGCACATTAATGTGGGCAACCTTGCTCTGCGCACTTACAAAACCTGTAGCCGCCACAAACAAAACTAGGGCTACAGCGATTTTTTTTACATTTCTCATGGTTCTAAGTTACTATTTTGATGTTAAATTAAGTGTTTCAATATTATTGTTGTATTGAATCCTTTTCTTGTTCCTGCGCTTTTTTTCGTTCATCCAATTTGGCTTGTCGTTTGGCTTCGCGCTCTTCCAATAATTTTTGTCTTCTGGCCTCGTAGGCTTTTTTTCTTTCCTCCCTGAGCTTCAGCTGTTCCGTCCTTCTGTCTTCGGCCGCTTTGGCCTTTGCTTCTTGGGCTTCTTCCGCTTTTTCTTGGCGCTCTCTCAGGGCATCACTGATTTCATCGTCTGCCTGCTCTTCCTCTTCCATGAACTGTTGCAACCTGTTCCTTTCGTCCTGCTTCTTGTTGGAAGCGCTCACTTTTCTTGTTCGGCCTATCTCCCTTAGGACCAAGTCACTGATATCGTGCCTTTTTTCGGAGTACAACATTACAACATCTGCCGATTTATCAAAAATAAAATCGTATCTTTTATTACCGCCAATTTTTTGGACCTCGTTGAAAACTTGGTCCTGGATAGGCTGAATCAGCAATTGTTTCTGCAAGACCAAATCTCCTTGGGGTCCAAAACGGTCTTGCTGGTAATCCAACATTTCCTTTTCCAATATTTGGATTTCCTCTTCGCGTTCTGCAATAAGTTCATCCGTTAGCAGTACTTTTTCTGCCATTAAATCCTTTTTCATTTGCTCCACTATACTTTGCTTCAGCTCAATCTCCTGTTTCCATTTTTGAGCCTTGGCTTCCAGTTGCGTGGTGGCTTCCCTATATTCTTCCACATTTTCAAGGATATACTCCATATCTACATATCCTATGCGTACCCCGCGCTGTGAAAAGCCATAAAAGGATGTCATCAAAACAATCAACGACAAAAGAACTTTGGTATTCATCTTTGTTTCCGCTTTTTACATAGAAAATATCGTGCCAAAATAACTAATTAATTAAAAACAAGCTACTTATAAATCAGCAAAGCCCTATTTTCCTTAGATTAAAACTGCTGCCCGATGATGAAGTGCGTTTGCCAGCCACTGGGTCCTGTTGATCCTGGTCTGGCATCTGTGTCGAAGCCGTATCCAAAATCAATCCCCAAGAGTCCGAATGCCGGCATAAAAATACGTAGCCCCACTCCGGCAGATCTTTTTAATTCAAACGGATTAAACTCATTAAAATTGTTGAACGCGTTTCCTGCTTCCAAAAACGACAGTGCATAAATGGATGCGGAGGGTTTAAGGGTAAGCGGATAACGAAGTTCCAAGGAATACTTATTGTAAATTGTTCCTCCATCTTGCTGAAGGGAGTTTGTTATTGGATTGGTTACGTATGGGGTGAGGGCTTGGTTTTCGTAACCTCTTAATTGAATAACGTCCCTACCATCCAAAGTAAAGTTTCCAAGACCGTCGCCGCCCACATAGAAACGTTCAAAAGGAACAGCTCCAATATCATGGTTATATGCTCCCAAAAAGCCAAACTCGGCATTGGTACGAAGCACCAGTTTGTCTACCAAGCGGGTGTACCAATCTCCTTTGAATTTTACTTTGTAGAATTCCAGAAGTTTAAACCGCTCCTCTTCCATACGCTCCAAATCATCACTCAATTGGGCAAATTCCAATTGCTCTTCAATACTCGATGGGTTACTTCCTATTTCAAACAACCTTTCTGTTGCTGCATTGATATCTATCTTAAGTTGCTTATAGTCTTTGGAACTGAACAAAGAATACGGTGGGGTAAATTTGGCGGTAATCTCAAAGTTTGATCCTGTAAGCGGAAATATTCTACTGGGACCTTGTGAGCTTCTAGATATTCCAAATGTGTAGTTTACCGAATTGGAACTACCATTTCCGAAGTTGAAAAGTCCCAAATTATAATCGTTGAAATCGTATCGTTGATAACTTAAGGAATGGGATATGGTGAAGAAGTCATCTGGCCATTGCACCCTTTTCGCCAAACCGGCTGAAATTCCTGTAATGGAAAAACCACGATCTTTTTGCACATCAATCCTACCCCTGTTATCATACCCTGTCGCAAATTGTTGGGTCCTGGAAAGTGATAGGTTGAATCGTACTGGTTTTTTACCGCCCAACCATGGTTCGGAGAAATTCAAGCTATATACACGGAACGACCTACTGGCCTGCAAACGGAGTGCAAAAGTCTGTCCATCTCCCATGGGAACCGGCTTGTATGCCTCCCCATTAAATATATTCTTAAGTGAAAAATTGCTGAAAGACAATCCCAAGGTTCCGATGAATCCGCCGCCACCAAAACCTCCTTGTAGTTCTATCTGACTGGAGCCGGCTTCAACAAGACTGTACTGAATGTCCACCGTACCGGCATTTGGGTCTGGGTTTTGAATGTCCGGAACAATCTGTTCGGCGTCAAAGAATCCCAACTGTCCCAATTCACGAATACTTCGCACAATATTGTCCTTGCTGTATTTTTGACCGGGACGGGTACGCAACTCCCTAAAGATTACGTGGTCGTTGGTCTTATCGTTACCTACAACGGTCACGTGATCCAAAAAGGTTTCCTTACCTTCTATGATCCTGATTTCAAAATCTATGGTATCGTTCACTGCGGAGACCTCAACAGGATTGATACTTGAAAACAAATACCCATTGTTTTGGTATTCATTAGTCAAATCAGCCGCATCAGGTCTGGAATCGTCGGCGATACGTTTTTTAAGTAACACTCCATTGTAGGTCTGCCCTTTTCGAATCCCCAGTATTTGACTCAAGTACCTATCTGTGTACACTGTGTTTCCAACAAAGTTGATGTCCCCAAAATAGTACTTGTCCCCTTCCTCTACCTTGATCTTTAGGTCGATGTTCTTTTCGTTCACCTTCACAAAAGTGTCCGAAAGTATCCTTGCATCCCTATATCCACGTTCGGCATAGGCATCCACCAAGCTGGAAAGGTCTTCATTGAAATCCTCCTCGATGTATTTGGATTTTTTCCAGAAACGATAGAGCTTCTTCTTCTTGGTGTTCTTCATCGACTTTCTAAGTCGCTTGTTGGACAGTTTTTCGTTGCCCTCAAAAACAATGCTCCGAATTTTTACTTTATCTCCTTTGTTTACATTGATGACCATGTTTTGGGTATTGGTCTCGGAGGTATCCGTAGCGGTAGCAATATTTACCTTGGCATTGAGGTATCCTTGTTTCTTGTATTTATTCTGAAGGTAATTCTTGGTATTGGCAATTAAGCTTTCGGTGATTTTCTTGCCTTTTTTCAGGTCCGTATCAGTAAGGATATCCTCAACCTTACGTTTTTTAACCCCATACACGGTAACATTGGATAGGGTTGGACGCTCCAAGATGTTCAACTCCAGGAAAATCTTATCATCCTCTATTTTGGTATAGTACATCTCAACATTGCTGAACAGCTCCAAGCTCCACAACTTTTTGATCACTGCACTTATCTCGTCACCCGGAACGGTAATGGGTTGCCCTACACGCAAGCCCGTATAGGTTTTAACGGTCTGCTCATTATAGCTTTGTAGACCGGTTACGGTAAGTCCGCCCAATATATATCTTTTTCCATCCTCAAATGAAGTTTCCTGGGCAAAGCTTTGTCCGGTAATAAATAATAAAGGAAGGAGTAGTTTTAGGTATGGTAGTATGGATTTTTTTATACCCTTAACTGAGTTGTTCGCTAGTTTTTCCAAATCGTCGTTCTCTATTTTGGTAACTTAATATTGCTTCTACCAAATGATGCTCTCTAAAATCAGGCCAAAATACGTCAATAAAATATAATTCGGCATAAGCAATTTGCCATAGTAAAAAATTGCTGATCCTGCACTCGCCACTGGTACGGATAAGCAGGTCTACATCTGGCAAGAAATGCGTGTAAAGATGTGTATTTATAACGGTTTCGTCAATATTTTCAAGTGAAATTATATTATTTTTAACTTTGGCAGCTATCTCTTTTACAGCAGATTTCAGCTCCTCCCTTGAGCCATAGCTTAGGGCCAAAGTGAGTATCATTCCCGTATTTTCCGCTGTTTTTGAAATAACCTCAGAAAGCTCTTTTTGGGCCTTTTTTGGCAAGGAATCTATGTTTCCAATAGCCATTAGCTTAATGTTGTTCTTATTGAGGGTCTTCAATTCTTTCTTGAGGGAAGACACCAAGAGTTTCATAAGAGTCTCTACTTCAACCTTTGGTCTGTTCCAGTTTTCGGTGGAAAATGCATAGAGGGTAAGACATTTTATTTGAAGTTTGGCGCAATTCTCCACAGTGTTCCTAACGGCATCCACCCCATTCTCATGACCAAAAATACGGAGCTTGCCCCGCTGTTTGGCCCATCTGCCATTGCCATCCATAATAATGGCCACATGTTCTGGAATTTGCTTGTCTTTCTTTACGTCCTCTAGCGTGTGCATGTCATTGAAAACAATCCTGGCAGGGCTTTCGTCCAAAGGTGTACGTCAATGTAAACCCAGTGAACACGTACCAGTCATCGCTCAATATATTACCGAACCTAAATTGCTCGAAATTGGAACCCTCAGGGTTACTTGCGTCCAGATTATCCGTAAAGGTATATCTGGCCCCAATCTCGGCACCAAGAATCAGAAATTGATTTAACCGATACTTTGCCCCAACTGTCATTGGAATTGCAAAACTACCTTCTTTTTGGTTAATATCCTGCACTTGGAGGGCATCAAAATACATAAAATCGTATCTGAAGTAGGAGATACCTGTATATAGATAGGGTGTGAACGCGGGTCCGAGCTTGTGCAAATTATATTCAACAAAGTTAAACTCAACCCCTAGAGAGGTCTCAAAAATGGAGTTGTCCACTTCATATTTGCGTTGTTGCCTCGATGGCATACTGGATTTGGAATCGTCTGCGGTAAAGGTGCCATAGAGTACACTGGCGCGCCATGCATACCTTTTGCTCTTGTTCCATTTGAAGAGCCCGCCAAAGGCAGGTCCCGAAGGTAAAATATAGTTCGTACGGCCTACATCGCCCACCATATTGGTGCCTCCAGCAAAAATCCCAACTTCATAGGTCTGTGCTCCCAACTTGAGCATACCGCACAGAAAAATAGCCAAAACTATCCTCATACCATTCAAAAAATTACACAAGTTAAAAGTAAAGGAAAGTCAATAGGCCTAGTGTTAATTACATTCTCCCTTGTAAAACAGTTTTTAGCTCCTTTTATTGTTTTTGAGGGGTTCAATTCCTTTTATCCTCCCCCCAAAGTAGTTTATTTCGAAGTGTTTTCAGAAAACTTTCTGAGGTATACTCAATCATTTTGACGGTAAAATCTGATTTTCTGATCCTAATTTCCTTCCCATTGGGGATATCGGCAATCCTAGAATCCAAAGACACCAAATGGGTCTGCTCCCTCCCTGAAACCTTAAGCCGGATCTGGGTGTCATCTGAAATTACCAACGGACGGGCATTCAGGTTGTGCGGAGCAATCGGAGTCAGCACAAGGGATTTTGCCGTTGGGGCTATAACGGGTCCACCGCAACTGAGAGAATATCCTGTTGAACCTGTTGGGGTGGAAACAATCAATCCATCTGCCCAATACGAGGTAAGGTATTCATCGTTCAGATAGGTTTCCACCGTAATCATGGAAGTGGTATCCTTTCTGCTTACCGTGACCTCGTTCAATGCAAAATTCAGGTTTTCAAATTCGTTTAGGTCCGGATTCACTTCTACCTCAACCAAGGTTCGTTCCTCAACGGTATAATGTCCGGCCACAAATTCAGTGACCAACTTCCGTACATTCTCTTTTTTAAAGGTTGAAAGAAACCCTAACCTGCCCGTATTTACCCCAACAATGGGTATGCCATAGTCCTTTATATAGGTAACTGCCCGGAGCATGGTTCCATCACCACCAAAACTGATGAACATGTCAAAAGATGAATCCAATCCTTTGGATTGTGAAAAAGTACCACTGATTCGGCCCATGGTACAGTCCGACACCAATGCTTCAAATTTTTTTTCCACAAAAACCTCGGCCTGCACTTTTTGGAGCTCGTGCAAAAGCTCCAACATGCTGGTTTTGTCTTCTTCCAAAAAAGTTTGTCCGTAAATAGCGACCTTCATGCTAAACGTTAAGGTATTTTTCCAAATAATCCGATCGTTGTTTTAGATCTTCCATGAACTGGTCATCGCTGTTTCCAAAAATAATGGTGTAATTATAACGCCTAAAGGTCTGGGCCACCTCATTTAGACTCTGCGCACCTATTTTAAGGGTAATTTGGACCACATCGTTCTGTGAATCTGTAATAAAGGCCCCCAACAAACGGGCATTGTTGCCTTCCACGATCTGGGCAATTTCACTGAACGAATAATCCTTGATCCCAGTTGCCACTACAAGTATGGCACCTGGCTCTTTGAAGAAAGGCGTATCAATGAACATACTCACTACATCCTCAAGATCATAATATCCGGTAACCGTCTGATTTTCATCCAACACCGGAAGAATATTGGCTTCGTTTCTTGAAAACATCTCAAGCACATCCAACCATGAAGTTTCTTTGTTGACAAAAAAACTTTCCATCTCGTACCTAAATTCCTCTATTCTCTTGTCCGGTTCAAAACAAGCCAAATCATTTTCGGACAAAAGTCCCAGATACATACCATTTTCCGTAACCGCCACATGCGAAAATGTGGTTTCCTCAAAAAAACGAATTACCTCCTTTAAGGTCTCGGAAACCTCAAAAATGGGAACTGTATTTATTATCTGGCTCTGAATCTGCATGACATAACTATTAGGCGCAAAATACTAATTTTAAATCGCAAAAGGCGTGCCTAATTCTTATTTTTGTCCACCTAAAGAGAAGTTCATGACAAAGCTAAGCGTTAATATAAACAAACTGGCAACCTTACGGAATTCGAGGGGCGGCAATGTACCCAATTTGATCACCTCCGCCAAGGACATAGAGTCCTTTGGAGCAGAAGGCATTACCATTCACCCACGGCCAGATGAGCGACATATCCGTTATCAAGATGCCCGTGACCTGAAGCAGGTAGTCTCTACCGAATTCAACATAGAGGGAAACCCAATTCCAAAGTTTATAAATCTGGTACTTGAGGTAAAACCTACCCAGGTGACCTTAGTCCCCGACGCCGAAGACGCCATCACCTCCAATGCTGGATGGGACACCTTAAAACACAAAGATTTTTTGGTCGATGTTATCAAAACCTTCAAAGCGAACGGGATACGCACCTCCATTTTTGTAAACCCGGACGTGCAAATGGTTCGTGGAGCTGCCGAAACCGGTACAGACCGTATTGAACTTTACACGGAAAGTTTTGCGCATGATTTTGCCTTGGGTAAGAAGGAAGCAGGCATAAAACCATTTGTGGATGCTGCCCAAATAGCCCATGAACTTGGATTGGGCATCAATGCAGGCCATGACCTAAGCTTGGACAATATTAAATTTTTCAAGGAACACATCCCGCACCTTTTGGAAGTTTCCATTGGGCATGCGCTTATTTGCGAATCCATCTATTTAGGTATTGAAAATGTGGTGAACATGTACTTAGACCGATTAAAATAATGGAGTTATTACATTCAAAAATATTGGGAGAAGGCGAACCCTTAATCATTCTGCATGGTTTTTTGGGCATGTCTGACAATTGGAAAACCTTAGGCAGCCAATATGCTGAAAATGGGTTTCAGGCACATCTTGTAGACCAAAGAAACCACGGCAAGAGTTTCCATTCCCCTGATTTTGATTATGAGCTGCTTAGCAGCGACCTTGTTGGATACATGGATCACCACCAGATTGAATCCGCCCTGATTTTAGGACATTCCATGGGAGGAAAAACAGCCATGCAACTCGCTACCTCCCATCCTGAAAAAGTAAAAAAACTCATTGTTGCCGACATTGCCCCAAAATTCTATCCCCCACACCACCAATATATTGTTGATGCCCTGGCGCAATTGGATTTCAACAAAATTTCCAGTAGAAAGGAGGCTGATGAGGAGCTTTCAAGACACCTTACCGATTTTGGCATACGGCAATTCCTTCTGAAAAACCTTTATTGGATAGAAACTGGAAGATTGGGCTTTCGGTTCAATTTTGATGTTCTCAAGAATAGAATGGAAGAAATTGGTGACAACATTGGACCGACCTCACTTTTTAATGGGCCCACTCTTTTTGTTCGGGGAGATCGGTCCGAATACATCCAACCCAGCGACTACCCGGAAATCAAAAAACACTTTCCAAAGGCATCCATAGAAACCGTGGATAATGCCGGACATTGGCTACATGCCGAAAATCCAAAACAATTTTTCGAAAAGACACTCCGCTTTATGAATTCCTAAAATTGACGGTTTTTTATTATGCATGCATAATTTTTTTGGCTATTTTATTGTCTGTATAACAATTTTGACATAGATTTGGTTAAATGCGGCTTAACCCAAAGTTTAACTTAAACTAACTCAAAAAATACCGTTTAGATATGAAAAAGTTATTTGCCTTGCTTCCATTCTTGGGCCTATTCTTGATTTCATGTGAGGATGATACCACTCCTATCGACACAAACCCCGACCCAACCCCGGTTGAGTATACAGCAGGGAGTGCAAACTTCACAAAATATGTTGCCGTAGGAAATTCGCTTACCGCAGGATTCTCGGACAACGCACTTTTTAGGGCCGGTCAGGAAGCATCATTCCCAAATATGTTGGCCACCAATTTCGCATTGGTGGGTGGAGGTTCCTTTGAGATTCCCTACATGGCCGATAACCTAGGTGGGGCTACCATCAATGGGGAAACAGATTTGAACATGGATGGAAGTCCGGATATAGGCAACCGATTGATTTTGGCCTTTACCGCAAACGGCCCGGCCCCTACTCCAGTTTCTGGACAAGGAAGCACTGAAATCACCAACAAACTTTCTGGGTCGTTCAACAACATGGGGGTTCCAGGTTCCAAAAGTTATGAATTGCTCGCCCCCGGATATGGGAGTTTGGCAGCTTTGGCAATAGGTGCCGCCAATCCCTATTTTGTTCGCTTTTCTTCCTCGGAAACCGCCACAGTGATTGGAGATGCCGCAGCGCAAGGCGCTACCTTCTTCTCGCTTTGGACAGGAGCCAATGACATTCTTCTATACGCTACAGGTGGTGGCGCTGGGGTTGACCGAACTGGAAACTTGGACCCCAGCAGCTATTCAAGAAGTGATATAACAGACCCCAATGTATTTGCAGGCTCGCTTGATGCTATGCTACAAGCCATGACAGCAAACGGAGCGGGTGGTGTTATAGCCAATTTACCCAATGTAACTGACATTCCCTATTTTACCACGGTACCCCATAATCCAGTTCCGTTGGATGCAGCAACTGCCGCACTTTTAAACCAATCTTATGGTGCTTACAATGCAGGTGTTGCGGGAGCCTTGAATTTCCTTGTCAGCCAATTGGCAATTACCCAAGAGGAAGCTGATGCGGAAATAGCTAAAAGAACCATTACATTTTCCCCTGGCAATACCAATGCCGTAGTTTTATTTGATGAGGATTTAACGGATTTGACTGGCATTAATCCAGCCCTTGTAAGTATGAGACAGGCTACTGAAGAAGACCTCATGGTACTTACTTCCCGAACTTTTATTGGTACACTTGCCGACCCCAACAATCCAACTTCCATTAATGGAGTTGCAGTGCCTTTGGCAGACAAATGGGTGTTAACGCCAGAAGAGCAAGCCTCCGTTGAAACTGCACTTACTGCTTACAACCAAACTATTGAAGCATTGGCTACGGCCTATGACCTTGCCTTTGTGGATGCCAATAGTTTATTGAATGAGCTGAAAACCACTGGATTTCAGCAAACCGACGGAAGCGTGGTTACAGCCACTTTTGCAACTGGTGGTGGTTTTTCATTGGATGGGGTACATCCATCCCCTAGAGGATATGCCATACTGGCCAATGCCTTTACCGCAGCAATCAATGCAAAATATGGTTCCAATTTACCTAAAGTTGAGCCTTTAGATTTTACAGGATTATATATTGACTAAGAAAAACTTAATTTCATATATTAAAGGCACCGTTTTACGGTGCTTTTTTTTAACCCTAAAATCATGACCCCATGAAATTGATACTAAGACTTTTATTGAATGCGCTGGCAGTTATCATTCTTTCATACGTACTGCCCGGCATAGGCGTGGATTCCATGGTAACAGCCATTATTGTGGCAGTGGTACTCAGCCTTTTAAATTTTATTGTAAAACCTATTATCGTAGTATTGACACTACCTATTACCATTGTCACCCTCGGTCTTTTTTTGCTGGTCATCAATGCCATTATTATTCTTATTGCAGCGAATTTGATAGATGGTTTTCAAGTCACCAGTATTTGGTGGGCCATAATCTTCAGCCTGTTGCTTTCGTTTTTACAATCCATTTTACATTCCATTCTCAAAGAAGATGTATAGTTTTCGTTTTGTTTGACATTCAAGGCTTTAAAAAGTTGCTGCCAAACAGAAAATACATTACTTTTGCGTCCCATTTTTGAATAGCAAATAGGCAGGAGATGAACATTACTAAAGAGCAGATTGACAACCTCAATGCAGTTGTGAAGGTAGAAATCAGCAAAGAGGATTACCAGGAGAAAGTTGATAAAATCCTAAAAGACTACAGAAAACAAGCCAATATCCCAGGCTTTAGAAAGGGACAGGTTCCCATGGGCTTGATCAAAAAACAGTACGGCAAGGCCGTTCTTGTTGATGAGGTGAACAAACTGTTACAAGATAATCTGAACAAATATCTTACTGAGGAAAAGTTGGATGTTTTAGGAAATCCGCTTCCCAAACAACAGGAAAACTTTGATTGGGACAGTGAGAATCTTGATTTTGAATTTGAATTGGGATTGGCACCCAACTTTGATGTACAGCTAAAAACAAAGAAAGCGGTTACCCAATACAAGATCGTTGCCGACAAGAAAATGATCGATGAACAAGTGGAACGTATTCAAAAGCAATACGGAAAACTGGTTTCCAAGACTGAAGTGGGCAAGAATGATGAGGTTACAGGCACCTTTGTGAACGAAGCTGAGGAAATAGAACACAAAACCACCATAGAGCTTAGCAAGGTAAAAAGCAAGAAAGCTACCGATGCCTTGGTCGGGAAAAAAGTTGGTGAGACAGCCACCGTATCCACAAAAGGACTTTTTAAAGAAGACTATCTTTTGCCCAGTGCATTGGGAATCAGTGCGGACAAAGCAGAAAAATTGAACATCGAGGTTAACTTCACCATTGAGGAAATCAATGAAAGAGAGCCTGCTGCCCTAGATCAAGAGTTATTCGACAAATTGTTCGGTAAAGACAATGTCAAATCCGAAAAAGAACTGAAAAGTCGTATTAAGGAAGATTCTGAAAAGCAGTTTGAACAGCAGTCCGATCAAAAGTTATTGAACGATGTCACCGAAAAACTTATAGACGAGACCAAGTTTGAACTTCCTGCTGAATTCTTGAAAAAATGGATTCAGATCAGTGGCGAAAAACTGTTGACCGATGATGAGGCCAAGGAAGAGTTTGAAAAATCTGAAAAGGGACTTCGCTATCAACTTATTGAAGGTAAGATTATCCAAGAAAATAATCTTCAGGTTCAGTTTGATGAATTGAAGGAGTTTGCCAAAGGCTTTATTAAATCCCAAATGGCCCAATACGGCCATATGGACCCCAAAGAAGAAGAGTTGGAGAACATTGCCACCAGGGTTTTGGGTAACCAAGACGAGGTAAAAAGACTCTCTGAGCAGTTGATGAGCCAAAAATTATTGGACTTATACAAGGAAAAGGCGAATCTAAAGGTAAAGGAAGTCAGTTATGATGACTTTATCAAGGAAGCCTACAGCTAAACTTGGGCTAAAAGAAAATTAAGTATCTTTACGGTGCCGAAAAGCTGTTTTTTCGGCACCTTTTTTTTAAAAAAAATTCAACACCATCCCATGGATTACGGAAAAGAATTCAAAAAATACGCTACCCAACACCACGGCATAAACAGCATGCATTATGACAACATCATGAGCAGCATGTACCCCGTGAACATGACCCCTAACATTATTGAGGAAAGGCAATTGAACGCCATTGCCATGGATGTATTCTCCAGATTGATGATGGATCGTATCATCTTTTTGGGAACAGGAATCAATGATCAAGTAGCCAATATTGTACAGGCACAGTTACTTTTCTTGGAAAGTGCAGATGCCTCCAAAGACATCCAAATATACATTAACTCCCCCGGCGGAAGTGTATATGCGGGATTGGGCATTTATGACACCATGCAGTTCATAAAACCGGATGTTGCCACTATTTGCACAGGTATTGCGGCTTCCATGGCGGCAGTTCTCCTTTGTGCGGGACAAAAGGGCAAGAGAAGTGGTCTTACCCATTCCAGGGTCATGATCCACCAACCCCTTTCCGGTGCTCAAGGCCAAGCCAGTGATATAGAAATTGCAGCCAAAGAGGTACTCAAGATAAAGGATGAATTATACCAAATCATATCCAAACACTCCGGTCAATCTTTTGATAAAGTTTACGAAGACAGTGACCGGGATTACTGGATGAAGGCCAAAGAGGCCAAGGAATATGGTATGATCGATGAAATTTTGGTCCGGGAAAAATCTTAGATCAAGAAAAAGAACCAAATAAAAGCAGCGCTAAAACGTAGACCAAATCCATTTTTTTTGCGTTATTAGTGGTTGAACATATATGTTGATTTGATATTGATATGGCAAAGGAAAACTTGGAATGTTCTTTTTGTGGTAGAAAAAAGCCTGAAACCAATCTTTTGATTGCAGGGCTAGATGCGCACATCTGCGATCGTTGTATTGAACAGGCCCATAGTATTGTTGCGGAAGAATCCAAACAATCCAAAAACCAAGACCTTTCTTCTGAATTGGTCTTAAAAAAGCCCATGGAAATCAGGGATTTTCTGGACACCTTTGTCATTGGCCAGGAGCGTACCAAAAAGGTCATGTCCGTTGCAGTGTACAATCATTACAAACGATTGTTGCAGACCAAGGGCAAAGACAACGACGTAGAAATTCAAAAGAGCAATATCATTATGGTAGGGCAAACTGGGACAGGAAAGACCCTTATTGCCAAAACCATTGCCCGAATGCTCAATGTTCCTTTAGCCATTGTTGATGCTACGGTGCTTACTGAAGCAGGTTATGTTGGTGAAGATGTGGAAAGCATACTTACCCGGTTGCTACAAGCCGCCGATTACAACTTGGAAAAAGCCGAAAGGGGTATCGTTTTTATTGATGAAATCGATAAAATCGCCCGAAAGAGCGATAATCCATCCATAACCCGTGATGTTTCAGGAGAAGGGGTACAGCAAGGACTGTTGAAATTATTGGAAGGTACCGTGGTCAATGTTCCACCTAAAGGTGGACGGAAACATCCCGACCAAAAATTTATCGAGGTCAATACGGAAAACATCCTGTTTGTTGCAGGTGGAGCCTTTGATGGCATTGAGCGCATCATCACAAAACGTTTGAACATGCAAGCTGTCGGGTACAGTGCGTCAAAAGCGGAAGAAAATTTAGACCAAGAAAACATTCTTCAATATATCATCCCAAAAGATTTGAAGGAATTTGGTCTTATTCCTGAAATCATCGGAAGGTTACCCGTGCTGACTCACATGAACCCTCTTGATGCAAAAACTTTGAGAGCCATCCTAACAGAGCCTAAAAATGCCATCATAAAGCAATATGAAAAGCTCTTTGCCATGGATGGTATCACATTCTCCATAACTGAACAGGCTTTGGACTATATTGTACAAAAGGCCGTGGAGTATAAACTGGGTGCCAGAGGACTACGTTCGCTTTGTGAAGCGGTCTTTACCGATGCCATGTTTACTTTACCTAGTAGCGAGGATACCGAATTCAAGGTGACCAAGGCCTATGCCGAGGAAAAACTATCCTACGAGACCATAAAAAAACTGAAAGCAGTTTCTTAAAGCTTTAAACCGCCTTACGAGTTACCTGTTCAAGAAGCCCCATACATACTTGGGTGATGATTTTTTCATCGGAATACAGTTGATGCCCAAAATTTGGAACAACATTCAAATCCGTACCCACTTTACGCGCCCAAGCCAAGGTTGGTTTAAATTCATCGCATTCCCCATATACCAAGTTTAAGGAGGTATCTGGCTTATCGGTTTCCAATCGGACTCGCGTAGCTGAGATGGCCGTCAATGATTTCATGGGCAAACCTTTCAAAGCAGCTTTATACGCTATGGTACCACCTGTACTAAATGCCAAATAGTGTGCGGGCTCCGACTCTTTCTTTAACAAGTGTGCCACAGCTGTATCTATACCCCCTTCAACAAAAGCTTTGTGAATATTTTCGTCGGTGCATACGGGAACGTCAATATTTCCCAGTTGCTGACAATCGTAGAAAACGATATCATAGTATTGTTGGAGATATCCAAAATAGGAAGCTATCCAAAGGCCCTTTTTTGCTCCCCACATGTCTGAGACAACAACGAGTTTTTCTGCCATGATTGTAATGGTTTAGTGTTTATACAAAGATTTGTATGGGGAAATTTCAACATTAAACGCAAAAAGACCATTTTTATTTGTCCAAAAGAGGTCTTTGTTCGATAAAAGGTAAAACTTTACGAAAACGTTTTCGTAAAATCCAGTTTATCTATTTTCTCGCAAAGTTTTATTCACCATTCATTTGAAGCAATTCGTCCAAATAGGCCCTTTCATTGGATAATCGGGGGATTTTATGCTGTCCTCCCAATTTGTTTTTGGACTTTAACCAATCGTGGAAGAGATTTTTGCGTGCCATGTGTACTTTAGGCATCTTTAAAGTAATGTTGTTGTACCGTTTCGCTTCATAATCGGAATTCAAAGACTTAAGTGCATTGTCCAAGAACTCGGTGAAATAGGCAATATCTTCAGGTGGTTTCCTGAACTCAATGATCCACTCATGCGCCCCTTTCTCGTTTCCGCTCATAAAAATGGGCGCTGCAGTGTAGTCCATGATTTCTGCATCGGTTTTCTGGCAAATCTGCTTTAGGGCCTCCTCAGCATTTTCAATGATCAGCTCTTCTCCAAAAGCATTGATATGGTGTTTGGTTCGACCAGTGATCCGTATCCTGTATGGGTCTTTGGAGGTGAACCGAATAGTGTCCCCTATTTTATAGCGCCAGAGTCCGGCATTGGTGGTAATGACCATGGCGTAATTTACTCCAAGCTGAACTTCCCAGAGCGGAATGGCATTTTCTTCATTTCCATAGGAATCCATAGGAATAAATTCGTAAAAGATGCCATAATCCAACATCAAAAGCAATTCATCCGAATTGTTCCTATCCTGAATGCCAAAAAAGCCTTCGGAGGCATTATAGGTTTCATAATAGTTGAACCTTTTTCGTGGCAACAGGTTTTTGTACTGGTCCTTATAGGGAATAAAACTTACCCCACCATGAAAATATACTTCCAGATTTTCCCATATCTCAAACAAATGGTTCTTACCTGTCTTCTCCAACACTTGGTTGAGCAATACCAACATCCATGAAGGCACCCCGGCCAAACTGGTCACGTTCTCCCGGATGCTTTCCTCAATAATGGCCTCTAGTTTGGATTCCCATTCGCTCATCAATGAAACCTTATTACTGGGCGTGCTGCTATATTCGGCCCAAAGGGGCATGTTGTCAATCAGAATAGCGGAAAGGTCACCAAAAAAAGTACCATTGTCCTCATAAAGTTCCTTGCTCCCCCCTAACCTGAGGCTCTTCCCTGTGAACAGTTGGGAGTTTTCGTTATTGTTCAGGTAAAGGCACAACAGGTCTTTGCTAGACTTGTAATGACAATCCTCCAAGGCTTCCGCACTCACTGGAATAAACTTGCTCTTGGCGTTGGTGGTACCACTGCTCTTGGCAAACCATTTAATGGTGGTGGGCCAAAACAGGTTCTGTTCCCCCTTTCTGGTCCGTTCTATCAACGGGGCAATATCCTCATAGCTCACAATGGGCACCCTGTTCTTGAATTCGTCATATTTGGGCATATCCTTAAAGCCGTACTGCTTCCCGATCATGGTGTCTTCGGAAAAATCCATCAGCTGTCGCAATACCTCATCCTGAACATCCAAGGGGTACTTTAAAAAAAGTTCTATTTGGTGATAACGTTTCCGTAGTAACCAAGAAGCAATGGAATTGAATAATGGTATTGGCATTTTAGGTATATTTAACCAAGAAATTCAGTTGGGTGTAATAGCTAAAATAGCTTTTCTGCCCCGCATTTTCAAATCAGTTTTAAACATTCATTCCACTATGCTTTACGAAGGGGTCCTGCGCAAGATGCAAACCGAAAATGGAAGTCCCATCCAATATTTTTTGGTCTTTGAGAACGATTTCATCAACATGAACCAAGCCTTGAACAAAGAGGTTCAGATTGATTTCATCAAATTTCAATGCCTGAATTGCGGGCATGACCGACCCATTTACCGACAAGGGTTCTGCAAAACCTGCTTTTACGAAACCCCAACAGCCGGGGAATGGATCATGAAGCCCGAGTTGAGCACAGCGCATCTGGACCAAGAAGATCGTGACCTAGAGTTTGAAAAGAAGATGCAGCTACAACCGCACATTGTCTATTTGGCCAATTCCAGCAATGTAAAGGTGGGGGTGACCCGAAAATCGCAGGTGCCCACCCGTTGGATTGACCAAGGGGCCCATGAGGCCATTGAAATTGTGGAAGTGCCCAACCGCTATCTGGCCGGTATAACGGAGGTGGCCCTAAAAGACCATGTGAGCGACAAGACCAGTTGGCAGAAAATGCTAAAAAACGATATTGAAGATCTGGACCTGACCGAATGGCGCAGCAAACTAAAACCCTATATCCCCGAGGAAGTCTCCCAATATTTTATTGAGGACAATTCCGAAACCAACCTAGAGTTCCCCGTATTGCAATACCCTGAAAAAGTAAAAAGCCTCAACCTGGACAAAACCCCTAGCTACATGGGAGTGCTGAAGGGCATAAAGGGACAGTATTTAATTTTTGAGGACAACACCGTATTCAATGTACGGGGTAGTGAGGGGTATTATGTGGGGATAAATATTGATTAAAAAATGAATGTAGCCGTAGCCCAATTTCAACCCAAGGATGCCGATAAGGAATATAATCTATCCATTATCAGACAACTGACCGAAAAAGCAAAAGCACAAAAAGCCGATGTGGTCAGCTTTCACGAAATGTCGATTACCGCCTATACATATACCAAGGATTTAAGTCTTGCAGAGATAACGGATTTGGCAGAAGAGGTCCCGAACGGGGAAAGCACCCAAACACTGATCCAGATTGCCAAGGAATTCAACATTCCCATATTGGCCGGTTTGGTCGAAAAGGATCAAGGCAATATTTACAACACCTATATCTGTGTTGATCAAAACGGTCTATTGGCCAAATACCGAAAGATACATCCGTTCATCAGCAAGTACATGTCCGCTGGTGATGCATACTGTGTCTTTGATCTATTGGGATGGAAATGTGGCATTCTCATCTGCTACGACAACAATGTGATCGAAAATGTAAGGGCCACCAGCCTTTTGGGGGCCGAGCTCATTTTTGCACCCCATGTGACCGGTTGCACTCCATCCGCGATGCCCGGTCGGGGATTCGTAAAGGATGAGCTTTGGCAGAACAGGGAAACAGACCCAGTTTCGCTACGTATGGAATTTGATGGCCCCAAAGGAAGAGGTTGGCTGATGCGATGGCTGCCCGCAAGGGCCTATGACAATGGTGTGTATTATGCATTTACCAATCCTATTGGTTATGATGGTGAACACCTTAAAAATGGAAACTCCATGATTCTGGACCCCTATGGCGAAGTGTTATCGGAAATAAAATCCTTTGAAAATGATATCACGGTTTCCAAAATCGTAAAGGACAAGCTGCAACTATCCGGAGGTTTTCGATATAAGAACGCAAGACGCCCCGAACTGTACAGGGATATCATTGGAATGGAACATGAATCCAATACCACCCCTGTTTGGATGAAGTGAGACCCAACGGAAACGTATAAATTCCAACAGCTATATAGATTTACTACAACTGTGTGTGTTCCATATAGATTTAATAACTTACACCTATAAACTCAAGAAATGCTAAAAGAAGTACTGCAAACTCTCAAAATGCTGAAACGCATTGAGAACCCGTCCCAAGAAGTACAGGATTCATTGGATTTTTTGGAGCAATCCGTGAAAACCAAAACAAAGGAAAGTTTACTTGACCTAATGTCCATCGGTGATGTTATTGGCTATGACGAACTACAGGACAGCCTTAAGGAAATGGTCAATTTTTTGGAAAAAATGAAAAACAAGCCCCAATAGCAGCGTAGAAATAACTTGACCGCACGTATGGGAATTGGTATCCATTGAAACCAAGACAGGGCCCAAAGGCCTTTGTTTCATATAACCAAAACCAAACCGGATGAAAAAATTTCCCAATGCTTTCGTCATACTCATTGCTGTCATCATTTTTTCCTGGATCCTAACGTACATCATTCCTCAGGGGAGCTACCAACGTATACTGGATGAGGCTACCGGGACCACAAAAGTCCTGAACGACTCCTATCAAACGGTCACTTCGGAACATCTCTCCCTTATGGACCTGATTCTCTCCATCCCAAGAGGGATCATAGGGCGGGCAGATGCCATAGTCCTTATCCTTTTGATTGGAGGTTGCTTTTATGTCATCGAAAAAACCGGGGCCCTCAACCAAGGTTTGGTAAAATTGGTCAAAATCTTGGAAGGCAAAGAGACCTTGGCATTGATTTTAGTCACGGCCCTTTTTACTGCCGGCGGGGTCTCCATAGGCATGCAGGAAGAAGTCATTGCCATGATACCCATTTTACTCTTGTTTGGGAAAAGTCTCGGCTATAATACGTTCACCATTATACTCATGAGTTATGGATCAACGGTCATTGGCAGTTCTTTTAGTCCATCCAATCCGTTTGCGGTTATAATCGCCCAAAAAGAAGCTGGGCTCCCATTGCTTTCGGGCAGTCAGTTTAGGCTTGTGGTTTTGGCAGTGGTTCTTGTCGTATGGATAGTCTTTATTATCCGATACGCCAACAAGAACAGGATCGACAAAATAAAGATGCCTTCCGCTCACGAGTCCATGACCACACGAAGCAAAATCATATTATCACTCCTCGCATTGACCTTCTGTGGCGTTATTTATGGCCTTCTATTTTTGAATTGGGATTTCAATGAAATGTCTGCCTCGTTCTTTGCCTTGGGCATCGTGGCTGGACTCATTGGCCAACTGGGTGTCAATGGCACCGGCGAATCCTATATCGACGGATTCAAGGAAATGATGTTTGCCGCCATACTGTTGGGGCTCGCCAATAGCATTTCGTTGCTCCTGAAAGAAGGCATGATCATGGACACCATTGTATATGGCCTTTTTGGGCCTCTGAAATATCTTTCACCTTCTGGCTCTGCCGTCTCCATGATGGTTGCCCATTCGTTTTTGCACTTTCCGGTACCCAGTTATTCGGGTCAGGCAGTGTTGACCATGCCCATATTGGTTCCGCTTTCAGATTTAATAGGGCTGTCCAGACAAACCTGTGTTTTGGCCTATCAATACGGAGCGGTCATGGCCGATATGATCGTTCCCACCAATGGTGCACTCATGGCCGTTTTGGCGCTTTGTAACATCCCCTATAACAAATGGTTGAAGTTTGCCCTTAGACCTACCTTGCTCGTTTTATTGATTGCCGCAATCGCTTTGGTGGTATCCGTGGCCATAGGGTACCAATAGGCCTAAATACATGTGATGTTCAAAAAATAGTTAGATTAGTTTCCCAAAACCAACGGGAACAACCAACCAACATCTATGCTAAAGTTCTTTAGAAAAGTTAGAAAGCAACTGATTGCCGAGAAAAAAATCAGCAATTACCTCTTATATGCCCTTGGGGAAATCGTCCTTGTAGTGATTGGCATTCTCATTGCCTTGGCCATTAACAACGCCAATGAACAAAGCATAAAAAGGCAAAAAGAACAGGTATACCTTAAAGGCTTAAAAGAAGAATTTGAAACCAGTAAATTGAAACTTGAGGAATTGATCAGGTTCAATACAAACAGCTACAATGCCGCTATTGAGATTGTAAAGATCATGGACCAAAAAGAAAGTCCTTCGGAGGAAAAACTATCCGAACTGTTCGTTACCGCCTTTGCCTATGATATCTTCTTCAACCCCAACAACTCCCTTCTCAATGAAATGGTCAATTCAGGAAGTCTTAAGGACATCACCAATAATGCTCTACGGATAAAGCTGACCAATTGGATCGCCACCATAGACGACATTTCCAATCAAGAACAAATGCAGGACGAACAACGAAACAGTACGGTCAATGCTTTTAGGGATGAAGGCCATAGCATCCGAACCATCCTGGACCATACGGGCATGTCCGAAAAATTGGGAATCCCCGTGGATGAAAAGGCTGTCAGTAATTTATCCGTATTGGAATCCACTACGTTCCAAAACAATATTCTCATGTTTATCATTACGAGTCAATCCACCGAAACGGAGCATTACAACCCATTGCTATTTCAGTTGGAATCCATTCTTAAAGTCATCGACCAAGAGTTGGAACAATAAAAAAAGGTGCGGTTTTAACCGCATCTTTTTTTAATTGACTGTATCCTTTTTCTTTTTCAACAATCCCCCTAAAATGGATTTGGCTGTATTCTTTACCGGGTCCTCCTCGGTCTTGGTGGTTGTGGTATCTTTTGCTTTATCACCGCCCAAAAGGTTCCCCAAGGCCTCTTTGACCCCGGAAGATTGTGTGGCAGTGGAATCGGCATTGTCTTTCTTGAACACATCGGACAACAGGTCCTTGGCCTTATCTTTTCCTTGATTGACCAATTTCTGTTTTTGGATTTCCACCAGTTTCGTGGTCAAGGTCTTTACGCTGGAGCTCAAATCGGTGGTCACGGTTGGACTGGTAAAATTCCCTCCAATGTTTGCCGTAACAGGAATGGTCACCTCCTTTAAACTTTCATCGTTCATCTGCGCAATGAGCTTGTTCACCTCGTTCCCTAGATATTTGGCCGGCACATCCAAGGTAGCCTTGTATTCCATCTGACGGTCAAACGTATGACTTCCATCCACATTTACGGCAATATCCTTATAGTTTACGGTGAATGGTTTCACCTTTACCGTACCGTTGTCAAAACTCAAAGCGGTCTTTAATCCCTGTAGGTCGATATCCTTAGTGTTCAAAAAGTTCAATTTACTATCCAATGCCGATAATAAGGGTGCTTTCTGGGTATCCACTTTAGTGGATAGGAGTTCTGCCAACAAATCCCCTGAAATGGTGGCCAAGTTGGGTGTGAAATCGTCTTTCAGGTTTCCACCGATCTTAATTTGGGAATTGAGTTTTCCCTGAAGCGCTTGTGCCAAGGGGGTAAGTGCCTTGAACAATTCCAATGCTTGGAATGACTCCCCAATATTAAAATTGCTCATCCCCAAATCCATGTTGAAGGTAGAGGCCGCTTCTTTGGTAGACACCGACCCTTTCATCCCCAAAGTACCTCCAAAAAGGTCCGAGGTAAGGTTCTCAACAGTGGCCGTTTCATCCTTGATGGTCAGCTTGCCCTTTACATTCTTCAATTTTAGGTTATCATACAGTACCGTACCTGCTGTGGCGTCAATGGTACAATCCAAAAAGGATGGGATTTTGATGCGCTCCTCCCCTTCTGAAGTGGTAGTGGTCCCATTCTGACCTTCACCTTCCACTTCTTCCTCAACCATAAAATCGTTCAAGGCAAAAGTGTTGGAGGCCAACGAAAAGTTTCCTTCCACTTTTTCATCATTGAACATAAACCCGAGTAGGTTGGTCAATGTGCCTTTGGCATTGAAATCCGTACTTCCCGTTTTTCCTTCAAAGGAATCCAAGGTTACCGTATTGGGATTAAAGGTGACCGAAGCGGTATTGATGGCCACCGGATTCTTGAGTTCCTCCGAAGCGTATTCAAACCCCGAGACCGATGCTTTTCCTGTTGTTTTGGTATTCTGGTAACGTTTCTTCTCCAACGATTCCATATCAAAGGCCGTGGTCACATCCGCATTCAGGATACCTTTTAGGTTGTAATCCTCCGGTACGGGATAGGCTTGGGAAATGTTCGCCAGATTGATCCTGCCATCCATATGGGCATTTACCTTGGTGTTCCCCATAAGGTCACGAATCTTGGAGGTCAGGTTAAACTTGTCCTGATCTATGGTAAAGGACAAGCGTTTGATGTCCACATAGGTATCCTCGGTGATTCCCGTAGTATTATTGATTTCGGTATCAATGAACACATTCTGCACCGATTTGGGCAAATCCGGATATTTAAAAGAAGCATTTTCAGAATTGATCTTGATGTTGAACGCAGGAATGTGGGTGTCATCCACAATACCCTTGAACTGCCCGTTCACTTCAAAATTACCAGTGGTCTGTACCATTTCTATGTTTTTGGAATAGGCCTCAGGAATCACGGCCAGAAAGTTCTTAAAGTCGGAAGATGGGGTTTTGAAGGTGATATCCACTTCCTGATTATCGTCATTCAACTTTACAAAACCATCAAACACCAAGGGCAATTGGTTGATCATGGCCTTGTTCTCCAAAAAGGAGTACTTGTTTTCCTTCAGGTCGATATCAATCAAGGCATCCAAGGAAACCTTATGGTTATTCAGATATTTTGTGCTGTCCATTTCAAAGGAGACCAAGGCATCGGTCAAGGTCTTTAATTGGGATTTTTCCAAGGACAGGTCCCCGGTTCCCGAATGGTTCATTTCCAGCAGGGCCAAACGCATTCCCGTGGCCATATCCTCATAGATGATTTCCGAATCGGTGATGGCATAAGCATCCATGGCCAAGGTAAAATTGTCCCCAGAATCTTCAGATGCATCGGTCGATGCAGATTCATCCGCCTTGGCAATGTCGTAATTGGCATTGGCATCTTCATCCACTTTTATGTGGAGTTTGGCCTTGTCCACATTCAAGCTTTGGATGACGATGGGTTCGTCTGCCGATTTAAAGAGCTCCTTGATGGACATCTTCAATTCGATCTCGCCAGAGGCAAATAGGGTATCCCCCTCAAAAGGGGCCTTGTTGACCAAAGAAATGTTGGTGAGTTCCACATTGGCATTGGGAAAACTTTTGAGCAAGCTCAAATCGGCCTTCTCAAAATCCAACGTGGCATTGATACTGTTGTTCACCTTGTTTTTAATGATCTGCTCAATTTTTCCCTGGAGGAAAAAGGGCAGTGCAATGATCAAGGCTAGTAGGATAAGTAGGGTTATTCCGGTAATCTTCAGGACTTTTCTCTTCATAAGATGATGTTTTACAACAAATTAAAGGAGAAGATTTCAATCCAACGGAATCTCTTCCCCTATTTTTAAGTTAAATCTTTTCCGCATCAGATATACGAAAAAATACAGCAGAGGGGTGTCGAACACAGCAATAATCACTTTAAAAACAAATCCACTGATGACCAATCCGTAAAACTTGTCCCAGGGCAATACCCCAAAAATACAGAGGAGGCCCACTACAGTAAACGTATCCACAAACTGCGATGTGAAGGTTGAAAAATTGTTACGAAGCCATAACATCTTTCCATCAGTGACTTTTTTCCAAAAATGGTAAATAGAAATATCAATGTACTGCGCTGCCAAATAGGCTAACATGGAAGCCAAAACACCCAAAGGGGACAAGCCAAATACCTTGGTGAAGGTAACATCATCCACAGGCGAGGAGGGTATGGCCGGCACATAATTGCCCACCAAAATGATCGCCATGGAAAACACCGAGGCAAAAATCCCGGCAGTTACCACCTGATTGGCCTTCCGTTTTCCGTAAATCTCGGAAATAAGGTCCGTGATCAAAAATGTGATGGGATAGGGCAAAATCCCCACCGAAAGTTCAAAAAGAGGTGCGCCAAAAACAGTGACTTCCCCAAAAGGGTTCCAGAAAAAGAATTTTTGAAAAATGAGATTGGACACCACGAGAGAAGTGATGAACAGTGCTCCCATATAGAGATAAATCGAAAACGCTTTTTTCTTATCGCTTTGCGTCATGCGTTTACTTAATGTTGAGGCTGAAAGGCATCCTAGCCTGAATTCCCTTTTGTTCGGAAGCTTGTTTAAATTCCTTTAAAATCTGATAGGCTTCGGCCCCTATTTCCTCCTTGAGGACAGATTCGCCCCATTTGGCTTTCATTCCACCCAAGTCATCCATGAATCGTTCGAAATCAGATTTATATTTGGGGTATTTTCGAATTCCAAAACCCTCTAGCCCGGCCATTTCAGCAGCAGCGGCTATGGCATCATCCAAATCACCAAGTTCATCCACCAAACCAATGGCTTGTGCATCCACTCCGCTCCATACCCTACCCTGGGCCAACGAATCCACTTGGGCCAAACTCATATTTCTCCCTTCGGCCACACGCTCCAAAAAGGTCATGTAGGTGTCTTCTATCCCTTCCTGTACCACATTGCGAAAAGAATCACTCAATGGCTCGAACAGCGAATAGTCCACCGAATTTTTGTTGGTACCCACCTGTTCCGCATTAATACCTATGTTTCCAGCCAACTCATTAATGTTGGGAATGGTCCCAAACACCCCAATAGACCCTGTTATGGTTGTTGGCTCAGCAAAAATCTTATCTCCGGCCACTCCAATGTAATACCCCCCTGATGCCGCCACGTTTCCAAAGGAAACCACTACAGGTTTTACCTCCTTGGTCAGCTTTATTTCACGCCAAATGATATCGGAGACCAAAGCACTTCCTCCAGGGGAATCTATCCGCAGGACTATGGCTTTTATGTTACTATTTTCCTTTGCTTTTTGAAGGGCATCCAACATAAGTCCCTGTCCTAAAAAATCCCTTCCACCTTCGCCATACAAAATCTCCCCTTGGGCATAGATTATGGCAACTTTGTCGCTTCCTGTATATATCTTTTCCCTGTTGGCCAAATGTACGTACTCGGCCAACTCCACATAATTGAGTTCCGTATCATCACTCACTCCCATTTTACCACGCACCAGATTTTCATATTCATCAAAATGCAGGTCACCATCAATCAACCCAGATGCGACAGCATATTTTGGTGTTCTACCACCCAAGGTATCAGCAATGATGTTCAAATTTTGTGGGGTTATATTTCTTGATACAGACACATCGGTTACAATCACATCCCAAATGGAGGTAATCAATTCCTGAATTTGCAAACGGTTTTCCGGGCTCATGGTATTGGACAAAAAGGGTTCCACTGCACTCTTGTACTTGCCATGGCGTATCACCTCCATCTTTATCCCAGTTTTTTCCTGAAAATCCTTAAAGTAGAGCACTTCAGTGAATAGTCCCTTAAAGTCCAGGGCACCCACCGGGTTTAGGTATATTTCATCGGCCACACTGGCCAAATAGTAATCTTTTTGGGTGTAAAAGTCCGAATGGGCCAAAATAAACTTCCCTGAAGATTTAAAATCCAACAGAGCTTCCCGAATCTCCCGGGTCTGAGCCACCCCCGCCTGCAAAAAACTGGTGGTTAAACTTATTCCCTTAATTTTGGAGTCCTCTTTGGCCACCTTAATGGCATGGATAATATCGTCCAATCCCATTTCTTCATCCCAAAGTCCAGCAAAAGGGCTTGTTTCGTCCTTTCCTGTGTAATCCATGATCGGTGTTGTAAATCGCAACTCCAAAATAGAGTCGGCTTTCACCACAACCCCTTCTTCCGCATTGCTTAACAGGGCAATAAAAATGAAAAACATCCCCATCACAATTCCAAACGCCACCAAACACCCCAAAATCGAGGCCAACAAGTTTCTCAAAAAGTTCATCCGCAAAAAATTAAATCCGCCCCCAAATATAACCATTGTTCCATTGTTTTGTTTACTTTGCCCTTTTGATTATGGGTCAATCTCAACACGTATATCTTTCACTGGGCAGTAATCTGGGCAATCGGTACGCAACGCTCCAAAAGGCGCTTTTTCGGATTCAACGTGAGGCAGGCGATATTTTGGCCATTTCTTCGGTTTATGAAAATCCGGCCGTGGGTTTTGAAGGCGATGATTTTCTGAACATTTGTGCTGCCTTGGTAACCCCGCTGTCCCCTTCGGAACTTTTGCAGGTGGTTTTACGGATTGAAAAGGATTTTGGCAGAGATCGTACGCAAAATATGGGCTACCAATCCCGTACCTTGGATGTTGATATCATCCTCTTTGGAAAGCAAATCATCAACACACCCGATTTGATTGTCCCCCACCCCCAGATGCAGCATCGGAAGTTTGTGCTGAAACCCTTGGCCGATATTGCCCCCCAACTATACCATCCCATACTCAACAAAGATATACGCAACTTGTTGCAGGAGTGTAGGGACAAAAGCAAATTGAAGAAGACCTCGTATAAGCTGTTTCGAAACAGGTCGGGACTTTTTTCACAATTGCAATTTATTGCCATAGAAGGAAACATTGGGGCCGGGAAGACCACCCTTTCCAAAATGATTGCCGAAGATTTCAATGCCAAGTTGGTACTGGAACGTTTTGCGGACAACCCCTTCCTTCCGAAGTTTTATGAGGATCAATCGCGCTACGCCTTTCCTTTGGAAATGTCCTTTTTGGCAGACCGCTACCAACAATTTACGGATGATACCTCCCAATTTGACCTGTTCAAGAATTTCATGGTCAGTGATTATGATATTTACAAGTCGTTGATCTTTGCCAAGATTACCCTGCAAGCAGACGAGTACAATCTATACCGAAAGGTTTTCACCTTTATGTACAAGGAGGTAAAAAAGCCGGACATATACCTATATCTCTATCAAAATACCGAACGTCTTTTGGACAACATTAAGAAAAGAGGTCGAGATTATGAGCAGAACATCGATCCTGGATATTTGGACAAAATAAACCGGGGATATTTGGATTTTATGAAGACGCTTCCCCATCAAAACAGTATGATTCTGGATTTGAGCGAGTTGGATTTTGTAAACAAGCCAACCGATTATGAAACTATTTTGGAACGGTTGGAAGACAACATTCTCGCACTATCCTTTTAGCAAAATTTTTAGAAAATGTTTGGATATAACGAATGGTTTTATTTTATTAGTCCCCGCTTAAAAAGCAACTAACTAACTCAAACTATATATTTGGCCCTGATTTTTCAGGGCTTTTTTGTTTTATTGAGGCTCATTTTTGACCACAAGTCCCAAACTACCACGCCCACACTTACCGAAATGTTCAACGAATGTTTGGTGCCAAACTGCGGAATTTCCAAAACTGTATCGCAAGCCGTGACTACCTCTTGGGAAACACCTTTCACCTCATTTCCAAAAACCAACGCCAAGGTTTCATTGGCGTCGCAAACAAAATCATTGAGCATGGTAGCATTTTCGGCCTGTTCCACGGCAATGGTATGGACACCTATGTCCTTCAGTTCCCCTACCAACTCCAAAGTACTTTTCCTATATTCCCAGGCCACACTTTCGGTTGCCCCAAGTGCAGTTTTACGGATATCCTTGTGTGGAGGGGTGGCCGTAATGCCACATAAATATATTTTTTGGATCCGGAACGCATCGGCAGTACGGAACACCGAACCGATATTGTTCAGGCTTCGGATATTGTCCAACACCAAAATGATCGGTGTTTTTTCCGCTTCCTTAAACGCCTCCACATCCAACCGTCCCAATTCACTGTTTTCCAGTTTCCTGTTCATTTTTTTAACCATTCCGTCCAAAATATCAACAAAAATTTTTGATGGATGATGAAAACGATATATTCGTTCCAACATCCCGTGGTGTAAGGTGTTTTGTTTGACAAAATCCCTAACCAATGGTTTTTTGTCGTCTTGAGCGCAGTCGAAAGGTCAACAAAAAACATCTCGACTGCGCTCGATGTGACAACGAGTTTTATAATCAACTTTACCCAAACAGAGCAAAAATAAAAGAATAATATCGCTTTGGCAGCCAAGAACAAAACAAAGAAGGTTACCCCTTTAATGCAACAGTACAATGCCATCAAGGTAAAACACCCTGATGCCTTATTGCTGTTCCGTGTTGGGGATTTTTATGAAACCTTCGGGGAGGATGCTATTAAAGCCGCCAAGATTTTGGGGATAATCCTTACCCATAGGAACAATGGTGGTGACAAAACAGAATTGGCGGGTTTTCCCCATCACTCACTCAACACTTATCTTCCCAAATTAGTAAAGGCTGGGCAACGTGTGGCCATTTGCGACCAGTTGGAAGACCCCAAGCAGACCAAAAGCATTGTTAAGCGTGGGGTAACCGAACTGGTAACCCCAGGGGTAGCCCTTAATGACGATATCCTTTCCGCGAAGAGCAACAATTTCTTGTGCGCCGTACATTTTGGCCGAAATAAAATGGGAATTTCCTTCCTGGACATTTCCACTGGGGAGTTTTTAACCTCGGAAGGTTCCATGGAACAAATGGACAAGCTCCTTCAAAATTTTGCCCCCAATGAGGTATTGGTCTCCAAAAGCCACAAAAAAGAGTTTATGGAGGTTTTTGGTAGCCAACTCCACAGTTTCTTTATGGAAGATTGGATTTTCCAGGAAGATTATGCCCATGAGAGCCTCAACAACCATTTTGGCACGCAAACTTTAAAGGGTTTTGGGATTGACCACCTCAATCTAGGAATCATTGCTTCTGGCGCGGTGCTGCATTACCTTTCCGAAACCCAACATAGCCGTCTTCAACACATCAACAGGATTCAACGTATTGCGGAGGAGGAGTATGTCTGGATGGACCGATTTACCATCCGGAATCTGGAATTGTACCATTCACCCCATCAAAATGCGGTGACACTATTGCATATTATAGACCGGACCCTATCTCCCATGGGCGGAAGATTGTTGAAACGTTGGTTGGCCCTTCCGCTTAAAAATTTAGATCGTATTCGCGAACGCCATGAGGTTGTGGCCCATTTGAAAGACAGCGAAGAATCCCTCGAAAAAATACAGCACTGGATCAAACCCATGGGCGATTTGGAACGACTCATCTCCAAACTGGCCACGGGAAAAATCAACCCAAAAGAGGTTGTTCAACTAAAAAATTCCTTGGAAGCCTTGGTTCCCATCAAACAGTTGGCCCAAGAAAGTTCCAATACCTCCCTAAAGTCCATCGGGAAGCGATTGGATGCCTGCGAGGCGCTACGCTCCAAAATCAAGGAAGTGCTTAATGAAGAAGCTCCGGTAAACCTTGCCAAAGGCCATACCATTGCCAACGGGTATTCGGAAGAGTTGGATGAGTTGCGCAGCTTGGCTTTTTCTGGCAAAGATTATCTGGACAAAATGTTGGAACGTGAAACTAAGCAAACAGGAATCACTTCGCTGAAAATTGCTTCCAACAACGTTTTTGGCTACTATATTGAAGTCCGAAACACCCATAAAGATAAAGTCCCAGAAAGTTGGATCCGCAAACAGACCTTGGTGAATGCAGAACGTTACATCACGGAAGAGCTTAAAGAATACGAGGCCAAGATCTTGGGAGCCGAAGAACGCATCCTTATTCTGGAACAGCAGTTGTTTGAACAACTCTTGATGTGGATGCAGGAATACATTGCCCCTGTCCAGCAAAATGCCCATCTGATTGCCCAATTGGATTGCCTATGCGGATTTGCCCAACTGGCCAAGGAAAATGGGTATGTGGAACCTCTTGTGGATGAATCCACCGAACTCCACATCAAAGAGGGACGGCATCCGGTCATTGAAAAACAATTGCCCTTGGGCGAGAGTTATGTGACCAACGATGTACTCCTGAACCGGGAGGAGCAACAGATCATCATGATCACCGGGCCCAACATGAGTGGTAAGTCGGCCATATTACGGCAAACGGCCCTCATTGTACTCTTGGCCCAAATGGGAAGTTTTGTTCCAGCTTCGGAGGCCAAAATTGGTTTAGTGGACAAGATTTTTACCCGTGTGGGGGCCAGTGACAATATTTCCATGGGTGAATCCACTTTTATGGTGGAAATGAACGAAACGGCTTCCATACTCAACAATTTATCCGAGCGTAGTTTGGTGCTTTTGGATGAGATTGGCCGGGGTACGAGTACCTATGATGGCATTTCCATTGCTTGGGCCATATCGGAATACCTCCATGAGCATCCGGCACGCGCCAAGACCCTTTTTGCCACCCATTACCACGAGCTCAACGAGATGACGGCCACTTTTTCCCGAATCAAAAATTACAATGTATCGGTAAAGGAATTGAAGGATAATGTGCTTTTCCTTCGGAAATTGGTACCTGGGGGCAGTGAACACAGTTTTGGAATCCATGTAGCCAAGATGGCCGGCATGCCCCAACAGGTGATCCAAAAGGCCAATAAAATCCTTAAAAAGCTGGAAAAATCGCATTCCAGCGAGGAGATGACGGACAAACTGCAAAGCGCACAAAATGCCCGCCTGCCGGACGGGCAGGAAATGCAGTTGAGTTTCTTTAATCTGGACGATCCCTTGTTGGAGGAAATCAAGGAGGAAATCCTTCATTTGGACATAGATACCCTGACCCCGGTCGAGGCCTTGATGAAATTGAACGAGATCAAAAGACTGTTGGGCAAAAAGAAAACAGCATCCTCTTAAAAAAATTCTTTCTGTTTTAGAGAAAAACATTAAATTTGCATCCGCACTGAAAAAAAGTGCAGAGTTCTTTAAAATGCGAAAATAGCTCAGTTGCCCGCCCGGATGAACGAGTTCATCGTTCGGACGGGGTAGAGCAAAACTTTAAGTCAAAAATTATTGGCTTTGGTTGAAAAGTGGCAAAACATGCGAAAATAGCTCAGTTGGTAGAGCATCACCTTGCCAAGGTGGAGGTCGCGGGTTCGAATCCCGTTTTTCGCTCTAAAACGCTGCTTGCAGCGTTTTTTTGTTTCAAGTCCAGGCTCGAGTGGTGGAATTGGTAGACACGCCGGACTTAAAATCCTGTGGGCATTATGCCCGTGCGGGTTCAAGTCCCGCCTCGAGTACAGAAATCCCTTTTAACTTATTGGTTACTAGGGATTTTTTTATTTTAAAGTTTACATTTCCCCATGTCTTCTCCATTTTCTTTATTTCCAACAGATTATATAATCTATAATATCCAATTAGTTGGTTAATTTAGATAATTCAACTTGTAGACACGCCGGACTTAAAATCTTTATTTGTTTAATTATTAGCTTTTATGGATTTTTATTTATCCTCTTTCCTGATTTTATATTCCTTTCACCGATTTAGCAAATAGATCTTTATACCCTTGTTGATTTTTCAATAGTTCTTTGAACCATTTGAATATGAATGGATGAGTAAGTACAGGGTATTTCCTTTTCGGGAATATTCTATACAACCATACCTTTCAAGGCCGCGCATTCGAAGTATTTACATTAGTTGGCCCATATAAAAGCCGAGGTCGCTCAGAATCAAAAAATGCTTAATCCTTATTCTGGATCCATGAAGAGACAATCAAAATAAAACTTGTTTGTAAGAAAATATTTATTGATTTTTAGGCAGATAATTAAATCAAGCTTTGAAAACCACATTTCGAAACCTCGCAATTGCCACTCTTTGGGCTCTGTTCTTTTTTACATCAGCCAACTTATATTCACAAAACAAAAGCACTTGGGGAATAAACTTTGGAGCCACATATACTTCCCTTTGGGGAAATGAGTATGCAAGAGCCGTGAAATATGACATTGGCACCCTATTGGGACTACACTATAGTTTTGAGATTACCCCTGGCATTATTTTAGCGGCCAATGTCAATTACGAACGTCGTACTATTGACGGCAAAGGAGTTTACTACAATTATCAGGGTCGCCCAATTGAAGAATATAGCTTTAAAGACAAGTACCATTACTTAAACTTACCTGTTCTTGTTAAGGTTCCTTTTGGTCAAAAAGAGCTTTGGTTTATGGATTTAGGACCATTTATCAATATTCTTTTGGATGATTCAATTCGAAGGGAGGGCATCAACTCATCCTTCAAAACATTGGATTATGGCATTACCGCAGGCTTGGGAAAGGAGTTTCCAACAAAAGGAAATTCAAGCTTTATACTCGAACTACAATCAGAGCTAGGACTAGCGAACACTATGGACCATGAAAGCTTCGATTCAAATGCGCAGACAAAGAGGACAAGTACTATAAAGCTTCTTTTTACTTGGGTTTTTAATTAAAATATAACAATCTATGAAGCATCTTTTGATCGGTCTAATCTTATTCTCCATCCTAATTTCCCCTTCAGTTCAGGCCCAAGATTCTGAACCTGTAGTCTCCAGCAACAGGTCGGTCATCTATTTTGTAAGGGCAAATTCCATGGGATCTTTGGTCAACTTTACTTATTTTGATGGGGAAAAGGCAATCGGAAAGTTCAACGGAAGGAAATATCTCAAATACGAATGTGAGCCTGGCCAGCATTTGTTTTGGGCCAGATCGGAAAACAGATCTTTTGTGGAGGCCAATTTGGAAGGCGGGAAAGCCTACATGATCGAAGCACTTCCCAGAATGGGGGGACTTAAAGCTACGGTAAAGCTTGTTCCCGTAGATGTCAAATCCCACAATATGAAGAAAATCAAAAAACTATTTTCAAAGAGAAGTGCGATTACATTTACCCAACAAGAACTTTTGGAACTACAAGAAGAAATGAATGAGGTGATTATCCGCGGTATGGAAAGATATAATAAAGGCAAGGAAGAAGGAGAGCATATGGTTGAGCTAAAACCTGAGATGAGCATTGATATTTCCACAATCAATCCCAATTCCAAATGATATCGTAAAAATCCAATAGTAAATTGGATCTATACATCTTTAATTCTTGAAAAATATAAATAGATTGTTTATTGCTTACCTAATTTAAGTGACAGCATGAAAAATGCAAGAGCAAAAAAACTCTGCAAACCTTTTACTTATAAGGTTTTTAATTTTATATAGCCTTCCCAAATCCATATCTGTACCAACAAAAAATGGCCAGTAAATACTGACCATTCTTCGAGCTAATTCAAATATGTATTTTTTGTCTTAATGGAAAGGCAATACAAAATTTGAAGTTTTATTGGCCACCAAGATCTCTGTTACGTTAATCGTTGTGGTTGCCTCTGCTGCTTCAGCATCATACGTAATGGCATCCAATTGAGTCTTGACAACGTCTATGAACGGAGGAATAAGTGCTACGGTTCCCAAGTCTCCTGCAGAAATATTCTCGTTCTGCAACACTTCATTCTCATCCACAATTAATTTAAGGCCCATGTCCACAAAACGTAGACCTTCCGCAATAAACACTTCCTGTCTTGTTCTGTACAACAACTCCAACCCGGCATCATCAGCAGTTAAACCTGCTATTTCAGCCGTAGTCAAAGAAGTACCTGAAACAGAAGGAACATCTATCCTTCCGCTGTGTCTATTTAAAACAAGGCCTGATCTTCCGTTAACCACAACAATGGTTGAGTCCGGTCTAGATCCAGGGCTATCTTCGGTTCTACCTTCAATATTATCGTCTATGTTTCTTACTTCCCTGGTTGCGATCAATTCCAAAAGCTCAGTTAGATTGGCTTGAGCCGCAGGCACATTGTTGTCAGACAAATTAGCTTCAGCCAAAATCAACAAGGCTTCTTCCGCTTTTAGGTAATGGATAGGTGCATCCTCAACATCATCCAAGAAAGAATACTTGGGATCTAGAAAATCCAACGAAGGTAATGGCTGCAAATCATCAAAAGTAGACCTCTCATAAATCGCATCTTCAAATCGGTTGCCGGACTGTGTTCCATTTGGCACCAAATCAGGAGCCGACTCATCAAATCTTACCGTGTTATCAAACGCTCTGTTAATATCCAAAGCATCATTTGCAGAAGCAACGGCAGCAGCTTTGTTGCCCAAGTAATAATTGGCTCTGGCTTTCGCCAAGTGATATTTGGTTTCGCTACCGTTCAAACCAATTGCAATATCAAATTGTGCAATGGCATTTTGATAATGTTGAGCAGAAGGCACCATTGGCCCGCGAGGTTCTTGCGGCAATGCTGGAAAATACATGGCAGAATACAGGTAAGCCATTCCTAAATAGAAATTGTACTCTGCTTCTGTGGCCGTAGTATATTCTGGATCGGCAGGCCCTACTTTTTCAAGTCCGAAAATGGCCATTTCCCGAAGACGTGCCACTTCACGCGTTGCATCCCTTAGGTCTGGATCGGCAGGTTGAAACTCCAAATTATCCAAAAATTGGTTAAAGAAAGTCTCTACGTTTACATAGTTGTCCGAGCCCAGCTCGGCCAATACCAAAATCTCATTGTACACAAAGCCCATGTTTCTTTCTATACCACTCAGCCAAATAGCGGAAGAGTTAGGCTGTCCTACAACGGATTGCTCAGAAAGGGTAGGGTTTTCCACGTCGGTAAAATCCACTACACTGCTGAAATCATCTGTACAGTTCAGTAAAGAGAGTACCGCGACTGCGATTAAAACTATTTTTTTCATATTCTTTTTTTATTCGATTAAAACTGAAACCTTAGTGAACTCATAAAGATTCTTGGAGCGGATTCGGTTCCGTATGCAAATCCACCACTGGAGAATCCGTTCTGTGCCCCAATACCTGAACCTGTTGCTTCTGGGTCAAAATTCCCTGCAGTCCAGTTAAATGGATTTGTCACTGTTACTCCAAACTTTACACTGGAGAAAGGCTTTAGAACATCTCCGAAGTTATAGGTAGCACCAATGTTTCTGATTTTGAAGAAATCGTTATCAAAAACAAAGTAGTTTACATAATTGAACGGACTTGTAGTCCCAACCAAATCATCAGGAATACCTGTATTATCTATTCCTGACAAATGTCTAAGCAAGAAACTCAAGTCTGTGATCTTTCCACCATATTGATAATCCCCGGAAACAAAGAAGTTGACCTTGTCTTTCCAAGAGTAGTTCAAGTTTACGGTACCAAACTTAGGTGCGAAAGTTTTACCCAAAGAGCTGTTGGTCTCAAAGCTGTAGCTACCATCATCTTGACGAATGGCTGCGGTTCCTCTCAAGAAACCAAGGCTTTCACCCTCTGCAACAACAGATCCCAAAACGTTGAATCCACCAACAACAAAAGGTGCTGCTCCTCCTGTATCCACAACGTTGTTCTCGTTGGTGTTATAGGATACGGTAAAATCCAATTGGTGATCTTGTGTTTGAAGTACAAATGCCCTTAATTCAAATTCCCATCCTTTATTTTCCACCTCACCAATATTCATGATTTGGTTTTGCGATCCTTCGGATGGTGGTTTTACCGGAGTAAACAATGCATCTTCGGTAATGGCCTTATAACGTGTACCGCTAAGATTCACTCTATTGCCAAACAAGCCCAATTCAAGACCAAATTCAGTGGTTTTTACCGTTTCTGAAATCAAATCATTGTTTCCAGGGTTTGCAAATGAGAATGCAGGAACCCCTAAAAATGGGCTTAGTTCAAAGGTCTTATCTTGAGAGAAGGGGCGTGCGAAATTTGTGGCCTCACCATAATTACCTCTTACTCTTACTGTAGAGACAATATCGCTGATTCCACTTTCTCTATAGAAATCATGATCCGAAACATTATACGTTAACCCTACCTTGGGTAGCAACAAAGGCTTGGTATTGTCACCGGCAGAAGTATTCTTATCCAATCTTCCACCAAATTCCAAGAAGGCTACGTCATATATTCCAAGGTTCTCCAAGAAATACAATCCATAGTTGGCATTTTCCAACACATAATCAGATGCAGATTGGGTTGGGAAGAAGTCAATTCTTCTAGTTCCATCAACACCTCCCGATCCATCCAATCGGTTTTGCCTATCCGTAGTTCTAAAAAACTGTCCACCCAAAATGGTCACAAAAGAAAAATTCTCGGTCTCTGCCCTATGGGTCAAGTTCAAATCTCCAGTAACCACAAAATTGTTTCTGATCACCCTAGCAAGTTCAGCTTTATTCGTAGTTCCTGGGTTTTCGGCACCAATGGCCACAAGGAAAGCATTGGACTGCAAGTTCTCTTGGGTTGTGGTTCTGTAATCCACACCAATAGTTGCATTCGCTTGGATTGAACTATTCACATCATAAATAAACTTATTGGAACCCGTAAACCTACTGGTTTTGCTGGTTATATCCACAAGGGAACCAACCTCATCTGAATTGGCCAAAACTGAAGCCCATTCAGCATCGGTCATCTCATCCAAATTGCCATAAGAACCACCTTCAAAATTTGAGAATCTTGAAAAGTTCACATTGGCATTGTAATCCAAGTTGGAATCAAAACTTACAAAGGAGAATGATCCTTGGTACTTAAAGTTATCCGTTACATTGGCAGTATAACCAAAGGTAAAAGTTCTTCTAACTTGCTCGTTTAGTTTGTTAAAACCATCATCCTTGTAAAGACTTCCTCCAAAGTTATAGGAGAATTTTTCTGAACCACCACTAAAACCTAAACGGTATTCTTGGGAAAATCCAGGAGCAAAAAGAGCTTCAGCCGTTCTGTCGTACTTTAAAAAGTCGGTAGTCGCCTTGATTACACCCAAACGGCTTTCAAAGAAAGCAGTAGACTTACCGGCTTTTCCTTTTTTGGTGATGATCTGAATCACACCATTGGCAGCATCCGCACCATATAGTGTGGTTGCGGCACCACCTTTAATGTATTCAATTCTTTCAATGGATTCTACTGGAATATCAGCAAGTGCAGAAACGTTTGCACCTCCTGTATCCAATCCCAATTCTGGGTTAGAGTTCAAGTTATCCACTCGAACACCATCAACAATAACAACCGGAGTTGATGAAGAAGCGGCCGAAATAGGACCTCTTGTCCTGATGATGGAAGCAGTTCCAGGCTGTCCTGAACTCAATCTAACCTGAGCACTGGGAGCCGTTGCTTGTAACATTTGATCAATTTGGTTGGATGGAAGTCTTTCTATTTCCTCAGAATCCAGTACATCAACCGTAGTCGATAGCTTTCTCTTCGCAATACCTGAACCCTGACCCGTTACAATAACTTCTGCCAAAGCTTGGGCATCATCTTCCATTTGTACATTAATAGTACTGGACGCCTCAATGGTTCTCTGTACGGTTTTCTGACCTAGATAACTAAAACGCAATACTTGTCCCTGACTTACACTGATGACATAATTACCATCAAAATCTGTCTGTGTACCATTGGTTGTACCAACCACAACAATTGAAACACCAGGAAGTGGGGAGTCGTACTGATCCGTCACAGTTCCTGTAACCGTTTTCTCTTGTGCAAAAGAAAACGAAAGATTCAGCACTGTAAAAAGCACTGAAATCCACATTAATTTGGTTTTCATTTAATGATTTTTTTGAATTAGAATGGCAAAATTCCATATAAATAAGGAATTTTCCAAAGTGAAGTAGGGAAATTAAACTGTTAATGACAGAATAAGATTACGATAAAATATTGATTTATATGTAGTTGTATGCAATATTTTAACATGTTTTAATGGTGTTAAAATTGATCTAAAAGAATATCAGCTTTAAGCGATACTTTGGAAATGGACAAAACCTTCCCACGCGCATACATGCACTAAAGTTTCCAGAATGTGTTATGTGTTGTTTTTTTACACCATTGGTCTGCCACTGGTGTACTGAATCAAGGAAAACGAAATAAAGAATTCCTCTCTCCTTGCCAAAAGATTTTTTAAAGACACGCTATGCTGTTTGCTTCCACATAACGGAACCGATCTACCTGTCGTCATACTAAAAAAGTTAACTCTCCAGATGAGCACCAGGCCTTTTATCGGTCATCCCAGAAACTGCCACTTTCCTTAAAAACCACATTTTTGGTTTAGAGAGAAATGGAATCAAGTTTCATACATCTTTTACATCATAAATACGTTGGCAAAAATCATCCCCCTACATTAGAAAAAAAGAAATTCGATAACTCTCAACAAAAACATTATTTCTTCATGGATAGGGTGTTTTAAAAGAAAACCAAATTGTAGTACATTAGACCAACGCACATTATAACACATGACACAACTGAAAATGCTTCTAAAAGCCCTTGGGCCTGGGCTATTGTTTGCCAGTATGGCTATAGGAACTTCGCATTTGGTGCTATCGACCAAAGCTGGGGCCCAATATGGATGGATTATGATCATCCCTATTTTGTTGGCCAATATTTTAAAATATCCCTTTTTTGAGTTTGGCATCCGGTATACCACTGTTACCGAAAAAAGTCTGGTGGAAGGGTACCTAAATCTGGGAAAATCATATTTATGGGTGTATGCGTTTATCACCTTGATTTCAACCTTCACCGTTTTGGCTGCACTCTATGTGGTTACGGCCGGGTTGTTCATGAACCTTTTTAAGGTTACCAGTATGGGCGCCGGGACTATTTCTTTGTGTCTTTTTGTATTTATCAGTCTTCTTTTGATCATTGGCAAGTACCGGTTTCTGGAAAACTCATTAAAAGCGGTTATCTCCATATTGTTTGTGGCATTATTGGTCACCACCGCCCTAGTATTGGAAAAAGGACCTGTTCCCGGTTCTGAATCTTACATCCGTCCAGAGATATTCAACGAAGCTGGGATTCTTTTTTTAATCGGGTTAATGGGATGGATGCCCACAGCCGTTGAAGCTTCGGGATGGGTGAGCCTTTGGGGTATGGAAAACCTAAAAACCATGAAAGAGAAGCCTTCATTGAAATTAGCATTACAGGAGTTCAATCTCGGTTATTTTTTAACGGCACTTTTAGCCGTATTCTTTTTGATTATTGGATGGTTAACCCTCTATGGCACGGGAACCGAACTTAGCGGAAGTGCCGTGGTTTTTGCCGATCAAGTAGTTAGCCTGTTCACTATCCACATAGGAAACTGGGCCTATCTTTTTATTGCCGTAGCGGCTTTTGCCACCATGTTCAGTACTTGTATGACCGCACATGATGCCATTTCTAGAGTAAGTCTTGATGTACTTGAAAAACTGTATCCCAAAAAAGCCATGTTCAAGAGTAAAAATGCCTTTGCGTTTATGGTATTGTGCATGGCCATCATCAACTGGATGGTCATAACCCTTTTCGGTGCCAACATGGGAAATTTGGTTGCCTTGGCCACTTTTGTGTCCTTTGTATTGGCTCCATTATTGGGCTGGATGAACCTAAAGGCCGTTATGGGAAAAGATATACCTGAACCCTTCAAACCAAAGATTGGATTACAGGCACTTACCTATTCCGGTATCATCTTTCTTTCGCTTTTTGCCCTATACTATTGTTGGATGGTATTGGTCTAGTAATCAAAGAGGACATTATCGTTTAGGACCACAATCAATGATCTTTGGTTCTGCTGATGCAACATTTCCAGACAGAATACCCCATTGGTACAGTTATTAAGAATTTTATCTTCCCCATAACCAATGGAATATAAAATAGTGGCTTGTGGTACACCTTGCTGAACTAAATATCTCTTAATGGCATCTGATCGGGCCTGGGTCAATCTAAAGTTGGTGGAACTGCCTCCCCTACTGTCAGTATAGGTTTCTATACGCAATTGCGCAGAGGGAAAATTCTTTGCAAAAGCTACCACCTTGTCCAGCTCCGTTTCTATTTCGGCAGTTAACTTGACATCGTTTTTATCAAAGAAAAACTTCTTGAGCTTTACCACTTTCTGCCCTTCTTTTTCTTCCACTAAATCATCATACAAAGCAATTCCGATATCGTATGTTGTATTTTCAAGCTTTTGCAATTCCTCTTCAGTAAATTGTTTTGAAAACACAGAATACCGCTCTTTGGTCGATTCCAACACCACTTCCTCCTTCCAAGGGATTTCCAATCTGTAGTTACCTTCTTCGTCCGAATAGGTTTCCGCCAATAGTTCGCCATCGGTATCCATGAGTCTAATCACGGCTTTGTCCACAGTACCTGAGCCAGCAACAGACTTCACAATTTTTCCTTTAAAGGTCAAGGTCTTTAAACCTGGTTTTTCATCTACTTTAAATCCGTATAAATCGTCCTTGCCTTTTCCTCCAGGCCTATTGGAGGCAAAATATCCCAACAGTCCCTCACCTTCATTCCGCATGATCAGTCCAAAATCGTCGTCGGGCGAATTAATACCTTTCCCTAAATTAATGGGAATCCCAAATCCATCACCTTCCATATTGGATTTGTAAATATCCATCCCGCCAAGACCATAAAATACATCGGAAGCAAAGTAAAAACTGTTCTCAAATACAAAAGGCGCTATTTCGTTGCCAGGGGAATTTACCCTTGGTCCCAAATTTATGGGTGCTGACATGATCTGCCCGTTGTTGGTGTAAACAAAGTACAGGTCTGTACCACCATACCCTCCGTCAAAATTGGCAGAGAAATACAGCTTACCGCTTGCTCCATCATAAAAAGGATAGTAAAATGAAGTACTCAGGTCTTTGAGTAGCAGTTGAAACGAACCTCCTATTGCTTGTTTACCAATGGCCAGGGCATTTTTCCCATTGGTATCAAAGGCCAAGTTACCATTTTCGGTATTGGACAGGACATACAGAATGCTGTTCAACTCTTCCGAATAAAAGGGTGTTGCTTTGTGATAATCCGAATCGGTCACCTCTCTAAAAGGTTGTACACTGGAAATCTGACCGTCTGCACCCAACTGGGATTGGTATATGTTGAAATATCCTTCATTACCCGGTGCATAAGTGTTCCTTTTGGACTGCACGCGTCCGCTCGAAAACAAAAGCTGGTTTTTGTAAAAAGCTGGAGCAAAATCTGTTTGTGGACTGTTTCCCATCAAATTGAAAATCCGATAGTCCATCCCGGGTTCGGCAGCATCGTTTTGCAATAATTGTACATTGAACTCCATGTTTTCCAACAGTTCTTTTTGAAAACGGGACGACATGGTGGTCATAAAAGCGGTTCTTCGTTCCTTATTGGCCGTTTTGGAAAGACTCTGCAACATTTTGTTCAAATGATGCCCGCCCATTAGTGTATCCTTTTTGAAAAGTTCCAGGTAAGCCTCGGATGCCTTTTCAAATTTATTGGTCTGAAAATAGGAGTCGGCCAAGTTCAAAAACTGTTGTTCGGTTAACGTCCCCGAAGCCATTTCGGCCTCATAAGCATAGATGGCCTTTTGATATTCGTATTGAAAAAAGAGGTCGTCCCCTTTGGATTTTTTCTTTCCTTGGGCATAGCAGAAAACCATACCCAGAAAGGAAACCAACAGTACGGGAATTATTTTTTTTGCTACATCCATATTAGAAAAATCTTGGGGAATCTATCTGCTTGCCCTTATTCTTTGTGTTCTTTCCTTTGTTCTTGTCTTTTGAACCACCAGACCCGAAACCGCCCCTTCCAATATAAAACTTAAGAATGGCCTCGTGTGATCCTCCACTATACTCTCCAAGACCATTGGTATTGTAATCATAGGAGTAGCCAATGAACATGGCATTGGATATCTGAAATCCGGCCAACCCGCTCACCGCATTGTCAAAACGGTATGAAGCGCCAATGGTAAGTGCATCTATAAATTGAAAATTTGCCGAAAGGTTAACGTTCACAGGAGAACCTTTAAGATGATTCAATAAAAAAGCAGGCTTAAACTTGGTTCGGTCTCCCAATTGAAAAACATACCCCCCAATGGCATTAAACTGCATATTGTCTTCCACAATGGTGGCTACTTCATCATTGTACAGCCCATTGGTGAGGAAGTTTGGAGCTGAAAGTCCCAAATACCAATCCTCTTCATGGTACATAAAAAGTCCCGCACCTATGGTGGGGTAGAAACTGTTATAGTTTTCGCCAAGAATGGAGGGGTCCGATCCATTCTGAAACGAACCTTTGGAATAATCTATGTCCAACATGGAACCTCCTGCATTGATTCCAAAGGATAATTTGGTGTCGTCAGAAAGGTTGATTTGATAGGAATAGGCGGCCTCAATATAGGTTTGGTTGGATGGTCCAAGCTCATCATTGACCACATTGAGTCCAAGACCCATTTTTTCATTGGAAAGAGGCACATTTACCCCAAACCGAATGGTTGTGGGCGCACCAGGGATGTCAACCCACTGAGCTCTATACAATCCTATGATCTCTGGGCTTTCCACCGTACCTACATAAGCTGGGTTAAAACTTCCTATGTTGTACATGTATTGGGTGTACTGAGGCTCTTTTTGGGCAAAGGATCTACCCAAGCCTATAAAAACCATAAAGAGTAATACTGTCAACGTTCGTAAACCAATGTTCTCTGGCATCTTTGTCTTTATCTTATGATCTGAATCCACCCTTTTATTACCTCGGTCCCATCTCCTTGAAGGTCCAATATATAGAAATAGGTTCCTTTGGGCAAATCGCCATTCTTACCGGTTCCATCCCAAGAACTGTCATATCCATCCATGGCAAATACACTGTTCCCGTAGCGATCAAAAACTTCTAGGGTATTATTTGCAAATTGCTGATGTCCAACCAATATTAATCTATCGTTTCGCCCATCATTGTTGGGTGAAAATATGTTGCAAAGTGTTCCAGGGTCTGTACACTGGTCTCTATTCACATTCACACTTGCTGTAGCAGTATTGTTAGCCACTTCATCATCCACAGGGAAAGAAGAAGTCAACACCACAGTATTTTGTATTGTTCCCGGTGTGGTTACCCTAACGTCAATCTCCAATGTAGCCGTTTCCACGTTGGATGCCAAATCAGGTATGGTCCACTCCCCTGTTTCCGGAACGTATGTACCGATGGAAGCACTGTGACTTAAATATTCAAAGCCAGTATCCAGCAAATCGGTCACCACAATGTCGAGTATTCTATCCATCGTAGTGTTTTCCAAGGTTATGGTAAACGTAATGACATCATCTAAAAGTGGCTCATCGTTATCGACTTCTTTGGTCAAAGCCAAGTCTATATCGGCATTGGCAAAACAATCCTCCACGGTAATGGTTACTTGAACCGAACCATCATCACAAGTAGACGCATTTCCCGTAGTAGTATACTCAAACACATAATCTCCAATGGGTTGGTCAGCAAAATCCACAGTATTTCCAGCTCCTATGGCCACACCACCGTTGGAAGGATCTGTGATCAATGCCCAAGTTCCGGGATCGGCACCCGTCAGGGTATCATCCAAATCGATTACATTAGGACCATCTTCACTAACTGCATTACAGGCCACCATATCAGTAGGTGTTCCTGTTGAAGGAGCATCGGTTACCACCGCCACCACTTCTATTCGTTCCGTAGTACATCCGTTTGCGGTTGCCTCAACATAAAAAGAGGTCGTTGCTGAAATGGAAGGTGTAATAAAGACACCTCCTGTTCCCAAAGCAGTCCCTCCGGTAGGCACATCGAACCAACTTAGCACACCACTGTCCGAACTGGCAGTCAATGTTAATGTTCCCTCGCCACAACGTTCATCCCCCGTTGGATCGCTGATGATCGGAATCGGGAAATTGGTAAGCGTTATGGTTACTAGTGGACTGGCACAAGCATTCACTTCATCATAGAAAAATCCAAAATACTGTGCAGCACTACGTACCACACTACTACGGTGCGCTTCCGTATCATTGGGATCGGGGTTGGTACTCCATGTGAGTTCACTACCCACTGGGGCAATATTGGTCACATAATCGTTTAGGTCTATTTCAAAATCGCCACAAAAAACTGTTGGTAGCGAAGTATCCCTTACCGGGGCCACTCCTCCTGCATTACATACTGTGGTATCCTTATCTGAAGTGTCTTCTGCCGCCACTCCTGCACCATTGGCGTTGCTAAGGGTTACGCTTAGGGTAACCAAACCATCTGCCAGCCCGCTTAAATCTATATTGTTGACATTGTCCGCAGCGGTAGCAATAGTTCCAGAACCTGTAACAGGTGTTCCCCCTCCATCACTGGTGAACGTATAATTGTATGTAGCCCCTACTTCAGCCAAGGCAAACGTAAAGCCAATGGCCGATTGATTATCAAAATTGATGATACTTTGATCAATGGTTACCGTATAGCCTGAAGGAACCGCTGTATATTTTATAGCTGTATCTGTTGTTGGAGGTCCTTCCGTGCCCAGAAGATTACTCACTACCACTGAAAGGGTAATCACGCCATCGGGCAAACCGCTTACGTCTATATTGGATACGGTTTGATCTACAAAACTAAGGGCACCACCTCCCGTTACGGTAGCTACACCTCCATCCCCACTACTACTCAACGTATAGTCGTATGTGGTTAAAAACGTAGGGGCGTTGGAAAACGTAAAACTAATCGCACCTTGATTGGTAATATTGATGGGATCATCATTGATGGTTACCGTATAGCCATCCGGCGGAGTATCGTCTTCACTTTCAATCGTAACCGTAGCGCTGTCGGGAGCACCAATTGAATAGCCAGCTCCTGTGGCCAAGGTAACGATTACCGTTTCGTCCTCTTCGATTTCCGCATCATCTACTGGATTTACTGTTATCGTTGCGATTTGTTGTCCATTGGCCACATTTGCAGTTCCTGAAAGTGCAGTGTAATCTGCCGTAGGAGTTGCTGTTCCCGTAACAGTATAGTTTACTGGTATAGGGGAACCGGTATTGTTTACACTGCCAATATTCACCTGAAAAGTCCCTGTACTTGCTGGGCTTTCGGTTGCAAGATTGTCTGTTGCTGTTATAGTGGCCACGGCGGCATCGTCATTAAGAATGGTTCCTATTGCAGGAGAACCTGTCACAGTGACACCATTGGTCGGTATGCCCAAAGTCACTCTAAAGGTTTCATCTCCTTCAATAATGGTTTCATTGTTTATGGCCACAGTGATGTCTTGGGTCTCAGAAGCATTACCAGCAAAGAGTAGATTACCTCCTGTATTGTCATAGTCAATTCCACTACCTGTGGCAGTAAGGTTGGTAAAGGCATAAGCCACTTGTGTACCCCCAGCCACCGCATTGTTCAAAGTTACCGTGAAGACCATATTGCCTCCGACAACATTTTCTGGAACACTTTCGTCGGTTATGGTCAAAGTAGCAGAATCATCATTGGTGATCGTCCCAGCTCCCGTGCCATCCGTCAACGTCGCGTTGACAGGGTTGCTCAGCACCACAGTGAAGCCCTCCGTGGGCTCGACCGTGGTGTCCCCGTTCACGACAACCGTGATCGTGGTGCTCGGCGTACCGGCCGTGATCTGGCCCGACCCAGCGTTCAACACATAATCCCCGTCGGCAGTCGTCGCCGTTCCGTCAACCGTGGTGTAATCAAAATCTATCGTCGATGCGGCATTGCCGCCACCGTCCACACTGACGGTAAAAATAAAGTTCGTCGTGGCGCCATCGCCCTCCGCCAATGTAACATCGGATATACTGATGGGGTCCGGGGCAACGTCGTCACTGGTTATCGTCACAGTGCCGCTGGCCGGCGCACCGACCGTATAGCCCGCTCCCGCCGAAAGCGTCACAATCACCGTCTCGGCAGCCTCAACGTCAAGGTCATCGACTGGGGTAAGCGTTATCGTGGCCTGGTCCGACCCATTGGGGATGCTCACCGTGCCCGAGAGCGCGGCGTAGTCATCGACCGAGGTGGCCGTACCGCCCACGGTATACCCCACTAGCAACGGGGAACCGCTGTTGTTGGCAATGTCCAGGCTAACGGTATAGGTCCCGGTGGTCGGGCCCGCCTCAGTCGCAGTATTGTCGGTCGCCAATATCGTCGCAACGGGGTCCGGGGCAACGTCGTCACTGGTTATCGTCACAGTGCCGCTGGCCGGCGCACCGACCGTATAGCCCGCTCCCGCCGAAAGCGTCACAATCACCGTCTCGGCAGCCTCAACGTCAAGGTCATCGACTGGGGTAAGCGTTATCGTGGCCTGGTCCGACCCATTGGGGATGCTCACCGTGCCCGAGAGCGCGGCGTAGTCATCGACCGAGGTGGCCGTACCGCCCACGGTATACCCCACTAGCAACGGGGAACCGCTGTTGTTGGCAATGTCCAGGCTAACGGTATAGGTCCCGGTGGTCGGGCCCGCCTCAGTCGCAGTATTGTCGGTCGCCAATATCGTCGCAACGGGGTCCGGGGCAACGTCGTCACTGGTTATCGTCACAGTGCCGCTGGCCGGCGCACCGACCGTATAGCCCGCTCCCGCCGAAAGCGTCACAATCACCGTCTCGGCAGCCTCAACGTCAAGGTCATCGACTGGGGTAAGCGTTATCGTGGCCTGGTCCGACCCATTGGGGATGCTCACCGTGCCCGAGAGCGCGGCGTAGTCATCGACCGAGGTGGCCGTACCGCCCACGGTATACCCCACTAGCAACGGGGAACCGCTGTTGTTGGCAATGTCCAGGCTAACGGTATAGGTCCCGGTGGTCGGGCCCGCCTCAGTCGCAGTATTGTCGGTCGCCAATATCGTCGCAACGGGGTCCGGGGCAACGTCGTCACTGGTTATCGTCACAGTGCCGCTGGCCGGCGCACCGACCGTATAGCCCGCTCCCGCCGAAAGCGTCACAATCACCGTCTCGGCAGCCTCAACGTCAAGGTCATCGACTGGGGTAAGCGTTATCGTGGCCTGGTCCGACCCATTGGGGATGCTCACCGTGCCCGAGAGCGCGGCGTAGTCATCGACCGAGGTGGCCGTACCGCCCACGGTATACCCCACTAGCAACGGGGAACCGCTGTTGTTGGCAATGTCCAGGCTAACGGTATAGGTCCCGGTGGTCGGGCCCGCCTCAGTCGCAGTATTGTCGGTCGCCAATATCGTCGCAACGGGGTCCGGGGCAACGTCGTCACTGGTTATCGTCACAGTGCCGCTGGCCGGCGCACCGACCGTATAGCCCGCTCCCGCCGAAAGCGTCACAATCACCGTCTCGGCAGCCTCAACGTCAAGGTCATCGACTGGGGTAAGCGTTATCGTGGCCTGGTCCGACCCATTGGGGATGCTCACCGTGCCCGAGAGCGCGGCGTAGTCATCGACCGAGGTGGCCGTACCGCCCACGGTATACCCCACTAGCAACGGGGAACCGCTGTTGTTGGCAACGTCCAGGCTAACGGTATAGGTCCCGGTGGTCGGGCCCGCCTCAGTCGCAGTATTGTCGGTCGCCGTTATCGTGGCGATAAATACATCGTCATTAGTAATGGTATAAGTCGTCGTGGTCTGCGCACCTAATGTCGCATTTCCCGTTTCACCACTTAGCCCAAGGTTCAGTGTCTCGTTGGGCTCCACCGTGGTGTCACCCGTTATCGCAAGTGTGGGAATTGGAATTGAGCTGCCCGGGGGATATATTCCAACTGGTATGTTGACCACTTGAGGGCTTGTAAAATCGTAATCTATGCCCGATGTCGCGGTACCTGTGCCAGCGTCGGTCACGGTTACCGTTGTGGGAACCAACACAGTGCCTGTCACAAGGAGTTCTGGAAGGTTGCCCCCGGAGTCCTCGTCATCCGAACCCGTCGCCTGAGAAAATTCGACATCAACTTGCCCAAATCCGACACCCATACCCAAGAGCATACATATCCAAAACAAGGTCTTTGTTGGGCGTAAGCCAATTTGTAAACGCAATGAGGTCTTTGTTCGAAAAGATAGCATCAGCTGTTCAATGAGTTTCAGTTTCGTTCTTTTTACTTCTTTTTAAGTTGGTTTTTGGGAAAATCAATATTACTAAAAAACCTCAGAACGCCACAACTTTACAGATTAAATCTATGTTTCTTGGTTGAAATACAATTCCAACGAAAAAAATGGGGTTTTATACTGCCGCGGATGCTGTTTCCGAATCTGGATTTATCTTTTTCACCAATCCTTGCAATACCTTGCCTGGACCTACTTCCACAAAGTTTTTGGCCCCATCCTGAACCATTTGCTGCACGCTTTGCGTCCATTTTACGGGAGCGGTTAATTGTAAGATTAGATTTTTCTTGATTTCATCGGCGTTGGATACCGCTGTGGTGGTCACATTTTGATAAATTGGACAGGCTGGAGTGTTAAACTTAGTACCTTCTATGGCGGCTGCCAGTTCTTCACGGGCGGGTTCCATCAATGGGGAATGGAACGCTCCTCCTACGGGCAATAACAATGCTCTTCGCGCTCCGGCTTCCTTCAACTTTTCACAGGCGATGTTCACCGCATCCACCTCTCCGGAGATTACCAACTGCCCTGGACAATTGTAGTTTGCCGGGACCACTACGCCTTCAACTTCTGCACATATTTTTTCTACCACTGCATCATCCAGCCCCAAAACGGCCGCCATGGTACTGGGTTGTAATTCGCATGCTTTTTGCATGGCCAGGGCGCGTTGCGAAACCAATTTTAACCCGTCTTCAAAGTTTAGGGTTCCATTGGCGACCAATGCGGAAAATTCACCCAAAGAGTGTCCAGCCACCATATCGGGTTTAAAACCAGCTCCCAATACTTTGCTCAAAACAACGGAATGCAAGAAAATGGCAGGCTGGGTCACCTTGGTTTGCTTTAAATCCTCGGCAGTGCCTTCAAACATGATATCAGTTATGGAAAAGCCTAAAATATCGTTGGCGTTCTCAAACAATTCCTGAGCTTCGGAATGGTTCTCGTAAAGATCCAATCCCATACCTACAAATTGTGCGCCTTGTCCTGGAAAAATATATGCGTTCATAGTGTTCTAGTTTTTTTGAGTGCCACAAAAATAGGGATATTTTGGAATGTTGGATTATAGACTGATGGTTTGTTGGCCCACTGGTTTTTTTGATTGAACTATTGCTGTTCTGCCAAGATCAACCTATTTGAACCAACCGGAATACGTAACATAGTTATTGGCGATTCGGTCAATTTCTCCTGAACTTAGCTCTGGGCTGACATTTTTGATTTTTTTTGCCGGCATTCCTGCGTAAATGCTTCCTTCTTCCACATGGGTCCCTTTGATCAACACGGCCCCAGCCGCTATAATGGAATTGCTTTCCACTACGCAATCATCCATAATGATACTGCCCATACCCACCAACACATTGTCTTTCAACGTACAACCATGCACTATGGCATTATGTCCAATAGACACATTGTTTCCAATAGTGGTTGGGGATTTTTGATAGGTGCAATGGATTACGGCGCCATCCTGCACATTTACTTTATTGCCCATTTTGATGAAGTGTACATCGCCACGAACCACAGCATTGAACCAAATACTGCACTGGTCGCCCATGGTAACTTCACCTACAATCGTGGCATTTTCAGCAATAAAACAATCTTCTCCAATTTGAGGGGTTTTTCCCTTTACGGATTTCAATATCATTTTCTCGGTGTTAGTAATACAAATTACGTTCTTTTGATGGATAAAAACATCTCGACTGCGCTCGATGTGACATTCCATGGTTCACTAACGGATTTGTCTTTCTCCCATGGGCCAGAATCTCTTTCTAAGCTTTGACACGAATTGCACTAATTTTCTCGAATGTTGTATGTCATTTCGAACCTTGTCCTGAGCGTATAGCAAAGGAGCATGGGAAATCTATTTTGGTTTGACACGAATTGCACTAATTTTCACAAATGCTCTATGTCTTTTCGAACGAATGTGAGAAATCTGTTGATTGGGATTTCTCAATCGCTTTACTCATTTCGAAATGACGTTTGTCTGTTTTGTTTCTTGCTTGGGCTTGGACCGCTATGAACCTTTTACTGAAAATAGGACAAAAGCTCTGCTTTTTTGGATGCGGACACTGAGAGTTCCTTACCATTGGACAACACCACGCTACCTCCCTTTCCTTTTTTATATTTGACCACCTCGGTAACATTGACCAAATAGGATTTGTGTATGCGTGCAAAAGGATAGGCCTGTAGGGCTTCCTCAAAATATTTTAGGGTCTTGCTGACCACAATTTTTTTATGCTCCAGATAGATTTCGGTATAGTTGTCATCGGCCTTGCAGAAATAAATATCTCCCACCTCCAACACTTGAAACCCATCTTGCTGGGGCAAGGTAATTTTCCCTTCCGCTTTCATGGATTTGGCTTGAAGCACCTGACCCTCCAATGCTATTTCCTTTTCTTTGATGGTTCTCACGTAATCCACAGCCTTAATAAGTTCATCTATATTGATGGGTTTCATTAAATAATAGGCTGCATGTTGATTGAGGGCATCCATGGCATATTGGTTGTAGGCCGTCACAAAAATGGTTTCAAAACTACGCTCAGGGATTTGGTCCAACAGATCAAAGGCATTGCCAAAGGGCATTTCCACATCCAAAAACACCAAATCTGGTTGATGCTTTTTTATGAGTTCCAATCCTTCTTCAATGTTGGCGGCTTCTCCCAACAAATTGACCCTCTCGCAATATTTTGCCAAGTAATTCCGAAGGATTTCCCGGCTGTTGGCCTCGTCTTCAACTATGATTGCCCGTAGTTCCATCAATCTTTTTTAAGCTTTAGGGACACTTTTGTGCCAGTTTGATCTTCGTTTAGGTTGGCTATGGAAACCTCAACCTTATTCTTGTACATATCGTTCAGGATCTGGATACGCTTTTTAATGTTACCCATTCCCTTGGATTTCTGTTTCTTTTGATTGCTGGTTTTCAGTTCCGCAGATCTTTTGCGCCCAATGCCATTATCCATAATCGTAATTTCCAGCAGATTGTTTGTGAGCTGTTGAATGCCAATTTTTAAAAATCCTTTTTCTTCCTTGTACCGCAATCCGTGCCAGATGGCATTTTCTATGTAGGGTTGCAACAACATGGGCGGAATCCGGAAAGCTTCAATGTCCACTTTTTCATCGACCTCGATTTCATAATCGAACTTATCCAAGAAACGGGAATGCTCCAATTTCACGTAGAGTTCCAATAGTTCCAGTTCCTTGGACAGCGGAATGAAGTCCTCTTCCGAATTTTCAAGAACGCTACGCATTAACACCGAGAACTCACTTAAAAATCGATTGGCACTGCGTTCATCACTCTTGGCGATATAGTTGTTCACCGAGTTCAGTGCATTGAAAATAAAATGGGGGTTCATTTGGGTACGCAGCGATTTTAGGGCCAAAAGATTGTTGGCCAATTTCTGCTGTTTATTGCTCCTGTAGTACAAAAAGGCGGTAAAGGCCATCAATAAAATTCCAAAAGCCAAGGAATAAATAATCCACTTTTGCCGTTTACTGGTCTCCTCGTACAGTTGCTGCTCAGTAACGGCGAGACTATATTTACTCTGGCTGAGTTCACGTTCTTGTTCCAAACTGGAAATACGGTTTTGGGTGTTGGCAATCTCCCGATTAAACCTAGCAGCCCTTGAAATTTCCTGTTCTTTTCGAATGTATAGACTGTCTACCACCGCGACATAATCTTGATACGACTCCAACGCTCTAGAGAAATCTCCTTTGTACTTGTAGACTTCCGACAGTTTCCGGGTAGCATCTTTTTGCACCACCAAATCATCATCCTCATCGGCTTCCACAATACTCTTTTCTAGATACGGAATGGCTTCATCCAACTTATCTTGGGCAATGTAGGCGTTGGCTATTTTGTAATTGATGCGTTGGGAGGTAATGGTATCCGAATTTGGTATGGCCACGCCTGAAGTGGCCATTGCTGGTTGTTGGGGCAACTGTCGCAATTCATTCAAGCTTTTCTTTCTCAATTGGATCTCATCATCATACCGATTTTTTTGATTGTAGAAATCGGCCACTTTTTCGCTTTCTTGGATCGATCGCTCCGGGGCCACTTTCTTTGAAAGGTTTAAGGAATTCTGATAAAATCCTTCCGCTTCAATGGTGCGATCTTGACTGGCATAGACATCGGCCATTTTGGAGTTTAAGTCGATGACCTTTGGAGATATTTGGTTTTTTTCAGCAATTTGAAGTCCTTCCCTATAAAACTCCTGGGCTTTCTTCAAGTTGGCCAGACCTTTATAAGTATCACCCAGGGCTTCATAAAGCTCAGCCCGTTGGTAGGGAACCATATTTTTCACATCCAATAATGGGGTGAGGATAGACTCCGCATTTTCGTATTCCCCATTTAAAATATAGGCTTTTCCCAACAACAGTTTGGTCTTGCTGGTCTCCCGGGCAGAAAGGGCATCCTTAAAATTGGCAATGGCCAAGTCGTATTGTTTGTGGAACATGTAGATTTCCCCAAGAGTGGACAGGGAGGCAGACAATTCCTGTTTATTACCCTGACTACCCAACGGAGCTATGGACCTGGCAATGAAATCAATGCTTTTTTCGAGATCGGTCCGTTTGTAAAAATTAGCGGAATCCAACAGCCGTTTATGGTCTACAGTTGTACCATATATGCCTGAACGGTTTTTGCTTTCTTTCTTTTTGGTCGAAGCTGCTTCATAATCCTCAACCAAGACATCCACATCTTCATTGGAGCGTACCCTATACCGTACCGTTTCAAACTCCGGACTTTCAAAAATCAACATATCCCCTATGGCAGCCTTTATCTTGAACTCCCCCAACCCATTGGTAATGGTATGGTTGCCTTTGTCCGTTGTGATCTGGACACCGGAGATAGGTGTATAATTTTCCTTTCCTCTTACAGAACCTTCAATTTCTACCACTGACTGCCCTGTATTGGTTTGCGAGAAACCCATAAAGGACATCATTAGAAAAAGAAAGAATATGTATATGTTCTTAATCATAGAGGTTACATCTGTTCAGTAAACTTACTTCATCCCGAGCGTATTAAAAAATGGGGGGTGTTCCAAAAACGGTTTCAAACGGTACTATTTTCCCATTTTACCAATCCGTCCATTCTCTTCACTCATTACAAGTGCCATTTCCCTCATTTGCCTTTTTATCTTCACCAATAAACCACTACATCATCAATACATTATATTTGAAACATCCCTTCTTAAAAATTGTATCCATCATGAATGAATTTCTCAATACATTATGTAAAAGTATTCCCGACTTAAATGATGAAATAAAAGATATCAAAGCATTATTCATAAGAGCTCGATATTCTGGCTTTAATGAAAAGGAGGTTATAGAAATTAAGAACTACATTTTACAAGAAGAGGGCATAGGAATTGACGAATTTATTATCGACCCCGAGCCATGGAAAGGAAAAGACATATGGACCATAAGTTTTTTGGGTGATGAAGTTCAGGTTCAAAAGAAAAACATTTTGCTCTTCCTAGATATGCTAATCAAAAAATTCCCAAATAAGTTGGATTAATGCATAGTTTGACCACCAGGAAATCTTGGAGTTGATATTATAAATCCCCTCAAGATTTACTAAGCTATAGCAACCCTTCACTCATTGTAAGTGCCATTTCCCTCATTTGCGATTTTTCTTGAAAAATGTTGCCGCTACTTTTAGCCTATCATTTAAAACATTGCATCATGAAACATTTGAAAAATCTATTGGGAATAACATTTAGCCTACTCATAACAGCAACGTCATACGGATGCGACCTAAAGGCGAAGGAACCTATAAGCACTGCCTTGACCACCAAGTCCATAACCGAAAAACCAATTAAGCAATATGTGAAAATTGCCTTGCTCTTGGACACCAGCAACAGTATGGATGGTCTTATCAACCAAGCCAAGGCACAATTGTGGGACATTGTGAACGAATTCACCCATGCCAAGTGTGGTAACGACTCCCGACCTTTATTGAAAATCTCCCTATATGAATATGGTAACGACAATTTATCCTCAAGGGAAGGTTATATCAGGCAGGTTTTGGGCTTTAGTTCCGATTTGGACGAAATTTCTGAAAAACTGTTTTCCCTGACCACCAATGGTGGTGAGGAATACTGCGGACAGGTCATTCAAACTTCCTTGAAACAATTGGATTGGGGCAAAAATGCCGATGACCTAAAAATGATTTTCATTGCAGGAAACGAACCTTTTACCCAAGGAAGATTGAATTATAAGGACGCTGCGACCAATGCCAAAGAGAACGATGTTATTGTAAACACCATTTTTTGTGGCAACTATGAACAGGGTATCTCCACCATGTGGAAAAATGGAGCTACGCTTACTGGCGGTGAGTACATGGCCATTGACCACAACAAACAAATCGTACATATAGACACTCCCTATGACGATATCATCATTAAACTCAACTCCAAATTGAACAACACCTATATTTCGTATGGTGCCTTGGGAAGACAAAAAAAGGCCATGCAATCCATGCAGGATAGCAATGCCGCCGAAATGGAAGCTGCGGTTGCGGTAAAACGATCCGTAAGCAAGAGTTCAAGGCTTTACAAAAATTCCAATTGGGATTTGGTCGATGCCGTTGAAGATAATGAGATAGTACTTTCTGAACTGGATGACAATGACCTCCCCGAAGAGCTTCAAGGAAAATCGGAAAGTGAGATCAACATCTACATCAAAGAAAAAAAGGAAGAACGCGACGCGGTCCAAAAACAGATACAGGAGTTCAATGCCAAACGTGAGGCCTATATTTCCGAAAACCAAAAAGAGGAAACCGGCGAATTGGAAAATGCACTTTTATCCGCCATAAAGACCCAAGCGGCAAAGAAAAATTACAAGTGGGATTAACCAAGTTCCTGAACAATTGTCTCATCGAGCGCAGTCGAGATGCTTTAAAAAGTTCTCGGCTGCGCTCGAACTGATATAAAAGCTTATTAATTATTGGCCGCAGGACAGTAGCAGTCGTAACGTTTTCCTTGATCGCTTTGTCCAAAATCGTATCCCAAGGTAATCTGGTGGAAACCACCATTGTCGAAACGAATGTCTCCAGATTGGTAAGAATAATTGTAAGAGAATAAAAAACGGTTCACATTAACACCGATAATAGGTGTAAACAACTGTAAACGCTGCTCACCAAAGCTGCCATTGGATTGAAACTGTGCACCGTCAAAACTACGTCTGTATGAAATTCCGCCCCAAACCGTTCCAAAACTCACATCCTTGTAGACCTTGGCATTTAAGTCCACGGTCTTCTCTTTCGTAAAATCGGTCATTTGGAACAAAATAGAAGGTTCTATACGGGTATTTCTCCCAAAAACATACCCTACGGAAAGTAAGTATCTTCTCAGATTGTCAAACTCAGCCGCACTGTACAAGTCCCTACCACTCCCCAAAATATTCAAGATAGCCGCATGGGCATAAAATTCAAGGAAATTATACGATGCCCCTAGGTCCATATTAAAATAGCTTGTGGTGTTCTTTACTCCTGTAATCACAGGATCGGGAAAAACAGACCTAAATTCAGTTTCGTCCAAACTGCTCAGTATCACCCCTGCGCTCAATCCAAAAGAAAGTTGATTCAGGGTCCTAAAATCGCCTCCCATCTGCAAATGATGTGCATAAGTGGCCTTAAAACCTGTTTGGGAATGATACCCGTTGGAGTCGTTAAAGAAAATTCCCCCAACACCGCTACGTTCGCCTATCCTAGAGTTGATGTTGAACGTTTGCAGACTTGGCGCCTCATCTACGCTAAACCACTGTTTTCTGGCAGTCAAGCGAATTTTGGTGCCTTCAGCAATACCAGCCATGGACGGATAAACCAGATAGTAATTATCGGATAGATAATCAAAATAAACTGGGATTCCCTCCTGAGCTTTGGCGAATAGCCCAAATAAAAGAGTGAGAATGGTCGAGGTTATATAACGTCTCATGTGACGGTTTTGGGGCTATTTAAGTAATTTATGATAGAATCAAACACTATGATAACGATGGCAAATCTACATTATTATATATTTTGACCAGATGTGAACTATTGGTACTTTTGCAGAAAGAATAGCCATGAAAGAATATAATATTACCATAGTTCCTACGAACAATGCCAAAATCATAAAATTGGAAGCCAATCATTTTTTGGCAAAGGGCAATTATGAATATAAAAATATTGATGAGGCCAAGAATTCTCCCCTTGCCCAACAACTCTTCTACCTACCTTTTATTAAAACCGTTTACATCTCAGGAAACTTTATAGCATTGGAACGGTTTGACATTGTGGAATGGGAGGATGTAAAAGACGAGGTGGCCCAACAATTGGTAGAATATTTAAACGCAGGCGAACCCATTGTTCACGAAGAACTCAACCAGAAAAAAGAGCCGGTAACGGTATATGCCGAAGTAACCCCAAACCCAGCCGTCATGAAGTTTGTGGCCAACAAACGTATTGTTCCCGCCGTCTACGAATTCAAAAACATTGATGAGGCCAAAGATTCCCCGTTGGCCCAGGAACTGTTCCATTTCCCGTTTGTCAAAGAGGTTTTTTTTGATGAAAACTATGTTTCCATTTCAAAGTATGATATGGCCGATTGGGAAGGCATCAATATGCAATTGCGTGAATTTATCCGTGACTATTTGGCCGATGGCAAGGAAGTGGTTTCAAGTGAGGCTCTTCAAAAAAAGAAGGAGGCTGCCCAGCAAAGTTCCGTACAGACCCCATATGATGAAACATCCCAACAGATTATCGATATTTTGGAAGAGTATGTAAAACCAGCCGTGGCCAGTGATGGCGGTAACATTCTTTTCCAATCCTACGAAGAGGACAGCAAAACGGTAAATGTAATCTTGCAAGGCGCTTGCAGTGGGTGTCCTTCATCCACTTTTACCCTAAAAAATGGCATTGAGACCATGCTAAAGAACATGATGGGCGACAAAATCCGAGAGGTAGTGGCCCTGAATGGCTGATTTTAAGACTTGCGACACCATATTCTGCTTAAAATTTGTTACATTGAATAAATTTCAAAAACAGTAACCATGGCAGTTTTAAAAGTAATCGAAGTATTGGCTAATTCCGATAAAAGCTGGGAAGACGCGGCTAAAAAAGCGTTGGGCCAAGCCTCAAAATCGGTAAAGAATATCCGTTCCATCTACATCAACGAACAGAGTGCCACTGTAAAGGATGGAAAAATTGACGACTATAGAGTCAATGTAAAAATTACATTCGAAGTTCAATAACCCAAGGGCACAACACATCATCGCGCCCTAAAGGGCGCTTTTTTTATGCTTAAAACTGTATCCATGCTCAAAAAAATTATCCTAGTATTGGCTCTATCTTTTATAACCCATGGCTGTACCCAAAAACCTAAAAAAGTGTCCCATAAATATACCAATGCCTTAATCCATGAAACCAGTCCTTATTTGCTTCAACATGCACATAATCCCGTAAATTGGGAAGCTTGGAGCCCAGAAGTCTTGGAACGCGCCCAAAAAGAGGACAAACCTTTGCTTATCAGTATAGGATATGCCGCCTGCCATTGGTGCCATGTCATGGAAGAAGAGTGCTTTGAGGATGAAGAAGTGGCCCAAATGATGAACGAAAATTTCATCAACATTAAAATTGATAGAGAAGAGCGGCCCGATGTAGACCAAATTTACATGGACGCCATTCAAATGATGTCAGGTAATGGAGGTTGGCCCTTGAACATTGTGGCCTTGCCCGATGGAAAACCATTTTGGGGCGCCACCTACCTCCCCAAGGACAATTGGGTGAAATCTTTGGAACAACTCATCAAACTATACAAAGAAGATAAGGCCAGGGTCACACAATATGCCACAGACCTAGCTGGGGGCATTCATGCCATTAACCTCGTGGAAAATGATTCCGAATCAGATCTCTATTCTTTAGACCAATTGGATGCCGCCGTTCAGCAATGGTCGCAACATTTTGACCCCTCTTTGGGTGGTTACCAACGTGCCCCAAAGTTTATGATGCCCAATAACTGGGAATTTCTGTTGCACTACGCCAACACAAGGAACAAGCCGGAAATCATGTCGCATGTGAATACCACCCTCACCCGAATGGCCTATGGTGGTGTTTATGACCATGTGGGAGGTGGGTTTTCTAGATATGCTGTCGATACCAAATGGCATGTGCCCCATTTTGAGAAGATGTTGTACGACAACGGACAATTGGTAAGCCTTTATGCCAAAGCCTACGCCGTGACCCAAAATGAACTCTACAAGCAGGTGGTTGAAGAGACCATTGCGTTTGTGCAAGAAGAATTATTGGATAAAAGCGGTGGGTTTTACTCTTCGTTGGATGCCGATAGTTTGGATGAGAATGGTGAACTTGAAGAAGGGGCCTACTATGTTTGGACTGAAGAAGGGCTGACCCAATTATTGGGTAACGACTTTACCATTTTTAAGGATTATTTCAATATTGACTCCTATGGCCTGTGGGAAGAAGGCAACTATGTTTTGATTAGAGACAAGGATGATGAAGAGATTGCCCAAGCACACAATATTTCAGTTCCTGAACTGAAAGATAAAATGACCAGTGCGCTCAAAATCCTCAAACAAGAAAGAGCCAAACGTTCCAAACCCAGATTGGACGATAAAATTTTGGCTTCTTGGAATGGGTTGATGCTCAAAGGGTTGGTGGATGCTTATCGCTATTTGGGCAATGATACCTATTTAGAATTGGCCTTAAAGAATGCCCAATTCTTGGAAAAAGAGATGGTCAAAAAAGATTATTCCATGTACCGAAACCATAAGGCCGGAAAAAGCAGCATAAATGCTTTTTTGGAAGATTACGCCACCGTGATTGAGGCCTACACGGCCCTCTATGAGGTTACTTTTGATGATAAATGGTTACAGCATTCCAAAAAATTGTTGGACTATACCAAGGTGCATTTTAGGGATGAGGAATCTGAAATGTTCTTTTTTACCTCAGATGAAGACCATTCCTTGATCCGAAGAAGCATAGAAACCAACGATAATGTTATTTCAGCCTCTAATTCAATTATGGCTAAAAACCTGCTCAAATTCCACAAACTCTATACCGAAGAAGATTATGGTGACATCGCCAAACAAATGGTAAAAAATGTACAAAAGGATTTTGACCGCAGTGCACAAGGCTTTGCCAATTGGCTTCACGTGGTCCTATATGAAAACCAAAATTTTTATGAAATCGCATTGGTGGGTGAAGATTACAAGGCCTTGGGCAAAGAAATTGGCAGCAGCTACTTGCCCAACAGTATTCTGGTAGGCTCAAAAAAAGATGGGAATCTGGAACTTCTCCAAAACAGATATGTTGAAGGCACTACCCTTGCCTATGTCTGTATTGAAGGAACCTGCAAACTGCCAGTAACTACCTCTGAAGGTATCATGCAACAGATACGGTCATTTAAGTAGGATTAACATTTGTTTAAATCCTTTTTATTTTGATTTCTTAAAATATTGGTTAGTTTACCCCAAACCAAAAATTGAACATGAAAGAATTGGAAAACTATCAAGAATATATTGATCAAGCATGGGAATGGACATTGGGCATATTGCCCAACCTAATTTTGGCCATTGTACTATTTTTTGGAGGGCTGTGGGTCATTCGCTTTATAAACAAGTTTGTACGTAAGTTTTTTGATAAGAAAGATTATGATGAAACCCTTGAGTCGTTCCTACAAAGTTTCATAAGCATTGCCCTAAAGGTCATCTTGTTTGTTTTGGTTGTCACACAATTGGGGGTAAAGACCTCTTCGTTGGTAGCGATGATAGGTGCAGCCGGTCTTGCCATTGGTTTGGCACTACAGGGTTCTTTGGCCAATTTTGCAGGCGGGGTACTCATTTTAATTTTTAAGCCCTTTAAGGTAGGAGATTGGATTTCCGCCCAAGGTATAGATGGTACTGTGAAAGAAATAAGCATTTTCAATACTAAGGTAAGCACCTTTGGAAATCAAATTGCAATAATCCCCAACGGGCAATTATCCAACGGGAATATTGTGAACTACAACATGGAAAATACCCGTAGGAACAAGTTTGATGTAGGTATTGGGTATGGCTCCAACATTAAGGTAGCCAAAGACATTCTTTTAAAAATCTGTGCAGACAACCCCAATATTCTTACTGAACCTGCACCAGAGGTATATGTTGGTGCACTGGGGGATAGTTCGGTAAACTTAACCTTGCGTTTTTGGGCCAATAACGATGTGTTCTGGCCTGCCCATTTTTATGTAGTGGAAGAGACCAAGTTGCGTTTTGACGAAGCTGGGATTGAGATTCCGTTTCCACAGCGAGTGGTGCATCAACCTAATTAAGACTTCTTCTTTCCTTGAAGGACAAAATCCTTTAAATAATAGGGTTCAAAATAGGCAACATCCTCAAAATGACCCTCCTCATATTTTGTATGGGACAGTACCGCCATTTCTTTGGCAGATGGCATCACTTCCGGCAGAAAATGAAAATTGGGGTGAGACAGGACTTCTTTGCATTTTTGCGCACCATTGCCCACTAGATATACCGCATTACGGTCTGTAAATTCTTGGAATGAATCTCTATTGATAATTTCGGCACGGGTCTCCCTAATTTGCTTGTGGCCGGCATCAAAAACTGCTGAATACACCTCCATACGCCTTGCATCCAAGACAGGAATGACTACTGTATTTTCCTTAGGGGCAACCTGCTGCGCCATACTTTCCAAGGTTGAAATGGAAATCAATGGAATATCCAACGAAAAACAAAGCCCTTTGGCGGCAGACACCCCTATCCTTAACCCGGTATACGACCCAGGGCCTTTACTGATAGCGACCGCATCAAGGTCTGAAAAAGACAAAGAAGCCCCTTGTAAGGCTTCTTTGATAAAAATGTGCAATTGCTCTGAATGGGAATACTCCATGGCATTGTTCTCTTGAAGAAAAACAATACGGTCCCCTTCGGAGATACTCACGGAACAATTGGTGGTTGCTGTTTCTAAATTTAGTATTCTGGCCATAGCGGCCACAAAGATACTAGTTTAGTGAAATGGGCAAACCAAAGTAGAACTCTAAAATCTTCAATCGGAAGATATAATCGTATTTGGTACGTATTACATCGGCTTCGGCATTGTCTACCCGGGATTGGGCTTGACTAAAATCAAAAGCATTCATTAGACCCACATCATAACGCTCTTTGGCATACTCATAAGCCAGCCTACGGGCCTCAAGTGTTTTTTGTGCAGCCTCATATGCTTTATCAAACGTGCCCACATCTACATAGGCCTGCTGTATGGTTGTCTCTAAATCCAATTTATCTTGTTCCAATTGCAACTTGGCCTTTTCCAGACTGATTTGTGAGCGTTTTACATTGTTTCTGGTACTCCAACCATTAAAGATGGGCACATTTAGTTGGGCACCATAGGAAATACCATCAAAAATCCACAGCTGATCGGTGAAATTTGGGGTGTACGCCCCTCCATTTCCATCTGGAATTTGAGTTACATCTGAATATCTTGTGCCGTATTGAAAGAAGGCCGAAAGCGTGGGCAAGTACGCCCCTTTGGCAATTTTTAAGTCTTCTTCCGCAAGTCCAACAAAAGATTCTGATAATTTAATATCATTTCTAAAGCTAAGTGCCTTATCAAAAATGACCTTTGCAGAATTGTTCAAAATATCAGAAGGTGGAACTTCAAACTCTTCATCGGCTATATCAAAATTCTCATAATCGGTAATCTGAAGCAATTGTGCCAAGTTCACCCTTGAGATCAAGACCATCCCTTCTCCATTGACCACTTGTTGTTGTTGACTTGCTGCGGTGGCCTCAATTTCCAAAAGATCTCCTCTAGGTACTACTCCCGATTCCACAAGCTCCTTGGTACGTTTAAGGTCCTGCTCGGTTACCGCATATTGGGCCTTGAATGTTTTGAGCTGTTCTTTGCTGGACAATACTTGCAAATAGGCGTTGGCCACATTCAACCGGATGTCGTCCTTGAGGTCGTCCAAACGATATTGGTTGGCAATGGCGTTGAGCTTGGCCCTGTTCAACTGTTTTACATTCCGAAGCCCATCAAACAAGGTAACATTGGAGCTTATTCCTGCATTTACGTTAAACGCAGTACTATTGGTGGGAAGGTTGTTTGTAGGATTAATGGAAAAACCCGTGTTGCTCGATACGGATGTTGACCCATTTAAATTGGGAAGCATGTTACCCACTGCATCTGACTTATCTATTTTGGCGTTTTCAAGATCTAGTTCAAATTGCTCAACGGTTAAGTTGTGCTCCATGGCATATTCAACACATTCCAATAATGTCCATTTGCGCATTTGTGCTTGGGATGCGAATATGGCAAATAGGAGTACTAGAGTTGTTATTATATTTTTCATTCGTTTTTTGATTTTTGTTCGTAAAGGAAAAGCTATCATCAATCTGCGTCACTTTTCTTCTCTAGCTTGTTCCAAATTTTAACTTTGGCTTTTTCATCCAGCCCAGATACGACCTCAACATCAATACCGTCACTTACGCCCAATTCCAAATCCTTGCGCTCAAACTCATTTTCTCCTACCTCTACTTCTACATAAGGTTTTTCGGTTTCCTTATCAAACTGCAATAAAGCCTCTTTAATAGCCAGTACATCTTTTTTCTCTTCCAAAACAATAGAAGCGTTTGCGCTATATCCTGCCCTTACATATGTGGTACTGTCCGTTAGGGCCAAATCCCCCTCAATCTTAAACTGTACGGCACCTTCCTCTTCTACACCTTTTGGTGCGATGAATTTTAATTTTGCGGAAAATTTTTGCGTCTCAAGAGCACCCAAACTAATATCAAGAGGCATCCCTACATGCAATTTTCCAACTTCGGCTTCATCCACCTCGCCCTCAAAAATCATCTTGGACATGTCGGCAATGGTGGCAATGGTGGTACCATCATTAAAATTATTACTCTGGATAACCTGGTCCCCTTCTTTAACGGGTATTTCCAAAATGGTTCCGGAAACAGTGGCCCTGATATTGGTATTTGCGCTTGCAGACCCTCCCGATGACCCTTTTTTAATGATCTGATAATCGGCCTGGGCATTCTTTAGTTCCTGGGTAGCCTGATCAAAGGTCAACTTCAAATTATTGAAGTCTTGACTTGAAATTACCCCTCTATCAAACAGTACTTTGTTCCGATCATACTCGATCTTGGCATTGTTCAGGGCCAATTCTGCATTACGGACCCTACCCGCGGCTTGGTTCAGGGACTGTTCATTGGGAACCACCTTGATGACCGCGATAAGATCTCCTGCATTAACTTTGACCCCTTCCTCCAAAATAATCTTATCTATAATTCCGGATATTTGGGGTTTGATATTGATTTCATCCTCTGGAATAACCTTTCCCGTAACAATCACCTTGTTCACAATATCCTTTCGCTCCACGGTTTCGGTCTTGTAGAGTTCTGCGGGAGTACTGTTTTGTTTGAGAAAGTATACGGTAGCGGCCAAAACGGCTACGACCAATATTCCGATCAATCCGTACTTTACATACTTGTTCATTATTGTTAATTTGATTCGTTATTATTTGTATTGATTATTCTTCTCTCAATGCTTCAATGGGTCTTATCTTAACCGCCCTGTTTGCTGGCAACAACCCAATGAGTACGCTCAGGCCAACCATTAACACAAACGATATGATAAATTGTGGTATACTAATCATGGGGTTTACAAAAGGGAAATCATCGCCACTGCCCCACATGGAGTCCATGATGGCCAATATCCCCACTGAAATGGCAAACCCAACCAATCCTGCAAAGGCCGTCAACACAATGGCCTCTACCACAATTTGACGCTTTACCACCTTAGGGGTTGCCCCCAATGCCCTACGAACCCCAATTTCCTTGGTTCTCTCCTTAACGGTAATCAACAGGATATTACTAATGGCTATTACACCGGCCAGTAACGTAAAAATTCCAACAAAAAAGGAAAACCCTTGGAGTACCATTGTAAAACCATTGATGTTGTTGAATATTTCGGACATATCAAAACTACCTATGGCCCTATCATCATCTGGGTGGATGTCGTATTTGGTTTTCAGGATATCCTTGATCTGCTTTTCCACCAAAGGCACAGGGGTCTTGGCTTCCACGGCAATGGCCATCCAACCCATACGATCACCTGAATTAAATGCCTTTTGAAAAGTGGTAAAAGGGATAAATACGGCATTTTCCCCATCAATATTGATGTTGTTGTTGGGTTTGTAAATCCCCACTACCGAAAAATACACTCCATTGATACGAATGTCCTGTCCAATGGCATTTTCCCCTTTATCAAATAGGAGCTTATAGGTTTCCTCCCCAATAACACATACTTTTTTGGAGTGCTCAATATCGGTTTGGTTCAAAAACCTTCCTTCCACCAACTTCTTTTTGGTGATATCATCAATTTCTGGGTAATCCCCGTACACTGATGAACCACTGGTTTGGCCATTCCTATACACGCTTACCACACTACGGTGGCTCCCGAGCTCTATCCTTGGGGCCAAAACTTCAATTTCGGGGATTTGCTTTTTTAAAATCTCGGCGTCTTCAACCTTATATCTAATCCTTCGCCCTCTTTCAAAACCTTTGTAGGGTTCCGATGTTGATTGCCCCCAAACAAAAAGACTGTTGGAGGCCGTACCTGCAAATATTTTGTTGAATCCATTGCTCATTCCATTGGCAGAACCCAATAATAACACCAAAATGACCATGGCAAAAATCACCCCCAGCATTGTAAGGAAGGTCCTGAACATGTTCTTGCCCAGGGTATGAAAAATCTCTATCCACAAGTCTCTATCGAATAACCACATAACTATTTATCACTTAGTGCAACAATGGGTTTAACATTCGCTGCTTTCATGGCAGGAATAAGACCTGCCAAAACCCCGGCAACAATTAAAATTATGGTAGCGGTAATGACCGTGGAAGCATTTACAGAGGGATTGCTAAAAGCGGGAGTCTGGAACATGGGTCCAACTGCTGCAAGTATCACCCAAGCGAATATCAATCCAATAAATCCGGACAATGTGGTGATGAAAATTGATTCCAAGAGCACCAAGTTTATAATCTGTCTTGGTCTGGCTCCCAGTGCCTTTCTCACTCCAATCTCCTTGGTCCTTTCCTTTATCGTAAACACCATGATATTGCCAATACCAACGATACCGGCTACAAGAATAAGAAACCCTACTCCGATTCCAATACCCCTCAACACGGCGGTAAAACTGCTGATGTTGTCAAAAGCTTCGGCATAATTCCACACATACAACCCAGCTTGGTCTTCCGGGTCAATTCTATGCCTTCTTTTCATGATATCTTCCAATTTTCCAGAAAACTCAAGTGCTTTGGCCAAATCGTAGGTTGGGTTGTACGTAAGTGCTATAACGTTGATGTCATTGGTATTTCCGTAAATACGTTGATAGGTGCTTACAGGAGCGTAAATCCCCCGTTCGGCATTGTCATCCCCATCATCCGTAAAAACCCCGATTATTCTGAAAGAAAGATTGTTAAGCTCCACAAATTTTCCCAAAGGATCTTCTTTTTTGAACAGGTCTTCTGCTACCTTTCGCCCTATAACAACCACCTTGGCTTTGTTGACCAAATCGGCCTCATTAAAATATCTTCCCGACACGATCAAGGTCTTTTCAATAGCTTGATGATCGGGATGGGTAGCTTGTACGTTGTAGGAACCTGTTTCGCTTTTATATCTTGCCGTAACATTGGCATAATATCTAGCGCTTATATATTCCACATCATCTGAAAAGCTCTGCCTCACATACTCTAGGTCTTCATTTTTCAATTGGATGCGTCTACCCGCCTCAAATCCACCATAGGCTTTTGAAGTAGTACCAGGACGAATAAAAATTGTATTGGTGGCATCATCATTGAACTGCCCCATGAAACCATTCTGCATTCCATTTACGGAAGCCAGGAGCATTACCAAGATAAAGATGGCCCACCCTACTGAGAAACCCGTTAAAAAAGTCCTCAGCTTGTTGGTCTTTATGGTATTGAATATTTCTTGCCAGACGTCTCTATCAAACATATTGTCCTGCCCTTACCTGTTCAATTTTTTTGTCTTCAACAATAACACCATCTTTTAGGTGCACAATACGCTTGCACATATGTGCAATATCTTCTTCGTGGGTCACTACCAAAATGGTATTGCCCTCGTCATTGATTTGTTGGATCAAATCCATAACCTCGTATGACGTTTTACTGTCCAAAGCTCCGGTTGGCTCATCTGCCAAAAGGACTTTGGGTTCCGCGGCCATGGCACGGGCAATGGCCACCCGTTGTTTTTGACCCCCAGATAGTTCACTGGGCAAATGGTGGGCCCATGGTTTTAGCCCTACTTTATCCAAGTATTGCATGGCCTTTTCCTGTCGTTCCTTTCTAGGGACTTTTTGATAGTACAAAGGGAGTGCCACGTTCTCCAAAGCACTTTTGTAATTGATCAAATTAAACGATTGGAAAACAAAGCCCAAAAACTTATTCCTGTATTGGGCCGCCTTGGTTTCACTTAAATTTTTGATCGGCACTTCATCCAAGGTATATTCCCCCGAATCGGCACCATCCAACATCCCCAGTATGTTCAACAGGGTAGACTTTCCTGATCCTGATGACCCCATAATGGCAACTAGTTCCCCATCTTCCACTTTAAAGTTTATTCCTTTTAAAACATGAAGGGAATTGCTCCCCATTTTATAGGATTTGTGAAGATCTTTGATTTCTATCATAATTGGTGATGTTAGCGATCTAATTGTAACTTCTGTATGTAGGACCTACAAGTTGTTAAAATGTTACAAGAATTATTGAAATTTTTTGTTAAATGATTATTTCGAATTGATTTCCGGCTCTATGGCATTCCATACTTTGATGTTGTCTTCCAACTTTACACCAGATTTTACTTCAACATAAATGCCATCACTGACTCCCAACTCTACATTCCTTCGCTCAAACTTTTGGTCCGAAGTCTGAACTTCAACAAATGGTTTTTTAGTTTCCCCATCAAATTGAATAAGTGCCTCCTTTAGCGCCAGCACACTATCGGCCCGGGCCAAAATAATGGAGGCATTGGCGCTTAAACCTGCTCGAATAAATGTACTGTCCTGTTTTTTCAGGGTTCCTTTTATCTCAAACTGTATGGCACCATTTTCTTCTTTTCCCTTTGGTGCGATGTAATCCAAAACCGCATCGAACACCTTGTCTTCAATGGCCCCCACGGTGATTTCCAAGGGAAGGTCTTCTTTTATTCTCCCAACTTCAGACTCATCAACTTTACCTTCGAAAATCATTTTGTCCACATCGGCTATGGCGGCTATGGTAGTTCCCTCGTTAAAATTATTACTTTCTATGACCTGATTACCCACCTCCACAGGGACTTCCAGAACCATTCCGCTAACCGTTGCCTTGATCAAGGTATTGGCTGCGCCACTAAGACCACTTGTGGTACCGGTCTTGACAATATCATACCGTTTGTTTGCCGCCCCATAGGTTTGTTTGGCCTGATCGTAGCTTACTTGGGCCCGTTCCAGATCGGTTTTGGAAATTACTCCTTTGCCGAAAAGGGTAAGTTGTCGCTCGTAGTTCCTTTTTTGATCATCCAAATTGATTTTAGCCTCATCAATGGCGTTCTTGGCATCATTTAGTGCAGAGAGATTGGGAACCACCTTGATTTTGGCCAAAAGATCCCCTGATTTAACGTAATCGCCCCCTTCCACATAAATTTCTTCAATCACTCCTGAAATATTTGGTTTGATGAGCACTTCTTCCAAAGGAAGTATACTGCCCGTGGCCACTGCCTTTTTTACAATGGTCTGTTTTGATGGTTTTTCAGTTTCATAAACCACAGGATCTTCGGCATTTTTCTGATAGAGATAATACATAGATCCTCCAAAAACCACTGCAATGAGGAGGAGAATAATAATGGTAACCGACTTTTTCATTTTGTCTTTATGGTTTTGTTTTGATTGATTTCTTACTCAGTTCGCAAAGCTTCTATGGGTCGTACCCTAATGGCACTCTGTGCTGGGATAAATCCTGCCAAAAGCCCGGACAAAATTAAAATGAGCATGGCCCCACTGACCACTCCAACGCTTACACTGGGACTCATGAACATATCCACTGGCCCCACGTTGTCCAATAAGGTATTGATGCCATAGATGACCAAGGACCCAAAAATAATGCCCACCATTCCTGAAATTATGGTCAAAAAAATAGACTCCATAAGAATTTGCTTTTTAATGGACCATGGCTGTTCGCCCAGCGCCCGTCGTATCCCTATTTCTTTGGTGCGTTCTTTTACCACAATGAGCATAATGTTACTTACCCCAATAATACCAGATAACAACACCATAAATCCAACAATGTAGGCCACAGCCTTAAGGGCCCCAAAGAGACTTTCAACTCTGTTATACTGCTCATATAAGTCAAAGTACCCGATGGCCCTGTTATCTTCTGGGTGAATTTTATGACGGTCTTTCATGACCTCAATAATATTGTTCTTCAATTGGGATATGGAGCTTTCATCATGGGCAGTTATAGCCATCCATCCCACATTATCCCCTCTGTTAAAGGCTTGGGAAAACGAAGTAAAGGGCACAAAAACTTCCTTTTGGGCCTCTTCGCCTCCATCGCTGTTATTCTTTTTATAGGTTCCAATGACCATAAAATTTACCCCTTGAATCTTAATATAAGAGCCCAACACCTCTTCTCCTTCTTCATATAATTCATTTTTGACTCCTTGTCCAATAATGGCCACTTTTCTTTTCTCCCGAATATCATTGAAATTTAAAAATCGTCCTGAGGTGACCGTCATGGGGTCTTGATTGATGATTTCAGGATAATCGCCATAAATATTATAGGCTCCAGTGCGTATACCGCGAACCACATTGCTTCCTCCCCTAAATCCACCCAACTGATTTCTGGGGGAAATAAATCTCAAATTGGGAACATTGTCCCGTATGGCCTGCACATCGTCCACTTTAAAATTAAAGCCCCTCCCCATGGGCAGACCTTCATAAGCCTTAGTAGTGGCCCTTGTCCACATAAACATGGTATTGGTGGCGATATCACCAAAATCCTTTTTTATGCCATTCTCGAGCCCTTTGCCCGCGGCCAATAGCACAATTAGGATAAATATGCCCCAACAGACCCCAAAAGCCGTGAAGATGGTGCGCCACACATTGCTTGTGAGCACTTCCAAAATTTCCCGCCATCTATCCCTATTGAACATATTGAATCTTTTTTACCACCACGCGTTTATTCATCACGAAGCGACTCTATGACCTGCACCTTTGCTGCCCTCCAAGCAGGGACAAAGCCTGCCAAGGTCCCAGCCAATATCAATACAAGTACAGTGGAAAGTGCCACATTAAAATTTACGGATGGGTTTACCACGTAATCCACCTCAACATTGGGACCCACCAATTCTAAAAGTCCCATGCTGAAAATGAGCCCTGCAAAGCCCGAAATGGCCGTTACAAAAATGGATTCATGCAAGATCATCCCTATAATTGACCATGGCTTGGCCCCCAATGCCTTTCGTATGCCAATCTCACGGGTTCTTTCCCGTACCACTATGAGCATAATGTTGCTCACACCAACCACTCCCGCTATTATGGTGCAGACCCCTACAAACCAAAAAAAGATTTTAATGTTGCCTGTGAGACCATAATAGCGTTTTGCTTCTTCCATGGCACTCCAGACTTCCATGGCTCCATTATCGTCCGGTGCTACCGTATGGGCCTGCTGGAGATATGTACGCAACCCATCTTTGAAAGTGATTGCTTGTTGCACGGCTTCATCAAAATTCTCCACTGGCGGAAGTGTAAAGGACAAGTTGTTGACCCTATTTCCCCCATTGAACACTCTTTGCGCTGTGGTTATGGGAATATAGATACGTTCTTCTTCACGGTCTTCCATTTCACTGAAAACCCCGATGATTTTGAATGGTATGCCTGATATATCTATAAATTCACCTATAGGGGACTCCACCTCATTAAAAACATCTTTTTTTATCTTTCTTCCAATCACGGCCACTTTACCCGTGGAAACCTCATCTTGATAATTGATGAATCTTCCCTCCACCATTTTGGTGTTTTCAATAAATTGAAAGTCGGAAGACACTCCTTGAATGCCATAAATCAAAGCTTCCTTTCCATAATTTGCACTGACGCCCTGTACAAATATCCGAGCGGACTTATATTCAATAGCATCCTTGAAGAGTGATTCAGCCTTGTTGAAGTTTTCGTTGACAAATTGTATTCTTCTTCCTGGATTAAGCCCTTTGTATTCTTTTGAAGTAACCCCGGGCCATGCCCAAACACTGGTAGAAGCATCCTGTTTGAACTCACGTTCTATCCCATTTTGCATTCCTTGACCAAAACCCAATAAAATAACGAGAATAAAAATTCCGGAAGCAACGGAGAGCCCAGTTAAAAAAGTACGCAGTTTGTTCTTTCGGATGGTGTCAAATATTTCTTGCCACCTTTCAATATCGAACATAGGTTCCCCTTTTTTGATTGATGAAGTACTTGAATATACCTACTATAGGATAACCTGAATGACAAATTGTTACACTTTGGAAGGAAAAAACAGCAAATCTTTTCCCAAAAGTGTTCATCCACGCATTTTTCTGTAGACAAAGTAGCCTAAACCGGCCACCAAGAGATAAGGAAATGCCATGAGGTACACTATCCCATTATTGATTCCCTCTGCAGTTTTTCCATCAACCTCACTTTCAACCACTGCACGGCACATGGCACATTGGGCTTCTGCCAAAGTCGGCGCCATCATCAACAAAATCAACAGCAAAAAAAACTTTGTTTTCATATTGGGCATTCTAGGTTTGATAGTAAGGTGAAATCATGATATAAACAATCACCCCGGTAACAGCTACGTACAACCAAATGGGAAAGGTGTATTTGGCCCAAAGTCTGTGGCTTTCAAAATCATCTAAGTACACTTTGGAATAGGTAATCAGAACCAAAGGTATAACCGCTATGGAAAGTACAATATGGGTAAACAAAATAAAGTAATAGACATACTTGATGTATCCTTCGCCACCATAAATGGTACTCTCCGATGTCATATGGTATGCCACGTACATCACAAGGAACAGGGCTGACAAGAAGATACAAGTGGTCATTAATTTCTGATGGAGCCCTCTTCGTCCATTTTTAATGGCAACTACGGCGGTTATCAACAAAATAGCCGTCAACGCATTTATTGTGGCATAGATAGGCGGCAGAAAGGACAGTGGTTCCGCATTGGGTAACTTGTAACCAAACAATAATGCCACAACCAAAGGTATGGCCACTGATATTACGGTAATCCATTTATTGAACCGCTTTTCTTTAATAGAAACTTCGTCGATCATTCTGCCAACAATTTTTTAATATCCTCTTTCAATATGGTAATCTGTTGGGGCTCACCCTCTGCATTTACCCCTTGTTTTTCGGTAACGGTTCCCCTGTAATAAATCAAAGGGTTTCCGTGTTCATCTTGGCGCGAACGAATATACCCATTTTTGTCGACCAAAGCGAACATTCCCGAGTGCTCAAACCCTCCAGGGGCATCTTCCGTTTCATTGGCCACGATATAAAATCCTTCTTGCGCCAAACCATAGATTTTATCCTTGTCACCCGTCAATAAATGCCAATCTGCATCAACAATATCATATTTCTTGGCATAACTCTTAAGTACGGACGGTGTATCGTATCTTGGATTGATGGTAAAGGAAGCGACTCCAAAGTCCTTATCATTCTTAAAAGTGTTTTGCAGCGAAACCAGATTTTTAGTCATTACAGGGCATATGGTAGGACAAGTGGTAAAGAAAAATTCCACCACATACACTTTGCCCAAATAATCTTTGTCTGTAACTACAATACTATCTTGGTTTAGAAATGAAAAAGAGGGCACCCTTCTTTTTTTCCCATTATTCAAGATAAAACCTACCTGCTTTTGTTGAAATCCCATGTTCATACGATCATTCTCCACAACGGTCCCTTCCTTAAGTCTCTTTGTGATTTCATATACTGCAAAAATTCCAAAAATTAGAATGATTGCGGATACCCAAACATAGGTGTATTTCTTCTTGCTATTTGCTCCTGTTGGCATCTTTGTTCTTTAGTGCTAATCGATATTCGGCCAAGATAATCTTGACATCATCTTCCATTTTGTTGTTCAACTCTGCTACCGAGGTGGTGTTAAATCCATATTTCACACCTTCATCCTCATCATCCTTTCTTCCCCGAAGGTTACGATCTTTGTCGATAATAAAAACGTATGGGGTTGATAAATCACCATCCAAGGACACATCAGTTTTAAGCTGGTTGAAAAATGATTTTATCTCATCTTCTTTCCCGTAGGCAAAGTGCCATCTATCTGCATTGGAAAGTTCCCCTAGTTCACTTTTTAAGCGCTCAGCATCTTCCTTATGCCCTTCCTCTACCACCATGATCATCTGAAAGTCATTGAAATCGCCGAAACGCTTATAGATTTTTTGGTTAAGGTTGAATGCGTTGCCCTTTTTTTGGTCAATCTGATTTCCCAAAAAGCCAAGAATGGTAATTTTTCCATCCAAGCTGACATCACTTTGTAAACTGGACACATCAGGCACACGTTCAGTGAGGACCGGCAGTTTGCCAAAGTTATTGACTCCTGAAGCAAAAAACAGATATGCCACTAGTGGAAAAACAAATAATATCGCTAAAACGAACGTCTTTTTCATACCGAACTAAACCTTACAAAAATAAAAAAGACGGTTGAAAAACCGTCTTTTATAGTTGTTAAATACTTTTCTAGAAATTCCATGCCATGAATCCATCCTTGTACACATTGTAGATGTAATCCGCTTCAAACAGCAGGATGAATATCAAATAGCAGACCAAGAATATGGGAGTCCAAACGATAGACCTTCTCAAGGCTGTTTTCTCATCTCGCAAGTGCATAAAATCCCATGCAATGTAATACGCCTTCACCAAGGTAAGGATAATGAATATCCAGTTAAGGAGTTTCATGCCCAAAAAGAAGTTATGGGTCAGTACTCTTGGCTTGGTAATACCCAAGGCAACTTCCACTGCCGTTACTATGGAAAGGAAAATAAGGACGCCCCAAATCTTTTGGACGTTGGATTTGAACTTCAATGTTCCTCTAAATATCTCAAGTTTGTGTTCGTGTGCCATGCTATTTTATACTGTATGATTATTGCTTTCCACTTTGATGGAAAACGAATCCAATTTTAAACCAAATAAAAGAATGTAAATACAAATACCCACACCAAATCTACAAAGTGCCAGTACAATCCAACTTTCTCTACCATTTCATAATGTCCTCTACGCTCATAGGTTCCCAATATGACATTAAAGAAAATGATAACGTTGATCACCACTCCAGAAAATACGTGGAATCCGTGGAATCCTGTAATAAAGAAGAAGAAATCGGCAAACAATCGGCTACCATATTCATTATGGATAAGGTTTGCGCCTTCCACCACCATTACGGCATCCTTTAGTTTGGCCAAGGATTCTTCCCTTGTCAATACCGTTTTATGTCCTTCGTCATTGATGGTCTCCGTACGGATAAGAATATTTGGTGTGGCTTTAAATCCTTCCACTACTTCATTCAATGAGAATGAGGTTTTGTATCCCTCTTTCTCGAACCATACTCCTTGACTACTCTCGTGTTTCACCCTTTCCTCGGGCAGGGTCTTGGAGAAATCGGCCAAGGAAGCCCTCTCTCCTGTCTCCGCATTTACAAATTGAAGGATTCTACCTCCTTTAGTCTCCAAAGCACCATGGTCCCCTTTGATGAAAGTTGCCCACTCCCAAGCCTGTGAACCAACGAAAATGGCTCCTCCAATAATGGTAAGGAACATGTAAAGAACAACCTTTTTCTGAATCATCTTATGACCGGCATCCACAGCAAGTACCATCGTTACAGAGGACATGATCAAAATAAAGGTCATAAAAGCCACATAGTACATGGGATAGTTCCCGTGGAAGAAGGGTACGTGGGTAAATACCTCATCGGCAATGGGCCAAGTTTCTATGAACTTAAACCTTGAAAAGCCGTAAGACACCAAGAACCCAGAAAAGGTCAAGGCATCAGAGACAATAAAGAACCACATCATCATTTTTCCATAGCTAGCGCCGAGGGGTTGATTTCCACCTCCCCAAACGCTTTCTTCTGTACCGGTAGTCACCGTTGCATCCATAAAAAAAGTCGCTTTAATAAAACTTTCACAAATTTACACCTTTTGATGTATTCGAAAAGATAAAGTTGAATGAAAACTGCTTCAATCAAAATTTATTTCACGAAATACATAAATAGTATTAAATACACCCAAAGAAAATCCAAGAAATGCCAAAATGTGGCACCCAATTCCAATCCCAACATATTTTCTGGGCTATATTTTCCCCGTAACTGTTGCACCAAAACCACCAGTAGAGAAATAAGACCTGCCACCACATGGACAATATGTACTGCGGCAATCAAAAACACATAGGACATTTTTATACTACTGGTTGGACCTGTAAAATAATAGCCATGTTCCAGCATTTGTGAGAATCCTTTAAATTGTAAGATAATAAATGCCACTCCCAGGACCAGTGTGGCCAACAAACAAATAGTACCCATTTTTCGGTTATCCTTTTGAACCACTTTCTTTGCCATCAGGTAGGTAATACTACTCAATATGATTATTGCAGTACTCACAAAAAAAGCTTGCGGAAGCTCTAAATCACTAATCCAATCCTCCCGCTTACTACTTACAATGTAGGCACTGGTCCATCCGGCAAAACCCATGATCAAACTCACTATTCCGAACCAGAGCATCATTTTCTTTGCCCTTCTGTTTTTTTCAACTGCTGTTCCTTGGCTTAAATCCATCTTCTTTAAATAAACTTATCAATTACGTATACAACTTGAATCAATGATATATAGGTAACGCTTGCCAGCATCAACTTCCTTGCCGTGGGATTGTCCCGTTTATCGTAAAGCTTAAAGGCAAAAAATAGCATGACCAATCCCGCAATCAAAACGATTACCGCAGCGGGAATGGAAAGAGTTAACCTCCCTGTAAATCCAAAAACGGGCACAATGGATATGACAATCATCCAAATTGTGTACAATATTATCTGCAATGCAGTACCCTTATCCTTCTTTCCTGTGGGCAGCATTTTAAATCCAGCTTTTTTGTAGTCTTCATCCAACATCCAACCCAACGCCCAGAAATGTGGAAATTGCCAGAAAAACTGTATCATGAACAACGTTCCCGGCTCTATCCCAAAGTCATCCGTGGCAGCAACCCACCCTAGCATAAAAGGGATGGCTCCCGGAAAAGCCCCAACAAAAACCGATAAGGGTGTTTTGGTTTTTAGCGGTGTGTAGACACTGGTGTACAAGAAAATTGAAATGGCACCGAACATAGCAGTTTTTGGACTGAGGGCAAACAAGGCCACTACACCCAGAACCGTTAATATTATGGCCGTGGCCAAGGCGTTTTTTACCGACATCCGTCCTGAGGGTATGGGACGGTTTTTGGTGCGGTTCATTAAGGCGTCCAAATCTTTCTCAATGATTTGGTTATAGGCGTTGGAAGCCCCTACCATGCAATATCCACCAAAAGTCAGTAGCAAAATGGAAGTAATCTCTACTTCGTAGGCACCCAAAAAATATCCTGCAATGGATGAAAAAACCACGCTTATCGCCAGTTTGGCCTTGGTGATTTCCTTAAAATCAGAAAAAATCACGGAAAGCGAAGTATTTTTTACGGAACCTACAGCAGATTTCATCCACAACTAAATTGGCTGGCAAAGATAACGTGAGATGTGTTCTTTTCCAACCTATTGATGGCCTTTATCTTCTTTTGGCCAGTGGATACATTTTTTCAGAACAAGTTTTTGGCCTTTACAAAGAAAAAAAGCCCTGACGTTTTACCATCAGGGCTTTTTCTATTCCTACCTCAGTAGGAACTATATATATTTTACTGTAGCTTAAAGGTAATTGGAATACTAAATGGAACTTTTACCGCCCTACCTCTTTGTTTTCCAGGGGTCATCTTTGGCAGTTTTTCAATAATACGCAATGCTTCAGCTTCCAAGTTTTTATCCGGTCCACGCATTCTAATGTTACCGATGCTTCCGTCTTTTTGGATTACGAAAATTACATTCACCCTACCTTGAACTCCCATTTCTTGGGCAATTTCTGGATAACGGAAATTTTTACGGATGTGTGCCTGCATCTTTTCCTGAAAACAAGCCTTTTTATCACTAGCGCTCTCACAACCTGGAAAAACGGGCACGTCTTCAATTACGGCAAATGGAACCGAAATATCTTCTTCAACCTCTTCAACCTCAACCTCTTCAATTTCAACAACTTCTTCTTCCTGACTGGTTTCAGTGGACTCAATAACAGTTTCTTCCACTTCCTCCTCATCTTCAACAACCTCGATTACCTCTGGTGCGGCAGGTGGTGGCGGTGGTGGCGGTGTTTTAATCTGTTCGGTCATCGGAACTTCCTCATCCAACTGATCTTCAATGTTCATTGAAATGTCATAATCGTTGGTCTTGTCATATTTTTTCCACTCCATGGCGCCATAAACCAACCCCAAAACAGCGGCCAACCCTACTACAAAATAGAGTGAGCTGTTTCTTCCTACGTCGGCTTTTGGATTCTTTTTTAGTTCCATCTTTTTAATTTTAGTGTTTGCTAATTTAATTATTAATTGGTTAAATAAACAATTAAAATTTCCATTTTAACGGCCTTTCCTTGGAAAAATACCATCTAACTAGGCCAATTCCTACAAAAGCCCCAAAAGTATTTGCCAAAACATCACCAAATTCGGCCATTCTATCAGTGGTCATTGTATATTGCAATACTTCAATAAATATACCGTATGCTATTGCCCCAACCAACATAAACCAGCTTGTCTTTGTCAATTCGGCCTGGCCATTTGTCCTTTCCCTAACAAAAAAACATCCCAATATTCCAAAAACCAAATAGAATATAAAATGGGTAATTTTATCAGCAAAGGGAATATTCAGCTTTCCGGTATCCAAATCCACTTCTGAAAATGAAAATAAGCTGAGTACGGTTATAATCAGCACCCAGCTTATGAACAATATGGTATAGGTATTCTTTTTAAGCACCCACCAATGCCTTGTAATCTTCGGCGCTTAAAAGTGTGTCTACCTCAGAGCTATCTCCAATTTTTATTTTGATCATCCACCCTTCCCCGTATGGATCGGAGTTTACTTTTTCCGGTTCATCTTCCAAGGCTTCATTAAACTCAATAATTTCACCACTGAGCGGCAAGAAAAGGTCCGAAACAGTTTTTACCGCTTCAACCGAGCCAAAAACCTCATCCTTATCCAAGGTCTCATCCAGGGTCTCCACTTCAACATACACTATATCCCCCAACTCACTTTGGGCAAAATCCGTAATCCCAACGGTTGCAATGTCGCCATCTATTTTGACCCATTCGTGATCTTTGGTATACTTTAGTTCTGAAGGTATGTTCATTGTATTATATGTTTGAATTAGTCGATGGACAAATGTAACAGATTGTAAATAGGTTTTCAAACAATCCTTGCAACAAAATTCAAGAATTTAGCCATTCTTCCCCATCCTAGTTGCCAAAGTTATAGCGCAGTGTAAACCCTGTATTGATCGTAGTCTGTGGGAAAGCCGTTGAAACCGCAAATTTTGAGAAGGAATGGTCGTAAAAGAAAAGTGCATTGAAGTTCTTGCTCAAGGCATAATCTGCCGTGAACTTAATGGACATCAGATTTTGACCCGAAGTAATCTGGTTGTTATCGATATCCAAATTACGGATGATGGTCAAATTATCCCTAAGGGATAAATCAGCCTTAAGGTTTAGATCTCCTTTGAGTCGGGTGCGTTCACCACCAATATTGGTTACCATTTGTACGTCTTTAAAACGATATCCCAGTCCCAAAGTATATTCCTTACCATTGATCTCCGTGAGCAGATTATTGTCAAAACTCAATGAAAGGGTCCTATCTGTACGTACCTCGGCCAAAAAGCTAAAGGAATTCTGCATTTCAAAATCCACCCGCATCAGAGGGTTGAACTGATCCGTCAAAACCACATTGTTGATGATGTTTTCTGGCAGAAAATCCCCTGTCTCGGTATCTACGGGGTCCACACCGTCGTTAATCAATTGTTCCCGTGTTAAATTGGTCTGGAAGGAATTGATACTATAGGCCGCACGGTACCCATGACTCAAAGAAAAACGCTTGAACTTCTTCCTAAACCAACGGTTCTTCATCAATCCCGTATACTTGATGTTCCAGTTGGGAATGGGTATCTGTCGGAATGCATCCAAATTTACCCGGTTCACATCCTGTCCTGTATATGCCGCAAAGAAAGCCGGGAGCAATACTTCTTGTTGTGTCTTGCCATAACGCTCTGGGAAGCCGTCATCATCCAAAGTTCCCGGGGTTTGGCCACGATCGGAAACCAACCGATTGGCTATGGTGATCCTATTCTGTTTGAACTGTTCAAAAGTTTCGGAATCAAATTCATCGCTCTTGCTGAATATCGTACCGATCATTACGGTAGAAATACTGAAGTTTCCGTAATTATTGCCCAATAGGGTTTCATATTCAAACTGCCCTCCTCCAAGTTCATTTATCCTAAAGGTTTCTTGATAGCTATTTGAAATCTGTCTGTCCGCAGTAATATCAATGGTCAAATCTTGTGTGGGCTGGGCCGTTGCGGTAATGTTCAATTGCTTGGTGGAGTTCTGCATGAACTGGGAATTGAACTCTTGAAAGGTGGTTAACCAACCTTTTCGTGCTGCTTCAAAACGCACATCAGCCTGACTACCAAACACAAATCCAATGGAAGGTCTAGCTGTGCCTATAAAACCAATACTTTGGGTATATCCAGGCAATACTTTACCCCTATTTTCGGTGTAATTAATATTGATGCGCTTCACCATGGTTAGAATATCGACCATGGCATTGAAGCCTTTGCTTGTTTTCTTTGGTGTGTCCCCGTCAGAGTCGTTGGCAGGATTGCCCGCCTTGTCCCTGCGCACAGCAGCTTGGGATGCGGTTACTTTGCCACTACGTTTCTTCAACCCCAAGAAATCGTAGAAACGTTGCATGGTGAGATTACCTGTTAGGTTATGGGTACTGGCATTCTGTACAGTATTGATATCCTGACCGGCCACCTCATTGAGTGCATCCCCTCCCCGTTGCCAATCAAAATTACTGGTGTAGGTGTATTGGGCGTTGATAAAATCCAAGAATGGGAACTTACTAAAAGGCAGTTCATAATTCAGCTGCATCTGTTGGGCATGTCGATTGGGCTCCCCAATGTCGAAAAAGCCATCCCACAAATCCAACGCTTCGTTGATTCCAGAGTCGGCATCATCATCCACATTGAAATAGTTCCGAACAATATTGTTATTGGAAGCCGTTAAATTCAACCGTAAAGACTTGGTGATGCTATAGTTAAGCGCATACTGCCAATTGAACAGATAGTTTCTTTGTTGCAAAAGGGGAAGTTCCAACGCATCCACGCCAGGTTCCAATACATCCCTAAACCTTTGTTGGTTAAATGCACGGTTGATATTGGCATTTACAGACATACTGGTGGGCAGTACATTCAGGTTTAAATCCTTGAGCCATTTCCAATATCTTCCCGTGAACAGGGAATCCTTCTTGGCAAATGGCGCTACTGGGGCTGGCTTAAAGTTGTGGTTGTACACAAAACCCGTATTCACGTTCTGATCTTTCAGGTCTGCAATCTCAAAATCCCGGTGGCTGGTCTCGTTATAGGAATAATTGAATGTAAAATTTTCTATATCGAAAAAGTTCTCTTCGGCTTCTTCTCCCCTATTTTTTCTAACCCCGATCAAGTTGAAACTGGTCCGCTTGGTATAATCTTCTGCCTGTTCCTGTATGGTCTCGGCATCCTCTGGCGTAGCTGCCGCTGAGATACGGTCATCTAATTTTAAATCGTCATAAACGGGATCAAACTCCGGGGTAATCAAGGTTTCTGAAATCCCATAATTGAACGGGATTTGAAGGTTCCACTTTTTGGGCAACAGTTGTCCGGCATTTACATTGGTGACCATGTCATAGGAAACCGCATCTTCCCTGGAACGTTCATTGGGCATTTGGTCTATGGACCCAAAACCGGAGGTACTCTTGCTCCCGGTCACGGAAATATTGGCAAAATCGGCCATATTGGCGTCCATGGCCACAATGGCGGCCCAGCCCCCTTTATTGTCCAAACCAACAAGACGCAGTTCATTGAACCACACCTCGCCCCTTGCTGGAAGGTCGTCAATATTCTTTATACCTACCATCATCCCTCGGATACTTCCTAAAGATGGGTTACCGCGAATACCAATCCGCACCCTGCCCAACGTGCGTGGCGCAAACTCATCCACCGGAATGGCTTCGCCATCCACAATCTCATAATAATTGATTTGGTCTAAGGTCTGTTCCGCTATCCCTTTTGATTTCACCTTGTTCAAATCGTCCAGAGCGATGTCTATTTGGTTTACATCGGGCCAAATCTCTTCAGCAGAGGTTACATTAAAAGGTGTAAACTGCAACGGGAGTTCCACCTGATAAAAGTTTTCTGAAAAATCGGTTCCAATCCGAAGGAAACCTACCAATGGGGTATCACTATCCGAATAATCCCCGTTCATGATCTTCTCAGCGTGCATGAACATTTTTATACGTTCATACTGGCGTACATCCACATTTACATTTTTAAAGACGCCTCGGGAATCCTCAGATTCCAAATTCTCCACTACAAAGGATAAGGATTGCTCATTTTGGCGGATAATGGTGTTGTTGTTGTTCAACTGCTCTCTAACTACCCCTGGAGGCAATACATAAGGAATAGGTTGACGACCAAAGTTTTCTTCAATATTGACCGTGTTCACGTCGGTTACCGTTCCGTCATCGGATGGGTCGTTGTCCACCTCTTCAGGTTGCAAGGACCGGGTATAGGTACGCCAATCGCCACGGACCAAGTCCAAGGTAGCAAAACGCATGACCACATCGTCCGAAAAGCCTGTAAGATACATCCGCATAAAACTGATGGATCTAAAATCGGTGATGCCTCCCACCGCATCGGTAAAATCACTCAATGGAATTTTATATTGTATCCATCTACGGTTCAATTGGGTCCCATTGGGCAGCGTTGGGGTCTGTCCTTCCCTAATATCCGTAACATATTTATCGTTGATGGTGGTGTTAGGCTTGATTTGGATTCGGTACTCATAATAACTGTTTACCGTATTCATGGTCAAATCGCGATCAATATCCTCCACATCGGGCAAGGTGGTAGACCCTCTATTGGTATTGGTCACAGCTACTGGAGAGTTCCCTTGCGTATTGTTGAAATCAAGATAGCGCTCCAATATACTTCCATCGCGGTTTAAATAATATTGATAGTTGTCCAAGGCAGGATCTTCGGCTGGACCATTGTAGATTGCCTGTTCGGCAGCATCGTCTAAACCATCCAGACCAACATCCTGGGCGGTTCGGTTTCCCTCATCGGCATCAAAAGCATACACCAAAGATTGAGTAGATGGAACTTGCCCCCAAATAGTAGGTCTGGGCACTTCGTTATTGGTGCTGGCCGGCAATCCATTTTCGTATTGTTTACGGCCGTCACGGAGAATGTCTTCCGAAATATTCCCTAAGTTCAGTACAAGCTCACCCACATTGGAACCAACTGTTTCGCCATCCACATAAGGGTCCAACACCCAAAACTGGACAAACTCCACATTGGATTGCTCAAAATTGGTGCTGCTCAATGGACGCATAATACCCGCCCACTTATCTTCTGGTTGTTCGGTTTCAAAACTTGGATTGGCATTGTATGGTCCTTTTTGATTGGGATAGTATACAATATCCAAGGTACTTTGTACCTGGGTCTGCCCTTGGGCAATATCGGTCTCGGTAAAGACTTCATCAATGAATACCCTACGAGTAGAGTTCAGGGAAATATCATTGTCCGATAACCCAGACGGTCTCTGATTGGTGTAAAAAATAGGATCTATCGTATACCAAGCCATCTTGGCACGCTCATGTCCCACATCGATATCGGTTCTATCCTGAATGAATTCGACTGGCGGACTTGCAAGCGTCCATCCCAAAGAGGAACGAATGTCTATCAAAGCCTGTGCTCCTTCAAAATCATCCAAATAGGTCGTGGTTTCTCCCTGGAAATCTGCATTCTTGGGTGAATTGGGCTTCAAGAAGGCAATTTCACCACGCAACGACAGGTTGGAGGGCACATCGGTATCTATATTGGGCAATTTGTTGGCCAATCGGGTCAAGAACGGAATCTCTGTACTGAAATTTCCGTTCAGTCCAAAAATCGTATTGTTCACGGGTTCCACCCCATAGTTGGACTTTTGTGTAAGCGGTCGTTCATTTAGGTTGAGCAATGTTCCGCCCAACACAAAATTTTCATTGAATTGATGCTCCACGTTCACCCCGGCAAATCTTCGGGTCTGCTGTCCGAAAACGGCATTGTTTTCAACAGAGATATTAATGGGTGTATTGGATGCAGCCAAACTAGGGTCCAAAATTTGAACCGTACCTGCTTGATAATTTACCGTATAGTCTATTCCTTCCTGAAGCTGACGACCACCTGCCGTTACCCGTACCGAACCTCTGGGCACGTTAAAAGCTCCAATGGGAATACCATTGTTCCCTTGCGATTTGTAGCGTCCCTTTATTTGAAAACGGTTCTTTTCCGCCTCCTGCAAGGATGCTGCCTTGGTCTTAGCATACATGTTACGGAACACATAGCGTTTTTGATTGTCGTTATACCCTTGGTCATTGTCAACATCGTATGTACCACCACCCAGTTCATCAAAGAGATATTCTCCAAAAGGCTCTACCTTGGTAAAGATGATGCGTCCTGATTGTGGGTCAACTGTAATACCTGGCACGTAGTCAAAGAATCCATCCCCTCCAGGTTGAATGTCGTTGTACACATTTAATCGGTCCAGATTGAATACATTGATCAAAATACGATCTTCCAGCCCTTCCGGCCAGCCAATATTTGGATTAATTGGGGTAATGTAGTTTCGAGGTGTAGGGTCTGAATAGAGAATGTTGAGCTTAAAATCCTCTTGATCCAATTGAAAAGCTCCGGTAGAATAAATATTCTTCATCATCAAATCCCAAATGGGGTCCTCTACATTGGTGATGTTGCTCTTCAACAATTTTAGAATCAGAGTATTATTTTCTATGATAGGATTCACTCCTCCTGAAACGGTTGTGGCATCCACTCCACCATTGGCAAATTCACCTACTTGATAGACTTGACCATTCACGGTGTATTGAAAAGCCACCCCTAAAACCTCATCGTTACTTATACGTTGATTCAAGGAGATATATCCCAATTGCGAGTTAAACTGATAATCCCTTCCTTGTTCCAATTTTCGGGCATTTTCCAAGATAGCGTAGTCAAATCCTTGGTTGACCTGATATCCTGGAACATTGAACCCAGCTTCCACAGTGGCAATGTCACGTATGGATGGGGTGAGGGCCCCTCCATTTCCAATTAAAGCAGGGTCAAAATCATTGACCCCGTTTTGCGGATACACGTCATTCCCCAAATTATTGAAAAATCCTGCCGGGGCACCACCAGCTATTCCTATCCGTGTTTTCTCCCTGCCATCCTTACCTAATTCCGATTCTCCCAAATCCTGAATGGCGACCACGTTCCTAACGTTCAACGTCTGCTGGTTCCGGTTGGTGACCCAGACCTCCAATCGGGTAATTTGGACTTGGCTTCGGATAAACGGATAATCTTGCAATGCCCTATCGTAATTGTCCCTAAAATATTGGGCCAAGAAAAAGTGCTTGTCCTCATCGTAATCCAAGGCAGTAAGCGCAAACTCATTTAATGTTCCTCCTCCTTGGGCCACAACGGTATTGTTCTGAGAGCGTTGTTCCGAAAAAACCGCTGTTACTGTTGTCTTTCCAAATTGCAATTGGGTCTTTACCCCAAAAAGGCTCTGTGCACCAGTGATCAAAGAACTGTTAAGGGGCATATTCACATTACCAATTTCAATTTTCCGAAGAATATCGTCCTCAGTTGGGGTGTAATCCAACTTTACCAGGTTCTGAAAGTCAAAAGTTGCCTCAGTATCGTAATTGGCGGTCACTTGAAGACGTTCCCCAACCTTACCCAACAAACTTAAACTGATACGTTGGTCAAAATCAAAAGATAAGTTGGTACGGTTACGGGGCGACAGTGCCGGATTGTCGTTTTTTTGCCACAACACCCCTAAATCCATGGCCACGGAACCCTGGGGAATCACCTCAATGGTATTTCCCCCAAAAATAGATTCAAAAAAGTTGCTGTTCACGTAGAAGTTGGGCAACAAATTTTTTCGGGCCTCTTCACTACCCTCTTTTTTTCCGGTAAAAGCATCAATCTTTTGTTTGAAGTAGGATCTCATCTGCTCTTTCCGAACCAATTCGTAGTACTGGTCCGGGGTAAGGATAACAGGATAATTGATATTGAAATCACCAATACTTTCTGTGTAGATGTAGCGATCGGTTTGGGGGTCGTAGGTGTATTTGGCAATAATGCTGTCAGGATTCTCCAATATGAGTCGACCAAGGTCTACCCCTGTCTGCACAGAATCCTGAACCTGTTCATTGGTCTCCTCCTGCCCCATCAGGGAAGTGACGGCCAAAAAACAGATCAATACAAAAATGTACTTAAAGCTGGATGGTTTAAGTATTGGTTTTGCCCCTCTTTTCAAACTAGTTACAAATTTTTCAGCGCCTGTTTAATAGTGTTCTCAACGCTTAGTGAAGGATCTCCGGACAACACCTTGTCCACAACCTTTTCAGATTGTTTTCTGGTGAAACCAAGAACCTCTAAAGCAGATAACGCTTCTTCTTTGCTTGTATTGTTTGATGGAAGGGAAACTTCTCCCATATCGTAAACTTTCAAAATTTTGTCCTTAAGGTCCAATATTACGCGTTGCGCCGTCTTTGCCCCTATTCCCTTGACACCCTGTATGGAAGGCACATCCCCATTAGCAATGGCATCCCTGACTTCTGTGGGCGAAAGAGAGGACAACATGGTTCTGGCAATACTGGAACCCACGCCTGAAACTGAAATCAATAACCTGAAAATTTCACGCTCCGATCGTTCCACAAAACCAAACAAAGTATGAGAGTCCTCTTTAATTAAAAGATGGGTGTACAACTGAATGTTTTCCTCATCGCCCAATAAGGAAAATGTATGTAGCGAAATGTTTAAAAAATATCCTACGCCATTACATTCAATAATTACATAGGTTGGGTTCTTCTCTACCAATTTTCCTCTTAAATAGGTAATCATATTTGGTATGTTGGATTATTAACTTTCAGATTTCAGGAACTACTCAGATTCTCTTCTCATTTTTCTGCGTTTTTCGCGTTCTTGGGCATCAATAACGGCCACAGCGGTCATGTTCACCATCTCATCCACACTGGCGCCCAATTGAAGAATATGCGCCGCCCTCGTCAATCCTACCATAATAGGTCCTATGGAGTCAGCCTTATTGAGCCCTTTGAGGAGTTTATATGTAATGTTGGCCGATTCCAAATTGGGAAAAATAAGTGTGTTCACCTTTTTACCGGACAATTTGGAAAACGGAAAATTATTGTTGCACAATTCTTGACTCAAAGCAAAATCGGTTTGGATTTCCCCGTCCACCACTAAATCAGGGTTCTTTTCATGAAGAATCCGAACCGCTTCCTTAACCTTTTGGGCATTGGGGTGGTTTGAAGATCCAAAATTGGCGTAGGAAAGCATGGCCATAACCGGACTAAAACCAAACGTGCTGGCCACATTGGCAGTCATTTGGGCTATTTCAGCCAGTTCTTCTGCGTTGGGATCTATATTGATGGAGGTGTCCGCCAAAAAGAGCGGCCCTCTTTCCGTAATCATAATATTTACTGTGGAAGCATTTTTAACCCCCTTGGCTCTTCCCAAAACTTCAAAAACGGGTCGAAGCACCCTTGGGTATGACCTTGAATATCCCGAAATCATACCATCTGCATCCCCTTCAAGCAACATCATGGCCCCAAAATAGTTGCGTTTGCCCATGTTGACCCGTGCACTATACTTGGTCTCCCCTTTTCTTTTTCGGGATTCCCATAGCTTTAAGGCATACTTGGTCCGCAATTCCTTGGATTCATCGGAACGAGGATCAATAATAGTCACTTCGGCATCAAAATCGAGTTCTCTTTTAAGGTTTTCAATAGTCTCCCTGTGCCCCAATAGAATGGGCTCTGCAATGCCTTCCTCATAAACTATTTGGGCAGCTTTCATTACATCCAACAATTCAGCTTCAGCAAAAACAATTCGCTTTGGGTTTACTTTGGCCCTATTATGAAGTAGTCTTACCACCTTGTTATCGTTGCCCGATCTTTGATAGAGTTCTTCCTCATACCTGTCCCAATCCTGAATAGGTGCTTTGGCCACCCCACTTTCCATAGCCGCTTTGGCCACAGCCAAAGGAATGGTGGTAATCAGTCTTGGGTCAAAAGGTTTCGGGATAATATATTCTTTTCCAAAGGCCAAACGTGTGGCATCGTATGCTATGTTTACTTGTTCAGGAACAGGCTCACGGGTAAGATCGGCCAATGCCCTCACGGCAGCCATCTTCATTTCTTCATTGATTTTGGTGGCGCGTACATCCAACGCCCCTCTAAAAATGAATGGAAATCCAAGGACGTTGTTCACTTGATTGGGATGATCGGAACGCCCAGTGGCCATTATAACATCTTTTCGGGTCTTGCAGGCCAAATCGTAAGCAATCTCTGGATTTGGATTGGCCATGGCAAAAACAATGGGGTCCTTTGCCATGGATTTAAGCATTTTTGGAGTTACTATATTGGCAATGGATAGGCCAATAAAGACATCCGCATCCTTCATGGCCTCTTCCAATGTGTCAATTTTGCGATCTGTGGCAAACTCCAGTTTCTCCCCACTTAAATTTTCCCTATCGCTCCGGATAACCCCTTTACTATCCAGCATAACAATGTTCTTGGCGCTGGCCCCAAAAGCTTTGTAAAGTTTTGTACAGGAAACCGCGGCAGCACCGGCACCGCTGACCACAATTCTTACTTCATCAATTTTCTTGTTGGTCAACTCAATGGCATTCAGCAAGGCTGCAGCAGAAATTATGGCAGTACCATGCTGATCATCATGCATTACGGGAATGTCCAATTCTTCCTTAAGGCGTCTTTCTATTTCGAACGCCTCTGGTGCTTTAATATCTTCCAAGTTGATGCCACCAAAGGTGGGGGCAATGGTCTTTACGGTTTCAATAAATTTATCCACATCCTCCGTGTCCAATTCAATATCAATCCCATCAATATCCGCAAAAATTTTAAAGAGAAGGCTTTTCCCCTCCATCACGGGCTTTGAGGCTTCTGGGCCAATGTTGCCCAACCCCAATACGGCCGTTCCATTGGAAATCACGGCCACAATATTTCCTTTGGCGGTGTATTTGTATACATCGTCCTTGTTCTTTTCTATTTCCAGACAAGGTTCTGCCACTCCAGGGGAGTAGGCCAGTGCTAAATCCCGTTGCGTGGAATAGGGCTTTGTAGGTACTATTTTTATTTTTCCAGGCTGTGGTTTAGCATGGTACAATAGTGCTTCCCGTCTTTGTTTTTCCTTGCTCATATAGTGAAAAATGAATGGGTAAAGTTAGGGGATTCCTTGGTTTTGGAAAGTCCCTATCCATCAATTTTAATATAATCCTTGAAACCCCTGTAAAATGGAACTTCACATAAGGGCAGACTCAAGGCATTTCAATATCCAATTCAGAATCCCGCTTGTTCTTGGGAATGTTAAGGCGCATGGCCAAAAGGGAAGCCATAACAAAACATCCGCCTGCAAACAACATGGCGTTGACAGAGTTTGCCCCGAGTAAATTTTTAAAAATGGGACCGAATGTCAATGTTTGGATACCCATTGGGATTACAATCATCATGTTTAAGATACCCATGTACACCCCGCGTCGCTCTTGAGGAACAATTTTGGACACCATGCTATAGGGAATCCCCATCATGGCCGCCCAACCGATGCCGAACAGCACCATGGGATACAATACGTGAACCGGGTCTTGAATATTGGGAATCGCAAACAAGGCTATCGCGGTTCCTGCCAAGCTTAATGCATAAATTTTCTTTCCTCCAAATCGCATGGTCAACGGAACCAAAATCAATGCCACTACGGCAGTAACAATGTTATAGGTGGTACTCATTTTTGCCGCTTGAGCTGCAGCTTCCGATGTATCGAAACCCATGGTTGTCCTGAACAATGGGGTTATAAACTGCCAATACACGAACAGGGCATACCACTGAAACAGATATACGGCAGACAATCGCCACATAAACTGGGGCATTTCCTTCACCGCATGTGATATTTCCACAAACGGGGTTTTAAAACGTTCCATAAAAGGCAAAGACTTGTGCCTATTGATTTCTGCCAATTCTTCATCGGAAGGCGGTATCTCCGGAGTCTTTAAAACCGACCACAATATGGTGACTATAGACAAAAACGAGCCAATAAAGAAGGAATAATACAACCATTTGGGAACGGCACCTTCTATTTCCTGTCCTCCACCAAACCAATCTTGAAATAAAAAAATAGATGCGTTGGCCAATAGAATACCAGCTCCTACAAACAAACTTTGCATTTGGTAGCCAATGCTCAACTGAGCATCTGGAAGCTTATCCCCAACAAAGGCCCGATACGGTTCCATGGCCATATTGTTGCCTACATCCAAAATCCACAAAAGGCCTACGGCAAACCACAGGGCCGGGCTCAATGGAAAAGCAAACAGGCACAGACTGCCCAAAACAGCCCCTATCAAGAAAAAAGGCTTTCTTCTTCCCCATCTTGGCGACCATGTTTTATCTGAAATGGCCCCAATGATAGGTTGAACAATCAACCCCGTGACCGGACCAGCAATATTTAAAATGGGTAAAATTTCTTCTTTGGCCCCCAAGAAAAGAAAAATGGGGTTTATTGCGCTCTGTTGAAGTCCAAAACTGTACTGGATTCCCAAAAAGCCAACATTCATATTGAATATTTGCCAAAAACTTAAACGGGGTTTTATAATCTTCATCCTGTGTGTTGTTTGGTTTGAAAAGCATGGTGTTTGAAAATCAAAAATTTTCAACCCATTAAAAACATGACTCAAATTTTAAGGATTTCTCAATATGAATCCAATTCAATATAGTCTTTTTAATTATTCCACTGAAGAAAGTCAACTCTAAATTGACCTTGCTTCAAAACGAAAACGTTATAGTTAACCTCTAGGGTTTTAAAAACTTAACATTTCGCTGAAGACCGCTATACTTCGTGCGCTTTACTGGAGATTTTTTAAACAGCTTCCTGAACACATCTTCAGTAATTTCCTCCCAATCTTTTTTGGTCATGGACAACAATTGGGGGTCGGGGTCAAAAAGGGGTTCCTTGTGCGGTTTTGAAAAACGGTTCCACGGACAAACATCTTGGCATACATCGCAGCCAAACATCCAATCATCCATCTTCCCCTTGAATTCAGTAGGAATTTGGTCTTTGAGCTCAATGGTAAAATAGGAAATACATTTACTGCCATCCACCACATAGGGTTCCACAATGGCCTCAGTAGGACAAGCGTCGATACAAGCCGTACACGTACCGCAATGATCCGTTGTTGGTGCATCGTATTCCAAATCCAAATCCACAATAAGTTCCGCTATAAAATAAAACGAGCCAACTTGCTGTGTCAGTAGATTACTATGCTTGCCTATCCACCCCAAACCACTACGGGCGGCCCATGCCTTATCCAAGACAGGTGCGGAATCCACAAAGGCCCTTCCATGGACCTCCCCGATTTCATCCTGAATAAAATGCAAAAGGCTTTTGAGCTTGTCCTTTATCACAAAGTGATAATCGGTTCCATAGGCATACTTGGAAATTTTATAGGAATCCGGGTTTTGCTGTTCTGAGGGGAAATAATTCAACAGTAAAGAGATAACGGATTTTGACCCTTCCACAAGCTTGGTCGGGTCCAAACGCTTGTCGAAATGATTTTCCATATACTTCATCTCTCCATGCTTGTTGGCCTTGAGCCATTTTTCCAATCGGGGGGCTTCCTCTTCCAAAAATTGTGCTTTGGAAATGCCGCAAGACAAAAAACCGAGGCGCTTGGCTTCGGTTTTGATCAATGTGGTATGTTTGGTTTTTGGAGTCAAATCAAAAAAGTCCTCCTTGGGTTCCTCCTTTTATCCTTCCCAAGTGTTTATAGGCCAACTCGGTGACCTCTCGTCCTCGTGGTGTCCGCATGATGAAACCCTGCTGAATCAGAAATGGTTCGTACACCTCCTCAATGGTCTCGGCACTTTCGGAAACTGCCGTGGCCAAGGTTGTGATTCCGACGGGTCCTCCCTTGAATTTATCAATAATGGTGCTCAAAATCTTATTGTCCATTTCATCCAAACCATGTGCATCTACATTCAAGGCCTTGAGGCTAAACTGGGAAATTCCCAAATCGATATTGCCATTTCCCTTTATTTGGGCAAAATCCCGCACCCTGCGTAAGAGGGCATTGCAAATCCTGGGTGTCCCCCTACTCCGTCCTGCAATTTCAATGGCCGCTTCCTGTGTTATAGGTACTTTTAAGATTTCCGCGCTTCGTTCCACAATGGTAGAGAGAAGTTCTGTATTGTAATATTCCAATCGACTCTGGATACCGAACCTTGCCCGCATGGGTGCCGTGAGCAATCCAGATCGTGTGGTGGCTCCTATCAAGGTGAAGGGACTCAAATTAATTTGAACGGTCCTTGCATTGGGACCGGTTTCAATCATGATATCAATTTTATAATCCTCCATGGCCGAGTATAGGTATTCCTCCACAATGGGACTCAACCTGTGGATTTCATCAATAAAGAGTACGTCCCTCTCCTCCAAATTGGTCAACAGGCCCGCTAAATCGCCGGGCTTGTCCAACACAGGGCCTGAGGTTACTTTGATTCCCACGCCAAGTTCATTGGCCAAAATATGGGCCAAGGTAGTTTTTCCCAATCCCGGGGGGCCATGGAAAAGGGTATGGTCCAAGGCTTCATTCCTAAGATTGGCAGCCTGCACAAAAACCTTAAGGTTTTCCAAAACTTGGGCCTGCCCGGTAAAATCATCGAATGTAACCGGGCGCAATGCCCTTTCGATATCGAGCTCCTCTTGGGAAAAATTATGGGCCGTTGGATCTAAATTTTCATTCATTGCTTAACAAATATAGTTGAAAACCCCATGAGGCAGAAAGCAATTCATCCAAAATGATTTGCCGAATCCTTCTTAAAAAACTAAACCTTACCTTAGATACATAGAAAACAAAATAACCCCGTCTTAACCCAAAATACAATGGTGACAACAGATTACTCCTTGGGAATCCTACAATACATTCCTTTTTTCTACGTGATTTGGTCAGATGATTTATTATCGGCTTCTGAAATTTCTGTGGTGGAGAAAAGCATTGCTGATGACACCTCTTTGGACCCCTCGGAAAAAAAGCAGCTTAATCATTGGCTCAACAGGGAAAATCCACCCAAGGACCAAGAGATAAAATCATGGAAACATACCATTGCCAGCTCTGGGGTAAAACTCGTGGAAAGTGACACTTATCCTTTGGCATCTTTGAGCAAACGTTTGACCCAAACACGCAGTGATGCCATTACGTTCAATGATCACTTAAAGCATATCGAAATTAATTTGGGCATACAGCCCAACCACTACAACCATTTGTTTGATGTTGAGGTGGTCCATGAAAAGACTTCGGATCTATACGACGCCAACATTCTGGACATCATCCTAAAAGGAAATCACGCAACGGTTGTGGATGAATTTCGGCAGTTTTTGAAACACCCATCCTTTACGTGGGACATCCGAAGAAACAAGGAAGAATTTAGGAGCACAATCTTGAAACAAGTAGCGCTTTTGGGTGAAAAGGGATACGGTGCCATGGCTTATCCCCCTGAATATGGGGGTACGGATAATATGCCCGCCTATGCCGCCATATTTGAGCATTTAATGTTTGTGGACGGTAGCCTTGCGGTAAAATTTGGGGTACAGTTTGGACTTTTTGGGGGAAGTATCCAAAAATTAGGCACCAAAAAACATCATGACCAATATTTATCCGATGCCGGGAAAACCAACCTACTCGGTTGTTTTGCCATGACCGAGACGGGGCACGGCTCTAACGTAAGGGGTATAAAAACTACTGCTACCTACGACACTACCACGGACTCCATCATCATCCATACTCCAGGCAAGAATGACAACAAAGAGTATATTGGCAATGCGCTGCATTCCAAAATTGCCACCGTTTTTGCCCAGCTTATCGTGAATGGAAAAAATGAAGGGGTACATGCCATCTTGGTGCCTTTACGGAACGAAAAACATGAACTACTCAAAGGTATCACCATTGAGGACAATGGCTACAAACTCGGGTTAAATGGAGTGGACAATGGGAAAATTTGGTTCAACACTATAAGTGTGCCCCGAGAAAATCTTTTGGACAAGTACGGAGAAATCACTTCAGACGGTCAATATTTTTCATCGATAAAAAATCCTAACAAACGTTTTTTCACCATGCTGAGCACGTTGGTAGGTGGACGCATTTGCGTAGCCCGTGGGGCTTTGGGGGGTGCCAAGATGGCCTTAGCCATAGCCGTTAAGCATGCTTTGAACCGTAGACAATTCAACGATAGCATCAAAATTCAAGAGGATTTGATCATGGACTACCCCACCCATCAACTTCGACTTACGCCAGCCATAGCCAGCGCTTATGTCTACCACGTTGCCTTGGAAGAAATAATGAAACGCTATAGTGATAATTCCCAACCTGACAAACGACAGATTGAAACCCAAGTGGCGGGCCTTAAATCAGTGATCACCTGGTTTGCCAATGACACCATCCAAGAATGCAGGGAGGCCTGTGGCGGAAAGGGTTATTTACTGGAAAACCGGATTGCTGACCTCAAGGGGGATGTGGATATCTTTACCACATTCGAAGGCGACAATACCGTGCTCCTGCAACTGGCCGCCAAAGGTATATTATCTGATTTTAAGGCGGAATTCAACAGTGCTGGGTTCACATCAGTGCTGAAATTGCTGCAAAGCCAACTTTCGGACAAATTAACGGCCATCAATCCGCTGTATTCCAATAAGGTGGATGCCGAACACTTGTACAACCCAAAATTCCACAAACATGCCTTTAATTACCGAACTCGTAGATTGACCTATACCTTGGCCATGCGGATTCGTGGTTATATCAAAAAAGGAGTGCCTTCGTATCAAGCATTCTTAAAGGTGCAAACCCATTTATTGGCCTTGGGAAAGGCCTACAGTACCGAATTGGCCTACTCCACTTTTTCTGAATTTTGCGCCACGGTACAGGATGAGACCTATAGGAATCTTTTGGAAAAGTTGGGTACACTCCATGCTTTGCAACAGATACACTTGGATGCTCGATGGTATTTGGAACAGGGTTATTTGGGGAGTACAAAATCCAAGGCGATACGCCAACGGATAGAACGTCTATCCACCGAACTACGACCCCATATTGAGGTCTTGGTGGACGGCTTTGGTATACCAGAGCATTGCCTTACTGCACCAATTGCCCAGTAAACTTATTCTTGTTTTTTGATGAGTTGGGAAGTATCCAGAAATTCATGGATTGTGATTTTCGGGGTACCGTAGAGGTATGTTCTGGAATCTCCTTTGGCACTGAGTTCAAGTTCCCCATGAGCGTAGATTCTCGCACTGGTATTGCTTTCCAAAACCATCTTAACGGTTCCTACTTCCATGGTTTCACCCTTATATTTGGCATTTCCGACCAACCGTGCCTGAATTCCATTCGAAGTTCCCTCCAGGGTCAATGAAGCATTGTCTTCCAAATCTACCAAGCTCACTTCGTTTACCGCATAGATGTATGCTTCCGACCTATGTCCCATGGTGATATTCAAGCTATCCACATCCACATTAAAATCCCCATGACTGGTATCTTCCAAGTTAATGTCCATGACCCCCACATTGGCTTTAATATCGAGCTTTGTATTATTGAATCCATCCACGAACAGTTCATCACTTTCAATACTATCATGGGAAAGAATACTGCCGTCTTTTAAAGTTATTGCCCTTAAATCCACATAATTTACGGTAATGTCCAATTGCTTCTTAGCGGTAACATCGTAATAGGAACTGATCAACAAAGTACCATCTTGCACATCAAACTTGAGGATATCGATAAGGTTATCATCGGCAACGACCTCATACCCCGGCCCGAAGGATTTCTTCAGTACAATATCGAGATTGTCATTTAAAATTATAGCATTGAACGGAGGAAGCTCTTCATTGACTTGGGTTACGATTCGGCTTCCTTTTATACGCGGTTTGCGCTGTGCTTGAATTAATATGGGAAAAATGAACAGAACTAAGACTACTATTTTTTTCACGGTTTTACTTTTTGGGGTTCTGTGCCTTAAAGATATTATAATTGTTGCTAACTCTTGTGATTCAATATCATACAATCAAAAAAGCCCATCCGTTTGGATGGGCCTCTATTTTATGATGTAACCTTAGTGGTTGAGTTCTTCTTCGTTTTCCTGAAGCGGTATGTTCTGCGGAACAAAATCCTGTCCCGGTATAATGTACTCCCCATTTTCGTAGGTCTTACTGTAATCGTAAGCCCAACGGGTCACATGTGGAATGGCTCCAGGCCAGTTTCCGTGCATGTGTTCTTGTGGGGTTGTCCACTCCAAGGTGTTGGCTTTCCATGGGTTTTGCGGACCTTTTTTACCGTAGAATATACTAATGATAAAGTTATAGGCAAATACCAATTGTACACCCGCAGTGATGATGGCAAACACGGTCATTAACACCTGAATGTTCGTTAAATCATCAAACATTGGGAACGCAGTGTTCTGATAGTAACGTCTTGGAACACCTGCCATTCCCACAAAGTGCATGGGGAAGAAGATTCCATAGGAACCAATGGCCGTTACCCAAAAATGGACATATCCTAAATTCTTGTTCATCATTCGTCCTTGGAACATCTTGGGGAACCAGTGATATACACCAGCAAACAATCCATAAAGTGCAGATATACCCATTACCAGATGGAAGTGGGCCACTACAAAATAGGTATCGTGAACGTTGATGTCCAAAGTACTGTCACCCAAAATAATACCTGTAAGACCCCCAGTAATAAAGGTAGACACCATTCCGATGGAGAATAACATACCTGGGTTTAATTGTAGATTACCTTTCCAAAGGGTCGTAATCCAGTTAAAGGCTTTAACCGCTGATGGAATCGCAATCAAAAGAGTTGTAAATGTAAATACAGAGCCTAAGAATGGGTTCATTCCTGAGATGAACATATGGTGTCCCCATACAATGGTAGAAAGGAACGCAATGGCCAAAATGGAAGCAATCATGGCACGGTATCCAAAAATAGGCTTACGTGCATTTACAGCCATTACTTCGGAAACAATTCCCATGGCAGGTAAAATAACGATGTATACCTCCGGGTGCCCCAAGAACCAGAATAAGTGTTCGTACAATACAGGTGATCCTCCTTGATAGTGCAATACCTCACCTTGGATAAAGATATCAGATAGGAAGAACGATGTTCCGAAGCTTCGGTCCATAATCAGTAACAAAGCTGCTGAAAGAAGAACTGGGAATGAAATCACCCCGATAACCGCTGTTACAAAGAACGCCCAGATGGTCAATGGCAAACGAGTCATTGACATCCCTTTGGTCCTCAGATTGATAACAGTTACGATATAGTTCAATGAACCCAACAACGAGGAAGCAATGAATATGGCCATGGAAACCAACCAAAGGGTCATCCCCATACCAGAACCGGGTTGCGCCATTGGTAAGGCGCTCAAGGGCGGATAAATGGTCCAACCTGCTGCAGCTGGTCCAGCTTCAACAAACAGGGAAATTACCATGATCACAGAAGACAGGAAGAACAACCAGTATGAAACCATATTCAAGAAACCGGAAGCCATATCCCTAGCGCCAATCTGCAAAGGAATCAATAAGTTACTGAAGGTACCACTCAATCCAGCGGTAAGCACAAAGAATACCATGATGGTACCGTGAATGGTAACCAATGCCAAGTAAATATCGGCATCCATGACCCCATCAGGCGCCCACTTTCCAAGTAGGGCCTCAAAGATTGGGAAGGATTCCCCTGGCCATGCCAATTGCATTCTAAACAACAGCGACATAGCTATACCGATGAATCCCATAATCAGACCTGTTATCAGGTACTGCTTGGAAATCATCTTATGGTCTTGACTAAAGATGTATTTGGTGATAAAGGTCTCTTTATGATGATGCCCGTGATCTTCGTGTCCGTGTTCGTCGTGTCCGGTAGCTGACATAATCTTCTTAAGTTTTGTTATGGTTTCTTTCCTAGCCTAAATTATTCTGCGGGAGCTACAGTTTGTTTGAATGTAGTCTGTTCCGCCATCCATTTGTTGAACTCCTCTTCGGTCTCCACTATAATCTTCATCTGCATATTATAGTGTGATTTTCCGCAAATTTTGTTGCAAAGCAATACATAATCGAACTCCCATGGGTCGGAATCCGGTCTTCCTTCTGCCGCCCATTCCGCTCTGATGGCATTGGTTCTTTTTACCTTATCCACTACGTCAGGGTTCAAACGCATTTCTTCCGTAGTAACAGTAGGCGTGAACGAGAATTGTGTAATCATACCTGGCACACAGTTCATTTGTGCCCTAAAGTGTGGCATATATGCTGAGTGCAATACGTCTTGTGAACGCATCATAAAGTTCACTTTTCTTCCTACGGGCAAATGCAATTCCTTTACAATAATATCATCATCGCCATTTGGGTCAGATTCATCCAATCCCAAGACATTTGCTCTATCAATATCTATAAGTCGTACACTTGCATCACCTAAAACATTGTCATCGCCTCCATATCTGGCTGTCCAGTTAAACTGCTGGGCATAAAGCTCAACAATCAAGGGGTCGTCCTCATCGTTGACATCCATGATGTTGGTCCACGTGTACAATCCCCAAAGAATCAATCCGGCCAAAACAACCACTGGGATAATGGTCCAAATGAACTCCAAACGGTCGTTATCTGCATAGAACAAGGCCTTTTTTCCTTCTTCGCCACGGTATTTGTACCCAAAATAATGCAACAAAGCCTGTGTGATAAACTGAACAAAGAAAATAATCGCAAAAGACACCCACATCAATTGGTCGTATTCACCACCATGAGCGGATGAAGCCTCAGGCAACAGTACCTTTGTATATTTTGCAAAACTGAAAATGGTGATTCCGTAGATGAATATCAGGAATGCAAACAAAAGATACCCGTTGTATTTGTTATCTGTATCGTTTGCTATCTCGGCCTTCTCTGTTTTAAGTTGGGACAATTCGAAAATCTTGGTCATTTGCCATATCGCAATCGCCACCAGTACTAAAACAGTCAATGTTAATAATGCAGTCATTGTATACTTATCTAAGACTTAAATCGTATTAATAATGAAAATGTCTACTTTCCTCAATAAATGGATTGCGCTTTGGTTGCAATGGCGCTTTGGTCAAGGTGTTGAACACCCAGTACACAAATAACCCTCCAAAGAACAATATACCTCCTATTTCTGGCAATCCAATATACCATTGATCCCCTACCGTGGCAGGCATAACCATATTGAAGACATCCAAATAGTGTCCGGCCAATACCACAATACCTGCCATAATCACAAACCAATTGACCCGCTTGTAGTCGCTGTTCATCAACACCAACAATGGGAACACAAAGTTCATGACCAACATGGCAAAGAACGGCAGTTTAAAATCTTGGAAACGCGCCACGTAGTACGTAACCTCTTCTGGAATGTTGGCGTACCAAATCAACATAAACTGGGCAAACCACAGATAGGTCCAGAAAATACTGATACCGAACATGAACTTGGCCAAATCGTGGATGTGGCTATTGTTCACTTGCTCCAAGTATCCTTTGGATTTCAGGTAAATGGTCACCATGGCAATCACAGTGATTCCTGAAACGAACATACTGGCAAATACATACCATCCGAAAAGGGTACTGAACCAGTGTGGGTCCAAACTCATGATCCAATCCCAGGACATCATGGATTCGGTAACGAGATAGAATACCAAGAATCCGGCAGACCATCTAAAGTTCTTTACAAAGTTGCTGTTATCATCGGACTCATCCTGAGCCAAAGAAAGTTTTCTGGAATATTCACGATAAAAAATCCATCCACCCAAAAATATAGCGGCCCTTACCAAGAAGAAGGTTGGGTTCAAATACCCTGCTTTTCCTTGTAATAGTTTATCGTGTGCCACAACATCGGCATCCATCCACACGAACATATGGTTCATGTGCATTACGGACAATACCAAAATCACAAATACGATGATACCTCCAGGCACCAAATATGAAGTAATTCCTTCCATGACCCTAAACAACAAGGGAGACCAACCGGCTTGTGCGGCGCGTTGTATGGCGTAGAAGGCCAATACTCCCAAAGCAATCATAAAGAAAAAGAAAGCAGCTACATACAGTGCGGCCCATGGCTTGTTCTGTAGTTGGTGCAACAAATGCTCATCATGAGCGGCATCATGTCCTTCATCATGTGAAGCTTCTGCGCCGTGTGCGGCACTTTCCCCATGGCCTTGATCACCTCCATGGCTTACAGCCTCTTGTCCGTGACCACCTCCGTGGCCATCATCATGGGCAGCCACAATGGCTTTTGCCTCTTCCACTGTTGATGGAGCCGATAGAAAACCAATGGCCAAGAAAATAACTCCAAGCCCCATGGCAATGAAAGATCCTATTTTAAGTCTGTTTGAAAAGGTGTACATAGTTTACTCTTATCCAATTATTTTGTTAGGTCCTCCTTTAACTTCATCACGTATTCTGACACCTGCCACATCTCTTCTTCATTGGCGAACTGAGATGCATAGGAGCCCATGGAATTCAATCCATAGTAAATGGCATGGTACGTGGTGCCCACGGTAATGTTTCGTGCCGCATCACCGTAGCTGGGAACACCCAATATTTTTTCACGTTTCACCAAATTCCCTTGTCCATCTCCTTTAGGTCCATGGCACACAGCGCAGTAAATGGCATACAATTCTGCCCCAGCCGTCAGATTTTCCTCCATGTTCAGAGAATCCAATGGACTTGTGTTCAATCTGGCCAGTTCTTTTCCTTCAGGAGTATTTTCGAACTCATAGGGCATGTACCCTCTTGAAATGGTTCCTTCCACAGGCAACATGGCTTCCGTTCCTTCAGGGAACAGTCCATTATCCACTCCTTGATAGGTTTCATATCCTACGCCTTCGTACATATTTGGCATAAATTGGTAGTTTGGTCTGTTTTTGTCAGCGCAAGCAGCAACAAACAACACCACGGCCAATACAACACTTATTTTACCTAGTAGTTTCATAGTATTAAGACTCCTTTTCTGTAACTTTTATTTCCACCGCTCCTGTTTCCCACAACAAATCGGTCAACTCCTTTTCATTGTCGTGCACTCCAATTTCCATCAAAAAATGGTCATCCGTAGTACGTTTGTCTGGGTTTTCTGCTTTTTTGAAGGGCCACATTTTACTTCTTAGGTAAAAGGTGATTACCATCAAGTGAGCCGCGAAGAAAACCGTCAACTCGAACATGATCGGAACAAAGGCGGGCATATTTTCCAAATAGCTAAAGCTGGGCTTTCCTCCAATATCTTGGGGCCAATCCTCAATCATGATGTAGTTCATCATCACAATGGCAACGGTCAATCCCAAACAGCCATACATGAAGGAAGTGATCGCAATTCGCGTATCTGCCAATCCCATGGCCTTGTCCAAACCGTGAACTGGGAAAGGGGTATATACTTCCTCTATATGATGGTGCTCTGCCCTCACTTTCTTTACGGCATGCATCAACACATCGTCATCGTGGTAAAGTGCCTGAATAACTTTTGATGCCATAACTATTTCTTATCGTTTAATTTTTTTGCTTGACCTGCCCAATCATCACGTTGTGCCCTTCCTGGGAAGGAACCGGTAATGGAATCCAACAGATCATATTCTTTTTCGGTCATTTTACTTACCTGTGCAAAGGTATGGATGCCTATCTGGTTCAAGGCTTCCTCCATTTGTGGACCAATACCTTTGACCTTTTTCAAGTCATCCGCAGTATCCGTTTCAGGGTCGAATGTGCCGATAGCTTCCAACAGGGATGAAACTTGTTTTGGATCGACCTCTTTTGCTTCAGCTTTAGGAGCCTCTACCTTTTTAGAGCCACCTTTAGCCGGCATTTCATACAATGGTTTTCCAGCATCCCTAAGCTTCTTGTACTTTTCCCCTGATGATTTCAAAATGGACTTCACTTCCGCCTGGGCAATTACAGGGAAGGTTCTGGAATACAATAGGAACAATACAAAGAAGAATCCAATGGTTCCGATGAAGATTCCGATATCCACAAAGGTTGGGGAGAACATCGTCCAAGAGGATGGCAGGTAATCCCTATGCAATGAGGTAACAATGATCACGAAACGCTCAAACCACATCCCTATGTTTACCACGATAGAGATAAAGAAAGAGAACATGATACTGGTACGCAATTTTTTGAACCACATGAACTGGGGAGAGAACACGTTACAGGTCATCATGGACCAGTAAGCCCACCAGTAAGGCCCTGTAGCCCTGTTCAAGAAGGCATATTGTTCGTACTCAACCCCTGAGTACCAAGCAATGAACAACTCCGTGATATAGGCACATCCAACGATGGAACCTGTGATCATGATTACGATGTTCATCAACTCAATATGTTGTACAGTGATATACGCTTCAAGGTTACACACTTTACGCATGATGATCAAAAGCGTGTTCACCATGGCAAATCCAGAGAAAATCGCACCAGCAACGAAGTACGGTGGGAAAATGGTGGTGTGCCATCCTGGAATTACCGAAGTAGCAAAGTCAAACGATACTATGGTGTGTACAGAAAGTACCAAAGGTGTTGCCAAACCAGCCAATACCAAGGAAACTTCCTCGAAACGTTGCCAGTCTTTGGCTCTACCTGTCCAACCGAAGCTCAACAGGCTGTATATTTTCTTTTGGAAAGGTTTTACCGCTCTATCGCGGATCATGGCGAAGTCAGGCAGTAGCCCTGTCCACCAGAATACCAATGATACAGAAAGGTAGGTTGAAATCGCAAATACGTCCCAAAGCAAAGGTGAGTTGAAGTTCACCCAAAGGGAACCGAATTGGTTAGGGATGGGAAGTACCCAATACCCCAACCATGGACGACCCATGTGGATGATCGGGAACAAACCTGCCTGCACTACCGAGAAGATGGTCATCGCCTCCGCGGAACGGTTGATCGCCATTCTCCACTTTTGACGGAACAACAACAGTACCGCCGAAATCAGGGTTCCTGCGTGACCAATACCCACCCACCATACAAAGTTGGTGATGTCCCAGGCCCAGTTCACGGTTCGGTTAAGACCCCAAACCCCAATACCAGTGGAAATGGTGTAAATGATACATCCTAGACCCCAAAGGAATGCCACAAGGGCAATGGTAAAGACAATCCACCATTGTTTATTGGCCTTTCCCTCTACCGGACGGGCAATGTCCACGGTTACATCGTGGTATCCTTTGTCTCCAAGTACTAAGGGCTTTCGAATAGGTGCTTCGTAATGCGACGCCATAATTTATCTTCTAGTTACTTCTTTTTATTGATTACGCCTCGTTGGTGTTTCTTACCTTAACATGATAGAACACATTGGGTTTTGTACCCACATGCTCCAATAAGTGGTACATTCTATCATCTTCCTTCAACTTGGCAACCTTACTTTCATTGTCGTTGATGTCTCCAAATACCATGGCTCCACTGCTACATGCCGCAGAACAGGCTGTCTGGAACTCACCATCCTTGATGACTCGTCCATCTCGCTTGGCATCCAAAATGGTCTTTTGTGTCATTTGGATACACATCGAGCATTTTTCCATCACCCCTCTTGAACGAACGTTCACGTCTGGGTTGATGACCATTTTGCCCAAGTCATTGTTCATATTGAAATCGAACTCGTCATTGTTGTTGTACAAGAACCAGTTGAATCGACGTACTTTATACGGACAGTTGTTGGCACAATATCTAGTACCCACACAACGGTTGTAGGCCATATGGTTTTGACCTTGCCTACTGTGCGACGTGGCCGCAACCGGACAAACTGTTTCACAAGGTGCGTGGTTACAGTGCTGGCACATTACCGGCTGGAAGGCTACCTGAGGATTGGCAGATGGATCTTCCATCTCCCTGAATCCGCCTAAGGAACCTTTTTCACCCCAAAGACCATCCATTCCATCCTTCTTCTCATTATCCTGCTCAAAGGTCTCCTCTGAAGAGTAATATCTATCGATTCTCAACCAGTGCATGTCCCGTGAACGACGCATCTCCGCTTTACCCACAACCGGAACGTTGTTTTCAGCATGACAAGCTATAACACAAGCCCCACATCCTGTACAAGCATTCAAGTCGATGGACAAGTTAAAGTGGTGCCCAATGGAACGATCGAACTCATCCCAAAGGTCGGCATCTGGAGAAGTCACAGGGATTTCATTGTGGTTCAATGAAACATGTGGCATATGATTCCATTCTGCATGGTCTTTAGTATTGAAGATTTCCAAGGTGGTTTCCTTGATGATATCCCCTCTACCCATCAATGTTTTTTGCGACTGGATACAAGCAAATTCATGCTCTCCACCCACTTTTTCAATGGTTACGGACTGTACATCTGAAAAATTGGAATACAAAGCGTAAGCATTTACCCCCGTGGCCATTTCAGACTGCATTCCGGCTTTTTTACCATATCCAAAAGAAAGTCCCACGGTACCTACTGCCTGACCAGGCTGTACGATTACAGGAACGTTTTCCAATACTTTTCCGTCCACGGTAAGGTTCACGTAACTACCATTCACTCCACCATCGGCAACCATTTTGTTTTCAACCTCCCATTTTTCGGCATCGGCTTTGGAAACGGTCACATAGTTGTCCCAAGAAACCCTGGAAATAGGATCAGGAAACTCTTGCAACCATGGGTTATTGGCTTGACGACCATCACCCATACCTACTTTGGAATATAGCACCAATTCCGTTCCGGTACTGGTAGCATTCACCAAGGAGCGAATTGCGGATGCAATGGGAACCACTGTGGATTCACCTTCTGCTTCTTCCACCTCAGCTTGCGAAGCTGCAACAGCACCCTCTTCTTGGGCAACAGGAGCAGAAGCTACAAAAACCCCATCCTGAAGCGCCTTGTTCCAAGACCCTCCTTGAAGAATATCTGTGCTCCAAGTTTCCTTAATGTAATCATAATATGTTTTTTCACTACCCATCCAAGTCAACAAAGCGGTTTGAAACTGTCTAGTATCAAACAACTGTCGGATGGCAGGTTGCATTAAAGTGTATTGTCCTTTTCTGAATTGCGCATCTCCCCAAGACTCCAAGTAATGGGAAGCAGCAGCTACATAACCAGCCGCTTGGGCGGTTTCATCATTATTGAAAGCAAATGCCACGGAAACATCAACCTTCTCAAGTCCGGATACGAACTCATCAGCATTTGGCAATGTGTACACAGGATTCACCCCGTCCATAATCAAAGCTCCAACACGACCGGCATTCATATCGGCAATCAACTTGCCTACTTTGGCCGTATCACCTTGACGAACATATCTTGGGTTCTCCGCATCAAAAGCTTCACTGGCCAATAATTTATTGATGGCCAAGACAACAGTCTGCGCATTTACATCATTAAGTCCTGTAACCACAACAGCTTTGCTTCCTGCTTTTTTCAACTCGGAAGCAACCTTATCCACAGCCTCATCCACATCAGAAGTACCTCCACCAACACTACTGCCGTTCAATTTGCCATACAACTTGGCCAAGGCAATTTTTTGTTGGGTGGGAGTCATGGGATAACGTTTATCCGCATTGGCTCCGGACAAAGACATATTGGACTCCAATTGAATGTGCCTGGACATTTTCCCATGTTTGGGCACACGTCCTTTGGCGTATCCACTATCATATCCTCCTCCTTGCCAATCTCCTAAGAAATCAGCCCCGAAGGAAACAATCAATTCTGCTTTTTCAAAATCGTAATCAGCCAAGGCACGTTCACCATAGGCCTCATTGAATGCGTTGAGTGCAGCGTCTTCAGAAATGGCATCGTAAACCACGTGGTTCACATTTTCACCATAAGCTTCCTTGAACTCGGCAATCAATTTATCGGTAGATGGGCTTGCATAGGTTTGGGTCAACAAAACAATTTGTCGGTTAGAACCTTTCAAACTACCCAACTTCGCTTTTACCGTAGCATCCAACACCTTCCACTCCACAGGCTCACCATTGGCACTTGGCCCCTGAACCCTCTTGCTATCATATAGCGTCAACACAGAGGCCTGAACCCTTGCATTGGCACTTCCATTCACCTTGGCATCGGTGTTATTTTCAATCTTTATAGGTCTTCCTTCCCTTGTTTTCACCAAAACACTGGCAAAATCAAAACCATCCGCAATAGTGGTCGCGTAATAGTTGGCCACCCCCGGAACAATATTGTCCGGCTGTACCACGTAGGGTATGGACTTGTGGACCGGCCCTTCACATGCAGCAACCGCTGCCGCAGCTGTACTGAACCCAACATATTTCAGAAAGTCCCTTCTGTTGGTATTTGAAGCGGACAAGTTTTCCTTGTCACCCAAAAACTCATCAACGGGGATCTGTTCTGTAAATTCGTTTTGTCTTAGCGTCTCAACAATGGAATCGTTCGGATTCAACTCCGCTTCACTTTTCCAATATTTTTTGTTTGATGCCATACGATATATCTGAGATTATCTTCCTTTAATTCTTAATAGTGACACTTACCACATTCTATACCACCCATCATGGCCGCGGTCAACTGCTCAACGCCATATTTTTTGGACAACTCCTCATGAATGGCCTCGTAGTATGCATTGCCCTCCATCTTTACATTGGTCTCCCTGTGACAGTTCACACACCAACCCATGGTCAATGGTGCAAATTGCTCCACAACTTCCATTTCCTCGATTGGTCCGTGACAGGTTTGACAGGCTATCCCTGCAACCGATACGTGTTGGGAGTGATTGAAATAGGCAAAATCTGGCAGGTTATGGATTCTCACCCATTGCACTGGCTTTGTTTCACCCGTATATTTTTGATTTTCCTCATCCCATCCAACAGCTTTATACAACTTTTTGATTTCAGCTGTATAGAATTCATTGGTGTGCCCAGCAGCCAAATCCTCAGCTGATGGCCCTTCAGGGTTTCCAGCATATTCATAAATGGATTTGTGACAATTCATACACACGTTCAATGAGGGTATTCCTGAAGTTTTGGACACCCTTGCCGAAGAGTGGCAATACTTACAATCTATCTTATTATCCCCGGCGTGGATTTTGTGCGAAAAGTGAATGGGCTGTACGGGAGCATATCCTTGATCAACACCAACCTGCATCATCCAACCATATGCAAAATACGCACTGGCCAACAACAGGAAGATAGCACTCACCAAGACCAAAAATTGGTTCTGGGCAAAAGCTTTCCAAATTGGCAGACGTTTCTCCGCCTTTTCATTTTCCAAGACAACACCATTGGCTTCCGCTATTCTACGCAACGTCTTGTTCACCAAGACCAACATAATCACCAAAAGACCAAACACCAACGCCAAAGCTCCCAAAATCACTTCATTGGATATTCCACCTGACGAAGCGGAACCTCCATCACCTCCACCTGACGCCGCCGGAGCAACTGCAGGTTTGGCAGGCGGTGCGGCCGTGTAGGCCAAAATATCATCCATATCCTGATTGGACAATGTTGGGAAAGGCGTCATTGCCGCCTGGTTGTATTCAGCATAAATCCTATTGGCGTAATCATCCCCGGAACTGATCATTCCCGGACTGTTCTTAATCCAAGCATAAAGCCATTCTTTATCCAATCCTTCATCTTCCATCAAACGGGACTCCACATTGGCCAATGCGGGACCGGTCATTTTGCGATCCAAGGCATGACAAGCGGCACAGTTCTGATTAAAGAGCTGTTTCCCTTTTACAGGGTCACCACCACCGGCATCGGCAGCAGCTTCTTCCTGCGCATAAAATGAAATGGAAAAAAATAGGAGAGAAAGACCTAAAATTTTAGAAAATAGATGGCGGTACAAAACCTTTTTCATATTAACGAAATTTCTATCGAAATCTTTGGCATGATTGTTTCTATTGATATAGAGAACAATAGCTTTTTATCCTACCAAAATTGATCACAAAAGTACGACATAGCACCATTTTTTGAAATGTTAAGGTATTTATAACATCTAATTTATAAAGATTCTAAATAAAAGGCGGCCCACAGGTTTAGACCATAAAAATTTACTTTTGCATAAACATATTAATACAAAACACTTGAATCCTATGAAATCTCTTGTATATGCATTCTTTTTTATTGGGCTTTCCCTACAATTGTCCGCACAAGAGGGCAGGGTTTCCATACAGCAAGATTCTAGAATAGATGAATTGGTCAAGCTCTATGCCGAGGCAAATTCAAAAGCTGAATTTTATCAGATACAAGTAGGATTTGGCTCCTATCAGAAAGCACAAAATCTAAAGGCTCAAGTAGACATAGATTTTCCAGGATGGTATTCCAAGATTGAGTTTGAATCCCCCACTTATCGGGTACGCCTTGGAAAGTTCAAAACAAAATTGGAAGCTGAACGAAAATATCTTGAAGTCCGAAAAAAATATCCGGATGCCATGCTACTTAAACCGGAAAATTCTTCCAAATAAAAAAATCCCGTTTAAAACGGGATTTTTTTATTTCTATGTTATCTCTTTTTAGAGCTTTTTCTTTACTGCCACTTCTTGGAAAGCTTCTAAAATATCACCTTCCCTGACATCATTGTAGTTTTTCACCTGAAGACCGCAATCATACCCTTTGGAAACTTCTTTCACATCATCCTTAAATCGTTTCAAGGATGCAAGTTCTCCTGTATATATGACCACCCCATCCCGGATAAGCCGTATTTGGGAATTTCTGAAAATCTTTCCACTGGTGACCATACAACCTGCGATGGTTCCGATTTTGGATATTTTGAAAGTTTCCCTGATTTCAGCATTACCAGTGACTTCTTCCTTCATCTCTGGCGAAAGCATACCTTCCATGGCGTCTTTCAAATCATTGATGGCATCATAAATAATGGAATAGGTCCTGATATCAATCTCCTCTTTCTCGGCGACCATGCGGGCATTGCCCATAGGCCTTACATTGAATCCTATAATAATGGCGTCTGAAGCACTTGCCAACAAGACATCCGATTCTGTAATGGCACCAACACCCTTATGGATGATGTTCACCTGAATTTCGTCAGTAGACAATTTTTGGAACGAATCCGTCAAGGCTTCCACTGAACCATCCACATCACCCTTGAGGATAATATTAAGCTCTTTGAAGTCGCCCAATGCAATTCGTCGTCCAATTTCATCAAGTGTGATATGTCTTTGGGTCCTGACCGTTTGTTCCCGTTGCAACTGTGAACGTTTTGCGGCTATTTGTTTGGCCTCACGTTCATCTTCCAACACATTGAACCTATCCCCTGCTTGTGGGGCACCATCCAATCCCAAAATTGAAATTGGTGTGGCCGGTCCGGCAATTTTCACGTTCTTACCTCGCTCGTCTTGCATGGCTTTTACTTTACCACTGCATGTACCAGCCAAGACATAGTCTCCTATTTTTAAAGTTCCTGTCTGAACCAAAATGGTCGAGACATAACCCCGGCCTTTATCCAAAAAGGCTTCAACAACGGTACCTGATGCCAATCGGGCAGGATTAGCCTTCAGCTCCAACAACTCGGCTTCCAATAAAACTTTTTCCAATAATTCCTTGACACCTTGCCCAGTTTTGGCAGAAATATCATGGGACTGGATTTTTCCACCCCAATCTTCCACCAAAAGGTTCATCTGCGCTAGGCCTTCTTTAATTTTATCGGGATTGGCCGTTGGCTTGTCCACCTTGTTTATCGCAAACACAATGGGCACACCAGCCGCCTGTGCGTGACTGATGGCCTCTTTGGTCTGAGGCATGATATCGTCATCCGCAGCAATCACAATGATAGCGATATCGGTAACCTGGGCTCCACGGGCACGCATTGCCGTAAAGGCTTCGTGTCCCGGAGTATCCAAGAAGGTTATTCGCTGACCATTATCCAGGGAAACCCCGTAGGCACCAATGTGCTGCGTAATTCCCCCACTTTCTCCGGCAATAACATTTTCTTCCCTGATATAATCCAACAATGAGGTTTTACCGTGGTCTACGTGACCCATAACGGTAACAATCGGCGCTCTTGGTTTTAAATCGTCCGGAGCATCGACTTCTTCCTCAATGGACTCTTCTATTTCAGCGGTAACGAATTCTACCTCATATCCAAACTCATCGGCAACAATGGAAAGTGTCTCAGCATCCAAACGCTGGTTCATGGTCACCATGATACCTAAAGACATACAGGCAGAAATAATCTGGGTCGTGGAGACATCCATCATGGTAGCCACTTCGTTTACCGTAACAAACTCGGTCACCTTAAGGATTTTACTTTCCAGCTCTTGTTGTTCAAGATCTTTCTCTGTCTGTTGACGGTGTTGATCTCTTTTCTCCCTTCTATATTTGGCTCCTTTGCCCTTTCCAGATTTCCCTTGGAGTTTTTCCAAGGTTTCCCTTACCTGCTTTTGTACTTCTTCTTCTGTAGGCTCCACTTTGGGAACGGAGGTACGTTGGCCACCCCTTCTTCCTTGTCCGTTACCCCCTCTATTATTGGGGCGTCCATTTCCAGGTTGACCATCATTCTTAACAATTCTTTTCCTTCTTTTCCTACGGTCGGAACTACTGTCGGAATCCTTGGAATCAGTTTTCTTCTGATCCTCTTTCTTCTTCTTTGGTTTATTGAATTGTGTAAGGTCTATCTTGGCCCCAGTAATCTTGGGTCCGGAAAGTTTCTTGTATTGGGTTTTGATGGTATCGGACTCTTCTTTGGGAGCTTCTTCTTTGACTTCCTCCTTCTTTGCCTCTACCTTGACTTCTTTGGGAGCCTCCTTTTTTGGAGTCTCTTCTTTTTCAGGGACTTTTTCTTCAACCTTGGGCTCCTCAACTACTTGTTCTTGTTCTTCAACTTTGGGAGCTTCCGACTTTTTGTCCAAATCTATTTTACCAACGGTCTTGGGACCGGCAAGTTCCGCTTTGGCTTTGATCACCTGCTGTTCTGCCTCTCTTTTTTCCCTAGCCAGTCTGCGCTCTTCCTGCTCCTGCTCCATCTGGATTCGGATAGCCTCTTTCTCTTTGCGCTTTTCCTCGCCAACCTCTTTGGAAGCTACCTTCTTGCTCTTGTCCGTCTGGAATTCATCCAACAGTACTTGATACACTTCGTCCGTGATCTTGGTCGTGGGACGTGCCTCCACGTCATGTCCTTTTGACGAAAGGTAATCCACTGCCCGATCAAGTGAAATGTTCAATTCCCTGAGAACTTTGTTAAGTCGTATTGTTGGGTTTCCTGCCATAAATTGTTTTACTTGCCCTAAAATTCGCTGCTAATATATAGTTTAATCTTCAAACTCTTCCTTGAGGATGCGAACGACTTCCTTAACGGTTTCCTCTTCCAAATCGGTTCGCTTCACCAAATCATTTACATCTTGCTCCAAAACGCTGCGCGCGGTATCCAATCCAATCTTTTTGAATTCATCAATCACCCAGCCTTCTATCTCATCGGAGAATTCTGTCAATTCCACATCTTCCTCCACACCTTCACGGAACACATCAATCTCATAGCCAGTCAATTGACCCGCCAATCGGATATTATGGCCACCTCTTCCAATAGCCTTGGAAACCTCCTCTGGCTTTAGGTAGACCTGAGCCGTTTTTTTCTCATCATTGAGTTTAACGGAAGACACCCTTGCAGGGCTCAATGCTCTTGTCACCATTAATTGCGAATTGTTGGTCCAATTGATGACATCGATATTTTCATTGCCCAATTCACGGACAATACCATGGATTCGAGATCCTTTCATACCCACACAGGCACCAACAGGATCAATTCTATCATCATAGGAATCCACGGCAACTTTTGCTTTTTCACCAGGGATACGAACCGCTTTTTTGATGGTTATCAAACCATCGAACACTTCAGGGATTTCTTGGAAGAACAATTGCTCCAAGAAAATAGGCGAAGTCCTCGACATGATGATGGTGGGTTTATTTCCTTTTAACTCCACACTCTCAATGATTCCCCTAACGTTATCTCCCTTTCGGAAAAAATCAGATGGAATCTGCTTTTCCTTTGGAAGAATGATTTCGTTCCCTTCATCATCCAACAAAATGATGGCCTTGTGACGGATGTGATGTACCTCAGCAGTATAAATCTCACCCTCCAAGTCTTTAAATTGCTTGTAGATGGTAGTATTGTCGTGCTCATGGATCTTGGAAATAAGGTTTTGACGCAACGCCAAAATAGCTCTCCTTCCCAAATCTATCAATTTCACTTCTTCGGAAACATCTTCCCCAACCTCAAAATCGGGCTCGATTTTTCTAGCTTCCGTAAGGGAGATTTCCTCGTTGGGATCTTCCACTTCACCGTCCTCTACCACAACTCGGTTTCTCCAAATCTCCAAATCCCCTTTATCTGGGTTGATGATGATATCAAAGTTATCATCGGAACCAAATTTTTTCTTGAGTGCATTTCGGAACACATCTTCCAAAATGGCCATAAGGGTCACCCTGTCAATAAACTTATCGTCCTTAAACTCTGAAAAGGATTCGATGAGCGCTAGGTTTTCCATTTTTTAACTACAATTAAAATTTTAAAATAACTTTTGCTTCTTGTATGTCAGAAAATACAATCTCCTGTTTTTTCTGTACAGTAACCTTTCCTTTACCCACCGGCTTGGGCTCGCGGGCCTTCCATTCCAAGGTAATACTATTTTCCGAGGTCTGGATCAAGGTTCCTTCCAATTCTTCGGCCCCAGTCCTGACCTTAATCTTTCTTCCAATATTTTTTTTGTACTGACGCGGCAATCTTAATGGAGAAGTGGCACCTGCCGAGGTAACTTCCAAAGAAAAATCTTCTTCTTCCCGATCCAAATTGTGTTCAATGGCACGGCTGATGTTCATGCAATCCTGAAGATCGACCCCTTGATCACCATCCAAAACCACCCTAATGGTGTTGTCCCCACCAACAGTAAAATCAATCAAAAACAAAGAAGGATACTCTTCCAGAGCTTTATCCAACAACGATTTCACTTTCTCCTTAAACATAAAATCAAGTAATAAAAGAGGGGACCCAAAGTCCCCTCATGAATACTTTTATATCCGTTCAGCGGTGCAAATATACGATAATTTCATCAGTATGTGCAACCTAAGGCCAACAAAACCGTTTTCCCTCTTCAATCTTAAACCAAAATGCCCCCAAAAGGCCCAATTCAATACTAGACATCCATATTCTTCCATTTCACAACAAATATTTTCATCAGCGTACACTACAGTTAGCTTTGCATCCTCAAAAATAGTGATAATGGGCTCATTTTATGGTGATAAGCAGATAATGCAAAGAACATCAATGCTACGTTGCCTTTTTTTATTTCTCTTTCTACTGGGAGTCACCCCTATTTTTTCACAAACCACACTTTGGAGCGAGAATTTCACTTATGATAACAACACCCAAAGTGGCACGGCAACAGGACCTTCTGCCTCAGATTGGAACACAGACCGAGGCAATAGACTATCCGTCAGAAATAATACCTTAAGAGGTAGAAACCTGGATTCCCAAGGCACTTGGCAAACCGACCCCATTGACATAACCGGATACGATTTTATAAGTTTCAGCATGGATACTTGGGTGGACGATGAAGATGAAATGGACAATGGCAATGACTATTTTATTGGAACGTACCGCATTGATGGAGGCTCGTGGCAGCAGTTTGTAAATGTCTCTGGATCTGATTCCGACCCACTGGACCCATCCTACACCGTAAACCTATCCACAACTGGGAATTCCACACTTGAAATCAGGGTACAAATGCTTAACCATGACAACGATGAACAATATTTCATTGATGATGTGGAGGTTGTAGGATATTCCGGAATATGTAATGGCGAGATTGACTTTGAATTTTATGATAGTGTTCCTTCTGGGTATACCACAGACAACATTCCAACCACAGGAGCCCTAGGCACCGGTGTGTTCTCCAGTTTTGACGTGGATGCCCTCCAAAATCAGGAAGACCCTGGTGATGCTGAAAGTTTCAGTATCAGGTACTCAGGATACATCCAGATCAACACGGCAGGCTCCTACACTTTTTACACCTCATCCGATGATGGATCAAAATTATTTATTGATGGAACCCAAGTTGTGGATAACGATGGTCTACACGGCACACAGGAAAGATCAGGCTCAATATCCCTCACTGCAGGCTTGCACGACATAACTGTCCTATTCTTTGAAAACGGCGGTGGGGAGACCTTGAATGTTCAATACCAAGGACCGTCCATATCCAAGCAGAACGTCCCCTTTTCCATATTGTATTCAAACTGCAGTATTGCCATAGCAGATCTAGATGGCGATGGCATTGAAGACAGTGTTGATCTAGACGATGACAACGACGGGATATTGGATACGGATGAATGTGGCGGATTGAGTGGAAACTATGCCATATCAGCCACCAATATCAGACACTTTAGCAATGACTCCAACGCCCAAGGAAATCCCGGGACATCGTATGCCGCCAACTCTGCCACCACATATCCTGGAGCAAGCTCCATTCTACTTTTTCAATTCCCAAATGCATTGCCCACAGGCACCAGTGTAAGTGTATTTTTAGGGGCAGACCCCGCAGTGACCGATACGGATATGCAATTGCAACGTTCTGATGCCGCAGGAAATAGCAATGGCTGGATTGCCAATGCCGACAATACAGCACCGGGCTCTATAAGGGAAGTAACCTTTACCGTAAGTGGAAGCCCCTTAGAGTATCTCCGTATTGAGGCCTACCAAATTGGAGCAAGAATCTACGGTGCCAGTTATGGTGGTTCCGTGGACTGTACCACAATAGACACTGATGGTGATGGCATCCCCAATTACCAAGATCTTGATAGCGACGGTGACGGTATTCCTGATAACGTGGAGGCCCAAACCTCTTTGGGATATACGGGCCCCACAGGTAGTGATTCAGATAATGATGGCTTGGACAATGCCTATGAAAGCAGTGGTATTTCGTATATAGATTCCGATGGTGATGGCACCCCGGATTTTTTGGACACGGACAGCGATAATGATGGAACAAACGACACAACTGAAGCCGCCCTCACCCTAGCCGGTACAGATAGCGACAATGATGGCTTGGATGACAACATAGACACCTCAACCGGTTATAGTGACCCGGGTGGAACCATTGATAATCCTACCACAACCAGTGGGGGCAGTATTTCCTTACCAGATTCTGATGGGGATGCTGCATCCGGTGGTGATTTGGATTTCAGGGACGATACCAATGATGGCAACCAACCACCATCCATTTCAGCAACTGGAGATCAAATATTCTGTCCCGGAAGCACCATTGCCATTGTTGAGAGTGTATCCATCTCAGACCCGGATGACACAACCCTGGATGCCGTTTATATCCAAATCACATCGAACTACGACAACACAGGAGACCTATTGACCTTAACGGGAACACACCCCAATATTTCCTCTAGTTGGGACGTTTCTGAAGGAAGATTGACATTGACCGGTCCTACAACCTTGGCAGAGTTTGAAGCTGCCATTGGCTCCGTGGTCTTTCAAACAACAGGAACAGTTACGTCTGGCGATACCCGGACGTTCTCCATAGTACTCAATGAAGCCAATTACCTTGCTTCAACCGGTCACTATTATGAGTATGTGCCCGCGTTGGGCATCACATGGACCTCGGCTAGGGATGCTGCCGCTCTACGTACATTTTATGGTCTTCAAGGCTATTTGGCCACCATCTCCATTCAAGATGAGTCAGACCTTTTGGGGTCACAAGCTCCCGGAGCAGGATGGATCGGGGCCAGTGATGCTGCCTTGGAAGGCGATTGGTACTGGGTAACTGGTCCTGAAGCCGGAACCTTGTTCTGGAGAGGAGGTGCTTCAGGAACTGCCTTTGCCTACGAATTTTGGAACGGCGGGGAACCAAACAATTCAGGCGACGAGGATTATGCGCATATTACTGCTCCAGGGGTCGGTTTGCCGGGATCATGGAACGACCTTTCAAACACGGGTGCTGCCAGTGGGGATTATCAGCCAAAAGGTTATTTAGTGGAATATGGCGGCATGCCTGGAGACCCACCCTATCCTAACCTTGCGGCCACCACAACCATTACGGTTGACAATGTAGCCCCAACCGCCAGTAATCCTGCACCCCTAACGGTATATTGTACAGATGATGTACCCACACCAGATATTACAGCCGTAAATGATGAAGCTGATAATTGCGACCCCAGTCCTACAGTAACATTCATAAGCGATATAAGTGATGGTGGCACCAACCCTGAAATTATAACACGCACCTACAGAATAACCGATGCATCTGGAAACACCTTGGATGTCCAACAGACCATCACAGTATCCCCATATGCCATTTCAAGTCAACCCACCGACCAAAATAGCATTGCAGGCAACAATGTCAATTTTTCAGTTACCGCCAGCAATGTGGATACATACCAATGGGAAGTAAGCACCGATGGGGGCAGTAATTTTGTACCCCTAACAGATGGTTCGGAATATACTGGTACCCAAACGGCGAATCTTTCAGTGATTGCAGCCGGCACAGACAAAAATGGCTATATTTTCCGCGTATTGGTTTCCAACTCCTCGGGATCTTGCAGTACCCTGACCTCGGACGAAGCCACCCTGACCGTAAAAGTAGGGACCGTAATCACCAATAGAAGGGTTACTTACAGGGTAAACAAGAATTGACCTAGCACTTAAGCCACTGCATATTGAACCACGCCCTTGGCCAAAATCCAAGCGCTTTTTTCATACCAAATTCCTGTTACCTTTACAGCATGAGGTTTTTTCAAAATCCGAAGACTGTATACTATATTAAGCGGATTCTTCCTTTTGGAATCATTTGGCTGGTGCTCAGTTGGTTTATTTTACTCATTGAGTCCATGGCCACCGAATACAAAAACGTACGCCCTGAAACGGACATAACGGTTACGTGGGATGTTTTCCTATTCGCATCCCTTGCAGTCTTTGTAGTAGGTTTGGCCGTAGGGACCTTAGAGGTCTTTTGGTTGGGCAAATTGTTCAAGTCCAAAGGTTTTGGACAAAAAATCCTCTACAAAATGGGATTTTATCTTCTGTTCATGTTGGCCATTAACCTAATTGCCTATCCTATTGCGGCCAGTATAGAGTTAAAAACTTCGCTTTGGGATTCTGAGGTATGGCAAAAGTTTTCAAACTATAGTACCAGCCCTACTTTTTTGAGCACCATGGCATCCTTGGCTTTTAGCATTTTTGTCTCTTTGCTCTATTCTGGCATCAGTGAACATTTGGGACATGATGTCTTGCTCAACTTTTTCTCGGGGAAATATCATCGCCCCAAAGAAGAGTCCCGCATTTTTATGTTCTTGGACATGAGATCTTCTACATCGTTGGCAGAGCAATTGGGACATAAACAGTACTTCCGTTTCTTAAGGGATTACTACAACCAACTTTCCAACGCAATCATAAAGCATAATGGCGAAGTGTACCAATATATAGGGGATGAAATTGTAATCACTTGGAAGCAAGACAAGGGGCTATCTAAGCAAAACTGTGTACGGTGTTTTTATGCCATGAAGGACAATCTTAACAAAAAATCAGCTTTTTTTATAAAAACCTATGGTGTGGTTCCTTCGTTTAGGGCTGGGTTACATGTGGGTAAGGTAACAACAGGGGAAATTGGCGCGCTGAAAAAAGAAATATTTTTTACAGGAGATGTTCTTAATGTTACCGCCAGAATACAAAAGCTGTGCAAGTCCCTTGATCAAGAACTTCTCATTTCCGGAGAATTAAAAAAGTTATTGGAGCCATCAACCCCGTTTGGGTTTGAAAGCCTGGGAACCATGGATTTGGAAGGCAGGAAAACCCAAGCATCACTTTATGCCGTAAAACATTTCGGTTAGACACTTCAATTGTATTCACATTTCAAAAAACTTGAACCGACTCAAATCCTCTTGTCCTGGAAAACTCACAATGTTCAAAATAAAAAAGCCTCCCAAAGTATTACACTTGGGAGGCTTTCTGTTGGCCTACTAGGACTCGAACCTAGAATGACTGAACCAAAATCAGTAGTGTTGCCAATTACACCATAGGCCAGTACCAAAATTTTGCTGAACTTGATTCAGCTTTTGAGCGTGCAAATTTATAACAAACTTTGGTTTCAACAAATATTTTAGCAAGATTAGCTGCTATTTTTCCGCACTATCCTGTTAAAGCTTTTCCAAAAATGGCCAATCGTCTCTTCTATATTTACTAAATTCGCCACAACTTGGTTAACCACCATCCAATATGTTTGCAAAAGACTTCAAAAAATGGGACACCATCCTTGGATGGACTTCCTTCGCCATAGCCTTTATTGTTTATGCCCTGACCGTTGAACCTACAGGAAGTTTTTGGGACGCAGGGGAATACATTTCCACTTCGGCAAAATTACAGGTGGGCCACCCTCCTGGAGCACCACTTTTACAAATGATAGGTGCTTTTTTTGCCATGTTTGCCTTTGGGGACACTTCAAAGATTGCATTAATGATCAATGCCGTATCCATAGTTTCCAGTGCTTTTACAGTATTGTTCACGTTTTGGACCATAACCAATTTAGTCAGGAAGCTTATTGTAAAGAACAAATCCATTGGCAATAGTCAGGCCATAGCTGTTTTAGGCAGTGGTCTTGTAGGTGCTTTGGCCTTTACATTTTCAGACAGTTTCTGGTTCAATGCCGTAGAGACCGAAGTTTACGCCATGGCAAGCTTGATCATGGCCTTATTGCTATGGCTGGGATTAAAATGGACCGACAATTTGGATGACCCGAGAGGTCATCGTTGGTTACTACTGATTTGCTTTTTGATCGGACTTACCTTCGGAATCCAGTTTATGGGCTTTTTGGCCATTCCATCCATAGGATTGCTTTATTATTTTAAAAAGTATAAGCAAACCAACGTTAAGAATTTTTTGCTGGCCAATATTGCCGTGGTGACTATTTTGATCTTGGTCTATAAATTCTCCCTTACCTATGTTTTAAAGCTTTTTGGTTGGAGCGAAGTCTTCTTTATCAACGAAGTGGGGCTGCCCTTTAACTCGGGAACAATCATAATGGGATTGATTTTTATCGCTGCTTTCTATTTTGGACTGAGCTATACCCGAAAACACCATTTTTATACAGGCAACATCATTGTATTGTGCCTCATGTTTGTTTTACTTGGATTTTCTTCTTGGTTGATGTTGCCCATTCGAGCCAATGCAAAGACCGTGGTAAATGAGAACAACCCTGCTGATGCCCGGGCACTGTTGGCCTATTATAATCGTGAGCAATATCCCGGTGTGGAAAGTCCATTTTATGGAGCGTATTACTCAGATGCATTTGCCCCGGCTGGAGAAGACAAGGACGAAAGTCCCAAATATGAAAAAGATTTACAACTAGGTAAGTACGTTATTGTAAACCATTACAAAGGTGCCCTTCAAGGACCCAACGCAAAACATGTGGGATTCCTTCCCAGAATGTGGAGTGCCCAACACGCAGAGAATTACATGCGCTACTTTGGCGCCCTGGACTTCCGTATCAAGTCCGAATACATTTCCAACAATGACCTTAGGGAAGCCGTAAACCAATTTAAGACTGCCTATTCGCAAGGGGAGCTGGATACTGAACAATACATTCGGTTTTTACGCGAGTTTGGTGAGTACATTGAAGTAGAGCCACCTACTCTTGGCCAAAACCTGCGATATCTTTTTGAGTTCCAGTTTGGGTATATGTACATGCGCTATTTTATGTGGAATTTTGTAGGTAAACAAAACGATGTCCAAGGCAGATATGATGAAAATGGGCATTGGCTCAGTGGCATTGGCTTTTTGGACAGCATGCAATTGGGAAGCCAAGAAAACCTACCCACTGAATGGAAAAACAATAAAGGCAGAAACACCTATTTCTTCCTCCCGCTACTTTTGGGAATCATTGGGATTGTTTTCCTTGTTTCTAGAAACCCAAAGTACTTTTGGGTATTGTTTGTCTTCTTCATATTTACCGGACTGGCCATTCAGTTCTACACCAATCCCTATATTTTTCAGCCTAGGGAAAGGGACTATTCTTTAGTGGGGTCTTTTTACATTTTCTGTATTTGGATAGGAATAGGGGTCTATGGTCTATTTGAAGAATTCAAGAAACTGTTGTCTGCCAAGATAGCAGCTCCGTTGATTACCACACTTTGTATTTTGGCTGTTCCTCTTTTGATGGCGTTTGAAAACTGGGACGACCATGACCGTTCTGGACGTTACACAGCCCAATCCACTGCAAAAGCGTATTTAGATAGCTGTCAAGAGGATGCTGGGGGTATTTTGTTCACTATTGGCGATAATGATACTTTTCCACTTTGGTACGTACAGGAAATAGAGCAGTACCGTACCGATGTTCGAGTTGTGAACACCAGCCTATTTGCCACCGATTGGTACATAGACCAAATGAAACGAAAAGCCTATGAGAGCGATCCTATTCCTTCTCAACTAACCCATGACAAATACCGTTATGGTACACGGGATGCCATCTACTATCAAAATGTAACGGATAATCGGTGGAGCATCAAGGACTTTATGAATTGGGTGGGCAGCGATAAGCCGCAAACCAAGTACAGGCATATTATGGAAAGTAGGGGTGCGGATATCAGCCAATATCCTGAGAGCACATTGGACATTGTCTATTATCCTACGAACAAAATCCGCATCCCCGTAAATAAAAAGAATGTTTTGGAAAGCGGTCTTGTAAAAGAAAAGGACTCTGCTTTGATATTGGATTACATTGATATAGATCTGCCGCAAAGCGCCCTTCCAAAAAACAGAATCTTAATGCTTGATCTCATTGCGAACAATGACTGGAAACGTCCCATATACTTTTCAGGAGGTAGCTTTGATAGTGCAGAATATATCTGGATGAAAGATTATCTTCAATTGGATGGACTGGTCTATAAATTGGTCCCCATTAAAACCGAGAGTAGAAACTCTTTTGAAATGGGAAGGATAGATAGCGACCTCATGTTTGACATCGTTAAAAAATGGGATTGGGGAAATTCTGGAAGCGACAAGATTTACCATGACCCGCAAACCCGTTCCCAAGGCCTATCCTTTAGGGGCAATTTGGCTAGATTGATGGAGACCCTGATTGCGGAAAACAAAATAGACAAGGCTCGTGAAGTAATTGAGCTTACCATGACCAATATGCCTGTAGACAAATACGGTTTCTACGCATTTGTGGAACCTTTTGTGGATGGCTACTACAAAGTGGGCGATACGGAGAAAGCCAGGGCATTATTTGAAAAGTTGAAAAAGATTTATCAAGAACGTCTGGAATACTATGCAGGAGCACCTTTGGATGAGCAGTATGATAGGATTGAAGACATCTTGGCCGACATGCAGGCGTACAGAAGAAACATTGACATTCTTATCGAGAACAAGGATAGGGAATTGGCCGAATCAGAAACCTTGATTTTCAATGATTATATTGACAAATTCTCACAGTTTATGGGTGATGAAGAAGATGCTTTTGAGGAACCTGCCATGGAAACCAACCCCGACTTGGAAGACTCTATTTCCCTAGACACCATAGAAGCTATTGAAGATACCGCAGCAGTGGAACAACCATAAAAAAAAGCGAGGTAAAAACCTCGCTTAAATATATTCGTTCAGTATGCCGATGAGCGTATTGGCGTCTTGTTCGCCGCTCTGTCGCCAGACCATTTCTCCTTTTTTGTAAATCATCAACGTGGGCAATCCCTTTATTCGTAAGGCTTGCGACAATTCCTTGTTTTTGTCCACATCAATTTTTATTACCTTTCCCTTGTCGCCGAGGGCTGCAGCCACATCGCGTAGAACTGGGTGCATGGAAGTGGATTGTTCGTTCCACTCTGCATAAAAGTCCAACAACACTGGGACCTTTAAATCTATGAGTTCACCAAATTTAGACATATGTATTCTCTGGTTTACTAGCCAAAAGTAAGAAAAATTGTTAAAGTTTTACATCAAGTCAACGCTTTAGGACATTGACGCTCGTTAAATTCACGTTAAACATTTCTCTTGAACATGATTGGTTTGGGCAATCCGCTATTCAAAAGCGTAAAATCGCACCCAATCGATTTCCATCTCAACAGGCAATTCCGATGCATCTACCTTCCCCACCCAACTACCGCCTAACTGCATATCCAATAAAAGATAATGGTCACCATCCGCATACGGAAACTGTTCCGACTTGTCCGTTTCAATCCTTGGATAAGCAAATGTTCTTTTATGGTTGACATAGAACACTACACTATCCTGATATTTTTCAACAGCGTATACATTAAATCCATCTTTGTTGATGGGAGCTGTTCCATAGTGCTTGGGATTATCCTTGATTTTTAAATCAATGGTATAGGTGGAATGAACGGTTTGGCAGACCATATCATCATGGTTTAGGTGTTCCATAATGTCAATTTCCCCTCCCCCGGGGTATTTCTTTCCTTGCCCAAGCATCCAAAATGCAGGCCATGCACCAGTGGCGCTATTTAGCTTTGCCCTTATTTCCAAACGACCCAAACCAAATCCTACTTTGTCCTTGGTATACACTCCGCCAGTAAGATACTTCGCGGTATCACTAGGCACCGATGTATTGTTGATTCCCCTGAGGACCAATTTACCATCCCGCAGGGCATAGCAACTATCATAATCGCTCATACGACGATTCCAGTCTGCTCCTCCTCTGGGAATTTTAGACCATCTTGTGGTGTCCAATCCATTTGAACCATCAAAATTTTCGACCCAATCGGGTGCATTTTCTTGGGGAGTCCATTCGCTCCAAGACAAGGCCACACAAGCCATCAACAATACAATGGATATCATTTTTGTCATTCGCACTACTGAAATTTTATTGGCATTATTTCACCTCGATATATGTTCGTGCCAAAAGTGGTTCGCCACTTGGAGTGACACCATCCAACACAATTTGATAGGTACCCGCGGCATCAGCTGTGTTAAAGGAAATCGTCGTTTCAGGCTTGTCCAAAACTACGTCTGGATTCCAAAACAGTACATCTGCCTTCTTGGTTTTATTTTTCTCGGAAGTATTTTGGCCCGCTTGCACCAATCCTGGATGCTTAAAGCTAAGAATGGCGATTTTGGTTTTCTTTTCGGTTTGTTTTTGAACACCGGTTTTGGTGTAGATGGCCACTATGCCATTACCTGCCCGCGCTCCATAAATGGCCGTTCTGGGCCCTTTAACAATGTCTATAAAATCGATTTCATGGAGACTCAGTCCCAAGACCGCCGAGCTATCCGTAGGCATGTTGTCAATCAAAATCAACGCTTGATTGTTCCCTTTTAAAGAACTATTTCCCCGCAGATATATTGCATTACCACGAATTGAAACCCCAGGCAACCTCCCTTGCAAGACATTGAGCAAACTCCCACTTCCAATAAGGGTTTTAGGAACCTCATCAAAGTCTACCGTATGCGAAGGATCCTTTATCAATAATCGACGCTTTGCATAATATTCTTTTTTCTTGGACTCATCTGATTCCACCTTTACTTCCTCAAGGATTATGGTATGGTCATCGGCATCCAAGGTGTAAATTTCCTTGCTATCGCCTTGGATGTTCCGCTTACCCTCGTTAAGGTTTAAGTTTGGGAACAATTCGTTCATTGCCTCACCCACAGCCACCTGCTGATGCCCCACATTGTCCAATGAAATGAAAACATCTGACGTTTGCTGTTCTTTACTTACTTTTTTATGACGACCCATGTTCAATTTTTTGGCTTGCAGGATAACCATGGTGGTATCAGGAAAATCCAGATTTCGGAACTCAAATCTTCCATTTTCATCGGTTTGAACCTGATCATAACCAATGGCATCGTCATTTTTATAGGAGAGGGACACCAAAGCCGGAACAGATTGGTGATCTACCGATTTTTTGATGGTTCCACTAAGGGTTACTCCTTTTTCCAAAACGGTTCTCTTTCCAGAAAAATGGGAAGATGTCCCCAATGAAGAACCATAGGTTCGAACATCTTTGGTCATCAGTAGTATATCCAAAAGCTGCTTGGCCTCGTCATCTTGAAAATCCAAATTTTGTGAGGCTGGGGCACTTGGTTCATCCACCTTAATGACCGAAAGAGAAGCCCTTCCCCTACCTTCATCAATGGAAGGGGCTAGATGAATGCGCAGACTCACCTTCTCTTGCTGCCCGAATTCCGATTTGGAGGGTAGCAACTGCACTTTGGAAACAGTTTCTTCCTGTTTATGAAACACCAAGCGCTGACTGATCATTTCGCCCAAATTGTTGAAAAGGGCAAGCTGCACAACCCCATGTTGCAAATCTTCTTTGGGCAGGGTAACAATGGCCCCTGACTCCTGACCATTTAAATTGGAATGTAGGATTGTCCCTTGTCGCTGCTCCGCAACAAATAAAAAACCATCGATACCCCGGCGAAAGGTAGAACTTATATTAATTTGAAAACGGTTTGGATGCTCTATTACTTGCATTACCACTCCCTCGGCATTGCTTCTGGGCAACTCAAACTCATGGAATCTTCCTTTGTGATGGATGAATGCTTTATAGGCGATACCATTTCGGGGCAACAATTGAAACTTGCCTACCCCCAGTTTGGTGGTGGCGATATCGCGCACTTTAATGTTATTGCCCTCTCTAATTTCTCCGGACACTTCCAATCCAACACCATTGGCATCCATAACCTTAAAAGCAATTTGGTTGAGGTGTCCGTTAACAAGCTGCCCGCCCTCGGGAAAAAATGCCACATAAAATGGGCTTTCCAACACCGGCGTAGTTGTAGCCCTCGCAACCTTTGTGCTGTCCGAGAGGGAACCGTCCAACGTAAGGTATCCAAATTCAAAAATAGATGGGTTTGCTGGATTCCCATATCCATAGAAAAAGGGGCTGCCCAGCAACAGCAGCATTACGAAAAGTGTTCTGAGTATCATAGCGAGATTTTTTTTTAATGCCCTGAAACAATGGCTATTATCTCAAATATACAAATTGATTCGCTAGTATAAAAGTCCGCAAACCTAGCGATACTGAAGAATCACATTTCTGACTGGACTCGTTTTAGGCCACACCTCTTTTCTTCAAGGTAATCACGGTAATTTCTGGCCAGATACCAAATCTACCAGGGTAGCCAATAAACCCAAAACCACGGTTAACATTGATGAACTGCCCCATTTCTTTGTACAGTCCCGCCCAATACTTATACCTCCATTTAACAGGGCTCCACTTTACCCAACCGGGAATTTCAACCCCAAACTGCATCCCATGGGTGTGCCCACTTAGCGTTAAATGATAATGGTAATCATCCTGCAGAGCCACATCTTCCCAATGCGATGGATCATGGCTCAACAATATCTTAAAGTCATCACTAGCAATACCTTCTTTGGCTTTTTGAAGATCACCGGCCTTCTTAAATCCACCACGGCCCCAGTTCTCAACACCCAATAAGGCAATCTTCTGCCCATTTTTTTCCAAAAATCGATTTGAGTTTAAGATAAGGTCAAATCCCATTTCCTTTTGGAAAGTCTTAAGATCTTCCAAGTTTTGGGCTTTCGCTGCTTCTGAATCCCAAGAAGTATAATCGCCATAATCATGGTTGCCCAAGACTGAAAACTTACCATCCTTGGCTTCCAACCGGGAGAATACATCTTTCCAAGGAATCATTTCTGATGCCTTATCGTTCACCAAATCCCCTGTAAAGAAAATAACATCACTTTTCTGCTCATTGATCAGGTCAATCCCATAGGCCACTTTTTTGGCATCATCAAAACTACCGCTGTGCACATCGGATATTTGTGTGATTTGATACCCATCAAAGGATTCAGGCAAATCATCAAATTCCATTTCATATTTCAGGACCTGATAGTTGTACTTTCCCCTATACATTCCATACAGCATGGCACCAAAAGGTATAGCGGCCAAGCCTAGGGCCAAACCACTCAGAAACTTTCGTCTGGATGGAAAATAACCGGTTTCAGTCGGAGTACCACCCACAATTTTGTTATAACCGAATGCTACAAGGCGAACTACATCCTCAAGCAACAGAAAAAACCCAAGTACCAATCCCAAAAGAAAAAACGCCATAAAAATACCAGCAGCTACAGCTATGGTCCCCCTAAATCCTTCACCCGGCACATAGGCAATCACCTTAATGGCCAAGAACAACAAAGCTCCAAGAAATAGGATTCCGTAGGCCCAATGCATCCAAGGACTTTTAAATAAGGTCCTAAAGGCCTGAAAGCCATAGATGGCCAAAACAACGTACAGAATTCCTATGATGATAAGACGAGACATGCGATTTCTTTTTGCAAAACTATTGCTAAACTTCTAAAAAATAGGGTTTTTGGATTTATTTAACGGCTTGAACAATACGACGAACAACTACCTCATTTGTTACCGCCACCTCATCCTCTGCTAAATGTTTAGAAGAATTCATACTGATTTTCCCAGCAACATCTGCTGAATTTCCAAAAGAAGTTCCCGAACAATGTATCGCGCTCAGACCTATTGATTTAAACATTGGGGCATTCTGTGGTGCCACACCACCCCCGGCCATGATGGTCATCGAAGTTTGTTGCTGCCATGCTTCAAGATGGTTGATACCTTTTTCGGCCGATGTTTCTCCTCCCGAGGTCAAAACGGTATCCACGCCCATGGCCTCCAATTCAGTCAAAGCCACAAGCGGATTGGGTATCCATTCAAAGGCACGGTGAAACGTAAAATGTAGCGGTTTGGCCAAGGTGACCAGTTCCCGGGTCCGTTCCACATCCAAAGTACCATCTTTCAAAAGCACCCCGGATACAATACCCTGAACTCCCATTTTTTTGCATTGTACAATATCCGCTTTCATCACCTCAAACTCAGCATCGGAATAGGTAAAATGGGCACTACGGGGACGGATGAGCACATGGATGGGTATCTGTAGATTTTGTTTGACCAGCTCAAGTAAACCATGGGATGGGGTCACCCCACCAACCCCCAGTTCCGAACATAATTCAATACGGTCCGCCCCCGCTTTTTGGGCATTCAATGCCGATTCCAACGAATTGGCACAAACTTCTACAAGCATATTCCTATCTTTAAAACCTAAAAATAAACAACCCTTCAATGCAAAGACGAAAATTCCTTAAAAATTCAAGCCTTACCACTGCAGGATTGCTGTCAGTTCCCGTATTGGCCTCATGCAAAGATGAAAATAAGGCCCCCGAAACCGTTCCTCCCATCCAAGCCGTAAAACCCATTGCGGTATGCACCTGGAACTTTGGCAATGCCACCGCCAAAGCCTGGGAAGTATTGAACAGCGGAGGCTCCGCTTTGGATGCTGTGGAACAGGGTGTCATGATAGAAGAAGCCGATGTGACTAACGAAACGGTTGGAAAAGGGGGGCGCCCTGATCGTGACGGCAACGTAACCTTGGATGCCTGTATCATGGACAAGGACGGCAATTGCGGTTCCGTGGTCTACCTTCAGAACATCACACATCCCATTTCCGTGGCCCGAAAAGTGATGGAGGAAACCCCCCATATTATATTAGCGGGCAAGGGTGCCGAAAAGTTCGCCTACGAACAAGGTTTCAAAAAAGAGGATCTGCTCACCGAAAGTACCCGGAAACAATATCAGGAATGGCTCAAGACTTCAAAGTACGAGACCACCATCAATATAGAAAACCACGATACCATTGGCATGTTGGCCATTGATGCCAACGGGGACATAGCCGGGGCCTGTACCACCAGTGGAATGGCCTATAAAGTCGCTGGCCGTGTGGGCGACTCCCCCATTATCGGTGCCGGATTGTATGTGGACAATGAAGTGGGCGGTGCCACCGCCACCGGAGTTGGCGAAGAGGTGATCCGTACCGTGGGCAGTTTTTTGATCGTGGAATTGATGCGACAAGGCATGAGCCCCCAAGAAGCTTGCGAGGTGGGTGTAAAACGCATCATGAAAAAAAATGAGGGCCGCAAGGATTTCCAAATTGGGTTCCTGGCCATCAACAAGAATGGGGAAACAGGAGGCTATTGCGTACATCCTGGGTTCACCTATCGCGAGTATAGCGAAAACGGCCACGAGAACAGGCAGGTGAGCAGTTTTTATCAAAAGTCGTAGGAGATACAAGACCGCTGTGCTTTAGAAACAAGACCGCTTCGCTTTTAGATTCAAGATGTCTTGACTCTTGGCTCCAGTTTCTTGCTTCTATTAAACCGCAATTCGTACTTTTAAAACTGCCTATTGCTAATTGATTATTGCTTACTGAACATTGTTAATTGACCATTGAAAAAAATATGTCCGAACAAAAACGACTTTTTCTACTTGACGCCTACGCCTTAATTTTTAGGGGATATTATGCTCTCATCAAAAACCCACGGATCAATTCCAAAGGGATGGACACCTCGGCCATCATGGGGTTTGTGAACTCCCTTTTTGATGTGATCAAACGCGAACAGCCCGATCATCTGGCCGTAGCTTTTGACAAGGGTGGCAGTGTGGAGCGCACCGAACTCTTTGAGGATTACAAGGCCAACCGGGACGAGACACCGGACGCCATCCGCATTGCGGTGCCCTACATCCAGGATATCCTCAAGGCCATGAAGATTCCTATTGTGGAGTTGGAAGGGTATGAGGCCGATGACCTTATCGGGACCATTGCCAAACAGGCCGAAAAAGAGAACTACAAGGTCTTTATGGTGACCCCGGACAAGGATTTTGGACAATTGGTGAGCGAGAATATTTTTATGTACCGCCCGGCGAGAATGGGCAACGGTATAGAAATCTGGGGCATTCCCGAAGTGCAGAAACGCTTCGGCGTGAAACGTCCGGAACAGGTGATCGATTATTTGGGGATGATGGGTGATGCCAGTGACAACATTCCCGGACTGCCTGGTGTGGGCGACAAGACCGCCAAGAAGTTTTTGGAAGACTTTGATTCCTTGGAAGGATTGTTGGCCAACACGGATAAGCTCAAGGGCAAAATGAAAGAAAAAGTGGAGGAAAACGCCGAACTCGGCCGTTTGTCCCGCCAATTGGCCGAAATCAAAATTGATTGTGATGTGCAGTTCCACGCCGAGGATTACGAGATGTGCCCTCCCGATTCCGAAAAAGTACAGGAAATCTTTGAGGAACTCGAGTTCCGTAGGTTGAAGGAACAGTTTATTAAAATATTCTCCGGGGAAGCTGAGCCCAGCGCTCCCGTGACCAGCACCGAAACCGCCAAACAGGAGGCCAAAGTGGCCGGAAGCGGTCAATTCACCCTTTTTGGGGGCGACCCCGCCGAGGCGGCGGCCACCATCAAGGACCATAGCGGCCGAAAGACCGTTGCCGATGTACCCCATTTTTATCAGACCGTGCAACATGGTTTGGGCATGGAACTGTTCTTGGAAATGCTCCTGAAACAGCCCACCGTCTGTTTTGATACGGAGACCACCTCCATCAACCCCTTGGAGGCCGAACTGGTGGGGATTGCCTTTAGCTGGTCGCCCGGCAAGGGATTTTACGTCCCCTTTCCCGAAGGGAAGAACGATGCCATGCCCCTCATTGAAAAATTGCGTCCCTTCTTTGAATCGGAAAATATTGAAAAGGTGGGGCAAAACCTCAAGTACGACATCAAGGTGATGCAGAACTACGGCGTGGAGGTCAAGGGCAAGCTGTTCGATACCATGTTGGCCCACTACCTCATCAACCCTGATATGCGCCACAACATGGACGTACTGGCAGAGACCTACCTCAACTACACCCCCGTTTCCATTACCGAGCTCATCGGCAAAAAGGGCAAGAACCAGCTCAGCATGCGACAGGTGCCTTTAGAAAAACAAACGGAATATGCCGTGGAGGATGCCGACATCACCTTTCAATTGGGGCTGCACTTTGCCCCGGAACTGAAAGAGGCCCAAACGGACAAACTGTTCGAAGACATTGAAGTACCCCTGCTCCGCGTCTTGGCCGATATGGAGCGGGAAGGCATCAATCTGGATGAGGACTACCTGAAAGACCTCTCCACTGCCCTTGAAACGGACATTGCAGAACTGGAAAAGAACATTTACGAGCAGGCCGGGGAGCAGTTCAACATTGCCTCTCCCAAACAGTTGGGCGATATCCTTTTTGACAAGCTAAAACTGGTGGACAAGCCCAAAAAGACCAAAACGGGACAGTACTCCACCGCGGAGGACGTGCTCTCCTATCTGGCCAAGGACCATGAGATCATCCAAAATGTGTTGGACTACCGCGGACTGGCCAAACTCAAGAGCACCTATGTGGATGCCCTGCCCAACGAGGTACAGAAAGAAACCGGCCGCGTGCACACGGACTATATGCAGACCGTGGCCGCCACAGGACGTTTGAGCAGCAACAACCCCAACCTGCAGAACATCCCCATCCGTACCGAACGGGGAAGGCAGGTGCGCAAGGCCTTTATCCCACGGGATGAAAACTACGTGCTACTCGCTGCGGATTACTCCCAGATAGAGTTGCGCATCATTGCAGCCTTGAGCGAGGAAGATACCATGATCTCCGCTTTTAAACACGGAGAGGACATCCACGCCTCCACGGCATCCAAGGTATTCAATGTGCCGATTGAGGAAGTGACCCGTGAACAGCGAAGCAATGCCAAAACGGTGAACTTTGGGATCATTTATGGGGTATCGGCCTTTGGGTTGAGCAACCAAACGGACTTGAGCCGTACCGAGGCCAAGGACCTCATAGACACCTATTACAAGACCTATCCCAAACTGCGCAACTACATCAGCGAGCAGATAGATTTTGCCCGTGACCACGGCTATGTGCAGACCATTTTGGGCCGAAGACGCTATTTAAAGGACATCAACGCCGGGAACCAGGTGGTGCGTGGCGCTGCGGAGCGAAACGCCGTGAACGCGCCCATTCAGGGGAGTGCGGCGGACATCATCAAGATTGCCATGATCAACATCCACAAAAAGCTTTCCGAAGGAAAGTACAAGACCAAGATGTTGTTGCAGGTGCACGATGAATTGGTGTTCGATTGCTACAAGCCCGAGTTGGAGGAGATGAAAAAACTCATTAAGGCCGAAATGGAAAATGCCTATACCCTCTCCGTGCCCTTGGATGTGGAAGTGGGTGTGGGCGAGAACTGGTTGGAGGCGCATTAATACTTGACTTTATAAGAAGATATTTTGTAGACGAACATATTTAACCAAAAGAACATATTATGACAAAACATTCAGTATTAATGCTTGTTTTGCTTTTATGGGCCAGTTCATTGTTTTCACAAAGCGATTCAATCAAATTATTGGTTGACAAAACAAATAGCAAGAATTTTGATATTTGGGAGCTTATAAATTTTGCAAATAGCAATTTGGATTCTGAAGAAGACCTTGCCCGTTTTTTTTATCTATGGATCGGAAACAATATTACCTACGATTATAAACTTTTGGAAGAACTTGAAGATGGGATTTTATCCGACGAAAATTTTTGGGCAAGTCAGGATGTTCATTTGGTCTACGAAAATCGTCAAGGAGTTTGTGCGGGATTTGCAGGATTGTTCCACTGGTTCATGAATGAACTCAATATAGATTCAGGTATCATATCCGGACATATAAGAGATGAAAGAAACCCTTATATAGAACTGGATTCTGATGACAGTTATAGACATGCGTGGAACGCGGTAAAATTGAATGAAAATTGGATTCTTCTTGATGCCACATGGGGAACATCGGAAGATTCATCTATTTCTGACTTTTATTTTGATATGCAGCCTGAATTGGCAATAATGACACACTACCCTGAAGACAGTAAATGGCAACTATTGGAACAACCTCTGAGTCTTGAAGATTTCAATAATTCCAGATTCATGAAGCCTATATGGTTCCATGCTGGGTTTAACACCATTCCCGAACTTAAAAAAGACGATCAATATTACTATTTGGTCTATAAGAGCAATTCAGACAAAGATTGGTCGGTCACATTGATGGTCAGCGATGACAATTCCTCTTATGAGTGGATAAGCGATGCCACATCAATAGAGCAGGATGGGGTCACCTACTTAAGGTTCAAAAAAGCTGGAATACCCGAAAAGGCATATTATAAAATGGATTTAAAACATGATGATAAGGAAAAAGGAACTTCCACTTTCATATTCAATGTTTTTTATTTCAAGACTTGATTATCAACAATAGTAATCCCTAAATAAGAAAACCAACAAAATATAACCTCCCCAAACCCAAATCCCATAAAATGCTATCTTTAATCTTCACTTTTGGGAATATGAAGATTTATAATTTCAAGGTACAAAAGACCATGGATGGTAATTTGATGGAGTTTCATCCCACCGTAATCAACGTGAATAATAAAAATTATCTGGTGGATTGCGGGTATGCAGAGACCTATGAGGCATTCACCAAGGGGTTGTCCAAACTTGGAATCGGTGTTCATGACCTGCATGCCATTATAATTTCACATGACGATATTGATCATCTCGGTGCGCTCAAACGCTTTAAAGAGGAAAACCTCGATTTGATTATTTATTGCAGTCAAGTAGAGGAACCTTCGGTTTCCGGAAAAGTAAAGTCTGAGCGCTTATTACAGGCGGAAGCCAATTTGCCTCACATGGACGAGGCGTTTAAACCGTGGGCGCAAAAGTTCATTGTACAATTGCAGGGCATTGAACGAGTCCCCGTGGACATTGCCCTAAAAGATGGGGACCATATTGCGGACGGACTTCATGTTATTGCTACGCCCGGGCATACCCGAGGGCACGTTTCGTTCCATATCCCGGACCAAAAAACACTGATCGCAAACGACGCTCTAGTCATAGAGGAGGGCGAATTCAATATCGCGAACCCACAATTTACCTTAGATTTGGAGGAAGCGGTACGATCGGTAGAGAAAATCAAAACCCTGGGGGCCGAAAAAATCATCTGCTACCATGGCGGGGTCATGGAAGAAGGTGTTGATAAAAAATTGACCGCCCTGATCCATAAATACAGATCAAACCTAAACCATTCATAACGCCCCAAACCCAAATCCTACAAAATGCTATCTTTAGAACATGGACATTAAACTCACCAAAGCCGAAAAGATCGAAATCCTCAACGCTTTCGATATTTATGGCATCATGCAGCGCATTCTGTTGCGTGAGGACAAGATAGACCAGGACCGTGAGCACTTTTGGGTAATCGGGCTGGCCAACAACAACCGCATCCTCTTTATAGAGCTGATCAGTCTGGGCACGGTGAACCGCGCCCTGGCCGAACCCATGGAGGTCTTTAGCCTGGCGCTCCAGAAAAGGGCCGTAAAAATCGTCCTGTGCCACAACCACCCATCTGGCGAGCTGGTGCCCACCGAGGTGGACAAGGACATCACCGACCGCCTTATACAAGTGGGCATTATTGTGAACACCGAGGTGCTGGACCACTTGATCATTACTACCGAGAGCTACGTGAGTTTCAAGAACATGGGGCTTATGGAAGAACTGGCCGAAAGCACCCAGTACGTGCCCAACTACGTGCTCAAGGAACGCTACAAAAAAGAGGCCGCCGCCCTAGCGCAACGAAAGGAAAAATTGGAAATCGCCCGGCAACTCAAGGCCAACGGTGTAGATATGGAAGTCATTGCCAACTCCACCGGCCTTACCGTGGACGAGGTGAAAAAGTTGCGGGGGAAGGGGAAATAGACAAAACACTTTCAATAAAATGAAGAAACTGCTCTACCTTATGTTTGGACTTTTTATTTCTGGTTGTTCTTCGCAGCCAAAGTTTCTAAATGAAGCTCAATACACAAAAAAGTATTTTAAGATTATTTCAAAAAAATATCCTGAAGTAATTTATGAAATCAAAGAACCTCTTGTCCTTAAAGCCAGTTATGGAAAAGGGAAATCAGTAACTCATTATTTGGACAATTCCTATCGTGAATACAAGCTGGACCCCAATGATTTGGATGATATTATTGAAAAATACACCAATGCATCGGCAGGTGTTTATACAAAAAGCAAAGAAATCGATATTAACCGAATTGTTCCAGTAATTAAACCGAGTGACTATTTTGAGCAGCTAAAAACGCTTGGAAATTCCACTTATGAAGATTTTAAAGTTCCAGAATTGATTTGGGAACCTTACAATGAAGATTTGATTATCGTTTATGCTGAAGACAGAGACAACAACATCAACTATTTTAATCAGGAGGAATTTGAAAAATTAGAAATCGCCAGAGATTCACTCTTGGAATTTTCAGTGAACAACCTTAGTAATATTGTGCCGAAAATTGAGACAGTTGGGGAGAACGGAAATTTTGGATTAATAGCTGGTGGAGACTATGAAGTGAGCCTTATGTTAATGACCAGTATCTGGACGAAGGAGAATTTTGATGTGGATGGTGAAATTGTTATCGCAATACCAAATCGGGATTTAGTTTTCATAACAGGCTCAAATGACAATGAGGCGATTGAAAAACTAAAAAATACAGTACAGGAAAGTTATGAAACTGGAAATCATTCAGTCTCTAGAAGTTTTTACAAATGGAATGGCGAAAAATTTGAAAAATTATAGGTTCGGAAACTGACAACGACCATGTTTCTTTTTTGATTTTCAATAAATCATCCCGGACCTCCTTAAATCCAAATCCCAAAAAATTTAAATCATGGAGTTGAACCAGACCAGCCCATAAGACCAACTTCCCTCCATGGAAACACAAAACATTGAACTCCTCTATTTTACCGGCAAAACCTGTGGGGTCTGCAAAGTGCTAAAACCAAAGTTGTTGGAAGCCGTTCAAGAAAATTTTCCCAAGGTGGCCATTCGTGTGGTGGATGTGGAGGAGGAAGTGGAGTTTACCGGGCAATCCATGGTCTTCACACTTCCTGTCGTAATCCTCAAGGCAGACCACAAAGAAATGTACCGCTTTGCACGCAGTTTTTCAGTGTATGAAGTCTTACAAAAAATCGAGCGCCTGAGTGGGGAATAGGGCCTTTTCCCACTGAAAAAAACTACGCTGCCACACCCCTAAAATTTCCATCAACGGATTGAACAATTTTATACCTTCAACTAAAAATTCAAGAGTATAAAATGATTCATCCAGATACAGAATTAAAGTTTATCAGCAATGAAATCGGGTATGGCGTAGTGGCCACCAAGTTCATCCCTGCGGGCACCATCACTTGGGTCTTGGACCGCTTGGACCGCGAGTTCACCCCTTTGGAGCTCCAACAAATGGATCCCATTTACCAAAACATTTTGGACACCTACACCTTTCGCAACAACAAGGGCAATTACATCCTCTGTTGGGACAACGGGCGGTACGTGAACCACAGTTTCAACTCCAATTGCTTGACCACGGCCTACGATTTTGAGATTGCCATCCGCGACATACAGCCCGGGGAACAACTGACGGACGACTATGGCTACCTCAACATTCCCCTGCCCTTTAGGGCAGCCGACGAGGGCACCCGCCGCAAGATCGTGTATCCGGACGACCTTCGGAAATACTACAAGGTGTGGGACAAAAAAATTGAAAAGGTGTTCGGGAGCATCACCAAACGGCAACAACCCCTTCGCCCCTTGCTCCCCGAAGCGCTTTGGGACAAAATTGAGGGCATTGTGGCCGGTAAAGAGGAACTGGAGTCCATCCTTTCCAATTTTTATAACGGGGAAAGCCTATAAAATGCTTGTTTTGACCATCCGATAAGTTTTTGCAATCCCGATCATTAGTATCTTTAGGCAGTTCATGAAAGAAGTGCTGCAACAGATATTGCCCGAGGACAAAGTGGAACAACTGCTCACCATAGGTCAGGTAAAAACCCTACAAAAGGGCGATTACTTTGTCCGGGCGGGGGAAATCCCCAAAGGCTTTGCCTTTGTAAAATCGGGACTGTTCAGATATGTGTACATCACCCCCAAGGGGAACGAGTTCACCAAGGGCATCATCATGGAGCATGATTTTATCAGCTCCTACTCGGCCATGACCTCCAATGCCCCTTCCCATTTTTTTATCGAGGCGATGGAAGATGCCGAGATATTGGTCATTCCCTACCCAAAATGGCTCTTACTTTTTGAAACCGATGTGTTTTGGGTGAAATTTTTGCTGAAATCCATTGAAAAGGGATTTTCCAAAAAGGAAAAAAGGGAGCGGGACCTCCTGCTCTTGAATGCCGAAACCCGATATCTGGATTTTTTAGAGGAATATCCCAATATCGACAAAAGGATCAACCAGACCATTATTGCCTCTTATCTGGGCATTCAGCCGGAAAGTCTCAGTCGCATCCGGAAAAATATGCAGACTTAACATACATCAATGCCGTGCCGGTTTCACCGATTTACTTTTGGTGCATATCAATTGTAAATGCAAAAAACATGAAACTATCCGGCAACACCATCTTGATCACGGGCGGAAGTTCGGGCATTGGCCTTGAACTCAGCAAACGCTTGATCAACAACCAAAACAAGGTCATTATCTGTGGTCGTTCCCAACAAAAGTTGGAACGGGCCAAAGCGCAGCTCCCCCAACTGGAAACCATCCAATGCGACCTTTCCCAAAAAGAGCAATGCAAAGCATTGGCCCAAGAAGTGATGGAGAAATACCCCAAAATCAATGTACTCATCAACAATGCGGCCTTGGTCCATAAGGTTGATTTTCTCACCACGAACCACATTATGGAAATGGCGGAACAAGAAGTGGAAACAAATTTTTTGGCCCCGCTTCGGCTGATCCATTTTCTGTATCCGCAATTGCAACAAAACGCGGATGCACACATCATCAATGTGACCACCGGCCTTATTTATACCCCACGGGCCGATTATCCTTTTTACAATGCCACCAAAGCGGCCCTCCACTCCTTCACCCAAGTCTTCCGGAGCAAAACGGAAACTGGCAAGGTGCGGACCGTTGAGGTCATGTTCCCAGCGGTGAACACCCCATGGCACAAGGGAAATCCACCCAAGATTGCCATCTCCACCGAAAAAGCTGTGGATGGAATGCTTGCAGGACTACAAAAAGGCCGTCCCGAGGTGAGGATTGCTAGGGTAAAATTGCTGTACAAAATTTCAAGGATTGCACCAAAGTTCGCTTTCAACAAAATAAACAGTCTTGCAGATGTGTGATTTCACACCCGCACAAACCCCTAAAATCAAAAAAGGCACCCCGAAAGGTGCCTTCTTCATTTGCTCAAAACATGTTAATTGCCAAAACTGTTGGCCAATCTGGGTTTGGGGCTTTTGCTCCCTTTAAACAAATCCGATAGCGGTTTAAAGTGTCGCTTCCACTGGTAGGGAGCAAAGTCAAACCATAATTTTGCCTCGGCCAATTCGTTTCCATCAATTTCAAAGCCATTCTCCACGGCAAAATCCAAACTTTCAAAGGTATTGGCAGATTCTTCCATTCCATCCCTATAGATGAACTGGTTGCCCCAGCCGGCCAAATAAAAGCGTAAAGCGGTATATCTTCCCTTGGGAAGGGCAAGCAGGCTCTTGGAGCGCAAGAAACATCCCGAAGGGATACCTTTAAGTACCACAGGGTTCTGTCCTGGGAAATCCACAACTTGGTGTTCTTTCCCATCCGCATCCACGGCTGCCAATTTTACAATGTTCAGGGTCATTTCAGAAACTTTGAGCGAGGTAGCGGCATTGTTTTTCATGATCAACTCCTTGCTTCCGTTCTGTGGCGCGTACCAATCGGCCATGATACTGGGCGTAAAAGGCACTGTACTCCATATTGTTGGATAAAATCTTGTCTTTTTCATAATCCTGTATATTAAAATTATACAAGGGCAAAGTTGCGGTGGATTTGAAATGCGTGCGTCCATAGAATTCACCAGTTTCTATGCTATATTACCCATATGATGGATTTTAGGCTTATTTTAGGTTAAAATTTTGTAAACCATCCTTTCTTTGTGACCCAACAACCGCTCAAGACCTTATGAAAATCAATTACATTTTTCTGCTTTTGGCCTTGATTGCCGAAATCATTGGGACCATTGGTGGCTTTGGGTCTTCGGTCTTTTTTGTGCCCTTGGGCAACTTTTACTTTGATTTTTATTCAGTGTTGGGCATGACGGCCATTTTTCATCTATCCAGTAACCTGAGTAAGATTTTTTTGTTCAAGAAAGGGTTGGACAAAAAACTGCTGCTGTACATTGGTGTTCCATCCGTATTTTTTGTGATTGCCGGAGGATTTCTTTCAAAACTGGTGGATGGCTATGCCCTTACCGTGGTTCTTGGTGTTTTCTTGGTGGTCTTTAGCCTATTGTTCCTCATTAAAAAAGAGATCGTGGTGCTGCCCAATAAACGGAATGCGGTCATCGGAGGGACACTTTCGGGCTTCTCCGCAGGACTTTTGGGAACGGGCGGTGCCATACGGGGGTTGACGATGGCCGCTTTCAATCTGGAAAAGCATGCGTTTATTGCCACTTCGGCCTTTATTGATTTTATGATTGATTTTTCCCGGACCTTTGTCTACTATAACAACGGCTACATCGGAAAACAGGAACTCACCTACCTCCCCTTTTTGTTCGCCATTGGGTTGATAGGGACCTATTTGGGCAAAAAGATACTGGCGTACATTCCACAAGACAAATTTAGGAGCTTGAGCCTGCTGTTCATTCTCCTTATTGGTCTAGCAACCCTGATACAGATAATGGTGGCAAAGTGATTTAGCTTTCCTCGTAATTCTCCCCTATTTGGTCCAAGACCTTTAAAAAGGTCTCAAACTCATTTGGTCCCAGATTTTTTACTGCCAATTTTCGCAATTGGAGCGCGTCCGGCAATACGAGGTCAATCACCTCTTGACCTTTGGGGGTAAACTCCAACTTAAATCGTTTTTGGTCGCCATCAAAACGGGTTTTGGCAATCCAGCCCTTTCGCTCCAACCCACCAATTACCCGTGAAGTTGTGGCCCTGTTCCGGAAATTGCTTCGGACAATGTCCCGTTGGCTGGCCTCATCGCCTAACTCATAGATGCGGTGTAAGATCACCCACTGCTCAATCGTCATTTCAACACCCAAGTCCTCAAAGGTCCTTAAATAGGCATCTTGAATCTTGCGGAGGACCAAATCCAAGTGCAATCCAATCCCCTGTATTTCATCTAGGTAGTTAAGCATCTGTTCTGTGTTCCCACAAAAATAGGAATTCCCTTTTTATAGCTCCTGCTCTTCCCTTGGACAGGGTTCCCAATTTTAGTTTAAAATTTAACGTGGAAAATAATTTCGTTTCCCAAAAATACTTATTTTTGTTGCATAGACAACAAAGTGACTTAACAACTAAAAATATTCATCATGGAGACATCTGCACTTACCAAAACATCTGATCAAGGGACGGATTTTATGCCCATCAATGGCACAGATTATATTGAACTCTACGTAGGCAACTCCAAACAAGCAGCCCATTTCTATAAAACCGCTTTTGGTTTCCAATCCTTGGCCTATGCCGGGCTGGAAACTGGGTTAAAAGACCGCGAAAGCTATGTGGTGGTACAGGATAAGATTCGATTGATCCTTACTTCTCCCCTAAAAAGTGGCACAAAGATCGGCGAGCACATAGATACGCATGGCGATGGGGTAAAAGTGGTGGCCCTTTGGGTTGATGACGCTACCTACGCCTACAACGCTGCCATGGAACGTGGCGCCAAATCGTACATGGAACCCCAAGTGGAAGAAGATGCCACTGGTAAAGTGGTACGTTCTGGCATCTACACCTATGGGGAAACCGTCCATATTTTTGTGGAACGCAAAGATTACGATGGAGTATTCCTTCCTGGCTTCAAAAAGTGGGAAACCCCAGATTACAATCCCACTTCCACTGGCCTAAAATATGTTGATCATATGGTGGGCAATGTGGATTGGAACAAAATGAACCACTGGGTTGGTTTCTATGAAAACGTCTTGGGCTTTAAGAACATCCTTTCTTTTGATGACAAGGACATTTCCACCGAATATACCGCCTTGATGAGCAAGGTGATGAGCAACGGTAACGGCCGTATCAAGTTTCCCATCAATGAACCTGCGGAAGGAAAGAAAAAATCACAGGTAGAGGAGTACCTCGATTTTTATGAAGGCGAAGGGGTACAGCATATCGCTGTGGCTACGGACGATATCATCCAAACCGTCCGAGATCTTAGAAGCCGTGGGGTTGAATTCCTACGTGTACCCGACACCTACTACGAGGCCGTGACCGACCGTGTTGGCAAAATAGATGAAGATATTGCCCCTTTGAAAGAACTGGGCATTTTGGTGGACCGTGATGATGAGGGCTATTTACTACAGATCTTCACCCGTCCCGTGGAACCCAGACCCACCATGTTTTTTGAAATCATTCAAAGAAAGGGCGCACAATCATTTGGAAAAGGTAACTTTAAGGCACTGTTCGAAGCCATTGAGCGTGAGCAAGAGCTTCGGGGAACATTGCATTAATAGTTGTAAATTATAAATATTGAATTTTAAGTAGGGCAGTGTACCCACTATTCAACACTTAGCACTGATAACTTAAAACTTAAAAAATGCCTATCTATCATAAACTCGGGAAAATACCGCAAAAGCGACATACCCAATTCGAGAAACCCAAGGGTGGGCTCTATTATGAGCAATTATTCGGCACCATAGGTTTTGATGGGATGTCGTCCTTGCTCTACCATATCCATCGCCCTACGCAGGTCAAGGAGATTGGCAAGGCCGTGGATGTACGACCAAAGATTGCTGTGGACAAGAACATCACCAGTCGCAAGCTCATTGGTTTTGATGTGAAACCCAAGGATGATTTCTTGGAATCCCGTGAACCGCTTTTGGTCAACAATGATGTCCATATTGGACTGGCGGCTCCCAGAAAATCCCTTACGGAGTATTTCTATAAAAATGCCGATGCGGATGAGATGTTGTTCATCCATAAGGGCTCCGGGGCCTTGAAAACCTTTTTGGGCAATATCCCTTTTGAATATGGGGACTACCTCATCATTCCCCGCGGAATGATCTATCAGATTGAGTTTGACACGGAGGACAATCGCATCCTTTATGCCGAATCCTTTCATCCCATGTATACCCCAAAGCGATACCGGAATTGGTTTGGTCAATTGCTAGAGCATTCGCCTTTCTGCGAACGGGACTATAAATTGCCTCAAGATTTGGAGGCCCATGATGAGACCGGGGAGTTTTTGATGAAAATCAAAAAAGAGGGCATGTTGCACCAATTGGTCTATGCCACGCACCCTTTTGATGTTGTGGGTTGGGACGGCTACAATTACCCCTACGGTTTTTCCATTCATAATTTTGAACCCATTACGGGCCGGGTACACCAACCGCCCCCAGTACACCAGACTTTTGAGACCAGTGCCTTTGTGGTGTGTTCCTTCTGTCCAAGGCTGTACGATTATCACCCAAAGGCCATTCCAGCACCTTACAACCACTCCAACATAGACTCGGATGAGGTATTGTACTATGTGGATGGTGATTTTATGAGTCGTACCGGAATTGGACCAGGATACATTTCCCTGCACCCTGCCGGAATTCCACACGGACCACATCCTGGAACCTACGAAGCCAGCATTGGTAAAAAGGGCACCGAGGAACTCGCCGTGATGATAGACACTTTTAAACCCTTGAAGATAACAGAGAATGCCCTCAAGATTGACGATGGCAAATATTACAAATCTTGGATAGAGTAAAATTAAAGAACTATCATTTCGAAATGAGTCCTGATGGTATTGGGGCGATTTAGAAATCTCAATTTCAGATTTCTCACGTTCGTTGGAAATGACAGAAATAAGAAAAAGAACATCAATGATCATAGATATACCTGAAAATTCAGACTTTTCCATCCATAACATCCCTTTTGGGATTTTTTCAACCAAAGACCGAAGCCCACGGGCCGGGGTTGCCGTAGGGGACCATATTTTGGACTTGGTCGCGGTGGCGGAGTTGGATGTTTTTGATTTCAACGTGGCCGTTTTGGAGCGGGAAGACCTTAACGATTTTATCTCCTTGGGAAAAGAAATCACCTCAAGGGTCCGGAAAAAAATCCAATATTGGCTCAAGGACGATACTTCCCCATTGGCTGGCAAACCTGAATTGTTCGTAAAACAATCCGAAGCACAAATGCATATGCCGGTCTGCGTCGGTGATTATACCGACTTTTATTCCAGCATTGAACATGCCACCAATGTGGGCAAAATGTTCCGCGATCCGGAAAATGCCCTGCTGCCCAACTGGAAGCACATTCCTGTGGGCTATCACGGTAGGGCCAGTTCCATTGTGGTGAGTGGCCAACCCATTCACAGGCCTAAAGGGCAAACCTTGCCAAAAGACGCCAACACCCCTGTTTTTGGACCCTCCCAACGGCTGGACTTTGAACTGGAAATGGGATTTGTGGTGGGCAAGAACACTGATTTAGGCGAGAGTGTATCCACCAAGGAGGCCGAAGATTACATTTTTGGACTGGTGCTGTTCAATGATTGGTCGGCACGGGATATCCAAAAATGGGAATATGTGCCGTTAGGCCCATTCTTGGCCAAAAACTTTGCCTCTTCCATTTCCCCTTGGATCGTTACTTTGGATGCTTTGGAACCATTCCGCGTAACTGGACCAGAACAAAAGCCTGAAGTGCTCCCCTATTTAGAGTACGAAGGAGAAAAAAACTACGACATCAACCTTGAAGTGGGTATTACCCCGGATGGAGGTGATGAAACCACCGTTTGCCATAGTAACTTCAAATACATGTATTGGAACATGGCACAACAATTGGCACACCATACCGTGAACGGTTGCAACATCCATGTGGGTGATATGATGGCCTCCGGCACCATTTCGGGAAAAGATGAAAACTCCTATGGTTCTATGCTGGAGCTGGCCTGGATGGGTACCAAACCTGTACAACTGAACGATGGTTCCGAGCGCAAGTTCATCAATGATGGCGATACCGTGACCCTTCGTGGTTATGCACAGAAAGAAGCCATACGGGTTGGTTTTGGAGCCATTTCCACTAAAGTATTGCCCGCAAAATAAGTTTATGAGTTACAGATATCACATTGAGCGCAGTCGAAATACCATCTTAGTTTTAATCCATATCTCGACTGCGCTCGATATGACAGCAAAGTCAATCCCATGATCAAGACCGTAGACCCAAACCAGATTTCACAACCCGAACTCCACAATATCATGCTCACTGCGGTGGCCCCAAGGCCCATTTGCTTTGCCAGTACCGTGGATAAGGAAGGTAATGTAAACCTGAGCCCGTTCAGTTTCTTCAATGTGTTTAGTTCCAATCCGCCTGTGATGGTATTTTCTCCCTCACGTAGCGGTAGAGACAATAGCTTGAAACATACCCACGAGAACGTTAAGGAGGTCCCCGAGGTCGTCATCAATATCGTCAACCACGATATGGTGGAACAGATGTCATTGTCCAGTACCGCCTATGACAAAGGGGTAAACGAGTTTGTAAAGGCCGGTTTCACCCAAGTACCCAGTGAAAAAGTAAGACCTCCCCGCGTGGGCGAAGCCCCTGTTTCGTTTGAATGCAGTGTGATGGAGGTCATTGAACTAGCCCAAACCCCGGGAGCTGGCAACTTGATCATGGCCAAGGTGGAACTCATCCATATCAACGAGGCCTATTTTACAAACGGTGTTTTGGACACCGAAAAATTGGATTTGGTAGGCCGTATGGGAGGCAGTTGGTATATCAGGGCCTCGAAGGATGCCCTTTTTGAAATTCCCAAGCCCCTTCGCACCAAAGGTATGGGCGTGGATGCCTTACCCCAAGGCATTAAGGAAAGTGAGGTATTGACAGGAAACAATCTGGGACGATTGGGGAATATGGAACAGCTCCCTTCCAAACAAGATGTAATGAATATCTCCCAAGCACCCGAAGTAAAAACATTGTCCAAGATTGAGTTGCACCGATTGGCACAGCGAATTTTGGAAGAAGGAAATACCCACAGGGCCATGTCCATTTTGTTGCACGCAGAAACCTTATAGTTCATGAAAAACGGAATAGAATCCATTTTTAAGGCCCATTTGGTGCCCAAAGAAGTATATAAAGGGGGCAAGAACATCCCTCCTTCCGACAAAAAAATTTATAAACTTTCCTCCAATGAAAATCCGCTGGGAGCATCACCCAAAGCGGTTGAGGCCATAAAAAAAACCGCCGATCGGATTGATTTGTATCCTGACCAGACCGATGTCCGTCTCCGACAGGCCCTTGCCCAAGATTTTGATGACAAACTGAACGAAAATCAATTTCTCTGTGGGAATGGTGGCTCCGAAATCATAGATATGATTCTACGGGCCTTTATCAATGAAGGGGACGAGGTCATTTATTCCAATCCCTGCTTTTTGCCCTATTCGGTCTTTTCAAGGTGGTATGGCGCCCAATTGATAGATGTTCCCTTGATACAACCCGATTACACCTTGGATGTCGATGGAATTCTCAATGCCATTTCTGAACGGACCAAGGTCATTTTCCTGACCAGCCCCAACAATCCCACGGGAACCTATATCCCCAAACCGGTCATGGATGATTTCATCTCCCGTATCCCCAAAAATATTGTGGTGGTGTTTGATGAGGTCTACCGTCATTTTGCTGATGCCGAAGACTATGTGACCGCGCTCCCCTATGTGTTGGGCGGTCATAATGTGATAGGCTTGAACAGTTTTTCAAAAACCTATGGTTTGGCAGGCCAACGGGTGGGCTATTGCTATACCACTGCCAAGATTGCCAATTACATCCGGTTGATCCACAAACCCTTTTTGTTGCCCCAGACCTCGCTTGAGGCAGCTCTGGGCGCTTTAAGCGACCATGGGTTTATTAAAAAAACAGTCCAAACCGTACACGATGGCCGAAAGTTTTTGGCCAAAGCCTTTGATGAAATGGGAATTACCCATTGGGCCAGTCAAGCCAACTTTTTCATCATAGACCCTCCACTTCCTGAAATGGAATTTACTGATAGGATGATGGATGAAGGCATCATGGTACGGCCGGTCTCCCAATTTGGGGCTCCAGGAAAGGTGCGCATTACCATTGGTGACCACGAGGCCAACGAAGCCGTGGCCCATGCCGTTAAAAAAATTCTTGGCCTTCAATCATAGCACAAAGCGATAGGTAGCCTTCAACAGGAAAATGTTCTGTGGTTTCTGTCCAAAAATATTATCGTTCAAGCTGGGCAGTAATCCGTTTGTGGGGTCTCCATTACGGGACACGTCTTGGGACCACACCAAGAACAGTTCGGAACCTGGAATGTACTCCCATCGAATCACCAAATTGGAACGGAACTGCACAAATGAAAAGTCTGGATTGTCAAAGCTGAAATCTTCAGTACCGTCCAAATTTTCATCAACGGAATAAACATCATCCATCAATGCAACCTGATCTTGATCATAGGTCATAATCCTATCTTCAAACCGTTTGGCCGTGGCATCGGTCACATATTTAAAGTTCGTATACCTACCTCTGGAAATAAAAGGTTGTCCCCAATATTGAATGGTAAGGTTGGGATTGATGGTATAATTCAATCGAATGGACATACTCAAGGTGCGCTGGTCAATCTCGCCATTTAGGTATCGGGGTGACCCGTTCACATCATCAAAATTATCAATGAACTGAAGCTTGTCGTGGTTGATCCTTAGCGAGGGAAAAGCCGAGACGCTCAAGGCATTGATAGGTTGATAGGTTACCCCTCCCTCCATATAATAGGACTTGTATGAATTATCCAGTGCCTTTTGGCCATTGTGGAAATAGAAAAACCGCATTTTCTTCCGGTTATCCGTCTCAATATTGTTCCAAAAACTCACCCAGGGCGACAATCGCAAACGAGGCCCACCCCGCAAGGCAAAGTTGGAATATTCAAGAGGTGCATAATTCAAACCAATATTACTGAACCAATTGCCTTTCCAGTTTTGCCAGCTGTTGGTATTGAATTGCAAATAATTGTGGTTGCCCCCATAGTCCCAAGCGGTGTAATGGTTATAATTGATACCCAATTGTCGAAACGTGTTGTCCGGTTTTAAGGTACGGTAGCCTACCCAAGTGTAGTGTCTAATATCATCGGACTGGCGTTGAAAGCCAATATCGTTGAGTTCGAGTTCCGGGGAACGCCAGGTTGCCCCACTTTCAAATCTGAAATTACCCTTTCCAAGTTTTCCTATTTGAAGATTACCCCCGGTACCGGTCAAGGATGTCCTGGTTGAATCCAGCTCCAAGTAGTCGGCATCAACACGGTGAAACAGGTGGGTGATGGATTCTTGGGTATTTTTGATAGCAGCCTCGCCCCCTTTTACATGGCTAAAGGTGATGTTTCCCTCCAAGTACCAATCCCTATTGTTCCACTGGTGCTTAAAATCGACTCCTCCTGTAAACGAGGATCGATGTAAAAAGTCAAGGGCTTGGGGTAATTCTTCTCTATGGGTAGCCGTAAAGATACCTCCTATATATGAGTTCCGGTCATTAAAATCTTTCTGCAATCTTCCCACAAAATAATTGGTCATGGGCTCCACCATCTCCTTGCGACGATCACTGCTCACCCCCGAAATGGTGGCCCGTCTTTGGGCGGTGACACTTTCCAATACCCCAATGGCCCAACCATTCTTGGTCTTACCACTGAACTTGGCCGCTCCTATGATCGGTGTATTGGCCGGTTGGTCCACAAACTCACCATCTTCGGTATCGAGACTTCCCTGTGGACTTCTACCGATACGCCTCGAATAAAAAATATTGTCGGAACCAAAAGTGTTTCCTGCTTCGGACTGGGAAATATTAAAATCAAAAATATTCTTGTTCTCCACAAAAAAGGGTCGCCTCTCCTGAAAGAAAATCTGGAATCCATCCAACGCAATGGCAGAAGGGTCTGCTTCCACTTGTCCAAAGTCTGGGTTGACGGTCAAATCCAAGGTAAGGTCATTGGTCACCCCTATCTTGGCATCCAGCCCTACGGTAATATTGCTGTCACTACCGTCTTCAAAGGGATTTCCTTCCTCTGCTTCAAAGGTTTCAGTCTTGGCAACTGTGTAAGGTTGAATTTCCACTTGCCTTTGGGGTTCAATGTTCTTAAGTCCATGCAATTCTCCAAACTCACTGGTCCAACCAGCAACATCCCTGGGCAAGCGCTGCCACACGGAGCGCTCCTCATTTCTAAAATACCTTCGCATTACCTGAAACCCCCAGACCTGATCTTCGGCATGGCCAAACTTGATTTGACTGAGCGGTATCCGCATTTCGGCGGTCCACCCTTCCTCATCGGTATGGGTCTTTACATACCAGATAGGATTCCAGCTGTCGTCCTCATCGGCACCATTGTTTGATCCAAAAACATCTCCCTTTACCCCTGCTGCGGTGACAATGAAGCCAAAAGAGGTTCGCTTATCCAAATAGCTGTCTATAAAAATACCGATCCAATCTCCGTCAAAGCCATCCCTTCGGGACAATCGCTTTACAATTTTCCCTGGTTCGTCATCAAAACACCGAACACCTATATATAAAGACTTCCCATCATAGAGTACTTTGAATGCAGTCTGTTGACTAGGAGGAGTATTTTCATCTGGGCGCTGTTCTATAAAATTATCTCCCCATTGCACCAAGTTCCACGAGGAATCATCAAGGATCCCATCTATATCAGGTGCTGGTTGATCACCCAAATCATGGGTCTGGTAAATTTTTTTAGGGATAACAAGGGTTGAGTCTTGGGCTTGTGCAACAGCAATGAACAAACCACAAAAAAAGATAAAGCAAAGGTATTTCACCTGATTTGTTTTTTGATTGATCCCTATAAAGACCCAACAAGGCTATTCCAGTTACAGTTTTCGAAGACTTTAAACTTTCTTTAACAAAAAATAATAGATTTATGAGTTGTTTTGACCCTTTCCAGTATAAAATGGAAAAACCAAAAAAATATTCCCAATCAACCGTTTGTAATTCAATCTAATAATTGTACATTTGCAGCCCGTTTATCGGGATAGGTTATTAAATCAATACTATTAGAGCAGTGGACACATTAAGTTATAAGACTATTTCCGCCAATAAATCTACCGTTGACAAGCAATGGTTATTGGTTGATGCTGAAGGACAGACATTGGGTAGATTGGCGTCGAAAGTAGCCAAATTGCTTAGAGGAAAGCATAAAACCAATTACACTCCCCATGTGGATTGCGGAGACAATGTTATTGTCATCAATGCCGAGAAAATCAATTTGACCGGCAATAAGTTGGATGACAAAGTATATTTGAGATATACAGGATATCCAGGTGGACAGCGCTCTGCTTCCGCTAAGGATGTTTTGGAAAAGCACCCTGAGCGAATCATTGAGAATTCGGTGAAAGGAATGTTGCCCAAGAACAGACTTGGCGCCGACCTTTTCCGAAACCTAAAAGTATATGCTGGTTCTGAGCATGGACAAGAAGCACAAAAACCAAAAGCAATAAACTTAAACGACTACAAATAATGGAAGTGGTTCATAAGATTGGTAGAAGAAAAACTGCTGTGGCAAGGGTATACGTTTCTGAAGGTAAAGGAAACATTACCATTAACAAAAGAGATTTAAACGATTACTTCACCACGGCCACTTTGCAATATAAAGTAAAGCAGCCTTTCGCCTTGACTGAAACTGAAGACAGCTATGATGTTAAGGTAAACGTATATGGTGGTGGAATCACCGGCCAGGCTGAAGCCGTTCGTTTGGCTTTATCCAGAGCCATGTGCGAAATAAATGAAGAGAACAGAAGCGTTCTTAAACCAGAAGGACTCTTGACCAGAGACCCAAGAATGGTGGAAAGAAAGAAATTCGGACAGAAGAAAGCCCGTAAGAAATTCCAGTTCTCCAAACGTTAATATTTCGGTGCAGTTGCACCTATATATAAGTTCATTGAAAACCCTGAATTTATTTTCAGGGTTAAATTTTTAACCAAGTTGTCGTTGTTCCAAAAGGAAAAAAATCGACTTTTTGGAATTTAGTTTAGCATCTAAATGGAGAGGGCGAACTTTTGTGACCACCTCTTTATTGCTACTACAACGGAACGTAAACTAAGTACAAAAAATGGCAAGTAAAATCGAAGTCAAAGACTTATTGGAAGCAGGTGTGCATTTTGGACACCTAACCAGAAAGTGGAATCCCAACATGGCGCCCTACATCTACATGGAGCGCAACGGAATCCACGTTATCAACCTTTACAAAACGGTTGCTAAACTAGAAGAGGCCAACGAAGCCCTAAAGAAAATTGCCGCTTCTGGCAGAAAAATCCTTTTCGTAGCCACAAAAAAACAAGCCAAGGATATTGTTGCAGACAAAGTATCCAAGGTAAACATGCCGTACATCACTGAAAGATGGCCCGGTGGTATGTTGACCAACTTTGTAACCATTCGTAAGGCCGTTAAAAAAATGGCTGCAATTGATCGCATGAAAAAGGACGGGACTTTTAACACCCTTTCCAAAAAAGAAAGATTGCAAGTAGACCGTTTACGTGCAAAACTGGACAAAAACTTGGGCTCAATAGCTGATATGACCCGTTTGCCAGGTGCTATCTTCATAGTGGACACCATGCGAGAGCATATAGCCGTAAAAGAAGCCCAAAAATTGAACATTCCCATTTTTGCAATGGTGGATACCAACTCAGACCCAAGACCTATTGATTATGTGATTCCTGCCAACGACGATGCCGGTAAATCCATAGAAGCCATCTTGGAGGAAGTAACCAAAGCAGTTGCTGAAGGTTTGGCCGAGCGCAAAAATGACAAACAAGACGATAAGGAGGAAGAGGAAGAAGTAGTTGCAAAAGCTGTTGTTGCTGAAGATGATGACGATGATGCCACTGAAGCCAAAGCTCCAAAAAAAGCTAAGCCAGCCCCTAAGAAAGAGGAACAAGCCCCAAAGGCCAAAGCCGCCAAAGCCGATGACCTTACCAAAGTAGAAGGTATAGGACCTAAAGCAGCAGAGGCAATTGTAAGCAGTGGTATTGGAACCTATGCTGAACTGGCAAAAGCTGACCCAGAAAAAATCAAGGAAATCCTAACCGAAGCCAGTTCAAACTTGGCTCATCTAGACCCAACTTCATGGCCAAAACAAGCAAAATTGGCCGCTGATGGCAAATGGGATGAATTGAAAGAATGGCAAGACAGTGTAAAAGGTGGGGTTGAATAAACCAACGCTGATTTAACATTGTCCTAAAACAAAACACCTTTATAGTGTTTTACTTTACATAAATTTTAAAAGCATAAAAAATGGCAAAGATTACCGCCGCTGAGGTAAATAAATTAAGACAGACTACTGGAGCCGGAATGATGGATTGCAAAAAAGCTTTGGTCGAAGCCGAAGGTGATTTCGACAAAGCAATTGAAATCCTAAGAAAGAAAGGCCAAAAAGTTGCAGCCAACAGAGCAGACAGGGATTCTTCTGAAGGTGCCGCAATAGCAAAAGTAAATGGTGATGCCACTCAAGGTGTAATTATTTCATTGAATTGCGAAACTGATTTTGTTGCCAAAAATGAAAGCTTTGTAAAATTAGCCAACGATTTGGCTGATTTGGCCTTGGGCCAAGATAGCAAAGACGATTTTCTTGCTGCCTCTTTTGATGGAATGACAGTTGCCGATAAACTGACCGAACAAACTGGTGTTATCGGTGAGAAAATAGAGATTGGAAGTTTTGAGAAATTGAGTGCTCCTTTCGTTGGTTCATACATCCACGCCGGGAACAAAATTGCCACTTTGGTTGGATTGTCCGCCAATGTTGATGGTGCCGCTGACGCTGCAAAGGATGTAGCGATGCAAGCAGCCGCAATGAACCCTGTTGCACTTAACGAAGAAGGTGTTGATCAATCTGTAATTGACAAGGAAATTGAAATTGCAAAAGATCAATTGCGTCAAGAAGGAAAGCCAGAAGCCATGTTGGACAATATCGCCAAGGGCAAATTAAAGCGTTTCTTCAAGGACAACACTTTGGTAAACCAAGACTTCATCAAGGATAGCAAGCAAAGTGTAGCCCAATATGTAAAGTCAGTAAATGCTGATTTGCAAGTAACTGGCTTTAAAAGAGTAGCTTTGGGATAATCAAACCCAACGATTGTTAAAAAAAACCGCTTTCATTTGGAAGCGGTTTTTTTATTTCCATCCAACAAAATCAAGACCTTTAGCCTATCCACCCCATAAATAATTTTGATTATTTTTGTCCGAACTTCAAGATACCTTCAATGCAATACAAAAGAATTCTATTAAAACTCAGTGGCGAGGCACTCATGGGCGAACAACAATACGGTATTGATGCCAAGCGATTGGCTGAATATGCCGAAGATATCAAGTCTGTGGTAGAAAAGGGCATTGAAGTGGCCATTGTGATTGGTGGCGGGAACATTTTTAGGGGTCTTTCGGGAACAAGCCAAGGAATGGATCGTGTTCAAGGAGACCATATGGGCATGTTGGCCACCGTAATCAATGGACTGGCCTTGCAAAGTGCTCTGGAGCATCAAGGTGTTGAGACCCGCCTACAATCGGCAATCAAAATCAATGAAGTAGCCGAACCATTTATCAGAAGAAGAGCTATTCGGCATTTGGAAAAAGGAAGAGTTGTCATATTTGGAGGGGGTACCGGTAATCCGTATTTCACAACAGATTCCGCAGCAGTATTGCGGGCCATAGAAATTGACGCAGATGTTATTTTAAAAGGCACACGGGTTGACGGAATCTATACCTCAGACCCGGAAAAGGATAAAAATGCCACGAAATTTGATTCCCTATCTTTCAAGGAAGTACTATCCAAAGGCCTTAAAGTAATGGACACCACTGCATTTACATTAAGCCAAGAAAATGAACTTCCCATAGTGGTATTTGATATGAACACACGGGGAAATCTTATGAAAATAGTTTCAGGCGAAAATATTGGGACCGTGGTCAACATTTAAGTTGGCACACGCTTTGATTTCAGACAGTTAAACTTAAAAAATTATGGACGAAGAAGTAAAATTTGTACTTGACAGCACTAAAGAAAGCATGGATGCCAGTATCACCCACTTAGAGAAGGCTTTGGTAAAAATACGTGCCGGAAAAGCAAGTCCAATGATGTTATCTACCGTTATGGTGGAGTATTATGGTTCCAAAACCCCACTTTCCCAAGTATCCAACATCAATACCCCCGATGCAAGGACTATTTCTGTACAACCTTGGGAAAAAAATCTTTTGGGTGAAATTGAAACCGCGATTATGAATGCCAATCTAGGATTTAACCCTATGAACAATGGCGAAATGGTTATTATCAATGTACCACCTTTGACAGAGGAAAGAAGAATTCAGCTTACAAAGCAAGCCAAAAGTGAAGCAGAAGATGCCAAAGTAAGTATTAGAAGTGCCCGACAGGAAGCCAATAAAGAGCTTAAGGCTTTGGACATCTCCGAAGATTTATTGAGCAATGCCGAAGTCGATGTACAGGAACTGACCGATTCGTACAGCAAAAAAGTAGACTCCATTTTATCTGTAAAGGAAGCCGAAATCATGAAGGTGTAAAACCAAGGTATAGATTGTCGGCTTTCCTAGGAACACAGCTGATCATTTTTTACCTTTGCGCCCAACAAAACCCAAATGGTAGCAAAGCTCACTAAAGGATTTTGGCCTAAGGTCGCACGGATTATTCTTCGCAATAGGATTCTGATACTTATTGCCATTGCAGGATTCACTGTTTTTTTGGCCCTTCAGTGGAAGAACATGCAGTTTTCCAATACTGAGGCCAACATTCTTCCGGACGATCATCCTGCTTCGATAGAGTACAATGCCTTTACCAAAATTTTCGGTGAAGAAGGAAACGCCATTGTATTGGCTATTCGGGACTCTGCTTTGTTCACCCCTCAAAACTTCAACCGATGGAACAAGCTCAGTAAGCAACTGGAGGCTTTCCCTGAGATTGATTTTGTTTTATCCACGGACAATCTTAAGGTACTTGTCAAGGACGATGAAACACAGGCTTTTGTCATGGAGCCCTTCATCAAAAACCCTCCAAGGACCAAACAGGAAGTTGATTCACTCACCAACCACCTCTTCAACGAATTGCCCTTTTATGACAATCTAGTATACAATCCCAAAAGTGGCACTATACAGACCATTGCCTATTTGGACAAGGATATCATGAACACAGCGGTACGCAATGAGTTTATCTTAAATGATCTTGGCGACTTGGTCAAAGGCTTCGAAGATGAAACCCAATTGGATGTCAGGGTATCCGGCATGCCCTACATACGCACTTGGAACACGAAATCCATCGTGGATGAAATAGGTATTTTTATTGTTGCTGCCCTTTTGGTGACCTCAATCATTTTTTTCTTTTTCTTTCGGAGTTTCCGTGCCACGTTCATATCCATGTGTGTAGTGATCATTGGTGTAATGTGGGCCTTTGGCTTTTTAGGACTTTTGAAATACGAAATAACCATACTCACCGCGTTGATTCCGCCCTTGATCATTGTGATTGGAATCCCCAATTGTATTTTCCTGATAAACAAATACCAACAAGAGGTCAATAAACATGGAAATCAGGCCCTGTCGCTTCAACGGGTCATTTCCAAAATTGGGAATGCCACGTTAATGACCAACATCACCACAGCTTCCGGCTTTGCCACCTTTATTATTTTGGATAGCGATTTGCTTAAGGAATTTGGTATTGTGGCCTCTATCAATATTGTTGGGATTTTCATTCTTTCCCTATTGATTATCCCCATTGTCTACAGTTTTATGCCACTTCCCAAGACCAAGCATTTAAAGCATCTCAACAAAAGATGGATAGACTTTTTTGTCAATTGGATGGAGCGTATGGTGCGCCATCACAGAATAGCAGTCTATATTACCACAGTGGCAATTTTGATACTAAGCATTGTGGGAATCTATCAAATAAAGATTACAGGAAGCAGAATTGAAGATCTTCCAAAAAATACCCATTTTTTTAAGGACATTCGGTTTTTTGAACAAGAATTCGACGGTATAATGCCCATGGAGATTGTAGTGGATACCGAACGTAAAAACGGAGTGATCAAACCTGCCACTCTTAAACGGATGGACCAACTGGGTATGGCGATTGACGAAATTCCCGAACTGTCCAGACCCATTTCAGTTGTAGATCTGATCAAATATTCCAAACAGGCTTTTTACAACGGCATCCCAAAATACTATCAGTTGCCCACTTCCCAAGAGAATACGTTTATCATGGACGCTGCCCGGAAATCTTCGGGCAATGACAATCTTTTGGAAAGTTTTGTGGACAGCACTGGGCAAACGGCACGTCTAACTACCTTTATGCGAGATGTAAAAATAGACCGCATGGAGGAGATTGAGGAAGATGTACTACAAGCCATCGCCAAATTTTTCCCATCCGATCGATACAAGGTTTTTATGACCGGCAAGGCCCTATTATTTTTAAAAGGCACCAAATATCTGGTCAAAAATTTATTGCTCTCGCTAGCTTTGGCCATTGGTTTGATCTCACTTTTTATGGCCTATCTCTTCCGCTCGTTCCGAATGGTAATTATCTCTTTGGTCCCCAACCTGCTTCCCTTGGTGATAACAGCCGGGGTGATGGGGTATCTGGGTGTACCCATAAAGCCTTCCACCATTTTGGTATTCAGCATTGCCTTTGGTATTTCGGTTGATGACACCATTCACTTTTTGGCCAAGTACCGTCAAGAATTGGCTACCCACAAATGGCATATCAAAAGGTCGGTTTACGCTGCCTTGCGGGAAACCGGGGTAAGCATGTTCTATACCTCCATTGTATTATTCTTCGGATTCTCGGTATTTATCATTTCAAGTTTTGGAGGAACAAAGGCTTTGGGCGGATTGGTATCTGCCACACTTCTTTTTGCAATGCTTTCCAATTTGATTCTTTTGCCCTCATTATTACTTTCTTTGGAAAGAAGCATTGCCAACAAACAGGTCCTTAAAAAGCCTCAAATTGATATTCTGCCCAAGGAAGAGGACGGCCCAAAAGACAAATAATCCACGGAACAGCTATAAATTAGGCCATTCCATTGCTTTCATTTTTTATCAAAAACCTATCTTTACCCCTTAATTTACGATAGCCTTATAATGAAGTCTTATTCCATAAAAGAATTGCTTGAAAAGCAACCCGTAGGAGAACCTGTTGAAGTAAATGGATGGGTAAAAACATTTAGGAGTAACCGATTTATTGCCCTGAACGATGGTTCAAGCATACATAATCTGCAGTGCGTTGTCGATTTTGAAAATTTTGACGAGACCCTGCTCAAACAAATCAGTACTGGAGCAGCTTTAAAGATATCCGGCACCTTGGTGGAAAGCCAAGGAAAGGGACAAAGTGTGGAAATCCAAGCCACGGATGTATTTGTGCATGGTACGGCCGATCCAGAGACCTACCCCATTCAACCCAAAAAACACTCTTTGGAGTTTTTACGGGAAAAGGCACATTTAAGGGTCCGCACCAACACATTTTCAGCAGTAATGCGGGTACGTTCAGCACTATCATTCGCCATTCACAGCTATTTTCAGCAAAATGGATTCTATTATTTCCACGCACCTATCATTACTGGTTCCGATGCCGAAGGAGCTGGCGAGATGTTCCGGGTGACCACTTTGGATACCCAAAAACCTCCTGTTGATGATAGCGGCAATGTGGATTATAGTGAAGATTTCTTTGGAAAAGAAACCAACCTTACCGTCTCTGGTCAGCTAGAGGCTGAAACCTATGCCATGGCCTTAGGCAAGGTATACACCTTTGGCCCCACATTTAGGGCAGAGAACTCAAACACATCCAGGCACTTGGCTGAGTTTTGGATGATCGAGCCTGAAGTGGCCTTCAACGACCTAGATGCCAACATGGATTTGGCCGAAGATTTTATTAAATGGATTTTGCAGTATGTTCTGGATAACTGTCAGGATGATCTGGAATTCTTGGAAAAGCGACTTTTGGATGAGGAAAAAGCCAAACCACAGGCCGAACGTTCCGAAATGGCCCTTATAGAAAAACTCCGATTTGTTGTAGAGAACAATTTTAAAAGGGTTACTTATACCGAGGCCATTGACATTCTGCGAAACAGCAAACCCAACAAGAAGAAAAAATTCCAGTTCCCCATTGATGAATGGGGTGCAGACCTACAAAGTGAACATGAACGCTTTTTAGTGGAAAAACACTTTAAGTGCCCCGTAATCCTGTTTGATTACCCTGCCAATATCAAGGCGTTTTATATGCGCCTCAACGATGATGGTAAAACCGTTCGTGCCATGGATGTACTTTTTCCAGGTATTGGAGAAATAGTAGGTGGTTCGCAACGTGAGGAACGTCTGGATATTCTCCAAGACAAAATCAAGGCATTGAACATTGACGAAAAAGAATTGTGGTGGTATTTGGACCTCAGGCGTTTTGGCACTGCCGTACATAGTGGCTTTGGACTTGGTTTTGAACGTATGGTGCAGTTTGCAACCGGAATGGGAAACATTAGAGATGTTATCCCGTACCCTAGAACTCCTCAAAATGCGGAGTTTTAATTGGAATTCTTAATTTTATAAGTAGGAAGATTGTAATTCAATCCCCATGCTAAAACAACATCTACAGTTTAAGCTTTCCCAGAAACTGTCTCTTCAGCAGATTCAGCTCATGAAGCTCATACAGCTCCCTACTCAGGCTTTTGAGCAACGTTTGAAGCAGGAACTGGAGGAGAATCCCGCCCTTGAAAGTGGAAAGGCGGAGAGCGATACTATGGATGACGGATTCGATGACACCTATGATGACTCATCGGACAATGAGTCGATATCCGCTGAAGACATCAACATTGATGACTATCTAAGTGATGACGAAATTCCGGATTATCGTACCCAAACCAGTAACTATAGTCCAGATGATGAAGAAAAAAGCATTCCCTATGCCGCTGGGATTTCCTTTAACCAATATTTGATCAACCAACTCAATACGGTTTATTTGGATGATGAGGAATGGGCCATTGCGGAATTCTTGGTAGGAAGTGTTGATGAAAGTGGTTATATCCGTAGACCACTTCCCGATATCATGGATGATTTGGCCTTTACGCAAAACATTTATGTGGATGAGAAAAAGATTGAATCCGTTCTTAAAGTGGTCCAAGAATTGGACCCCCCTGGGGTGGGTGCTCGTTCACTGGATGAGTGTCTTATCATCCAACTAAAACGCAAGGAACAGAAGCCTTCGGTTGAATTGGCCATCAATATATTGGAAAAGTCTTTTGACCAATTCACCAAAAAGCACTATGCCAAGCTCATCCAAAAGCACCATATTACCGAAGAAGAGCTTAAAGAGGCCATCGGGGAAATTGAAAGATTGAATCCCAAACCAGGAGGTTCCTACTCGGGCAATACCCGAATGATAGAGCATATTGTACCCGATTTTTCCATTAGAATTGTGGATGGAGAACTAGAACTTACCCTTAATGGGAGAAATGCTCCTGAATTGCACGTATCCAAAGAGTACAGTAATATGCTTCAAGGATACAAGGACTCAAAAGAGAGGTCCAAATCGCAAAAAGACACCGTTCTTTTTATAAAACAAAAACTGGATGCTGCCAAATGGTTCATAGATGCCATTAAGCAACGTCAACAGACCCTTTTCATCACCATGAACACCATCATGAACTATCAAAAAGAATACTTTTTGACTGGTGATGAACGAAAATTGCGACCCATGATCCTAAAGGACATTGCAGACCAAATAGACATGGATGTCTCCACGGTATCTAGGGTGGCCAACAGCAAATATGTGGACACTCCTTATGGCACCAAGCTCATTAAGGATTATTTTTCCGAAGCCATGAAAAATGAGCAAGGGGAAGATGTATCCACCAAAGAGATTAAAAAAATATTGGAGACCGTTATTGGCGACGAAGAAAAGAGAAAGCCGTTAACGGATGATAAACTGGCAAAAATCCTTAAGGAACGAGGCTATCCAATAGCCCGTAGGACCGTGGCCAAGTACAGGGAGCAATTGGGAATTCCTGTGGCCCGGTTAAGAAAGGAAATCTAATGCGCCATTTTTTCAACATTGTTTCCTACTTGTTCCACCCGTTGTTTATTCCGGTTGGTGGCACCGTCCTTTACTTTCTTATTGCCCCTTACAGCACTTTGGAGATCCAGAGCGGCAACATCCTACCTATTTTTATCCTAACGGTAATCATCCCCATCATTTTTTTTCTTATCCTGAAAAATTTGGGAATCATTAATTCCATCTTCCTCCCTACCCTCCAAGAACGAAAATACCCGCTCTATATAAGCTGTGCCTTATTTTTGATGATATTATATAAGGTGATCCCCAATAACTACGTACAGGAGCTCTTTTACTTTTTCACCGGACTTTTAACCGCCACAGCAACCGCGCTCATCTTATTGTTTTTAAAGTTTAAGACCAGCATGCATTTGCTGGGCATGGGAAGTATATTGATGTTTATGATCGGACTTAGCATCCATTTTGAGGTAAACATTACCCTCGGTATTAGCCTCTTCACACTATTTACGGGTTTGGTGGCCACATCAAGATTATATTTGAAGGCCCATAGCAAGTCTGAACTGCTTATTGGGTTTCTTGTTGGACTTTGCTCCCAACTAATCATACTGAAATATTGGCTATAGAATGTAGAAAATTAGCCCAATTCGCAACGCCCTCATGTCTACGCTCTCCCCGCTTTGTAACTGAACACTTTCTTCGAGCAATGGATTTAGACCATAGTAGGCATGGATATTCCACGTATTGTAACCAAAATTGAGTATTAGCCCATACTGAAACTGTTGTACATCTGTATTGGAGAAACTTGTTGAGCCACTATCCATAACCAGTTTAGATCGTCCTGAAAACACATATCCGAATTTCATTCCGGCGTAGATACGCCAAAATTTATATTCTTCTGGTGTTGAGGTCCTCCAACGTAGCTCCACGGGAAACTCCACCGCATGGGTTTCCAATTTACTACGCTTGAAATCAGCTTGATCCATAACCTCATAGAGTATTGCATCTCCTTCTTTGGCAGCTACAATAGTACTATAATAAGAATTGACCGCATACCCAAGCCCAATTCCCAAACCTACAGTTCTTTTCAGGTTAAGGGGTATATCCTTTATAAAACCGGTCTGTAAGTTATAGGAAAGGTTACGCTGTACCGTATTATTGGGTCTGTTAAAAAGCAGATTATATCCCAATCCGATGTAGAATTGATCTTCAAGATAACGTTCATCAACCCCAACACCAAGATTCTGCGCCTCCTGTGCGTTCAACGAAAAAAGGGAAAATGACAAGGTGAATAGAACTATGTAGCGCTTCATTAAACTTTATTCCTAAATAAAAACAACCCAAATTACACATTTGGATTGTTTTTGACTCTACTCTTTTACTCAAAGTTTTCCCTATAATGGATTTCCTTGAAAGACGGTATAGTTTACTTTAAGCAAATTGACCTTGCGAAGCTCTTCCTTTATATCTGACACCACCCCAACATTTACCTCCTTATCTATTTTAAGGGAAACCGTGACCAGGTTTCGGATGGCATCGGGCTTTTGTGCCAGTTCCTGTAAAACATAGGGGCCCACTTCATTAATATGGGCAATTTTATTGTTCAACTGGATTCTTGGTTCTGACCCCAATACTTTTGCCAAATCTTGATTGGGCCTTCCAACATATATTTCAATAACCCTATCCTTTTTCTCAAGCTTTTTTACTTGGTTCGCTTGGGGCAAGTTATTGTCCACCAACAATGTTTCCGACTTAATTGTGGTCACCGTCATAAAAAAGAACAATAAAATGAAAACAATGTCCGGTAAAGCTGCCGTTGATATGGCAGGCTGTGCTTTTTTACTATTTCTAATGCTTTTCATAATGTCTTAGTTTAGTTTGGATATGGTTTCTGCCTCCGAAAGTTTCATAGGGAACATATCCCGAATCGTTTCAATCTCCCGTTGCAGGGCCATTTTCTCCTCATGGGACATATCATCGGAATAATACGATTCCTCCATATCCACATAATTCTTCCCATAAAGTCTTTGGGATTCCCTGTTCCTCAATTCGTTGTAAGCTGCCGTTAATGCATCCTGTACGCTTACATACATTCCATACGAAGCTTCGCGATCGCTATTGAACGATATGACGGCCTTTACAGGATTATCAGAAGCATCAGGGCTTCCAGTTCCCTTACAATACCCACAATGATTCTCATTTCCTTTTGGAACGCCTCCATTGTCCAAAAATGCCATTGCAGCAATTTTAAGATTTTCCAATTCCATAATACCATCCTCCACAAAGAGCTCGTCATTTTTATTTAGGCTTACCCTAAAAATATTACGTTCATTTACGGGGGGAGGAGGAATGGTTTCCTTAGGAGGTAGTTTTCTGTCCAGACCAACATCGGTCTGTATGGTTGCGGTCACCAAGAAAAAGATCAATAGCAGAAAAGCAATATCTGCCATTGACCCCGCATTTACTTCGGGATTCTCTCTATTCCTGTTCATAATTAAAAAGTTTAGCTGGCATTGATACTCCTTATTGGTACTCAAGGAGATAAGCAACAACAACTATTCCAAAAACAAAAAGAGAACTACTTAAAAACAAAAAACGCTCCAATTAAAAATTTGGAGCGTTTCCCACTAAATCTAAGTTATTGTTTACTGCAAATTATTGAAAGCATCACCTTCATAGGTCGTATAGTTGACCTTTAGGGCATTTACCTCTCTAAGTTGTTGCTTAATATCGGTTATAAGACCCATATTGGCATTTTTGTCAACCTTTAGGGCAGTAGTCAATACATTTTGAAGTTCCTGCGGTTTATTGGCACGTTCGGCCAAGATGTATGATCCAACTTCTTCAACATTCGCAAACTTGTCATTCAATTGGATCCTTGGTTCTGTTCCAAATACACTTTGATATTCTTGGGTTGGTTTTCCAACGTAGATATAAATCACACGATCTTTTTTCTCCAACTTTTTGATTTCCGTTGCATTTGGAAGTGTGTTCTCAACCAACAGGGAACTATCTTTCATGGTGGTCACCGTCATAAAAAAGAACAGCAACATAAAGACAATATCAGGAAGCGAAGCAGTTGAAACCGCTGGCAAATCCCCGTCTTTCTTTTTTGTAAACTTAGCCATACTGAATTCTAGTTTTAATTGGTTGATGTTTCTGCTTCAGACAGTTTCTGCGGAAACATATCCTGAATACGCTTTACCTTATCCTTCAAATCATCCCGAATTGCAGATGGCGTTTCTGGATTTAAATACTCAGCCTCCATTTTTGTAAAATCCTGATTGTACAGACGCTGGGCTTCCCGGTTACGCAAATCGTTATAGGCACCTACCAATTCGTTTTGAACGGTTATATAAGTACTGTATTTGGTCTCCCGGTCATTCTTTAAAGAAATAATGGCTTTTGTTGGGTTATCTGATGAAGCTGCATCCTTTCTACCCTTACAGTAGTTACAACTCCCATCTGCGTTGTTCTCCAGAAATGCTGTAGCTGCATTTCTTAAGTTCTTCAGATTCATCAATTCGTCCTCCACTAGCAATTGACCATTCTTGTTGATGTTCACCGTAAAAATGTTCTTCTGCTTGATGATTACATCTTCTTCAGGCGGCTCTATGGGCGGTAACATACGATCCAATCCTGCATCAGTTTCAATGGTGGTGGTCACCAAGAAAAATATCAACAAGAGGAACGCTATGTCTGCCATGGAACCGGCATTTACTTCCGGGGCTCCTTTTCTTCTAGGCATAACTTAACTTTTTTACTTAACGAACATTTTCTTCAATCCGGGCAATACCATAAGAAGTACAGCCAATACCGTTAGGATGAAGAACACATTCAGTCCCATTCCAATGTTCTTTACAGTACCTTCTGTAGTTTCAATTCCTCTTTGGGACATAGCTTCAACAACAGCCATGTTATCTGAGGAAAGTCCGTAAGATACCGCCACGATTATGGCCAATCCGCCTATGGCGAACAAGGCCTTTTTAATGCTTCCAGGCGTGGTCAACAGTTTTTTGAGTCCAAAAAACACTGCTGATACGACGGCTATGGCCAACAATATGTACATGATCACGAACATAAAGTTCATGGCACCACTACTGATGGCATTTGGATCATCAGCTGATGGCAAAGAGAACCAAAGAACGGCCGCTATCAACCCGATGACTATAAGCGCTATTTTAATTATTTTATTCATGACTCTCGATAGTTTTAGTTCCGTAATTATTTCTTGTGTGCTGCCAACATATCAATCAAGGATATGGAGGAGTCTTCCATGTCGTTTACGATACTATCGATTTTTGCAATGATATAGTTATAGAAAATCTGTAGGATAATCGCAACAATAAGACCAAATACCGTGGTCAAAAGTGCCACCTGGATATCACCAGCAATCAAAGATGCACTCAAGTTACCTACCGCTGCAATTTTCTGGAAGGCCTGGATCATACCGATTACCGTACCCATGAACCCAAGCATGGGCGCAATAGCGATAAACAAAGACAACCAAGAAACGTTCTTCTCCAATTGCCCCATCTGTACACCTCCATAAGCTACAACAGCTTTTTCTGCAGACTCCAAACCTTCACCTGCTCTATCCAATCCTTGGTAGAAGATGGAAGCAACGGGTCCTTTGGTGTTCCTACAAACTTCTTTGGCGGCCTCTACACCTCCAGAAGCCAAGGCGTCCTCAACTTGCTGCTTTAGTTTAGCGGAATTAGTGGTTGCCAAATTCAAATAAATAATTCTCTCAATAGCAACAGCCAATCCCAAGATTAGACATAGAAGTACAATCCCCATAAAAGCAGGGCCTCCTTGAATAAACTGTTCTTTCAATACTTGGGTGAAACCTTTGCTGGCTTCAGCAGCAGCTTCATCTTGCAACATAGCAGCCGATGCAGTTGTTGTTCCCAAAACAAACATTCCGGCAGCAGCCAGAGTAAAGGATACTTTTTTCATTTCTCTTAAACTTAAATTTAGTTAGTTAATAATGTTAAAGATATAAAAATTTTATAATTGAAAAATTAAAATACCTAGCAGAGAGGAAGGGATTCGAACCCTCGATACACTTTTGGTGTATACACACTTTCCAGGCGTGCGCCTTCGACCACTCGGCCACCTCTCTAATTGTCAATTGGGTCGACCAATAAACGAAAAAATAATCAGTTTTAGAAATTTGAGGCGTTAATTTTACAGCATTTCCCCACGTAGTGATGTTTCAAAAATGGTTTTGAACAATTCGTCCGAAATATCACTCCCCAATAGGTACATGGCCTTTGTTATGGCTGCTTCAGTTGTAATATCCTTTCCATTAACCAGTTGCATTTCCTGAAGCTTTTCACTGGTCTCGTAATGACCCATGGACACACTTCCCCCAGAGCATTGGGTTACGTTAATTATGTGCAATCCTTTTTTAACGGCTATTTTCAATTCTTCCAAAAACCATTCATCCATCGGGGCGTTTCCAGCACCGTATGTCTCCAAAACCAACGCTCTTAAACCCGAAATGTTCAATACAGATCGTAAAACCTCCTTGTTCAAACCTGGAAATAATTTTAAGATAGCGACATTATCGTCCATATTCTTGTGCACTTGAAAGACTTTGTGCTTGGGCGTTCTGGGCAGTAGATTGCCATAGTGCACATTTAAATGCACCCCTGACTCCACCAAAGGTGGATGATTAAGGGAAGCAAATGCCTCAAAATGTTCTGCATTGATTTTAGTGGTCCTATTGGCCCGGTATAACTTATATTCGAAGTACAGACACACCTCCTGCACTACAGGCTTCCCATTTTCTTGCAGGGCCGCAATCTGAATTGATGTTATCAAATTCTCCTTGGCATCGGTTCGCAAATCGCCAATAGGCAATTGAGACCCTGTGAAGATGACTGGCTTGGTCAGGTTCTCCAACATAAAGCTCAAGGCCGATGCGGAATAGCTCATGGTATCGCTTCCGTGAAGCACAACAAAACCATCATAATCCACATAGTTTTCTTCAATCATTGAAGCTATTGTGGCCCAATACCTTGGATTCATATTGGATGAATCTATAGGCTTTTCAAATGAAACTCCGGTCAAGGTACAATCCAATTGGTTCAACTCCGGGATATTCTTGATGAGCTCATCAAAATTGAAAGCACGCAAAGCCCCGGTCTTATAATCCTTAACCATACCAATGGTGCCGCCGGTATAAATCAGTAGAATTTTGCTTTTTTGCTTCGCGGTCATATATTAAATACCTTTTGGGAATTCTTGGTGGTCACTGACGCAATTTCTTCAATGGATTTTCCATAGATATCCGATAGCTTTTCCAACACCTTACTAATATAGGCACTTTCATTTCGCTTTCCCCTATATGGAACCGGCGCCAAATAGGGCGAATCCGTTTCCAAAACTATATGTTCCAAATCGATTTGATCTAAAAATTGGTCGATTTTTCCATTTTTGAAAGTGGCCACCCCGCCAATCCCCAATTTCATACCATAGGAAATGGCTTGATGGGCTTGCTCCAAAGTCCCCGTAAAACAATGAAAAATTCCAAATAGACCATCTCCTTTTTCCTGTTCCAAAATCTCAAAGATTTCATCAAACGACTCCCTACAATGAATTACAATGGGCAAACCATGTTTCTTGGCTAGACGTATTTGATACACGAAAGCATCTTGCTGTTGCTTCAAAAAAGTTTTGTCCCAATATAGGTCGATACCTATTTCGCCAACGGCATAAAACTTCCGTTTGGACAACCATTCCTCGACCTGTACCAATTCCTCCTTGTAGTTTTCTTTGACGTGCGTAGGATGCAACCCCATCATTAAAAACACATTTTCTGGATATTCCTTTTCCAAATCCAACATGGACTGGGTATAGGTGGAATCAATGGCGGGAATGAAGAAACGCTGCACCCCGGCATCCAACGCACGCTGCATCATTTCTTTTCTATCACCGTCAAAGGCCTCGCTATAAAGATGGGTGTGGGTGTCTGTTATAATCATATCGCAAAAATAGGCTTATCTTAGACCTTCCAAAACTTTGTTTTGCATATTACACATAGATGCTTCGACTGGGCTCAGGATGACATCTCTCAATCAACCATATGGCATCACTTAAAAAATTTCTGAAAACCAAAAGCTACACCAAGGTACTCTTAACGTTCACCGAGACCAACCATTTTGAAATTGCCGCCAAAATCAATGGGGTTACAGGAAGGTTTATTTTGGATACCGGAGCTTCCAACACTTGTGTGGGAATGGACAGGATTGATTTTTTCAAGATGGTTTCCGAAAGCACCGATGTAAAAGCCGCAGGGGCTGGGGCCACCGAAATGGAAACCTTGATTTCTACCAAAAACAAAATCAAAATAGGGGATTGGAAAAAGAGTCGGCTTAAAATCGTTCTCTTTGATCTAGTACATGTAAACAAAGCCCTTACCTCCCATAACGCATTGCCTGTGGATGGCATTATTGGGGCCGATATTCTTAAAAAAGGTAAAGCTGTTATTGATTACGACAAAAAATGCCTTTATCTAAAATTAAAGTAGACACCTTCACCTCAATTTCTTTTCAAAAAAGCAAACATCTGCATTGTGGTAGTGAGCTGGTAAATCTGAAGTATTCTTAAGCTTCCGAATTCCTAAAAATTCAAAGCCACTTTTGGTATAATGTCCTATTAGGCCATCATTTTTTCCACACGTATCCATTCGGATAAATTTCTTATCGGTGGCTTTCGCAAAATCGGTGGCCCAATCCAAAATCTTTGCAACAAAATTCCCGCCCCTAAAATTTGGGTTGGTAGCAATTCTATGGATATATATGGAAAATTCGTTGTCCTTTTCCTCCCAGATTTGGGGGTCCCTGAATGTTATGGCCCACACGCAAGCAATCTCACCATTGATCAACAACTTAAATTGTCGGTTGTCATCGACCTCTGTAACCACTAATTCATGGCTAAATTCAGGCCACTGGTTCTCAGGAAACTTCACTTTCTGAAAATCGGTGGCCAGTTTATAAAGCCTAAAAATTTCGGGAATATCGTTTCTGGTGCTGTTGGTAATCAGCATTTTTCGATACTTTAAGTTGTTTGAAAGAGAGGCATCCACATTAACCTCACTAAAACCCTACGATTTAAAGCTCCAGAGCTTTTTTCACATCACCATCCATCAACAGCTCCACCGGGCTTTCCAAAGCTTCCTTGACCGCTACCAAGAAACCAACGGACTCTTTTCCGTCAATGATTCTATGATCGTAGGACAATGCCACATACATAATAGGCGCAATGGCAATGGCACCGTCCCTAACAATGGGGCGCTCTACAATGTTGTGCATTCCTAAAATCCCACTTTGTGGTGGGTTGATGATGGGTGTGGACAACATGGAACCAAATACCCCTCCATTGGAAATGGTAAAGGTACCACCTGTCATTTCATCGACGGTAATCTGGCCATCCCTTGCCCTAAGCGCCAAACGCTTTACTTCAGCTTCAACACCCCTAAAGGTCAAGTTTTCCGCATTTCGGATTACAGGTACCATAAGACCTTTGGGGCCGGATACGGCAATACTGATATCGCAGAAATCATAGGTAATCATCTCCTTGCCATCAATCATGGAATTTACGGCAGGATACATTTGCAATGCTCGGATAACCGCCTTGGTGAAGAATGACATAAAGCCCAAGCCTACGCCGTGCTTTTCCTTAAATTCTTCCTTGTACTGATTGCGTAGCTCAAAGATAGGAGACATATCCACCTCATTGAAGGTGGTCAACATCGCGGTTTCATTCTTGGCAGCTACCAAACGCTCTGCTACTTTTCTACGAAGCATGGACAATTTGGAACGGGTCTCCCCCCTATTCCCTCCAGTAGGTGTACCCATGGACGGAACTGCTTGCACCGCATCTTCTTTGGTGATGCGACCATCTCTACCCGTACCAGAAACGGACGAAGGTTCAATCCCTTTTTCATCCAAAATCTTCTTGGCTGCAGGCGAAGGTGTACCAGAGGCGTAAGTTTCCTTTTTAGGCTCGGCTTTCTTGGCTTCTGCCTTAGGTTCTTCTTTTTTGGGTTCCTCTTTGGCTTCTGCCTTGGGAGCATCTCCTTCTGGTTTTTTGGCACTGGTATCAATAAGACACACCACTTCGCCGACCGCCACAGCATCCCCTACTTCAGCTTTTATCGTTATAATTCCACTTTCTTCCGCAGGAAGTTCCAATGTTGCCTTGTCCGAGTCAACCTCTGCAATGGCTTGATCCTTTTCCACATAATCTCCATCCTCTACCAACCACTCGGCTATCTCAACCTCTGTAATGGATTCCCCAGGAGAGGGAACTTTCATTTCTAGTACCATGCTATACGCGTTTATACTTTATTATCGAATTAACATATTGTCCTTACTCTTGTCAAAGACATACTCCAACACTTGGGCATGCCTTCTTTGGGAACGCACCGCACTTCCTGCGGCGGGAGCTCCATAAAATCTTCGTGAAGCCACCCTGAATTGTTTGGCTTCATCAAAATGCATCATCAAATGCCCCCAAGCACCCATATTTCTAGGTTCTTCTTGAGCCCAAACAATGTCGTCTGCATTTTTATACTTCTTGATGATGTTCTGCATCTCGCCTGTTGGCAAGGGGAACAATTGCTCCACACGCACCAAGGCCACATCATCCCTTTTCAATTCTTCCCGTTTATCCAAGAGATCATAATAGAACTTTCCGGTACAGAACACCAATGTTTTGACTTTGGCTGCTTTTGCCTCGGCATCATCGATTACCATTTGGAAGCTTCCATTGGCCATTTCCTCTTTGGTGGAAACCACTTTAGGATGCCTCAACAAACTCTTTGGCGTGAATACTACCAAAGGTTTCCTGTAATCGGCTTTCATCTGTCTACGCAACAAATGGAACAGGTTGGCCGGTGTAGTGACATCTGCCACATACATATTGTCCTTGGCACACAACTGAAGGTACCGCTCCATTCTAGCGGATGAGTGTTCAGCTCCTTGCCCTTCATACCCATGTGGCAACAACAGCACCAAACCGTTCTGCAATTTCCATTTATCTTCGGCGGAAGACAGGTATTGATCAATAATGATCTGGGCTCCATTACTGAAATCCCCAAACTGAGCCTCCCAAATGGTAAGCGTCTTAGGGCTTGCCATGGAATACCCATAGTCAAATCCCATTACCGCATACTCCGACAATAAGGAATTATAGATATGGAACTTCCCATTTTGGTTGTCCCCAAGTTCATTCAACAAAGTTACCTCTTCCTCGTGCATCTCTGTCTTGATCACAGCATGACGATGGGAGAAGGTACCCCGCTCCACGTCTTGACCGGTCATACGCACATCGAAACCTTCCTCGATCAGGGAGCCGTAGGCCAAAAGTTCGCCCATGGCCCAATCCAGCTGATTGTCCTCAAAGTACATTTTATGGCGTGCCTCCACCAATCGCTCCAGCTTTCTCAGAAACTTCTTGCCTTCAGGAAGCGCAGTGATTCCTTTGGCGATTTCTGTCAACTTTTTCAGGTCGTATGAAGTATCCATGGTTTCCAACATGGTATCTTCGGTCACTTGGCCAAATCCTTCCCATTCATCTTGCATGAAAGGGGTTATTCTTGTTTTCTCTATTTTTCTGGAATCGAGAAGGTTTTCTTCAAGGTTCTTTTTGTATTCCTCCTCCAGATTTCTTACGTAGTCCTTGTCAATAATGCCCTCGGCAATCAGTTTCTCTGCATAGATATCCCTTGGGTTCTGGTGCTTGGATATGGACTTGTACAGCAAAGGTTGTGTGAACTTCGGCTCATCCCCTTCGTTATGCCCATATTTTCTATAACCCAATAGATCCAAGAAAATATCTCGCTTGTATCGCATTCTGTACTCCAATGCAAAAATGGAAGCATGCACCACAGCTTCGGCATCATCCGCATTGACGTGCAATACGGGGGACAGGGTAACCTTACCCACATCGGTACAATAGGTAGAGGAACGGGCATCCAGATAGTTGGTGGTAAACCCGATCTGGTTATTTACCACGATATGGATAGTCCCCCCGGTAGCATACCCGTCCAAACGGGCCATTTGTATAATTTCATAAACCACACCTTGTGCCGCAAAGGCCGCATCGCCATGCACCAAAATAGGTAGGACCTCTGAAACATTGTTGGCATGGTCACGGTCTTGTTTTGCACGGGTTATCCCTTCAACAATGGCATTTACGGTTTCCAAATGCGAAGGGTTGGGTGCAATGTTCATATTCACCATCTTTCCGGAATCGGTCTCCCGCATGGAAGTCCACCCAAGGTGATACTTTACATCCCCATCAAAGATGGTCTCTTCATAATCTTTTCCATCGAACTCACTGAAAATGTCCTTGGGAGATTTCCCGAAGATGTTGGTCAGCACATTCAAACGGCCACGGTGGGCCATTCCCATTACAAATTGTTTCACCCCGCTATCCGCTGCCTTTTCTATGATTGCATCCAAAGCAGGAATCAAAGACTCTCCACCTTCCAAAGAAAATCGTTTCTGACCCACATATTTGGTATGCAAAAAGCTTTCAAAGGAAACGGCCTCATTTAATTTTCTAAGGATGGCCTTTTTTTCTCCCGGACTGAAATTGGGATGGTTGTCGTTTACGTTGAGCCAATCCTGAATCCATTGGATACGTTCAGGGGTACGGATGTACATATATTCCACCCCAATGGAATCGCAATAAATACGCTCCAAATGGGCCACAATTTCCTTCAAAGATGTGGAACCGATTCCCAGAATCTTTCCAGCATCAAAAATGGTATCCATATCCGCTTCGGACAGGCCAAAGTTGGCAATCTCCAAAGTAGGCTCATACTTTCTTCTTTCCCTTACCGGGTTGGTTTTGGTAAAGAGGTGCCCTCGGGAACGGTACCCATCTATCAAACGGATGACCTGAAACTCCTTTTGCAGGGTTTCGGGCATTTCCACCTGTTTCCCATTGGCAAGAATTACCGTGCCGGTATTGCCGGAATCTATCCCCAAATCTTCCAAGGAGCTTTCCATTCCGAAATCAAATCCTTGAAAAAAAGCCCTCCAACTGGGCTCCACACTATCGGGGTTCGTAAGATATTTATCGTACAGCTCCGCAAAAAATGAGGTGTGTGCTGCGTTTAAAAATGAATATTTGTCCATGGACAGCTAATAGCTAAAAACCTATCTAAAAATTTTATCAAAAATACAACAAATACAACAGTTGGCCTACAAAGTTGCATTTAATCAAAAAAAACTTTTAGGTGTGATATTTGTGTTTGTACCAAACTTTCTGCCATTCTCTTTTCAAGACCAAAAATGCCACTTGTGCCGATAGGTCCACTACATCGGAAAAAGGTAAATTTCTAATCTCTTCCTCTGGAATATCCACCACATAGAGTAGATTTAGGTATTGAGGGAATTTTTCAACAATGAGCACATAGATTTTTTCATGGAGAAGACTTTTGAGTTCGGTCGGTGTGATACCCTCATGAAGATTGAATGGCACATTGGCCAAACCAAAGTCCTTTTCCAGTTGGAGCAGTAGATTCTGGTACAATTGCTCCTTTTGGGCCATTTCCAAAAGTTCCAGACTGTTGTTAAAGTTGGACAGCATATGGTATGTACGTCCTATCCGGTAAAAAAGATTTACTCGGACTTGACTAATTCACCTTCTTTCATCACAAAAACTACATTCCTTAAGGTATTCACATCGCTCTCTGGATTTTCGTTCACCGCGACAATGTCTGCCAAAAACCCTTCCTTGAGCTGTCCAAGACTATCTCCCATCCCCAAAAGTTGGGCATTGGTAATGGTAGCTGATTTTATGGCTTCCACTACAGGCATCCCCGCCTCTACCATGTATACAAACTCGCGTGCGTTTTCACCATGTGGAAAAACAGCGGCATCGGTTCCAAAAGCAATTGGGACTCCTTTTTTATAGGCTTTCTGGAAGGTAGCTTGAATTTTTGGGCCTATTTCACTGGCCTTCTTGGCCACCACATCGGGAAAGTATCCTGGCTTTTTGGCATTTTCAGTAACTTCCTTGCCTGCAGTGATCGTAGGCACCAAATAGGTATTGTGCTTTACCATGAGATCCATGGTTTCCTCACTCATTAGTGTTCCATGCTCAATGGTTTTGATACCACCCAAAATGGCCCTTTGCATTCCTTCATCACCATGGGCATGGGCCGCAGTGAGCATGTTGTAGTCTTTTGCGGTCTCTGTAATCGCCTTTATTTCTTCAATGGTGAATTGCGGGTTCTGTCCACTCTTGGCCACACTGAGCACTCCTCCCGTAGCGGTGATTTTAATAACATCCGCCCCATCTTTATAACGTTGCCTAACCGCTTTTTTTCCATCTTCAGGAGAATTAACCACCCCTTCCTTGGGACCGGGATCTCCCATTAAATCTTTCTTCATCCCATTGGTTGGATCCGCATGGCCTCCTGTTGTACCAATGGCCTTACCTGCCGTAAAAATCCTTGGTCCCATAACAACCCCTTTGTTTATGGCATTTCGAAGTGCGATGTTGACCCCGCTTCCACCTAAATCGCGAACGGTGGTAAAGCCCGCCATTAAGGTGTTTTTGGCATATATTGTTGATTGAAATGCTACATCAGCATCATTTAAAGTAAACCTTTGGATGTAGGTATTTGGACTGGACTGACCTTCAATATGCACGTGCATATCTATGAATCCAGGCATTACGGTCTTGTTCTTCAAATCCACCACCGTATCTTCCGAGCCGCCAGTTTTATACCCATTCTCAATGGATTTAATACTATTTCCCGAAACAATTATGGTTTTCTCGGTAAGCATTTTACCTGATTTCACATCCAATAAACGCCCACAATGGAGATAGGTTTCTTGAGCCAATGCCAGGGTACTAAAAAGCAATACGGAAAGAAAGATGAGTTTTTTCATTTTAAAGGGTTTAGTCAATTAGTTTGACTAATGTAAGTATCCATTCCGTGATAACCTAAAATCAGAACCCCAGGACTCTTGAATAAAAAAGCCTGTCCAATGGGCAGGCTTCACTATTCCAATGGATCATAAAAACTCTAGCTTCTTACTTTAAGCTCCCAATCCCATGCAGATTTCAGGGCTTCATCCAAAGAAGATTTGGCTTTCCAACCCAACACTTCATTGGCCTTTTGGGTATTTGCATAAGCTTGTATAATATCCCCCGCCCTTCTATCCACGATCTTATAATTGAGTTCTTTTCCTGACACGCGTTCAAAACTTTGAATCACTTCCAATACCGAGCTTCCTTTTCCTGTACCCAAATTGAAGACCTCGTAGTTCTCTTGGTTATTCCCATTAATCAAGCGCTTTAAGGCAACAACATGGGCTTTTGCCAAATCGACTACATGAATGTAATCCCTTATACAGGTACCATCTTCCGTAGGGTAGTCATTACCAAACACAGAAAGCTGCTCCCGAAGTCCAACCCCTGTTTGTGTAATGTAAGGCACCAAGTTTTGCGGTACCCCAATGGGAAGTTCCCCAATATGTGCCGTTGGATGTGCGCCAATGGGATTAAAATAACGAAGTGCAATGGCATTTAGGTTGGCATTTACCCGACATGTATCATAAATGATTTCCTCTCCAACCTGTTTTGTATTTCCGTAGGGAGATTCGGCAGATTTAACCGGTGCATCTTCCGTAATGGGCATTTCATCAGCTTCGCCATATACCGTACAGGAAGAACTGAAAATAAAATTGGAGTTGTTCTTTTTAATCAATTCCTGCAAAATGTACACCAGAACCCCAAGGTTGTTTTCGTAGTAGAGCAAGGGGTTTTCCATACTCTCGCCCACAGCTTTGGATGCTGCGAAATGGATCACCCCAGCAACATCACCATGTCTTGCAAAAAAATCTTGGACTTTGGTTTTTTCCCTTAAATCCAACTCTTCAAAAATGGGTTTCTTTCCTGTGATGGCCTCTATACCTTCCAAAACATCTTTGGATGAGTTGGAGAGGTTGTCAATGGCAACCACTTCAAAGCCTTCGTTCTGTAATTCAACAACAGTATGGGAACCTATGTACCCCAATCCTCCTGTTACAAGTATTTTCATGTTTATTGGTTTACGAAATCAATAACCAAACTGGTTATAAACTGAATCTGCTCATCATCCAATTCAGTGTGCATGGGAAGTGATATCACTTCCTCCACCAACCGATTGGTTACTGGAAAATCAGCTTCATTATATCGTGCATCCGCATAAGCTTTTTGCTTGTGCAAGGGAACTGGATAATACACTCCACATGGAACGGAATTACTATTTAAATATTGCACCAAGCCATCTCTTTTGCCATTCAAGATTCGTAACGTATACTGATGGAAAACATGACAGTCACAACTATTTTGGCTCTCGCCACAAGCACATACGATCCTAGGGACAACTATGTGCTCCTGCCCTTCAAAAGCCTTGGAGTATTTAGAGGCAGCCTCCCATCTTTTTTGATTGTACATATCCAACTTTGGAAGTTTGGCGCGCAGCACCGCCGCCTGAATGGAATCCAATCGTGAATTGACACCAACCACATCATGATAATACCGTTCATACATGCCATGGTTGACCATCCCTCTTATTATATGGGCCAAATCATCATTATTGGTGAATATGGCACCTCCATCCCCATAGCATCCTAAATTTTTTGAAGGAAAAAAAGAGGTTGACGCAACATGGCCTATGGTCCCTGCCTTTTGTTTTTTCCCATTGGCGGAAGTATATGTGGCCCCAATGGCTTGGGCATTATCCTCAATCACATACAAATCATGCTTCTTGGCCAAGTCCATGAGAGCATCCATATGGGCACATTGCCCAAATAAATGAACCGGAACAATGGCCTTGGTCTTTGGCGTAATGGCTTTTTCAACTGCCTTTATATCAATGTTAAAGGTATCTGGCTCCACATCCACCAAAACAGGGGTCAGGTTCAAAAGCGCAATAACCTCCACCGTGGCCGCAAAGGTAAAATCGGCCGTAATTACCTCATCACCGGGTTGCAATCCCAGCCCCATCATGCAAATCTGCAGGGCATCTGTACCGTTGGCACAGGGTATTACGTGTTTTACGTCCAAATATTCCTCCAACTCCTTCTGAAAGGCATGTACGTGCGGGCCATTGATAAATGCCGAGGAATCCAAGATTTCGGCTATGGAATCGTTTACCTCATTTTTAATGCCTTCATACTGGCCTTTGAGGTCTACCATCTGTATTTTTTTCATGCTGATAAGTTATGGCTCAAAATTAAGAAATAAAGATCCCATAATGTCCTATTCCCGAAAGAATGTATTTTAGCGGAATATGATGGTCCTACGCCTTGTTTACAACATTCTAATGCATCTTTCATGGCATGTCTTGAAGGTCATTGCGCTATTTCAGCCCAAAATGAAGCTCTTTGTCATGGGGCGAAAAAAAACCTTCGAATTAGTGCAGACAGCCATCCCAAGAGGCACCAAATCCATTTGGATGCATGTAGCATCACTGGGAGAGTTTGAACAAGGGCTCCCCCTTTTGGAACAATTGCGCCTGCAGTACCCCGACCATAAATTGGTACTTTCCTTTTTTTCCCCATCGGGCTATGAAGTAAAAAAGAACACCTCAGCTGCTGATGTGGTGGTATATCTTCCCATGGACACCCATTCCAATACATCCCGGTTTCTGGATTTGGTGAATCCCTCACTGGCCATTTTCGTTAAATATGAAATTTGGCCCAACTACCTGCATCAACTCAAACAAAGAAATGTACCAACCATATTGATATCGGCCATTTTCTCCAATCGCCAAATCTTTTTTAAGCCGTTTGGTGGATTTATGCGAAACAGTCTAAAGAGTTTTTCCCACTTCTTTGTTCAAAACGAGACCTCAAAAACCTTGTTGGCCTCCATTGGTTTTACCAATACCACCCTAAGTGGGGATACCCGATTTGATAGGGTTCATGAAATTTTGAAACGAGACAACCGTCTCGATTTTATGGAACAATTTAAAGGAACCCAACCCTGCTTTGTGGCCGGCAGCACTTGGCCGGAAGATGAGAAGATACTGGTGGACTATATCAATTCTTCCGATCATGATTTGAAATTTGTACTTGCCCCGCACAAAATTAAACCCGAACATATTGAACGACTGATGGGCTCCATTTCAAGAAAGACCATCTGCTATTCCAACATGGGCAACGATCCCCTATCAGATTATGACGTTTTGATTATTGACACCATTGGCCTTCTCACCCAAATTTATAGTTATGCCCAAGTGGCCTATGTAGGTGGAGGGTTTGCCACAGGACTGCACAATACCTTGGAACCCGCAGTGTATGGCATACCCGTATTGATTGGCCCCCATTTCAAAGGGTTCAAAGAGGCCGAGGATTTGGTGGAACTTAAGGGAATCATTCCTATTTCCACTTCAAAAGAATTTGCCCTTGCATTAGATCAACTGATAACCGATGCTGATTTTTTGGAAAAAACAGGAAAAATCAACGCTACATACATTTTACAAAACGTTGGGGCCACTCCTTTGATTATGCAGCATATAGCCCATTTACTTTAAAATATTTTGGTTAGTTTTAACAAAACTGACCTCCATGGATAAGCGTATTTTCAGGATTTCTTTGACCGCCGCTTTGGCGGGTTTTCTATTTGGATTTGACACTGTGGTCATTTCCGGGGCTAACCAACCCATTAAAGATCTTTGGAACACTAATTGGTTTTTGGGAGATTCCATTTTCACCTTTCATGGCATATTTATTATGTCCATGGCGCTTTGGGGTACGGTAATGGGCTCTCTTTTGGGAGGTATCCCATGCGATAGACTGGGCCGAAAAAAAACCTTGCTCTGGGTAGGAGCGCTTTACTTTATTTCTGCCTTGGGTTCAGCATTGGCACCGGAAGCGTACAGTTTTTCATTCTTCCGATTTATTGGTGGGGTCGGGGTTGGAATCTCATCTGTAGCGGCACCGGTTTATATCTCCGAAATCTCAACGGCGGAAAATCGTGGCAGGCTTACTGCTCTGTACCAGTTTAATATTGTCTTTGGCATCTTGGTTGCCTTTGTATCCAATTTTCTGATCGGGGCCATATTTAAAGAGGGTGTAGCATGGCGCTGGATGCTGGGCATTGAGGCATTGCCTGCACTCATTTATACCCTTATGGTCCTGAAGATTCCACATAGCCCCAGATGGCTTTTGCTCAAAAACCATGAAGAAACCATTGTCATCCGTTCCTTGACCTTATTGGGGATAGGACAAGATCAGGCAGTTGTGCAGTTATCAGAAATAAAACTGGCCCTTCAGGAAACGGCTCACAAGCAAAAGGACAAGCTCTTCTCCGGCAAGTACAACAGACCCCTTATTTTAGCCTTTCTGATTGCGGCCTTCAACCAACTTTCGGGAATAAATTTTGTATTGTACTACGCCCCTGAAATACTGGAGCGGGCAGGTCTGGCTTCCGGCGAATCACTTTTTAGCTCTATCTCCATAGGCATCATTAATCTTATTTTCACGTTTGTTGGGATTTCTTTGATAGACAAATTGGGCCGCAAACAATTAATGTACATTGGTTCTTTTGGGTATATCATAAGTCTATCCATGGTAGCGTGGTGCTTTTATTCCAATGCAGGTTCTGTATTGTTGCTCATTTTTATTCTCATTTTCATTGCATCACATGCCATAGGTCAGGGAGCTGTGATATGGGTTTTCATTTCAGAAATATTCCCTAACAAAGTACGGTCCTACGGTCAATCATGGGGAACTGGAACACATTGGGTGTTTGCCGCGCTCATTACCCTATTGACCCCAACGTTTCTGGATGCAGAAATTGGAATTTTCAAGGATAATCCTTGGCCCATTTTTATCTTCTTCGCTTTTATGATGTTACTGCAGTTGTTCTGGGTCGTTTTTATGATGCCCGAGACCAAAGGTGTTAGTTTGGAGGAACTTGGTAAATTGCTCAGCAGAAAAAAGGGTGACGAACATTGATAGGGTACGGCACATGAGGAAAACCTGTCCGTTAATCGAATATGGATCAATTTAGGGTGGCAAATACGTGATTAATTCCTTACATTGGAGTAAATTACACTATTATGACTGATGAAATCTCTTTTGGCAACAAGCTCATGGTCGCTTTCTTGCGATTCATGGTCTTTGTCTTGGTAATTATTTTGATTGCGATCCCTGTTTGTATTTTATTGGATGTTCTTGGCGTACTGGACGCCTTAGGCATGGGTTAATAAAAAATGATATCCTGCTTTTCCATTTCGCCCGTGATCAGTTTAATGTAGGTATCTACAGCCTTATCTACGTTAGGAGACTCCGTCATATCTATATTGCCTCTCCATATCAGTTCCCGTTCTTTACCAACACATATACAGTACAGAGAGGTTTCTAGATGGTAAATATTGAATGAATCGTAATATTCGGGGTCGTAATAAATATCCTGATGCTCCAAGTAATCTGCGTTGAAACGCATGAACATCCTATCAATGTTGTTTATTCTTTCCTTGAGGGTTCGCTTGCTATCCGCCCCAACAATCTTGGTAAACAAAATAGCGTCGAAATCTTTATCCAACAATTGTTGTTCAACTTCTGACAGTTCTTCTTCCGACTTTTGCGATGATGTAAAATCCACATCAAAAAGATCTATACTGCGCATGGCTTCCACTCCTTTTTCCTCTAACTTCTTGACCAGTTTGCTCTCAAAATCCATTTGTACGGCTTCATCCTTGGCCATACCCACCACCAATACCTTGTACGCATCAAAAAGAACAATGTCAGGATTCTTCCAAGTGCTCACCAACTTTGCCGTGGAGCAACTGGAAAAAACTAAAATACCAAGAACTATCAGTTTTAATTTCATTGGAGTTGATTTAGGCCCATGCCCAACAAAGATCTGATTCTATTTAATGGGATACAAACTTACCCTGTCTTTTTTCCAGCTGTCTCTGCAATTCCTCAATGGTTTCTGCCAAGGATTTTTCAAAATCGTCCGTTTTGGACTTGGCAAAAAGTCTAGGTCCGGGAGCACTCAGTTCTATTTCGCATATTTTCCCCTCTCCAGCTTTATCGTTCTCCATTTTAAAGAGCACATTGGCTTTGATCAACCAATTGTACTTATGCTCCAACCCGTCCAACTTTTTCATTAAAATTTGATTCAATGATTCGCTGGTCTTCATTTTTAAATATTGAATTTGTACTTCCATGATTCTTATTTTGATTTTCTCCAAAGCTATGGAGTGAAACTAGAAAATTAAATGACAAATGTCAGCTTGATGAATCATCGCCATGAAAAGGGTTGGCCGGTACTTTGAAGTACCGAGAACCAAAACTCTCCCTCCATGTCTATTTTCTTCCTTTTTTTGGTCACCTCGGCTATAGGCACATAGACAAACTTGTTATTGACCTTGCTGCTCACAAATCTGGTCTTCCCTGCCATAGCCCCGTGGACTGCATGATATGCCAACCTACTGCAATAAACACTATCGCTGGAATTTGCCGGAGCACTTCTTATAATGTAACTGGGGTCTATATATTTTATGGTTATCGAAGCGTCCTTGAAATGTTCAGCTATGCGTTCCTTTAAAAATATTCCAATGTCCTGATGCTTCACATTGCCCGACGCATCCTTAACACCACTTTTCTTTTGGAACAGATGCTGCCCAGCCCCTTCCGCCACAACAATTACGGCATGTTTTTTCTGTTTCAGGCGTTGTTCCAACGCTTTCAGGAATCCTTTTTCTCCTTCCAAGTCAAAATCCATTTCAGGAACCAGCACAAAGTTTACAACAGGCATGGCCAAAGCGGCAGAAGCAGTAATAAAACCACTATCCCTCCCCATAAGTTTTACAATGGAAACTCCGTTGAAAGCCCCTGTAGCTTCATTGTGGGCATCACGTAGAATAGGGCTGGCCACATCAAATGCGGTTTCAAACCCAAAAGATTCATCAATAAGGTCGATATCATTGTCAATGGTCTTGGGAATGCCCACTACACTGATCTTGGCATTTCGCTTTTGGATTTCTTCGCCTATGGCATCAACTCCCTTAAGCGTACCGTCGCCACCAATGGCAAATAACATATCTATCTGGTTGGCCTCAAGCGTATCTACCATTACCGAAACGTCCTGGCCACCTCGTGAGGACCCCAAAAATGTACCTCCAAACTGGTGAATGTCCTTTACCTTGTCCGGGGTAAGTTCTACAAACCCATGCCCTTTATCCGGATTCAGACCCTCATATCCATAGGGTACACCCAGTATTTTTTTGAGCCCATAAAAATAATGGAGTCCCATGACCACACCACGAATTACATTATTGATGCCCGGGCACAAACCTCCACAAGTAACAATGGCCGCTGTTGTATGCTTGGAATCAAAAAAGATGTTCTGTCTGGGGCCTGCCTTTTCCAAACACGATGGCTCCTCCCCTGTCTTAAGACAGTGATGGTACTGGTCTATGGATAGGTCAAAGACCAATCTATCGGAATCGTTTATAAAATCGAAGATATTATCACCCTTAACGGTACTTAGCTTCAGGGGTGATTTATATTGGGGGTGGCCTAAACTTGCTATCCGAAATTCACTCATTTGCTCTCTATGTTTTAGAGGTAAAATTTTGTTGCCATTACCCCTCTCTCCAAAGTTACCATGAAAAGGAGCAATAGCAACAAAAATCATCAATCTAAAGCAAGAACAGGAATTTCCGAATGCAACGTTAACAGTTTTGTTAAACGACCTTCAGAGGGTGTACTGTTTTGCGCATGGTTTCTGGGCAAGATGGCCAATAAGTCAATCTGTTTTTCATTGATGTAGTTGAAAATTCCCTCCTCTACATCTTGATTCTTATTGAACGTATGCTCCAAATAGAAATGCTCCAAGTAGTATTCCAAAGAATCCTCGGTGCTTTCCGCAACAGATTCTTCATCATAGATGGATTCTTTGTAGATAGTCAGCACATGTACCCTTGAATTAAAAGTACGCGCCACATCCAATAAAGTCTCCAAAACCTTCTTATCGTCAATTTTCTCTCCGCCCATGACCAAAGCAATGTCCTTAGGCTCCTTGATGCGACAACCATAAGGAATCGAAATTACCGGACACTTGGCATCCAGAACAAGTCTTGAGGTGTTGGTTATGGCCTCATCCGTAATTTTATCCCCCATGGTCCCCATCATGATCAGGTCTGCATTGTTCTCGGATTGGGCCGATAAAATTGTGCTGGTCATCTTACCGGTAGCCGTCTGGAATTCGGGGGGCAATTTTAATTTCTTGTCTATTGACTTTACCACATTTGAGAAATCTTCTTTCAAAGACTCTTCCTCTGAGGTGCTAATGGGCATTGCTCCTACATACATCGCCAAAATGGCAATGGAACGATCTGGCCCCACAAAGTTGATCACATATTCCAATGCGTTCACTGAAGCTTCAGAAAAATCAAAAGGAATCAATATTTTTTTTATGCTGCTCATACCAAAAAAATTAAGTGTTTTAAAACCTTCATATCAAAAATAGACCAGATAAGTTAACCAAAACATGATAGTTGTCATGTAAGGATTTCGCCCAGACTGACATTTATCATATTTTATACCAAGCTGCGCGTCTAATTTTGACCTATAATCCAAAGGTATGCAGCTATGTGTGAATTAGTTCAAAAGTATAACGTTCCTGGACCCAGATATACCAGTTACCCCACGGTTCCTTATTGGGATTTGGAGAACTTCTCTGGCAAGAAATGGAAATCAACCGTACTAAAAGCGTTTCAGGAAAACCCAGAAGAAGGCATCAGCCTATATATACATTTGCCCTTCTGCGAAAGTCTTTGCACCTTTTGCGGATGCCATAAACGTATTACCAAACGACATGAGGTAGAATTACCCTATATAAAATCGGTAATAGAGGAGTGGCGATTGTACACTGAGCTTCTTGGCAAAAAACCAATATTAAAGGAACTTCATTTAGGTGGAGGCACTCCTACTTTCTTCTCTCCAGAACACCTGACCATGCTAGTTAATGGCATTCTTAGATTGGCAAAAAAGGCAGAAGATGCCCAATTCAGTTTTGAAGGGCATCCCAACAATACAACAAAGGCACATTTGCAGGCCCTTTTTGATGTAGGGTTCAGAAGGGTCTGCTACGGTGTGCAAGACTACAACTTAACGGTACAAAGGGCCATCAACAGAAAACAGCCTTTTGAAAATGTAAAAAATGTGACGGACTGGGCCAGGGAAATTGGGTACACATCGGTTGGACATGATATTATCTATGGCCTACCTTTCCAAGATTGTTCCCATGTGGAGGAAACCCTAACAAAGACCAAAGCCCTTCAACCCGACAGGATCGCCTTTTACAGTTACGCCCATGTTCCATGGTTAAAAGGCAATGGACAACGAGGTTATAAAGAAACCGACCTTCCTTCGTCCGTGGAGAAAAAAGCACAATATGAAATGGGCAAAAGAATGCTTACCGAATTCGGATACAAAGATGTGGGCATGGATCATTTTGCACTTCCTACCGATAATTTGTACACCGCACTCAATAATGGCACCCTGCACCGAAACTTTATGGGCTACACACCCTCCAAGACCAAACTTCTGATAGGTTTAGGAGCATCAAGCATTAGCGACAGTTGGTATGGATTTGCCCAAAATGTAAAGAGCGTTGAGGAATATCAACATTTGGTATCACACGGACTTATTCCTATTTTTAGGGGACATATCCTAACTCAAGAAGATCAAATTGTTAGACAACACATTCTTAACCTGATGTGTCAGTTTGAAACCTCATGGGACAAGAAGGAAGAAGAGGTGGTCGATTTTCAAAAAATCATCGGAAACCTTTCCGAAATGGAATCCGATGGACTCATTGAAATCGGAAAAAACCACATCAAAGTAACGCCAAAGGGAAGACCCTTTATACGGAACATCAGCATGGCCTTTGATGTAAAGTTACATCGAAAACAGCCCGATACCCGAATATTTTCCATGACCGTTTAACCTAAACATGAAAAAAATGAAAAGCATAATCGTACCCATCGATTTTTCAAAACAATCCGAACGAGCCTTAAAAGTGGCGGCCTCCCTCGCAAAGAAAAATGATGCAGAGTTACTCGTCCTGCACATGTTGGAACTGTCGCCAGCCCTAATGAGTGAATCTGGCTATATTTCACAGGAACAGGTCGTCCATTTGATCAAAATAGGGGAAAAAAGGTTCGCAGATTTCTTGGATAAACCCTATTTAACGGGTGTTAAAATTATTCCGGTAATCAAACATTACAAAGTTTTCAGTGAAGTGAATGAAGTAGCTGAAAAACATAATGTAGACCTAGTTGTAATGGGGTCTCATGGTACGGACGGGTTAGAGGAAATCTTTATTGGCTCCAATACCGAAAGGGTGGTGAGAACCTCAAACGTACCCGTACTTGTAATCAAAGGAGATGCGAAGGAATTTACTCCCGAGCGATTCGTTTTTGCTTGTGATTTTGCCAAAGAGAGCATTCCCGCCGTGCAAAAAGCCGCGGACATGGCCAAATTGCTAAAATCGGAATTACTCTTGGTTTATGTGAACACCCCAGGGGATGAATTCCTAAGCACAGACGATGCATACGCCAAAATCACCAAATTTCTAAAAGATGCCAATTTGGGAATTCAGGTAGAAATCCATAATGACTATACGGTTGAAAAAGGCGTTCTTAATTACAGTGAGAAAGTTGCTGCGGACCTTATTGGAATACCCACCCACGGAAGAAGAGGACTTTCCCATTTCTTTATGGGCAGTATTGGCGAGGACATTGCCAACCATTCCAAAGTACCCGTAATGACTTTTAAAATTTAATTGGGTTGCATTTTTTTTGATTGGTTTAATGCAAGCCAAAAAGGGGAGGTCGGTAAAATCGGTCTCCCCTTTTTTCATGATGTCCCAAAATCACCCATTAAACCGTTCATGGGCCGCTTTTTCAAGAACTTCCCTATGGTCTGGATGCGCAATTGAAATCAAGGCCCGAGCCCTTTGTTGAAGATTTTTCCCGTAGAGGTCTACCACCCCGTGCTCCGTGGCGACATAATGCACGTGGGCCCGGGTAGTGGTTACTCCCGCCCCTTGCTTCAAATAGGGAACAATCTTGGAAACACCTTTGTTGGTGGCCGAAGACATGGCAAAGATAGGCTTCCCTCCTTCAGAAAGTGATGCCCCCCGAATAAAGTCCATTTGTCCGCCAACTCCAGAGAACTGCCTGCTTCCAATGGTATCCGCACACACCTGTCCGGTGATATCAATCTCAATGGCACTGTTGATGGCCGTTACTTTGGGGTTCTTTCTAATGACGGCAGTGTCGTTGGTATACGCCGCTTCTTTAAAGTGGCACAGCGGATTGTCATCAATAAAGTCGTACAGTTTTCTTGATCCCACAGCAAAGCAACTTACCACCTTTCCCTGTTTCACCTTTTTATCCTCTCCTGTTACAACACCTTGTTCTATTAAAGGCAGCACCCCATCCGAAAACATTTCAGTATGGATTCCCAATCGTTTGTGATTTCCCAATTTGGACAATACGGCATTGGGGATATTGCCTATGCCCATTTGTAGGGTAGCCCCATCTTCAATCAAAGAAGCCACATGGCCTCCTATTTGAAGTTCCAGTTGGGATATTTCCGTTTGTCCATGTTCATGTATGGGTTGGTTCACTTCAATGGCATGATCTATTTGATTGATGTGGATAATACCATCTCCATGGGTTCTTGGCACTCTTGGGTTGATCTGCGCCACTACCTTTTTTGCCATTTCTATGGCGGGAAGAGTTACATCCACCGATACCCCCAATGAACAATATCCGTGTTTATCAGGTGGTGAAACCTGAATGAACGCCACATCTAAATCAATAATCTTTCTGCGGAACAATAAATGGATCTCACTAAGGAAAATAGGGACATAGTCCCCTTTGAAGCCATTTACAAATTGGCGAACGTTTCCACCTACGAACAAACTGTTCAACCGAAAGCTTTCATTACAGGGTGCCTGGGTATACCGAGCCTCGCCTTCGGTATGGATGGACACAATTTCTACATCCGATAGCTCTATATGCCGATCGCAAAGCGCATCAATAAGCACATTGGGAGTCATGGCCGCACCTTGAAAAAAAACCCTGTTTCCAGATTGCACAATTTGTACTGCTTCTTCAGCTGATGTTATCTTCATGTCACAGATTTATATGGTGGGCACAACAATCCGCTGCACCCCATCGAATTCTTATGTTTTAAATATTCAACGGATTTAAGGTTGATGGCACTCTATGGTGGCCGAAGCCAAGTTGGTGGGCACAGGTTTGGGTGAAAGATAGGGAATACCCAATCCAAGCCCTCGGATGATAAAAAGAAGACCAATGAGCACTACAAAAACGGGAATCAGTTTTTGCACACGAAATTTGAACGAGTTCCCCATCCATGTTTTTGAAAAGACCACTAGACTCATCAAAGGCACTGTCCCCAATCCAAACAAAATCATGTAAAGTCCTCCCTGAACTGGGCCAGCCAAGGCAATGGCACCCAATACGGCCATATATACCAATCCGCATGGCAGAAATCCATTCAGAAACCCAATGGTCAAAAAAGCATCCGGCGTCTTTTTCTTGAGCTCAGCCCCAAGTTTCGATTTCACCCTGCCCAAAATTGTATAAATCGGTCTTAAAAACTTATGCCCATTGAGATACTTCCCAGGAATCAGAACCAGTAAAATCATGATGGCGCCTATGGCAATGGACAATTTTTGCTGCATCCCAAAAAGGGACAAGCCTTTACCCAAAAAGCCAAAAAGCATTCCTATTATTCCATAAGCCATGAGTCTCCCTGCATGGTAAAGGGAAAGCTGACCTATTTTTTTTACGTTGTTCTGCTGATCCACCGGTAACATAAAGGCAATGGGACCGCACATGCCCAAACAGTGCAGACTACCAAACAACCCAAGAACCAATGCTGATGACAACATAACTTAATACACGAGTTTCTGTTTATGAAAAAAAGTATTCCCCTCGTACTGCCAATCTACGGTAATGTCCCAGCGACCGCCCACCAAGCTATTGTCAGGTATGAGCAAATGTGTTTTGGACAAACTTATGGGAAAGTCAGTATCCAAGCGCTTGTTGGACGGTCTGTATAGGGACACTCTTCCTGATATTTTTTGAGGGTCGAACTGTTCCGGAAAAAAGATGGTCACCCCTTCCGAAGATTTCTCAATTCGAAGTACGGCATCCATATCACGGGCCGTATTGGAAGCATCCAAGTTTTGTTGATAGGTCAGTTCTTTTTTATAGTAATCTTCCGTAACCAAATCATGGTTGGCCCTATCATCTGTACTCATTCGAAATACAAAATATAGAATAAAGGTTATAAACCCTATAAAAGCCAACACTATTCCCGTTCCCCAATTGATCTTCATTGCTTTTCTTTTTGTTGGGTCCGGCAAACATCCAGACCTTCGTTCAACTCCTAATTATAACTTCTTGGGCCCAAAAACTGAGTCGTTGTGGTTTCAATCACTTCGTCACCGCTATAGACCGCAATCTTCAATTTATCCTTGTCGCCCGTTAACTCCGAAGCATTGATCTCTACAAACAATGTTCCTTCGGTGAGTTCTTCTGCCGGCACCTTGAAGGTATCTTGGGACACCATTTTTATGGTTCCCCTGTGCGACATTAGTTTAAAGGATACATTTTCTATATCCTTCGTGGTCTTGTTCACCAATTTGTAGGTATACACATTACTGATGATGTTGTTCTCCTTACGTTCGTACAACTGCCCAGGCAAACGTAGGATGTTTGCCTCAACCTCATTGCGTAAGAACAACATACCGATCAATATACCGATCAGCACGGCAAGAACGGCCGTATACCCTTTCATTCTCGCTGTGAACTTAAACTTGTTCTTATTGAGTATCTCATCTTCACTAGCGTATCTGATCAAACCTTTAGGTTTGTTGATACTATCCATGATGTGATCGCACTCATCAATACAGGCGGTGCAGTTGACACATTCCAACTGGGTACCATTTCGGATGTCTATTCCTGTGGGGCATACATTCACACATTGAAAACAATCAATACAGTCGCCATGGCCCAATGCATCCCTATCTTCATTTTTTCTGAACTTTTTACGTCCATTCTCTCCTTCACCCCGCTTGTGGTCATAGGCTACCACTATGGATTTATTATCCAACAACACCCCTTGAAGCCGTCCGTATGGGCATGCAATAATGCAAACTTGTTCCCGGAACCAGGCAAAAATAAAGTAGAACACTGCGGTGAAAATCAACAAGGGCACCATGGTTCCCAAATGGGCCGTTGGGCCTTCGGTGATATACTGAATCAGCCTATCACTACCAATCAAATAGGCCAAAAAGACATTGGCAATCAAAAAAGAGATGATAAAGAAGATGGTCCACTTTAATACCCGTTTTCTAATTTTCTTGCCATTCCATGGCGATTTATCCAATCGCATCTGGGCTCCACGGTCTCCATCAATCCAGTATTCAATCCTCCGAAAGACCATTTCCAAAAAGATAGTCTGGGGGCACATCCATCCGCAAAAAATACGGCCATAGGCCACGGTGAACAATGCAATAAAGACCACTCCAATGATCATGGAGACCACCACAAGATGAAAGTCTTGGGGCCAAAACGGGAGTCCAAAAATATTGAAACGCCGTTCCACTACATTGAACATTAAAAACTGGTGTCCGTTTATCTTTATAAAGGGAGCTGCCACCAAAAAGGCCAGTAATGCATAACTAACGTACTTGCGATAGTCATAAAAACGCCCACTTGGTTTTTTTGGAAAAACCCACGCCCGTTTACCTTCTTCAGTAATCGTTCCTATGGAATCCCTAAAATTCTCCTCCATTGCCCTCTTTTTTGTTTGGTGAAAACCTATTGTTTTCTAGATCCTGTTCTTACTCCATTACCACATCGGTAGAATCTGAAACCTGCTCTGCTGGTTGGGTATCCGGTGTAGCCTGTGCAGGTTCGGGTGCATTTGGATCTACCCAAATATCTCCTTCGGGTGCTTTTGGATTGGCAGGTGTGGTTCCTCCCAAGCTTATCACATAACTAGATACTTGGGCAATCTCGGCGGGCTTAAAGCTTTGTTTCCATGCCACCATCCCTTTACCATCACGTCCTCCTTCGGAAATGGTATTGAACACATTTTTGATTCCCCCACCCAAAATCCAATATTCATCAGTTAGGTTGGGTCCAATTCCACCACCACCATCTGCCATGTGGCAAACTACACAGCTAGTGGTAAAAATCTTCTCTCCTGCACTTAGGTCTGCGGCATCGGTCAACAATTCAACAGTACTGGCATCCACCAAATCCTTTGCGGTTTTTTTGTACTCTTCAATCTCTATTTTGGCTGCAGCCACTTCTTGTTCGTATTCTTCGGCTTGGGTATACTCCCCAATAACATGAAAGCGTACCAAATACACCACTCCAAAAACAATGGTAGCATAGAAAAGGTAGACCCACCACGGCGGCAAGACATTGTCCAATTCTCGGATGCCATCATAATTATGATCCATGATGATTTCTTCTTCACGCTCTATGGATTTGGTCCTTGTAAGGCGCTTCATGAGGTTATTGACCCATGTCCACTCCATTTTTTTGTTCTTGGTGGCCAAGTACCTTTCCTTACCTTCTTCGGAAAGGGTCTGGAACATGATGTTTTCAATGGAACTTAGGATAAGTTCTATGGCAATGAGAATCATCAACACCAATAGCATAAAAACCTGCGTTATGGGATATTCGATGATGGCAGGTTTGTCGCCAGAGTCTACAAAGTATTCCATTAATCCGAAGATTAAGAAGAATAGTACGGGTACGCGTATCCACCAGGGTGTTTTTGTGCTCATAGTATTATAGTTTGTTTTGTTGATCATTATGGTCCAATGGCAGTTCCCCCATCTCTTTTATGTGTTCCTTGGAGGCAGTAAATACCCACCAAAAAAGAAGAACAAAAAACAGGAAGAAGATCAAGAGGGAAACCATAGGGTAGTTGGCCACCCCTTCTATAGTTTCCATATGGTTCTTTACAAATTTCAACATGGTTATGTTAGATTTTAGAGACAAGAATCAAGATGTAAGACTTTAAAGTCATTTTAATTTTGGTCTTGCTTCTTTACTCTTGATTCATGATTTCTTTTTACTCTTTATTTTCTGATAACAGTTATTCCGTTTCTTTAATCTTGATATCCGTACCCAAACGTTGTAGGTAGGCTATTAGCGACACAATCTCACGGTCTCTCATCTCTACGAAGTCATCTCCATTTTCCTGAGCGTATTTTTTATCGGCTTCATAGGTCTTTACAAACTCTGGATCGGCATATAAGTTCTTTTCTATTTGCTCTGCTTGTTCTGCCATGGATTGTTGTGCGTTGGCGATATCTTCTTCGGTATAGGGCACGCCCAATTTTACCATCGCCTCCATCTTGGCTTCAACACCACTACGGTCATGCTCATTTTTAACCAACCATTGATAGGCTGGCATGATGGAACCTGCGGAAGTACTCTGCGGATCCAACATATGGTTCAAATGCCAATTGTCTGAATATTTACCTCCAACGCGAAGCAAATCGGGTCCTGTACGTTTACTACCCCATAGGAAAGGGTGATCGTACACAAACTCACCTGCCTTTGCATATTCTCCATAGCGCTCCACCTCGCTCCTGAATGGTCTTACCATCTGGGAATGGCAGCCCACACATCCTTCACGAATGTAAAGGTCACGCCCCTCAAGCTCCAATGGGGTGTATGGTTTTACACTGGTAATGGTGGGGATGTTTGATTTTACCAAAATGGTCGGTACAATCTGTACGATACCCCCGATCAAAATGGCAATGGTGGCCAAAATGGTCAATTGAACGGGTTTTCTTTCCAACCAATTGTGGAAGGTTTCCCCGGCCACACGTTTTTTGGACACTCGTTCCAAGGCAGGGGCCTCGGCCAACTCATCCTCAACACGGCTACCGGACTTAATGGTTACCACAACATTGTATATCATCACGAACATTCCCAAAATAAAGAGGCTACCTCCTATGGCCCTCATCCAATACATTGGGATAATCTGGGTTACGGTCTCCAAGAAGTTTCCGTATACCAATGTCCCATCCGGATTAAATTCTTTCCACATCAAAGCTTGCGTAAATCCGGCCACATACATGGGCAGCGCATAGAGTACAATCCCCAACGTGCCTATCCAAAAGTGAAAGTTGGCCAATCCTTTGGAATACAGTGTGGTCTTGAACATTTTAGGAACCAACCAATAGATCATACCAAAGGTCAGGAACCCGTTCCATGCCAATGCTCCAACGTGTACGTGTGCAATGATCCAATCACTGAAGTGGGCAATCGCGTTCACATTTTTTAGGGAAAGCATGGGACCTTCAAATGTTGCCATACCATATCCAGTAATGGCCACAACCATAAATTTTAAAGTGGCATCGGTTCGTACTTTGTCCCAAACACCCCGCAATGTCAACAGGCCATTGATCATACCTCCCCAAGAAGGCGCAATCAACATTACAGAAAATACTACACCGAGGTTTTGGGCCCAGTCGGGCAAAGACGAGTACAATAAGTGGTGAGGCCCAGCCCAGATATAAATGAATATCAACGACCAAAAGTGCACTATGGACAATCGATAAGAATAGATGGGTCTATTGGCCGCTTTGGGTACAAAGTAGTACATCAATCCCAAGAAGGGCGTAGTCAAGAAAAAGGCCACCGCATTGTGTCCGTACCACCACTGCACCAAAGCATCCTGTACCCCAGCATAAACGGAGTAACTCTTCAATGCAGATACAGGTAGTTCCAAACTATTGAAAATATGTAACACCGCAACCGTAACGAAAGTGGCCAAGTAGAACCAGATGGCCACATACAGGTGCCGTTGTCTACGTTTTAGGATCGTGCCTATCAGGTTCCATCCAAAGACCACCCAAACCACGGCAATGGCCAAGTCAATGGGCCATTCCAATTCGGCATATTCCTTTGATGTGGTATATCCCAATGGAAGTGTAATGGCGGCCGCAACAATGATTAGCTGCCAGCCCCAGAAATTTATATTGCTGAGCGCATCACTGAACATCCGTGCTTTTAGCAATCGTTGGGTGGAATAATAAACCCCTGCAAAAATGGCGTTCCCCACAAAGGCGAAAATTACGGCATTGGTATGCAAGGGGCGTAAACGCCCAAAACTTAGCCAAGAAACACCATCCGTGAGATTGGGGAATAAAAACATAAAGGCCAATAAAAGCCCGACCAGCATACCCACCACACCCCAAAGCATGGTGGCGTACAAGAATTTTTGAACGATTTTGTTATCGTAGCGAAACTGTTGAATTTCCATATTTATTGGTTTGTACTTTCTGTTTGTTTGATTTTTTCTTTATTGTGAGCGTGTTTGTCCGAATCCTTGCGAAGCTCATCTTCAAAGAGCATTCTTACCGAAGGGGTGTATACATCATCATACTGCCCTTTTTTTACCGAAAACACAAAAGCGGCAAAAAAGCAAAGGGCCACAGAGATGCTTATGGCCAACAAAACATAAATAACACTCATACCTTACTGAATTTAGATGTAAAACTACTATGGTGATCTTCCTCAAAAAATGACATATATCAGCTTTCCTATTATTTTAATTTCTTTCCCAACAAATTTGTGCATACCGTGGTAAAAGCCACAATGCTTACGGAACTCAACGGCATCAAAATGGCAGCTATCACGGGCTGTAATTGACCTGTTACAGCAAAGTAGAGTCCCACGACATTGTAGCACAACGAGAGCATGAAACTCAATTTAATGACCTGCATGGATTTCTTGGACAATTGCAAAAAAGCAGGCAACTTGGTGAAGTTGGATGCATCCAAAATACCATCACAGGCGGGAGAAAACACGTTGACATTCTCCGACACGGCCACTCCTACATTGCTCTGGGCCAATGCCCCGGCATCATTCAACCCATCCCCGACCATGAGCACATTGTGGGATTCTTGTGCTTTTTCTATATACTCCAATTTATCTTCTGGCTTTTGGTTGAACAGCATATGGGCTTGGGGTGGAAGTATCTTTTCCAGTTGTTTTTGCTCTCCATCATTGTCTCCGGACAATATTCCCACTTTATATTGAGTGCCCAATTCATCAAAAAGTTCCTTTACACCTTCCCGATAGGTGTTCTTGAACACAAAACGACCTTTTACATCTTCATCTGAACTAACATAGACAGCAGTATGGGTTAATTCCGAGGATGCTTCTTTCCCAACATAGGTGGCCGAACCCACTTTCATGGAGTGTTGGTTTACTTTCCCCTCGATACCCTTGCCGGTATGTTCCTGGAATTCATCCAAGGTCATTATCGCGTTGGATTTAAGAATGTCGTACAACGAACGGCTCAAAGGGTGATTGGATGCTCTAAGTGTGGTCTTAAGAAGAGCGGTCTCATCGTCTGTCAATTCCACACCTTCATACAGGATAGTCTCTTGTTGATTGGTGGTCAAAGTACCGGTCTTATCAAAAATGGCCATGTCTATTTGGGCCAAACGCTCAATGGCATTCGTGTTCTTGAGGTAAAATTTATGTCTTCCAAATATGCGAAGCATATTCCCCAATGTAAATGGGGCCGCCAAGGCGATGGCACAAGGACAGGCAATAATCAATACTGCTGTGAAGACGTTGAGCGCCATACTGGAATCATGGAACAACCAAAAAGCTGTTGCCAGAAAAGCAATGGTAAGCACAGCCACGGTAAAACGTTTGCCAATGCTATCGGTGAGTGTTTGGAATTGACTGGCCTTATCTTTGGAAAAAACCGTATTCCCCCACAATTGGGTAAGGTAGCTTTGTGAAACGGATTTTAGGACTTCAACTTCCAAAACCCCCGATTGCTGTTTTCCCCCAGCAAAAAGTTTTTCTCCAGACTCCTTAAAAACTGCTTGGGATTCTCCCGTCACAAAACTATAGTCAACCTCGGCAGTTCCCTTGATCAAGATACAGTCCACTGGTATGATTTCCTGACTGCGAACCAAAATCCGATCACCTTTCTGTATTTTATGTATTTGGATGTTCTCTTCATTTCCATTGGAATCCAATCGGGTGACCGCAATGGGAAAATAGGATTTGTAATCGCGCTCAAAGGAAAGATACGCATAGGTTTTTTGCTGAAAAAACTTTCCAAGCAATAGGAAGAAAACAAGCCCGGTAAGACTATCAAAGAATCCTGAACCCAAATCCAAGGCTACATCCACGGTACTTCGCAGAAAAAGCACGAGAACCCCCAAGGCAATGGGCACATCTATATTTAAAAGCCTGGAACGCAATCCCTTGTAAGCCGAAACAAAGTAGTCTTGCGCAGCATAAAAAACCACAGGCAGGGAGAAGGCGAACATTAACCAACGGAACACGCCTTTGTATTGATCCAACCAAAACTCCTCCACCTCAAAATATTCGGGAAAGGAAAGCAGCATTACATTGCCAAAGGCAAATCCGGCAACGCCCAATTTGTATATGAGCGACCTGTCTACCACATTCTTCTTCCCTTCCAAGGTTTCCAAGGATATATTGGGTTCGTACCCAATGCTTCCCAATAGCAACACCAAGGTCTTTAAAGAAAATTCTTCCGTTTTATAGGTAACCCTAATGGTTTTCTTGGGAAAGTCAACTTGGGAGACTGTAATCGCCGAATGTAGACGGTTCAAGTTTTCCAACACCCATATACAGGAGCTACAGTGAATTGAAGGAATCATTAAACCCACCACCTGCACTCCCTCTTCATTGAACTCCACCAACTGTTCTACAATTTCCTGATTGTCCAGAAAATCGTATTTACCACGCAGTTCATTGGGTGTGGTCCCTGCTTTTGCTTCTATCTCATAGAATGCTGTAAGGCCATTTGATGAGAATATTTCGTACACGGTCTTGCAACCATTGCAACAAAATTCCTTTTCATCAAACTGCACCCCGTTCTTCCCACATTCATCCCCACAATGATAACAGGTTGTGTTTGCCATTTACATTTGCTTTACCTAGTGCAAATTTGTAATACTCTTCCTCTTAAAAATATGATATTTATCAGTTATTGGTTTAATTATAAGCCGTAAATTTGATAAGTCAGGTAAATCAGTCAACGGTATGGAAAGTAGATGTGAAAATTGTATTGTAAGACAATTCAATTCCTTGCGTGCCATGAGCAAGGAGGAGTTAAAACAAGTTTCAGATTCCAAAACCACCAAAGTTCTAAAAAAGGGAGAATCCATCTTTGGGGAAGGTGATAAACTCAATGGGGTTTATTGTGTTCGTAGCGGGGTTTCCAAACTCTCCAAACTTAGTGCCAACGGCAAAGATCAGATTGTAAAATTAGCCTCGAAAGGTGAGGTCATTGGACAACGTTCCGTGATTGCCGAGGAGAGCACCAATCTTAGTGCCATTGCCGTAAGCGATATGGAGGTTTGCTTTATTCCCAAAGAGAGTATTACCCATACTCTTCAGAAAAACCCAGACTTTACCTTGGAAGTGCTTCGCCACATGGCCCATGATTTAAAAGAGGCCGATGATGTAATCGTCAACATTTCCCAAAAAACCGTAAAGCAACGCATTGCCGAGGCCTTTTTGTATCTGAAAAAGAATTTTGGCGAGGACAAAGATGGCTTTTTGGCCTTGACCCTTTCCCGGGAAGATATTTCAAATGTGGTTGGCACCGCTACGGAATCGGCCATCCGGATTATTTCCGAATTCAAGAAAAAAGGTCTTATCCACACCTCGGGAAAAAAAATCGGCATCAAAGACGAAAAAAAACTATTGGAGATGGTCGAAGGTTTTTAGCATCTCCTAAAACCTGATATTTATCATAGTATCCCCTGGGTTGCACGCTTAATTTTACCTTATATAAAAGCTGCCCAGATGCAAAGGATTCTAATACCTACGGATTTTTCGGAAAATGCATGGAATGCCATAACATACGCCATGCAGCTGTTCTGCAATAAGCAGTGCACTTTTTATTTGTTGAATACGTACACCCCCATAATTCCAAGTAGTAGGTTTATGGCCAAAATGGTGGATGGGGAGCGTATCGTTGATGCGGTTCGTGATTCTTCCGAATTGGGGCTGCAAAAAACTGTGGAACGCATCCAAAAACAGTTTAACAATCCCTATCATCAATTTGAAACCATCAGCTCCTTTAACTTACTCTCTGAAGAGGTAAAAGAGATTGTGGACACATTCAATATCGATTTGGTGATTACAGGAACCAAGGGAGCCTCCGGTATTGAAGAAGTTTTCATGGGAAGCAATACCGTACGAATTATAAAGAGTATAAAAAAATGCCCCATTTTGGCAATACCGCGCCATTTTAATTTTGTGTCACCAACCGAAATTGCATTTGCTACCGATTTTAACCGATTCTACACCACTTCGGAACTTGCCCCTTTATTGGAAATGGCCAGAATGTTCCAAGCCACTATTCGAATCGTTCATGTACAATACACCATCAAGGCCTTATCGGAACTCCAGCAGTTCAATTTGAACATGCTACGCAGATATTTAAAGGATGTTGAGCACTACATTCATACTGTATCCGAACTTCATTCTGTTTCAAAAACTTTGGAAATATTCTCTAAGGAGCTCGATATTCATTTATTGGCAATGCTCAACTATCAGCATAGCCAAATGGAGAAAATGACCAGAGAGCCCATAGTTAAGAAAACCGCCTTTCACACACAGATTCCGCTATTGGTCATTCCCGAAATAGGCATGGAGGGAACAACTATCAAAGCCAAAACATGGGAACATTCCTTTCCATCATCATAAATTGATTCGGGGTCGCTATCTTTATGCCATTGTACACCAAAGCAATTGAATGGATAAGCACCAACTTATTGAATGCCATGAACGGATAAAACCCTATATCCACAACACCCCCGTGCTTACCTCCCACCTTATTGACCAGATGGTAGGTGCCTCCGTTTTTTTTAAGTGCGAGAACTTCCAAAAAATGGGCGCCTTTAAAATGCGTGGGGCTGCCAATGCCATTATGCAACTACCCAAAGCATTGCAGCAAAGGGGGGTGGTTACACATTCTTCGGGAAACTTTGCCCAAGCACTTTCTTTGGCCGCACAAGGTCTAGGTGTGAAAGCTTTTATTGTGATGCCCAAAAATGCACCACAGGTAAAAAAAAATGCCGTGAAGGGCTATGGCGGTATCGTTGTTGAATGCGACCCAACCCTAGAGGCAAGGGAAAGACAAGCAAAAATGATAGAAGACGAACATGGTGCAACTTTCATACATCCTTCCAACGATGACAATGTGATTTTGGGACAGGGAACTGCCTGCAAAGAGCTATTGGAAGTCTATCCCAACCTTGATTATGTTGTTGCTCCCGTAGGCGGTGGCGGATTGATTGCCGGAACCGCCCTGGCCGCACATTATTTTGGAAATTCCTGTCAAGTAATAGGTGGAGAGCCCCTAGAAGTGGACGATGCTTACCGATCCTTGCAAAGTGGCACAATTGAAACCAATAGCACCACAAACACCATTGCGGATGGGCTAAAAACCCACTTAGGTGACCGTAACTTTCCCATTATTCAAAACTATGTGAGCCAAATTATCCGGGTCACAGAGGATGAGATCATTGAGGCCATGCGGATGATTTGGGAACGGTTGAAAATTGTCTGTGAACCCTCAAGCGCTGTCGCTTTGGCTGCAATTTTTTCTAAAAAGCTTCAGTTTAAAGGCAAAAAAATAGGGGTTATTGTTTCAGGTGGAAATGTGGATGTAAATAATTTACCCTTTTAAGCAAAAGCCGCTAATCTTTTATTTTATAAAAGACACTAAAAACGTGCTGCCTATATCTTTTTCGCTTTTTATCTCAATTTTTCCATCCATGGCCTCCACTTGGGTCTTCACCAAATACAATCCCAGTCCCTTCCCTTCTGTTGCCCCACTTAACCTTCCGTACATATCAAAAATTTTCCTTTCGCGCTCTGGGGTCAAATCCATACCAATACCGTTATCTGAAACATTTAAAATTATCGCATCCTCTGTTTCCTCAGTAAAGATGTCAATAATTGGAGCAACTCCATCTTTGCTATAATGGATAGCATTTAGAACAAGATTGTACACAATATTCACCAAATAGCCTTTGAGCCCAAATATGGTGTCCGCTTTCGAAAAATCTGTTCTAATATCGGCTTTGGACTTGCTTATATCCTCAGCCAACAAAGCATCCACATCTTTCATGACATGGCTCATACTGATTTTCTTAAACTGCTCTTTGCTTGCATTTTTAAGCGAAAGTGAAAGGCTAAGGTCTTTAATGGTCTGATCTAGGGCTTCGGTGGTTTGCTCTATTTTTCTGAGCAAATCATCGTTCATTTCATCCTTACCAAATTCATAAATCTTGGACAGCATCAACAGGTTGGATATAGGCCCTCTTAAATTATGGGATATGATTCTGATGAAGTTTTGAAGTTCGTTATTTTGTTGAACAATCTGTTGATTGGCCAATATTTCCTTGGTCACATCCAGAGTAATGCCCGCAATTCTTATGGGCTCATTATCGGTATTGTAAAATGCCCGTCCTTTATGGTGTAGGTATCTTACTCCCCCATCTCTTACAATAATCCTATTGGTAATGTCATGGGGCAATTTTTCTTCCATGCAACGCTTTACATCCTCTATGAATGCCTCGCGATCTTCACGATGAATAAGCTCCACCAAAGCTTCTGAATTGGCCTTGAACTCGCCTGGGACTTGGTCATAAATTTTGAACACCTGATCGGACCAAGTGATTTCGTTCTTCAAAACATCATAACTCCAATGCCCCATGTTGCCAATTTGCTGGGCTTCCTTATATTTTCTTTCGACCTCCTTTAATCTGATTACATTTTCGACTTCCTTTGAAATGCTCTTTTGCCAAACACAACATCCGACCACAGCTCCAGAGGCATCCATATAGGGTTGGAAGAAAAATTCAAGAACTTCCGTACCATCGTTGTCCCCTACAGACTGCCTTGATGTGGTAGCATATCTATCCAATGCCCGGTCACAGCCTTGCTCACAAGTTTTAAAAAAAATACTTTTCCTGTAATAGGGTCTTAAATCGATTCCTATATGGGGGTCTTTGTGAAACTCCTTTTTAAACCTCTCACTGAACGGGGCGTTGAAAGCAGTTAGCAGAAAACTTTTATCCATGGCCCATACAGCATCATTCTTTGCTTTAAGGGCTTCCTTGTCATTGTTTATTCTTACCTGCTTTTCTTTCAATGCTACGGGTTTTCACAAAGGGGAACTATGTGATTCTTCTAAAGCATTTACTTGGCTTTGTATGAGCCCTGCAAATAGTCTTCCAAATGTTCAATGCGTAATGGCTTTGTAATAAATTCCTTTACATATGCTTTGTATTTCTCCGCTTCCTCGCGATCGGCCTCTGATTCGGAAGAAGTGACCAATAGTACTTCATTGGTTTCCGGAAAACTTTCGAGAGCCATAAATTCCAAGAATTCAAAGCCACTCATTTCGGGCATATTAATGTCAAGCAGTATAAGTGTTTTCGTATTGGGATTATCCCTAAAACGAAGATCATCCAGAGCCAATTCGGGATTTGTAAAACTTTTGATCCTATCTTCCAATCCTAGTTTTCTAAAATGGATTGCATTCACGGTGTTCACCAGGTCTTCATCATCGACCAAATAGATTTCCTTGTACATGATTTTGGTAGTAATATGAGTTTTGTTTGGTTTTTTGGTAATTTATGTTAAATATCGTAAAAAAACGATAGCTCACGACTATGAGAACATTTTTTGAAGGGAATTATTGTCGCTTCAATGTAAGAAAATTGAGGACGGTCAATTGACAAAAGTCAATTATTTATAGGACATACACGCCATTTATCTCACTCGAAAACACATAACCAACTACTAATCAATAATTAAAGTTTGAACAGACACGTTCCCACATGAAAAACAAAAATAGATTTCAAAGGGTCAGTCGTTTAACGGTAGTGTAAGAATTTTTTCTTGGCTTTTAGTCTATCCAAGGTTCCGATTTGACTTCTTTCTATTCATTTGTCAAATTATTTCCATTCCATCCTCTGCAGTCTAATCGCATTTAGGATGGCCAATAAGGCCACACCCACATCAGCAAAGACAGCTTCCCACATGGTAGCAAGTCCACCGGCACCCAAAATAAGGACCAACGCCTTTATGCCAAATGCCAATGTAATGTTCTGCCAAACAATCTTGCGTGTGGAGCGCCCAATTTTTATGGCTCTGGCTATTTTACTGGGTTGATCGGTTTGGATGACCACATCGGCAGTTTCAATGGCCACATCACTGCCCAAGCCTCCCATGGCCATACCCACATCACTAGCAGCAAGCACGGGAGCATCGTTAATTCCATCTCCCACAAAGGCCACCTTGGTATCTGGGTCTTTCTTGAGCTTCTCAACCTCTTTGAGCTTGTCTTCGGGAAGCAACCCTCCCTTGGCCCAATCCAACCGAAGTTCCTTCGCCAATTTTTGAGTGATCGAATCCTTATCCCCAGAAAGCATACCAATTTTTGAGACAGCCGCCTTCCGTAACTGTTGAATGGCTTCACGGGCATCTTGCTTGAGCTCATCGGCAATTATAACGTATCCGGCAAAACGACCTTCAATGGCCACCAAGACCATGGACTCTACTATTTCTTCCAGTTCTTGGGGTATTTCAACATGGTTTGAAACCATCAAAGCTTTGTTCCCAACCCATACGGATTTTCCATTCACAAGTCCTTTTAAACCCTTTCCTGCAATTTCGGCAACCTCGGTGGCAGTATATGCTTCACCTTTAAGCTTATATTCCATGATAGCTTTAGCAATGGGGTGGGTGGATTGCCCCTCAATGGCCATGAGGTATTTCATAAAATCATTTTCCTGCATTGGAGCATAGATCACCACCTCTTTTATTTTGAACACGCCTTTGGTCACGGTTCCGGTTTTATCCATCACCACGGTATTTACTTTTGTCACCGCATCCAAGAAAGAAGCTCCTTTAAAGAGAATACCGTTCCGCGAAGCGGCACCCAATCCACCAAAATATCCCAAAGGGATGGATATGACCAATGCACAGGGACAGGATACCACAAGAAATATCAAAGCCCTGTACAACCAATCCCCAAACACATATTCGTCCACAAAAAAGTAGGGCAGAAACGTAAGTCCAATGGCCAGAAAAACTACAATAGGGGTATAAATCCGGGCAAACTTTCTAATGAAAAGTTCTGTTTTTGATTTTCGTGCCGTGGCATGTTGCACCATCTCCAAAATCCGTGCTATGGAGCTATCCTTGAACACTTTGGTTGCCTGAACTTCTATCACGCCATCCAAATTAATGCTTCCGGCATACACCTCTTCATCCTTTTGAAGCGTTTGGGGTTTGCTTTCACCGGTTATGGCCGCGGTATTCAAAGATGCCTTGGAAGATAATAATACGCCATCCAAAGGTACTTTTTCCCCAACACGCACTTGAATGCGTTCTCCAATCTGCACCATTTCCGGGTTTACCGCAACAAAATTCCCATTCCGAAACACCAAGGCTTCATTGGGACGCACATCCAACAAGGCCTTTATATTTCCTTTGGCGCGTTTTACCGCCACTTCTTGAAACAATTCCCCTACAGCATAGAACACCATGACTGCAACACCCTCTGGATATTCCCCAATGGCAAATGCCCCCAGTGTGGCTATGGACATCAGGAAAAACTCCGTAAAGAAGTTTCCTCTTTTAATGCTGTTCCAACCCTGCCTTACCACCGGAAATCCTACGGGCAAATAGGCAATTACATACCAAACTACCCTTGTCCATCCTTTAAAAAAAGGAACACTGTCAAAATAATCCGCGGTTATGCCCAATAGGAGCATTACAAAACTGAAGAGTGCGGGCAGATAGGTCCTAAAATCGGAGGTCTCTCCTGAACAACAGTGATCGTGATTGTGATCGTGGTCTAAACTTCGCAGCTGAATTTTTTTCTTTTGTGCCATATGGGCCGCAAGTTCCCAAAAACATTCATGCAACGGAAGTGCATTTATTTTCCGCTACATTTATCGCACAGCCCTTTCAGCACCACATTGGCGTCTTCGGCCACAAAGCCTTCTGGAAGATTGATGTGTGGTATTTTATGTTCCGTCAAACAAACGGTCTCATTGCAACGGACACAGTGAAAGTGGAGATGTAGGTCTTGCTCTAATTCACAATTGCAGCCAGGTTCGCAAAGTGCGTATTTTTTGGTACCCGTGCCATCATCAATTTGATGTACTACACCCTTCTCTTCAAAAACCTTCAAGGTGCGATATAGAGTAGTACGGTCCGCCTTGTCAAAGGCATTTTCCACATGCGTCAACGAAACGGCAGCATCTTGACCCATAAAGTATTGATAGACCAACATCCGCATTGCTGTGGGCCGGACTAGTTTGCCCTCTAGTATGTTTTCTATTCTTTCCATGGCAGACACCCAAAATTAACCATTTTCACAGCAAAGCTATAGGGAGTGTCACAAAATGCAGAAATAAAAAGACATTGGGGATTGGGATGAAAAAACGTACGAGCAAAAAAGTTGCCTCCCAACCCAGATGGTCTTCAACAATCTACTTTCTTCCAAACTTTTGGAAGTTGATAGGGGAATGATGGGCTTACAAAGCAAAAAACAGCACAGTTCCCGTCACCCAAATCAAGCAAGGCATTATACACAAAGGACGGTTCAGAGTGCTTACCGCATCAACAACTGTACTTTATGTTACAGATTCGGTTTTGCAAAATTCTCAACAACCTTTCCCCCAAACTTTGCAATCAATTGGTTCCCCATATCATCAAATACATCAACCAACTCAGACGCATTCATTTTAATCATTTCTAGGCTTTCATGATTATAATGCATATGCCATTGCAACAAGGTCTTGTTTCCCTTGTCTTCAAGAGTAGTCAATGAAAAGTAATCTGTAAATCCAAACTCATCTGGTCCATGGGACATGGACGCCCAACCTTGGTTAACTTCTTGCCAAACGATGGCTTCTGTATGAACCAAACCCTCTTCACCCTCAGTTTTGGGCTTGAAATAACAAGTGTACGAACTGTATCTTCCATTTTCCGATTCCGTTTCAACCTTTTCCAGTCCAGCACTGTACTTGGGCATATTACCCGGATCACCCACCAATGCATATACTTCTGAAACAGGTCGATTCAATTCTAAAGTTAAACGGTTACGAACAGGGCTTTCCACAAAATTACTTGCTCTTGGGTACATTGGAATTGCTTGCTGTTCTTCCAATTTTTCAGTTTGTCCATTTATTTTCACTTTGTTTTGGTTACCACAGCTAATAAAAAACAGTAGCGCAGGTATAATCAATAATGGTTTCATTTTAGATTTTAGATTTGTTTGAAACAAAAGTAAAATGAAGGAGTGACAGCCCTATGTCAGCTAGGATCAGAGGATTTTTAAACAAAAAAGCCTCCCTTTTTGGGAGGCCTTTATTTCGGTGCGGGTGAAGGGAGTCGAACCCCCACGCCTTGCGGCACTAGATCCTAAGTCTAGCGTGTCTACCAATTCCACCACACCCGCGAAATTGGAGTGCAAATATAGCCCAATTTTCCGATTTGCAAATGGACTACATGCAAAAACTTGTTTTTTGTACTTTTAGGGCACTTTTTAAATGAAATATGGAACAAATAAACACCTACATCAATACCCACAAAGACCGATTCATCAATGAGCTCAACGACCTGCTACGACTTCCTTCCATTAGTGCCGACCCAGCTTATGCAGAGGACGTTTTGGCCACGGCAAAGGCTGTCGAGGAATCGCTCTTGGCCGCGGGTTGCGAAAACACCGAAATCTGCGAAACCAAAGGCTATCCTGTTGTTTATGGTGAAAAAATTATAGACCCAAACCTACCAACGGTATTGGTGTATGGACACTACGATGTACAACCTCCGGACCCCATGGACCTTTGGGAGTCCCCGCCATTTGAGCCTGTGATCAAACCTACCAAACTGCACCCGGATGGTGCCATTTTTGCCCGAGGGGCCTGTGACGACAAGGGACAGTTTTTTATGCACGTGAAAGCTGTGGAGTTTATGATCAAAAACAACCAATTGCCCTGCAATGTCAAGTTTATGATTGAGGGTGAGGAAGAAGTAGGCAGTGATAGTTTGGGCGATTTCCTAAAGGAAAATCGCGAAAAATTAAAGAACGACATTATTCTTATTTCCGACACGGGAATGATTGCCAATGATGTTCCTTCCATAACCACAGGACTTCGGGGACTCAGTTATGTGGAAGTGGAAGTGACCGGGGCCAACCGAGACCTGCATTCCGGGATTTACGGGGGCGCGGCACCCAACCCCATTAATGTGTTGGCCAAAATGATCGCTACCTTGCATGATGAGAACAACCACATCACCATTCCCGGTTTCTATGATAAGGTTGAAGTTATTTCCGATGAGGAGCGTGCCGAGATGGCCAAAGCCCCTTTTGATCTTGAGGAATATAAAAAAGCCTTGGATATTGGTGATGTGCACGGCGAAAAAGGCTATACCACCACAGAACGTTTCGGCATTCGCCCTACCTTGGATGTCAATGGTATTTGGGGTGGTTATACGGGTGAGGGAGCCAAAACCGTGATTGCCAGTAAAGCCTACGCCAAGATTTCCATGCGCTTGGTGCCTGACCAGGATTGGCATGAAATCACAGACCTCTTCACCCAATATTTTGAATCCATTGCCCCAAAGAGTGTCAAGGTAAAAGTTAAACCACACCACGGCGGACAGGCCTATGTGACTCCGATAGATAGTATAGGGTACCAAGCCGCGGCCAAGGCTATGGAAACCACTTTTGGAAAAACCCCTGTACCCCAACGTACCGGTGGAAGCATCCCCATTGTGGCTCTTTTTGAAAAAGTATTGGAAAGCAAGACCATTTTGCTGGGGTTTGGGTTGGACAGTGATGCCATACACTCCCCCAACGAACATTTTGGTGTTTGGAATTTTCTAAAGGGCATCGAGACCATCCCTTACTTTTATAAGTACTTTACGGAAATGAACGCTTAGAGCTTCTTTACGTATTTGGTGATGATCACTATGTGCTGACCATCCACTTTACCTTCAATATATTCGGCATTATCGCGATCTAGGGAAATCCGTCTAACGGCGGTTCCCTGTTTGGCGACCATGCTAGAGCCTTTTACTTTCAGGTCCTTGACCAGCACTACGCTGTCCCCGTTTTCCAGAATAACCCCGTTCACATCCCTGTGGATGACCTTTTCCCCTTCTTCCTTACCTTCACCAGTAGCCTTGGCCCATTCCAGAACTTCATCTTCCAGATACATTATATCCAAAAGGTCTTGGGGCCATCCTTCGGACTTTAATCGGTTCAGCATACGCCATACCACCACCTTTACGGCATCATGCTCACTCCACATGCTGTCGTTCAAACAGCGCCAATGGTTGGCATCTGTGGCTTCTGGGTTTTCTATTTGGTTTTTGCACGTGGCACTTATCAAAATACTGCCATCCAATCCTCCTGTAGATACGGGCGGAACCTCATAAATAACCAAGTCGTCGGCAGCGCCACTTAGTTCGCACACACCTCCACTTCTTTGTTGCAAATCCTCAAAAAGACCCATTTCATTTTTTTTAAGATGCGCAAACTTAGGTTTTTAAAATGACCCCAACCAGAGGTTTACGCTCAATTTCCCGGCTATTCGTGTAACAAATCACCATAAATTGCGTTCTAATACTCTATCAATCAAAGAGAACACAATCATGTTGCAACGTTTTTTTATTTTCTGCTCTGGGGCAGATACAGACCTTCTATCCACTTGTTCCAATGGGGAACGAAACAAATATGCCGGAATTGGCGCCACCGTATTCTTTACCGCCGTCATGGCATTCATCGCCAGTGGGTATGCCCTATACACCGTTTTTGACAATATTTACACTTCCCTATTCTTCGGATTGATTTGGGGACTGTTGATTTTCAACCTGGACCGATACATTGTATCGACCATAAAAAAGCGGGACAATATCAAAAGTGAACTGCTCCAAGCCACCCCACGAATCCTTTTGGCGATTATCATTGCCGTGGTGATTTCGAAGCCTTTGGAGATGAAGATTTTTGAGAAAGAAATCAATCAAGTGTTGTTGGAAGAAAAAAACGCCATGACTTTGAACAACAAGGAACAATTGGCCCTTCAATACACTCCAAAAATAGAGGCACTCCAACAAGAGATAGCAGCCCTTAAATCCGAAATTGTCCAGAAGGAAACCGAAACCAATGCACTGTACGACACCTACATTTCCGAAGCGGAAGGTACGGCGGGAACCGGTCTATTGGGCAAAGGCCCCGTATACGAAGAGAAACGCGAAAAGCACGATGCCTATTTGGCGGAGCTCAACACATTGAAGGAAACCAACGCTTCCAAAATTGAAGATATAGAAGCCCAAATTGCGGCTTTGGAAACCGATTACGCTACAGCCGTGACGAATTCACAACCCATTATTGATGGGTTTGATGGATTGATGGCCCGCATCAATGCCTTGGGCAAATTATCTTGGTTTCCCTCCTTTTTTATCTTTTTATTGTTCCTGGCGATTGAAACCGCCCCTATCATCGCCAAATTATTGGCCCCAAGAGGCGAGTACGATTACAAATTTGAGGAGCAGGAAAGTGTAGTGGCCACATGGGTGACCCAAAAAGTGGAACAGCGCAAATTGTTGTTGTCTACCGATGGTGAAATCAACCAGCAGATTTACGCCGACATTAAAAATGAGGAAGAACTGTACCGCTACAAAAAGCAAAAAGCAGAGGAATTGCTTCGTCTTCAGGCGGATTCTTTTCACAAAGTGCAGGTAAAGGGACTTTAATCCACTATTCCCATATTTTTGAGCAGGAAAGAGGCATTCATATTTTGGCAAATGCCCTCTTTAAATTGGTAGTCAAAATAGAGTTCGCCCTTTACAATCTGGGCATCAAAATATTTGTTTTCCACTTGCGAAAGTTGGTCGGACAATGTGCATAAGCTCAAATCGTGTGTGGCCACCAAACCTGTGGCGCCAATCCGCACCAAACGCTCCACAAACTTTTTGGAGCCCTCGGCCTTGTCCACACTATTGGTGCCTTTCAAGATTTCATCGAGCACCACAAAACAATTCCCTTTCTGCAATTCTTCCACGATAAATTTCAAACGCTTGAGCTCAGCATAAAAATAGGAGGTTTCATCCGCCAACGAATCCGAAGAACGCATGCTCGTCAACAATCGGACGGGAGCATATTTTACCTCTTGCCCTTTTACCGGCAACCCCAAGTTCGCCATAACAATTTGCAAGGCAACCGCCCTCAAAAAGGTACTCTTCCCCGCCATATTGGCTCCGGTAACGATACAAAAACGCCCTTTTCCTATTTCGAAATCGTTCAGTATGTTCTTTTTAGGGTCTACCAAAGGATGTCCCACGGCTTTAGCGGTTAAAACGGCATCACCCTCCACCAAATCGGGATAAGTGTGGTCGGGGTGGTTAAAGGCATAATTCCCCAAACTGATGTACGCATCAAACTGTGCAATGACAGAAAACCAATCCTCGATGTCCTTACCGTATTTTTCTATCCAAGATTCAACCTTATAGGTGTAGTAAAGACTCCATAAACCAAGGCCTTGTGCAAACATTGCAATGAGCAAATTTTGCTGCTGTTCCAACATCATCATATCTTGGTAGAAGCGTTTTACGATTTTGGAGGTCTTCTCCCCTTCTACCTCCAACTTTTTTTGAAGTTCCTGCAAAAGCTCCGAAGTAAATTGCTGCCCTTCCAGTTCGGAAATCAGCCTTTGATGTTGCTGAATGGTTTCCTGTGCCTCCGAAACCTTTGTTGCAAAACTTAGAATCTTCTTGGCGTATCGCATCACAATTCCCAATCCTAAAAAATACCATACCAGTACCAAACTTTCAGGCACTTTTCCCAAGAAGGCCAAGATGATCCATAAAATGGAGAGCATTACAAAGATCGGGGCCACTATCCCAACCCATTTTGGTGTGAACGTTTTATGGTCTTTCATCCATTTGGAAACCACGCTAGGCGATATTTTGGGCTTTGTTTCCCCCGCCAAGGCCAAGAAATGTTGCCTCCATTCAGGAAGTTTTGCCAATTCCTTGATGGCTTCCTGTTTTTTGAGAATATCCTTGGGTTTATCATCCAATAACAGTTGGGCCAGCACACCGCTCCCCTGTTTCAAAACGGTTCGGTTGCCATACTGATAGAAAGACCCCCTACCGAACAAATCCAAATCCTGTGCGTAGGGATGCTCTGGTTGTAAAAACTCCCTTCCATCTGGCAAATGGTGAAATTTACGGTCCAACACCTCCAATTCCGTCTCATTGAGGCCCACCAACCGTTCCAAATAGGCTTTTTCCTTTTTCAGATTGACAAACCAGGCCACGAGATATAAAAACAATGTGATGCCAAACACAAAAATTCCAACTACAGCGGATTGCCCCCAAAAGAAATAGATGCCTGCCACTAGGGCCACAAAAATAGCAAGTCGGATGGTAGCCAAAAGGCCCAATCGCTTTTTTACTTGTTGAAGATGGGCAGTATGTTTATCCCGTTGTTGGGTGTAGAACTGTTTTACTTTGCTCATTCAAAAATCAATCTAAATCCTCCAATTCCTGTCTTAGTTTTTTGGTAAGACTGGCCACTACCAAATCATAGGAATGGTCCAACAAATCCTTAATCAACTGTGGCGGAAGATTGTCCAAAAACAAAGTATTCCAATGTTTTTTGCTCATGTGGTAGCCCGGAATAATGGCCCCATCGTGTTCTTCCCGAAGTTCAATGGCCCTTTCCGGGTCACATTTTAGATTGCACTGGGCCGGAAGTCGCTCTAAGGCCACCAAGGCAAACATTTTTCCCATCACCTTGAATACCAAGGTGCTTTCGTCAAAAGGAAATTCCTCGGTAATCCCTTTTTTATTCAGGCACAGGTTGCGAAACTCTTCAATGTTCATGGTCTCACGCCTTCGGAATCATACACAATCACCTTTTCCCACAAGTCTTTGCACTCCTCAATAAAAATCAGATGGGCCTCCTCTTCCTGATAGGCTTCTTGGGCTTCTGCAGACTCAAAAGTCACGATAAGGGAATAGGTAAAGGAATCGTCTACCACATCCCTGACCGCTTTGGGCGGAGTACCCATAAAATTGGTCTTCGCATACTTTGAATTTTCCAAAAACGTATTCAACGAAGCTTCAAACTTGGTCCTGTCCGCATGACTGTACGGATTTTTGAACCAGAAGTAAACGGTATGCGCAAAAGCGTGGTCAAAATTTTCCCCACCGTTTTTGATCTGTACACAACTCGCAGCAAATCCCCCAACCAAAAGCAGGGTCAAAATTCTTGTTTTCATAATGTTATTCTTCTAAAAAATGTTTTTCCCTATTGGAGATTTCCAAAGCGGAGTAGTCCAATCTCCATCCGATGGTCTCCACAATTTTTTCCACCAAAAGAACGGCCTGCAACGCTTCTTTGCGAGCGGTATCCATCAATCCACTTTCCGGTATTTTCTGTTTGATGTGTTCCTTGGCCTCTTGATTGAGTTTGGTAAGATCATCCGGCGAAAAGCTGTTGAACAATCCATTCTTAATGTCATAAAACTGCAGGTCCGGCTCAATGGAAAGCACTTCGGGCTCTGGAAAATTATTTAAAATGATCCGCTTCTTCTCCGTATCGGCCTGCAGGTCCAATTTGGTCAAGTCGTACCCAATATGCGCCTTTGCCTTGACCACGATCAATGCCTTTTTTTTGCTTCGCAACAAGCTCATGAATCGGTCTTTGGTATTTTCGTAGTGGTAGATTTCGGCAAAATCCCCTTCCACCGAAACCAGTTTGCAGACGCTCCTGATCTTGTCCAGCAACACGGTGGACTGCTGTTTGGTGAGTTCTTTGCTTCTTTTCTTCCGGAATAGCGAGAACAACCAATACATGAGTATGGCTCCCAGTATCAATCCAAGAAGTACGTCGATGATATCACCCATTCTTTTTTCCTATTTCACCCAAATGGGTAAACTTAAATCCCTTTTCATATTTTAATCCATAGCCCAAGGCCCTGTCCAAGGCCGAATGGGAAAACAAGATGATCCCAATGAGCTGGCATAAAGGTATTGAAAAGTAACTTCCCAGCAGATATACCAAAATAGCCACTCCCTTATGGTGAAAGAAATTGTACGTAAACGTCCCTACCTTGTTCCCAAAAAGGTAGCCCAGCGCACCAATGTCCGGGGTCAGGATCAAGACTGGGAACCACCACCAAGCGTAGTCCAAAAGGCTGAAAAGATAGATGCCCAGAACGAACATCATCACCTCTCCAATTTCAATGTTGTTTTCACTTGTCCTCGATTTTATATAAAATGGGTCTGCTGGGGCTGGCATCATTCTCGAAAGGGGCCACCTGAAGATCCAAAAAATAGGTGCCGTCCAATACGGTGTTGGGCACATAGATGAACTCGGTAATGGTTGCCGATTTCCTCGGTTTTCCATTCACATTCCAAAAGGCTTTGTGCGCCAATAATTCTCCATTGTCCCGTTCCTTGTCCACCGAGGGAAGGTCCACCAACAGATGGTACACTCCCTTTTTCACCAAATACTGCACCGCTTCTTCCAAAAGGTATGGCGGGTTGGTATCTGAATATTGTTTGGAACGCTTATCGCCAAGGTTGGGCAAGGTACGAATTACCAGTGCCTCCCTTTTCTTGTTGCCCAAGGCGTATTGGAGTTGTTTTTCGGAAATGACAAAATCGTCTCCCTGCTGTTCCGGGGCCACTGTGATGACTTCGGCCAGAAAGAAAAACCGCTTCATTTTTTGGTTGATGGAATGGAACGCTTCGGTGATATGGCCCAGACACTCGGTATGGGTAATATGGGAATGGGGGTTGAACCAGATATCGTTAAAGTTCACCGGCGCCCCTTGGGCAACACTTCCCACAAAATCCCCTTCTTGATGGGCCTCGATCTTGGGCGGACCCAAATACCAGGCATTCACATTGGTTTTCTTCCCGGTCAAGGGAATGGAAATATCCAAGGGGTTGGCCAAATCTATCTTGTAATTCTTTGAATTGTGTTTTATGGTTGCAATCATGTACGCTGGACTTATTCCAGTAATTAAATCAATTCCTTTGATAAATCCAATAAATATGCTTTTTTTGGGTGAGATTAGCCAACTTCACTTCTGTCTACCTAAAGACAGGTATAAATAGATATTCTTTTAAAAAATGAACATCTTAATTGATAATATTATCCGGCAATATCAAGAAGTCCAAAATGGAAAATTGTGGATTGGCAGCTCTTTCGACAGCAAATTGAATCAAGTTGATGAAAACCTTGTTTTTTCGAGACCAATTAAAGATTTGCACAGTATTGCAGAAATAATTTCTCATTTGACATTATGGAGAAAAGAAACAATTTTAAAAATACAAACTGGAGAAGGCAGTAAAACTGATGATTGCGAAGAGAATTGGCTTAACAATGACAAACTTAAATTACTGGGATGGAGGCACATTAAATCAGAGTATGATAGAACTTTGACGAAGTTAATTGACTTGTTAAAATTAAAGAATGATGAGTTTCTGGATGAGAAATATTTTGACACAGATTTTAAAGACTACTTTAAATATAGTTTTGTGGTAAATGGTATGCTTCATCACGACATTTATCATTTAGGACAACTCGGAATAATAATTAAATATTTGAAAGAGAATAATGAATAAAAATCGTAGCACCCTACCTTCGGGAAACTACACTTCCAATACTCGCCGATAAATACACCCCCCCAATGAGACTGAACGTGACACGGTTACTCCACAAAAAACAAACCACTCACTATTCCATCCACCAAAAACTTTCTATTTTTTGGTGTTTATAGTACTCCTTGGCACTTAAGACCATATAGTGCCCAAATGGGATATCAATTGGGAAGCAGGTTTTGTGAACAGGGAGAGTGCATCCATCAATTTGGACAAGAATAGTAGCATGGCATCCACTAACTTCACTTCTTGTGCTGAACTGGTTTTAGTAATCGGTTGATATAATTCATTACAAACGAATCATATCTCTAACGTTAAAATGAATTATGAAGAATAAATTAAAGTATCTGTTTGCTTTTACTCTTTTCATATTAGTTTCCTGTTCTAATTCTAAGAAGAAGTTGTTGGGAGATTGGGAAATGTATGATATGAAGACCCAAACACATTACTACAAAGCAGTAAAAATGTTTGCTTCAGATTATGCAATAAAACAATATTTAAAAAAAATCGGGAACATAGAATTTATCAAAGAGTACGACAGCTATCCAGAATCTGAGAAAGAAAAAATTAGAAACGTACTGGCAAAACAACTTGACTTAAGCGGGGAAAAATCATGGTCCAAATTTCATGATGGTGGTTTTATCTCATTATATAAAGACAATACTTTTAGCTTCTACTTTTATCCATATTATTTTACTGGAACATATTCTATCATTGATACGTCGGACTTAGAATTTTCAATATCAAACAAATCTTCAATTGTTGCCTACAAAACTCCAATGGAACAAAGTCCCCATAATTTTAGTCTACAATTCTATTCCAATGACACCACCAACTTTTTTGTTCTAAAATCAGAAAAAATCCCAGCATTATGGGAGTTGGACACACTATTTGTTCATAAAGCGAAAATCAATCACTATCTAGAAATCCAAAAAACAACGCCTGGAGATTTAAATCCAAGAGTCCAAAAGAAAAGCTGAAATCGCATATCGAATACTTAATAAAAGTTTTTGAAGATGCATCAAATAATAAACAGGGTCGTATTGACATAAACTCCGAGTTCAATTGTTCTCCATTGAAATTTTATGGAAACGGAATAGCCCTAAGAAGTTTGAAAGACGAACGGATGAACTGTTGGAAGGGCTTATTTGATGTAGAAAGCGAATTTCATGAATCCAATAATCTCCTGAAAGATAATTTAAACAAGATTAAACCTATCTCTAATAAAAATCGTTTCAAAATGATAATAAAATTCCTAAATGATTTAAATAACTCATTGTAATACTGCCTATGATTAATTGTGACGGATTTACCAAAAGGGAAATCCTTACCTCTAACAACGAAACCATAGCCAAACCGATAACTGCACCCCACCCAATGAGACTGAACGTGACACGGTTACTCCACAAAAAACAAATCACTCGCTATTCCATCTACCAAAAACTTTCCTTTTTTAGTGGCCAACAGTTTCCCTTCACTTTCTACCAATAAGTCATTATCCCTATATTTTTGGGCTTGTAGGTTCAAATACTCTACATACTTCTGTCCAAAATCAGAGGCCACCCGTTTCAAATCAACGCCCCAAATGGTTCGCAGGCCCGTCATTACATACTCGTTGTAGCGGTCCATTTGGGAAAGGGTCTCGATTTTCATGGGCAATACTCCTTCGGTAATTTTTTTAATATAGGTAGGGTTGTTGCGGATGTTCCAACTGCGGTTTATGCCGTCAAAGGAGTGGGCAGACGGACCTACCCCAACGTAGCTTTTCCCCAACCAGTACGCTGTATTGTTCTTGGAAAAAAAACCGGGTTTTCCAAAATTGGAAATTTCGTAGTTCACAAAACCATGGGCTTCCAAGGTGTCCACCAACATATAAAACTGTTCTTGGGCCTGTTCGTCGTCCACATTGGGCACCACGCCTTTTTCTATAAACTTTTGGAGGGCGGTCCGTGGCTCCACCGTCAATGCATAGCTGGAAATATGAGGCAATCCAAAATCGAGGGCTTTTTGGATGTTGGCCTTCCATCGGTCATTGTCCATTCCCGGAATGCCGTAAATCAGGTCGATGGTGATGTTATCGAAATACCTTGTGGCTTCTTGAATGCATTTTTCAGCTTCGGAGGCATTGTGGGCCCGGTTCATCAGTTTCAGGTCTTGATTAAAAAAAGATTGGATGCCGATGCTGAGGCGATTGATTCCCGACTTTTTATATATTGAAAAGAGATTTCTCGACTGCGCTCGAGATGACACCAAATCATCTGGATTGGCTTCCAAGGTGATTTCGGGCCGGTCCATTACTTTGTAATGGTCGTATATGGTTTGAATCAGAAATTCAATCTCTTCATTGGAAAGCACCGATGGGGTACCTCCTCCAAAATAGATGGTCTCCACCACATCATCGACCTCCGATTTCCGCAACACCAATTCCTTGGCAATGGCCTGTACCATAGCTTCCTTTTTTCCCAATTGTGTGGAAAAATGGAAATCACAGTAATGGCATGCTTGTTTACAAAACGGGATGTGGATATAAATACCGCTCATTCAATGGACAATTAACAATTAGCAATTTACAATGATCATTTACTTCAATCTGATATCTGATGTCCGATATCTGACATCTGATGATCATTGCACATTGTCCAATTCCTATTTTTTAATTCTAGATTCATTTTGCTTCACAAAAGCTTCCCATCCCGAATAGCTTTTCCCAACTTCTACCCTGCCCTCATTGTAGAAATGACACACAGCCGCGGCCAGACCATCGGTACTATCCAGATTTTTGGGAAGTGATTTCAATTTTAAGACACTTTGAAGCATTCGCGCTACTTGCTCCTTACTGGCGTTTCCGTTTCCCGTAATGGCCATTTTTATCTTCTTGGGCATGTACTCGGTGATAGGGACCTGTCGGGAAAGTCCAGCGGCCATGGCCACGCCCTGTGCACGACCCAATTTGAGCATGGACTGTACGTTCTTCCCATAAAAAGGAGCTTCAATGGCTATTTCATCGGGGTGGTAGGTGTCGATGAGTTCCAAGGTGCGTTCAAAAATCAGTTTGAGTTTGGTATAAGGGTCATCGTATTTTTTGAGCATCAACTCGTTCATCTGCACAAAGTGCATCTGTTTGTTGACGACCTTGATAATCCCGAACCCCATGATGGTGGTTCCCGGGTCTATCCCTAAAATGATTTTTTCTGTTGCCAAATCGTTATTGGGTATTTAGTACCAAAGGTAGCCTAAATCGAAGACCAACTGGATTTCCCTGTTTTAGGGCCGGTGCCACGGTGGTCAAATCGTTCAAGCGTTCGGAGACCCGTAAGTTAAAATCCGATATTTCATTGAGCACGGTGTTCTTTTCCTCCACGTTCAACACGGAGATAAAACCATGTTCATCAATGAGAAAATCAATGTAGACTGTATCGTTCATATCGTTATCCACCTGAAATTCCAAACCGGAGAGTGCTTCGGAAAAATAGTCCAACATCACACTTTGAAAGCAATCCCGCTGGACAGGTTTTGTGGCCATTTCATCACAATCTTCGAAAAGAGGGTATTGGTCCACATCGTTCCAGTCTATGGCCAGTAGTTTTTCATTGACCACTTTCTGGGTCTGTTCTTCCTTGGACATAAAGAGTTCACAGGAAACCAGCAAACCAAAAAAGGATAACAACATGTACTTCTGCATAACAGCCCCGAGAATTTGGCTGAAATTACGACTTTTTACCGAAGAATGGTAAAAGCAAAGAGGTCTGAAAATGTTTCAGGCCTCCCTACTTCCAACTATTACGACTACTGAAGTTTAAAGGTTATGGGTATGGAGAAAGGAACATCCACTGCCTCTCCTTTTTGTTTTCCGGGCCGCATGACCGGCAATCGTTTTATGATCCGCTCCGCTTCCGCCTCCAACAACTCATGGGGTCCCCTAGTTCTAATATCCGTGATGGCCCCATTGGCATCTATTTTGAAAATCACATAAACTTTCCCCTGAACTTCCATCTCCTGAGCTTCCCTTGGGTAATTGAAGTGTTTACGTATATGGGTTTGAACACTTTCTAAAAAGCATGCCTTTTTGTCGGTTGCATCTTCACAACCGGGGAAGATTGGAACTTCATCAATACTGGAAAATGTAGGCGTGTCCGCAACCCTTTGGATAACTTTCTGAATGTCAGCACCAATTCCCACCTCTGGTCCATTTTGAAGTTGAAATGCAATGGGAACCGAAAAAGCAACATTTACCATTTTGCCCTCTTGTTTTCCGGGTTGCATTTGGGGTAATTTTTCTATAATACGTACTGCTTCATTCTCCAATAGCTCATGAGGCCCTCTTTTTCTGATATCCACAATCTTACCATTGGCATCTATGATGAATATCACAGCCACCCTACCCTGAATGCCTTTTTCTTGTGCTTCCTTTGGGTAATTGAAGTGCTTTCGGATATGCTTTTCCACATTTTCCACAAAGCAGGCTCTTTTATCCACTGCATCTTCACAACCCGGAAAAACTGGAGCTTCATCCACCACCCCAAATGGTATTTTCTTAACTGCGGTCAGGGGTATACTCGTATCAAGTTCTTCATTATTATCTTCCTTTCCAACCTCACATGAAGTGTATACCAACATCCCCAAAACAAGGGGGAGCAATACCACATACTTTAGCTGCCAAATGGCCTTGGATCGTTTTTTTTGTAACATGACTATTCGCTTTTTGATTAATGATTGATTAAAAAATTGATTGACAAAGCTGATGTTCTGAGTTTGGAACGCTTCGGACAACAGCATTTGAAAATGCGCCTTTTTATGATGCTTCACCGCTTTTGCGTCGGCAATGAATTCATGCAATTCTGCCATTCTATTTTGGTACACATAGACCAAAGGGTTGAACCAAAAAGCGATTCGGGCCAACTCAAAGAAGAGAAGATCTAGGGAATGCCATTGCTTAATGTGGACCAGTTCATGGGCAATAATGCGGACTTCCCTCTCTTTTTCAATATTTCCACCCAAGAAAATATTCCTGAAGAATGAAAAGGCTAATACGCTTTCTTTTACTATGATCTTGGTAAAATCCGGGTGATGCTCCACAACCCCGTCCCTCTTCAATTTTATGATCTGAAACAGTTTATGTACCAACCAACCTGCAGCAACAACGCTGCCCAATCCCATTATCCAATAGTACCATGGCAACACTTCCCAAAACCGGGTTGCGCTTTCCACTCCCAATACCACCCCATCCAGTTGGTACATAAAGCCCGGGATTTCGGCTAACTCTGGCGGCATAGTTGTTTTAAACGCCTCTATCTTGACCCAAGGCAACACCAAGGACAAAACAAAGGTGACCAAAAGACATATCCTGTTCCATTGAAAAAAGGTCTCTTTCTTAAGAAAAAGGTCATAGACCAACAAAAAGACCAACTGAAATACCAGACATTCCAAGATATAGTTGATCATTCTTCCTCTTCTTTGATTTTCTTCATGATTTCCTCCAGTTCCTTTATACTGATATCGTTCTTCTTCATAAAAAACGACACCATACTTTCAAAGGAACCTTGAAAATAGCCATCAACCAAGGTATTTATCCGTTGGTTGCTATATGCTTCCTTTTGTACCAAGGGAAAGTACACATGTCCCTTGCCCACTTTCTCATGGGATACAAAGCCTTTGTCCTCCAAAATCCGAATAATGGTCGAAATGGTATTGTATGCAGGCCTGGGCTCTGGCAGCTCCTCCAAAATGGCCGCCACATTGGCCTTTTCCAATTTCCAGAGCAACTGCATCACTTCTTCTTCCGCCTTGGTGAGTTGTTTCATTTTTCAACTAATTTTTTAGTTCAACATGAAACAAATATAACTAAATTTTTAGTTTAAACTAATTTTATAGTTAAAAAGTTCAAAATGAATCCGCTGAAGTATACCTCCCCAGCGGATTTTTCTTTAGAAGGTAAGACTGACCTTCCCTCGAAGATAAAAAGGCATTCCCGGGGTAAAATGTATCTCTTCCACGGGGCTAGGTTCACTGAACAGTCTACTCTCAGTAGCAAATTGGGTCTCATTCCATTGCGTGTCGAACAGGTTTTCCACAATCACACTGAACGTCCAATTGTTGAGGCCGTAGTTCAGGGTGGCATCGGTCACAAAATAGCCGTCGGCCACAATGGAATTGTCCTCGTTGGCCGGTCTGTCGTCCACATATCTGTAATTAAGTCCCCCTGAAAACCCTTGGTCGGTTCCTGCAGTAAATCCACCTACCACGGTAAAATCCGGGGCCAAAGGAATATAATCTTCCCCATCGGCCTCTTCAGTATTTCTGGCATGGGTATAATTGGCATCGGTATAGAGGTAGAGTCCCTCAAAGGGTTGGTATCTGGCCCCCACTTCCAATCCCAATCGCCGCGTCTTGCCACTAGGCTCCACCACACCGGCATCTCCCACATACACAAACTCTTGATCTAAGAACAAGCTCCAAACTGTAGCATTCAACACTAGCCTGTCCACCGGCTTTAAGATGGTTCCCAAATCCACACCATAGGCCGTGGGAAGAATATCCTCGCCTTGATTGGCCACTACGACCCTGGCATCGTTGGAATGGAATCCCATTCCTGTTTTTAGGAAGAACTGGGTGTTTGCCGTTGGGCTAAAAATAGTATTGAACTTGGGACTGAAGGCCACTTTTTCCTCACTTCGGTTGTCATACAGTTCACTGAGTTTGTTCACATAATCGAACTTGAAATAATCCAACCGTAAGGCAGGTTCAAATGTAAATTTCCCGGATTTGAATGCTGCCCCGGCAAATGCATAGGTATTTACTTCATCCACATCACCATAGGCCAAACGCTCCAAAAGCTCTTGACGGTTCAAGGTGTGTGAAAGTTCATTATCATCCACATTGTCGTACCGAAACCCTACTCCTGCCTGATACTTGAAATTAGTGGACCCTAATTGCGCCGTATTATTTTTAAATATGGTCCTGGCCCCCAACATCATGCGGTCTTCATATTGTTTGATTTGATCTCCGTTTACTGGGTCGTCCAAGAAAAAGGTAAAGTTGGAGTACAGTTCAAAATCGTAGTGCGATAAAAAAGCCATGGTGTTGAGCGATTTCCCATCGTTTAGATTTTTATTGTGGTTCACCACAAAATTGGTCCGGCTGGTCTGCCCCCCTTCGGTATCGTCAATGGAGCCAAACCGACTAATCAATCCTTGATCAACAGCTCGTTGCGGAATCTGTCCCGAGGCATCCCACTTGCTTTGAAAATGCGAAGCGGTCAACAACAACTCCTGATCGCCGGGCAAGGCATAGCGATATCTTCCCAAAATATTAAGGCGATTAAAATTCTGGGGCGATTCCACCGGGCCATTGGTCAGATATAGCTCGGAGGCCAAATAGGCACTGCTATTCCCTTGCTCCAACACATTGAACATCCCCAAAAACCGTCGCGTATCAAACTGTCCCACTTCTGTGGATACCATACTGTTTTGCAAGCTTTTTCTCAGCCTTAAATCCACATAACCGGCCGTGTTGAAATCGCCTTGCTCCATATAATACGGCCCCTTGCCAAAGTTGACGTTTTCAATGGTTTCCGGAATTACAAAGTGAAGGTCGGCATACCCCTGACCGTGGGCATGTGATACCATATTCACCGGCATCCCGTCCACATTGATGGCCACATCGGTCCCATGGTCCACATCAAAACCACGCAAAAATATTTGCTCTGCCTTTCCACCTCCGGCATGTTGCCCTATGATCAAGCCGGGGACTTTTCTCAGGATTTCCTGTGAGGATTTTACCGGGTCGGCCTTTACATCCACATCCACCAAACGGCTCAAAGCGTTCACCTCGGAAACCAAAACCACTTGATCCAAGGAAATGGAACTTTCATTGAGCACGATCCGAACGGGTTGCTGTAAATCTTGAGCACTCACTACCCTAGTTTGAGTGGCATACCCTAACCGTGAAAAATAAATGGTATCGCTCACCGAAGTACGGTCCAGAAAAAAATGTCCGGTACCATCGGTATGGCTGTGTTGGCCATTGGTCTTATTGAATATGCCCGCATCTTCCAACGGGGAGCCATCGGCAGTTACCAATTGACCCTTATAATCTTGCGCGGCAACTGCCCCCATGACAAATAGGGAACATACCGCCATAAAATATTTCATGTCGTTGTCTTTTTAATTTGATTTATGTAAATAGATCTGAACTATGGAAACACTAGACCCGTTCCAAAGAAGATTGGAACCTGTTCTCAAAAATTTGGCCTAGCCCTTTTCAGTAATATTTAGGAGGAGGCGTAATCACACTTAGGCTCCAAAAAGAAGTTATGCCCTGATACGCCCAATTTCTATCATTGACTTGCAGCGTATTTATTTCCGATGTAATACGGGTTTCTTCACTAAAATGTTTGTCCAATTTAAAGAGGATTTCATCTTTCGACTCTTTTTCATCTGGCTGATTGGCCTCCAATAAATCCTTTAAGGCCTCCAAAGCTTCGTGCGAGTGGCCCGCCATAGCCCCCAAGGACGAATAGTCAACGGTTTGATGATTTGCAAAAAAGCTATGGTGTTCCTCATTCCCATGTTGATGGGTGCCGGCATCCAAAGCATGGGATGCTTCGTGCAATACTTCAATTACGAGTCCATTAAAAAGTCCCACCAAATAAAAAAGGCATAGTACAAGGCAGCTTGCTCGTGTGAGTCTGGATTTGGAATATGTCGGTATCGATTTCAAAAGCATTGCTTTCTGGGTTTCAAATCTACTTACGAAATCTTTACCAAGTCGGTTTTATTCCACTTTCTTTGTAACAATTGTGTCCTACATTTGTCTAACCATAAACACCATACCATGGATATTGTCTTATTGATTTTGGGATTTGTTCTGATGCTGGTTGGGATATTGGGTAGTTTTTTACCTGTGCTACCCGGTCCTCCCATAAGTTGGGTTGGACTATTGTTATTATATCTAACCAAGGCTGTCCCCGATAATTGGTGGATCCTTGGAGTTACTTTTGTCATAGCGATTACCATTACCATTCTGGACTATGTGATTCCCGCTATGGGCACCAAGAAATTTGGTGGCAGCAAAGCGGGTATGTGGGGAACCATCGTTGGGTTGTTGGTGGCCATCTTTTTTCCCGTTTTTGGCCCATTCGGAATTATTATATGGCCCTTTATCGGTGCCTTGGTGGGTGAATTATTGAACAAGGCCAATCAAAAAACCGCCCTGAAGGCGGCCTTTGGTTCATTTCTTGGATTTTTAACGGGCACCTTTATGAAACTGGTCTTGACCGTTTTCTACGCTATATTCTATGTCTACATTGCCGTAAAATATGCGGGTGACCTATTTTCCTTTACTTAATCCAACCACTCCACTTTTTCAGCAATCGGAGTTCTGTTGGAAGGTTCCACATCACCCTCATAATACCCCATATAGAAAAAGCCCAAACATTTTTCCCCTTCATTCAAATTAAAAAATCCGTCCATGTATTTGATGAGCCCTGGGGAAGACCAATAACAACCAATACCCAGTTCAGTACAACACAACCACATATTTTGGACGGCCATGGCCACGGAAGCGATTTCCTCCCACTCGGGCAGACTTTCAGAAGGGTCCCGTTGCATGCAAATGGCAATCACCGCGCCAGAATTGGACGGGTTGAATTGTAATTTTTTGATTGTGACCTGTTTTGGTTTGAAGTCCACCTCCTCATACTTGTTGGAAAGGAAAATCCCCAATTCCTGTTTCTTATCCCCTGTCAACACTTTAAAACGCCATGGTTCTGTTTTCTTGTGGGTAGGGGCCCAGTTGGCCGCTTCCAAAATCTTTTCTAGGGTTTCTTTGGGAATGGGCTTATCAATATACTGGGCAGGAAAAATACTTCTTCGCTGCTTGATCAAATCAAAAATCATAGCTATTCTTTTAGATGAAATCCAAAGTTACTCCCCAAAATGTTGGAATCATAATTTCATGAGCAAATCCATACATTTTTGAAGTGCAGGATTTCTATTATCGGTCTTCCAGACCATACTCAATACGGCTCGTTGTTTTATTTTTTTCATTTCTATGAACTTCACCTTCATCTGGAACCCATGCTGAAGCGTTGTGGGCACAATGGCAATCCCCAATTTATTTTCCACCAATTTAAAAATGGTCTGCGCATGAACCGATTTGTGTGAAACATGGGGCACAAACCTACTATCCTCACAAATACTCAGCACCGTATCGTAGTACATGGGACTATAATCTTGGGAAAAAAGAATAAAATCTTCATCGGCTACTTGTTCAATATTTTTGAAGCTCGATTCATCCAAAGGATGATCCTCGGGCAATACCAAGGAAAAGGTATCTTCAAAAACAGGTTTCACATCCAATCCTTTGGGTACGCGGGACAATCGTACAAAACCCAAATCCAGTCGATCGGCCAAGATTGCATTGATCTGTGCCCGGTTGGAAAGTTCTTCCAACGTGGTGTGTACCGTTGGATATTTCTCCTTCAATCCCAGCAACAAATTGGGTACCACATTCTGCATGGCGGAACCCAAAAAGCCGATTCGCACCTCTCCCAATTGTCCATCCCCAATGAGTTTTACCTGCTTTTTGGTCTGGTCGAGATGATTCAGGATAAATTCAACCTCTTTTTTTAAAAACTCCCCTGCTTGGGTCAAGCTCACCTTCTTCTTGTCCCTCACAAAAAGTTGGGTGCCCAATATCCCCTCCATTTGTTTGATTTGGGTACTCAAGCCAGGTTGAGAAATAAACAACTTTTCTGCTGCCTTTCTGTAATGGAGTTCTTCGGCCACGGCCAAAAAATAGATAAAATGTCTAAGCTCTATTTGATAATTCATACTTATTGATTATTACAAAAATAAGTATTGGTGATTATTAAACCTAATCTGTAAATTTGGATAACAGTAATCAATCTTCATACGCTGTCACTTCGAGCGCAGTCGAGAAGTAATTGAATCCATTGCCTTAAAACAAGGTCTCGACTGCGCTCGACCTGACACCTTTTATCAATAGGATTGATTGCGTACAATCACTAGTGAATTAATTTTAAAGCATGGCAATAGACCGAATATTCCAATTTGGCGAGGACCGTTTAACAGCAAGCATAGCTTTGGGTTTGGCCCATGGCACTATTACAGGTGTTTTCTCCGAAGTATGCCTAAAAAATGTGAATGCCAGTTACCAGCGGGTGCAGCGTATCGTGGAAAAGGGCGATACGGTATATGGCATCAACACGGGTTTTGGTCCTTTATGCAATACCAAGATATCCAAAGCCGATACCAAAATCCTTCAATCCAATATACTGCAAAGTCATAGTGTGGGTGTGGGAGACCCCATTTCCACCGAATTGGCTAAAATCATGTTGATTCTTAAAATCCATGCTCTAGCCAAAGGGTTTTCGGGCATTGCCGAAACCACCCTGCAACGCATGCTATGGCATTTGGAAAACGATGCCATTCCCGTAGTTCCCTCTCAAGGTTCGGTTGGGGCTTCAGGGGATTTGGCTCCCCTTTCCCATCTGTTCCTCCCATTGATAGGTCTTGGCAAGGTGGAATACCAAGAAAAGACCATCCCAACCCAGGAACTTTTTAAGCAAACTGGATTACAACCATTGGAATTAGGCCCAAAAGAAGGTCTTGCCCTGATCAATGGCACCCAATTTATTGCTGCCCATGGAGTGATGGTCGTTCACAAACTGCAACATTGTTTACGCCATGCCGACATTATCGGCGCCATGATGCTGGAAGGACTTCAAGGTTCCATGAAGCCATTTTTTGAAGAATTGCATCAACTGAGACCATTCAAGGGCAATCAACACGTAGCAGGAAGAATCCGTACCCTACTTCAAGGTTCCGAGATTTTGGAAGACCATATCGATTGCGAACGGGTCCAAGACCCCTACTCCCTCCGTTGCATGCCGCAAGTACACGGTGCATCCCGAAATGCGTGGTTGCATTTAAAGGAATTGTTGGAAATCGAATTGAATTCGGTAACGGACAATCCTGTCATCATCAATGATGAACTCACCATTAGCGGTGGAAACTTTCACGGACAGCCTTTGGCCATGGCCTTGGATTATGCCGCTCTGGCCGCCTCGGAAATTGGAAATATTTCTGACCGACGCATCTATTTGGCTCTCGAGGGCAACAGTCCCGGGGTTCCTAAATTATTGATGAACGATACGGGCATCAATTCGGGCTACATGATCTTGCAGTACACCACGGCTGCATTGGCCAGCGAGAACAAAAGTCTGTGTTTCCCCGCCAGTGCCGATAGCATTCCCACCTCGTTAGGTCAGGAAGACCATGTGAGTATGGGCTCCATTAGTGGTAGAAAAGCACTTAACATTATCGAGAACGTCGAGAAAATTCTCGCTATCGAATTACTGACCTCAGCCCAAGCATTTGAATTCAGAAAACCCTTAAAATCAGGGATTGTGTTGGACGAAATCCATACTTTCCTGAGAACCAAGGTGGCTTTTGCCAAAAACGACCGCGTTTTTGCGGATGATATTGAAAAAGGAATCGAAATCATTCAAACCCACGAAATCATTGATTTGGTGGAATCGGTCATGAAAGAGAAAGAACTGACTTGGGATGCTCCCTATCTCGATGAATTTGAAACATATTAGCATGAACAAACCACTTTTAATAGGACCCTTCACCCAACTGCTGCCCATGACGGGGCTCCCTTTAAAGGGAGCACTCAAGGATGAACAACTGCCCATTATTGAAAATGGGGGTATTTTGGTTGCTGATGGAAAAATTCTCAAAGTCGGGGTTTTTGATGAATTAAAATCCAATCATGTCAATGTGCACCACATCGAAGGAGAACATGTTTGTCTACCTGGATTTGTGGATTCCCATACCCATATTTGTTTTGGTGGTACCCGGGCACGCGACTACGCTTATCGAAATGCCGGAAAAACCTATTTGGAAATCGCCAAAGCGGGTGGCGGCATCTGGGACACCGTGACCCAAACCCGAAAAGCTTCGCAGGATGAATTGGTTGACGGAATCCTTGCCAGAAGTCAAAAACATTTGAAAAACGGAATCACTACCATTGAGGTGAAAAGTGGTTATGGTCTTTCGGTTGATGAAGAACTGAAAATGCTACGTGCCATCAAACAGGCCAATGAAACTTCAAATGTGACCTTGGTGCCGACCTGTCTGGCAGCCCACATGAAACCAAAAGACTGGAATCAAAACGAAGATTATCTGGATGTGATCATCAAGGATTTGTTCCCCATCATCAAAGCAGAAAACTTGGCCCACCGAGTGGATGCCTTTGTAGAGGAAAGTGCTTTTTCTCCGGAGGAAATCAAACCCTATTTTCAAAAAGCGAAAGAAATGGGATTCGATATTACCGTACATGCCGACCAATTTACCACAGGAGGCAGTCAAGTAGCCGTAGATTTTGATGCGGTGAGTGCAGACCATTTGGAGGCCAGCACTGAAAAAGAAATTCAATTGTTGGCCAATAGCAATACCATTGCCACCGCTTTGCCGGGAGCATCACTCGGTTTGGGATGTGCCTACACCCCTGCCCGTAAAATTTTGGATGCAGGCGGTGCTTTGTCCATTGCCAGCGACCATAACCCAGGGTCTGCTCCCATGGGCGACCTGTTGGCCCAAGCCAGTATTTTGGGAACCTTTGAAAAATTGTCCAATACCGAGGTTTTGTCTGGAATCACCTTTAGGGCAGCCGCAGCATTACGAATGATGGACCGAGGCAAACTGGAAGAGGGTGCACAGGCAGATTTTGTGGTTTTCCCGACGGACAACTATCAAGAAATCACCTACCACCAAGGACAATTAAAGCCAAGTATGGTATGGAAAAATGGAATTAACGTTTGCAAATAGCTTTGTCATTCCGCACTTGATTCGGAATCCACTACCCTATTTTGGATTCTTGCTTTCGAAGGAATGACAAATCATTCTTTATTACTAATGAAAAAAGATCATTTCAAATCACAAATTCTTCAAGGAATCCCTTCGGAATTACCCACAAAAAAGGCCTATCAGAAAAATGGGAATCCAGCACCAAAACGGAAAGACATCCTTTCCAAGGAAGAGAAAAAAATGGCCGTTCAAAATGCGCTACGCTATTTTCCCGAGGCTTGGCACCAAGAACTGGCTGCAGAATTTGCGCAGGAGCTAAAAACCTATGGTCGCATTTATATGCATAGGTTCAAGCCCGATTATGAGATGTATGCGCGACCCATTTCGGATTACCCAGCGAAAACGCATCAAGTGGCAGCCATAATGTTGATGATTCAGAACAATTTGGACCCTGCGGTGGCACAACATCCCGAGGAATTGATCACATACGGAGGAAATGGAGCGGTATTCCAAAACTGGGCCCAGTACCTACTCACCATGAAATATTTGGCTGAAATGACCGAGGAGCAGACCTTGAACATGTATTCAGGGCATCCGATGGGGCTTTTTCCGTCATCCAAAGAAGCGCCAAGAGTGGTCGTTACCAATGGTATGATGATTCCGAATTACTCCAAACCCGACGATTGGGAACGCTTCAACGCATTGGGTGTCACTCAATATGGACAGATGACGGCCGGCTCCTATATGTACATTGGACCGCAGGGCATTGTCCATGGAACCGCCATCACGGTAATGAACGCTTTCAGAAGAGTATTGCAGAAAAATGAATCCTCCGAAGGCAAGATTTTCTTGACCGCTGGACTTGGGGGAATGAGTGGCGCTCAACCCAAAGCCGGAAATATTGCAGGCGGCATCACTATTTGTGCAGAGGTCAACCCCGAAGCGGCCAAAAAACGCCACGACCAAGGATGGGTGGATGAATTGTTGGTGGATTTGGACTTATTGGTGATTCGCACCAAAGAAGCTGTAAAAAATAAAGAGGTGGTTTCTTTGGCGTACATCGGCAATGTAGTTGATGTTTGGGAACGTTTTTATGAAGAGGACATTTTTGTGCACTTGGGATCCGACCAAACCTCCTTACACAATCCTTGGGCGGGTGGTTATTATCCCGTTGGACTTTCTTTTGAGGAATCCAACACCTTAATGGTAGACAATCCCGAAGCATTCAAGGAAAAAGTACAGGAATCGCTACGCCGACAAATCAATGCCATTAACAAACACACCGCCAAAGGCACTTACTTTTTTGACTATGGCAATGCCTTTTTATTGGAAGTTTCCAGAGCGGGCGGTGATGTGATGGCTGAAAACAATATCGATTTCAGGTATCCATCCTACGTTCAGGATATTTTGGGACCTATGTGTTTCGATTACGGATTCGGCCCCTTCCGTTGGGTCTGTACCTCTGGTGACCCCAAAGACCTTCAAAAAACAGATGCCATTGCCCTTGAGGTGATGCAAAAAATAAAATCCGAAGCTCCCGAAGAAATCCAACAGCAGATGCAGGACAACATCAAATGGATTTCGGAAGCGGAACAGAATAAATTGGTGGTCGGTTCTCAAGCGCGAATCCTTTATGCTGATGCCGAGGGACGAAGCAAAATTGCCGATGCATTCAATACCGCCATTGCCAATGGGGAAATCAGTGCTCCCGTGGTATTGGGTCGCGACCATCACGATGTCAGTGGAACCGATTCTCCGTTTCGGGAGACCAGCAATATTTACGACGGCAGCAGGTTCACCGCTGACATGGCCATTCAAAATGTAATCGGCGATAGTTTTAGGGGCGCCACATGGGTTTCCATCCATAACGGTGGAGGCGTTGGTTGGGGCGAAGTCATCAACGGTGGGTTCGGAATGGTGCTCGATGGTTCCAAAGAAGCCTCCATACGATTAAAGAGAATGTTGTTTTTTGATGTGAACAATGGAATTTCCCGTAGAAGTTGGGCCAGAAACAAGGAAGCAAGATTTGCCATTGAACGAGAAATGAAACGAACTCCAAATTTAAAAGTAACTTTACCCCATCTGGTTGAACCGGATATTTTGGACCATCTTTTTTAATGCGATGAAGTACTACGACTCCCCGAAAATAGATCTTTGGACAGGCAGGGTTTCCAACAAATGGTTGTACCTACATGAAAAGGTACATTGCACTCCCTTGACCGAACTTTCGGAACCCCATAAAAAATCGATTGCCCTTTTGGGCTACGCCTGTGATGAAGGAGTCCGTCGTAATCAAGGTAGGGTTGGCGCAGCGGATGGCCCGGATACCATTAAAAGTAGTTTTGGGAAAATGCCCAATCATCTGGCCAGTCATGTATTATTGCAGGATGTAGGCTCCATCAGCTGCACCAACAGCGATATGGAGTCTGCCCAGGAACAACTTGCCGAAGCAGTCACGATGCTTTTAGACAAAAAACAGTTTCCCATTGTTTTAGGTGGCGGACACGATATGGCTTACGGCCACTACAAGGGTATCAAAACCTATTTGGATAGCAAAAAAGAAGGACAGACCATTGGCATCATTAATTTTGATGCACATTTTGATTTGCGGAAAAATTCGGAGCAAAACAATTCGGGGACTCCTTTTTACCAGATTGCCAAGGATTGCCAAAAGGAAGACATTGATTTCAACTATCTCTGTTTGGGCATTCGAAAAGATGCAAATGACCGGATCCTATTTGAAACCGCTCGTGACCTTAAGGCCAATTATATTCTTATTGACACCTTCCAAATCCCATTTTTGGAGGAAATCACCACATGGATCAATGCTTTCGTCAAAAATGTGGACCACATTTATGTAACCATCGATTTGGACGGATTTTCATCGGCCTACGCGCCAGGGGTAAGTGCCGCTTCTCCCATGGGCTTTACTCCCCACATTGTTTTGGAATGTTTGAAAACGATTATAGGTTCTGGAAAGCTGATCAGCTTGGATATTGCCGAGATGAATCCCAAGTATGATATTGACGGGCAAACGGCTAAACTGGCCGCCTCCTTGATGCATTATGTAGCCCACAATATTCATTGAAAGGCATTATCCGGAATTCTCATTTTGAGTAGTGTGAAGGTTTAACACGAATTGCACAAATTAGTACTAATGCTTTATTATCTGCCCGGTCAAGCGAAGTCGAGACCATAGAAAGTAAGACCTCTCGACTGTGCCGAGGTGACATACTATTACTCAAATTCATAAGGTGAAAATTTCGACCTCTCTGTCTCACAAACAAAAAAAGCCTTCCAAACGGAAAGCCTTTCATTGGCAAGCATCAGTCTGATGCTTCAACCTGATTCCAATCATCGCGACTGGAATCCAACACAACGGGACAAAGATAACAAAGGTTTTCGATTAATGGGGTCGAAGGCTATTTTTTTCATCAAACTGCCTTTATAACGTAAGTCACTATTCCCCATATCAACAAGTCGCTATCCTTGGATATCTTGATAGGCTTGTACGCATTGTTTTCCGGCATTAGTGTTATGGAATCCTTTTCCATCAGCAATCGTTTCACGGTAAACTCCCCTTCCAAAAAACAAACTGCTATTTTTCCGTTCTCCGCTTCCAAGCTTCTGTCAATGATCAATAAATCGCCATCATCTAGCCCTGCCCCGGTCATGGATTGCCCACTGACCCTTGCATAAAACGTGGCTTCCTTGTTCTTGATCAAAGTCTTGTCTAAACTGATTCGTTTCTGCTTGAAGTCCTCAGCAGGGGATGGAAATCCTGCTGAGACGGTATTTCTGGAAATGGGAATACTTAAGCTTAGCTCATCATCTGGGGTAAAAAACGTGAGCGAATTGGTTTCTTGAGGTTTTTTTGAGGTCATTTTACTACAATGATGTCATTGATGTCCGTTGTATATCTTGGGGAAAGATGCTCTTGGCGCATTTTCCAGGTCCGTTTTAAATCTTGATTGGCTATTTTCATTTTATAGTCCCCATACCTATCATTCATGCTGTCCATCACCTCCATGATTTTATGGTGTTTTGGATTTTCTGATGAAAACAGGTCCAACTGACGCTCGTTGGTGGGAATCAGACCAGATACGATCACCCCTGCCCTTTTGTACTTGATTCCGGCTTTGAAAATGGTATCCACCGCCTTGACCGCATAACGACTTATGGTAAGACTGGAATCCGTAGCGTAGGGCAAGGTTATAATGGCCGTACCCCTGTCTTGGGGCTCATCCTGCTTATGTCGGTCACTTCTTAAAATGACCACAATATGGTTACAACTGCTCTCTTGGGCCCGTAGTTTTTCGGCGCAACTGCTGGCAAAGGTGGAAATCCGTTCCCGAATATCTTCGATATCGGAATAGGTCCGTTCAAAACTTCTTGTGGTGGCAATTGCTTTTTTGTCCCGGGCATCATCTTCCAAATCCAAGGTAGGTATGCCTTCCAAGTCTTTTTTCAACCGCAACCCAACAATGGCCATTTGCTTTCTCACCCACTTATCGGGCAACTGGGTGAAATCAAAGGCATTTTTTACGTTTCTAGTCTGAAGTCGTTTTAAATTTCCGTGGCCTATGCCCCAAACCGTCTCTATTTTTGACCATTTGAGTGCTTTTATTTGCCCCTCTTCGGATTGGATCACAAAAACCCCTCCGGTCCGGGATTTCAATTTTTTGGCAATCTTATTGGCCACCTTGGCCAGTGCCTTGGTCGGTGCTATACCTATACTGATCGGAATTCCTGTGCTTTTTTGCACCTTGTATTGCATCTCCCTTCCATATGCCTCAAAATCATAGTCCTGGAATCCATCAAACTTTAAAAAAGCCTCATCAATGCTGTACACTTCCATGTCCGGGGTAAATGTTCCCAGAATATTCATCACCCGGGTACTCATGTCGCCGTACAAAGGATAGTTTGACGAGAATACCTTTATCCCATTTTCTTCACAGAACTTCCTGTACTTGAATGCCGGGGCCGCCATAGGGAGGCCCAATTTCTTGGCCTCATCGCTACGCGAGATAAAACAACCGTCATTATTGGAAAGAATGGCCACAGGGATGTTATTGAACTGAGGCTGAAAGGCCCGCTCACATGACGCATAGAAGTTATTGCAATCCACCAACGCAAACATGCCTCAAAGTACTCGATTTTTGCTAAATTACCTAGTAAATCAGTTACGATGAAAATTAGGATACGAGGCAATTCGGTACGTTTTAGACTGACCCAGAGCGAAGTAAAACAGCTTTGTGAAAAAGGTTTTTTTATGGAGACCACCTCTTTCGGGGAAAATGTATTCGGCTATGCCGTACAACTCAGTAAAACTGAACCGACCCTCTCGTCTTCGTATGAAAACAACCGAATCACCTTAAGTGTTCCCGAACAGCTGGCAAAAAACTGGGATTTGGATGAACGTGTTGGCTTTGAACACACCCTCACCACCAAGAACGGGACAAAACTCCATCTACTTCTTGAAAAAGATTTTACCTGCTTGGACAATACCCTGGAAGACCAATCGGATAATTATCCCAACCCCAAACTGCAACATTGAACCCCATGGAAAAAGAATTCAAACGAAACATTTCACTTACGGGGGATATCCAATTTACCGGATTGCGTCTTAAGGAACCCATGCATACCGCTGCCGGTTTCTTGGGGGTAAAAGAAGCTTTGAGACACAGTTTCAAGGAAATGGGCATTGTGCGCTCCATGAAGGCTCTGCTCGAAATGAACCAAGAAGACGGTTTTCGGTGTCCTAGCTGTGCGTGGCCCGTTCCCGAACACCCCTCCAAGGTTGCGGAATATTGCGAAAATGGGGCCAAGGCGTTGGCCGACGAAGCTACCCATGAACATATAGGTGCCGAGTTTTTCAGTAAGCACTCGGTAGAGGAACTATCCCAACTCAGCGATTATCAACTCAACAAGTTGGGTCGGATCATAGAGCCCATGGTGCTCAGGCCAGGAAAGGTACATTACGAACCCATTGCATGGCAGGAGGCTTTTGATTTACTATCTAATGAACTCCATCAATTAAACGACCCCAATGAGGCCATTTTTTATACCTCTGGACGATCCAGTAATGAAGCCGCCTATTTGTACGGCATGTTTGCCCGCGCTTTGGGCACCAACAACATGCCCGATTGTTCCAATATGTGCCATGAGTCATCCGGTGTGGCACTATCCGAGACCCTCGGCATTGGAAAAGGTTCGGTAACCTTGGATGATCTCTATGGCGCCGAAGTTATTTTGGTCGTGGGCCAAAACCCGGGGACCAATCACCCCAGAATGCTCTCTGCCCTTGAAAAATGCAAAAAGAATGGGGGAAAAGTCATCAGCATCAACCCTCTGGCGGAAACGGGACTGGTGAACTTTAAAAACCCGCAAAACGTTTCGGATATGTTGGGCAGTGGGCAGCCCATTGCCGACCTACACCTTCCTGTTCGCATCAATGAGGACATTGCACTCGCCAAACTGATCTTGAAGAAATTGGTGGCCCACGATGCCAAAAACAGCAATGTCCTGGACCATGAATTCATTGTGGAATATGTGGATGGCTATGATGAACTGCTCAAAGATTTGGAGCACTTCGATTACGAAACACTTCAGCGGAGAACTGGGGTTTCCATGCGAAAAATTGACAAGACCGTTCGGTTATTGGCCGAAAATTCCAAAATCGTGATCTGTTGGGCCATGGGCATCACCCAACATAAAAATGCCGTGGAATGCATCCAGGAATATGTGAACATTTTACTGCTGAAAGGAGCCATCGGGAAACCATTTGCGGGCACTTGTCCCGTTCGGGGACATAGCAATGTACAAGGGGACCGCTCAGTGGGCATCCATCATTTTGTGAATGAAGGATTGAACAAGAGGATTCGGGAACATCTCGGTTTTGAGCCTCCGACCCAAAGAGGGTATGATGTTGTAGAGGCCATCCAAGCCATGCACGAAAACAAGGCCAAGGTCTTTGTTTGTTTGGGAGGGAATTTTGCCATGGCCGCCTCGGATACGGCATACACTGCCAAAGCGCTTCAAAATTGCAGCCTGACGGTACAGATCAGCACCAAGCTCAACCGCAGTCATTTGATTACGGGCAAAACCGCACTGTTGCTTCCCACTTTTGGTCGCTCTGAGAAGGATGAGAAGAACGGCTCCCTTCAATTTCTGACCATGGAAAGCAGCACGGGAAAAGTCCGCCAAAGCAAAGGTTTGTTGAAACCGGCTTCGGAGCATATCAAAAGTGAACCGGAAATCATCGCATTGATGGCCCACACCTATTTTAAAGGGGAACATACGATGGACTGGGAGGCTTTGGGAGCGGATTACGACCTCATCCGAAGTTTAATTGATAAAACCATAAAGGGATTCAAAAATACCAGTGAACAGTCCAAAGGTTTTGGGTATTACCTGCCCAACAATGTACGCAAACGGGACTTTAGAATGCTGCCCAACGGCATGGCACAGCTTACCATCAATACATTGCCGGACCATGGTCTAAAAATGAATGAATTCTTGTTGATGACCATTCGGTCCCATGACCAGTTCAACACCACCATTTATGGTTTGAATGACCGTTATCGAGGTGTTCACAATGAGCGTCGCGTGGTGTTCATGAACCAAGATGATATGGAGCAGCATCAACTGAAAAAACTGGATATTGTGCATCTACATAGCGAATATGATGGTATCCAACGGACCGCAGAACAATTTCTGGTCATTCCTTATGAAATTCCCAAAGGGAACATGGCCGCTTACTTCCCTGAAACCAATCTGCTGGTGCCCCACAACCATTTTGCGGATAAGAGCCAGACCCCCATCAGCAAATCCATCAAGGTAACGGTTGAAAAAATATAGTGTCGATTATTTAAACGCTGGAATACCGGTAATATCAGCCCCAGTGATCAACAAATGAATGTCATGGGTGCCTTCGTAGGTAATCACGCTTTCCAAATTCATCATGTGGCGCATGATGCTATACTCCCCGGTGATTCCCATTCCACCCAGAACCTGTCTGGCTTCGCGGGCAATCTTTAGGGCCATGTCCACATTATTACGTTTGGCCATAGAAATTTGGGCCGTGGTGGCACGTCCTTCATTTTTTAATTGCCCCAAACGAAAGGCCAACAACTGGGCCTTGGTTATCTCGGTGATCATTTCGGCCAATTTCTTTTGCTGTAACTGATAGGCCGCAATGGGTTTCCCAAATTGGATGCGCTCCTTGGCATATCGCAGTGCCGTATCATAACAATCCATGGCAGCTCCGATAGCGCCCCAGGCAATACCATATCGGGCGGAATCCAAACAGCCCAACGGCGCACCCAACCCACTCTTACCGGGCAACAGGTTATCTTTGGGGACCTTTACATTGTCAAAAATAAGTTCCCCCGTAGCTGAAGCGCGAAGCGACCATTTGTTATGGGTTTCCGGGGTGGAAAAACCTTCCATGCCCCTTTCCACGATCAAACCATGGATACGACCTTCTTCATTCTTGGCCCAAACTACGGCAACATCAGCAAAGGGAGAATTGGAAATCCATAATTTTGCTCCGTTCAACAGGTAATGGTCTCCCATATCCTTGTACTTGGTTTCCATACCGCCGGGATTGGAACCATGGTTGGGTTCGGTCAAACCAAAACAGCCCATCCATTCGCCCGTGGCCAGTTTTGGCAAGTATTTTTTACGTTGTTCTTCCGATCCGTAGGCAAAAATGGGATACATGACCAAGGAAGACTGTACCGAAGCCGTGGAACGCACTCCGCTGTCCCCCCGTTCAATCTCCTGCATGATCAAACCATAGCTGATTTGATCTAGTCCCGCACCTCCATATTCTTCTGGAATGTACGGACCAAATGCACCTATTTCGGCCAGACCTTTGATAATCTGCTTGGGAAACTCTGCCTTTTGGGCGTATTCCTCTATGATGGGGGAGATATCCCGTTTTACCCATTGGCGGGCAGCATCCCTTACCAGCTTATGCTCTTCGGAAAGAAGATCGTCAAGATTATAATAATCCGGTGCTTCAAATAGATCAGGCTTCATTCGGAAAAAATTTATCTAAAAGTTATGCCGAAATTTAACAATTTAATCTATCACTGTTGCATTTTTAAATAAAATGATTTGGTCAAATCCGTATACTGCTCGGTGTATTGGTGCCGTTCGGTCTCTATGATGAGCTCATCCACTGAAGTGTTCGCTTCTGAGCGTCCAAATTCCAACAAACTCCTCTTGAAATTTGCTTTTGGGTTTCCCTTCACCCTAGTAATTCTCTTGATGAACAATCCAGATGTCTTGGCCAAGGACACAAAACCTTCTTCTTCCTTAAAAGGAACAATGACCGAAAAAACACCCGTATCGGAAAGAAGTTTTGCCGCTCCCTCTATCAGCTCATCAAAGGGCAATGAGCTGTTCTGACGGGCTTGATCCCTTGAAGCATCCCCACTGGATACATTCTCCGAATAGAACGGCGGATTGGAAACAATCAAATCGTAATGATCATCAACCTCATCCACAAATTCATCCAATCCCGCATGATAACAGAACAGTCGGTCTGACCATGCAGAGGCTTCAAAATTGGCAACACATTGTTCGTAAGCGGCCTCATCCAACTCAATGGCATCTATGAGTTCGGCAGGAGAGCGTTGTGCCATTTGCAAGGCAATCAATCCGGTGCCTGCGCCAATATCCAAGATGGAATCGGGTTGGTGCTCCAAAGAGGTCCATGCCCCCAGCAAAACCCCATCCGTACCCACTTTCATGGCACAGCGATCTTGGTGTACCGTGAATTGTTTGAATTGAAATTCACCCATAAACACAAAGATAATTGGAAAATAGTCCCCAAAGAAAACCATGACTTTGCTTTGTAACCCAATTACCTCGTCAATTGAAAACCAACATTCGTTGGCTGAAAATGGGCATCCGTTAGATCACCCTTATTTCTTTTAATGCTATACCCTTTATTCGTGGCTTAAATAACGAATAGGCTAACTCCTATTCCATAAAATTCCAATTCTTAAACATCTTATTATGAAGAAAATTTTAGTTGCGATTGCCATCATTGCTGGTACTTTTCAAATGGTTCAAGCACAAGAAGAAGGTAAATTCCGTGTTGGGTTAGACCTTGGCTATGCCATGCCAGATGGTGGCGGTGGTTTATCAACCGGCCTTGAGGCTAAATATAATGTTGCAGATAACATGAATGTGGGTATTCGTTTTGAATCTGCAATTATGGCTAAAAATGTAACCGACACTGGATTGACCGTTGAAGCTGATTTGGCTGCAAATTCATCCTACTTAGGAACTTTTGACTACTACTTCCATAACGGGAGTTCTTCATTTGCTCCGTTTGTAGGAGCGGGTGCCGGTTATACAGCTTTAGCAAATATCAGCTTTGAGGACTTTGGGGATGCTGAAGCAGAAGTAGATGGAAAATTTGGTGGTCTAATCCGTACAGGTTTCGAATGGGGGAAATTTCGTCTAGCTGCAAGCTACAATTTAATAGGAAAAACAGAAATCGAAAGTGCTGAAATTAAAAACTCCTACTTTGGAATTTCCTTAGGTTTCTACGTAGGTGGGGGTAAATGGAAAAAATAAAACTGGCTTTTCAGTTCTATACCAACAACCACAAAAAGGGCAGCCATTGGCCGCCCTTTTTATTTTATGACAATCACTCTTCCAATCTTCCTGGCTCCCTTGTTTCGGAACCTTCCAAATCGAACAAGGAATCTCCCAATCGTTGTCGCATAGAATTTGCCAAAACTTTAATTTCAGCCACAATCTCGGGATGGGCTTCGGCCACATTGTTGGTCTCACCGACATCGTTGACCACATCATAAAGTTCAATTTCCTCCATATCAACGTATCGGTAGTTTCCTGGCTGTCCATCCTTGCCCGGCTCCTGGCCATCCATGGTCCGGTAACGATGTGGGAAATACATCTTCCATTTCCCATACCGCACCCCGAACATTTCGTTTACCCGATAATAGAAAAAGTAAGCATCTTGCACGGGCTCTGTACGCTCTCCCGTTAAAATGGACCATGCATTTTTACCATCAATCACTTGTTCCGGCAATTTGGATTCGGTGACATGGGCAATGGTGGGCAGGACATCTATGGCCATCATGGGCACATCCACTGTTCTCCCCGGCTTGAGCTTTTTGGGGTATTTCATAATAAATGGCTCGCGTTGTCCCCCTTCCCAAGCGGTACCCTTTCCTTCCCGAAGGGGGAGGGCACTTCCGGCATGGTTTCCATAGGAAAGCCAAGGCCCGTTGTCCGAAGTAAAGATGACCATGGTATTCTCTTCAAGTCCATTGTCTTTAAGTGCTTGCATGATCTGGCCCACAGACCAGTCAATCTCCATGATCACATCCCCGTATAGCCCTCTTTCCGATTTCCCTTTAAACTTATCCGAAACGAACAGTGGCACGTGGGGTTGTGGATGTGGTACATATAAAAAGAAGGGCTTATCCTTGTTTCTCTTGATAAAATCCACACTTCGCTCTGTAATCTGTGTAGTCAATTGGGATTGCTCCACCAAGGTGTCGATAACGGTCTCGTTTTCGTAGAGTGGGAGGTCCGGAAAATTAAAAATAGGGCCCTGTTGGGGATGATAGGGCCACATATCATTGGAATATGGAATTCCGAACCACTCATCGAACCCGTGTCGAGTGGGCAAAAACTTTTTGTGGTGTCCCAAGTGCCATTTTCCATAAATGGCCGTTGCATATCCCTTCTCCTTCAACATTTCGGCCAAGGTGGTCTCTGTGTCATTGATGCCGTGGGTGTTATCGGGCCCCAAGGCGTTATGGATACCAATCCGATTGGGATAACAACCCGTTAAAATTCCAGCTCTGGAAGCGGAGCATACGGCTTGGGCCGCATAATAATGGGTCATTTTAACCCCATCTGCCGCCATCTGGTCCAGATTGGGAGTTTTGATATTGGGCGAACCAAAAACCCCAACATCTTGGTAGCCTTGATCGTCCGTAAAAATCAACACTATATTGGGTGAACGCTCTTCCTCCTTGACGGGAGCCTTCTTTTCTCCACAAGAAATCAGTCCTAAAACAAGAAATACAAAGAAATATCGAAACATATCGTAAAATAAAAGGTTGCCCTAAATATAGGTGAAAACCACAAATCTTACGACCCCAAATACAATTCCACGAGACCTTCCGGTGTTCTTACATGGATTTCCCTCTTCTCCCGATCTACTTTCTTTATGATGTCATCGGTGATGGGAATCAAGAGTTCCTTCCCATCCTTTTCAGCTTCAAACAGTTCCTGCGAAGCGCTATCGTTTATAGAGACTATGGTCCCAATATTTCCATGGACCTCATCCATCAATGCAAACCCAATGACTTCATGGAAATAAAACTTATTTCCGGTAAGGGGCGGGAGCATTTCCAAGGGGAGATACAATTCCGAACCTATGATCTTATCCGCGGTGGCCTCATCCTTGACCTCTTCAAAATCGATGCGGAGCAGGTTGGATTTGTGCAATCGGCAACGGTCAATAAAAAATGGAATCAGATTGTTTCCCAATGAAACAAAAACTGATTCCATGTTTTCGTAGATTTCAGGTTCATCAGTGTCCAATTTGACCAACACCTCACCTTTAAAACTATATTTTGAAACGACTTTGCCCAGGTAGAAGCAATCTTCCTTGCGCATCGCCTTCTCTTCTATTCTTCTTCTTTGGCAGCTTCCTCAGCGGCAGGAGCCTCCTCAGCAGGAGCTTCAGCAGCAACTTCTTCGGTAGCGGCCTCGGCAGTCTCTTCGGCAACTTCTTCAGCTACTTCCTCTTCTGGCAAAGCGGCAGCGGCTCTTTTCTCGTTTACTTCCTTCTCAGCTTCCAAAGCCTTTGCCTTGGCTTCAGCCTCAGCTTTGCTTAATCCATCTTTTTTGGCTTGAACGGCAGCTTCTTTCTCTTCCAACCAAGCTTTGAACTTCTCCTCAACTTGCTCTTCGGTCAAAGCACCTTTGCGAACACCGCCCAACAAGTGGTGCTTCAACAAAACTCCTTTGTAAGAAAGAATGGCCCTGGCAGTATCGGTAGGCTGTGCACCATTTTGCAACCATTTTACAGATCCGTCAATATCCAAATCGATGCTGGCAGGATTGGTATTAGGGTTGTAGGTACCCAATTTTTCCAAGAATTTACCGTCTCTTTTTGCTCTGGAATCTGCGGCAACCACCCAATAAAATGGTTTACCTTTTTTACCGTGTCTCTGAAGTCTAATTTTTACTGGCATATCACATTAATTTGTAGGGTGCCCGACCCTTGTTATTAATTCTTTTTAATCGCTTGTCTCTTAAGCGGGTGCAAATATAGTTCAAATCCCCAAACCAACAACAGGTTTTTTGTTTTTTGTTGGTTGATAAATCTTAAAAACTACATTTTCTAAAACCTGCATGTTTGTATATTTTTAGACATTGATTTTTCCACTCCGAAAACGGCAAGCACATGTACCTAATATTTGATACCGAGACCACAGGATTGCCCAAGCGCTGGGACGCCCCCATCACCGATACGGATAATTGGCCGAGGTGTGTACAGATTGCTTGGCAACTGCACGATGAAATAGGCAACGTGGTGGAGCATCAAGACTTTTTGGTACGGCCCGATGGGTTCAACATTCCTTATGAAGCAGAACAGGTACACGGTATCTCCACAGCATTGGCCGAACAAGATGGGGAATCACTGGAATTTGTTCTTGAGGCTTTCAATAAAGCATTGGTCCAGGCAAAATTTGTTGTGGGACAAAATGTAGGTTTCGATGTGAATATCATGGGGTGCGAATTCCACAGAAAAGGAGTGGACAGCTTACTGACCGAACTACCCGTTCTGGACACCTGTACGGAACATACCGCGGAACTCTGTAAAATTCCTGGGGGCCGCGGGGGTAAATTCAAGCTGCCCACCCTCACCGAGCTTCACGAATTTCTTTTTGGGGAACCTTTTGCCGAGGCCCACAATGCCACCGCCGACGTTGAAGCCACCACAAGATGTTTTCTGGAATTGGTTCGAAAAAAGCAGTTCACTGCCCAAGAATTGGATGTTCACCCCGACTATTTTGAACGTTTTTCCGAGGCCAATCCACAGGAAATCCAACTGATTGGATTAAAGCACATCAACCTAAAGGCAGCATCCAAAAAGATTGCAGATGTCCTTTGGGCACAAGATACCGGTGACATTTCCGAGGCTGAAATCCAAGAGAACATAGAAACCTTGGAAGATGCTCCTTTTGTGCATCTTCACAACCACTCCCAATTTTCGGTCCTCCAATCCACCATCAACATAAGGGATTTGGTTAAGGCCACCGCAGACCATCACATGCCCGCCGTTGCACTGACGGACCATGCCAATATGATGGGCGCCTTTCACTTTGTGAAAGAAATCATGACCCACAATAAAGGCGTCAAGGAACGAAATGCCGAACTGGAGGAAAAGGGAGAACCTACCACTGAAAAGGAAATTACCCCCATTGTGGGATGCGAATTTTACGTTTGCGAAGACCATACCAATAAAAATGTAAAGGACTATGGCTATCAAATTGTGCTATTGGCCAAAAACAAGGCAGGTTACCAAAATCTGGCCAAAATGTCCTCCATTGCCTACACCAATGGATTTTATTATGTGCCCCGTATCGACAAAAAGATTGTGGAGCAGTACAAGGAAAATGTGATTGCCCTGACAGGAAACCTTTATGGCGAGGTACCCAATAAAATCTTGAATGTTGGTGAAAAGCAAGCCGAAGAAGCTCTATTGTGGTGGAAAAAGCATTTTGGCGACGACCTCTACATAGAAATGATGCGCCACGGCCAGGAAGATGAAGACCGGGTGAACCAGGTTTTGGTGCAGATGGCCAAAGACCATGATGTAAAGTTGGTGGCCACCAACAACACCTATTATTGTGATAAAAAAGATGCCGAGGCACACGATATCCTACTTTGCGTAAAGGATGGGGAAAAACAGGCCACGCCCATAGGTCGAGGTCGGGGGTACCGCTACGGACTGCCCAATCAAGAGTACTACTTCAAATCTTCAGATGAGATGAAGGAACTATTCAAGGATATCCCCGAAGCCATCCTCAACATAAAGGAGATTGTGGATAAAATAACCCCATATGACCTAGCCAGTGAAATCCTTCTTCCCAAATTTGAGATTCCAGAGGAATTCAAGGTCAAGGAAGATGAGGCAGACGGAGGAAAACGGGGCGAGAATGCTTATTTAAGGCACATTACCTATGAAGGGGCCAAAAAACGATATGGGGAAATCACCCCTGAAATCTCGGAACGTATCGATTTTGAGCTGGCCACCATAGAGAATTCGGGATATCCGGGATATTTCCTTATCGTGGAAGACTTTATCCGCGAAGCTCGGAACATGGGGGTTTCCGTTGGACCCGGAAGGGGTTCGGCAGCAGGTTCGGTTGTGGCCTACTGTTTGACCATTACCAACATTGACCCCATCAAATACGACCTGCTTTTTGAGCGTTTCCTGAATCCAGACAGGGTGTCCATGCCCGATATCGATATTGATTTTGATGATGAGGGCCGGGGAAGGGTCATGGATTATGTCATCAATAAATATGGAGCAAATCAGGTAGCACAGATCATCACTTATGGTACCATGGCAGCCAAATCTTCCATCCGGGATACGGCAAGGGTCTTGGATTTACCTTTGAATGATGCCGATCGCATTGCCAAGCTCATTCCCAACATGTCCAAATTGGGCAAAATATTTGGGGTTGATGAGGCCGATTTGCGTAAAAAGTTCCGATCGGATGAATTGGAAAAGGTCCATGAATTATTGAACATCTCCGAAGGGGATGATCTCGAAGGCCAGACGGTGAATATGGCCCGGGTTCTGGAAGGGTCCTTGCGAAACACCGGAATCCATGCTTGCGGGGTCATTATCACCCCAGATGATATTACCAACTTCGTTCCCGTATCCGTCGCCAAGGATTCGGACTTATATGTGACCCAGTTCGACAACTCCGTTGTGGAAAGTGCCGGACTCCTAAAGATGGACTTCTTGGGATTGAAGACACTGACACTCATCAAGGATACGGTGAAAATCGTTAAGGCACGGACCGGGATGGAATTGATCCCGGATGATTTTCCGTTGGACGATGAAAAGACGTATGAGCTTTTTCAGCGCGGGGATACGGTAGGGATATTCCAATACGAATCACCCGGGATGCAAAAACACATGAAAAACCTGAAACCTACGGTTTTTGATGACCTTATCGCCATGAATGCCCTATACCGTCCGGGGCCCATGGAATATATCCCCAGCTTTATTGCCCGTAAGCATGGTGACGAGGAAATCACCTACGACCTTCCTGAAATGGAGGAGTACCTTCAGGAAACTTATGGCATCACGGTATACCAAGAGCAGGTGATGTTGCTTTCCCAAAAGCTGGCCGGTTTCTCCAAAGGTGATGCGGACGTACTACGTAAAGCAATGGGAAAAAAGATTTTCGCCCTGCTACAAAAATTGAAACCCCAATTCTTGAACGGTGGTGAGAAAAATGGACACCCCCGCGATATTCTGGAAAAAATTTGGAAGGACTGGGAAGCATTTGCCTCCTATGCGTTCAATAAAAGTCACTCCACCTGCTACGCCTATATTGCCTATCAAACGGCATATTTAAAGGCCCACTACCCGGCCGAATACATGGCCGCCGTACTGTCCAACAACATGAACGACATTAAGCAGGTAACCTTCTTCATGGAGGAATGTAAACGTATGGGCTTGGAAGTTTTGGGTCCGGATGTCAACGAATCCTATTACAAGTTTGCCGTGAACAAAGACAATGCCGTGCGTTTTGGCATGGGTGCCATTAAAGGCGTGGGGCGTTCCGCGGTGGAAACCATTGTGGAACAAAGAAAAGAAGGTGGCCCCTATAAATCTGTATTTGATTTGGCCAAGCGGGTCGATTTAAGGGCCGCCAATAAAAAGGCTTTTGAAAACTTGGCCTTAGCCGGTGGGTTTGATTCATTTGGGGACACCCATAGGGCACAATATTTCCATCATGAAGGGGACGAGGTCACCTTTTTGGAAAAAGCCGTCAAGTATGGTGCAAAATTCCAGGAGAATGAAAATTCTTCCCAAGTAAGCCTTTTTGGGGATGCCAGTGAGGTACAGATTCCCGAACCTGTGGTACCACCTTGCGAGGATTGGGGCACCATGGAAAAACTCCGCAGGGAAAAAGAAGTGGTGGGCATCTACATTTCTGGACACCCCTTGGATGACTTTAAAAAAGAGATCACAGCTTTCTGCAATAGCAGTGTTTCTGCATTTACCAACTTGGAAGAATATGTAAACAGAGAGCTATCCGTTGCTGGCGTCATTACGGATGTGCAACATCGGGTATCCAAAAACGGAAAAGGATGGGGCCTCTTTACCCTTGAAGACTACACCGACTCTCATGAATTCCGAATTTTTGGCGAAGAGTACCTCAAATTTCGCCATTTTTTAATGATCAACTCCTTTATCTATATCAAAGCCTATGTGCGTGAAGGTTGGGTAAACCGTGATACAGGCAAAAGAGGGGAACCTCGTTTACAGTTCAATGATTTTAAACAACTACAAGATGTCATGGATGCCTATGCCAGAAAGCTGACCATTAAACTGGATATAGCCCGTTTGCAGGAAAAAAGGATTCAAGCACTGAAAAACACTTTACATTCCTACAAAGGAGATCATCCCCTTAATTTTGTGGTATACGAAATGCAGGATGAGATAAAACTGAACCTATCCAGCCGAAAACAGAAAGTAAAGATCAGTAGCGAACTACTATCCGCATTAGAAGAAAGTGAAATTCATTATAAGTTAAACTGAGCCCATAATTTAAGTTGATAGCACAATAACTAAAACGAATACTTTAACAGTAAGGATGATGCGTAATATTTGACTAACTTTGCGTAATAATAAAACAAGTGAGATGGCACTAGAAATAACAGATGCAACTTTTGACGAAGTAGTTTTAAAAAGCGACATACCTGTCGTAGTGGATTTTTGGGCAGCATGGTGCGGCCCTTGTAGAATGGTCGGACCGATCATCGAAGAGGTAAGCCAAGAATATGAAGGAAAGGCTGTAGTAGGGAAGGTAGATGTAGACGCCAATCAACAATTTGCTGCCAAATATGGTGTGCGTAACATTCCTACCGTTTTGGTATTTAAAAATGGTGAGATTGTAAACCGTCAAGTGGGCGTATCTCCCAAAAAAGTATATACTGACGCCATTGATGCGGCACTATAAAACAATATTCCTATTTGGATTTTAAAAAAGGTTTGGCAAATGCCAAACCTTTTTTGTTTTATATTGAGATCAGAATCTATTTATGGATATCCGATCAGAACTTCATAAGGCCCCCTTATTTAAAAACCTTGAACTTTTGGCCAACCAAATTGTTGAAGGTTTTATCAGTGGTATCCACAAAAGCCCGTTCCATGGGTTTTCTGCTGAATTTGCCGAGCATAAAATCTACAATCCCGGGGAAAGTACCAAACATTTGGACTGGAAGCTGTTTGCCAGAACGGACCGCCTTTACACCAAGCGATATGAGGACGAGACCAATCTCCGATGCCATATGATCTTGGACAATTCGGCCTCCATGTACTATCCAGAGACAAAAAATCCATCCATAGACAACTTCAACAAAATAGGTTTTGGGGTTCTGTCCATCGCCGCTTTGATGCAAATCTTAAAAAAACAGCGCGATGCCGTGGGCCTGAGTATATATTCGGATCATTATAATTTTTATGCAAACGAAAAAAGCAGTGAGCGTCATTTTCAGATGCTGTATTCCAAATTGAATGAGGTATCCAATACCAAGGATAAATCTCAGGTGACCAAGACCTATACCTTTCTACACCAAATTGCAGAAAAGATTCATCGCAGAAGCCTTATCTTTTTGTTTTCCGATATGTTCCAAACCGAAACCGAGGAAGAGAAGCTATTTGAAGCGCTTCGTCATTTAAAATACAACAAACACGCCGTGGTCCTGTTCCACCTTTTGGACCAGGAACATGAAATGGACTTTAATTTTGAAAACACCCCCAAACGTTTTGTGGATGTAGAAACCGGAGCCCACATAGATCTATATGCCGGGAACATCAAAAAAAGCTACACCCAAGAGGTACAAAACTACACAAATGCCTTACGGTTGAAGTGCGCTCAATACAAGATCAAATATGTTGGTGTGGATGTACGTTCCAATTTCTCACAAGTATTGAATACCTTCATGGTGGAACGGCAAAAATTTGTTTAGTCATTATTTTTAAAAAATGTTTTGTTGAATACGAAATGAGAGTGTATATTTGCACTCGCTTTAAAAAAGCAAATGAACAAGATTTGAATCCCGCTGTTGCGGGAGTCTAACAAGATAAAATCATTGGTCTGGTAGTTCAGTTGGTTAGAATACCTGCCTGTCACGCAGGGGGTCGCGGGTTCGAGTCCCGTCCAGACCGCTTGGAATATTTCCAAATTTATGCAAAAGCCTGTAAATTAAATGTTTACAGGCTTTTTTCTTTTCCATTGTTACCATAAAACATCAAAAAACACCATATAAAAGGTGCCTAATTCGGTGCCTCTCAAGACTCTGGTTTCAGAGGTACCTCCATCGCCATAATTATCTGTTTTGCAATTTATTGCAAAGATTTGTTAACATTTATTTAAGACCTCTTTTTGTACCTTCAAAGTGTTAATTCAATCCTATTCTTATGTTTTCAACAATCAATGTCATCTTTTACCCAAAGCGAAAGGTAGTTAAGGAACCCAAAAAATCTATTATATATGCACGAATCACCCTTGATGGGAAACGTGCGGAGTTCAGTACAGGCAAGCAAATTGAGCTTTCCAGATGGGACACCGACAACTGTAGGGTTCGTGGTAAAGGCCCAGAAATACTAGTATTGAACCGATTTTTCGACACCTTAAAGGCGAAGTGCATTTCTATCTATGATGAGCTTGTTCGTAGTGGGGAATATGCGGATGCCGATACCGTTAAGAACATCTTTTTGGGCAAGGGCCAAAAACAGTATATGATCTTGGAAATATTCCAAAACCACAATGATGAAATGGAAAGTTTAGTGGGCAAGGAATATTCCGCGGGAACACTTCAAAGATATAAAGCCGCCAAATCACACATCTCTGATTATATAGTATACAAGTACCAAAAAAAGGATTTTCCGCTTAAAAAGCTCGATTATGAGTTTATAACGGGTTTTGATTACTTTTTGAAGAGCAAAAAAAATTGTTCCCATAATACAGCGACCAAATATATTGTCAATTTCAAGAAAATTGTCCGTATCGCCTACGCCAATCAATGGATCGACCGGGATCCGTTCTTCCACTGGTCCGCCAGTTGGAAACAAAAAGAACGTGAGTTCCTGACACACGAGGAACTGGAAGCGATGCTAAAGCAAGAATTTGAGTTTGAAAGACTGGACACGGTGCGGGACATGTTTTTATTCTGCTGTTATACCGGGCTGGCCTTCGCCGATATCGAAAAGTTGACCAAGGATGACCTGGTCAAGGACATCAAGGGAAGCAAGTGGATCAAGACCAAAAGAAAAAAAACGAAGGTTTTGAGCAGTATTCCCTTGTTGAGCATTCCAGAGGCCATTATAGACAAGTACAAAGAACATCCCAGGGTAATCGAAAAAAAGACATTGCTACCTGTATACACCAATCAGCGCACCAATTCCTATCTGAAAGAAATTGCCTCGGCATGTAAGATTAAAAAGACCTTGACCACCCACTTAGCCAGACATACCTTTGCGACGACTGTTACCCTTTCCAATGGGGTTCCGATTGAGTCAGTGAGTAAAATGCTGGGGCACACCTCTTTGAAAACAACCCAAATATATGCCAAGGTATTGGACAGTAAAATATCTGATGATATGGAAAAGTTGAAGAATGACCCTGCCCTATTGGAGTTTGCAAAATCTATTTGAAACATTATCAATAAGTCATTTTTGGTACAACATTGAAATTAACCATTTATTATTATGAAAACTATGGAAAGATTTCTTGACAAATCGTCATTCAACTTGTAAGGCCGATTAAATTTAAGTTCTTAACGGACGTGTCTAAAAAAGTAAGGCCCATGAAATAAGGGTGTATACAATGTTACAGGGCTAAAAAATAGTTATAATTGTTGTGCTTTCATTCTCTATTAACTACCTACGGCTTTACATTGGTATGAAAGCACATTGCAATACTAGTTCCTGCGGTTGCAATGTGCTTGAAAATTGGGTTAGCTTAATCGACAAAATCAGCATATTCTTCTTCTGAGTTTTTGTGTGAAGAGAGGGAAGTGAATTCCTTTTTTCATTTTTAAACCCCCACTGTTTTACCGTACTTATTTTTGATTGCTATAATTAGCGATTTTTCAAAACTCGCTAAGTCAATTCCTCCAAGGATATATTTGGCAGGAATCAGTGTTCTGTAATCTCCATCTAAGCTAAATTTATCTACTTGATGGGCATTTGAATAGATGTCGATTAAATGTCCAACTTTACTACCTACATCTGTATTGAATTTCATGTATTGCACAATACTGTCAACCGATTCTATTTCATTTTTGTCTGCTCCAGTGTATTTAGTCATGTCAATTGAACACAATGCAAAGCAATCTGAGTTTTCGTATGCTCTAAGGGTTTGGTTTCGTGAAATTCTAATGGGTGTTGTTTCCAACCATTTTGATTTTACTTCGATGTAATAAACAGCTTTGTCTTCAATATATATGACTAGGTCTTGTCCGTCTTGTTCGCTTGTAATTGTTGCATTAATATTTTTATCAAGATGCTTTCTTAGCACATCTTCCAGGTGGTTGCCAATCTTCTTTTTATACTGCATTTCGGCTTCATCCTGTTGTTTTTTTCTTAGAGCATCTTCGCCAAGTTTGAGCAATTCATCAAGGTGTGGATGATTAGCAATTCCAGCCAGTTTTTTTATAACGTCTTTATGTTGACTCAGAATTGTGAAGGAAGCCTCACCATCAGCCAGCTGAACCAAAATAGAAGATTTATTACGGTGTGTGGCAGGGAAAATTTTTACGTATGTCTCGTATAGAGGTTGATCTTCCTTGAAGTTTCTGATGATATCAATAATTTCTGAGGTGTATGGATGTTCCTCCATATGGATTTCATTACCTGACTCACCAAAAAACTTTTGTTCAATTTGTCTGGTTAAATCCAAGCTGCTGGTCGATTTCATTTCGTCATACAGATTTTTAATAACGGAATGTGCCAGTTTTGACTTAACCGGTTCGTTAGAATCCACTACTCTATCGTGTAAAACTTTTACGAAATCAGGTATTTGGCTGTCTTTATGTAAGGATGTAATCGGTTTAAGCTGAAAAAGTTGATTCGGATAAACATCATACCTCAAGAAGAACTTTTTTACATCAGCTGAACTAAATGCTTCGCTCAAAACTTTCGCTAATGCATCAATATTAGTTTTAACCCATTCCTTGTCTTTGCTACTGATATCGTTCAGATAAATTTTGAAGAAATCGAATTGACCTTTACGCACATCAATATTATCTTCACCCGGCAGAATAGGCAGAACCAATTGATTGAGGGTTAAGTCATAATGCTCTGCAATTAGTTTGATAACTCGCACAGGACCACTGATGGAATCTTCTCTTGAGACAATACTTGCGTATTGCATCAATCTTGCTAAATAATTTTCGGGAAGTTCATGCGAGCAAGTACCATCTTTAACATGCTCGTCTAAGGAAGCATTGATTAATCCCATGTAATCCTTTCTACCGAAACGCTCAAATTCAAGACCTTCTAAAAGAAAATCAGGTTCAATCTGACGATTGGAGATTTTAGGATTTATAACGTCCGCAATTTTAATCAGCTCATCTGTCAATTCCACAGACTTGCTCAATTCAACTTGCTTTCTAAACTCGCCTTTTATGTTAGGTAAGAGTGCCTTGTTGGCAAAAAGTTCTCCCTCTCCTTTACAAATCATTTCTTTGTACAAGAGAATCAATTCGTCTTTATCAAAAGATTCAATGGTTCCTGATTCTTGAATTTTTTCGGCTATATCAGCGAATCCAATTCTATTTATTTCAGGTATATTCCATTCATCCGTCAGTTTTGTCCAGATAGGGATAAGGTCTGGTTTAGGCAGATTAGTAAAGAACCTACCTGCTATATTGTATATGGCAGCTAAAGTTTCTGGCGTTGCACCATCAAGAACCAATGAATCGAGAAAAACGGCATTTTGTGCTGCTATTGGACCTGAAAGTGTTTCTACAAAAGGCAATGTTCTAAACTTGACTGTCCAAGTATCTTTCAGACTTTTGAAATAATCGCTGAGTTCCTGATTATCTAAGCTTATAGCAAAGTTTATTTCAGCAAAAAAATGCGGTTGTTTAACTCTTGAGAGATTATTCTCAAAAAAGTCAAAAATGAGTTGAGAAGCTTCCTCCATCAATTTTTGGTTGGCTTCCTCTTCAATTTTGTTCTTTTCGTTTTCCGAATTCAGATGCAAGCCATCTCTTGGTTCGGTTGGTTGAAAGTTTTTGGAGTGAATAACGAAATTGAAACCAAAAGCTTCAGTTCCAATCAAGGGATAGAACAAGAATAACTTAGGCAATGAATTAGGTAAGGCATTCGCTATTCCGAAATAGTTGCCTTCATTGGTAATACTCGTAAAAGGAAGTGCTATGGTTAGCCTATCCGTTTTCAAGTAATTGATTTTTTTTTCTTCATCATTAATGCGTATCACCTGGCTGAAGAAGTGTTCTAAGCTTTCCTCTGAATCGTTTTTTTGATAAATTGTTGCTGTGCCATGAATGTCTGTGACCGTAACTTTTTTCAATCGGTCATTGAATATCATCACATAAGGCAGAGTTGTTTTTAGAGATTCAATAGCTTCAATAGCCCGTTTCCTGTTAAGGTCATTGTTGAAACCAAATCTGAAATCCGTTGAGGGTAATTCTTCAACGGTTAGTGCATGGTTTAAAAGTTCTTTTACTTGATTTCTCAGCTTACTTATTTCGTCACATAATTTTTCCCAATCCTGTGTGCTTCTGTCAATCTCAAGGTTTTCAAACTTGATGTGCCCTTCTGAGTTGGTTTGTACGTCTTCGCCTTCAAATTCATCTTTAATGGCTCCACTAACTTTTACTACATCACCAAACGAATGTGAAGTCATAAAACCCGTCCCGTATTGCCCTATGGGGTCGGCTTCTTCTCTGTCCAGCTTCTTTTCAGTTAAGGTTTTAGAACTCACTTGCGTAAACAAACAATCCAAAGTATGCATCGTAAATGGAACGCCATTGTGCGAAAATATGAGCTCTTCATCGGTAACCTTGACATTGATTTCACATTGTTCACTTAAGTCCACAGCGTTTTGAAACAGTTCCCAAATAGCACGTTTGGCATGTGTGGATCCGATTTTTTTAATGCCTTGGATAATTCGGTCCGCATGCCCTTTTAAATCGTTCTTTTGAGTATGTTTATCATATTGGCTAGCTCTTGTAATTGATAATTCCATGCAAAAATTATGAGGCTTACAAATTTTATTTAAAAGGTAATCTTTTTAAGAATATACAACCATTTTAGTGGGCAATGCCCAAGTTTACTCTTTAAAACAAAGCAAAGCTTTCTTATCGTTCAATAAATCTTTTGGGGAGTATGAGAACTAAATATAAGAAAATTCTAGTATAGAATACATTGGGAAAATATATGCGAGTGGTTAATTTGACTTTTGTTTCATAATAAAGTCACTATATGTTTCCTCAATTTTTATTTTAAGAGAATCATAGTATTCCCTCTTCTCCTGAGTAAGTTTATTCTCATAATGTAACGCTTCATCAACAATTGATAGCAAGACATCTTTTTTCTTTAATTCAAAAAGATCATAAAAGTTAACATCTAATTGTTTACTTAACATGAAAATTTTTTCCCAACTTGTTTTGCCCTCCGCTCTTTCAATTCTACCTACAAGGGTTGAATTCGAATCTATTTGGTGTCCCAAATCAAGCTGAGAAAGCCCTTTTTTCAATCTTGCCAATCTTATAAGACAGCCAATTTGAATATTAATTAATTCTATTTCAACACCGCTGTATTTCCTCATTCAGTAAAAATTGAGAAATGAGGAATATTTATTCGATACATATTTGTATCGAATAAAGTTATTTGGTATCTTGCCTAAGAAATACATAATTTGCGATTCTTCATTTAGACAATATTTGAAGCCATCGCTTTGAATCTCGGAAAGAAAACTGGTAATTTTTAGCAACGAGACGACAAGCAGATAGGCTCACGACCCGGGCGTGAGCTCTCTTATCGTTGCGCGGTATACCAGTACCTCTTTCCGTTAAGTTGAGTTCCACGCCCAACTTTTTCTTAGCGTTTGGTTTCTTTTTATCTTTCGGGGCATCGCCCAACCAATGGGTTATGGGAAACAAATGGCTTGTTTTTTTTATTGAGAATTCATCTTCGGTCGGCTCTGGTTCTAGAGTGGGCCTGACCCTATTTGATATTCTCTTTAAGAAAAAACCCAAAAATCCTGTCTAACTCAACGACTATAGCTATGGGATAAGCGCAACATTTTTCCGGTTTACGATATCCTCCGTCCCATAACTGACGCATACACTTTCAGGGCAACCGGCCCAAACTCGAAATCTTAGTCATTTTCATCTAGGAATCCTATTTCCAGGCACCATTACTACTTGGACAGGGTGGCCTATATCCGAACCTAAATGCCCTTAGGGAAGTTACGACTTTGTCTTGACTTTTCGGGCAGTGTGGCTAAAACCCTTTTGGGCAGTCCAACAATTGCCCTATGGGAACTAAAATTCCAACGAACGCTTTAATCAAACGAACTCAACATAATGAAGAAATCACCAATACGTTTAGGCAGGAATAAGCTTTTCCTGCTCTTATATATACTAATATCTCCCCTATTAGCCCAACACATGCACGCGGGCAATATCTTGGAGCCACCACAGTCCACCATTTCCGGCATCGTGACCAATAGTACAGGAGAACCCCTTGCCGGGGTGAATATTGTGGTGGAGTCCAAGAATAGAGGCACCATTTCAGATATGGACGGCACCTATAATATTCAAGCAGGCCCAAATGACATATTGATCTTTTCCATAGTGGGATTTCAAGCTATGAACGTCCCTATTGACGGAAGAACTGTCATCAATATCCAAATGGAAGAGGATGTCACCCAGCTCGGGGAAGTCGTACTCAATGCGGGGTATTATACCGTATCTGAAAAGGAACGTACGGGAAACATAGCCACCATCAAGACCGAGGTGATGGAAAAACAACCTGTAGGCAATCCATTGGCGGCGATGCAAGGCCATCTTTCTGGGGTAAATATTGTCCAGAATACCGGAGTGCCCGGAGGTGGCTTTGAAATTGAGGTACGTGGCCGGAATTTCATCAATGGGGTTACCGATCCCCTATACATTGTGGATGGGGTACCCTTTGGCTCCCAATCCCTGGGTTCCGATGACATCTCCAGGAGTATCGTGTACAGCGATATCAGTCCGCTAAATGCCATCAACCCTAATGATATCGAAAGCATCGAAGTGCTCAAGGACGCCGATGCCACGGCCATCTACGGATCCAGAGGGGCCAATGGGGTAGTGTTGATCACCACTAAAAAGGGGAAAGTAGGCAAAACTCGGTTCGATGCACACCTTAGTTCCTCACTTGGACAGGTAACCCATTTTATGGATCTCATGGACACACATCAATATTTGGAGGTGAGAAGGGAAGGGGTCAGCAATGATGGTCTAGATGGTTTTTTGGGAGTTCCCAGATATGACTTTTATTGGCCGGATATCACACTATGGGACCAAGATCGCTATACCGATTGGCAAAAGGAACTTATTGGGGGCACTGCTTATCGCAATAATGCCCAACTTTCTATTTCTGGGGGCAGTGATCGTACCCAGTTTTTGGTTAGTGGATCTTATTTAAAGGAGACTACGGTCTTTCCTGGGAATGCCAATTATAAAAGGGCCACTGTGCATAACACTATCAGCCATCGATCGAACAATGATCGTTTCAGTTTGAACCTCTCCACCAGCTACACCTATGAAGACAATCTGTTGCCACGCTCAGACCTTAGCATTCAGGCCTATACTCTGGCGCCGAATGCACCTGCGCTATTTGATAAGGATGGAAACCTTAATTGGGAAAACAATACGTGGGATAATCCGTTGGCGGGATTGGAAGAAAAGTTCGGCGCCAAGACAAATACGATATTGGCCAATGCGCTGATATCCTATGAACTATTGGAGGACCTCCAAGTGAGGGCTAGCATAGGCTATACGGATTATAGTTTGGATTCATACCGGACCTTGCCAAGTTCCACTAGAAATCCCAGGTTCAACTTTACCCCTCAAAATTATTCCAATCTGACCACCAATGAGTCAAAACGGATTTCCTGGATCGTTGAGCCCCAAATACAATGGAAACACGATTGGAGCAGGTTCTCCATGGATGTGATATTGGGGACCACTTTTCAACAGCAAGCCACCCAACAACTTGTCATGCGGGGAACCGGCTTTCCCAATAATTCCTTGATCTTCAACCTGACAGCGGCCGAACTGGTGGAGGTGCGTTCCAGCACCGACAGTGAATATAGATATAATGCGGTATTTGGAAGGATCAACCTTAAGCATATGAACAGGTATATCCTGAACCTTACCGGAAGGAGGGATGGATCTTCGCGATTTGGCCCCGGAAAGCAATTTGGAAATTTTGGAGCTGTTGGTCTGGCCTGGGTCTTTACCGAAGAGGCAATGTTTACTGATAGTTCCGTGCTGAGTTTCGGAAAAATACGCGGCAGCTATGGTACCACAGGAAGCGACAATATTGGAGATTACCAATTCTTGGATACCTATACGGTCACAGGAGAGGATTATGGTGGTATCGCAACGTTGAGCCCTTCAGGCATCTACAATCCCGATTTTGGATGGGAGGAGAACAAAAAATTGGAAGCTGGGCTTGAACTTGGATTTTTTAAGGACCGGGTATTTGTCAATGCCTCTTGGTATCGGAACCGTTCCTCCAACCAACTGGTGGGGGTACCCTTGGCCGCAACAACCGGTTTTCCCGAGCTTACCGGAAATTTTGATGCTACGGTTGAGAATTCTGGGGTTGAACTGGATTTTCGTTCCGTCAATTTAGTGTCGGATAAATTGAAATGGTCAACGACATTTAACTTAACAGTTCCAAAGAGCAAATTGCTGCGCTATGATGGTTTGGAAACCTCCACCTTCGCAGATAGTTATGTTATTGGAGAGCCGTTGTCCATTGTCAAACTCTACCATTCCCTGGGGGTCAATCCCGAAACTGGCCAATATGAGATCGAGGACTATAACGGGGACGGAGCCATCAGTAGCAGTGGAGACCGTCAATGGATAGAAGATTTGGCTCCCAAGTTTTATGGTGGTCTGGGAAACACCATTAATTGGGGTGACCTGACCTTTGATATCTTCCTTCAATTCAAAAAACAAAAGGCTTATAATCCTCTTCAAGACAACGCCGTTCCAGGTTACAGAAGAAATGCCAGTGTCGATCTTTTCTATGATAGATGGCGCGAACCGGGCGATGTAAAACCATTTCAGATCGCCTCTTCGGGATTGATTCCAGGCGCTAGCAACGAAAGCCTTCAGAGGAGGAGCAATGCCGCAGTGTCGGATGCTTCCTTTATCAGGGTACGCCATATTTCGATGAACTATAAGGTGCCCCATCTGGTGAATGGTCTGGATGTCAATTTATATCTGCAAGGGCAGAACCTCTTGACCTTTACCAAGTACAAAGGGCCCGATCCGGAGCAGACGCTTAATAATCGATTGCCACCACTGAGACAATTGACATTGGGACTTAAAGTGGGATTCTAACCAACAAAACAAGTATCATGAAAATAATTTTGAAGTATATGAAAATGAAATGGACATCGTCCTTTCGAAAAACAATAGTTGCGATATGGGCACTAATTGGGTTTGTGGGCTGTACGGACTTTGTGGAAGCTGACCCTCCACAGAACATTATGATTTCTGAAACCGTGTTCGAAGATGCATCGACCGTGGAGTCCGCAATGGCCGATATGTATGTTTCCATGCGGGAAAACGGAATGATCTCAGGTAATTATGGGTTTACCACTAGATTGGCCATCTACAGCGACGAACTAGATTACTATGGTTTCAATACCCGATTGTTGGAATTCTATCAAAACCAGGTGTTGTCACCCAATGCCGAGGTTTTATCATGGTGGAGTGAAGCATATGCGGTTGTGTACAGTGCCAACGCCATAGTCGAAGGACTTGAAGAATCAACTGATTTGGAGGAGGGTGAGCGAAACAGGTTTTTGGGACAGGCGCTTTTTGTCCGAGGCTTTATCCATAGTCTTTTGGTTTCCGTTTTTGGTGATGTACCTTATATTACCAGTACAGATTATGCCCCGAACAACCAAGTTTCAAGAATGCCGGAGGTATTGGTTTATGATAGGATAATTTCGGATCTCGAGCTGGCCGAGGAGCTCATGGATATGAGTACTATCGAAAATGAAGAGCGAACAGTAGCAGACTCTTTTGCAGCCAAGGCCCTATTGGCCCGATTATACCTTTATACGGAACAATGGGAATTGGCATCGACCGAGGCGACCGAGCTCATAGAGGCCTTTAGTTTGGAAGATGAACTTGGGATGGTTTTTCTAAAAGGGTCACCGGAAACGATTTGGCAGTTGCACCATGGGGAATTCCCCGGAAATACCCAGGAGGCCAGTCAATTGATCATTCCTTCCATTCCAGGGCAGTCTTTCGCCTTGACCAATGGACTTATGTCCGCTTTTGAGGATGGCGATGGGCGAAGGTCGGAATGGGTCGATAGTATAATGAATGCCGAGGAAACAATTACACTTTATTTTCCTCACAAGTACAAGGCCCAATTCGATGTCACCGAGTCCCTTGAACATTCCATCCAATTTCGATTGGCGGAACAATACTTGATCCGATCGGAATCCCGGACTCATTTAGGCGATTTGGTTGGAGCACGTAAGGACCTAAATGTGATTCGAAATAGGGCGGGACTCCAAGATATCATGGCCGATTCGGAAAGTAGGCTTTTGGAGGCCATTCTTGCTGAAAGAAGGGTTGAACTGTTCACCGAACAAGGACACCGTTGGTTCGATCTCAAACGAACCAATCGGGCAACAATAGTACTTGGAATGCTAAAGCCTTACTGGGAGGATTCTGATACCCTGTTGCCAATACCGGAGATGGAGTTGGAGGCCAACCCCAACCTCTTACCACAAAATCAAGGATATTAAATGGAAGGACTTGCCCCTTCTATCAATTGCCTTGGAATGGGGGCAGTTGTGACGGAGGAGTGTCCTTTAAACAAAGGAACAATGAAAAACTTATTATGGATATTGGTCTTTTATTGGATACCCATCCTAGGATGGACACAATTCCTAGATCATCCAAGGACTACTAAAGAAGAGGGAACGACCAATGCCCCTTTTTTGAACGCCTCCCTAGAGGAAGGGCGACTCTATATCGATTTGCCCGAAACCGCATTGGAGGAGCCCTTGCTATTGACACGAATTGGACGTTTACATACCAACGAAACCAAACAGGTGCTCTTTAAAAAGTCTGGGGACCAAATTGTATTGGAGGAACCCAGGATATGGTCGGAAACAGGGATATGGATCGCCATCCAAAATGATCCCAATCTGGAAAAGAATATCTTGGGTGTTTTTCCCATATTGGAGAAAAGTGGGTCGGGGTATCGTTTCGATATCACTGATATGTTGTTCGATCGATCTTTGGGTTGGGAAGTGATATCCAAGGAGCCCATGGTCCCATATTTGAACAAGGTAATCGATACAAAATGGCTCAAGAACGAGCTGATGGTCAAGCTACAATTAGGCCATCAACAGGGAAGGGCAAAAATTGTTCAGCCCGTGTACTATAGTTTTATGAAATTACCTGTGCCTATGGAACCCAGGAGGTTTGATTATCGAATGGGGTATTGGAACGAAAGTAGAACTGTTGGTCACAATAGGACCCAAAATTATATAGGAAGTATTACCCGTTGGCGATTGGAGAAAAAAAATAAGGATAGGGAAATCAGTGAGCCGATCAGTCCAATCATTTTTACCCTGTCTCCCGATATCCCCAAGAAATGGAGGCCCCATGTCAAGGCGGGAATCCAGGAATGGCTCCCGGCATTTGAATCGGCAGGTTTTAAGGATGCCATAGTCGTAAAAGAAGCGGATACCTTGGATGATTGGTCGCGCTATAGTCTTGGATATTCTGTGATTCGCTGGTTAAGGAACAAAAACATTAGGCACTTTGGTGAAAAGGCCAGTGGATCAACTGTAAATTCTGTAATAGACCAGCGGTCTGGGGAAATCATTAAATCCGATGTGCTTTTGGGCTCTTCATATGAAAATCTCATGGATGAATATTTTATCCGATGCGCTGCCCTTGACAAACGTGCCCAAACCTATCCCTTCCCAGATGACCTTTTGGGGGAACTGATCCAATCTTTAACGGCCCACGAGATCGGCCATACCCTGGGTATCAAGGATAATAACTATGGGGAGTATAAGTATCCCCTCGAAAAAATAAGGGATCGGCAGTGGTTAAGGTCAATGGGGCATACCCCAAGCATCATGAATTATGCCCGTCATAACAACATCGTCCAACCCGAGGACAGTGTATCTCCAAACCTACTGATACAAAAGGTGGGGCCGACTGATGGATACTACATCAGATGGGGGTACCAGGAGTTTTCAGAGGATAGTTCAATTGAGGATCGGATCGTTCGTTCCGAACATGTCATCCGAATGCAAGATACGGTTGCCTGGTATCGCTATACCAATATGCTGGGTGATTTCATCGGTCCTACTGCGACCAATGAAGTTGTTGAGACCAACAACCCGGTCAAAGCGTCCAAATTGGCCTTGAAAAATCTGGAGCGGGCCATTGCCCTTTTACCTAAGCTGAATCAAGGTCAAAAGGATAATGAACGTGTGGATCGGATCTATAAGGAAGCAATCGAACTTTGGTATTTTACCATGAGGCATGTATTCTCACTGGTCGGAGGGTATGACGTTTTCTATAAGTCGATGGAACAACCCGGTAAAATGTATGACCCTCTTCCTTTAGGGATTCAAAGGGAGGCCATGGATTTTTTGATGGGCCAGATTTTTGATCCTCCTGAGTGGTTGGTACATCCGGCATTCATGACATATTCACGGCTTAGTTCCTACCCTGATGATGTTTTTACATACCAAAACTTATTGATAGAAGAGATGTTGAAACCACAATTCATGAAACGGTTGCAGCATATGGAGACCATCAATGGATACGAAGAGGTATTGAAAAACTATTTGGAGCAACTGCAAAAGGGATTCTTTAACGAGCTGTACCAAAAAAATGCTTTGGTAAGCCCCAGAAAACGAGGATTACAGTTAATATATATTGATTTGATGATAGCCGCTATCCAGAAGGAACCCAAAGATATAACTATGAATCTAACATTGTTTGTACATACAGGTTATGCCAAGGGTATCATGATGGGACAGTTAATGGAGTTAAAAAAACAATTGAAGAAAAAAGTTCAAGAAGGGCAAGATAGTTCGCATCAAGCGCAAAAGGGACAATGGGCCTTATGCCTAGCAAAGTTGGAAAAGGTATTTCGGCCCTGACTTGTGTTTCATTTTAATGCGAGACGGACCGTTGTTTTGAATTAGCCATGAAGCCGTCTGGGAAGGAATTTCTGGGCGGCTTCCTTTATGAAAAAATCTATAAATCCTTGAACTTAAAGGTAAAATCAAGTTTCTTTGGCAAGTCCTTGGAATGCCATCGAATACTCCTTTCATACCAAATAAATAAATCCCATCATACTCAAATAAATTCTGGTAAAATATTGATTACAGGATCAGAGAGGTTTTGGGTAACCAATATATAACATCCCATTCGATTAGGCCCGGTTTGGATTCAGTGCCCAATCTAAACTTGGTTCAACCAAAGAGGCTGCCCAATTCGGGCAGCCTCACCTTAATCAATGAATCATGGAATTTAATTCCTGAGCTTTGGGTCTGTTAGCCCAATGTCATTGAACACCGGATCTAACCCCTCATAGCATTGGTTTGTACCTTCATTAGGACAATCTGTCTGGATTTCAGCGTATCCAGATTCAGTTGCGATATAACCCACATATGGAAGATTACTTTCCTCAGTGGCAAAGGCTAGGCCAGCCGCCATTACTATGGCGAAAGCCGGTAAAACGATTTTTAAAAGATGTTTTTTCATCATATTATGTTTTAATTGTTTAGCCTACTCTTTTCTAGGTTTTCGGCTTCCCCTACTGCACAGTATTTTGATTTGTTTGGATGTTGTATTGTTTCTTCGACCAAAGAATTCCCAATAGGGCAAGGACCATAAAGGTGATATTCAATAGTATGTGGTCCTTCCATCCCAAGGCGGAAATGACCCCACCACAAGAGCATGGGATGGAATCACTGTGCTTTAGAACTATAATGATATAGGTAGTGAATAACCCCAATAGAATAAAACTGGCATAAAGTGCTATGGTTCGGTATTTAGAAAACCACAATAGGCCAGCGATTACCAACTCCAGAAAGGGCACACCTAATGAAATCAGAGAGGCGTAGGACGAGATATAGGGCATCCTTTCCAATCGCAATTGAAAGGTGTCCAAATGGTTCAGTTTACTTACCGCGGTATAAACGAATAGAATGGTCAGCAAAAGGCTGAACAAGGTGACAAGTTTGGGATAGATTCCGTTATTTGACATATCTTTTGATTTGATATGATAAAGTTCGGAAGTCCAATTTTCTTTAAACGGAGTAATCCTTGACCCAAACGGAGTAATTCATGTGTAATGAGCGGGTTAACCTCTTAAATCGGTAGGAGTCTTACCATATTTACTCCGAAAGGCCCGAGAGAAATGGGCAGCACTCTTGAACCCGGTCATATGGGCAATTTCTTTCAGGGCGAGGTTGCTGTGCTGGATCAAGGTCTTTGATTTTCTAAGACGTTCTTGGGTCAGGAAACGGAAGATGGTAGTACCATAGAGTTGTTTGAACCCATATTTCAATTTGTATTCATTGGTACCCATTTGAAGGGCAAGGTCTTTAAGCAATGGTAGGTCCTTGTCCAGACTATTTAGAATCATATCATGGACTTCCCTAAGCATTTGGATGTCTTCAGGCGTCAAAGTGACCTTATGTTCTGTAATCCCCTTGGTCACCTTGAGTTTATTTTTGGGAAGGCTCGTTCCAAAGGGTTCCCCTTTGGAAAAGAAGACAGAATTCAACAGAACTTTTTGACCACTCCCATCCAAAGACTGGTAGACCGATATTTGACAATCCTGGGCAAGTAAAAGACCATCCTTTGTAATGAGTTCCAGAAACAAGATTGTTTCCGAACGGTCCCGCTTCAAATGTTTGACCATCTTTCTTGCCCATATCTCTTTGGATGGTTCAGTCATGAAATCCGTGATATTCTTTCCAATGATTTCCTTTGGCAGAACTGACAAAAGGGAGCAGGAACCGTTGGTGACCATCTCTATATTCCCTTTGGAATCCATAAGCAATGCCAATTGAATAATGCATTGGGGTGTGTTATGGGCATTGGCAAAACCTTGATGGATGAAAGAGGCCCTGATTTCTTCGTTGACCATGTTGAGCATAATGATCAAAGAAGAGATATTGTCATTTTTGTTGGTGGGTTCCAAGCTGTAAAAGAAATTGCCTTTGGCCATTTCCAGAAGCATCCTATGGATGCGCTTTACCCTAAAATCGTCAGTGTTCGGCATGGTTGAGTCATATTAATAGTGGTTGAACACCAAGTCATTTCAACTTTTGTTCAAACCGTTTTTAGAAAGGCCAAGGCCTCCGATTTTGATGTAAAGGACTTGGTCGGTATATCTTGCGCATGAGTACCTAAGTACATGCTACTGATTACATCCGTGACAGGAGGGTCGACCAAGAAAGCCAAGGCAGTGATCCATTGCGAACCTTCCAAGGCCAAATAGTCCCTCGCAGGTTTATTAATCCTTCTCACCTCACGGATGTCACAGAGCACGGGCATTTTCCTTCCATTTTGGAGCATCATTCGATCCCTGACGATCAATTGTGCAGCTTTTAAATCGATACACTGGTCTTCCTTGTATATGATATGGAGCAGTTCATCGGTCAAAAGATAAATGGCGTATTTGTTTTCATGTGACTTCCTCATGTGGTGAAAACTGGTAAAACCTTGAATTTACAAAAATTGAATTAAAGGATTTGTTGTACATCTCTATTACTTTAAAATAAAGGACTTTGACTTGACTGAAACGGAATAATGCTTGATTGAAACGGAGTAAAACTATTTTGAACTACCTATAATCCTACAAATGCCATTACTTTTTAGGACAATTTAAACCAAACCATATGGCAAAGATCAAACACCACAATTTTTTGAATACCGTACACGAAGTATTCACCGATGCAAAGCAAGCTGGGGTATTGCACCTTTATGCAGGGGGCAACTCCTTTTCCGGTAGGACCATAGAAGTTGGGAGCAGGAATCTCTACCATTTTGGGACTACGGGTTACTTAGGACTTGAACAGGATAGTAGATTGAAGACAGCGGCCATGAATGCCATAGAAAAATACGGAACCCAATTTCCACTTTCCAAATCCTATATCTCCAATCCGCTTTACAAGGAACTGGAGGATTACATTCAGGAAATGTACGGTCAGCCCATAGTCATTACAAAAAACAGCACACTTGGACATTTGGGTGTCATACCCAGTGCAGTGGATGATAATGATGTGATCATTTTGGACCATCAGGTACATTGGAGTGTACAGAATGCAGCCAAGATGTTAAAGACACGAAGCGTACCCATCGAAATGATACGCCACAATAACCTGGAGATGCTGGAGGACAAAATCAAAAAGTACCAACATTCCAAAAGACACATATGGTATATGGCGGATGGCATCTATTCGATGTACGGAGACTATGCCCCCGTCAGGGAATTGATGGCGCTGTCTGAAAAATACCCGCAACTTCACTTCTATTTTGATGATGTCCATGGGATGAGTTGGGTCGGTAAAAATGGGACAGGGTATGTCCTGGACCAATTAGGAGAATTACCAGAAAATGTGCTCCTCTTCGGTACACTGAGCAAGACCTTTGGGGCAAGTGGTGCGGTATTGGTCTGTTCCAACCCGAAAACGTATGAAAAGATAAAGATCTTTGGTGGGCCGCTGACCTTTTCCGCCCAATTGGAACCGGCTTCTGTGGCCGCTGCTATGGCCTCCGCACAGATTCATCTTTCCCCCGAGATCCATGAGCTTCAGCAAGAATTGCGGGAACGCATCGACTATTTCAATGCATGTCTCTCCTCCACCGAATTACCATTGATAGATCAAAACGAATCCCCGGTATTTTACATTGGTACTGGAATGCCCAAGACCGGTTACAATTTTGTGAAACGATTGATGCGTGAGGGCTACTATGTCAATCTGGGTATTTTTCCCGCAGTACCGGTCAAGAACACCGGGGTACGAATCACCATTTCAAGACATAATCAAAGGAAGGAAATCAAAGGACTGGTAGAAGCCATGGAATATCATTTTCCATTGGCCTTGGAAGACACCCAAACAAATTCCGAAAGGGTCTTCCATGCCTTTAAATTGGAACACAACACCCAAAGTAAATCTCAAACGTCATCCGAACTGACCATCGAAATTTTCGACACCATCGATCAAGTCGATCAAACACAATGGAACCGTTATATGGTAAGTCAAGGTGTCTACGATTGGGAAGGACTGAAATTTTTGGAAGAGGCATTTCATGGAAACTCTCAAAAGGAACACAATTGGTTGTTCCGGTATGTAATCATAAAGGATTCCCACGGCATTCCCATCTTGGTGACCTTTATGACCCTTTCCCTGTGGAAGGATGATATGCTCGCTCAGGCACAAATATCTGCCGTCATTGAAAAAGACCGGAAAGAAAACCCCTATCATTTATCGTCCATGGTCCTGTCCTTGGGCTGCTTGTTCACCGAAGGCAACCACCGCTATTGGGATGAATCACATCAATCCAGTAAAGAAGCTACAGGTGCCCTATTGGAACTCCTTGAAAAAATTGAACACCAATTCGGGGCAAAAATGACCGTTTTGCGAGACTTTGGGGCAAGGACCTCTTGGCATGAAACGCTGTATGGCCATGGGTTCTTGCGGGTGCAGATGCCCAACTCCTGTACCCTGGACTTAACGGGGGTCGATTCCATGACGAAGTATATTGAACAATTATCTTCCAGAAACCGAAGGCATTACCGGAAAGATATCCAACCTTTTTTCGAGTTGGTACAATGCGAGATCATTCCCAAGGCCAATACTATCCAAATACAGGAATTCAAACGTCTTTTTGGGGAGGTACAAAAACGAAATCTTGGCTTGAACACCTTTTCATTTCCCGAAAAACTATTTGAAGAAATGAACGACAATGAACTTTGGGAATTTATCGTACTGACCCCTAAGGGGAAACCCAATACCATTCTCGGGGTGATGTTCTGTTATATCAATCAGAGAAATGTCTATGTTCCTGCATTTGTGGGCATGGAATATGACCTTTTGGAAAACTATTCCACCTACCGTCAATTATTGTATCGAACCATTGAACGGGCAATAGCCATCAAAATCCCCAAAATCGATTTTGGGATGACCGCCTCTTTTGAAAAAAGAAAACTGGGAGCAATGGTATATGAGAAATATGCCTATCTCCAAACCAATGACAATTTTATCTTGGAAATGATAGGGGTCATGGAAGGGCAACAGTAAAGGACGGTTGTCATGAAATACCAAAAACTGCTATCGGAATTTGAAGGCCAGTTGGAAACTTTGGAAAGCGGGAACGGCGATATCCTCTTCAAAGCGGAGAAGGGCATTGCACTAGTGGAAAAATGTATCCGTAAACTGCAAAAGCAGATTGTGGGCAAGGATTTTGAGACACAGGCCGATGAAATCTATTTTTTTAAGCATGTAAAGCCCCAGATCTTTAGCAAGCTCATCTATTACATCAAACTTTTCAGCATTGAGAGCAAACGGCCCCGTGGAAAGGATGTGGCCCAGGTCAAATACCTCCAGCAACAGATAGATAAGCTGCAGACCTTCTTTAACGATAATTTGGAATTTTATAACTATTACCGGCGCGGAGCCATGTCCATGGACGAACAGTATTTTGTCCGGGGCAATCGGGACCTGCGCATGCCCTTGGAATCCTTTCACTTTTTAATCGATGACCAGTTTTCCACCTGTCAGGACGGTACCGTGGCCACCATCATGGCCTATGACATGCTCATTGTTTACCTAAGAAAGGAAGTGGACGACCTCAACAACAATATGGAACCTACTAAGAACACACCTATGGAAAAACCCTCAAAATTATTTTGGACCGGGGGCAAGACGGAGCTAATCGAGCTCCTATATGCCCTGCATACCAGTAAATGCATCAATGGTGGTACCGTTGATATCAAAGAACTGGCCTCACATTTCGAGTACTTTTACAATGTGGACCTAGGCAATTATTATCACACCTTTATTGATATCCGCTCACGGAAGAGCAGTCGGACTCGGTTTTTGGATCGGCTTATAGAGCTGCTGAACCAGCGGATGGAATCCCTCGAAGAATAGCATCCGGATTTTTCCCAAGTTGGTACCAACTTGGTATTTTTGGGTTTCAGCCGTTTTGAGGTCGGATTTTTACAATTTCTAGGCTTTTTGACACCAATGAAAAGTTCAATTGTGCCCAAATCGATACAAATTGTATGGCAAAAAAATCGTTCCCAAGTTGGTACCAACTTGGGAAGTTTTTCCAAAATGCTTTTTCAGTTTTGTGATGAAAGTCAAATCTATGGATGGGCCATCAATTGACTTGATATTCAGGAGGTGGTCCTTCCTTTAAAACACAAAACACATGGGAGCTACCATCATTACCACCGAAGACCTCATGGAGTTCAAAGTCGAACTGCTGGAGGACATTAAATATTTATTGAACAACCAAAACAAACAATCGAACAAAAAATGGCTTAAATCAAATGAGGTCCGGGAACTGCTGGGTATCTCGCCTGGCACCTTGCAGAACCTTCGCATCAACGGCACCCTCCCATACACCAAAGTCGGCGGGGTCCTGTATTACGAGTACCATGAAATCATGGAAGTATTGGAGCAGAACAAGATCCATAACCGCATCTAGGTTTGGAAGAAGTCAACTATATAAAACACCTCAATGGGGTTTTTGGACAATTCTCCAAGGACAGCCGGCTGAACCCAACCCATATCAGTCTTTATGTGGCGTTGTTCCAATTCTGGAACAACAACTTCTTTAAATCGGAATTCTTTATCAACCGGGGTGAAATTATGCAGTATGCCAAGATCGGGTCCAAATCCACCTATCATCGATGCATCAAGGAACTCGACCATTGGAGCTATATCGTCTATACCCCATCCCATAATCCTTTTAAGGGGAGCCGTATCAAGATGTTCGATTTTGGGATAAGTAGTGGACAAGTGGTGGACCAAAGCCGTACCAATATCGGGACAAGCAATGGACAAGCAGTGGTACCTATAAACAAACATATACAAACCATAGAAAACCAAAAAAACAATAACAAACAGGCTGATTTTAAAATTTTGGATTTTGAGGATTTAGAAAACGGAACCAAACAGAAGCCTAGTGTCCCATATCAGGACAACTTAAAGACCAAAAAGCATAAAAATTATAACGAACCCTTGTGAAATACAGTGCTCCACATATCATCACCGAGGGAGCCGTCCAATATCCACTAGGCACCCTCAATGGCAGGGAAATTCACTATGATTTTGAAAAAATCTTGATCTACCTTGACGCCAAAGGCAAACTCTTGTTCGGTAAAAAGTTCAAAATCCATCGAGAAGATCGGGATATCCTCTACAAGCTCTGTCTCTACTTTATCCAGGACAAGGCCCGTTGCTCACAAATGGGAATCGATATCAACAAAGGCCTCCTCTTGTCAGGACCTGTCGGCTGCGGCAAGACCAGCCTTATGAAACTATTGAAACACATTGTCCCCCATCAAAGACCCTATGAGGTCATTCCCTGCCGGAACATTGTGTTTGGTTTTAATCATATCGGCTATAAGACCATCGAGGATTATGGAAATTCCCATTTCTTCTGTTTTGATGACTTAGGGGCCGAACCCATTGGGCGGCACTTTGGCCAAGACTGTAACGTTATGGGTGAGATTTTGCTATCCCGTCATGAGCTCTTTATCAATGAGAAACGTAAGACACATGTCACAACCAATCTCAATGCTGAGGAGTTGGAGGAACGCTATGGAAATCGAGTGCGTTCAAGGATGCGGGAACTTTTTAATTTGGTGGCTTTTGAAAACAGGAGTAGAGATAAGAGGATTTAAAATTCAAATTTTGTAGGAAAAGACTTTTAAATAAGATATATTTATATCTCCCCTCTAAATTTTTAAGCATTATTGAACTAATGGTATTTCATTGGCTTTTTTATTGTTTTTATAGCGATAATACTAAATTATGTATGTATCAAAACTAGAAATCGAAAACTATAGAAATTTTAAGCAGTTTTCAATTGATTTAAAACCACTTACCCAAATAATAGGAGAAAACAATATAGGCAAATCAAATCTGCTTGATTCTCTAGGGCTGATATTTAGTCAAGAAGTTTCATTTTTCAAAAAACGAACACTAGAGGTTTCTGATTTTAATTATGAATCAATTTTAGCTCTTAAAAAAGCAATTGTAAATACAAAAATACCAAGTGACAAAATAAAATACCCAGTCATTAAGATCAAAGCTATTTTAACTGATTTTGATGAAAAACAAGAGGCAATAGTTACTGAATGGACAAGTAACACAGGATTTACTGAAGCAACCTTAACATATTCTTTTGCGCCAATATCATCATTTAAACCCATTGAGGAAATTGAACAACAAAGAAAATTTTTAAAGGAATACGAAGAAGAAATAGGTTCAGAAGAATACTCGAAAATCCCAGAAAATGAAATATTGAATTTATTAAACTTTCCTATTTCAAAATATCATTATCGTATCTATGGAGGAAATCAAAATGAAACGTTAGCAAACGTATACCATTTAAATCAATTAAAGTTTGAACTTTTAGATGCTCTAAGAGATGCTAAGGTCGAGCTTTCTGCAAATCAAAACAATCGCTTACTTTTTAGGGTACTTAATGCAAACGAAGAAACAGATTATCAAGACTTAAAAAAGCAGCTTGTTGGTCTACAGAAAGCCATTGAAGATAATGATGCAATTTCTGGAATAAAAAGCCGCATTTCAGAACAACTTGATAAAATATCTTTAAGCACCGAGAACTCAAACAACATTGTCGACCTAATCTTCGCTTTACCCAATGTAGAGGATTTATTACGCAAATTAAGTCTTATTTACAATGATAGTCCAATAAAGATTGAGCGTAATGGAACAGGAAGAAATAATCTTCTATTTATTTCTCTCATGCTTTCTTTTATTGAAGACCCTAAAAGGTTGCAGTCAACATATTTCAGAATTGTTGGTCTTGAAGAGCCTGAAGCACATTTACATGCTAACCTCCAAAATCATCTTGCTCAAAATATAGAAACTTTAATCAAGGATAGTGAAGGAAAATTTAGAAAAGACATTCAACTTATACTAACATCGCATTCCAATCATATAACAACAAAGATTGATTTTGAAAACACGGTGGTACTCCATTATAAGGATAATAAAGTTCAACCTCATTACATACTAGAAGGATTCGGTGATAGTGTTGAAGAAAAAAGCCAAATTAATTACTTAAAAAAGTACCTCGATTCAGAAAATATAAACTTGTTCTATTCTAGAAAATTGGTTTTAGTTGAAGGAATTTCGGAAAAACTATTGTTTCCAACCTTTTATAAAATACATACAAAACAAACTATCGAACAAACTTCTTGTGCCGTTGTTAATGTCAATGGCCTAGCATTTAAAAATTTTCTGGCTGTCATTAAAAATGGCTTTCATACCAGATGCTTAGTTCTCACCGATAGAGACACAGGTACTAAGAATGAAAATCGTGGAGAAGCACTTCAAAAGGAATATGAAACTGATTCAAGAATAGATGTTCGGGTAACTACACTATCAACCTTTGAAAAGGACATTATAGCGTCTAATAGTTCAGGCTCCGGTAAAGATATTTTATGTGAGGTTTTAAAAACAGTGAGACCAATTGCAGGTAAAGAATTGGTACATAGTATTGGAGAAAATTCTATATCGATTGAACCGTTTTTTTCTCTAATAGCTGGATATAAAAGTGAGTTTGCATTACAGCTTTCTTTAAAACTGCACGAAGATGATTCAGGATTTTTAATACCAGATTACATTGTCAAAGGTATAGATAACATTCACTTGCCTAAAACTAAATTAGATGCAGGTAGTAAAACCTAAATTGGTAATAGCCGGACCAGGAGCTGGAAAGACCCATGGGATGGTTGATGAAATAATAAAGACTTTGCCTAACCTTGAGAGTCATCGGTATATGGTGGTAATCACATATACAAATTCCGCAACTCAGAACATAAAAAAACGACTTTCCAAAAGAATATCAATTCCTCCAAACCTTTTTATTGGCACCACCCATTCATTCCTAAATAGATTTATTGTTATTCCATATGCGAGCATAAATAACAATGAAATAAAAGGTGAAAAATTGTTCATTCAGTGTGGTACAGAAAATGTTTTAGAAAAGTTGTTCAAGAGTCAGAAAAAACCAGATGATATAAAAGCTATTAGTGCTATCCGCAGTAAAGTAAAACGTGCTTTGCTCAAAGACGGTTACATTACCTATGACCAAACATTAGTTCTTGCAGAGGAGTGTTTTAGTAACAAGCGCATAAAAGAAATAATAGGTTACCGAATTCAATACCTTTTTGTTGATGAATTTCAGGACACTAACAATAAAATATTTGGAATTATTGAAGGGCTTCGCAAACAAAAGCAAACCATTATTTATTGTGTAGGTGATCCTGAGCAATATATTCAAAGTTTTGACTCCTCAATAAAAAAATTCAATAACCTTCCAATTCTAAAGGCTTCGAGAAACTCACAATATATTACAACACTAAATAAATCTAATCGTAGATCAGCACAGCCCATTGTTGATTTTTTAAACAATTTCAGCCAAAGGAGGTATGGAGATGAAACATTCGAACAGGAAAGGGTTAACTCTATAACTGGAGAGGGTGTCAAATTTATTAACGTATCAGCTGATATAACAAAGATGCTACCATCATTTTTTTCGATTTGTGAAAAGCACCGCATCTCTTTTGAAGAACGGGGTATTATTGCTAAGGAAAATCATTTAGTAAAAAAGGCAATTGCCGCTTTAAATGGAAATTATATATCTCCAGATAAGTCCATAAATGTATCTCCCATAAATGAAATCAAAGACACTCTTTTAGCAGTTTTGGATACAAGTCAATCATTATACTGTGAGAAGTACAAAGAAACACCTTTTGAACTACGTGTGAAATGCGTGAAAATAGTAAGAGCTATTAGAAAAGGTGAAATTACCAACGAGAATACATTTGTAAAATTTATAACTGAAACACTAAAACTTCAAGCTAAAAATCGAATACCCTTTAAAATAGATAATCTAAGGATGTCTATCGAGGCTCAGAAAAGAACTGATGCATTAATGGTATCAAACATACACAGATTTAAAGGTTTGGAGGTTGATGCAGTTCTAGCCGTTGCAAAAACAGAGAATGAGCTCAATCTATGGTTAGAAACAAACGTTGATGTTAGGGATTCGCATAATGATAAAAACACCAGTGATTATCCAAGGTTAGGTTATGTTGCTTTTAGTAGGGCTAGAAAAGTTCTATGTATTTCTTGTATAGAACCTATTGGTAACAAAACCAAACAAAAGTTAAGTGAGTTGAATGTTGAGATTATCTAATTGATTTAAAAAAAATAGATGTCCGAGATAGTTAGTTTAATATAAATAGCGTGGTGTGACAAAAATAGAGAACTACATTAAAAAAAAGGGGGGTATTTTATCTGGGGACTTGGCCAAATATATCGAGAAAAATCAAAGGGTTTCAAATGATGCCGCACGCAAACGAATCCAAAGACTGAATAGCCCAATTCATAAAATTACAGGTCTTTTTTCTGATAAAAAATCTTTTATTTATCATGCAGACAATTTTCAAAATTCAGATTATTTTGATGCAATAGTTAATGCATTTAAATCTGATGCTAAGAGATGCTTTGCTGTAATAAACGCAATTAAGTACCATCATGGAATAGTTCCAATTTACGAATTGCCAAACTATTCAATTAGTCCCGTAATAGCGCTATCTGGGCATATGAAATTCTCAACACTAATTGAAAAGCTTAAAAAGCACAACCTAGTAAGGGAAACGCAAGATGGTGAATATGGTCTTCACATACTTATTGCTGAGCAAGCAGCTCCAAATTTTCGTCATATTAAGGGTATACAATTATCAAAGAAACTCATTCTTCAACACTTTGAAACATGGAGCAAAAATATAGGTCTAGTTTCCTTTAAGAAAGGTAAAAATAATAATGTTGTTGGAGGCTTTCAATTTGCATTTACAGCTCCCACATACATAGAAGGCTTAGTAGGATATAATGGTAAACAAAAAAAACCAGGGTTTTTAGTTGCAGATATTTTAATGGGTAACGTGACTGATGAAGACTCGATAAGTTTTTTTATTAAAAAGTTAGCGGCAATCAAAGCTTCCAATCCAACTATTAAATTATTACCGGTTCTAATAGTAGATGGAATAGCCGTAAAAGCACTTAATCAATTAAAAAGTAATGGTGTATTAGTAGCATCTATTAAGGAATTATATGGTAAGGATTACAGTGAATTAATCAAAAGTCTGATAAATACGGTTACAAATGCAGGTGCCATATTAAAAAAAGAGCCTGAAAAGTACCTTTCTCTTATGAGTAAACTGTCCAAACTCATTGATGGTAAAACCAATAACTTAAGAGGAGATTTATTTGAACTTGCTGTTGGCTTTTACTTCAGCAAATACGCTCAATCAATCAATATTGGAAAACGAATACCTGTTCTAAATAATACCAGAACTAGAGAGATTGATGTTCTTGCTATTACAGAAAATGAAGTATGTGTGGTTGAATGTAAGGGATATAATTATCCTGTTGACCTAGATTACATAGAGGTTTATTTATCTGAGAAGGTTAAGGAAATTAGAGGTTGGTTATCTACAAGATACCCAGAAAAAAGACAACGATTTGAGATATGGAGTACAGGAGGGTTCACTGAGGACTCAGCCAAGCTTTTGAAAGACACAAAGTCCAAAGTGAGAAAATTTGACTTCGATTATCTAAATCAAAAAGACATATTAGAAAGAGCCAATAGATTGAACTCCGAGAAATTCAAGGAAATTTTAAGGGATTACTATTTAAAAGAAATTGTCTAGTTATGGACAGCTTTAACCTATATAGAGAGGCGAAAGAACAATATGAAAAATTAATTCCAGAGAAAAATGATGGATTGATTCTTCTCTCTCTATATGCAAAATATAAGGATAAAGACTTTACAGAAGAGAATATTATTTCAACTATTACTAAGGTTTTCAAAGACCAAGGCAACGAAAGTTCTCGGACAGAATACAACAGAAACAATTCAATAATACTTAGGTTTCAAGAGTCTTTCCTGTGGCGCAATGCCTCAAAGAAAACCTACCAATTCAAAAAATATGGATTAGAGCTTTGTCAGAATATCGAAAAACGATTAATCGAAAAGTATAATCCAGCAAAGATTAAGCGATTCTTTGCAGAATTACATAAAAGTCTCACTGAAAATATCGAAGAAAATAGGGATTTCAATGAATGGATCGAAGACCATTTTGAGATTAGGCTTCCTGAACTTACTTCCCAAATCGAAATATTGGACCAACAGGTAAACGAGTCCGTAAAAGATTTTAAAACAGGAATAAATTCAGAAAACCAAAATATATTGGAAATTCTCAAAGGTATTGAGATACGTTTGGAAATAATCAAGGAACAAGCATCAGAGCTCAGAAATGCATTTCAAATTTCTTATGACATAGATGACCTCTTGATAGGTCTTCTTGAAGAGAATAAAGCGGAAAACAACATTTCAAATATTCACAGGGTTCAAAAATTTCATGATAATTCTAGAAGCCAATTAGAGCAAGTAAGTAAAAGAATAGAAAAAATAAAGCCAAGAATTAGAGAGTTTATTTACGATTTTAACAAAAAGAATTTTGATAGAAAAACTAATAAGTTTATTGACTATTTACTTCAACATTCGGTGGTGGTTAAAGATCAAGGAACAAAACGAATACAGTTTCCCAATAGTCTTTCAGGGATAATCGTAAAGTCTTCTATAGACAATTTAAAGTTCAATGTTGTTCCCTCAAGAGAAATAAGTCCAAAACTGCCTATTGAAGTCACTCAAAGAACAGTTGATTTCAAAAAGAGGAAAGAATTGTTGGAAAAAACACTAAAATGGAAAAGGGATAAAGAAAGAATAGGATACTGGACCGATTTTATATTTAAAGAAGTGGAGGAAAAACATTATCTGGACTTCACCCGCCTTTTCTTCAAAATTCTTGAAGAAGACCAACTTCCAATCGCCGTTAAGACAGCCCACAATATCATTAGAAAAAACGCAACGTATAGGAATCAATACAAATTGAGTATTGAAACAGAACCTGTACATGACGCAATAAATAATGGAATATCCTTATGGAAAATGGTAATTCAGAAAAAATAGTACCGTACGCATTTTTGAGCAACAGAAAGTCAAAAAGTGTTTTCGCAAAGCTTGATTATACACTCAGAAGTGGTATCCATATTCAAAGGGAATATCCATTGAACGTGAATTTATATCGGTTTTTAAACGAGTCCGATAACTACGAATCCCTAAAGGACTATTATAAGGATTTTTTCAATCTTAATCTCATAAAAGAAGGTACCGATTTTAACAATTACTACTATTTAAACTTCAACGAAGATGGAAGAGGAAATGTACCTTCCGACAATAGGGATTATTTAAAGAGTGAATATATTATTATAGGAATGTTATTCCTAAAAATGTCCAAGCTAGATGGAAATATAGAGCTAGATAGTGTATCTGAATTCACGACCCTATTGCATGAAGAATATGAGGAACAAAAAAATGCATTGAGAAAACTCATTAATGATAATTCTTCCGATAAGGGAACGGACTTGAGTGACCAAAGATTTGAAGCAGTAATATCCAAGGCCTTTGAAAAATTTGGGGACTTGGGTTGGTTAATGTGGGAAAGCGAAGATGAGAAAGATAAATTCAAAGTAATGCCATCGTTTGAGCGCCTGCGAATTATCTATCAACCTCAAATTGAAACCATTGATGATTTGATAAATGAGATGAAAAATGCAGAATAATTACCCTCGTATATATAGTCTTTCCACCATTGGCATTAAGCAGCATTTTAATGCCGATTATCTTTTCCATCCCTATAGAACAGATTTCAGTGGCGAGAGTGGAAGTGGAAAGAGTATGATAGCAGATATGATCCAATTGGTTTTAATTGGCTCTAGTGAATTTAAATCTGCGACCGAAGGAAATAATAAGCAGAGAGATGTCAAAGGAATGCTAATTTCCAAAAAAGGACATTCAGTATCTAGAGGTTACGTATTTCTAAATATTGAAGTTAGTCCAAAAAAATATCTAGTCATTGGAGTTTATATTGAAGGAACAAGTAATGCGGTTGAAATGTTCATCATTCAAAATGGTTATGATTGGGATAATCTGACTGTTTTGGATAAGCCTGTTTTGAATAAGGAACTACTCATAGATAATAAGATTGATACCTTAAAGAATCTGTGCGAAAAGGTTGAGTTTGCTAGAATGAAATCCTTCAAAAGAAAAAACTACCATCAAATCCTTTATGCAAATAATATCCTGTCGTTAGACTTAACTAAAAATGAAACTCTCAAAACCTATGCAAGTATTCTAAGGTCTTTCTCGAGGGGTAAAGGTTTTAAGACTGAATCTGAGGATTTAAAAAGATTTCTTTTTGGTGATGATGATAAAAATGCCATAAAAGAAAAATACAATGAAGAAGTTGAAAATATAAGTAATGATTTCCATGAGCATAAAAGATATTCTGAAGAAATCAGACTAATAAATGAAAAGCAGTTATTACTGAAAACTGTTCTTGAAAAACAAAAAAACTATAAAACTATCTACTCAGATTACCTAATAAAAAAGTTCAGCTATTGGAACAGCTTTAAGAGGAAATGCACCGAGGAAAAGCTTGGAATTATTAAAGATCTAAGAATTAAAAGAGACGAACTTAGATTTGTTGATAACGAACTTTTGAAGTTAAAAATAAATAACTTCAAAGAGTTGCTTGATATTAGAATCAAAGTAAAGCAATTGACTAAGGAGGATGAAAGTGGAGATGACATAGAAAAACAATTTTTTGATGTTAGTCAATCTAAACTGCAAATTGAAGTTGTAGAAAAATGGCTTTCTACTCATGGCAATGATATACAAAAAGTGAATCAATGGTATACGTCTCAGCAGGTAAAGAATAATGATAAAACGGAATTACAAGAATTCATAAAATTCCTTTCTGACAACACTATTCTGGATTCCTTTAAAGTGTCTAATTGGTTAACGGAATACAAAATCGAAATAAATGAATACCCCGAAAAAATTAAAGAGCTTGAAAAGGAAATAGAAGAACTCGAATCATTATCAAGATTTTCTGATTTGAACAATCCTGAAACTTTGGTAAATTGGGCTATTGATAATCTAAAATTTCCTCTATCACATACCCTTGAAAGTATTTTAATTTACTTCCAAAAATTCGGTAAAATCAAGCCTCTAGAGGAAAATTCCAAAAGGTATGTCCCGTATCCGGAGCATCTATTTCAGAATATTGACTCAAACATCAAGGACAGAACCAAAAATGGATTTTGGCTCAATTTAGATGGTGTCTATGAGTTCATTACATATTCAGAGCATCAAGTTTTAAATATTGAAGATCCAAGTGAGGTTGAAAATTCTCTATCTAAATTAAAGGAAGGTGTTGAAAAGAAATTGTCAAAGCTAAAAGATAAAAAGAAAAATAAAGAACACCTTAAAAACAAACTTTTTGAATATAGTAATCTTGAAAAGCATATTGGCCTTTTCAACAGAAAAGATGAATTACTCAAATTCAAAATTGATGAAGGTTTGAAAGGTATTACGGAAGATTCTTTTACACATCACCTGCAGGTACATAAAAACAAAACCAAAATTCTCCTAAAACATGATTCTTTAAAGAAGCAGTATGAAGAATATACTAGCAGAAAGAGCCAACAGGAAAATTACCAAAAAAGAGCCAAACAATTAGAGACCGAACTTTTTGAAGATGATATTTCTATCGATGACCAATTAATAGAAGAACAAATTATGGTGGAAGAAAAACGGTTGGCTGAGAACTTTGAGTATTTGAAAGAACAAGACTTTGATGAAAAATCATATTTTAATGCGCACACTAAAAACATAATTAATCAACAAAAACTATCTGATTTAAAATATAAACTTTTAGGTACTATCAAGGAATTGGATGAAGAAATTGAGAAGAAGGAAAAGCAGCTTACCTTGGCAGAAGATGAAATCGATGAAGCAAAAAGTTTAAACGAGCAACTACTTAAATCGTCACTTAAGTTTGATGAAAAAATTGAAGAAAATGAGAATCCAGATGATGGGAGGGATTCTTTTCAATCTAAGGCAAACTCGGCGCAACTTTCCTATATCGAGTATTTAAAAATGATAACCAAAGATCTTCCCTATGATGAAACGGCTTCAATTGGGCAATTGGCAAATCATCTTTTACCAACCGTATTTCCTAGCACCAAAGTCAATGAAGATCTAATTGAAAATGATATAGTTGATAGATTAAATAAACTAACTCAAGACATTCAGGAAATTGGATCCAGAAAAGTAGAAATTTTGGGAAGCATATTCAATGATGTTTATAAAATCTATTCTGGTTATCTAACAAAGATTAATGAAATTGACAGCTTTCTCAAAAAGGGAAAAAGAGGTATAACAGGTGGTAACAAGGCATCATTGACGTCTAAAAAGTCAATTCACTACCCAGATAATTGGCTGACAACTTTCAGGAAGCAGCTGCACAACCAGTTGAGCTATACAGGTTTGTTTAGTGAACTCAGAGAGGAAATTGACATTAATGAAATGATGATCAAGGCGTTTCGAAAACTTGGAGGTAGTACTAAAGTGGAACCAGAAGATTTAATGAATCCCAAATCTTATTTCGACTTGGTTTTTGAGCTTAAACTCGAAAACGAAGAAGTAAATTCTGGTAGTAATGGTCAAACTTATGCAGCTAACGCACTATTATGCCTGGCAAGACTTTCGTTAATTGAGGAAGAAGGCAGGGATGGATTAAAAATCATGCCAATAGATGAAGCAGAAGGCTTAGGAAGTAATTATGATATGCTACATGAACTAGCGAAAGAGGAAAAGTATCAAATTGTTACCATGGCCATTGAAACTGCTGGAGAAATCACCTATAATGGTCAATATATCTATATTATGAATGAAAACAATTTGGCAGATGTAGATAGTTTTGTACCTCCCCTAGGAATATTTTCAGATGAAGTGACTGAGGATATAGACCTATATGTCCAATCCTTATCAGATGATGAATAAGAATATTACTTGGAAAGAGTTGAAAGCACTTGATGATTTGTATCATCTTAAAAGAACAAGAGCAGTCATTCAAAGCCATCCATATATTAACTACCTAATCCATGATAAGGGTATTCTGGATTTAAAACCAGATAATATAAAAGTTATAATTCCAACCGAAAAATATGAGGATTTTTACGAGCAGGAGTTTAAAAAAACTCATGATGAGGCCAAAAGGTTTCTTATAGAAAATGATATAAAACCTACAGCTAATAAAGGGTTTTCGATTGAAGACATTAAAACCCTAATGCTCATCGCTGAAAATAAAGAAGAGTTAAAAAATAACCCGACTACGATAGAAGATTTCTCAAACGAATTTTTTGATATATCCAAATATTTAAAAAACAAAAAAAGCGTAAGAGATGCAGTCTTTAAGATATTAAATATAGAAAGGTTCTCCTTAGATAAAAAAGAGAATCAATGGCGATTAGTTGTTGATAATAAGAGCCCTAAAGCCATTGTGATGTGTGAGAACAAATCCTTTTTAAAGCAACCTTGGATTGCTAAAGAAGCACAAGTAAAAATGTGGTATGTAGGGGGGAACAATATCGCGATCATTGACGATATCGACGAATATGAATTAATGAAACCCATCTATTATTCTTGCGATTGGGATAAAGCTGGGCTTGAGATTTTTACCAGAATTAACGAGAAACTTAAGGAACGTAATAAGAATATTCAGCTTCTATATCCAAATGAGCCCCATAAAAGAAGAAGTACTTATATTGATTATCATGACAGTCATTGGGATTTAACAAAAACCTTTTCTGGACTCAAAATTGAAAACTTTTCTAAGAGAGATATACAACTTATCAAAACCCTAATTGAAAAGGAGGAGTGGATTGAAGAGGAATCATTCGATTTGATTAGAATAATAAAGGACCTTTTATAAATCCATTTTAACATTTTTGTGCCCTCTCTCAATAAATTGATTCTATATTTTCTGCGCCTGGCTAATCCAAAAAATTTACGATTTAAGTTGCTTCCCGAAAATACATATAAATAAAATTTTATAGGATTACACTTATGCAAAAAACTTTACACCCACTCGTTCAAAAAACAAAAATCGAATTAAAAAGATTAGATAAAATAAAAGAGCGAAGGAGCTGGGAGGAAAAGCAAAAATACAATGGTTCATTTTTACCGATATCCGTTGAGCCTAAATTGAGGGGGAGAGCCTTTAGGTTCATGAGCGATATAATCTTCCTCTTGGAGGAAAATGGCCATGGTATCACTTTCGAATATAATCGATGTCATATTGAAATGTACGGACAACTTACTGAGATCAACCTAAGGCAAAAATATTTCAGGAAAAGGGACAAGGATGCATTGGGGTATGGTAGCGAACGCTATGAAAAAAGTGAACTGCTCGAATTCCAGATTGGGTCCTATGCCCGAAAGGGGTGGATGGATAAAAAAACTAAAAGGTTGGAGGATTACCTGATGACCATTTATGAATATCTGGACAAGGACAGCAGACAATGGGCGGATCTCAGGGAAGAGCAGCGCATCCAAGAGGAAAGAAATCGTATCCAAAAGGAGAAAGAAGTTGAGATTGCCAAGAAGAAAGCACTTGAAGCAGAAAAGTTCAATCAATTGATACTAGACGCCGAAAAACATCAAAAAGCTATTATGATTAGGAGTTACTTGAACACACTGGGCAAAAAACTAAACCATAAGGAAGAATTCCAGGGACAAAAACTTCAGGAATACTTGAATTGGGCTTCCCAAAAGGCCAACGAGATCGATCCATTGGAAAAGGATCATGAATAATCTAATCATTCTGATTGTCAAATAAATTAAATGGTCTACCGATTACTTAATTCTTGAAGAGTTATGGACACTATAAGCCATGGGAACGGCCTGAATCGGGCTTTTTCCCAAGTCCTTCCTTGCTCAAATTTTGTGGTTATCAACATCAACGTTCGGAATTTCATTCATTTTCATCTCAACTGACACTATATTGAACCATTCGAAACTATATTTTATTTTATTCACAAATAACTGATAATCAATTTTTTAAAATTTATTATCCACTACTTTTCACATATCAAAAACCGAGTAATCCCAAACAGTTTACGATATGCGAAAATCACATTTCATCACTATTCTTTTATTATTTGTTTCCAGTTCCATTTTGGCCCAGATCGGTGGTATCGAGGATTCCGTCAATGATATTTCCGATACCATTCGGACCATCTTCCCCATCATCCTTGGTGTCATCTTTTTAGTAGGTTTCCTGTTCAATGCCGGACACTTCTTCGGCGAAAATGCCGATCTTAAAAAAGGCATCACCCGGGTATTGGTCTTTGTTCTAATTGCTGGGGCAGTTGTAGGCATCTTTACCTACCTCATCGGAATTGTGGTGTAAAATGAAGAAGTTCGAGATCTATCGAAACATCCGTAAGAGGACCATGATTATGGGACTTCCCATCTCCCTCTTTGCCCTGATGATGGTATCCGTTATCGGCTCCCTATTAATCATCATATTTTCTTTCAGTTTTGGTGTCATCGTTGTCCTGCTTGTCACCAATACCTTCTTATATGGGGTATTGGTGCAGTGGGCCAAAGCCCCTCAATTACTTTCCGTTCAAAAGGTTTTCCCCCGCATCATCAGCAACAAAAAACTAAGTCCTCTTTCCTATGCATAGAATCAATCTTCATTCCCATCATCCCATCCTGGACATCCAAAACCATGTGGTCTTTGCTAACAACGGGAATGTGGTCTTGTGCTATGAAGTAGTTCTTCCCGAAATCCATTCCCTCTCCGGGCAAGATTTTGAGGAACTGCACAGCATGTGGTTTCAAGCATTCAAGTCACTTCCCACAGGCACGGTCATCCATAAACAGGACATTTACCAAAAAGTGGGATATGATGCCGAACAATTGCCTGACCGTACTTTTTTGGAAAAGGCCACCCATGACTATTTTCATGGTAGGGAGCACCTGAGCCATCAAAGCTATCTATTCTTCATACTGCCCTTGGACAAAACGCTCAACGCTTCCAAATATGTCAACCCATTCAGGAAAACGGAAAAAGGCTTTCATCGAAAACTAGATGTACAAGTGGCGGAGTTCATCAATTCCGTCAATGATGCCGTCTCATATATCAACAATAGCCAGCGTGTGTCGTTGGTGCCACTTGCGCCCGCTGACATTCTTACTCATACGAACAATTATTACAACGGTTTCAATGTTGGTTTTGACACGGATGTTCTAATGGATAAAAAACAAATCGAAATCGGCGACCATTTCTTTGATGTCATTGCCGTCAACAACGAAGCTTGTTTTGGAGGACCTGTCCAGAGCAGTAAGACCAATGAAAAATTCACCTCGGACGATTTTACCTTTCATCAAGGTTTTATCGACGGCCTGGGTCTTGACCTTAACGAGACCCACATGGTGAATCATATCCTCTATCTGGATGACAAACACAAATGGCGTAAGCTCTTGGACAAAAAAGTGGAGGAACTAACCAAAAGTTCCAATTTCGGTTCCCAGAACAAGGTGGTCCTCAAAAAGGTCCAGCATATTTTGGACCAAATCAATACGGATGATTCGTCACGCATCATCCGGGGACATCTCAATATCATCTTCTGGCATTCGGAGGCCGAACAGGTAAAACGGATTGCATCCAAAATCAAGGCGGGTTTTAAGGAGTTGGACATCCTTCCCTATTACCCAAATGGCGAGGAACGCAAGCATTACTTTTTGAATTCCCATCCCGGCCATGCCACCAACTTTTCCAACGAAGATCTCTATGTAACAGATTTGAAGCATGCCTTATGTCTCTACATCAACAACACGAACTATACATCCGATGCCACAGGTATCATCTTCAATGACCGCCAGTACAACATCCCGGTACTGAAGGATGTATGGGACGAACAAAAGAAACGCATCAAGGCCCGGAACTTTGCCATTTTCGCCCCAACAGGGGAAGGCAAATCCTTTTTGGCGAACAATATCTTACGACAGTATTTTGAGCAGGGTGTTCGGCTGGTACTTATCGATTTGGGCGGCTCCTATGCCAAGTTTGCAAAGCTCTATCCCGATCAACATATCATCCTGCGTTACGAGCAAGGAAAAAACCTTGGAATCAATCCTTTTTATATTTCTGATGATTCCGACTTGACCCCAGAGCGTTTGGAAGACCTTGCTGTTTTTCTCTTGGAACTCCTTGCGGCTGACAGACCTTCCAAATCGCAAGAAGTAGCCATCAAAAAGGTGTTGCTGCTTTATTACAAAAAAGTCAGACAGAATCATTCCTTGGCTTCCCTCTATCAGTTTGTGGATGACTGGAAAGACAAACTGATCCAAGAACTTCAGATCAAGGAATCCCACTTCAGCACCTATGATTTTCTTCACATCCTATCGGAATATGTGGAAGTTGGTCCCTACAGCTTTCTATTCAATACCGGGGCTGATCAGACATATACCATCGAGGACAAACGGCTCATCATATTTGAACTCGACGAGGTCAGGGACAATAAGGAAATCCTATCCGTGATGCTCAAGCTCATCAAGTCGGCCATCCAACGGACCATTTGGCGTAACCGTTCCGAACGAGGCATCATCCTTTTTGATGAATTTGCCAAGCAGTTGAAATTCCCCAACGTCTTGGAAAGTGTGGAGTTCTACTATCAGGCCATCCGAAAACAGAACGGGGCCATCGGCATCATCCTGCAATCCATCAACCAATTGCCCCAGAACTCCACTTCGGCCAGTATTCTTGAAAACACCCAGGTTATCTACAGTCTGCGGAATGAGAAAGGCTACGACGCACTGCAGAAGCGGCTCAACCTCTCTAGCCATGACCTTGACCAGTTGAAGTCCATTCGCAACAATTTGACCGGGGAACGAAAGCACACCGAGATATTTATCAAAATCGGGAAGGAGAGCAACATCTACCGTTTGGAAGTCCCGCCCGAAGTGTACGCTGCCTACCTCACTGATGGCAGAGAAAGCACCCAGATCATACAGCTCTATGAAAAGACCCAGGATATGGAGCAGGCCATCAAAGCATTTATTCACCCCAAAAAGAACTCTTATGAAAACAAATAAGAATGTGTCCATCAGGAAAAACGCCCTAATCTTAATATTCGCCCTAACCACTACCCTATTACTGCCAGCAGGCGCTGCCTGCCAGGGGATGCCGGTATATGACAATACCAATTTTATCAGCATGGCCAAATCCTTGGTCGAATCTGCCAAACAGACCTCTGAACTGTTGAAAACCGTACAGTTTTTAAAAGAACAAAAGGACAATATCGTTAGGGTCAACAATACGATCAAACAATTGAAGGCCCTACAGGAGCTGACCAAGAACAATGAGATTCTTTTCCGTACCGTACAGACGGATCTCAGGGAGATATTGAACTCCCCTTATATAAAGGCAGGGGAAGTAGAGCAAGTATCACGCTCCTTTGAGCAAATCATGGATACGGCCATTGATGATTTGGACTTTGTCAACCAGATCCTTTCTAGCGACTTTTTGAAGATGACCGACGCTGAGCGTACTGCCATATTGATGGATAAGAAAGTCCAATCCCAAGAAATGGTGGCCGAACTGGAGGTCAAGACCAAACGCTACAGGGAAATCATCTCCTTTCGGAAAATGCAGGACATCATCAACAACCGCGAAATCGAATATTAATGGCTGGATTCTTTTTAGGCATCGGTTTGGAATATGTGGACGCGGTCTTTCAGACCATCAAGGACAGTGATTTTTCCCAATACACCATTGTTGGGATGAAAACCTTGGCCGTATTGTTCTTTCTGATCAACATCCTGAAGAAATACAACGAGGGCATCGCCACCACTGATGGCCATACCTGGGGTCTCACCCCTACAGACTTGGCCAAGAACCTTTTAATTGTCCTCTTGGTCATCTTTTCCACACAGGTATTAGAAGTCTTTGACGGCATTTTGGTCGCCATCGAATCCCAGTACCGAGACACGGCTCCGGCACTCCTCCCCTTACAGCTACAGGATGTGGACCTGGAACGGGATGTGGGTGCCTTGGAAGCCGCCAAAAAGGCCATGGCCATATTGTATGAGGCCCTTGTTACTCCTTTATACGGCCTAAAAATGCTCGCTTTTATCATAGGCGTCATCTTATGGTTGTTGGATATTTTTATCTATCCCCTCTTTCTAGCGGAGCGTTATTTTCTTTTGGGAATCCTTCAGGCTTTTTTCCCTTTGGTCATCAGTTTGTCCGTTTTTGAAAAGTTCCGCAATCTGGCCTACACCTATTTCAAGCTCTATGCCGGGGTCTATATGTTGGTTCCCGCCTTTTTCTTGGTCAATGTGTTCGTCAATAACCTCTATACCGAGATCAACACCAACTTTTGGGGCAGCCTGTTCGGTTCGGATTGGGGCAGTGAGTTCTTTGCCCCGGTCATCCAGCTGGGGTCCATCGGATTTATCGTGTTGCTCAAATTCAAACTGTACCGGAAGGCCACGGGTTTTACGTTGCGCTTGTTCACCGGATAAATACCTATGAAAATACCTTTTAAAAATATCCAACAGGTTTTACAGCTGAACCGATTTGTGGTTTTGGCCTTAATCATCATGACAGGGTTAGTCTGTATCATCTCCGTCAGCCTAATGGTCAAGGTTTACAAAGAAAGTATGGACAAAGCCTTTGTAGTAAGTTCAACTGGAGCCGTCATCCCCCTTCAACTGGCCTCTCAACGGGAAAATCTAGAAGTCGAGGCTCTGGCCCACCTAGAGCAGTTCCACACTTGGTTCTATGGTGTGGAAGCCAACAGTTATGAAAAGAACATGGAAAAGGCCCTATGGTTGGGCAATGCATCTGTGGATGCCGTATACCGGCAAAAGAAAGCCGATGGCTTCTATAACCGATTGTTGCAATATTCCTTGGTCCAACAGGTGGAACGCATCGATTCCCAAATTGATATGACCCAGGAACCCTATGCCTTCCAGACCCGGACCTTAATCCGCATCAATCGAGGTGCTGTCACCGACACCTATGAATTAATTACTACGGGCAAACTCATCCAAGTGGCCCGAAATTTCCCTCACAACCCCCATGGGTTGTTGATCACTGATTTTTTTGAAAACTCCCTCCGTAAAATAGAAGCCTATGAAACCCCAGCAAAATAAGATTGTATTTGTATTGGTTCTGATAGGGGTGGTCCTTTTTATCGTGGCCTACTCCATCTTCACCCTTGGTAAGGACAAGAAAACCGAACTGAGACCGGACCGTATCCCCATGCCCGATCTGGAGGAAAACCAAAAAGTGTATGGATCCAAGATGGAGGCTCTGGATGATCTCAATGAAGAGCGCGAGACCACAGCTCCCCAAATCTACCCGGATCATATGGTCGATGACAAGGGCTATTTCAATCCGGACTATATGGAATATGAGAAACAGCGTATCATTGATAGTGTGTACAGCTCAGGCAACTTTTCCCCACATCGAGACCGTGTTCAACCTTTGGAAGAAACCCCACGAGTCGAACCGAAAGCCGAACCAATCAAAATCGAAGAACCGCTACCGGACAACTCCATTACCGCTGCCGAAATGACTTTGGACCAGCAACTGTTCTTTGCCTCCCATCCTAAGGTTCTGGAAAGTGAGACCACTAAAGGCATTGTGGTCGAAGTGGACGGCAAACAAGTCTTACGAAAAAACAGCCGCATCCGGTTGCGCTTGGTGGAACCTACCATTATCAACGGCCATCGTTTCTCAATATACTCGACTTTATTCGGTACGGTGCGTTTCCGACCCAATCGGACCATCTTAAACATCACCCAAATTGACCACGTTCCCTTGCAATGGGAAGCCTTTGACCTCCAGGATGGCCTTGCAGGCCTCTACTTGGAAAACTCCCTGCGGGAGGAAGCTGCCCAAGAGGTCATGGACGATATGGTACAGGATATCAATATTGCCGGTTTGCCCCAAGTAAGGGGTCTTAAGAGCATATTCCAACGCAGCCAGCGCAAGCAGAAGGTGACCATTTTGGATGGCCATCGCCTGCTTCTAAAACCAAAACAGTAACATAAAAAGCAAAACCATGAAAAATCATAACCTTTTCCCCATCATCTCATGTCTCCTTTTCGCTATCCAAGCCCCAGGTCAAAGCTTGGACACCATCTATGCCAATGACCATCAGGTGGTGTCCCTTTCCTTTACGGATCCCATCCAAACGGGCATGACCGGTTCCTCTAACTTTGCCTTTAATTTCAATAGGGAACAAGCGGACAACTTGGGATTGCTGCAGGCTGAAAAAAATCAAGAAAGCAATTTATTGGTACGGACCACCACAGGGGACCTCTATTCCTTTAACCTCGCCTATCGGGAACACCTTCCCCAATTGCATTATTTCATAAACCCCGACCAACGCTTGGCAAACCCTTTTCAGCATTCTTCCAATGGTCCTTCAGCACAAGATTGCATACAGAAAACCGCTTCTACCAAAGAGGAACACTTTACACTTTTCTGTACCCAATTGTTGCACAAAAAATCATCTACCCGCCACAGCAAACATCAAAAAGGAATAAGGGTCAAACTCATGGACCAAGTGTACCATGATGACCATGTCTATATGGTTTATGAACTGAGGAACCGATCCACTGTTCCATATGCTCTTGGACAGTTCCAATTATCCAAGGTATTGGGCACCCCAAAACGGAAAGCCTCTTACCAGGAATTGCCTATCACTCCCCTGTTCGAATTCCAAATGCCCAAACGAATAGGCAAAAATAGTTCGGTTCGCTTTGTGATGGTCTATCCCAAGTTTACCTTGAACTCGGAGGAACGCCTACAAGTAAAGGTATTGGAGGCCAAAGGAAGCCGAAATCTTACCTTAAAACTACGCTGATCATTTCCCGAACAGGGCCCTAATTTCCGCATGGATGCGATAAAAGTTCCCCTCCAAATCTATATCCTTAGGGGGTTCAGGTAACCCCTTTTGGAGCTGGGGCCTTTTGAACTGCACCTTTTTTTCCTTCCCATCCGCAAAGGCGATAAACTCCCCTTGTTGCAACCGAAAGAACACATCGGCCCGTATTTTGCTCACCTCCCGTTCGCCTGTGGTCACACGGGTATCAAAATTAATGGTATGGCTACGATTGATGCTGGTGGTGGGTTTCTTTACGAGTTCAAAAAACCGCTCATAGTACTTGGCCGTCTCCGGGTCGTTTACTTTTCCAAAAAATTGGTAGGATAGGTTACTCAGAATCGCTCTACTGGCCTTGTCCCCATAGAGGATATCGTTCTGTACCTTGTCCTGCATTACATATACCGTGGCAATATCATAACTCCGCAAGGTAGCCGGGATACGGTGCATGTTCAATAGCCGTAAGGTTGGTGCCTCCTCCATCAAGAGAAAGGATGGCTTGGCGTTGCGTATGGCCATCTGCTTGGTCAAGGTATGGATGATGGTGGCAATAGTAGGACTATAGGCCGTTTCATACTTGGGATTGTTGACCAAGGACACGATAACGGGGTGTTTTTGTTCTTTGATATCAAGGGGTACTTCATCTCCGGAAAGCACATAAAAATTTCGTTGGGTGGAGATTTTCTTCAGGGCATTGGAAAGCGTACTGCGGACCCCGGCAGTCTGGCGTTCCGACTTGATGCCATTGACAAAGGCATCGGCCATGGCCTTGGCCGTATGGTTCCCTTTCAGAAAGGCTTCCAGACTTTCCATATCAAGATATTGGTAAAGGGCCATCAAATGGGGCAGGGTACAATAGTCAGGATAGTCCGATTTCAGTTTCCAGATCATCCCACCCAACAATCCCTCCACGGCATCCGTAAAAAACTTTCCGCTGCCCGTGGCACCGGATTCCTTTTGTTCCAAAAGGTTTTCGACCAATACGCGGGAGAGTTCGTTGACACTTTCCTCCGAGTCCATATACCGGGGTGCAATGGGATTGACCCGATAATGGATGGGATCAAAACCGACGGGGTAAAAGTCCACCTTTTCAGCATCAATCAAGGGATAGGCGATTTCGGTAAGCTCAAAATCCTTGTAATCATGGATGACCCCTGAAAATCCGTTTTGGACAAAATGGTCCAACAGGGGTGCGACCACACTTTCCGTTTTACCACTGCCTGCGGCTCCTATGATGGAGATGCCCCTCCGGATGTTCTGCAAAACGAGTTTTCCCTTTTGCAAGGGTATATCGACCAGAAAAGGAGTGGGTTTAATCGTAAGGGCTTCCGGCGTTACAAAGACATAACCGACCACATTAATCAAAAGCAGCGGACAGACCAATCCCAGAATCAACTGCGGTCCAGGAAACCCAGCAAAACTATGTAGGCCTATGGCCAGGCAAACCATGAACAGCAAACCGATTCCCAAGGCAAAACGTATCCACCGGTAAAGTGCAAGTGAAAGCAAAGCCCCCACGACTGCGATTACAAAAAGTATGTTCCATTCTCCTTCCATAAGCGATGTATTTAGATACCGATTGAGCCTGATTTGATGGCCACATCCACGCCCCGTTTCAGGGCCTTGATGGTCTTTAGGGCCAGCTGTACTTTGTTGGTCGGGATCTGTGGAAGGTGAAGACCTGACTTGCCCAGCAACTTAAGGGCAAGGGCCTTTTCATTAGTGGGCAGTCCTAAAATCGTACTGTAGTACAGTTTTGGGTTCTGAACCATCAGTTTCCGGGACGGGTAGTATTCCACAAAATTCCGTTGGTATTCAAATTTTGCATCGAATACTTTCTCCGCTTGGGTAAAAAACTGATCCCTATCAAAACCCCGTTTGACCAACTTTCCATGGAGCATCACTTCAGAGGCCCGGTACTTGCTCCCAGGCGAAAGGCTGACGGAGTTACTGGCATCCCTCCTGCTGACAATAAGGTGCACATGGGTCTGATGGCCGGGTTTGGCCATCCCCTGGACGATGCGTTTACCATCCAATTGGTGGGGAGCGGATTGTTCCAATACGGAAATTTTTTCTTTGATTCGATCAAGATTACCTGTTTCCTCCCCTCGCACTATCCTGCGTTTTTGATGCTGGAGTTCCAAGATCTTTGAGGCCATGGGCTGATTTTCCCTGACCTCTCGATCCGTTCCCTTGAAGTAGCGTTGGTGTTCCACTTTGGCGAAATACTTTATGTCATCAACGTTCGGTGCCCGGCCATGGATTTCCCGGTGGAAGGATTGGGCATAGACCTTCATCAGTTCCCGGGTATAGGTCTTCAGGTCCTTGGAATGGTCCTTCAACCGCCCCAGCTCCACCTGGCTAGGACTGACGGTAATGGCATAGAACTTGGGCTCGTGCTTGCTGAGCTTTTTGGTATTGCCATCGATTTCCGATATGACCTGTTCCGCGGTAATCTTATCCCCGTTCTGATTGAAAAAGTGTTCCTGTTCAGAAAGGGAAAGCGACTCGTTTTCCTTTTCCAGATAGGCCACATAATCAGCCGCACTTTGGCTGAAATTACCCTTGGTCTGCTGTGGGGTGATGGTGATATACATAGCGATTCATTTTTTAGGTTCTAGGTGTTTTTGTGCCTCCTTCTTCTTTATCCAGTTCTGAAGTTCGGATTCCAGGGTCTTGGCCGTTTGCTTGCGTTCCGTCAACAGGGGCTTCTTTTCGGAAGGGTCCTCTCCTTCGAAGAGGGCATGCATCATGGCCGCGGTGGGTTTGGTCTGGTTCTTTTCGATATCCTTGATCACGGCCATCACCGCATTGATCCGTTTTTTGATCAGGCTTTCCAAGGTATGGATATGAGGTCCCAGGGATTCTTTTGGGGAAATCCTATTGGCCTCGAAAAAGTCCAACATCAACAACAAGGTCATCGATTGGGAAGCTCCCATCTGTTTACTGAATTTCTTGAATTTTTGGGCAATCGATGTTTTGATGCTCAAGCTTTCAAACCGTTCCTTTTCGTATCCTTTATCCATTTTTCCGTGAAAAATTTGCCAGTTTTAGGGGGCTGGCGGCGTTTTTCCGTGAAAAATGCACAACAACTCCCTAAAATTCATTTTCAACAATCATATAATCACCTATATATCAGTGCTTTGACAAAAACCGCAAAACCGTAACATGGCGTCAGCCTGTTACCCTCTTGCTTCTCCTTTGTCCCGCGATGCGGGACCAAAAACTCGAACAACCTGGCCAAGGCCAGTTGCCCTTTTATGTAAAAATTAAATCGATGGGTACGGACTTTTGGAAAGTCAAATCAATTAGATCGCCGTACTGGAATCAGGGTATAACCCATCCCATAAAGATATGGAAATTAAGTGCTTAAATGCAGAAAAACCCAATCATAATGATTGGGTCGTTTTGGTTCCAATTGACAGTTTTATTGTCAGTAATGGTCTTTAACTATGAGCCTCTGTTCACATCATTGCATTGTCCGCAAAACTGTAATAACGACCGTCAGGTGCAAGGATGATATGGTCCAACACCTTGACATCAAAAAGCTGAGCAGCCTCTTTAATCTTTCGGGTCAATTGCTTGTCAGGTTCGCTTGCCTTGAGTTGTCCAGAGGGATGGTTATGGGCCAAAATGATTCCCACGGAGAGGGTCTTTAGGATGATGGCAAATAGGATACGCATATCCACCAAGGTTCCAGTTATGCCCCCATGAGAGAGCGGATAGATACCTTTGACCTTGTTGGATTGGTTGAGCAGCACGATCTTAAAGGTCTCGTGTAGGCCTATCGTCTTATTGTCCCAATTTTGGAACAATAGGTTCGCTACCTCATTGGAATTGGTCACGGAAAGGGATTTCAGTGTACTGAGTTTTTCCCTATAACTGATCTGTATTTCGTTGACACGATGTTCCATATCATGTGTTTTTAAGGATGGATAAAAAGGAGGTGCCCAAAAACTTGGACACCCCTATTTCATCAATCGTTGTTACCGCCCAACAATAGAATTTCACTCGCCACTACCTCGGTCACGTACCGTTTGTTGCCCTCTTTGTCCTCATAGGAACGGGAGGTCAATTTTCCTTCGATGGCAACTTCCTTGCCCTTGGTCACGAACCCTTCAATGATGTCGGCCAATTTTCCCCAACCGATGACAGTGTGCCATTCGGTATTGGTGATGCGTTCCCCTTCTGAATTCTTGTAGTGTTCATTGGTAGCCATGGTGAACCTCGCTACTCGTTTCCCTTTGTCAAGGTCTGTGATGGTGGGGTCTTGCCCCACGTTTCCGATCAACTGCACTTTGTTTTTCAATGTACTCATGATAAAAAGTTTTAAAGGCCTGCCGTTTTCCATTTTGGAATAAATCAGCAAACAGGGTTAAAAATTCCCCCTCCATTTTTTGGTCTTTGTTTCCCAAATTTTAAGGGGCGTTTGTTTGCTTCTTACGTGCGTAGCACCATAAAATAAGGGGGTTCTGTCAAGGCTTTCGGACTGAAATCGGGAGGCTCCGCGACGTAGCAAAATCCTAGGATTTTCAAGGAAGTGGAAACCCTATTTATGGACAAAACCTGTCTTGGCCTTGACAGGTTCGATGAGGGCCCTAGGAATTCCATCTGACCCATTGTTAAGGGAGCGAACGGGAAGTTAAGCGACTGCAGGCGATGGTGTCCTGATTGGAAGTCCTTGGGCATTGCCCTGTTTTTCGATGTCCCGAAAAACAACGAAGGGCTTCTTTTATTATAAACCCCTTAAAATGAGCAAGCCAATCCATAGGTTTTTAGGAAGGGATGAGCAAAGCCATAAGAAGGTTTTGCCATACATTCCGTTACGAAAACCAAGGGGCGGCTTACCGATGGTAAAAACCAATTTTTAAAGACCCTTGAAGAATTAAATTTTGGCAAAAAACAATCATTTTGCCATAAGTTAAACCGCTATGTGAATGCTATTTATCCCTTAAAAAGAAGATTCTATTAAATTTTCGAAAGTTTACATAAAATTGATATCCCTTACAAGAATCCAAAGATTAATATCACTATCTTTCTTAGGAACAATCTAAACCAAAAGACTATGCCGACCAATGAAGAAAATAACAGGACCTATAACGAACAAAGAAAAAGACAACAAGAACATTCCTATCGTCCAGAAAACAATCGTACAGGAGGCCCTGATTGTTTTCCAAAAGATACAAGGATATTGACTTCCAATGGATATTTAAAGATTCAGGATATCAGGAGGGAAACTAAAGTTCTCTCTTTTTGCAACAGAACGAACAAGCTTGAAGAGAAAGCCGTTTTACACTTTGTCAAAGGACATATCAGTAAAAATGTAATAGAAATACAATTCGATAATGGGAGTAGTTTGAAAGTCACCAAAAATCATCCCTTCCTCAGTAATGGCAAATGGATAAAGGCTAAAAAACTAAAGTCAGGTCAAAAAATGGTCCGACATGCCCAAGATGGAACATCGGGTTCACTGGAAATAAAAAACCTGATACCGGTCGATCATGAAGTAGAAGTATATAATCTTATCGTGGATGGGCATTTCAGCTTTATAGCAGAAGGCTTTCCGGCACATTGTTTTGCAAACTGTAAAGTTATTCGAACTTTATTCTGGCAAACCATCAAAAAAGGTAGAGAGGTTTTCAAGTATATAAACCCGCAAAGTTTTCCCGACACTTCACTCCCTGTATGGGAGGGATAGTTGAAATCAAAAACAGTTTCGACAATTGGGCCATGAAGAATGATGGCCATGGCCATGGTAATTTATATTCACAAGCCTTTTATCTGTTTGATCTCTTCAATGGTCATAGCATCTTCATTGTTTGAATTTGCGCCTAAAAGTAGCCTTAAACAGTTTTTCCGTTTAGTTGGGTCCTTTATTTCCTTCAAACGTTCCTCTATGAGGGAAACATCTGTAAGATTTACAAAATTATTACTTATTTCGGGCATTAAATCTTCTATCACAAGCCATCTAAATATTTTTTGCTCATCAATCTTTCTACGTTCAGCTATCAAGGTTGACCTTATCATGGTATAGTTGTTGGCCAAACGGATAATAGATCTTGGATTCGTATCGATCACCTCATGAAAATCATTTAGCAAATGTCTTATTTCCGTTGTGTCCTTGTTTTTTTCCTCTATTATTATATCGGATACCGTATCTTCTGAAAGATTGTAATCCACTTCCATTTGCTTCATGAATTCGGGACTTGTCAATTCAGATTTTGAATTTGAAAGCTTATTTTTAATCTCTCTTTGTTTTGTTTCCGATAACTGGTCCACATGCTCTATTTTTGCTTCCCCTTGGTCATTTCCAATACCAAGAATAGTGTTCCAATAATTTTTCTTCGCTTCCTCTGAAATATTGGGCATTCGAAAAGAAAGCTGAAATGCTTTCTCCAGGAAAAACTCTCCTAGTCGTTGTTCAGTGGTCTCTGGGGATACAAAGTCCTTATATACTTTACCAAAACTGGTAGTGATCCAGTTCTTATCCCCTGCGACAATGTATAGGACCCGCTTCTCTTTGAACAGGGTTTGAATACCCTCCAATAGATTTACAATAAACTCCTTATCACAGCGGTCAATGTCATCAATAAAAATTGCCAATTGCTGCTTTTGCTTTTTTGAGTTGATATCATCTACCAGGTCATTAAAGTGTTTCTTTATTTTATTCATTGGGTCCGAAGCCCTTAAAACAAAAGATTTGGCCTCTTTGGATGAATTGATAAAAAAAGGAATGGTAATGAATTTGGAAAATGTGTACAAAACTCCAACTATGGAACATGCAGTTATGATGAGCTTTCCAAAACTCTCGACATTGGTCATTATTCCCTTCTCACTTTCTTTAATGCCATTGAAGAATGAAATAATTCCTTCCCCGAAATAAGTAATACAGAGTATGCAGACTAGAAAAACCAGTAAAATTGTTACTTTTTCCCAACCGGTATAGCGCCAAATCCTTCTAATGGTTTCTTTTCGCCATAGCTGAAATCGAGCCCGGCGATCCAATTGTGGTTTTGATTTTCTATATATATGATCAATCATGGTCCACCACGGCGGATCAATATGTTGATTTTGCCATGCATTATAGTCTACAATTATCCATTTTTCACCATGCAGGCACAAATGCTTTTTGATGAAGTTCAAAAAAGAAGATTTACCGGCCCCCCATTCACCTTGTAGGTGAACCATAAAGGAATAATTAAGCTTATCGGTAAAAATGTCCTTCTTAATGAGGTTTACAAATGCCTTCGCAACTGGTTCCCTTCCCAATTCATCCTCATCCACAACTTGATCAAGATGAAACGGAATCTTGTCTATGGTACTGGCCCCAGCACTTTCACTTTTATAAGGCCGAAGATGTAATTGTATTAAGAACCGCGCATTGAACTTGGTTATTTCGAATATATCCGATTCCCTTGGATAATTTATGCGAATCGTTTTTGGTATGTCCAAAGATTTAATCCTCTTTATACCAGGAATTAGATTCTTATAACTGTCGTATACGGTCATTCCTGCTTGCCCAGTCCCCAAAAACGGCACAAAGATTTTAAGATGTTTCCCTTCCTCTTTGAGACGAATAAAGTATTGGGACTTCCTAAAATTTTCAATCGCAATAAAAAAATGCTTTTCAAATGGTAGGGACTCCTTCAACTCATCCCTGGTAACAATAAACGCGATGAAGTAGACCTTACCATTTGCCTCAATATCATTTAATGAATATCGATTTTCTATAAGATTTTCTTCTGAAAACAAAAGAACGTTTTTATCAATGCCCAAAAGATCCAGCACATGGGTCGCGATACTATTGTTACCAACTCCACCGTATGAGCTCTTGGGAAGAAAGATGATATCATAATCCCTTATTTCCTGGCCAACTTCCTGCCCATAAAACATGGTCGCATTTTCATCCATTTCAGATTCATTGGACTCAATGTCCATATTGGCCGGTTGGGCAGAAAGCACATCAATCACTAGATAAAAGTTGGGGACCTCTTCCTTTAATCGATTCAAAACCAGCTCCACATCTTCGGCACTCAATCTTGTAAAAGTATTTCTGTATTTCCCTAGATTCTGAATGTCCACATAGTTGTCAAAGATGTGCCAGTTCATTTCCAGGTTATGGCCATCAGCATGATTCTTTAGAACAAAGCCAATACCCTTTAATCGTAAATAACTGGTGCCCCCTTGCTGAAAGGTGGATTTAAGCAAAACAATGTCCCCAATTTTTGCCGAATTCACGATTTCAATATCCTTGCTATCATGGCCATTCTCCCAAATACCATTTGAAACAAAGCGATCCATTTGGTCATTATCAGCCCCCCAAAGATGGCCCCCCAAATAATAATTGATGTCAGGCAGTAAATTCTTCAAAGGGTCAGACACCTCGATATTATTTTCCTCGACGAAGGTTTTTCCCCGTTCATCCCTTGGTATTGCTACAGTAAAAAAAAGGTCATGAAATTGCTGGATGACACCGATAATGGCATTATAACTGCTTAAGAAATCCAAGCCTCCCGTTCCCGTTCCCATGAGGGGAATCCAAATATCTTTTGAGGTGAGAAATTTTGAGGTTTCAAAAAGGGCATTGGTCAAATTTCTAATAAGATTTTCGGATGTATTGCTTTCTCCAACGGTTACAACAAACAATATTGGCTTTTTATCCGGGGTCCGTAGGAAATGAAAACCTTTCTTTAAACTTTCTTCACTTACTCCCAGAAATTCATAACCATATTTTTCCAGTACATAATCGTTTAATTCCCCGGAGTTACCTTGACTGTCAATGGAAACGATGGCCAAATCATAGTTGTTGGGAGAATCTCCCAAAACCACTTTGTAATTCTTAGCTGCTGTATTAATAGTGAGGGTTGCCATGTTGTCAAACGATCTTCACGATCCCCATTGTAGATGATTCAATCTTAGTTTTATATGACATCATTAAATGGGGTTGTCAAATTTCTTTATTCTATCAGAATTCTTAATTGCGTTTTCAAAGATTCGAATAACCTCTTCTTGGGGCTCGTTTATGCTCCGTGCAATATCATTGTACTTATCGGCACTATTGAACCAGATAAAGGTCCCGATCTCACCCGTATGGCGAATTACCAAGGTGGGCACATTGATTCTCTTATCATCCGAATTGTTCTTATGTTGGGCTACTGTCCTTATCAAAGTCTTTGCCCCATTGCCCCATTGGCCCCAACACAATTCACCATCGTCAATTGCAAATTCCTCGGGAATTCCCTCCAATAGGGGGTGATTTTTATTCTCATCGTCTATCTTTACTTTGATTGGTCTTGAAAATCTTTTAAAATTCGATATCTCACAACCATACGCCTTTTGCAAACTAGTGTTCCGGCATCTTTTATAAATAATATCATGGGTTCCAAATAGATTTCCTCCTTTTCTAACGTAGTCTATAAGTCTTTTTTGGATAAGCTCCCTAACTTTTTCGACTTCTGCCAGCTTGGTTACATCCGAAACGATTAAAAATATGATATGTACATGTTTTGGTGCAAGTGGAAACCCCAACAACTTATCAGGTTCACTGATTATCCTGTATTTAAACCCTGGTGCCCTTGATCCCAATAGCGTTTTGATATTCTCACTCACCGATTCATTATCGTCATTCCATAGAATAACATATTTTTTATGTGGAATGATATTCCAAATTCTTCTCAAGGTATAACGAAATAAAAATATATTCTTTCGGTACCAACCGGTGAACACTCCCAAAAAGTAGGTTAATAAAGAAAACAGCAAGGTCCATGTGATACTCATTATAAATGTTGCCGGACTATTCAACATTTCCTTCAATCCTTCCCATTGTTCTCTCATGGCAGGAAGTTTTCAAAGATTATATTATCAAGATAAGGTTTGAACTCTTGAAATGTTTTCACCTCCCTTACCGTCCATCCCAAAACAGGCATGTTCTTCTCTCGCAACCGCTTCACTTTTCGGTTCTCTTTCAAATCCTCAACCTCATGGGCAATAAAATCAGGCTTGCCCATAAAATTGAATACATAATTCCTTAGCAAGAACTTTATCAGATACCCCAGAGGTTCCCCTTCAAAAGAACCTGAAAGTTGACCCCTGACAACCAAGGGGGCATTTTTTGCAAACCATCTCAGATAAAATGGATTGAAGGATTGAATGGCAACATACCCAGAATAGCCTTTAATCAGATTGGCCAATGGCAACAGTACGCCTTTGTTTTCCTTGGAACTTTTAATTTCGATCAGAATGGGTGTCCGACCTTCGACAAAATCAAAAACCTCCTTGAGAAGTGGAATTTGTTCACTGGATTCCAATAAGCGGTACTCCTTAATCTCTTTGGATGTGAGGTTATTTATTACCTCGTTGGAACCACACATTCTTTCAAGTGATTCGTCATGGAAAACCACAACTTCATTATCCTTTAACAGGTGGACATCAAGTTCAATAGGATACCCTTTATCAATGGCGGCTTCAAATGCCTTCAACGAATTTTCCGGTATCAAAGCATTTCCGGAATGGAGTCCCCTATGGGCAATTGGTTTATGATATATCCAAATGTTCCTTTTTTTCATATGACAGATTAGTTTGCAAGTGTTATTTTTTAAATCGGTGGGACAGCCCTATGGAATGCCAAAAAAATAAGGCCAACGTATTGACCAACCAAATTGACCCAAGCCAGATCATACAATACTTCATTTTTAATCCAAATGTCAGTGTACTGACCATCAGCATCATGAAAAGAAAAAATGGCATTACAATTCTAGCCCACAACGGCATTGACTGGCCTTTTCTTTTGATGAACTCAAGCGTGCTTGCTATTACACTAAATTTGAAAACTCCCAATACAACGGCATATATTCCGTAAAGCCCTAACCAACCAATCGCTTTGGAGGTGACCATTTGATCGTTGTTCGGCATTCGGCCTTTATAAATATCAAAATAGTGACTGAACCAATTATCCCCTAACGTGGAATCCGACAAAACGTGTCGAAGACTGTTCCTATATTCCAGTCCTCCCTTCAGTTGTTCCAGTTCATTGATATATGCATGGAGAGACAAACGATTTTCGATAAGGGCATTCAAGGTAAGCCCAAAATTGGCCCAGAGATATTGACCTCCAAAAAAAATGATCATGAAGGCAAGGTTATCCGGAACAGTGTACCCGAACACGGTCAGCTTATCAGCCCCAAAAAACAACATGAGCAGTGATATGATGATGATGATTATAATTCCTTTTTGAATTTCTCCCAAACTTTTGACGATATCCTTATAATGTCCAAGTTTTAGATTGAAAAGCCCATATAGGTCATTCTCATCGGGATGCTGACTTGAATAAATTTTATCAAACTGTCCCTGATACTCTTCGGCCACATCATTGTTCTCAACATAGACTTTTAATCCCCATGTCAATAGAGAAATTGAAAAAAGCAATGAGGCTATCTTTATAAAGTTGATACTGCCCAAAAAATCCATGATGGGATTGAGGTTTATAAGGATTCTAACTGTTTGGCTATCTTATGGTATTTCAAAAATTATAGCTTGTAGCTGAGCCCAATGCTCAAATACCAGCTACTGTCCCAAACCTTTTCGGACAAAGTGGTAACATCCGTGACACTTGAGACATCTTTATCAATAAACCTTTCGGCCACCGCATTGACACTTCCAATGGCCACCCCCCCACTAAAACTAAACTTTACCTTGGCCGCTGTTAAAGTAAATCCGGGACCAAACGCCAGATAAGGCGAAATGTCCTCTTCAAACGGCACAAAAAACCCAAGGTTCAACGTAGGATTTACTATTCCTCCTGTCCTAAAGGCAATCTCACCATTAAGACCGACCCCGACCGAGGTTTGATGGTCCTTATTGATTCGTGCCCTTTTTTCCATTGCCCCATCTCCATTTTCAATGTCCTCGGTGTACACTTTATTATTTTTAAGCCCAGTAAGATAAACCCTGCTTCCTAAATTAAAGGCCATTCCCCCCGAAACCCGATAGTTTGCCACAGTGTTCTTCATACTTGTACCATTATTGTATGCGATCACTGTTTTTATTTCAAATTCGTCCGCATCAGGAACCATAAGTGAAATAGGTGTGATTGAAATCCATTTTGGGTACCATTCCATAATGCGAGAAAGTGATTGGATACCTTCTGCATTCAGCGGGATGTTACCATTTTGGATGGCATTATTTAATGTTTTCTTGTACTCCTCTATAGCCAGAAGGTCGTTGATATTAAGATATTGGATGGATTCGGTCTCGTAAAGGTATTTTTCAACGGTTTTCAGATAGGACTCTTCTTTGGTATCGTTTTTGTCAAATGAAGCTGCTTCCATCCCTTCTTCCCCATCTTTCTTTTCCTCTTGCTGCTCTTTATTTTCAGTAGTATTTATCAAACCCAGAATGTCACTTATACCTTTGTTAAAGCTATAATCCAAACCACTGATCTCAATGGATACACTTTTAATGGTCCTCAAACTGTGATATGCCACAAAAACCGAAAAACTGCTGTTCCGAGGTATGGACCTGGTTTTTTTCAAGCGAGCTTGAAAGTTATCGGTAAACGTAGAACCCTTATCATATTCGGGTACGGAATTCCTGAACTTGTAGAGCGTTACGTTTGATTTTTTTAATGGATTGGGGTTGGCATCTATGACCAGATACCTATGATTTCTACTCTTTGGAAGTTCATCCTCAAAATCTTGGAATTGGGGAAAAGGCACTTGTGTGATTTGATCATAGTCATTACAGGGCTCCCCATCAGTTTTAAAAACATCCGATTTCTTGCAATACAAGAATGTCTTTTCTCCTCCTTGGTCAATTATTTTATCCGCAATACTGGCTTGAATTCGAAAGGTGAATTTACTGTTACTCTCTGTGATGATTTGAAGTCTAAAATCCTTGTTCTTTAAATTTACTTCGTCTTTAATTTTTTTCAAGCTAATCTTGTTATCAAGCGTATCGATACTGTAGTAGTAAAACATCTTTTCGCCCGTTTCCTTAAATTCGGACGCACTTAAACTTTTGAACTCCACAGCTTGGCTGAGAAGCAACAGATGTTTAAATTCATCATGTTCTTTAATTAGATCTTCACTAAGGGGATCCACTTCAATAATCGGGACAGCGTTCTCTATTTCAATTTTCACCTCGTATTGGGACAGACCAATAAGTGGTATCAAAAACAACGGCAGGAACAGCATTTGGATTTTCATATTGCTCATATTTTAGGTTAGGATAATTTCATCATATATGCATATTTTCTACTTTTTGCTACAATCATTCCTTCACGGGAAAACAGTTGCCCCCCTACTCCATAGACTTTGTATTTGACAATCGAACCACTGTCCCCTTTACTCACATTTAAATAAGTGCTTTCAATTTTTATCAACTTCAGTTCTTTGATAAAGGATCCATAATTGACCCTACATCTTGTTATCTCCCTGTATTTCTTAAAGGACATTGTCTTGCTCACCGCCCCAAACATTGTCATCTTATCCTCTGAAACCGAAGCTTCAAGCTGATCCATTCCAACATGAGCTCTATAAGCATCATAAATTTCCTTTGATATTTCGCACAAACAGTAATCTTCACCATAGGTTCCGCCATTGCCAAAGCTGAAACTTAAGATTTTGCTGTTTTGATAATCATTTTCATTGATTCTAAAACCTACGTGGTTGCTTTTTAATTCTTTAACACTACCATGATCAAACCGCTTTAAATCAGTCGGAGTGGCAAATACATGAAGGTTACTATGGGCAAAGTATTTTTCATTTTCCTTAAACACACCGAATGAACCCATTGAGGAAGTGGAATCCATGTTATAGGCATAACAAACGGGACGCACCTCCTTAATGCTTCTCTCAGAACCGACTGTAGCGGCAACTTCTGTTAAAGGGTATGCAGCAATTAGTTCCTCGGTATAAAGGGTTACTAAGTAATCCCTTAAATAGTAAGAATTCAACTCAATGGTGACCATACCTCTTTCCGATAGTTGTTGAAGTCTTTCCTGTGCTTCTGCTGTGGTGTATTCCACCTCTATTTTTCTTTTGAAGAAGCCATCGATAGTATCAAATTTTGATTTTAATCCAACTGAAACCACCCCATGTATTTTCCAGATTTCATCTTCATACTCCTTGAACAATTCTTCGGCAATTTGGTAATGGGATGTATTGGCCAATGCCAAAATCCTATCCGGTTTGTCAAATTGCGTATATGTGTCCCTCTCATTGACACGTTGTTGTACATTTTTGACCCGAAACAGAAAATCCAATAAATCATGCCAAAATTTAGATCCCAAACTCAAAAACAAGCCAGTGATAATAAATCCAAAAGCATGTTCAATCATGGTGAAAGGAAAGTTGTCTTCTATAATATGGACCAACAACAAAATAAGGGTCACTGTCAAAATGGAGTAAAACGGTATTCTAATGGCACTGGGGGAAATCTTAGCATTGTTTTCGGGCAAACGATTGAAGAATATTAAGCTCAGTGACCAAACCAAGGCCAGTAGATAAAATCCTCCCACAATCAATTCCCACTTAAATTCTTCCAGATCGCTAAATCTCCATCCCGATATGATACTGAATGTCTTATTTGTCGAATCATCATCAGGTAATCGAGAAATATTATTGACAATCTCAAAGAAGTTGGCATTACAAAAAGTGGCTATGGCAATACCTACAATAATGTTTATGAGAAGTATCCGATACTCTCTTTCCTTCTCCATGACATCGGTAGGTTGCTTATGTGCCAATATTTTGATATTCGTACGCATCCCCCATTTAAATCCATTATTCGTGTGGGGGTAGGGTATCCATATGCTCTTACCTTGAAAATGCAGTTTTAAGAAATTGGATACCCTTTCAGATACAAAACTCAACATCATCATAACAATGCTGAATGCTATCAAAAATTCGGTAAGGCTCATGTCCCCTTCCGCACCTTGCTCCATGATGTATGAAACATGTGGAACAATGGAATACCCATAAACAGTGTAAAAAATCATCACATAAAAAATTTATGCGTATCTGACTGATAGCCAAATCGTTTACGAATTTTATAGAAAATAGGTGGGGGAAGTAATTGCTTTAAATTTAGAGAAAAGAATTTAAATGTAATTGGGTGAAATCCTTAAAAAAACTAGGGTTTTTCCGTAAAAAATCAACTTTTTATAAAGTTAGCCGCTTGTGGTAAAACTATGCATTTCGCAACCTCGTAAATACATTGTGGCAACAAGCCTTTGAATTGGTCCATAGCCATGTTATAGCAATATAAAAGCAAAAGTATTCGAAGGTTTACTTCTTTACTATGCAAAAAGACTGAATTAAAATTTTGAAAACGGGCATAAGATTCTAAATTTGTCAGTAGTTGACAAGAAAATATATTCAAGTCCAATGAAAGCAACTTTCGGTGAATACATTCGGCAGTTGAGAAAGTCCAAAGACTTTACCCTAACGCAGCTAGCCGCTAAACTCAATATGGACTCTGCCAATCTGAGCAAGATTGAAACAGGGAAAAGGGAATTTGATGAAAAAAGGCTGGAACTCCTTGCCGAGGAATTCGGACTTGACCTGAATGTGCTTAAAGATGAGTACTTCAGTGAAATGGTTGCCAAAAAACTATATGATAACAAATGTAGCGACAGGGTATTCGAATTGGTCGAGGAAAAAATAAAATACATGAAATTAAGGAACACAAAACAGACGGCCCTCAACCTATAGACGATATGCAAGAAGAAACTATACTATTGGATGAATTAACAGCTTTTGATTGGGACATTAAGGATTCAAAATCCAGCGCACTACATTCAATACATCCTTATCCAGCTAAATTTATACCTGAGCTGCCACGGGAGATTTTGAGACAACTTCACATCCCTGAAAATTCCGTTGTGTTCGATCCATTTTGCGGCAGCGGGGTTACCTTAACGGAAGCCCAGAAAGTTGGAATCCCATCAATTGGTGTCGACCTCAACCCGATTGCCTGTCTTATATCAAGGGTCAAAACGTCCCTATTTGATTTCGAACTATCAAATTATGCAAAAAAGATAGTTGCAGGATGTCAAAAAGGCTCTAAACCAGTGCAGATCCCTGCCATTAAAAATCTGGATCATTGGTTCAAAAAGGATGTTCAAAAGAAAGTATCCATCTTAATTGAACAAATTAACCAAGTAGATCACCCCGAGTTAAGGGATGCCTTAAATTTCTGTTTATCCTCGAACTTGGTCAGATTATCCAATCAAGATAGTGATACGAGATACGCCGCAGTGGAAAAAAATGTGAACGGTGAAGATGTTTTTTCATTGTTCCTCAAAACTGCCGAAAAACTTGAAAAGGCCAAGAAATCCCAAAAAATAAAAGAAACCTCAACTGTAATAAACAAAAACTCGCTGCTCCTTGATTCCAGTGATTTTACCCAGAAAATCGGGTTGACCATTACTTCCCCTCCATATCCTAACGCGTATGAATACTGGCTCTATCACAAATACAGAATGTGGTGGCTCGGATATGATGCAGAAAAGGTCAAGATTGATGAAATTGGTGCGCGGCCCCACTATTTCAAAAAAAATCATCAAACGGCAGATGACTTCATCAATCAAATGGAAATATTATTTGATTTCTTATATGCCAAATCCGAGAACGGAGCTTATTCGGTATTTGTCATAGGACGTTCCAAGATCCATGGGGAAATCGTCAACAACGATGTGATAATCGAGAATGCCGGTATAAAGAGTGGGTTCAATCACATCACTACTTTGAAAAGAGCTGTCAAATCCTCGCGCAAATCATTTAACTTGTCGCATGCAAGGATAAAAGAGGAATTTATAGTCATTCACCAAAAGGCCTAAGTATGGATTTGTCAGAGATAAACATTTATTGGAGGGATTATAAATTTTTCCCTTACGAAAAGAAACTTGCGCTTCGTGAAATAGAAACATTATTATCACCTGCACAAATAGCCGTGGATAACAAAAAAGTAACGCTGAAATCTTTTCCTTCAGCATCCAAAATTGAAAGTCTGGTATATTTCTCTCATGCGGCCATCGACAACCGTTTCATAGAAACGCGACAAAACAAGGCCGAACACAAAAATAGCGGAGCAAGCAAAAGGCAAAATACACGATACTCCGTGCATGGATTGCATGAGTACAAGGGGAAGTTCAACCCCCAAGTAGTTCGCTCTCTTTTCAATATTTACGGTATTTCAAAAAGCAGTAGAATTTTAGACCCCTTTAGTGGTAGCGGAACAACCCTGGTTGAGGCCTCCCATATTGGAGCGCAGGGTGTTGGTACGGATATTAACCCATTGGCTGTATTTATTGCCAATACAAAAATTAGAACCCTAGGTCTTGAATGGCTAGAAATCAAAGAAGAGTTTGAACATCTAATTGACATATACACGACAAAAAGACCTGATTTTACCCTCGAGAGTGAAACCGATACCCGTATAACCTATTTGAAAAAATGGTTCCCTGAAGACGTGCTACTCGATATCGAATGCCTTCGTCTCTCATCTCTCGAACTCAAAAATATCACAAATCTGGTTTTAGTGGCCACAAGCAATCTACTTCGGGATTATTCTTATCAAGAGCCCAAAGATCTGCGAATCAGAAGAAGAAAATCCCCGTTACCTGTAATACCTCTTATTGAAGAACTGAAAACCAAGATGGATTCGGTTGTCGTTGCAATGAAGGATTTTCAGGATAATTTCGGCCTCATCGAATCAAGCAACAGGGCCTTAAATACTGACATCAACAATTGTACCCCGAATCAAATTCCTGATGATTCCATTGATTTTGCCATTACCAGCCCTCCATACGCCACTGCACTCCCCTATATTGATACCCAACGACTCAGTTTAGTATGGCTTTCCATGGTAGAATCAAAGGATATCAAAGGTCTGGAAACGGAGTTAATCGGCAGTCGCGAATTCAAAGTGAAGAATGAACAGGACAAATGGAACTCAATTTTGGTTGAAAATTCAAAAAATCTTCCAGAAGAGGTCCATGTGTTTTGCAAGGACCTCTTCCTGAAACTAGGCGCAAAGGATGGATTTAGAAAAAAGGCAGTCCCCGCTTTGCTGTACAGGTATTTTTTCCAAATGATGAATATGTTCGAAACCGTAAAGGGAAAACTCAAGCCAAACAGTCATTTTGCTTTGATTGTAGGCCATAACCACACTACCATTGGAGGAACAAGAACTGATATCGACACTCCCAAATTGTTGGTGGCCATTGCTGAATCAGTGGGTTTGGAGCTATCCGAGAATACTCCTCTGGAAGTATATCACAGATATGGGATAAATTCACAAAATGCGGTAAATAAAGAATCATTGATAGTTTTTAGAAAAAGAAAGTAATGCAATTCGCAATACATCCCAATGTCTATTTCACGGACCCTTCATCCAAAGGTCTTCTCAATATGCTTGAAAAATCATGGGTGAGAGGAAGAACACCGGGCAATGGCACCTTCTATATTATATCTGGATTCTCAAACTTTAATGGAGGAGTACGTTTTTATGATGTTTTCGAAGATCATATTAAAGCTGGCGGAGAATGTATTGTTTTTCTTGGTGGTAGCACTTCTCAAAGATTGTCGAGTCAACAAGTAGTGGAAAAACTTCTTGAAGTGGGTTGTAAGGTTTATTTGATCAACAGGAAGAGGCTACTTCATGCAAAATGTTATGGACATAGTTACAACAATAGCCAATCGTTGATTGTCACTTCAGGCAATTTTACAGGACCAGGAATGTCCCAGAACATTGAGGCATCATTAATGATCGAAGATGAAGAAATAACGAAAACTGGATTTCAATGGAACAATGTCATTGCCAATTTTTTCAAACAGAAATGGGATATTTATGAACCGGATCTAGCTGACAGGACTCTGCCAGCCTGGAAGCTATTGTATGACGAAATTGGTGGTGCCATAAAAATTGAAGATGAGCAGGAAGTTACACTTCTTGTAACATTAAGTCATGCCGATACTGCACGAATTCAAGCTAATCCTGGTGAAAAAGCTGGACTTGGGTCACAATATTTTTGGTTAAGTAAAGATTCATACGACTTTTTTCCTGCCTTAACCATTCGAAACAAACTAGGAATCAAGGCCACGTATTCAACTCTGGTAAACATGAATTATGTGGATTTAGGGATAGTTGATGACAAATGCCGAGTGACCTTTGAAGCTGAGAATAATCTAGATTTTAGATTAGGCACAGGAAAATTAAGATATACCAAGATTGCAGAAGAAGGAGATTTAGCTGCAATAACCAGGGTTGGTGAAAACGATTATGAATTAAGAATTATAAAAAAGGAGACAGATGATTTCTCCAATCTAGAACCTCACGCCATAAATTTCATAGGTCACCAAGGGAAAAAGTTTGGCTACTTATCAAACTCAGAATTTATGAAGGCTCTGAAATAGGTAGTTCTGATTGCGTTAACTTACTGTTGAACAAAACAAGATTGACTAAAAATGTTCCTTAAAATCCTGAATATCATTCATCTTTGAGTATTTCCGTTTACACCCAACGGTTTAGTAATTAAATTGCTATGGGAACAAAATGAGGTTTGCTTTTACCACTATACGCTTATAGTAAAATCTCATGATTCAATAGGAGCTTACTATTTAATCCTAATCGAAATACATTCAATTCCAAAATGTTCTCTAAATTCAGGCCCGCTGAAATCATCTAATTCCCTCTTCTTTTTATTTTTTGATAATATCCTTCCAAAGATTTCTACCCTATTATTTATCATATAAGTTGCCCTAGTTTTACGAATAAATTTTCTTTTTAGTATTGTAGAGACAAATACATCAATTGTAGTGTCATCCACGGCATAATTCAATGCAGAAATTCCAAGAGTCAGGTCATCTTCGCTGATTTGCAAAAGATTGCTCAATTCCTTTTCGAAAACCTTTTGCAACTGATTCAACGTACCCCCTTTTTCAAAAATACCGACGTCATCTAAATGACTTGCAAATATGAGAGCATTTGTGCAATCCTTCACTTCCTTTAATACATCAAGAGGTTTAATATTATCATCAACTATTTCAAAAAACATATTTACAAAAAGAAAATCCTCCTGACTTGGCACTGGGTAAAGTTCAATTTTATCCGTTGAAATTCTAACAAAATCTCCAATTTCAAGATTGCTATATTGATAATTTTCCGTTTCAACTTTTTTTACATTTTCGAGAATCTCTTCCAGCATAATGAATTTTAAAGAGGGTAACAATATTGTGGTTTCAACATTGTTTGTACCTATCTCTGCTTCAAATTCAGTGCTTAAATCAGCAAATAGAGCTTTAACAAAATTCCCAAGACCAATCGTTGTTTTGTTATTAATATTTTTTTGGACTTCACGAATTTTTTCAGTTGTTACACCTGTTTGTTTAATTTGAGACCAAAGGTCATCAATAGCTTCTACGTCTAAATAAGTATGGATATATGGACTCATAGTGTTTGATTTATTTCATACCAATGGTAGCGGCTAGAACTACACAACAAAACTAGCTGTTAACTATTTTTTGTAAGTGTTTATTTTTTCTTGTGACGAATTTCGCTTCTTCTAATACTCCGCTTATAAGTAGCTATTTTACGTCTCCTCCTCAATTTACCACCTCTATAAAACGAGGATTGTTTTTCTCTTTCTTCTTTTATCTCAGAGAATTTTTTTTCACTTGTCTCTTTAGTTTCTGTGACTTTTTTTGAGCTACTTTTTTTCTTTTTTTCTGGTACTTTTTTTCCTTTCATAAAATTATCAATGTTAGGAATGTAAATGCAGATACACTTCCGAGAAGCAGGCATATCGAAGCAATAACAAGATACCTACTTCTTTTGAAATTTACCGTAGCATTAATTTCAGTTGCCACTAGTAAATCAGCTGTCCTATTTTTGATGAAAATTTCATCTATAACATTATCATCAAATTCTGAAGTTAATTTTTCAATGAAAGTAGGATACTCGTAAGAATAAATTTTCAAAGTAAAAATTGTGAAAAAGAGCGCAAAAAAAATAAAAGAGTATGTTGCTATTAAAAAATATTTGGCAAAAACAGATTCTGATCCCATTAAAACTTCGGAGATGTCTTTAATCTTAAATAAAAGCGCCGTTAAAATGAAAGAACAGATTGATAAATAAATTTTTGCTTTATTATCCAATTTATCAATTATATCTGCTTCTTCACGATAAATGTTATAAACGTATTGATATTGCTTTTCTGTTATCATTATCTTTTTTTAATTCCCTAGAACTTCTTTATATGCTTGACTTTTTTAACATAGATTCCAATTACTGTTGTCTTCTCAAACTTTTGTATAGGCCCTACTAAAAACTAATATGTCCTTAAATCATCTAATCGTTCCAATAGTACTGAGACAGTCAAACTACCTCGTACAAATCCGACACATAAAATACGGATTTTGGTTGGTTTTTCTTACTAATTTCTTATAGGGAGGATAAATACTTTACCCTTGTGTCAAAGTAGAACATTCAGACACCCAAGATTTGGAAACAAAAAAGAAATGTTCAGAAAACTTTTCAAATACATTTTGTTGTAATAGCCTACGAAAAGATTAAAAAGTCCATTTCAAAAAATGAATCACTCAAATACACATATATAACTCAAAATAGGTGACTTGACTTCTTTTGAAACTAAAGATCTATTCTGGATTAAAATTCATCATTTTTAATGTTAAAAAGGTTAAAATTTGTTAAAAGGTGAGCAATTCGGTGCCTCTTGATTTTGACCCTTTCGGAAGTCCTGAAAAATGGGCTTTTTAAGTAAAAAGTTCGAGTCCCGTCCAGACCGCAAAAAGCTCCGATTTCTCGGAGCTTTTTTGGTTTTTAATATTCTGTAAATTCCACTCTTTCCTATTTCTGTAAGAAAACTGTAACTTGATTCCTTATTAAGCTCAAATGGAGGACAATCCAATAGAAACGCACAGGGAGTTTATCATAGAGGTGTTCAACCGGTACAGCCCAATCAGTGAGGCATCCATTTCCTTATTGATTTCAATGGGGAAGATCCAGCATCTGGACAAAGGCTCCACATTACTTTCCATTGGGGAAACATCGAGGCATATCCACATTCTGTACCAAGGGGCCATTGTTTCCTATTATTTGAACAAGGAGGGCGATATGTACCATAAGAACATTTTCTTGGAGGGCAACATTGTGGGTTCCATGGTCTCAGCCCTAAAAAATGAACCCTCCCATTTTGCGCTTGAGGTGGTTGAAAAGTCAACCCTCATCAGTTTTGACTACAGAAAATATAGAGAACTGATAGACTCCCAATCGGACCTCAAGAATTTTTACGTTTCCTACCTTGAAAAGAACTGGGTCATCGATAAAGAAAAAAGGGAAGTCGAAATTGTATTGAAAGAGGCCAAGGAGCGTTATCTTGACTTTATAACCCTTCACCCAAACATTGAAGCCCGGATTCCACTACAATTTATCGCTTCGCATTTGGGCATCACCCCTACCCAATTGAGCCGTATTCGAAAAAAAATCAAAGAAAAAAGCTCCAATCAACATATGTAAAGACAAAAGTCCGTTTCCTTACGGACCTTTGTCCCATGAAATTAATCGTACTTTATGTTTTGGCCTTCACAGGCGGTATTTTTCTTGCCGTTCAGGCTGGTTTCAATACCCAATTGGGGGCTTTGGCCAAACACCCCGTCGTGGCGGTGGTATCCACCTCTATTGCCAGTGCTATTTTCGGGAGTTGTTTTATATTATTTACAAACAAAGGAAATGTATCAGTCCAGATAGTACATCAGATACCTTGGTATTTGTGGTTTGTGGGCGGGTTGTTCAGTATGATCGGTATTTCGCTGTATTTCTATACCATCCCCAAATTGGGAATTTCCAAAATGATTGCTTTGGGACTATGCGGACAACTGCTCTTTTCCCTTTTGGCGGGTAAGTTTGGTTGGCTGAACCTTCCTATTGAACCCATTACACCCAAAAAATTAATTGGCGTTTTTGCCATGATCACAGGAATATTTTTAATCAATTCAAAATGAACACCACAGTATTAAATATTGACAACTTAACCCAATTGTGGAGCCTTGCAGGGGAAACGTTTCATGGTTACCACAACCATGAAGGCATCCACACCTCAACCATAGAAAATTCACAGTGGCCCAATCGGATTTGGACCAATGCCGTCCTTTCCGAAAAATCGCTACAAAAAATTGAGGCTCAAATGAAGAGCAACAAGGGTATGACCTTTTCAAACTTCAACTTGGATTCCACAAAGAATGCATCAATAGCTGAAGCGGGCTTTTCCCTTAAATCCATACAATACGGAATGAGCCTTCCGCTCGATACAGCGTTTGAAACCCAGAGAAAAATTGAATTGGTCCGTGTAGCCCATGATTTGGAAGCAGATCTATGGAGTAACATTTTTTTTAAGGCCTTCAATTATAAGATAAGCGCGGAAACCATCCTAAAAACCGCCACTGATATTCCCTTTTTCTTGGTCTATCATGAAGAAGAACCAGTTGGCACCGTTATTATGTACACTACTGGAACTATCTTGGGAGTACACGCTCTGGGCATTGATCCCGACCACCGCAAACAAGGCTATGCCACTGAAATTATGCGCCATGTTTTGAATATGGGCCTTGCCCAAGGAGCATCAATGGCAGCTTTACAGGCCTCAGGAATGGCCAAGAACATGTATCTAAAAATGGGATTTTCCCATGATTTTTTAATGGAAAACTACCAATTGACAACACAAAACAACTGATATGCGATCTAGTATAACACCTAAAACCACAGGAATGGAATTCATCAAAAAACAAGAATGGCGGTATGCCACCAAAAAGTTCGACCCTCACCAAAAAGTATCTGAAGAAAATCTTGAAATCATAAAACGGGCCGTGCAGCTGTCCACATCCTCATATGGACTGCAACTGTACAAAGTATTGATCATAGAAGACCCCAAGACCCGTAAAAAATTGCTACCAGCATCATGGAACCAGAGTCAGATCGTGGATGCCTCACACCTATTTGTTTTCTGCAATTATGCTGAAGTGAAACCACATCATATTGATCAATATCTAGACCTTACGGCAAAAACAAGGCAACTCAATATGGAAGACCTGAAGGGTTATGGAGATTTCATGAAGTTGAAAATTGGGGAGCAATCCAACGAGAACCAAGCTTCCTGGACCAAACATCAGACCTATTTGGCCTTGGGTAACTTACTGGCTGTGTGTGCCGACCTTCAAATTGATGCCTGTCCCATGGAAGGCTTTGAGGCCGAAAAATACAATGAGATATTGGGATTGACCGAAAAAGGCCTTAATGCTTCCTTAGTGGCCCCCATTGGCTATAGAAGTCCGGAGGACAACACGCAGAACTTGCCAAAGGTGAGAAAACCCTTAGAACTCCTATTTGAATCCATTTAAATTCTTGAAAGCAGAAATTAAAAGGCCCATAACTATGTTATGGGCCTTTTATGGTTATAAATAGAATCCTATTCTTAGTAGTGATACCTCACAAAAGCTTCCATGGCAGCATAACTTGCCAATCCCAAAGACTGGTATTTTTGTGCAGTTTCTTTGTTCCTATCTTCAGCTCTTACCCAAAACTCCCTTAGGTCTTCTCCTTGGAACATAACTCCGTCTTTTTGGGTCTGGTGATAAAAAATGGCTTTTCGCTTTCTTAATACCTGCGCAGGGCTCATGGGCACAGCCATCTCAATCTCATGGATTTCCCACTCATGCCATGCGCCACGGTACAACCATACCCAGCAATCTTTCATAAAAGATTTGCTTTTTAACTGCCCCAATGAAGCAAATAAGGCTTCAAGGCATACCCGGTGTGTGCCATGGGGGTCTGCCAAATCGCCCGCTGCATAAATTTGATGGGGTTTTACCTTTTCGATAATATCGTTCATGATATTGATATCCTCTTCTCCTAATGGTTTTTTACGGATTGCTCCGGTTTCGTAAAAGGGAAGATCCAAAAAGTGTACCTGGCTGTCTGGGATTCCCATATAACGGGTAGCACCATAACTTTCACTTCTCCTGATATTGCCTTTGATCTTTCTTACCAATTCTGAATCAAAGTCTTCCTCGGTTTTACCATTCAGGTCTTCAATGACTTTTGAGAATATATCTGTTTTGGTAATAGAGTTGGCCACTTCGGCTATCTTCAATGCTTCATGGTCTGCTACGGCAATGTTCCCTGAAGTTTGATAAGCAATATGCACCTCATGTCCTTGGGAAACCAAGCGATCAAAAGTACCTCCCATTGAAATTACATCATCATCCGGGTGCGGACTGAATATGATCACACGTTTCTTTTCCGGTGTAGCCCGTTCTGGACGGTTGGTGTCATCCGCATTGGGTTTACCACCTGGCCATCCGGTAATGGTATGTTGCAAACGGTTAAAGGTCCTAATATTGATTTCGTAAGAGGATTGTTCCGTACTCAACAAATCGGACATTCCAGAATCATTGTAATCCTTATCCGTTAGTTGCAATACAGGTTTTTCTTTTTGCAAGCTGAGCCAAACCACTGCTTTATGGGTAAGATCTTTGGTCCAGTCACAAGTGCGTACCAACCAAGGTGTATCTATACGTGTAAGGTGCGCTGCAGCCTCTTTATCCAATACAAAGGTAGCATTGGAGTGTTCCTGAAGATATGTTGCGGGCACTTCGGAGCTTATCTCCCCTTCAATGGTTTCCCGAACAATCTCTGATTTGTTCTGACCCCAAGCCAAAAGAACAATCCGCTTTGCTTTTCTAATGGTACCAATCCCCATGGTAACCGCTTTTCTAGGCACATTTTCAAGGCCTTTGAAAGCGGGAGCCGCATCCACACGGGTAATGTGGTCCAAGGTAATGTCCCGGGTAGCAGAATTAAAGTGAGATCCCGGTTCGTTAAAACCAATATGCCCGGTTCGGCCTATCCCCAATAATTGAAAGTCCAATCCTCCAGCCTTTTCAATCTGGCTTTCATAACTGCGACAATATTTTTGTAGTTTATCAGGTGATACGGTACCATCTGGGATGTTCACGTTTGCCGGATCTATATCCACGTGATCGAACAAATGCTGGTGCATAAAGTAATGGTAGCTTTGAATATTGTTCCGTTCCATGGGATAATATTCATCCAAATTGAAGGTTACCACATTTTTAAAACTAAGTCCCTCTTCTTTGTGCATACGCACCAACTCTTCATAGACTTTTATGGGTGATGACCCCGTTGCCAATCCCAATACACATTTTTTGCCTGCTTCCTGCTTTTTCCGAATCAGCTTTGCAATTTCCTTGGCCACTTCGAACGAACCTGTTTTGGAATCGTTGAAAATAACATTGTGGATTTTCTCAAAGCGGGTATCTTCAAATTGACCCGCAGGTTGGTATTGGATTGATTTTGGTTCTATGGCTACTTCCATAACAGTTGCTTATAGTGTTAATTGACAAAGATACTTCAATTTTTCCCCAAGTCCTTATCAAAACAAGGTGAAATAGGTTATGATAATGCTATGTTTTTATGCCATTTGTTGTATCTGAAATTCTTAAGTTTATCTTGATTAAAGTTAACCTCAAAATCACACAAGGGTCATCTTTCGACCTCTGATCTGACTATTTTGGGTTCATCTCAAAAACTTGCAATGGTCCATCATTGTTTGCCACAATTACAAAATTGCGGCCCAATATTTTCATTGCCGTCATTTTTCTGGCATCGGCATTATTAAAGAATCCGCTTTCATTTCCCATCAGTGCTTTAAAAGTCCCTTGGCCATCTCCCAACAATAGAGCACCGGTACCGGCATCGTTTCTTGGGGTTTCAATTTCCGAAACAAAAAGGTTCCCTACTACCAATGCATCCAGATTACCGTCTTCATTAAAATCCTTGACCAAAATATCATTGATGTTGGACAACTGGGCCATTCTGGGCAGTTGATGTATCTTAAAGTCACCATTCCCCAAATTTTCAACATAAGAGGAAGCAAAAGTACTTGCTGTATAGTGCAATGCGCTTTTTAGATTTTGATTTCCATATACCTCATCCAATTCCAAAGCGGCAAATACATTGTACTTCTTAAATTTTTCCTTGAGCATGGGCACCTGCTCTGACGAACAAGAAAATCCCCGCAAGGGATAATGCTTGTCGTCATTGTAGTATCCTAAAACTATGTCATACTTCTCATTGCCATCAAAATCATTATAATAGATGTCAAAGGGTTTTTCCTTGGAAGTTTTGTACTTGTAGTTGAGCCCTAAGTTTCCGGCAATGTAATCCATGTCACCATCATGATCAAAATCACCCTGCTCAATACTAAACCACCACCCTGAAGATTCCATTAAACCATTTGCGGTAACTTTACTCAAATGACCATTTTCGTTGTTAAAGATTGTAATGGGCATCCACTCGCCGACGAGGGTAAGGTCCAAATCCCCATCAGCATCATAATCACTCCAAACCGCATCGGTCACCATACCAGTATTTTCCAATTCAGGAGCCATTTGTTTGGTCACGTTCACCAATTGGCCATTATTGTTCTGAAGAAGCATACTACTGGCAGGTAATGGATATTGATGAGGCCAAAGCCTACCTCCCACAAAAAGATCTATATCCCCATCCATGTCATAATCGGAAGCTTTCACCACAGATCCGCTATCCCTTCCAATGTTGGGGATTGCCGCTTTTGAAAAATTTCCCTTGCCATCATTCATGTAAAGGCGATCTACATAGCGAAAATCGTTCACTGGATATTCATTGCCTCCACTTACCACATATAAATCCAAATGCCCATCACCATTGATATCAACAAAAAGTGCATCGACATCTTCAAAAGGCTTTTCCTTATCCCAAAGTGTTTCGTTGCTTTTTATAAAGTTTCCATTGCTTTGTTGGACAAATAAATTTGCAGGAAGCCCTGTGGCACCACCCACAAAGACATCATCCAAACCATCTCCATTTACATCTCCCTTGGCCAGAGAAGGGCCAAACTGGGACATTTTATGGGGCAACAGCACTTGTATATCATAATCATCAAACTTGTTTTCTTCGTGCTGATATTGCAATCCCACTATCTCACTTCCATCACTAAAGATTGGTACTTTTTCCTTATCTTTTATTGTATATGGTTTTCCTTCATCCATAGAAAGCTCCAATACTGAATTGGCCTTAACGTTGTACAAGAGAGTTTTGGTGCCATTGGGCCATAGAACTGAAACACTGTCCACCTGGGCATGATTACCTACTCCAAAATGAGCATAGGGTTCACTGGTGGAGTAAATCCCCCTCACATTGGTTGTTTCCCCCAATTGGGATTCATTACCCAAATACACATTGACCTTGGCCCCAAAAACCGACTTATGGTCTTTGTCCTTTAACTTAATCCTGATGTAATTGGAGTTGCCCAATGACTCTGAATTGTTTCGATACACAAATGCTATTTCATTGATATTGTTGACCACCAAATCCAAGTCCCCATCATTATCAAAATCGGCGTATGCCGCTCCATTGGAAAAGGACTCTTGGTCCAAGCCCCATTCCTCCCTGACTTTTTCAAACTGTAAGTTTCCATTGTTTTTAAAAGCGTAGTTTTTTAGAGGTTGTGATGGAATTGGTTCAAGCGCCTTTTTAAGGTCGATAATATCAAAGATTGAGGCTAGATTTCCTCCATCAGGATGATTTTTAATCCAATCTGCCCTTGTCTTTGCAATATATTCCGCTACTTTTTTATCTGCATCTGTGTTCCGTATTTCGCGTAGCAGACCATTGGTAACAAAGGCGTCTTTTAGACCATCATTATCGAAATCGGCAATAAGGTTTGACCAGCTCCAATCGGTTGCCTCCATTCCCGTTATCTGTGCCACATCGCTGAATGTTCCATTCCCATTGTTCAGCTGAAGACTGTTGTACATGTATTGATAGTAACCACCATCGTTATACACATCCCAAAAAGAGTTGCGATCCATGCCGCTCATATTGGATTTCAGTCTATAATTGTCTTCAGAAACCATGTCCACCACAAAGATGTCCAAAAGGTTGTCGTTATTGATATCTGCAATATCCACTCCCATACTGAAGTATGAGATATGGTTCATGGCATTTTCTAGAGCATTTGTGAACGTACCATCTTGGTTATTGATGAACAAAAAGTCCGGGGCATAGAAATCATTGGCCACATAAAGATCAGTCCATCCATCATTGTTTACATCACCTGCACAAACTCCATTTGGAAATCCAACCATATCCAAACCCGCAGAAGTAGTAACATCCTCAAATTTATCATCTCCAAGGTTCCGATAGAATTTAAGATTGTATTGCTCTTGCAAGAGTGTTGTTCCCTTATAATCGGATAAACTGCCGGGATTGGGCGGCTGGATCAAAAGAAAAAGGTCTAACCATCCATCTTTGTCATAATCCAAAAAAGTGGCATGTCTGGTTCGTTGGTCATTGTCCACGCCAAACTTTTTGGCACTCTCCTCAAAAGTACCATCCCCTTGGTTGATATAAAGAAGATTGGTACGCCATTTTGGTTTATCATCATAGAGTTCTCGGCTTACATAGATATCCAAATGTCCATCATTGTTTACATCTGCAACGGTAACACCTGTGGACCAGCCACCGTCATCCTTTATTCCAGATTGCTCCGTGACATTCTTAAACTTTAAATTTCCTTGGTTAAGGTAAAGTTTGTCTGGAACCATGTTTCCAGCAAAATACAGGTCTTGGAGGCCATCATTGTTAAAATCCCCAACCCCCACACCAGCACCTCCATAAAAATTGGCATAGCGAAGAATATTGTGCTCTTTAAGATCTCTTACCTCGTTAGAAAAAGATATTCCCGTGTATTCGGAATCCATCAATGTAAAACGAGGCGAATCTTTCTTTTCCTGTGCAATGGCCACCCAAAAAGGGATAGCTGCCAGAGTCACCGTAAAAAACTGGCAAAGAGATAGCTTTAGCATTGATCAAATGAATTTATTTCATTGAAAATATAGCAAAAATAAAGGGAAGTTTCCTTCCCTTTATCAACTACTAACTCAGCTTAAAATTAACTTGAAAATTAAACTTAAAGTTTATAAAAACTACTGATTGGTTCCTACTGAGCATCCCACCAAACACGAGTGGTCAAGACGTCTGGTCCTTGACGTGAAATAGCCTCGTTATAGTTTTCAGGGTTGTTTACCTGCTCACTTTCCGAATAGGTCAACCTTCTTGGGATGGTACCATTGGTAACATTACCAGGATAGTTCACGGGAACCAAAACTGGGAAACCAGTTCTTCTCCAGTTGGAGAATGATTCGTACTCATTCAAGAAAGTAGCGGCCCAATACTGTGTATTGATTTGCTCCAAGGCATTACCAGCATCATAAGGGTTATTAGCCAAATAGTCATCAATGTCGGCAGAGGCAATTTCACCTCCAGGTCCGTACATGGCCAACATTTCCATAGCAGCCCTAACGCCATTGTTGTAATGGGTTTCGGCATCACCAGCAAGTCCCCATCTTACATTGGCCTCAGCCAACATAAACTCAACTTCGGCATAGGTTTGGAAGAACATTGGAGCATCAACTCCTGTAATCAACAACCTATTAGGCTCTGAATATGCTTGAACATTGGTTTCTCCTGTAAGATCTTCCAACAATCCAGCATCCAATCCATTAGGAAGTCCTTTTTGCGCTGCAGGATCTAAACGCTCAGCATCAGTCCTTTCTGTATCATCACCAACACTTAGAGGCAAGGATCCCAAAACGGTCAGTCTAGGATCACCGTTGTTGATCATAAAATCAACAAATGTCTTACTTAGACGTGGATTTCCATCAGCAAGGAAAACTTCTCCGTTTCCATTTTGGTTGATTCCCTCTGGACCATTGGAATGAGGCACATAAAAAATATCTGCGTTAGACTCCATAACCCCACCATTGATAGCTTTGGTTACCCAAGCTTGGGCACCGGCAGGATCTACTTTGATCAAACGGAATCCCAATCGTAACATTAGGGAATTTGCCAAACGCTTCCATTTGCCTTGATCCCCATTATAAATTACATCTGCCGAACCAAAACCAGAAGTTCCAGAACCTAAGGCAGCAGCAGACTCTTCCAATTCTTTTAGCATGTCTGCATAAATTTCACTCTGCGGATCGTATTTAGGCTGTACAATCTGTCCAATTACAGCCTTACCTGCTTCGCTGTAAGGGATGTCTCCGTATAGGTCTGTCAATCTGGAAAAAGCAAAAACTCGCAAAATACGTGTAATGGCTTTCATTTCATCAGGACTACTTTCGGTATCCAATTGAAGCAACATATCTTCAACTTGCTTCACTACCCCAGTATAATATCTGTCCATTAGTGAGGAAGCATATCCTCTGTTCCAAGTATACTTATCACCACTCCAGTACCCAGCCGTTGTAGCAATGTGCTGCATCATGGTGGATTGGTATATTAAGTTGGCCCTCCAGTTGTCATAACGCTCACTGGACGCCAACAATATTGCCGCGGTAAGCTTATTGGCAACATTTACCTGGACCGGTTTCGTTGGATTAACGTTAACGTCTTCAAAGCCCTCGTCACATGCGCCGAGCAAGAAGACAAACAATATGATATAAATTGATCTTTTCATAATTCTTTTTTTTTAAAACTTAATGTTGCAACTTACTCCATAGCTTCTAGACGAAGGAACACCAAAATATTCAAGACCTTGCGAATTTCCAGAGTTATAAGCACTTTCTGGATCCACATTATCTATACTTCTCTTGATGTAAAATAGGTTCTGACCTATTAAACTCACATTAACACTGCTCAAGAACGTCTTATCCAATATTTTGCTTGGAAGTGAATAGCCTAAGCTTATTTGTCTAAACTTGATATAATCTGAATCTTCCACGAAATACTCAGCAATATCGTTTACACGACCGTAGTAAGTTTCCAAATTCGCTGGAGTTACGGTAGTCGTAAAGGAAGTTCCCGTACCAGTATCCGCATTGAAAGTAGAACCATCGATTCCCGTAACGCTCAAGCCATTTTCCCTACCATTAAGAGTCTCTTTATGAAGTCCAGCCCCATAAGCAACAGTATTGGTACCTGAGAACAATTGACCTCCAAACTTACCATCAATCAAGAAACTTAAACTTAAGTTCTTATATCGGAATGTATTGGTAAAACCTACTTGCCAAGGTGGAACACCTTGACCCAAGATTTTTCTTTCTCCTTGTCTTGGGATTGGAACACCATCTCCATCCAAATCATATACAATGTTTCCGTCGTTATCCCTAACAAAAGAAGTTCCGAATATTACACCGTAGCGCTCCCCAACAACATGGGAAATGTTCACGTTCTGCGTACGTGGCTCATCCAAGGTCACATTTCCGTTCTCTGGGTTGGTTGCCGTTACCAAACCTTCGTTGAATGAAGCGTTTACAGAAGTATTCCACTCAAAGTTGGCATTACGTATTGGAGTACCGGAAAGCAACACTTCCACACCTTTGTTCTCAATCTTACCAAGGTTTGCAGTTGCATTGTTGTACCCTGAAGCTATGGAAGTTGTAACATTTACAATATCATCTGTAGTTTCATTGGTATAGTACGCCAAATCCAAGGACAATCTGTTTCCAAAGAAGCGAGCATCAACACCTACTTCCACTTCACTCTTATTCCATGGCACCAAATTGGCATTTGGAACAGTACCCCCAGTAACCCTACCTAGAGGCTGACCCAGGTGTCCTTGACCAAAGATCTCATAAGTCAAGGCCAACTGATAGGCCGAATCAGCTCCACCAGCTGTTTGCGCATAACCACCACGCAACTTCAAGAAATCTATGGCGGTTGGCATTTCAAACATGTCCGAAAGAATCAAACTGGCATTCACCGAAGAGTAAAAATCATTGTTTGGTGTGGTCTTGCCTGGGAAAGAAAGTGTGGAGAACCAGTCATTTCTTCCTGTGAAGGTCAAGAACGCATAGTCTTTATATGAGAATTCAACAGACCCGTAAAGCGACCCTATTTCTCTTTCACTATACTCCCTACTTCTTCCTTGATTGGTCAAGTTTGCAACATCTTCCAAACCAGGAACGATGAATTGGGAACCATCCAGTCTAAGTCTTTCAAACTCAATAGAGTTTTTGTTGGCACCAAAAAATGCAGAAACACCAAATGCATCTGTGATATCCTTATCAATACCCAACATCAAGTCAGAATCTATCTGGGAATATATACGTTCTTCTTCGTTCATGGCCCCAAGAGGAGTATAAGCTGTTCCCCAAGGCTCCACACCTGTAGACTTTCTTGTATAGTGGTCAATACCAACCCTACCTGTTAAATATAACCAGTCTAAGATGTCGTAACGAAGCGACGTAGAAGCAATAATCCTGTTCTTGGTATCCTCATTCCTAAAATTATAGGCGGCCCAATATGGGTTTTGGGAGAATGTATTATCAGAATATGACCTTTCCCTACCATCTTCATCCGCACCAGGATTCATAAACCTTACATCCACGTTGGGAGAAAGAAGTCCCACAGTATAGTTGGCATTACCAGGTGCATCTGAAAGTCTTGGTCTGTTCATTACATCTTCCACGATGTATTTGGCATTGATCTGCGCAGTAAGTTTTTCATTCAATACTGCCCCTGCATTCAAGGAGAATGTTTTTCTGTTCAAACCAGAATTGGGAACAACATCATCATTGGAAAGATCAGATGCGGAAAACCTAAAGTTCAAATCTTCCGATCCACTGGACAATGCCACAGTGTTAATAAAGGTAGAACCTGTCCTGTAGAAGTGATCGTAGTTGCTTCCCACATATGAATATGGTCTTTCAACACCATCCCACTGCACCACAGAGGACCCATTTAATCTAGAACCCCATGACGAGTTACCAAAAGCCAAAGCTTCAGCTTGGGAAGTAGGCGCTTCACCAAATCTACCTTGACCATACTCGGTCTGAAAATCAACAAGACTGGTGTTGACCTTATCAAACTGGACTGAGGTACTGAATTCAACCCCAAAACCTTTTTGATCTCTACCACTCTTTGTAGTAATCAAGATTACACCGTTACCACCCCTAGATCCGTAGAGTGCAGTAGCCGAACCACCTTTTAGCACAGATACCGACTCTATATCATCTGGGTTGATACTGGATATACCATCACCTCCATCATTACCTCCCCACAAACTTGCGGCTCCGTTGTTGTCGTTTCCAATAGGAATACCATCAACAACATACAATGGCTGGTTGTTTCCTGTAAGAGTACTGTTACCCCTAATGATAACCCTACTGGAACCTGCGGCCCCTGTTGAGTTTTGGGTAATGTTCACCCCCGCAATCTTACCTTGAAGCGCATTGATCGCGTTTGGGGTTTTGATCGAAGAAATTTCTTCGCCCCCAACTTCAGTAAGGGAGTACCCCAATGCCTTGGTTTCTTTCCTGATACCCAAAGCGGTCACCACCACTTCTCCAAGTTGCTCCGCATCTTCCTGCATAGTCAGGTTGATTGAGGTTCTTCCGTTCGCCGGAACCTCAACAGTTCGCATTCCCAATGAAGAAAACACCAAGGTTGCATTTCCGCCTGATACGGTTATGCTGTAGTTTCCATCAAAATCCGATGATACACCATTACTGGTTCCTTTTTCAACAATGTTGACTCCAGGAAGCGGAACCCCCGCTTCATCAGAAACCGTTCCGGTAATTGTTTGCGCCAAAGCCCCCTGTATAGAGAACAACACCGCAAAAACAAGTACATACTTTAGTTTTTGAATCATGTTAGTTTTTTTTGTTTGATTGTTAGATAATAGTCGAGTTTAATTAACTTAAAGTTAACACAAAAAGTGAAAATCCCCAATACTTGGAGATTCCTGAAAAATTTTCGACCAACAACGGAGGTGAAAGGCCGAATGGCATATTTATTTCTTAAAATGACAAATGATTAGTTTTTAAAATGGCAATGCCCTAAAATAAGCGTTTACAAATTGCATTTTTACTAATGCGCCTTTTAAGGTAGAACCATGCAATTTCCCTACCAAGACCCAAACCCCTTAAGATTATGACCATTAGGCAAAAGCTTTCGCCAAACAATTATTTTACATTGCAGAGATCCCACAAAATAAGACCGGCCAACTTAAAAAGTTGGCCGGTCTTTAGGCAATTAACTAAAACTAAAGTATTCATACTGATTACTAGTCTTAAAAGTGCTACAATAGAATCTAGTGGAGAAAAAATTTAGACCAACGACTACGCTTGATAGCTCAACATCAAGGACCTAGATTACAAAAAGATTCCCGAACAGGTTTAATCCGGTAACTCCCTCAATTTTAATTGATAATAAAAAACATGTGGGTTCTCTACCTATTAGCGATAGCTTTCCTGAATTTCAATTGCAGGTACTTTCCAAACCATTTCCTTGGTTTCTGGTATATTGGAAAGCAAGGTTGCCAGCTTTTCCTGCGCATGTTCAAACCCTTCCCGGGAAGAGGATTCCATGATAATACGATTGGATGTTACGGACAAAAGGTAAGCCCCTTCTTCCAACTCAGGGTTCATTTTAAGCAAAACATAGTTCTTCTCCGGCTCTTGCACTCCAATTTTTGGCTCCCATCCCATCGCTTCTTGAAACATGGGCTTCAACACAAACAAAGAAGTGTCATCGGTTAGGGAGTCAAACACAAAATAGGTTTCCCTTGTAAGCTCAAATTGCTGTTTGCTTCCATTTTCTTTAGCCTGAACATGTCTTGGTGGTGCCCCTATATTATCCAAACAAGATAAGGCCAAAAGAGCTAAAAGAAACGCAATAACCACTTGTTTGTTCATAAGCATGTTATTTTATGGGATAGTATTTACCATCTTCAGTAATGATATATGACTTGCCTGTAAATGGACTTTTGGCTTGTATAGACCATCCAACCCTATGCACCTCCATATCCAATTCAACTTTTGTCCCATCCTCCAATACTGGTCTTGAAACAAGTTCAGCCAAATCCGTAGCCCATTTCTCATTCTTTGAACGATGTTCTTTCTGTGCCCTGTATAATTTGTACAGCAGCCATCTGATTTGCTCATCTCGTGGAATAACAAAGGAATCCTCATCACCTGCAACATTTGGGGAAAAATAGGCATATCCCCAATGTTCTGGCTCGTGCATGTTGATTACCCCTTGTGGGGACCACACCCAATTATATTCCCTGAGAAACTTCCCATTGACATCCTTTTTTCTACCGTATTTCCCATTCGTCAACTCAAAGTCCCAGTTAACCCTGGAAAAGTTTACCCGCCAAAACTCACCTTCCGGTATTTTGTTACCTCCACTGGCCTCTGTAAGGACAGACCAAGGCATGGCTACCTCCACGCTCCAACCTTTGTCCATATCACTTGGATCATTAAGGGAGCCATCTATATGTACCGCCGATTTAAGACCAAGAATTTCCCAACTATCCACTACTGGGCTATGCTCCCTGTAAGGCTTGGTTAGATAAAGATCCCAAACCGTGTTGAGGGCATTCATTTCAAATTCATAATAATTATGGGTGTCTCCATCTGGGTCAATGAATATCTCAAAATCGTTGTTGTAAAAAATAACCGTATCCCGTTGTTTCAGGTTTGCCCATACATGGGGCTCCTTAAGCTCCGCATAGAAGTATAGATAATCTTCATCCCACAACATGCGCACGTTGGTTTGGTAGGCAGGTGCTTTAACACCTTCGATATCTATGAAGTTTTCGGAGACTTGGGCTTTTTCCCATGCCATCTCTTTGGCTTGCCCATCTATAGTAAGAGGTTCTTCAGCTTTATACACTACTATGGACCGGGGTTCTTTTATTCCCTGACCCAAGCCTATTGCATACCCACACATTACCAAAATAAAAAAAAACCTTTGAGCCATGCCCTTCATTTATCCACTATTGTTTTTGCATCTTCCATTACATTGATTGCAAACACATTATGACTAGAACTCCTTCAATGAAAATAAATTCCTTTCTTTGCCAAAAATGGAACCTTGGGCCAAAATGGTGTTTGAATCATGGTAAAAATTCCTAATTTAATCTGTATTTACAGTTCTTTATTAGACCAATGACAGCTGACCGAGGACAAATGTTTAAAAAAAGTAACCTTTTGTTTTAATGTATCTTCAAAAACAAATCAAGAATAAATTTTTAGTGAACGCCGTGGCAGAATACAAAATCACGGCATGGCATCATGTTGTGTTCTGGGCCATTTATTTCACTTTTAATTTTCTGAGGTGGGGGAGCTATTTTAACGATTACCTGTATTCTTTCAAGTCGAATCTCTTAGGGTTTCCGATTCATATTTTCCTGACATATTTTACCATTTATTATTTAATCCCAAAGTTCATATTTAAACGGAAGTTCTTCACTTTCATGATCATTCTCATATCGAGTATTTTTCTGATGGTGTTCCTTAAATATCTTCTTACCTATAGCCTGATAAGCTACAACGTTTGGCCTGAAGGCCCTGAAACCCATAGCCTTACATTTAATTACGCCATAGTAATGATGCTCGGCGAACTCTATGTAATCACTTTTGTAGCTTCCATAAAACTGACCATTGATTGGTTGCGTGAGACAGGGCGGGTTGCCAAACTTGAAAAAGAGCAACTGGAGACCGAGCTTCGATTTCTACGGGCACAAATATCCCCACACTTCTTTTTCAACACGCTCAACAACATTTACTCCCTTAGTCTTGAAAAGTCGGACAAAACCCCTGAGACCATCATAAAATTGTCTGATCTTATGCGATACGTACTGTACGAGACAAAGGATAAGGACCAAAGCCTGGCCAAGGAAATTGTTTTCATAAAGAATTATCTAGATCTGGAGAAAATAAGATACACCCAGAACCTTCAACTTGATTTCAATGTTATTGGAAATCCAAAAGGCAAAAGAATCGCCCCTATGTTGCTGGTCCAGTTCATTGAAAATGCTTTTAAGCATGGCGCCAATCAGAATATTGGGAAAGTCAAAATAAGCATCGAGATAAAAATCGAAGAAAAATTCCTATACTTTAGAATTAGCAACACAAAACCCAAAAACCATATCTTGCCGACCAAAAAGAAAACGGGCGGCATAGGACTTTCCAATGTGGAGAAAAGATTAAAACTGCGTTATGGAGATGAAGAATACCGTTTGGGTATCTATGAGGAATCAGACGAATATGTTGTAAACTTAAAGCTCAAGCTCAGATGAAGTTAAAATGTGTGATTATTGATGATGAGCCCTTGGCAGTAAAGGTCATTCAAAACTATATTTCTCAAGTAAAGGAACTGGAAGAAATAAAGGCTTTTAACAATGCTATTGACAGTCTTCCCTTTATCAGGGAACACAAACCTGATTTGCTTTTTTTGGACATAAACATGCCCATTATTGACGGTTTTAGTTTCTTGGACAGTTTGGACACCAAGCCCATGGTAGTCATTACATCGGCCCATGCGGAATACGCGGCAAAAGGTTTTGACTTGGAGGTGTTGGACTATTTGGTAAAGCCCATAGCCTTGCCCCGATTTATAAAGGCTGTGAACAAAGCCATGACACATGCACAAAAACATCAAACATCCGCAACTGTACGGGAACATGTCTTTGTAAAGGTGGACAAGAAAAAAATGAAGAAAATCCATTTGGATGAAATTATTCTAGTGGAAAGCCTTAAGGATTACATTAAGATCATAACTGCCAATGGCAACTATGTTGTGCACAAAACTTTAAGTGCCTTTACCGAAGAGATCTCCAATGAAAAGTTTATCCGCATACATAGATCCTATACGGTTTCTTTGGACAAAATTGAGGCTTTGGAAGGGAACAGTGTAGAGATTGCAGGCAAAAGATACGTTATAGGTCGTAGCTATTTAGAAGATGTTAAAGCCAGTATATTAGATCGTTCCATATCCCATACTGGAAGTAAATCCGATTCAACCGAATAGAAAAGCCAACACTTTTGCGCAATCTTATCTTAATCAAGCGCTATTTTTAGATACTTAATCTTAGACCTATCGTAGGTATAGGTTATATGGACAGTACCTTGAGAATCTTGAATAATGGCCGGATAGCTAAATTCTCCTTTTTCATGATCCTCCAACTTCAAAATATCGTGCCAAAGATTGCCATCACTACTATATGCCAAATTTAATTTTTCCCTGCCATTGGACCAATCCTCCCCACTGACTCCAGGATTGTATACGAGCAAATATCCCCCTTCCTTCAAAGAAACTGCATCTATACCACTATTAGGATTGGGAACGGAAGTTGTAGACGCCTTGGACCACGTTAATCCAGAATCACTACTCACACTTTCCATAATCACATCTTGATTGCTTCGCAAAAGCGCCTTTATGTCTCCATTCGGGAGGTGTAACAATGTAGGTTGAATTGTTTTAATGCCTTCTCCTGAGGGGATATGGGACTTGGTCCATGTGGCTCCTCCATCAGCGGATATTTCCACATGGGATTTCCAAATGGCGCCATCTTCAATTTCTACGCTGGAGGGACTCAAAACAAGCTCATCACCAATTTGTATGGGCTTATTTTTGATTGGACCCAATATTCCATCAGGTAATCGACGGGATTCAGACCAAACTTTTTTATTATCATCCATAATGGAGTACATACCCCACCATGTGGAAGGAGAAGGTCCTACCTTGTAGAACATTACAACTTGATCTCGATTGTTTGCAAACAGTACGGGATTCCAACAGGGATATCTTAGGGTATCGCTGACCACTCCATTGGCAATTAATTTTGGGTCACTCCAATTCCCAGAGGTATTAGAGCTTGCATAAATGGCCACGTCGGGATGTCTTTCGTGGGTTCCCCCAAACCAAGCCGCCATGACCGAGCCATCCGCCATCCCAACCAAAGTAGAGGCATGGCATTGGGCAAACGGAGCTTCTTCAAAAATAAATTCTTCCGAAAGTACTTTCACTTTCGGAACAGGAAGATCCTGGGAAAAACCAAAGGCCCAGAACAGACAAACAAATGTCCATATACCGGGCCTTACCATTTTATAAATTCCTATACTGAACAGGGTCAATAAACTATTTCTTGGAGACAAAATCAACTAATGAGATTACCGTCCTCGTCCCATTCCGCTACAATGTTCCGTTTACTCTGGTCCACACATTTGGCCAACCACTCCGGTTCATAGGATACTCCATGCTGATCAAGTACATCTTGGGGAACACCGTCCCATACATTGGGCATGTTTCCTTTGTAACCCAGTTCCTCTATCCCAATTTTTGAAGTATAGAATCCTGTCATGGTATGATTCCTCACCAAAGAGAAGAAGTTCACCTCAAAGGGTCTTTCACTTGAAGGTACATCTGGATCGTAATAGGCAATCCCGTCCAGAATACTTTTTTGCTGTTCTTCCGTAGCTGATTTGAACTCGGTTCCAAATTCGGTATTGCTCTTATGGTCCAACCACATTAATCCACCCCTAAGATCCACCTGCATTTGCGGTAGGTCCTTAGCCATGAATTCTATAAAAGGTACCACCTCAGCATCGGAAGCACTCTTGAACTCCGCGCCTCCCGGTAAGATCAAATCACAAAGCACGGTCATGGTGGCTGCCTCATGGTCATTGAAAAAGCGTTCCCTCTCCAACTCGGCCACATGTTCATTTTCCCTATCGGTGCGCCATTTTACAGCAGTGGGGTCCAAAGCGACCTCTTCAACCGGGGTTTCCGCTCCAGGCTTACATCCATTGATGGCCAGACCTCCGGCCACGGAACCCAATACAATCGATTTTAAACTTTTCCTTCTATCCATGACCTACAGGTTTTGTTTTTTCAATTGGTCCACTATATACTCTGAGGCCCTCCATGAGAGTGCCAAAATTGTCCATGTACAGTTCTTGTCGGCTTGGGACACAAATGGCCCTGCATCAACTACAAATACATTGTCCGCATCGTGCAATTGCTGATACTTATTGGTAACCGATGTCTTAGGATCATCTCCCATACGGGTAGTTCCCACCTCATGAATGATACGCCCTGGTGTGTGGAGACCATAATCCGCTTCTTTTCCGGGCTTGCTTCCAAGCACTTCACCACCAAGATTGGTAAGTATTTGCTCAAAGGTATCGTGCATGTGAATGGCTTGCTTATGCTCATATTCCGACCATTTGTAATGGAAACGCAATACAGGGATACCCCATTCATCGACCGTGTTGGGGTCTATTTCACAATAGTTGTCCTTATAGGCAATAGACTCTCCCCGTCCACTTAGCCCCACCAAGGCCCCATAATATTTTTTGGCATCGCTACGGAGCACATCTCCATAACCGCCGACCTTGGTTCCGAAGAATTTATTGAACTCGTTGACATTAAAGCCAAAGCCATAACTCGGCATACCCATACCGCCCCATATTTCAATATGGTAGCCCCGTGGGAAATCCAATTTGGAGTTATCGCCCCACCAAGGTGAATACACATGCATTCCACCTACCCCATCTTCATTGTATGACACCTTTCGGTTCATCAAATCGGGAACGAAGGCCATTCTGTCCGCCCCAGTGGAATCATGGAGATATTTACCCACAATATCACTACTGTTCCCCAATCCGTTGGGATGTTGTGGGCTCTTGGAGTTCATCAAGATTCTGGCAGTACTACAGGCAGATGCGCCCAATACTACCACTTTGCCCTTGAGCTTATATTCTTTTCTATCTTCTTTATTGATATAGGAAACTCCGGTTGCCTTACCTTCATCATCAACCGTTACTTCACGAACCACGCAATTCACGAACAAGTCCACTTGACCCCTACTCTTTTGGGCCGGGAAAATCAAACAGGTCCCTGCTGAAAAATCAGCATATACCTGACAGGCACGGCTACACTGTCCGCAGTAAAAGCAAACCCCTCTTTCATTGTTGATCCGCTTGGTGAGCATGGACATCCGTGAAGGATATACCGGAACACCGGTTTTTCTCGCTCCCTTGATATAGAAAAGCTCATGCAGCCTTGGTTTTGGGGGAGGAAGGAAAAATCCATCTGGATTATTGTGGATGTTCTCTTTGGTTCCAAACACCCCGATCATTTTGTCCACCTTGTCGTAGTATGGCTTTACGTCATCGTAGCTTATGGGCCAATCATCTCCGTGACCATCAATACTTTTATGTTTAAAATCATCAGGACCAAAACGCAAGGAGATACGCCCCCAGTGGTTGGTACGCCCTCCCAACATATGTGAACGAAACCAATCGAACTTGGTGCCATCCTTGTGTGTATAAGGCTCCCCTTCAATCTCCCAACCTCCGTAGGCAGAATCAAAATCTCCAAAGGGTCTTACTGTGCCAGCCCCTCTTCTGGGCGACTCGTAGGGCCACCTTAATTGTGTTTTCTGTTCTGGATCGGCTGGATCAAAGAACGGACCTGCCTCCACCACGGCCACTTTCAGGCCTGCATCGGCCAGTACTTTTGTGGCCATCCCCCCTCCTGCTCCAGAGCCTACAACTATGGCATCATATACCGTTGAATCTTCTATTATCTGCATTGCGACTAATACTTCTTTATATTATAAATTAAAATGAATTGGCTCCCCGGAAACGAAAAATAGGGGTAAAAATCCAATACGACAATAATTGCACGTCAAATTCTTGAATTTTCATAGCCAGTCCTGCCTTTTTATGGCATATTGTTAATATTCCCACTTTTCAGTAAAGCATCTTCAATTTTTTAGACCAACGACGAATCCAAATAGATTAATGTAATAAGTGAACTTCCCCAACACTCAATGGTTTTAGCTTGACCAATACAGCATTTACTATCAAAACAAATTCACTTAAACGTACTATTTATACCTTTTTAAAGAGGTCTTAATAAAATCTGTACATTTATGCACACTGAATTGTGCAATCATGAAACTTCATTTGCTAAATCGGAGAAGCAACACCGGCTCTTCTTTTACCATTACCCATAATTGCCATCCTCATTTTTTAAAAATTTGGCACTATCATGCCGAACTGGAACTGGTATTGATTAAAAAAAGTACCGGTACACGGTTTATTGGTGACAGTATTCAAAAATTTCAAGTTGGCGAAGTAGTGCTTTTAGGGAAGAACCTACCCCATATGTGGTTAAATGATGAATCTTATTTTGAAGAAGATATTCCTGACGCGGCCGAAGCCATATCCATCCATTTTACCGAAGATTTTTTGGGGGAGCATTTTTTCAAATCTGCCGAATTTTCACATATTGGCCTTATGCTGCGCACAGCATTGAGAGGCATTAAATTCCATTCCATCCCTCCTGTCCTATACGAGTCTTTCGAAAACATGCTCTCCATGAACGCCTTCTCCAAAGCAATAGCTTTGATTGAACTATTGAACCAATTGGCCAGACATAAAGAATATGAACTGCTGTCCAGCATTGGATATGTGAACAGCTTTGGGCAAATTGAAAATGAAAGACTTCGCAAGGTATATGAATACATTTTTGACAACTTCAAGAGTGATGTCAACCTAAACAATGTAGCAGAATTGGTAGGGATGAATCCATCAGCCTTTAGTAGGTTCTTTAAAAGAATACACCGAAAACCATTTACACGATATCTCAACGAGATACGTATTGGGTATGCTTGCAAACTGTTGCTTGAAAGCGAGAACAGCATTGCAGGAGCAGCTTATGAATCAGGGTTTAATAACATTTCCAACTTTAACAGACAGTTCAAGGCCATTAAAGCTACATCCCCTACCGATTACATCAAATCATACAAAAAATCCGGGTGATTTTGCATTAAGGCAAAAAAAGTATTGAATTAGGTACTTTTTTAGGTAGTGTATAAGCACCAACACTTCTAATTTTGGTAAGATTCACACTAGTATAATCTTTATGCCTACAATAACAGCACTAGAAGTGCGCGACATCCGCTTCCCCACAAGCCAATCGTTGGATGGTTCGGATGCCATGAATCCTGACCCCGATTATTCGGCGGCTTATGTTATTCTTAAAACCGATCATCCAAAAAATCTTGAAGGCCATGGGCTCACTTTTACCATTGGTCGAGGTAACGAAATTTGCGCAGCTGCCATTAAAGCCATGTCCCACTTGGTAGTGGGTAAAAGCTTGGAAAGTTTTACGGCCGACATGGGGGAATTTTGGAAAATGGTCACAGGCGACAGTCAATTGAGATGGTTGGGGCCGGAAAAAGGTGTTATCCATTTGGCAACAGGGGCCTTGGTCAATGCCGTTTGGGACCTGTATGCAAAAATCGAAGGAAAACCACTTTGGAAACTCATAGCAGATATGAGCCCTGAAGAGCTGGTCTCCTGTATTGATTTTACATACGTCACTGATGTCATCACGCCCGAGGAAGCCCTTGAGATTCTTAAAGAGCAAGAATCCACCAAAAAAGAACGCATTGACGCCCTATTGAGCAACGGTTACCCTGCCTACACCACCTCAGCAGGTTGGTTGGGCTATTCCGATGAAAAAGTGAGACGCTTATGTCGTGAAGCCAAGGAAGAAGGCTTTACCCATATGAAGATGAAAGTAGGTTCCGACCTACAGGACGATATGCGTAGAGCCGCACTCATCCGGGAAGAAATTGGCAATGACCTTAAACTAATGATGGATGCCAATCAAAAATGGGATGTACAGGAAGCTATCGATAATATGGCCCAACTGAAAAAGTTCAACCCATATTGGATTGAAGAGCCCACAAGCCCAGATGATATTTTGGGACATGCAAAAATCGCCAAAGCCGTGGCCCCCATCAAAGTAGCCACGGGAGAACACTGTCAAAACCGGGTCATTTTTAAACAATTGATGCAAGCCGGGTCTTTTGAGATTTGTCAGATAGACAGCTGCAGGGTTGGTGGTGTCAATGAAAACTTGGCCATATTGCTCATGGCCGCCAAATTCAATATTCCCGTATGCCCCCATGCCGGCGGAGTGGGGCTGTGCGAGTATGTGCAGCACCTCTCCATGATAGACTACATCTGTATCAGTGGCAGCATGGAAGGCCGGGTAATCGAATATGTGGACCACCTCCACGAGCATTTTCTGGACCCAGTGGTCATCAAAAATGGGGCCTATATGCCCCCCAGCATGCCCGGATACAGCATCCAGATGAAAGAACAATCCTTGGAAGACCACGCCTTTCCCGATGGAAAAGTATGGAACACCCTTCAAACCTCAACGATATGAAACATCCAATAAAAATCTGTACTGCCCTGATTCTTTTTTGTAGCCTATTGCTCCAAGGCCAAGGCCAAAAAAACTATCAACCCTCTCTCGAGAACCTTGAGGCCAGGCAATGGTTCCAAGACGCCAAATTTGGATTATTCGTACACTGGGGGGTCTATAGCATTCTAGGGGACGGCGAATGGGTCATGAACAACCAGAACATTCCCGTTGACGCCTATGAGAAATTGCCCGCATTTTTCAATCCCATCGATTTTGATGCCGAAGAATGGGTTAAAATGGTAAAGGATGCCGGGATGAAATATATAACCATCACCAGCAGACACCATGACGGTTTTTCCATGTTCGATACCAAGGCTAGCGATTACAATATTGTGGACAGCACTCCCTATGGGAAAGATGTATTGAAGCAATTGGCCGATGCTTGCAAAAAAGAGGACATCAAACTATTTTTCTATTACTCTCTGTTGGATTGGAACCGGGACGATTACTATCCAAGGGGAAGAACAGGAACAGGCATTCCCGGGAGAGGAGAAGGAGAATGGAAAGACTATATTGAATTTATGAAGGCCCAGCTCACCGAGCTTTTGACCAATTATGGGGATATCGCCGGAATTTGGTTTGATGGTCATTGGGACCAAAAAGAATGGGACGGCAAGAAATTTGGAAAATTGAAGGTGGATTGGCACTATGATGAGATCTACAAATTGATCCATGACCTTCAGCCCCAATGCTTGATTGGGAACAACCACCACATTGCCCCTATTGAAGGAGAAGATTTTCAAATGTTCGAAAAAGACCTTCCCGGAAGAAATACCACAGGCTTTGGCACCTCGGAATCCGATATAGGCCAACTGCCGTTTGAAGTTTGTGAGACCATCAATGGATCGTGGGGTTTCAACCTTCAAGATAGAAAACATAAATCCGAAAAAGAGCTGGTACAGTACATTGTAAAAGCCGCCGGCTATGGCAGCAACCTATTACTGAACGTAGGACCAATGCCCAATGGGAAAATCCAAGACGAACACAAGGAATCCCTGAAACAAATGGGAGATTGGTTGCGTAAAAATGGAGAGACCATTTACGGGACCAAAGCGGGACCTTCGGGCCCAACCGATGAATATGCCACCACCCAAAAAGGGAAAACGATCTACGTACATCTGTTGCAGAACAAGGACGTGGTTTTTATTGAAGGATTCAACCAGCGAATCAAGCAAATAACCTATTACGGTACCCAGCAAAAAGTGACTCATGAACTCAACGATTATGGCCTGTTGCTGAAAATTTTGAAAGACCGACAAGACCCTATAGACACCATTATAGAAATTACCCTCAGGTGATCACCTATGGCAAACATATAACCATACTGCTGATACTGGCCTTACCTATGCTGGGCTGCAAAAAGACCGCACAGGAAAGCAGTCAAGTTGAGGTACACCCCAATATCATTTATGTCTTGGCGGATGATTTGGGTTATGGGGATATTGGGGCCTTTAACCCGCATGGAAAAATAAAGACCCCGGCCATAGATCAACTGGCCGCAGAGGGAATGAGGTTCACTGACGCCCATACCTCATCAGCGGTATGTACGCCAACCCGTTATGGCATTCTCACCGGTCGTTACAACTGGCGAAGCCCATTGAAAAGCGGTGTGCTCACCGGAGCTTCAAAAGCACTCATTCCAAAAGAAAGGACCACTGTGGCTTCTTTGCTCAAAAAGCAGGGCTACCACACCGCATTCATCGGAAAATGGCATTTGGGTTGGGACTGGGCACTTCAATCAACCGATAGTACTCTTGGGGAAGGATGGAACCACGAAGATTTCAATAACATCGATTTTTCCAAACCCGTTTCAAACGGCCCCAACACCCTTGGTTTTGATTATGCCTATGGTCATTCGGGCTCTTTGGACATGGCTCCCTATGTCTATGTTGAAAATGGGAAGGCCACCATGGTTCCGGACTCCATCACGGAAGATACCGGCAAATACACCTGGTGGCGCAAAGGTCCTACCTCCAAGGATTTTATCCATGAAGATGTGACCCCCAACTTTTTCAGAAAGTCTTTCGAGCATATCAAGGAAAGTGCCAACAAAGAAGAACCCTTCTTTTTATATCTGGCTTTGCCCTCACCGCATACGCCCATCCTTCCCACTAAGGAATGGCAGGGAAAGAGCGACATAAATCCCTATTCGGATTTTATGATGATGATCGATGATTATATGGGCCAACTGTCCCAAGTTTTAAAGGAAGCGGGGATTGAAGAGGAAACCATGGTCATCTTTACCAGCGACAATGGGTGTTCCCCCCAGGCGGATTTTGCGGTTTTAGCCGAAAAAGGACACGACCCCAGTTATGTGTTCCGAGGTCATAAAGCAGATATATATGAAGGAGGCCATCGGGTTCCCTTTATTGTAAAATGGCCTAAAAAAGTGCAGCCGGGTAGCTCTTCGGACCAAACCATCTGCACCACGGATTTCTTTGCCACTGCCGCAGAAATCACCGGGACTCAGCTTCAGGAAAATGAAGGCGAGGATAGTTTTTCCATGCTTCCTCTACTGTTGGATTCCTCCACATCCAGCTACGGACGTACTTCAACTGTCCATCATTCCATCAACGGAAGTTTTGCCTTGCGAAAAGGGAAATGGAAATTGATTTTCGCTCCGGGTTCCGGAGGATGGAGTTCTCCCAAACCAAATTCTGAGGAAGAGAAAGGCCTTCCGGCGTATCAATTGTATGACCAGACCACGGATATATCAGAACAAGAAAACCTTCAGGGAAAATATCCTGAGGTTGTGGAGGAACTAAAAATGGAGATGGCATCTTTGATCCGCAATGGACGAAGCACTCCGGGCCACACCCAATCCAATGAAATGCCTTTGAATGGGCAGGCGTGGATGCAGATAGCACAATTTACCGACGAGAACAGTTCGGCTTCAAACTAAAACCGATTATAGATGAGCGCATTCAATTTAAAAGGAAAAATAGCTTTGATCACCGGTGGCGCCAGTGGTATTGGAAAAGCCATTTCCCTAAAGTTTGCCGGAAATGGGGCTACGGTCCACCTCTTGGAATATAACAGTGAAGAAGGAGAGAAAACCGCCCAAGAAATACAGGATTTGGGAGGCACTGCCCATTTTCATCAATGCGATGTTTCCAATCACCAACAGGTAAAACAAGTGATCGACGGAATTCCCAAAGTGGACATTTTGGTCAACAATGCCGGGATAGCCCATGTGGGCAATATTGAAGGTACTTCGGAGGCCGATATGGACCGACTGTACCAAGTGAACATCAAAGGGGTCTACAACTGCATCCATGCTGTTATTGGTAAAATGAAGGAACAAGGCTCCGGGGTAATCCTGAACATGGCCTCAATCGCTTCATCAGTAGGTATTCCCGATAGGTTTGCCTATTCCATGACCAAGGGGGCCGTACTGACCATGACCTATTCCGTGGCAAAGGATTATGTGGAACAAGGCATCCGATGCAACTGCATATCACCAGCTCGGGTGCATACGCCTTTTGTGGATGGTTTCTTGGCCAAAAACTATCCGGGGAATGAAAAGGAAATGTTTGAAAAATTGTCCAAGACCCAACCCATTGGCCGTATGGGAAAACCAGAGGAAGTGGCCAATCTTGCCCTCTATCTATGTTCCGATGAAGCCTCGTTCATTACAGGCACGGATTTTCCCATTGATGGTGGATTTATCAAATTGAACGCCTAATACACAACAGCATGACCCAACTAAAAACTTTAGCTACCCTTTGTCTCTTGATGATTATCGGAGAACTTTTCGCCCAAGCCGTTTATGAAGATGAGCGTTACGTACCCGAGACCGACCCCTTGGTCCTAAAAAAACTGGACGAATGGCAAGATTTGAAATTCGGATTGCTGATGCACTGGGGACCCTACAGCCAGTGGGGCATTGTAGAATCTTGGTCTATCTGCCCGGAAGAATACGGCTGGTGTGAACGAAAAAAAGGTGACAATCCAGATAATTACTTTGCCTACAAGAAAGAATACGAAGGCCTTCAGACCACCTTCAATCCTGTAAAGTTCAACCCGGAAAAGTGGGCCAATGCTGCCAAGAACGCCGGGATGAAATATGTGGTGTTCACCACGAAGCACCACGATGGTTTCAGCATGTTCGATTCAAAATATACGGATTATAAAGTCACCGATTCCAAAACCCCATTCAGTACCCACCCCAAAGCGAATATCACCAAGGAAATTTTTAATGCGTTCCGTGGTGAAGGACTCTGGGCAGGGGCCTATTTCTCTAAACCGGATTGGCACCATCCCAGCTATTGGGACCCCTATTATCCGCCAAGGGATCGAAACGTAAACTATGAACCCGAAGCCAATCCTGAAAAATGGAATCAATTTATTGATTTCACCCACAACCAAATTTTGGAATTGCTCACGGATTATGGGAAAGTGGACATTTTATGGCTCGACGGCGGATGGGTGGCCAAGACCCCAAAATCCCAAATCAACAGCTGGTATGACCAACAATTGGTGAACAATGACAATGGCTATCTGAAGCACCGTATCGTAAACCAGGATATCCGAATGGACGAACTGGTGGAGAAAGCCCGGGAAAAACAACCTGGTCTCATTGTGGTGGACAGGGCCGTTCATGGAAAAAACCAAAACTACCTCACTCCCGAGAACCGGGTTCCCGAAAAAGCATTGCCTTATCCATGGGAATCCTGCATCATTGCGGGGGGCGGATGGTCTTATGCCTTCAACGCGAAATACATGACCACAAACAAAGCGGTTCACACCTTGGTGGATATTGTCGCCAAGGGAGGTAACCTGTTGTTGAACATTGCCCCAAGTCCAGAAGGCGAATGGGACCAAGGCGCCTATGACCTGCTTCAAGGTATTGGGGATTGGATGGATATCAACAATGAGGCCATCTATGGTACTGAGGCCATTGCTCCATACAAGTTTGAGAAGGTATGCCTCACCTCCAAACCGGATGGAAGTCTGTACCTCATCTATCTAATGGACGAAAATGAGGAAGTGCTCCCGGACACCGTAGTGTTTAAAGACCTTCCAATGGAAAAAATTCGAAAAGCAACGATTTTGGGGGCCAATGGCAGGGTGAAATGGCAGAAAAATGGGGACAATACCGTCTTTACCATTCCATCTTCGGCCAAAACCAGCCTAAAGGGAACCGTTGCCTTTACAATCAAGTTAAAATAAAACACAAATAAAGAACACTTATCTATGAAACTGATACGATTTGGTGAAGAAGGAAAAGAGAAACCCGGTGTACAGACCGAAGATGGCAAATGGTTGGATGTTTCAGCCTTTGGCCAAGACTATAATGAGAAGTTTTTTGGGGGTGATGGGCTGTCCAGATTAGCAGATTGGCTGGAAAAAAATGGTTCCAATTGCCCAGAGGTTTCCAAGGAAACCCGTTTGGGTGCTCCATTGTGCAGACCGTCCAAAATGGTTTGTGTAGGACTCAATTATGCCAAACATGCTGCCGAAGGTGGCATGGCCGTACCCAAGGAACCTGTATTGTTCTTCAAGGCCACCTCGGCCATTGTGGGACCCAACGATGATTTGGTCATCCCCAAGAACAGTGAAAAGACCGATTGGGAAGTGGAACTTGCCATTGTCATCGGCAAAAAAGCATCCTATGTTTCCAAAGAACAGGCCCTGGACCACGTAGCGGGTTATGTATTGCACAACGATTACAGCGAACGCGCATTTCAGTTGGAACGTGAAGGTCAGTGGGTAAAAGGAAAAAGCTGTGACACCTTTGCTCCTCTTGGTCCCTTTATTGCCACTCCCAATGAAATCAAAGACCCTCATGCACTTCGCCTGTGGCTCAAGTTGAATGGGAAGATGATGCAGGACAGCAGCACTTCGGATTTCATCTTTGACATTCCAACACAGATCAGTTACATCAGTCAATTTATGACCCTGCTGCCCGGTGATGTCATCTCCACAGGAACTCCTTTTGGAGTGGGACTGGGCTTAAAGCCCCCTACTTACTTGAAACCGGGTGACGTAGTGGAATTGGGCATTGATGGACTGGGAAGTTCAACGCAAACGGCGAAAGCTTACGGACAATAATTATTTCAACAGTAAACATGAAAAAATGAAGTGGCCCAAACCAACATACACACTTTTAATCAGCACTTTAGTCTTTTTGGGATGTAAAGACACTCCCAAAGACCAAGTGGATATTTCTGTGCAAAAGCCCAACATCATTTTTCTGTTTACGGACGATCAAAGTTATCGCGACCTTCATGCCCTTGGCAATTCGGAGGTCCGCACCCCGGCCATGGACCAATTGGTGGCGGAAGGCACCACCTTTACCCATGCCTATAACATGGGCGGTTGGAACGGTGCCATCTGTGTGGCCTCAAGGGCAATGATCATCAGTGGACGGTCGGTTTGGCGCGCCCAAGAGGTTTCCAAATCCTTTTCCCAAAACAAGGATTTCGACAAGACTTGGCCCCAGTTGCTGAAAACGGTGGGCTATGAAACCTATATGACGGGCAAGTGGCATATCTCTGCCCCTGCCGATAGTATTTTCGACCACGTGGCACGTTCGCTCCGGGGCATGCCCTTTGATACCCCGGAAGGTTACAATAGACCGCTAAGTGTAAACGACACCCTTTGGCAACCATGGGATACGGATAGAGGAGGATACTGGCAAGGCGGAAAGCATTGGTCCGAACTGGTTCGGGACGATGCCCTTGGTTTTATTGACACGGCGGCCAATGCTGATGAACCTTTTTTCATGTACATCGCCTTTAATGCTCCGCATGACCCGCGACAATCGCCCCGGGAATACGTGGAAAGTTATGATGTTGAGGATATTGCCCTTCCCGAGTCGTTTTTACCCAAATACCCCTATGCAGAAGCCATGGGAGCAGGTCCAAACCTACGGGATGAAAAACTGGCCCCTTTTCCACGTACCGAGTATGCCATTAAAAAGAACCGTCAGGAATACTACGCCATCACCACCCATCTGGATGACCAAATTGCCATGATCCTTTCCAAACTGAAAGAAAAAGGGCTCGACAAAAACACCTACATCTTTTTCACGGCCGACCACGGGCTTTCTGTGGGTGAACACGGCCTATTGGGAAAACAGAATATGTACGACCACAGTGTACGGGTACCCTTGATGGTATTGGGCCCAGACATTCCCAAAGGGAAAAAGGTGGAAAACGACGTATATCTGCAGGACATTATGGCCACAACCTTGCAATTGGCGGGAGTTGAAAAACCCGATTATGTTGAGTTCAGCAGTTTGTTACCCCAAATCAATCAGGACACCGAAGGGCTGGCAGAGGTATATGGATGTTATGAAAAAGGGTCTCAACGTATGATCCGCAAAGATGGTTGGAAACTCATTGTTTACCCACGGGCCGCAAAGCTGCGCTTGTATGACCTGACAAACGACCCCAATGAGTTGATGGATGTATCGGAACATCCAGACCAACAGGAAAAGGTGAAGGCATTATTTACCGACTTGGTAAAACTCCAACAAAAAATGGGCGACACCTTGCAACTTGATTCAGACACATATCCACAAACCAAGGAAATGAAAACACTATAAGATCGGAGCGGATGAAAATTGACAGCCATCAACATTTTTGGAGATATAACCCTAGCAGTCATGCTTGGATAGATTCCACCATGGGAGTCCTTAAAAAGGACTTTTTGCCCGAGGATTTGGAACCCTTGCTCCAAAACCATGAATTGGACGGTTGTGTTGCCGTACAGGCCGATCAATCCGAAGCGGAAACCGATTTCCTGTTGAAATGCGCCGAGGAGCACCCCTTCATCAAGGGAGTGGTAGGCTGGTTGGATCTCTGTTCCGAAGATATCGAGGAAAAACTACAGGAATATTCAAAAAACCCTTTGTTGAAAGGCTTGCGACATGTTGTTCAAGATGAACCGGATGAGTATTTTATGCTTCGTCCAGAATTCTTGAGAGGCATTTCCCTTTTGGAAAAATATGGGCTTACGTACGACATCCTTATATTCCCAAAACATTTATCCTCTGCCTTGGAACTCGTAAAATTGTTTCCCAACCAACCTTTTGTAGTGGACCATATTGCCAAACCCAAGATCAATGGCAAAATAGAACCCTGTTGGGAACACTACATGAACCAACTTGGCCAACAAGACCATGTATATTGCAAGGCTTCCGGCATGGTCACCGAGGCCAAATGGGGCAAATGGTCCAAAAGTGATTTCATCCCCTATTTAGATGTGGTGTTCCAGTCCTTTGGCGCTGAGCGAATCATGTTTGGTTCGGATTGGCCCGTTTGTCTGCTTTCGGCCGAATACAAGCAGGTAAATTGTATTTTGACCCAATATCTGACCAAATATCCGAGAGAGTCTCGAAAGCAGGTCATGGGATTAACCGCTGAAAAGTTTTATAAGCTATGATGACCAAATGCTCTTCTTTTGTTCCGAAGAACCCCATCCCATTAAAATTGACAATGGGGCTGCTTTTCATTTTGACTGGTGTCCTATCCGGCTTGAATGCTCAGGATTCCAAAGATATTTTATGGTATTCCAATCCCGCTGAAGAATGGATGCAGGCCCTTCCCATTGGTAACGGCCGTTTGGGGGCCATGGTTTTTGGAGACCCTCTCAAGGAGCGCCTTCAACTGAACGAGGATTCCATGTGGGCCGGAGGACCCGATTGGGAAGACGCGCAAGGAACTCCCGAAGACCTCGAAATGTTGCGGCAATTGTTGCAAGAAGGTAAAACTGCGGAAGTAGATAGTTTGATCGTTGAGAAATTCTCCAACAAGACCGTCCTACGCTCCCACCAAACCATGGGCGACCTTTTCATTGATTTTAAAGAAAAAGGGGAAATCACCAATTACCGGAGGGAATTGGACCTCAACCAAGCATTGGCCTCTACCTCTTACACCCTTAATGGCAACCATTACACCCAAAAGGTGTTTGCCTCCCAACCCGACGATGCCATGGTGATGGAGCTCACCACCACCTCCCCGAAAGGGTTGAACCTGGAACTTTCCCTCAGCAGACCTGAGGATCATGGCAAAGCCACAGTGCATGTTTCCAACCCTTCCCAAAATCAAATCAGTATGTCGGGTCAAGTGACCCAATATGGCGGAAAGCGGTTCTCCAAACCCTTGCCCATTGATCACGGAGTACGTTTTGAGGTACGACTTCAGGTGGTGACCCCTGATGGAAAAATCACCGCCAAAGATGGCAAGGTTTCTATAAAAGGAGCCCAAAAAGCCCTGATTTTTATTGTGGGCAATACCTCTTTCTATCACGGTGACCATTTTGCTGAAAAAAATGACGAGACCCTTTCCAAAATCACGCAGAAGTCGTTTACATCGCTTTTGGAACAACATGTTTCGGATTACCAAAAACTTTACGACAGGGTGAGTTTTGAGTTGGGAGAAGATAATTTAAACCACATTCCTACCGATGAGCGCTTAAAGCGCTGTAAGGATGGAAGTACAGATTTGGGGTTGCAATCCCTGCTCTTTCAATATGGAAGGTACTTGTTGATTTCCTCTTCGCGACCCAACACCAATCCGGCCAATCTGCAGGGAATTTGGAACGAACATCTTGAAGCACCTTGGAATGCCGATTACCACCTCAACATCAACCTGCAAATGAATTATTGGCCCGCGGAGGTCACCAATCTGAGCGAACTCCATCAACCTTTTTTCAATCTTATCGATAGAGTATTGGAACGAGGAAGAAAAACCGCCAAGGAACAATACGGCATTGACCGGGGCACTATGGCCCACCATACCACAGACCTTTGGGCAACCCCATTTATGCGGGCCGAAAGAGCCTATTGGGGATCGTGGATCCATGGGGGCGGATGGTGTGCCCAACATTATTGGGAACATTATCAATTCACCCAAGACAAGGATTTTTTACGTGATAGGGCCTATCCTGTCCTTAAGGACATTGCTTCCTTTTATCTGGATTGGTTGACATGGGACCCCAAAAGCAAAAAATGGATTTCCACTCCGGAAACTTCCCCGGAAAATTCCTATTACAACCCAAACGGCAAATCGGCCGCGGTTTCCATGGGGAGTGCCATGGGGCATCAAATTATTGGGGAAGTGTTCGATAATTTCTTGGAAACGGCCCAGATTTTGAATATCCAAGATGGGCTTGTGGAAGAGGTGAAAACCAAGAGAGCTGCACTACATCCCGGTGTGATCGTTGGAAAGGATGGACGCATCTTGGAATGGAACGAACCCTATGATGAACCTGAAAAAGGACATCGGCACATGTCCCACCTCTATGCTCTTCACCCTGGGGACGACATTACAGAAAACAATCCCGAAGCTTTTGCCGCTGCGCAAAAAACCATCGATTACCGATTGGAACATGGTGGTGCAGGAACCGGCTGGAGTCGCGTCTGGATGATCAATTTGAATGCCCGCTTGTTGGATGGTGCCTCGGCTGGGGAAAACATCCAAAAATTCTTTGAGGTCTCTTTGGCAAACAATATGTTCGATATGCACCCCCCTTTCCAGATTGACGGGAATTTTGGATATACCGCCGGGGTAGCGGAACTGCTGATCCAATCGCACGAAGGTTTTATTCGATTGTTGCCCGCCCTACCTCCCAACTGGAAGGGCGGAAAAATAACAGGTCTAAAGGCCAGGGGAAATATTGAGGTGGACATGAGCTGGAAGAATGGTATCTTGGAGGAAGTTGCTTTTCGTTCCCCATCCGACACGAATATTACCATAAAATATGGCTCGTCCGTGGTTGACCTACCAATGAAGGCCAACGAAGAAATCAAGCTAAATACAAACCTTACAAAGACAAACGATTAAATGACCCCATATAAAATGACATCACCATTGCAAAAGAACATTATCCAGATAACCCTTAACAAGTTGACCCAATTAGGCCTTCTAACCTTGCTATTTTTGACATCACTTCCCGGACATGCACAGAACAATACACAACCGGAAGAAGAGAAGATGCAGTGGTTCCAAGATGCCAAACTGGGTATTTTTATCCATTGGGGCCTATATGCCGTAAACGGCATTGATGAGTCTTGGTCTTTTTTTAACGGGTATATTTCACACAACGATTACCTGAAACAGACCAACGGATTCACCGCCAAAAACTATGACCCAGTAGCTTGGGCCGACCTCATCAAAAAGAGTGGGGCGCGTTACTCGGTCATCACCTCAAAACACCACGATGGGTTTGCCCTTTGGGACAGCAAGTTTGGTGATTTTAACGCCAAAAAGGCTTCAGCCGCCAAAAGGGATGTGCTTTCCCCTTTTGTAAATGCCCTGAGAAAAGAAGGATTAAAAGTGGGCATCTATTATTCACTTCCGGACTGGTCCTATCAAGACTATACCCACCACACTAGGGACTCCATGCGGTATAAACCCGCGGATGACCCCAAGCGATGGAACACTTTTTTAAACTATTACCAAGGACAGCTCAAGGAACTTTCAAAAACCTACAATCCGGATCTATGGTGGTTTGACGGGGATTGGGAGCACAGTTCCGCGGAGTGGGAAGCCCCCAAGGTACGGCAAATGCTACTCGACCGAAATCCCGGCACCATCATCAATTCCAGATTACAGGGACATGGGGATTATGCCACTCCCGAACAGGGTATGCCCGTTACCCGCCCCAAAGAGAACTATTGGGAGCTCTGCATGACCATGAACAACTCGTGGGGGTATCAAAAAAATGATCATGACTATAAAAGTCTTGACCAATTGATCGGCATTTTTACCGATGTCATTTCATCGGGTGGAAACCTGTTGTTGGACATTGGCCCAAAAGGGGACGGTTCCATTCCCAAGGAACAGGAAGAACTATTGACTGGTTTGGGACGTTGGACCCAGAAGCACAAAGAGGCCATTTTTGATACAAGCGCGGGTATCCCAAAAGAACACTTTTATGGCCCCACTACGCTTTCAAAGGATAAAAGCATTCTATATCTGTTCGTAAAAGGAAATCCGAACGGGGAAATTGTACTCCGGGGAATAAAGAACAAAATCAACCGCATATGGGTGGTTGGCGATGGCACCAAGCTCTCCCACAAAGTGGTGGGAAAAATCTATTGGAGCCATTATCCGGGCATCAAATACATTCAAGTCCCCGATTATGTTTTGGATGAAAACATGACCGTTCTGGCCGTACTCTTGGATGGTAAAATAGACTTGTACCGCGAAGACGGTTCTGTAATTGAAAGCAACTAAGATGAAAACTGCACTACAACATTTTGGCTTTGTCCTACTCTTTGGAGCACTGCTTTTGGGCTGCAAGGAGCAAGAAAAAAAGCAAGAAGTATCACAACCCAATATTGTTCTCTTTTTGGTGGATGACATGGGATGGCAAGACACCTCTGTCCCCTTTTGGAACAAGAGAACCCCGTTCAATGATCGGTACCGAACCCCCAACATGGAGCGTTTGGCCGCCGAGGGCATGAAATTTACCCAAGCCTATGCCACTCCCGTCTGTTCCCCTACACGGATAAGCCTTATCACCGGTATGAATGCCGCCCGGCACCGGGTCACTAACTGGACTTTGCACAAAAATGCCATCCAGCCCATGGAGAACAACCATCCAACCTTGGGCTTTCCAAAGTGGAACACGAACGGCATCAACCCACAAGACAATACCGACTCACTAGCGGTATATGCCACCCCATTTCCACAAATTTTAAAGGACGCTGGCTACTTCACCGTCCATACAGGGAAAGCACATTTTGGGGCTATTGGAACCCCGGGGGAGAATCCATTGAATCTGGGTTTTGATGTGAATATTGCCGGACATGCCGCTGGTGCCCCGGAAAGTTATTACGGCATGCAAAACTTTGGCAACGGAAAAAAAGGCAAGGAAATTTGGGCCGTACCCGGATTGGAGAAATACCATGGCAAGGACATTTTCCTCACCGAAGCATTGACCCAAGAAGCCTTACAAAAATTGAATTCCAAACCGGACCAAAAGCCTTTTTTCCTGTATATGGCGCATTACGCGGTACACACACCCATTATGGGTGACCCAAGGTTCGTTCAAGGGTATTTGGACAAGGGCTTGGACAGCACCGAAGCCAAATATGCTTCCATGGTGGAAGGAATGGACAAAAGCTTGGGGGACATCATGGATTATCTGGAAGAAAAACAGCTTGCAGAGAATACCATTATTCTCTTCATGTCGGACAATGGAGGATTGAGCGCCGTGGCCCGTGGTGGGGAACCCCATACCCACAACAAACCTCTGGCCAGTGGAAAAGGATCTATCTACGAAGGGGGAATCAGGGAACCCATGTTGGTGAAGTGGCCAGGAAGGACCACTCCCGGTTCTGTGACCAATACTCCCGTCATCATAGAGGATTTCTTCCCCACCATTTTGGAAATGGCCGGTGTTGAAAGTCCAGAAGTGGTACAGGTGGTGGATGGACAAAGTTTCACCTCCCTATTGCAAGGTGACGACATCTCTGCCGATAACCGACCTTTCTTCTGGCACTACCCCAATGAATGGGGACCCGAAGGACCCGGAATCGATGCGTTCAGCGCCATCCGATTGGGAGATTGGAAATTGATTTATTTCCACAAAAACCAACAAATGGAACTCTATAACATCAAAGAAGATATTGGGGAAACCCAAAATAAGGTGGGGGAACATCCTGAAAAGGTAAAGCAATTGGCCGCCATCCTCACGGAACATTTGATAGCCGTTGACGCCCAAATGCCTTTTGACAAAGCAACTGGGGAGCAAATTCCCTGGCCCAATGCAACACAACCGGAATGAAGTTGAACCAAAGAAATAGTGCCCTTTTCCTCATACTACTTTGTAGTATGGTCTCCTTTGCCCAAGTCCAAACGGATTGGCTTTTGCAATCAGACACCTATAAAGCAGAAATAACGGAATCGGAACATACCATCTCGTTGACCAATGGATTGGTACTTCGGAAAATACAGTTGCTACCCAATGCGGCCACGGTAGAGTTTAAAAACCTCATCACGCAGGAAACCATGCTCCGTAGCATCAAACCGGAAGCGGAGGTCACACTGAACGACAGTATTTATCACGTTGGTGGATTATACGGGTTGAAAGAGCACGGCTATTTCAAGGAATCATGGTTAAATGACCTTGAGTCCCAGAATTCCGATTTTCAATACACCAGCCATGTCATTGAAGATATAGAACCACGCATTGCTTGGAACTCCGAGCTACGGTACAACACTGCGAAAAGTTCCTTTGCCACAGGAAAGCGCCTCACCTTAAAGTTCAACCACGAATCCAAAGAATTGGAAGGAATCGAGGTTTTGGTCCACTACGAAGTTTTTGATGGGATGCCGTTGATCTCAAAATGGATTTCTGTGGAAAATCATGGAAAGAACACCATCACCCTAAACCGATTTAAAAGCGAACTGTTGGCCTTTCCAGAAGTGGAAAATCCAGTAGAGACTCCCAACACATGGCGAAAACCCAACTTGCATGTGGAGAGCAATTACGCTTTTGGCGGATTTACAGCTGGTGAGTCTACCGTAACCACATTTTGGGAACAAGACCCGGAATACACCTCCCAAGTCAACTGGAAGATGGAGACCCCTTGCCTATTGGTGAGTCAACTCCCTGTAGGTCCCAACCTTGATCTAAAACCTGAAAGCACTTTTGAGAGTTTCAGGACTTACGAATTATTACTGGAGGAACGAGGCAATCGCGAACAGACTGCACTCAGCCTCCGAAAAATGTATCGAAAACTGGCCCCATGGGTCACGGAAAACCCCATTTTCATGCATTTGACCACCACGGACGAAAAAGAGGTGAAAGCCGCCATAGACCAATGTGTGGACACGGGGTATGAAATGGTCATCCTTAGCTTTGGAAGTGGATTGAACATGGAGGACAATTCCCCAGAAAACATCAAAAAATATAAGAAGTTGGCCGATTATGCCCACAGTAAAGGCATCGCTTTGGGAGGCTACTCGCTGTTTTCAAGTCGAAGCATCAACGAATCTGTGGATGTCATCAATAAGGAAACCGGAAAACCGGGCGGCACCAAGTTTGGAAATGCCCCTTGCTTGGCCAGCGAATGGGGGAAGGACTATTTGGAGAAACTCAAGTTTTTCTTGAAAAATACAGGTTTTGACCTATTGGAGCACGACGGGCCCTACCCCGGCGACCACTGTGCATCGACCTCACACAAATACCACAAAGGGTATGAGGATTCGCAATGGGTGCAATGGAACATGTCCGTGGATTTTTACCATTGGTTGCGGGAAAACGGAATCTACCTTAACGCTCCTGACTTTTACTTTTTGGAAGGCTCCAACAAATGCGGCATTGGGTATAGGGAGGTCAACTGGTCGCTTCCCCGGGAGCAACAGATTGTACTGGGGCGACAAAACATCTATGATGGCACTTGGGAAAAAACACCATCCATGGCTTGGACCTTTGTTCCGCTTACAGAATATCACGGCGGGGGAAAAGCAGCCACTTTGGAGCCGCTAAAAGACCATCTGGATTCCTACGAGGCCCATATGGCCCAAAACTATGGTTCCGGGGTACAGGCCTGTTACCGCGGACCACGCTTGTACGATGCCAAGGAAACCAAAGATTTAGTGATATCACAGATTGAGCATTATAAACAGTACAGGGATATCCTAAACTCAGACATCATCCACCTGAAAAGACCCGATGGAAGGTCTTGGGACGGGTTTATGCATGCCAATCCAGATATAGAAAATAAAGGTCTGGTGATGCTATTCAACCCCACGGATAAAACTATAAAGGAAACCTTGGAAATTCCAATGTACTATACGGATATCCATGCTATCGCCCAGATATCCCATGAAGGAACAAATACAAAAGAATATACTGTCAATAGAGATTATACCATTCCACTCCAAGTGGAAATTGCCCCAAACGGCTACACCTGGTATCTCATAAAATAAAACCTTGAAAATGATTCGAAAAGCCCACATTCTAACCCTATCCCTGATTCTTTTACTGATGGCTTGCCAGACCGTGGAACCACCAAAACCTGTTGGTCCCACCCCTTCGCAACGCCAAATGGACTGGCATGAGCTGCAATACTATGCCTTTATCCATTTCAACATGAACACCTTTACCAATATGGAATGGGGTACGGGAGGGGAATCTGTAGATCTCTTCAACCCTACTCAATTGGATACCCGCCAATGGGCCAAGGTTGCCAAGGAGGCCGGAATGAAGGGCATCATTTTGACCGCCAAGCACCATGATGGTTTCTGCTTGTGGCCCACCAAGACCACGGAACATTCCGTTAAAAATTCGCCTTGGAAGGATGGAAAAGGCGATGTGGTCCAAGAATTGGCCGATGCCTGCAAGGAGTATGGCCTTAAGTTGGGATTATACCTCTCTCCTTGGGACCGTAATAACGAATATTATGGAAAACCAGAATATGTGGAAATTTTCCACGAACAATTACGGGAACTGTTGACCAATTATGGGGAACTCTTCGAAGTTTGGTTTGATGGTGCCAACGGAGGTTCCGGATATTATGGCGGTGCCAACGAAACCCGAAAAATAGACAACAAAACTTATTACGAATGGGAAAAGACCACCGAAATGATCAGGGAATTACAGCCCAATGCAGTCATTTTCAGTGATGGTGGACCGGATATACGTTGGGTGGGCAACGAGGAAGGTTGGGCCAATGAGACCAACTGGAGCGTGATGCGCAGGGATGAGATCCATCCCGGATGGCCAAGGTATGTGGAACTGCGTTCCGGCCATGAAGATGGAACGCATTGGCTGCCCGCCGAAGTGAACACCTCCATACGTCCAGGCTGGTATTACCATCCCGGTGAGGACCATCAGGTAAAAACCTTGCCCCGTTTGGTGCGAACGTATTACGAATCCATCGGTAGGAACGGGAACTTTTTGTTGAACCTACCTGTCGACGACAGAGGTTTGGTGCATGAAACCGATGTGCAACAATTGATAGCGCTCAAGGCCCAAATTGATAAGGATTTTGCGCAAGAATTGGCCCAGGGAAACACCGCCGAAGCCTCCAATGTCCGTGGTAACAGCTCTTCCTTCAATGCCGAAAAGGCCATAGATGGAAACTTTGACACCTATTGGTCCACCGATGATGGAACCACCCAAGCTTCTATAACTGTAAGTTTTGATGAACCCACCAAAGTCAATCGCATACTCCTCCAAGAGTATGTTCCTTTAGGGCAACGCATCAAAAAATTCACGGTCAGTGCCGAAGTCGATGGTACATGGCAGGTTTTGGACGAGCAGACCACTGTGGGCTACAAACGTATCCTTAGGTTTGAAACGGTTACCGCTTCCCAAGTAAAAGTGGATATCTTGGATGCCAAAGGCCCCATCACCCTCTCCACTTTGGAACTTTACAATGCCCCTCCATTTTTGGTGGACCCAAAAATCAACAGAAACAGAGAGGGAATGGTCTCCATTGAAGTACCCGATGACGAAGTAGATCTCTATGTGACCACCAATGGTGATGATCCAACCACAGCTTCACAAAAATATGATGGTCCTTTTCCTGTTTTGACACCCGCCACCATAAAGGCCATTGCCGTGAATCCAAACAATGGACAACAGACCCAAGCGGTTAGTCAATATTTTGACTTGGCCAAAAAAGATTGGAAAGTCGTTGGTGCCTTAGAAAACAATGCGGATGTAGTTAAACTAATGGATGAAGACCCCTATACGTTTTGGGCCACCGATAAAGACTCATCCGATATCAACGAAATCACCATCGATTTGGGAGCATCCCATACCCTTACCGGATTTAGCTACTGGCCCATCCAAGAACGGTATCCATTTGGAATGATCACCAAATACGAATTTTTGGTCAGTCAGGATAACCGCACATGGAAATCGGCATCAAAGGGAGAATTTGGCAATGTGTTCAACAATCGCATTGAACAAAAAGTTAAATTCGAGCCGGTTTCTGGCAGATACATTAAATTACGTGCTTTGGAAAAGCACAATGGGGATGCCCGGACTTCCTTTGCGGAAATAGGGGTATTTACCACAAATCAATAATACATGGATTTAGGATTGAAGGACAAGGTGATTATGGTCACTGGAGGTGACAAGGGCATTGGCAATGGTATTTGCCAAGTGCTCGCCCAAGAAGGGGCCATCCCGGTAATTATTGGACGGAAGGAAAGTGATGTACTGTCTGCTGTGGAAGAAATCACCAAAACCGGTGGCAAAGCCTTTTATGCCATCGCGGAACTCACCGACCCCCAACAATGCAAAAATGCCATTGAAAAAACTATTCAGGAATTCGGTAGAATCGATGGACTGGTAAACAATGCCGGGGTCAATGACGGCGTGGGGCTTGAAAATGGCAATTATGACGATTTCAAACGTTCCTTGGAGCGCAATGTTGGCCATTATTATGTGATGGCCCACCATGCCTTGCCCCAATTGAAGAAGAACAAGGGCAGCATTGTAAACATAGGTTCCAAAACTTCGGTGACGGGCCAAGGGAATACTTCCGGTTATGCTGCCGCAAACGGGGCCAGAAATTCGCTTACCCGGGAATGGGCCGTGGAGCTGCTCCCCTATTCCATTCGGGTGAACGCCGTAATTGTTGCCGAATCTTATACCCCATTATATAAAAGATGGATAAATTCGTTCGATAATCCTGAAGAAAAACTCAAAGAAATCACGGACAACATCCCCTTGGAAAAAAGAATGACCACTCCGGAAGAAATTGCGAATACTGTAGCTTTTCTCCTTTCGGAAAAATCCAGTCACACCACCGGCCAACTGATCTATGTAGATGGTGGCTATACCCATTTGGACCGTTCGCTTTAAAATATCAACCATGACCAAACCAAAAATTGTATCCAAAAAAGTTCTCTTACCCTTTATCCTGATCACTTCGCTATTTGCGCTCTGGGGTTTTGCCAATGCGGTGACCGACCCCATGGTCCAGGCCTTTAAGAAAGTGTTGGAGTTGTCCAACTCCCAAGCTGCATGGGTACAGATGGCTTTTTATGGGGGATATTTTTGCATGGCTTTGCCCGCCGCATTGTTCGTCCGAAAGTATTCCTATAAAGTTGGGGTACTGATAGGCTTGGCCCTTTATGCCGCCGGAGCCTTGATGTTCTACCCTGCCGCCATCACCGAAAAGTTTTGGTTTTTCTGTCTGGGGCTGTACGTCCTTACCTTTGGACTGGCATTTTTGGAAACCACGGCCAATCCGTACATTTTGGCCATGGGCGATAAGGAAACGGCCACCCAGCGCTTAAATCTTGCCCAAGTCTTTAATCCAGTAGGGTTGATTTTGGGTCTGCTCATTGCCCAGCAATTTGTCCTTAAAAAATTACAATCCGATGACATCGCGGATTATTCGTCCTTGGATGAAGCCAAAAAAGCATTAATCCGCACATCGGACCTTATGGTCATTAGAGACCCCTATGTTATCCTTGGATTGGTAATCTTGGCGGTTTTTGTATTGATTTTGGTGAGCAAGATGCCCCAAGCCAAAGGTGATGGTACCATTCCTTCACTCCAAGAAACTGGAAAGGCATTGTTCCATAGACCCAAATACATCTTGGGCGTATTGGCCCAAGTACTGTATGTGGGCGCACAGATTATGTGTTGGACCTATATCTACCAATATGCCGAGGCCATAGGCATGGCCAGCGACGTGGCCGCCAACTATCAATTTGTGGCGTTCATCGTCTTTTTGGTGGGAAGGGCCATTGGCACCTATATGCTCCGTTTTATCAGTTCAGGAAAGCTGTTGATGTGGTTTGCGGTATTGGCCGGAGCCTGTGCCGCGGGAACCATTTTTATCGAGGGACATTTGGGATTGTACTGCCTAGTGGGTGTTTCGTTCTTTATGTCGCTCATGTTCCCTACCATTTATGGCATTGCCCTGAACGGATTGACCGAGGAGGAATCCAAATTGGGTGCTGCCGGATTGGTTATGGCCATCGTTGGAGGTGCCTTGATGCCCAAACTACAAGGCATGATCATTGATGTTGGCGGAAATGGTGTGGCCGATACCAAAATGATGGGTGTTTCAGAAGTCAACTTCTCTTTTATACTACCGCTCTGCTGTTTTGTTTACATTGCGTGGTTTGGTTTCAAAACCTTCAAAAACGAACACATATGGGAGATTTAAGAAGATTTTGCCTCGCCTTGGATCTTGTGGACAATGAAGAAAGCATTCGCGCCTACGAAGACCATCATAAAAAAGTGTGGCCTGAAATCTTGGAGAGCATCACCGATTCTGGAATCCGAAACATGGAAATCTACCGAATCGAAAATCGCCTCTTCATGATCATGGAGGTCGATGCTTCCTTTTCGTTTGAAGCAAAACAACAAGCCGATGCTACAAACCCCAAAGTACAGGAATGGGAAAAATTAATGTGGAACTATCAACAAGCATTGCCTTCGGCCAAGCCCGGGGAGAAATGGTTGTTGACCAAAAAAATATTTGAATTATAATTTGTAACCCTATGAAGAAAGTGATTATCGCCGTAGGGGCCATTTTTATAATGGCCTGTACCGGAAAGTACGACAACGTTCAAAACACCTCGGAAGACTATCAAGTGATTCCAAAACCTGCGGAGTTGACCATGCAGGTTGGGAAGTTTGTGATAGATGGGGGCACCTCCATCAGTGCTGCCGAAGGCCTTAAGGAAGAGACGACTTTTCTTGCTGAGTCCATCCAACAGTTGACTCAAGTAAGTCCATCCATTACGGACCAAAAGGCCAGCATCGCCCTCGCCCTAAACGATCAAATTGAAAATGAAGAAGGATACACGCTTGACGTGACTCCTGACCAGATCAACATTTCGGGAAAGAACGCCAAAGGTGTTTTTTATGGCATACAGTCCCTTGTACAGTTGATTAGTTTACCCGAAGAAGGGTCATCCATTACCGATATTACTGTACCTGCTGTCTCCATCAAAGATCAACCCCGCTTCATTTACAGGGGAATGCACTTGGATGTGGCACGTCATTTCTTCGATGTGGATTTTGTAAAAAAGTACATCGACATGATCGCCATGCACAAAATGAACACCTTCCACTGGCACTTGACCGAAGACCAAGGATGGCGTATAGAAATCAAAAAATATCCTGAACTCACCAAGGTTGGAGCCTACCGAAATGGAACCATAACCGGTCATTATCCTGGAGAAACCAATGATAATGAGCGTTACGGTGGTTTCTATACCCAAGATGACATAAGGGAGGTTTTGGCCTATGCCCAAAAGCGCCATGTTGAGGTGATTCCAGAAATTGAACTTCCCGGTCACAGCCAAGCAGCCATTGCTTCTTACCCATATTTGAGCTGCTTCCCTGAGGAACCTACTGAAGTGCCCAACGGTCTAATGTCCGAAGCTTCAAAAGAACAACAGAAAAACGGCCAACCCAAGGTAGTTCAAGAGTCATGGGGGGTATACAATGATGTTTACTGTGCCGGAAAAGAAAAGACCTTTGCCTTTTTGGAAGGGGTATTGGACGAGGTAACCGCCCTTTTCCCATCCAAATACATCCATATTGGAGGGGACGAGTGCCCAAAGAAAAACTGGGAACGTTGCCCCAATTGCCAAAAAAGAATCAAAGAAGAAGGTCTTGAGGACGAACATGCCCTACAGAGTTACTTTGTAACCCGAATGGAAAAATACCTCAATAGTAAAGGCAAACAAATCATCGGATGGGATGAAATCTTGGAAGGTGGTTTGGCCCCCAATGCAACGGTAATGTCCTGGAGAGGTGTAAAAGGAGGCATTGAAGCGGCAAAACAAGACCACAACGTAATCATGACTCCAAATTCCCATTGTTATTTTGATCACTATCAGTCCAAGGACACCGACAATGAGCCTTTGTCCATTGGTGGTTTCTTACCGGTTGAAAAAGTATATAGCTACGAGCCTGTTCCAGAGGAATTATCGGCCGATCAACAGCACTATATCTTGGGAGCCCAAGGGAACATTTGGTCCGAGTATATCCCAACGGATGAGCATATGGAATATATGGCCTTGCCCAGAGCCACTGCACTATCTGAAGTGGTTTGGTCGCAAAAAGAGGATATGGATTTTGAAGATTTCAAATCTAGATTGAACCATATGCGAAAACTGTACGAAACCAAAGGCTACAACTACGCCAAACACGTTTTTGAAGCAACGGAAAACACTCCATCGGAGTAACCGCATAACAATTGGAACCACGCAGATAGAAGAAACACAGCAGATATGGCCCGGTATACCCCAAAATTCAATCCTAGATATCCCTCCATTGAGGACCTCCGAGAAGGAGCCCGTAAACGCATTCCCAGATTTGCTTTTGAATATTTGGACAGTGGATGCAACGAAGAGGTGAATCTGAGAAAGAACACCCGGGAAATTAGGGAGGTGGAATTGTTGCCCAGATATTTGGATGCCTACAAAGAGGCCAACATGACCACTAAAATCTTTGGGCAGGAGTATGATGCCCCTTTTGGGATATCTCCCATAGGGCTTCAGGGGTTGATGTGGCCCAATTCGCCTGAAATTCTGGCGAAAGCTGCCTTTGACCATAACATCCCCTTTATTCTGAGTACGGTGACCACATCGAGCATAGAACGCATCAGTGAGATTACCGAAGGTAAAGCGTGGTTCCAATTATACCATCCCACGGAGAAATCGGTCCGTGACGATTTAATTCAACGTGCCGAGGCAGCCGGCTGCCCCGTATTGGTCCTTTTGTGCGATACCCCCGTTTTTGGGTTTCGTGCCAAGGAAATTAAAAATGGGCTATCCATGCCGCCAAAGATGAACATTGCCAATATTCTACAAGTATTGGGCAAACCCAAATGGGCCTTTGAAACCCTAAAGCATGGCCAACCCAATTTTGAGGTGTTGCGACCCTATATGCCCAAAGGACTCAACTTAAAACAATTGGGATTGTTCATGGACCAGACCTTTAGCAAGCGTATGGATATGGATAAAATTGCCCAAATCAGGGACCTATGGAAAGGAAAACTGGTTCTAAAGGGAGTCGCCACGGAAGCCGATACCGAAAAGGCCATATCCTTGGGATTGGACGGCATTATTGTATCCAACCACGGAGGTAGACAATTGGATGCCGGGGAATCCACCATAAAACCCTTGACCCGGATAGCGGCAAAATATGGAGATCAACTCACCGTGATGATGGACAGTGGTGTGCGCTCAGGACCAGACATTGCCAGAACCTTGGCCAGTGGGGCACAATTTGCATTTTTGGGCCGTTCCTTTATGTATGGGGCGGCGGCTTTAGGGAAATCCGGAGGTGACCATACCGCCATGCTGTTAAAGACCCAATTGAAGCAAGTAATGGAACAAATAGGTTGCCCAGATGTTTCCCAATTGCCCAATTTTAAAAACCTATAGCCCCTAGATCATAGCTCCAAAAACTGTTAAAACAAGCGTGACACAAACGTTATAAAAAGCATAAAACCCAGTATAATTGGCATATACCGTTTGCATTGGCTACCTTTGCAGCGATGAAGATCAAACTCCACGAAAGGAAAAATTGCAGGATCCTTAGCTTTCAATATCTGGTTTTTAGAAACCAACCGGATAAATTCATCCCACCTACACTTTAAATTTCAGACCACTTCAGTGGTGATTTTTGCGATGTAGCATTGTGGAAAAACTCCGCAATCACCTGCATCGTTCCTATGCAATTGTACGTACCCTAAACTATCAAAAAAACATTTTAGACAAGCATCAAAGCATGGTGATCAAAACCTATGACGCTTATACACGGCTTTCCACCATGGAAACCGCCCGATTGACCAATTTTATATTCGACCACCAAGATGGAAAAAAAGCATCAAAAAATGCCATCCGAAAAGCCATTCAATATTCGGCAAAGGAAATACCGGGCTTGGGTGGATATGTATTTGTCATTGAGGAACGGGAAAAAATCCTTGGTCTGGCCGTGGTCAACAAAACAGGGATGGGCGATTATATCCCCGAGAACTTCATGGTCTTTTTTGTGGTGCACCGGGAGCATCGCGGCAAAGACATTGAACCAAAGCTCTTGGAATACACCCTTCAATACTGTAAAGGCGACGTAGCCGTCCATATCACCAACGAAAACCAATATCCGAAAGAAGCGTTTTTTAAAGAGAATGGGTTTGACGTGACCCACACAGAAATGAGATTGAACAGATAAATCAAAATATGCTCAAAATAGAAGTAAAATCAGGTGAAAGTATAGAACGTGCCCTAAAGCGCTACAAAAGAAAGTATAGAAATACCAAACGATTGGAGCAAATCAGGGACCGTCAGGAATACACCAAAAAATCGGTACGGCGAAGAAAGACCATCAAAACGGCCGAATACCGGGAAAAATACCTAAACAGGGAAAACGAATAGTCATCAACACATTGACCATATCATGAAACTTACAAAAATCAAGCGGAAGACCAAGTACGAAAAACGGTATAGCGTTAAAATGGGGGAACTCACTACCCAGGTCACGTATATCAAAGAGTACATTTTTGGCCTTCCTTTTCGCACGTTGCACAGATACCGTGAAACTTATTACGGAGAAGTAAAAGACTGTAAGGATTGCAATGTATCCGCTTAACAATATTCTAACCCTTTATATAAAACAATGAAAGTATTGGTTATTGGCGCAGGTAACATGGGGCTTACCTACGCCACAGGTATGTCCAAGTCCAAGCTATTGAAAAAGCGCAACATTATGGTGTTGGACAAATCAAAGGAAAAAATGGAAGAGGTCGATAAAATCGCCCATTTTGATGCCATAGACCGTTTGGAGGACTGTGTTCCCCAAGCGGATATCATCTTTTTGGCCGTTAAACCTTTCCATGCCGAAGAACTATTTGAACGTATGAAAAAATTGGTGAACCCAGAACAACTGTTCATTTCCATAATGGCCGGGGTCACCATCAGCTTTATCCAAGAATCGCTTGGAATTAAAAAAGTGGTACGGGCCATGCCCAATTTGCCCGCTCAGGTTGGTAAGGGTTTAACTAGCTATGTTTCTTCCGACGAAGTTTCCCGTCTAGAGCTTTTTATGGTGGAAGGCCTGTTGGACACCACAGGGAAATCCCTCCGAGTAAAAAATGAAAAATTTATTGATGCCTCTACGGGCATTTCGGGGAGTGGTCCCGCATACGTTTTTTACTTTATGCAAAGTATGATGGAGGCCGCCCTGCAAATGGGCTTTTCCGAAAATGTTTCCAAAGTACTGGTAAGCCAAACCTTTACCGGGGCCGTGGAACTGTTCAACCAGAACAACCTTAATCCGGACACTTGGATGGAAAGAGTGGCCTCCAAAGGAGGAACTACCAGGGCCGCCTTGGACTCCATGGAAGATAACAATGTAAACGAATTGATAAAAGAAGCGGCCTTTGCCGCCTTTAACCGCGCCGTGGAACTTGGCGAAGAATATTAAACCATGTATAAAGAACTCGTGGTCATTAAGGTAGGAACCAATGTAATGACCAACAAGGACAATAGAATTGTAAGACCCGTACTCAATAGTTTGGTGCAACAGATTGCCGAACTCTACGAACGCGACATCATGACCATTTTGGTCTCCTCTGGCTCCGTAATCGCGGGAAAAGAGGTGCTGGGAAAATCAAAAATAAAGAACAAGACCCAGCGTAGACAGGTATACTCTGCCATAGGACAACCCAGAATGATGCGGCACTACTACAACATTTTTAGTGATTACGGGATGAAGTGTGCCCAAGTGCTGCCCACAAAACGGGATTTTAATCCTGGGGTACACCGGGACAATATGATCAATTGCATAGAAGGTTTACTGTCGGAAGGTGTTGTGCCCATTGCCAATGAGGACGATGCCGTTTCAGTGGCCATGTCCATGTTCTCGGACAATGACGAATTGGCCACGTTGATTGCCCAATTGATGAATGCGGACAAGCTCATCCTCATGACCGACATTGATGGCTTGTACAACGGACATCCCGAAAAGGAGGATTCCGAGATCATCCAAAAAGTGGCGCCCAAAGAAGATTTGGACAAGTATATTGAAGAGGGCAACAAAGCCGAAGGCGAAGGTCGTGGTGGAATGGGTTCTAAATTGAACTACGCCCAAATAGCGGCAGCCAATAACATCCCGTCCTACATTGTGAACGGGAAGAAAGAGAACATCATTATAGACATTGTTGAAGGAAAAAAAGTGGGGACCAAAGTTTCCCTTTAAAAAACGACTATGAAATTATTGAACACAGATATAAAGAATAAAGTATTGGCAGACATGAAGCGTATCTTGGACAAAAACCGGAAAGAGCTCCTCCAAGCCAACCAAAAAGATTTGGATGCGTTTGATCGGGACGATCAAGCCCTCTATGACAGGTTGGTGGTCGATCAGAAAAAGGTAGATCAAATGATACAGGCCGTGAAGGAAGTGCGGTTGCAACCAGACCCGGTAAATCAGGAAATATCTACCCAGCATTTGGACAATGGATTAAAAATCATCAACAAAACGGCTCCGTTCGGGACCATCATGATCATTTATGAATCCCGTCCGGATGTAACGGTGGAAGCTGCGGTACTGGCTTTTAAGGCCAACAACAAAATATTGTTGAAAGGCGGTAAAGAAGCCTATCATAGTAACAAAGCACTGGTAAAGTTCTGGCATCAGGCCTTGACGGAGAACAATCTCCCTTCCGATTTCATCCAGTTCTTGGAAATGGACCGAACCCAGACCCAAGAATTTTTGAAAAACCCGGACCAAGACCTAGATCTGATTGTCCCACGTGGTGGTGAACGATTGATCGCTTTTGTGAAAGAACATGCCAAATGTGCCGTTCTGGTCAGTGGTCGAGGGAACAATTTCCTCTATGTACACCCGGAAGCGGATTGGGAAAAAAGCTTGGAGGTCATCATCAATGCCAAGACCCATAAGATTTCGGCCTGTAATGCCTTGGACAAAATATTGGTCGACACAAGGATTGAAGGTTATGAAAACAAGCTCAAAGAATTGAGACAACTATTGACTGACAAAGGCGTATCAATTTTGGTCGATAAAAAGGTGAAAGCCATCTTATCTGAAGAGAATGTCATTCCCGACCCATCGGTTTGGGAAGAGGAGTTCTTGGCCATGAAATGTGTGATTGGGGCCGTGGACAATTTGGATGAGGCCATTGAAAAGATCAACACCCATTCCGGAGGGCATTCGGCCTCCATCATGACCGAAAACAATACCATGGCCCAGACCTTCATGGAAAATGTGGATTGTGCGGCGGTATATCAAAATGCTTCCACCCGTTTCACAGATGGTGGACAGATGGGTGTGGGTGCGGAGCTCGCCATCAGTACCGATAAATTGCACCATAGGGGACCCTTGGGGCTTAAACAATTGGTGACCAACAAATACTATGTGTTTGGGGATGGGCAAGTCCGTGTATAGCACATCTTTTACAGTTCTTACTGGTAATGACTGGTTCAGTTGCTGTACAAAAGCCAATTATCTGTTAGCTTAATGGTAATTTTACACCTATTTATTGGTCATTTTTTAAGAAAATATCTAGATTTAAGACACAAAATATATTCAGTATGGGAAAATTTGAAATCAAAACAGATAAATCTGGTCAGTTCAGGTTTAATTTAAAGGCCAACAATGGCCAAGTGATCTTAAGCAGTGAAGCGTATACCACCAAAGCCGCCTGCGAGAACGGAATTGAATCTGTCCGAAAGAATTCTCAAGACGATGGCAGGTTCGACAGAAAGACTGCCAAGGACGGCAGCCCTTACTTTAATCTGAAGGCTTCCAACGGTCAGGTAATCGGTAACAGTGAAATGTATTCCAGCACTTCTGCCATGGAAAATGGGATTGCTTCCGTAAAAACCAATGCTCCAAGTGCATCAGTCGATGACAATTCATGATTCTTGGAAACATCCAATTTTGGAAATAAATATGGCAGCCCTTTTAAGGGCTGTTTTTTTTGACATACTTCTTTTTTTTTACCCCATAAATTTTATTCCCATCAATTGAACTACCCCATTCGTTGGATCAAACAGGGCATCCATAAATTGGGAGGTCTTTGAAAAAACATAACGCACTATGTTTGTCGTGCAAGTAAGCGTTAAGCCAATTGAAAAGCAAGATCAATTTTAACGCATGCACATATAGCAATGCACTTTTCAGGACCAAAGGTCACAAAAGTGTTTAGTTTAGTTGAGGTTTCCGTTACGCCAAGGAATTTATTAAAATTCCTTGGTTGTAATGGTTTTTAAAGCCTCCTCTTTTTTAAAATTAAAGAGTTCTTTAAACTGAACTCAAATTTAAATAGAACACCAACAACCAAAACAACTATTGGGTCCATAATTCAACTGAGAATGTAAGGTTTGGTTATCTCATTTCTTTTGGACACATCAATAGTAAAGCCGTCAGTTCTCTTGACGGCTTTTTTTCGCCCTCGATAAAATGTTCTCAAAAAACTCTAATTATCAGGATTGTCGATAATTTCCATCAATTCATTTAGCCCTTTCGTCAATTCTAAACACCCATTGGTTAATTGACCTCCCTCTATAAACAGGAAAGCACTTTATTTTATAGTACCAAATCCATTTCTTGATTTTAACCCAACAAGAAACATCATAAACCTACTTGTTATGACAAAACTTTTACTACACTTAACCCTCTCAAGGACAGCGGCAAAAAAATTGTCATTCCCAGATCTTACTAAAAAAGCATCTCAATATGCCTTAATTCTATGGATGGTCTTTTTGGCCACTCCAATATGCGGCCAACATGTAGACACATGGTTCACTGCAGACAGAGCCGTAAATATTTCACCCACTCCTGTGGGTCAATTTCATTTATTTACTCCTTTACCTCCTGCAGATGGGACTTCGGTGACCACTTGGTACGATTTTATAGATGGTAGTTCACAAGATGCTATTCAGCATCCAACGCCCCTGCTCTACCCTCTTGCATATCCTGATGGATTTGGGCATTTTCAAACGGATGGTGTAACTCCTTTTGGTTCTCCCGCTTTCCTTGACCCTGTAGGGCCAATTCCTGGAGTTCCTATCCTCCGCAGAAATGACATGAACTTTAATCCATCCATTGAATTTGATGGTAGTGGAGTTGGCAATGCTTTGCACTTTCGTTCCGAATCAAGGGAAGAAATTACTGTTTTCATAGTCTTCAAAGCCCGTGGAATGGGAAACACCGCAGAAAGTCAACGCCTATTGTTTGGTGGTGACATAGACACTCACCATAGTTCCACTACCAACCTATCTATTGGTATTTCTGATGGCAATAGATTTTCCATTGGAAGAACTTGGACCACATGGAGCGATTTTGAGAGTGGCGGTATTGATCTTCAGGGATTGCCCACTATTGGGGTTCTAATAAGACAAGTAGATACTGATATAATATTGGAGGATGAGGTGCTGAACACTCAAGTCAATGGTTTGCCTGACATTAGCATCATAAAAAACCATCCTGGTATAGAAAGGGACCTATACCTATTCAATAAACTGGGAAAACATTTCAACAGTAACGACTCCAATCGAAACCTCACAGGAAACATTGCCGAAATCTTATTGGCCGATGGTCCATTGGACACCAATTCCATTCAAAGGGTGGAAAGCTATTTGGCTATTAAATATGGTATCACTCTAAATAATATCGGCGGACAACTGGGCAGTATGGTTGGAAACCAAGGTTATACCTATTTGGCGGCTGATGGAACTCCCATTTGGCTACCAGACCCTATATATTTATATGACATCGCCGGTCTGGGAAGAGATCGCTATGATGACTTTGAATCAGGTCTTCCCAATGATATTGGCGATTTAAAACTTAGATACAACCTACACCAGCGTATTGCCAAAAGTGAAAATATCGAAGCAATCGTAACCATGTCCACCAATAGCGATTTCATAAATGATAATTTGGATACATCCAGGCCAATAATAGACAATACAACTGCCAATAGTGTCTCAACCACCACCACATCTGTCCTTCACAATTATCTCTTATGGGGAAATAACCATGGCGATATCAATCAAACCGCAATTGAACTTCCCACCAACTACAGTACAAGAATGGGCAGGGAATGGAAAATTCAAAAAACAGTATCCCCTGGTGGTGTGGATCCAATCAATGGTGTAAGTGTACGCATAGATCTCTCAAGTTCGAATATTTTGAACAATGGGAATTGTGGCGATTTAGTTCTTATAATTGATACCGATGGTGATGGTAATTTTCTTACAGGAACACAAACCGAAATCGCTGCAACCAGCGTAGATGGTTCACAGAATGCTTACTTCAACAATATAGATTTTGAACATCAAGATGTTTTCACTATTGCCTTTAGGGACAATACACCTCCCACAGCAAGCAATCCTTCGACCATAACAGTTTGCGACTCTACTCCTATACCAGACCCAAGCGTAGTCACTGATGAAGCAGACAACTGCGCAGTAGATACCGTCACCCATATTGGTGATATTTCAGACGGTCTAATCAATCCGGAAACCATAACCCGTATTTATAGAGTAACGGACATCTATAACAACTATCTAGATGTTCAACAAACTATTTATGTATACATCACACCTAATATAAATGATATTCCCGACCAAGAAGTCTGTGAATCCTACACGCTTCCACAAATAACAGGAACTGACCTTTCAGGTAACGAAGCCTACTATGATTTACCTGGAGGGCCATTGGGAGGTGGCAATATATATTCTGAAGGAAACATCATCACTACAGATATGACCTTGTATATATATGATGAAAGAGGAGGGGTCTCCAGAGTTTGTTATGATGAAGAAAGTTTCAACGTCACCATAAACAACACCCCACTGGCGGACGCACCCGCCGATGTGGAGAGCTGTGACTCCTACACCCTGCCGGCCCTTGCCAACGGCAACTATTTCGATGCACCCGGCGGGGGAGGCAACGCCCTATCCGCAGGGGACGACATAACCACAACAACAACACTCTACGTCTTCAGCCCAGGGACAGGGTCATGCCCCGACGTGGAGAACTCCTTCAACGTCACCATAAACAACACCCCACTGGCGGACGCACCCGCCGATGTGGAGAGCTGTGACTCCTACACCCTGCCGGCCCTTGCCAACGGCAACTATTTCGATGCACCCGGCGGGGGAGGCAACGCCCTATCCGCAGGGGACGACATAACCACAACAACAACACTCTACGTCTTCAGCCCAGGGACAGGGTCATGCCCCGACGTGGAGAACTCCTTCAACGTCACCATAAACAACACCCCACTGGCGGACGCACCCGCCGATGTGGAGAGCTGTGACTCCTACACCCTGCCGGCCCTTGCCAACGGCAACTATTTCGATGCACCCGGCGGGGGAGGCAACGCCCTATCCGCAGGGGACGACATAACCACAACAACAACACTCTACGTCTTCAGCCCAGGGACAGGGTCATGCCCCGACGTGGAGAACTCCTTCAACGTCACCATAAACAACACCCCACTGGCGGACGCACCCGCCGATGTGGAGAGCTGTGACTCCTACACCCTGCCGGCCCTTGCCAACGGCAACTATTTCGATGCACCCGGCGGGGGAGGCAACGCCCTATCAGCAGGGGACGACATAACCACGACAACAACACTCTACGTCTTCAGCCCAGGGACAGGGTCATGCCCCGACGTGGAGAACTCCTTTGAGGTGGACATCACTGGATTTGAGATATCGACCAATGTAGAGAATGAGACTTGTTGGCAAAGCCAAGATGGTATCGTACATGTAAATGTTTTCAATACAAATCTGCCTCTTACCGTTCAATTGGATTCAATGCCATCCACAATCTTTAACCAGAATGCTTTTTCCTTTGATAATCTAGCTACTGGAAACCATACGTTGACCGTGATAGACCAAAATGGTTGTCAATCTGAAGCCAACTTTGAAATCTTGGCTGGTGGGCCCAATCTTGATGCATCCATAGAACCCATCTATTTATGTGATTCCGGATTGTCTTCCAATACTATTGCTGTCACACTGTCCGACCCATCCATCGGCAATGCTGTTCTCTACGCCCTGGATTCCACAAGCCCCAATGATTTTATCATGACTCCTAATTTTGAGAATATTGCTCCAGGTAACCACTCACTATCTATATTGCACACCAATGGTTGTCTTCAGGAAATTCCTTTCAACATAGGCCAAGTAGAACCAGTAAGCCTGTCGTTGGCCAATATCAATGTAAATGAGATAACAGCCACTGCCATGGGAGGGTTTCCTCCATACACCTATTATTTTGAAGATAATCCCGGAACCCCTTCCAATACCTTCTCAATAGATCGGAGTGGAACTTTTATAGTTAGGGTTATGGACCGTAATGGTTGTGAAACTTCGGAGACCATTACCCTAAATCTTATTGAAATTTCGATCCCAAATTTCTTTACGCCAAACAATGATGGGCAGAATGATTATTGGAGACCAAGAAACATGGAGTGGTTCCCAAATGTACAGACCTACATCTTTGATCGGTACGGAAGAAAAATCAAAATTATAGGAGCTTTTGACTATGGATGGGATGGCCAATATGAGTCCAAGCCTATGCCTTCGGGTGACTACTGGTATATCGTTAAACTAAACGACGGATCAGGGCGTGAGTTTGTAGGTCACTTTACATTATACAGATAAAATTAGATGATGATGAGGAAAATTGCTGGATTATTATTGTTGATTACTCTGTTCATGGGGAGTGGAAACGCGCAAGAGTTAACTATTCCCCAATTGTCTCAGTATTTATCGGACAACCCCTTTTTAATGTCGGCCTCTTATGCCGGTATTGGCAACTTCGTAAAGGTTAGAATGAACGGTCTTACGCAATGGGTAGGCGTTAAAGATGCTCCTGACACCCAATCCCTTTCAGCAGATGTCCGCTTAGGAAACAGGTCGGGCATTGGAATGGTACTATACAATGATTCCAACGGGGAGACCAAACAGCGTGGGGGTAAAATTTCTTTTGCGCATCATTTGACCTTCAACAAGTATGAGTCTCATTACTTTTCATTTGCCATGTCCTTTAATCTTAACCAATTCAGGATAGATATTGAGAATTTTAAAAACAATGACGATCAAGCTGTGATAGATGATCGCGCATCCAGCAACCCTAATTTTGATTTAGGCACCTTGTACCGAAAGGGTAGTTTTTATTTAAGCTTGAACGTTGCCAATATTCTAAACAAAGATTTCAAAAAATTCAATCCCATCTTTGAGCCAAACACTCTAAGAAACTACTACCTCTATTCTGGTTATACCTATAGAAAAAGTAAACGATCGGACTACGAAATTGAGCCTTCTGTATTCCTTCAATATTTTGAAAACGACAATCGGTCGGTGACCGATGTAAACCTTAGGGTAAAAAAATATGATTTTCTTGATTATTACTACGTTGGGCTTACATATCGTTTTTTGAACGACCAATTTGGCTCTCCACTCTATGTTGCACCAATAATGGGACTCAAGAAGGGGGATTTTTACTTTGGCTATTCCTATCAACTCATCATGAATGAAATATTGGGGTATTCCACTGGAACCCATGTACTGACCCTGGGCATTGATTTGTTCCAAGGTATTTCCAATTGCACATGTACTTATTAACCACTATTAATACTATTTGATTATGAAGTCACTTCCCAAATCATTCAAACTACTTAACCTCCCAATATTTTTTAGCTGCATTTTGTTTTTCTCATCGTGTAATAATGACGATGGTGTTTTTGATTCCGAAATACGGGAAATTGTTGTTGATTCGTCTATAGAAGATACTATTGTTTATGTCCCGGTACATAATGTAAAGGTTCCTGTGTATCTCTCCTTTCCACATGGCTGCACTGACAACTCCCCTTTACCTGCTGTTGTGGTGTTACATGGTTCTGGTGGGATGTGGAAAGATGACGACCCAGATGGCAGGGTCATGAGCAGTCAATTCCGTGAATGGAAGGAGTTGCTCAACAACAACTGCATTGTTGGAGCTTTCGTGGATAGTTTTTCAGGACGGGGCGCTGTCGAAAAATCCGGAAAATGGGAAACACCGCCAGAAAATTTTAAAATCAGTTCCCAATTTATTAGGTCAAGAGATGCCAATGCGGTCTTAACACAACTCAAAAAACTTAAGCTCGAAGATGGAAATTCCATGATCAGCCCCGCTAACATAGCCCTACTTGGATTTTCGGATGGTGGAACATCGGTGATATCAACACTCTATGACACCAACTCCACCCCTCTTGACTGGGAGTGGACGCAAAGTTTTAATGGTAAGGAATATGATACTTCTTCTGGAGTAATGCCTCCAGAACCAAAACCCCAACAAGGGTTTTCTGGTGGAGTGTTCTATTATGGAGGGTCTGGCGGGTACAATTACTGGGGATCCAGTACATGCAATTCCAATGCCTTTGAAAAAAATATTTACCAAAATTATGCCCCCATCTTATTTCAAATACCTATTGATGATTCTCTATCCGAGGGCAGCATCTGTTTGGCAAACTTATTGGCAGAGAAAGGACGCCCTGTGGAACTGAACATTTATAACGGAGTTGGCCATGGATTTGATACTGATGACAATAGTCAGAGCAAAATAGCAAGGGATAAGACCATTGATTGGCTTAGAAAAATATTGCATATCGATTAATCCATTAGAATTCCCTAGCATTCTTGTATTGTGTCCGTTCTTCAACCTCCTCCCACAATGCTCATCAAACCAAAATGTTGAACACCTTCAATTAACTACCTGCAAAAAATTGAAACAAGCAATCACTAAAAAATAAAGAATGGTCTATACAGAACCATTAAAAGTGGACAAAAATCAAAACTATTAAAGACCAAATCCCAAATCAGAACACCCAAACAAAATTTAACCGAAATGAAAGAAAATTTTCTTGAAAAATGGATTCTAGACCTTGTGAAAACAGAGTATGAACATGGAAAAATCCCTAAACAAGCAACCTATAAGCTTAAGGAACGAATGGACAACTTTATTGAGGTGACCATTGAGTGGATAGATGAGCAAAACGACAGTTACAAGATTGTGTACCATGCAAGGTCTTATGGCAAAAGAACGCTAAGAGAAAGTCCAGAATTGATCAAAGATTCGATATTTGAGCTCGAAAATTACTATACCCTTGAAATACACACCTATGTAAACCACATTAAAAGGAATTACAGCACCCAAAAAATTGCCAATTATGATGTAATGAAAATTGTTGGTCAATTGGAGGAAGTAAAGGGCAAGGAAAACTGAGAGGGAATAAAGTAAAGAGATTATTCCATACCTACGGATTGCTGGTGGCCTGTTAAATGTTCTATTACAGCTTTAGCTTAAAACATCGATGTATTTCATCGGTAAAAAATGCATTTCATCAGACTGTTCTCATTCGTCAATTCATAAGGGGCATCCATATATTAGGGGTAAAGTGATTGAAACCTTATTTGTTACTTAGAGTATGTTTTGAGAAAGTTCCCAAATTTTTTAAATAAAAAACATACACCTATGCAACTGTTTACCATAATCTGGACCCTAGTCTGCGCTGCAATAATAATTGGATATCCGCTATACCTTTTTAACAGGCCTTCGTCATTAGCCAATTTTAGTAAAGAAAATACATCAGGGCTTTTCAATACTGTTGAGTTATTATCTTTTGATGTTACCAAGCAGTTGCCTGGATGGTCCTTTACTCTGGACGTTCCACAAATTACCGAGGAAGTTCTTAGTAACAATCCCATTCTTTTCTATCTGGAGTCCAAGGATACCTGTCTTAAGCTCCCATTTAATAATGCAGATATGGGTTATACCGCCAATGTTTATAAAAATATAGGCAAGGTCTATGTAACCTTTAAATCTCTGAATGATGGAGTTTCCAATTTCTATGTTCCGTATAACCACCTAAGTAAGGTTAAAATTCTCATTATCAAATCCAAAGACCAAAGAATTAACGGGGATTGGGGGGCAAAACCTGAGAAATCCCCGATTCATAGAAGGCTTAGGAGAGCGGGTATCAACTGGAATAGTTATGAGGACATACTTGGCTATTTCAGTAATATCGCAGTGATAGACTTTAAAGGTCATTTTGTTTCCCAAGCACCAAAAAGAACAGGATTAAAGACCAAGTCTTCAATTTTACAATCCAATAAGAACAGACTCTATTATACTGGGTAGACATGTTCAACTAAATTTTTAGTGTTCATTATTATATGTTCAAATGGGATTTCACAAATTGAGAAATCCCATTTTTCCAGCCTATTATCAATTTACAACTATAAACATTATTGCTTTCATAAATTCAAACGTACAATCCATGAACTCAAAACGTACTTACGTCAAGTCAACACAAGAAAATATAAACAAGGCAAGTAGATTTACCCTAAACAAATAAAATAAAGAAACTGGGCCGCACGTAGACATAAAACTCTAATCTTCAGTTCTGGCGATGAAGGTTGTGTGGCCCAACGGATTTAAAAATAATAGATTCTAAACACTGTTCATTGAACCAATAAAATGAGCTCACCATTAGTAGTTCCTTTAAAAAGTGCTAAAAGCAAGTATGGGGTTATGCTGCGCAACAGCGATATAGAGGAAAGAAAGTGGTGAGTTTTTTTTATTGAAAAAGAGCAATCAAAATTGATTATAGATGCTAACAACCTTGCTTTAATCTTTAGCAACGTTACCATACCAATGAACAGATGGAAAATCATACCTTGACAAACTAGCCCACACCACCCATCTTAGCATATTACCAGCCTACTTTTTCTTGGACGATGTTCATAAATTCATTAGAAATTAGAGAAGCTCTATAAAACAAATTACAGCTTATTCTAAACAAAATGTTTTAAAAAAATTCTGTGAAGCACTAATACACCCAATCAAAGACAAAAATTATTCATACCTTAAATCCATTGGGCAACGATTTAGGGTACAACAATATTAAGCTGTTCAGGAAAAGATTCAGAACGAACCTGTTCCCAATATCGGCAATATACAAAAAATATTAATATTCCTTCAAAATTGAAGGAAAATACATCAAAAAATATATAGGACTCTCAAAAATCATATTATAAAATTAGACAACCACAAAATTAGCCAGCCAAATGACCTTAAAAGTAGTAATCATTGAAGATGAAAAACATAGCAGGGAGACCTTAAAATCCATGCTTGAAGAGTTCTGCAAAGATGTTAAAGTTATCGCGACAGCCAGTTCCGTTTCCGAGGGAGTAAAAGTACTTTCAATTTATAGTCCGGATGTTGTGTTTCTAGACATAGAACTACAATCTGGTTTGGGATTTGACGTACTCACACAAATAAAAGATCCAACGTTTGAAGTCATCTTTACCACCGCATTTGAAAAATACGCCATTAAAGCCATTAAATTTAGTTCCCTTGACTATTTGTTAAAGCCCATTGACCTTAGTGAGCTTCAAGACGCCGTTGAAAAGGCAAGGAACAGGATGGACACCAATGTTTACCGTCAACAAATAGATACTCTAATGCAGAGTTTGGCCAAAGAAAACCACAAACAAGAAAAAATTTGCCTGGCCACTACTGCCGGTATGGAGTTCATTGCCATTGAAGATATTGTGATTTGCAAGGCGGATGGATCATACACTTCATTCGTCCTAAAAAACAAAAACACTCTCATGGTCAGCAAACACCTGAAAGAATATGAGAATCTTTTGGGGGACTACCAGTTTATGAGGGTTCACAACAGTTACGTTATTAATCTCAATGAAGTAAAGAAATATGTAAAATCCGATGGTGGGTATATCATTATGAGCAACGATATGCATGTTAGCATATCTCCAAGGAAAAAGGATGAGCTCATGGAAGCCATGAAACGGCTTTAGAAAAAACCTATTTTTTAGTTTGTCCTTTGTTGGGCTCGCCATCCAACAATCCCTTGGTAAACTCGTTCAGGGTCTCCACTTTTTCCTCAAAATTGCCCTTTAAGGTCTTACGGTATTCATTAAGGTTCTTGACCAAGTCGTCTATGTTATCCGGAATTACATCTTCAAAAAATTGACGCAACCGCTTGGCTGTGGTCGGTGATTTTCCATTGGTGGAAATGGCCACTTTTACATTTCCCTTGGTAACGATACCTCCCATATAAAAATCACAATAAGGTGGATTATCGGCCACATTCACCAAAATGCTTCGCTCCCGACAGTCATGATACACTTGCTCATTCACCCCCACTTTGTCTGTACAGGCCACCACCATATGCTTGCCATCCAAAAAGCTCTGATCATAGACTGCCATGGTAATCTCTACCTTATGCCTATTGGCCAACTCCAAGGTTTCGGGTAAAAATTCCGGAGCCACCATCTGTACATTGGCATTGGGGCTGGACTTTAATAGGAAAGTCAATTTTTCCAAACCCACATTGCCCCCTCCCACAATGAGTATATTCAAGTGGGAGGCCTTTAAAAAAATGGGGTATAGCTCGTTCTGTTCCATCACATATCCTTAAAAAAATCCCTTCAAGGGAAACCAAGGATATAAAGATAGGGCTATTTCTTGATGACTTTTCCATCACTGGACAACACTTGCCGGATAATCTCCGCATCGCCCTTGTAATACAATCGACTATCAGAGTTGGCCATAACATCAATGGTACCGGTAACCGTTAAGAAGGCATCACTGTCCGATGTTAGATCTATCTGCAAATCCTGTACTTCAAGTCCATAATCCTTCAGCTCGCTATCCGACGACATAATGGCATCCAGGCTCTCAATGGTTCCTACCATATCCACTTCTGCATCCGAGGCAAGTCTTATCTTGGCATCTTTTATCTTGGATTCCCCTTGCAGCCTAGAACTGGATGAAAGGTCCAAATACGCATCCTGCACATCCAGATACATTTCGGCCTCACTGTCCGAAGCCATATGGAGTTCCAAGTCATCTGCCGTGATATCCCCTTCAAAATACGCATCCGAACTCAGCTCAATGGAAACCGTATTGGTATTTATGGGACTTTCCATAAAGATGGCCGCATCGGCCGACGCCTTGAACTTGGAAATGTTCTTGGTGGTCACATAGAGTTCCATGGTCTCCTTCCCCCTAACCCGAACATTGTTCTCCAGTTTAACCACCAGTTTACTCCCTTCCATATAGGCATCTATCCTTCTGAACAGATTATCATTGGCTTTGATGGAAACCTTTTCCTCTGTATCGGAAAAAGTAACGTAGGCCCTGAAATCCGATGATACTTGTAGTGCCCTTATGTTGTCAAAGTCATAGTCTCTGGTGGATACTTCCTCCGAAACCCATATACTTTCCTGGACACAAGATGTTACTGTAAGGCCCAAAAATAGGGCAATAGTAATCCTTTGAATTGATTTCATACCATTCATTTTTTGATGTGATTTGATTAAAAAAACTGTTATGAGCCGAGTTCCCGTTCCAATTTCAGTACGGGCATCCAATAAAAGTTTATGGCGGACCACTCGTTCATTTCAAGGTTTTGGGCGCTTCTCAAGAACACGGTTCCATTTTGTGTGAACACGTGTCTGGCCACTACTACCTTACGCAATGATTGTCTGTTGTTTTTTGATTTACTGGCCATTTCGCAGGTGTTTTTTGTACCGATTACGTCCCATATTGAAAACACCCACTTTGAGTCCTATTCCCCCGGAAAACCCATTGATGTTACGAAGGGGACTAGCATCGAGTTCCAACTTGCTGGAAAAACGATATTTTACCCCCGCTTCCAATTGCAGGTATCTGGAAATATTGAACAAAAGGCTCACTCCCGGTTCGGCTACAAAAATGGCATCAATATCATCTTCGTCAATATCGCCAATACGGTCGTCAAAATCGTTCCCAAGATAACCAACACCCCCGGCACCGATAAGTAAGGGAAAGGAAAGGTTCACCACCGACTTGCTAAAAAGTATAGGCTCCAAGTGAATTCCGCCGTACGCTCCGATCAAATCTTCATTTATGGTTCTGGGATTGTCCTGCTCGGAGTACAAGAAGACCCCTGCAAACCCCACTTCAAACTGCCGATTGGCCACATAGGCCACTTTAAGACCGCCCAAATAGGTGGATTTTCCCTTGATCTCCCCATAATATGTGGTAAGACCCAGGTACACCCCGTGCACCACATTCTTGCGGTCGTTGAATTCAATGTAGTCTACTTCCTCTTGGGCTTGCCCCATGGCCATACATCCGAAAAGAAGGATGGGAAGTATTGGTTTCAGTCGTATCATGTTTCGTTTTTTGGTTTTCGTTTTAAAGACATTCAAATTTTTAAAGGGTTGCATCCTCAGCAACTTTTATGTTGCATCAATCGGTAAGGACGATTACTCCTTTGATTCCATTGATGGTGAATTTTCCCTTGGTCCCGTTGCCATAGCTTGCCGTGATATCGCGGATCTTGCTTCCTTCATTGGTCACATTGGTCTTAATGTTTGTAAAGGTCTTGGGCACCCGCAGCAGGCCTTGCTCCAAGGTCGCGCCAAAGTCAAAGACCATTCCTGAAACGTTCATATTGATCTCGGAGGATTCCTGTACAATATTGATGTCCGCATCGGGCTTAGACACTTTTTTGATGTCCACATCCGCAATCCTTAGTGTTAAGAACATTCCATTTGTTACATCGGCAATCTCAACATTTGAAAATTTAAAATCTCCCCGAAGACTTCCCACCTTTGCCAGTTCCACCTCATCCTTACTGGAGTAGAGTTCCAAATCAGCTACTTGATCTAATGCTATATCGCTACCACTACTCAAAATTTTCAGCTTTTGGGCATGTTCAATGTCAATGGAACCATTATCCATTTTAACATTTCCGTACCCCATGTTACGGGCATTGAACTTCCCGAAGCGTATATCCGCCTTGGCCGTTGATATATCGCTATTGATCCAAATATCCCCATGCTGGAGATCTGTTTCCAAATCCCCTTCCCATGCATCTATGATGATGTCTCCAAACTTATTGTTGATATTGAGCTCCGCGTTGATGGGCAAGAATACTTCATAATCTATCTGCACATTGGATTTATCAAAATCGAACGGATTGGCCTTGCTAAAATATTTGGCAAAAAGATTGGCATCACGATCCTTTATTTCAGAAATGAATTGGATGAAATTTCCAGCTTGGATTGCTTTGGGCTGAATCCGTTCCAGTAGTTTTTCCGCGCTCTCATCCTTCCTGTGGTTCACTTGAATGGAAACGGACACCTTGACTTGGTCCCTGCCCCATCCGTTAATGACCACATTCCCATACTTATTTTCAATATGCACCTTGCCCGTAGGGGATAGGTCATAGGTCTTGTTCCATTGCTTGCTGTGTTCGCTTTGTGCGAGGGTGGCAATGGTCCAGAAAGACACCAGCAGTGCCGTAATCATGGTTTTATAGTGTATATCCCTCATAATCCATTTCTTTTTTTGAAGCGTTAATCTGTTTCAACAAATTCTCTATCAACTCAATACGCTTTTTATAGTTGTTCACAATAGCTTCGAGTACCCGTTCATTGTCCAGATTGTCCCGCATTTCCAATTTTAGTTGCATATATTCCTCGTCCAGCTCATCCATGAAGGATAAAAACTCTTCTTTGTCCATAGCAGAAAGTTTTGGGTTTTCCTGTATCAACAATACCTGTTGATGGACTAGATGCTGATAATGCATGTCTATTTCCAAAAGTTCCTCACTGGCATATCCCTCTATATTTTGACTTGGGGCATTCATCGTTACAAATGCCGTGAGCGAAAGTCCCACCAGCAACACAATGGAAGCCGCCACCTTAAACCCTCTCGATTTCCAAAGTGGGATGACCTTGGGTTCTGCTTTCTCTTCCAATTGGGAGGCAATGCCTTTCCAAAGCTTGTCCCTGTCCACCTTGTGAACATCAAAAGCCTCTTTATTTTCCTTAATACGTTTTTCAAAATTGTCCATCATAACTCCTTTACAATTTGAATTAGTTTCTTTTTAGCACGGTGGTATTGCGACTTTGATGTAGAGGTGGTAATCTGCAAAATTTCTCCAATCTCAACATGGTCATACCCTTCAATCAGATACAAGGTGATGATTTGTCGGTATCCCTCTGGCAATTGGGCCAGACCGGTTTTTATCTTTTCCATTTCAAAATCATCATCCTCTATTTTTTCGTCTTCTTCTACAGGCTCCCCTTCATTTTCCATGGAAGCGAACAGCAACCGTTTTGCCTTTAGGTGATTGATGCTCCTATTGATCACAATTCGTTTGAGCCATGCTCCGAAAGTGCTTTCAAACCGAAACGTGTCCAATTTTTTAAACGCCTCCACAAAGCTTTCCTGCAAGACATCCTCGGCATCTTCCCGAATGGTCAGTAACCGCATGGCAACATTGAACATGGCATCCACATACAATCCATACAACTGGTATTGTGCGTTCTGGTTTCCTTGTTTGCTCTGCTCCACCAAAGCTTGGTGCGTAAGACGTACGTTTGCTTCCAAAAATCCTGGACGATTATTCAATGACGCTAAAAATAATTCTATTTCATTCTATCCCAATGACAAATCAAAAATGAAATGGTTGCACGTTTTTATTTTTTTTCGAAAAAAAAAGCCTTCAACGTAAATTGAAGGCATGCTGCATGAGGTTAGGTTCTATGTTTGGTTTATTGTGTGGAAACGCGTCCTTGGGACCCGTCCGTCTTTTTCAGTTCTTTAAATTGGTATCGTAGGAACAATTCGTGGCTTCCTCCTGTATATCCCCCCAAATTGGAAGATGTTAGATCGTAAGCATAGCCTGCATTAAGATTAGAGGTAATTTGAAGCCCCAATAAGGCAGAAAAGGAATCGTCCCATCTATAGGCAGCACCAAAGGTGAAAGTTTCCCTGATGATGGCATTGGCCGAAACATCCAAAATGATCGGTGCCCCCGGGACCCACTTAATAAAAAAGGATGGTCGAAGCACCACTTCGGGGGTCACATCGAACATCTTTCCTCCAATAAAATAGTAATGGAGTCGCTCGGCTGCAATTTCCTGTTCTTCCCCATCATAATGCTTTTGCGAAAAGAAATTGGGCACGGCAAAACCTAAATAACTATCCTTGGTCTGATAATATAGTCCCGCCCCAATGGTCGGGAAAAATTTGCTTTTGATATTGTTTTGAAAGGCCACATCGGGATTCTCGGTCAATCCTTTGGAGAAATCCACATCAAAAAGTCGTCCGCCAACCTTTAGTCCAAAGGACAATTTTCGATTGGTGCTGTCCAATTGAATGGTATAAGACACATTGCCATCCACAAAAATCTCTGAAGAAGGCCCAAGTGCATCGTGGGCCAAAATACCGCCCACACCCAATTTATTTTCCAAAGGCGTATCCACCGCCAAGACCTGCGTATTTGGCGTCCCGTTGATGCCTACCCATTGGGAACGGTGCAACAACAAGGCCGTAAGGTACCCTTGTGACCCGGCATAGGCAGGATTCACACTCATGGTGTTATACATGTACTGGGTAAACTGGGGATCCTGTTGTCCGGATACTGAAAAGCATCCAAGAATAACCACTAGTAAACCCACAAGTCCAAGTCGTTTTTTCAATTGCTGCATATGTTTAATCAAGCTCCACCCCATTTCCTATCGATTTAGATATAACCAATCTGTTCGCGGCTCGGAGCCATCACCCAAATCCAAAATATAATAGTAGGTTCCAACGGGTAACTGGTCTTCTTTTTGTACAATGGCCCTTCCATTGGGTGTACCGTCCCAATCATTATTGTAGTTTCGTTTTTGATAGACAATATTCCCCCAACGGTTGTATACTTGGAGTTCGTTTTGGGGATATCTGGAGATGCAATCAATTTTAAAAAAGTCATTGACCCCATCTCCATTGGGTGAAAATTCGTTGTAGACCACCAAACAGGTAGGGCTTACGAATGCTTCGTCCGTATCATTGTCTCCATTGGTATCAATTTGGTCCACAAAAGCCAAAGCTGCCTGGTTTAGATAGTCTTCAATATCCAAAACTTCCACCGTGAGCTCAAGCTGGGCCGTTTCGCCAACTTCCAAAACATCCAACTCCCAAAAACCTGAGGTTTCATCAAACACACCCAATGATGATGAACTGGTCACCAATCTATATCCTTGCGGAAGCTGATCTTCCACACCAATGTTAGTGGCTGGCACAGTACCCAAATTGGTCAGTGTTATGGTAAAAACCACCTCATCACCAACATTTACCGAAGTATTGTCGACTTCTTTTGTCAAAGCCAAATCTGTGGTCTGTGGCACCACAAAGGCACTGGCTTCATCATCATCTTCAACTCCATCCGAAAAATCATCCACTAAAATTCCTTGTGCGTGATTGCTGTCTGGATCGGCAAAGTTGCTCGCTGTGATCTCGGCCACGTTTAAATATTCATCTGCTTCTCCTGTTGGGGCATTGACCCTGGCCAACACTTCCAATGTTTCTGTGTTTTGATTGAAAATAGTTCGGTTTACGTTCCATAAACCCGTATCTGGATTGTAAACCCCGGCTGTGGTCGTATGGGATTGATATATATAGCCTATTGGCATACGCTCTGATACCACTACTCCTGTAGCATCAGTAGGGCCGTTATTGGTAACGCTGATGGTAAATCGAACCACATCACCCACATTAGGCGTAGGGTTGTCCACAATTTTGACGAGTGACAAATCGGCCAAACCATCAGGCACAGGAACTACACTGGCCTGGTCATCTTCTGAGCTTAGGTTGTTGTTGGGCGTCGAATCAGGGTCATAGGTTTCCAGCGCGATCAACTCCGCAGTGTTCCTATAATCCCCATTGGGCAATACCAAAGCGGTTAAGGTCAAGATTTCAGAACTACCGCTGGATATGTTTGGTAAACTCCAAGATCCAGCAATATTATCGTAAGTGCCCGAAGTTGCCACAGCACTGATATAGCTATAGCCCGTTGCCAATTGATCTTCAATCACCAGACCTGTGGCATCATTGGGGCCTGCATTGTTCACTGTAATGGTAAAAACAATTTCATCCCCAGCAGACGGACTCAAATCATCCGCTGTGTTTGTTATTGAAATATCTGTTACATGCCTAGGTGTTGTAGATTGCACATCTTGGTCATCTTCCGAAGCAACATTGTTACCCGGAGTGGAATCTGTATCCAACTGAATGGCTGCAACTACTTCCGCTCTATTGGTATAATTTCCGGAAGGGTTCACTTCCGCCAAAATGTTCAATGTTGTATTGGCTCCACTCGCTACGCTGCCCAAATACCATAAGCCGCTAAATGGGTCGTACAGACCACCGGAATCATCAGAAATATAGTTGTATCCAGATGGCAACAGGTCATCCACCACAATTCCGGAAGCGTCACTTGGTCCAATATTGGATAGGGTTAGTGTAAATGTAATTATGCTGGATACATCTGGAAACTCATTGTCCACGGTAAGGCTTAGCTCCAAATCTGCCGCAGGAATCGGGATGGTCCCTGCACTATCCTGGTCATTTTCAAAAACATTATCGTTATTGGGTATGGAATTGGGGTCCACATTGTTGGAGGAAAATACTTCGGTCACGTTAAAATAATCGCCGGAAGCATTGACCGTTGCCACAATATTCAAAGTCTCGGTGACCCCATTTGGCAATACATTGTTCAATTCCCAAATTCCTGTTGTGGCATTATAGGTTCCTGCAGTTCTACTGTTGGAAACATAAGTATAACCCGAAGGGAGCACATCCATTATCTCTACACCGGTTACATCACTTGGACCCAAGTTAGAGATATTGATGTTGAAGATTACCTCTTCACCAACCACTGGACTAAGCTTATCCACCGACTTGCGCAATAGCAAATCGGATATTGGGATAGGAGTTGGTGTTATGGATACCTGATCATCTTCAGCACCATTGTTGTTTCCCGGGGCCGAGTCTATATCCATCTCGGTTAATCCTGTAAGTTCTGCGGTATTGCTGTAATCACCACTTGAAAGCACATTGGCCGTTATGGTAAGGGTTTCCGTATTGGAACTGTTTAAACTGCCAACATTCCAGACTCCGTTCGCAGCATTATAACTTCCCGAAGAAGGTACTGCACTCACCAAGCCATACCCAGAAGCCAATAGGTCGGTGACCACAACGTTAGTGGCATCACTTGGACCATCATTGCGCACGGTTACCGTAAAAACAATTTGATCGCCCACATTAGGGGTCAGATTATCTGCCGTCTTGGTGATTGATAGGTCTACCAAAGGTTCAGGGATGACTACAACTTCGTCTTGATCGTCTTCCGCTGGAACATTATTGTTGGGTGTTGAATCAGCATCAAATTGATCATGGTTGGTAACTTCTGCAATGTTGGTATATATTCCAGCGGGGTTTACGCTTGCCATAATGTTTAGGCTTTCCGAAGCCCCATTGGCCAAAGTACCTACATTCCACAGACCCGAAATAGCATTGTAGCTACCTCCCCCATTATCCGAAATATAAGTAAATCCAGACGGAAGAAGGTCGGTTACCTCTACCGAGGTTGCCGTGTTTGGACCCGCATTGGAAATGGTCAAAACAAACATGACATTGTCACTTACCAAGGGAGGGGATTTGCTAATCGTTTTGGTTAAAGAAAGATCTATGACTTCAACAGGGGTCAAAGAAACATCGCCTTGGTCATCTTCTGAAGAAACCCCATTGGCAGGGGTTGAATCCAAATCGTACCCATCCGAAGCAATGACTTGCGAGGTATTCGTGTAATTTCCACTCGGGTTAACGGTAACATCAATCGTCAAGGTTTCCGATGCACCATTGGCCAAAGTGCCCACCTGCCAAAATCCTGTGGCCGAACTATAGGTTCCGGCCGTGGCGGTGTACGACACAAAATTAAACCCAGAAAGAAGTTGATCTACCACGGTTACATTGGTAGCATCATCTGGACCGTCATTGGTCAAGATTATTTCAAAACTGATCTGCTCACCAACTCCCGGTGCCAAATTATTGCCTACAACGGTTTTTATCAAAGATAAATCCGCTTGTTGTGGCGATGCGGTAAGGGCGTCTTCATCGTCCTCACTCTGATCACCATCATCATTGTTTGGCGTACTGTCCAAATCAATTTGATCACAAAAAGTAATCTGTGCAATATGTTCAAATTCGTTTGAAACTCCAGTAGGAGTTTGTACAGTTGCATTGAATGTAAGCGCCAAAGTATTGGTTCCCTGTGGAACAGTAAGCCCTGACCACACTACGGCCTGCGGCCCAATAAAAAAGGTTCCCCCATTGCTTATCGCGGTAATATTGCCATATCCCGGAGGTATTAGGTTCTCAACAGCAACCCCTGTGGCATCCACATCTCCCAGATTGCTAAGATTGATTGTAAAATTGACTATATCCCCAACATCGGGGACAGTATTACTAGCCAAAGTTTCCACTTCAAGATCAACACCCAAAAAAGTAACTCCCACAGTATCTGACACCGTTATACAAGTAATATCGGATACGGTCCATTCAAAAATGTAAATCCCAGGTACCATACCAAATACTTGTGTGCCAGGATCATTATCATTGGCAAAACTCACCAAAGATGGGCCGGACAATTGTGTCCAAGTTCCCGTACCCAGAACAGGGGATACCGCATTTAAAAAAACTGATGTCGTTTGATTTTCGGTCTGATCTGGTCCAGCATCTGCCACGCACAACTGACCATATCCCATCTGAATTGAGATGAACATAAACAAAACAACCAAGCACTGGTTTTTTTTGTTCCAACAGTATTGAAATATGTTCATAGTTGAGGAAATGAGGTTGAGCTTAGGAGACTAAGCCTACCCAAACATATCAACAAACATTAACAAAACGGAAGTTATGTTGTATTTCACCGATCATTTGTTGTGAAACATCGGATATATGAGGAGAGCTCTTGAGTCAAACTAATTACCTTTGATTAACAATGATTTTAAAGTATTGATAATCAATACGATATATTCTCCATTGCTTTACCTTGATACTACAACTTGGTAATAACATTGAACATTTAGAAAAAATGAAGAATTTGCCTAGAGATAAATGATGCTGGCGGACACATCTTTTTTGGGAAAGCGGGAATAAAACTCAACTATAAAACGTATGCACTTGAGACCTCAACCATTTTGCTCAACTTTATGAGCAGTCAATACAAGTTCCGGTCAAAATACAGTTCACCTTCTCTACTTCATAACCCATGGGCAACGAAAAATGAACCTCTTCCTTTAAGCACTCAATAGTTTGGCAAGTGGTACATCTGAAATGAAAATGATGGGTTGGCACTTGGTTTTCCCCACAGTTGACACAGAAAGCAAAATACTGTTTCCCGTCCTCGGCAACTATTCTGTGCACAATGCCATCCTCACAAAAATTATTAAGTACACGATAAATGGTTGCACGGTTTATATCGATGTCGATTTCCCGCTCAATGGCATCCTGGCTCATGGCCTTGCCTCTCCGTGATAACAAATCCAGTACCGCTTCTTTAGTGGGTGTGCTTCTTCGTTTCATAATTTATTAATGCGACTTTGTTGCAATAATAAAAAATGTTTCTAACTTTGGCAACCCAATTCCTCTTAAAACCATAAAATGGAACAAAGTAGTGTTTTTGATGTGATCATAATCGGCGGCAGCTATGCTGGTTTATCAGCAGCCATGGCCCTAGGTAGATCTTTAAAAAAAGTCTTGGTGATAGATTCGGGCGAACCCTGCAATAAACCCACGCCCCATTCCCATAACTTCCTTACCCAAGATGGAAAGACCCCTTCGGAAATATCATCCATTGCCCAAAAACAAGTATCACAATACAAAACCGTTCATTTTCATACGGATGTTGCCATTGATGGAAAAAAAACAGCCGAAGGTTTTGAAATCAGCACCCAATCCGGTGAAAGGTTTGAGGGCAAGAAGTTGATTTTTGCCACAGGAGTAAAGGATAACATTCCCAATATCCCAGGATTTTCTGAATGTTGGGGAAAAACAGTCATCCATTGTCCTTATTGCCATGGATATGAATTTAAAGGCAAAAAAACTGGTATTTGGGGCCATGTGGAAAGGGCATTTCACTTGGCAGGTCTGGTCAACAACCTGACCGATGACCTTACCCTATTACCACATGGCGAAGACCAGCTTACCGTTGATCAAGCAAAAAAACTTCAACAACACAATATTAAAGTTGAAGAAGGCACAATTAGAGAAATTGAACACAAAAATGGAAACATTACCCACATTGTCTTAAAAAATGGCAAGAAACTTCTCTTCGACGCTCTTTATGCCGCCATTCCTTTTGAACAACATTGTAATATTCCTGAAACATTGGGTTGCGAGCTAACCGAGCAAGGATATCTTAAAATTGATGGGCTACAACGAACCACCGTTCAGGGCATATATGCTTGTGGGGACAACACAAGCCCTATGCGCTCGGTGGCCAATGCCGTACAACAGGGAAATTTTGCTGGGGCGGTGGTCAACAAAGAACTGACCGAGGAAAATTTTTGAACAAAAGTGTGCTGTTTTGTATCAATTACTTCAAAAAATCCCATATTAACATGGCCAACACAACAATAACAGAACTTTTTTAATAAGTTTGTGAGGGTATGAAAAAAAATCGTCTCATACATAGCATTGCGTACTTTTTCCTCGCACTGTTCCTTACCACGGAACTGGCAGGACTGCACGTGCTTTCGCATGATGACGATAAGGACTATCCGGACCATTGTGCCATATGCCACAATATTGCAGCTGACCATCAAGTACCTGCTGTACTTTCAGATTCACACGAACCTCTGACCAAAATCGTTGAATTTGTCCTTCAAAAGGAAATAGGCATAGATTATGATGTACACATTCCATCCGACACAAGCCTAAACCTTCCTTTTTCGCGCCCCCCTCCCACAGTCTAATTTCCCTTACATTTTTGCTAAATATTGTACTGTGACCCTTTGGGTCAAACCCAATAATTTCTCCAATTTCAACAGAGATTTTATTTGTAACCCATTGTATGGTACATGTATCGCCATCTTAGGGGCAATCTGTACAATTATTTCACTTATGCAAGATGTAATGGAGTCCGGCCATTAAGCTCCCCTTACCCTGTAGGAGCATATCCAACAAATTTATCGTACTCACACAATGAGCAACAAAATGCTAATGGCATGGCTGTATATCGGCCTATGCCTTCAGGCATCTGCACAAGAACTCCATACCATAAAGGGGGTTATTGTAGATGCCAAAACCCAAGATCCCATTATAGGGGCCAATATCATAGGCAACAATCTATTTGCCGTATCGTCAGATGGTGGTGAATTCAGTATTGAGAATGTTCCCCAAGGCCTCCAAAAATTTACAATAACCCATATAGGGTACACCTCCCACCAGCTTACCCTGGAGGTCAATCCCAATATGGGCTGGGTAACCATTGAATTAGTGGCATCTGTCACCAACCTTGATGAAGTGGAACTTTATGGAAAGACCGAACACCGTAAAGCCCAAGAACTTTCCACCATTTCTGTTGGCGTGAACAAAGAATTTTTGGATAAAAACCGAGAGAACAGCCTCATGCAGACCTTGCGAAAAATTCCCGGGGTCAGCACCATGACCATAGGTTCGGGGCAATCCAAGCCCACCATCAGGGGATTGGGGTTCAACAGGGTGAGCGTGGTGCAAAATGGCATAAAGCACGAAGCCCAGCAATGGGGCAACGACCATGGGTTGGAAATAGACCAATATGGCATAGACAACATCCAGATCATAAAAGGCCCGGCTTCATTGCTCTATGGTTCCGATGCCATAGCCGGTGTTGTGGATATTCAACCCCCAAACGTTCCCTTACCAAATTCTTTTGGGGGAGAAGTAAACCTCTTGGGAGAAACCAACAATAATCTATTGGGAGTATCCGCAGGAATCCAAACCAGAAAACAGAACTGGTTCTACCGAGCAAGACTCACTTACAGGGATTATGGGGATTATAAAGTGCCCACCGATCGGATACGGTACGAAAGCTACATTTTTGAACTCCATGAAAACCATTTAAGAAATACCGCAGGAAGGGAGGCCAATGCCAGTTTCAGTATTGGATTTGCAAAAGATGATATAAAATCCGAGACCTTCTTCAGCAACGTCAATGCGAAGAACGGCTTTTTTGCCAACGCGCACGGTCTGGAGGTCAGGACCTCAACCATTGATTATGATAGTTCCAACAGGGATGTAGACCTACCTTTTCACAAAGTGAACCATTTTAAGGTTATCAACAATACCACCCTCTACAAAGGGAAACACACCCTGCACCTAGATTTGGGCTACCAAAACAACCAAAGGGAAGAGCACTCAGAACCCGTACCCCATGGCTATATGCCCACTCCACCCAACAGCAGGGAAAGAATTTTTACCAAGAACACCTTTTCCATAAATGCCAAGGACACTTTTAGGCCCAATGCAAGGCATGATGTGGTTTTTGGAGTGGACGCCGAACTACAGAACAACAATATTGGGGGGTGGGGTTTCTTGATTCCGGAGTACGACCGATATTCCGCAGGGGTCTTTGCCTATGACCATTACAAGATCAACGAAAACTTCCATTTGCAAGCTGGTCTGCGGTACGATGTGGGCCTCGTGGAAACCAGGGCATATTACGATTGGTTTACATCCACCGTCAACAATCCAAATGGCACAACCTCCTATATTCAACTGCAGCGCGCACAGGACAAGACGTTGAACTTTGGAAACTTTAGTGGTTCGGTGGGCATGAGTTACCTCAGTAAAAACACCACCTACAAAATTAATTTGGGGAAAAGTTTCCGGATGCCGCTGGCTAATGAATTGGCTTCGGATGGGGTCAACTATCACATGTACCGATACGAGCGGGGCAATATTGACCTAAATCCCGAGCAGTCCTATCAATTGGATATGGCCATTGATTATTCCAACAAATGGTTCAGTGTGGGGATTAGTCCTTTCATAAACTTTTTTGACAACTTCATCTATCTGAATCCCACCCCAAACTACTATGAAACCCTTCAAATATATGAGTATACACAAAGTAAGGTATTCCGGTTTGGCGGTGAAGCCAGTATGGGTATAGACCTTACCGGTGCCCTGCACGTGGATGCCTCGCTGGAGTATGTGTATGCCAAACAGACCAGTGGTCCGAAAAAGGATTTTACATTACCCTTTTCCCCTCCCCTGTCCGGGCTGTTTTCCGTCAGTTATCAATTCAAGGGTGTCCTGTTTTTTCAACAGCCCTTGATCACGGTAGATTTTAGGGCTACGGCCGCCCAAAATGAAATTGTGCCCCCCGAAGAGCGAACGGAAGGGTATCAAGCGTTCAACCTAGCCGCCATAACCCAACTACCCCTCTTTGGAAACGGTAAACCAGTGCAAATGCGCATCAAACTCAACAATGTGTTCAACACGGAATATTACGACCACACCAGTTTTTACAGACTTATTGATGTACCCGAACCCGGTAGGAACCTATCGGTTTCGGCCACCATACCATTTTAACATAAATCAAATTAGTATAACACCAAAAACAAGTAGTATGAAAGCAAATTTTAAATCTTTAGCAATTATTACCTTTTTAGGACTGGTCCTGCATTCTTGTAGTAGTGACGATGAAGGAACGCCAGCCGTAGCCGCCCCGGTAATCTCCAATTTTGAGTTTGGAGAAGGCAGCGATCACTCAACCGACCAAGTTGCCTACAAGGGATCGGATCTTCACATGGAGGGAGAAATCAATGCCGAAGGAGTGGTAAGCAGTATTTCAATTGACATCCATTCTGATGAAGTTGAAGCAGGTGAAGGCGAAGTCGATTGGGACTTTGAGCAAACTTGGACGGATGCCTCTTACCTTGTAATCAACCCAACCTTCCACGAACACATAGATATTCCCTCCAATATTCCAGCTGGGGAATATCATATAGTGTTAACAGTAACCGATGAATTGGGCAACAGCACCGAATTCGAAGCCCATATCCAGATTCTGGATCCAATTACCATAAGCGATTTTGAAATGGATGAAACCGTGGAAAGAGGAAGTGATTTTCATGTTGAATTCATGATTGAAGCCGTTAACGGAATCCACGAAGTTCTGGTTGACGTTCATGCCCATGGTTTAGAGGTTGGAGAAGGTGAAGTTGAATGGGATTTTGAAGGCGATTACTCAGAAGATTTCCACGAGCTGACCGAAGCAGAATTCCACAAGCATATTGATGTTCCAGCTACTGCTCCTGCCGGAGAGTATCACATTATTTTCACTATTGAAGATGAAGATGGGAATACCTACGAGTATGAAACCCACATTGACGTAACCACAGAATAATCCCAATCAAAATATAACATACCAAATATTTATACACTTATAATGAGACAGATAGTAAAATTACTTTTGATCGCACTCCCTTTTATCTTCTTGGCATCCTGTAGCAACGATGATGATGCGCTGGACCAACAAGGCGATATCAATCCAGAACGATTTGAAAACCTGGAGATCGGGAATGCAGATTTCAAAGTGCCCCAGGCCAACCCGGACCTGCATATTGAGTTTGATTACACCGGAAAACAAAAAGTGACCGAGGTATATCTCGATATCAAGTCCGTAAGTATCCAAACTCCGGTCGGTGATGAAGTGGATTGGAATGTTTCCAAATATTTGATTCCTGAGAGTTATTATGAAGGCCAGATCAATCCACACATCCATTATCACATTCTTTTTGACCCGGATAATGAATACTTCCCTTCCATGCGCCCAGCTGAGGGGACCTACACCATGACCTTCACCATTGTTGAGGAAGATGGTTCCGAAAGTGTCCTGACCAAAGAGTTTGAAGTCGTCAAACGATTTTTTGAAGTTGAGGTCGGGCATGATGGCCATGTCCATTATGGCAGTGATGAGCTACATACCGAGTTCGAGTATCAAGGAGGAGATCATACGGTAAGTGAAATAGTTTACGAACTGTGGTTTGAAGAATGGAGAGAGGGACAGAACGTTCCGGCAGGCAGTTGGGACAAGATCCTTCACACGCTCCCCACAGAACTTTATGAAAACTCCACAAATCCGCACATCCATTATCATATGTCCATTGACCCAGAGTTTCCAACCGGCAATTACTGGCTCAACATTTATGTGAAGGATTCTGGTTCTGAAGAAGCCGTAAAGTTGTCCGTACCCTTTAGTGTGGTAGCGGAAGAAGAATAATTGGCCTAAGCCAAAAGTAGATAACCTTATTCCGCATGGCTTCTTACAAAAGCCATGCGGTTAAATAAAAATTGAATATGAGAGCATTTTATAAACCTCTGTCCATGCTTGCAGCAACCATTTTGCTATTTGCTTGCTCAAACAGTGACGACACTACTATTGATGAGGAAAAACCCACCATCAGTGTAAACTATAGCGGAGGGTTTCCGCAGGCCTGCGAAGAATTCCAAAGGGGGCAATCGTATACATTCCGGGCCATGGTCACCGACAATATGGAACTGGCCGCATACAGTCTAAACATCCATCACAATTTTGACCATCACACCCATGACGACCAAGGGGCCCAGTGTGATTTGAACCCCATAAAGAGTGCCATTAACCCCATGATCTTTATGGAAAACCACTCCATTGAAAATGGTGGGACTTCCTATGAAATCAACCTGACCGTCACCATACCAAGTGATATTGATACGGGAGATTATCATTGTGCCTTTTCGGTAACCGATGCCACAGGATGGCAGAGCAGGACCTCCATAGATATAAAAATTGTGGAATGAATCCACTACTAAAACCTTAAACCATATCACTATGATATCAACAAACAATTTGACCAAAAAATTTGGCGATTTTACGGCTGTGGACCAACTTTCCCTTTCTGTCAATGAAGGTGAGATCCTATGTCTGCTCGGTGCCAATGGGGCGGGAAAATCCACCACTATCAATATGCTCCTGAACTTTATAAATCCAAGTTCGGGCTCCGCCACCATAAACGATCTGGACGTGGTGAAAAATCCAATAAAGACCAAGGAATACATCACTTACATCCCAGAAAACCTGATGCTTTACCCGAGTTTAACAGCCATGGAGAACCTAGATTATTTTTCGGGCATAGCGGGAAAAAAACTTACTCCCACACAGCTATCGAATTTTCTTGAAGAAGCCGGCTTACAGACCAATGCATTTCACAAACGGATTTCAACTTTTTCCAAAGGAATGCGACAAAAAGTAGGCATTGCCCTAGCCTTGGCCAAAGACACCAAAGTCCTCCTATTGGATGAACCCACTTCTGGCCTGGATCCAAAAGCTGGCAATGAATTTGGTGAATTACTGCAAAACTTAAAAAACAAAGGAGTTGCCGTTTTAATGGCTACCCACGACCTGTTTAGAGCCAAGGAGGTTGCTACCCATATTGGCATCATGAAAGGAGGGCAATTACGGCAGCAATTTGTTGCTGATGATATTTCACTTTCTCAATTGGAGAAAGCGTATTTGGACACTATGAACGTTACAGAAGCAATGCCATGATCTTAAGAACCTTCTTTAAAGAATCCAAAGAAGTTTGGAGGGATGGTCGCGTACGAATAGCTTTTACCATTGTACTATCACTTTTGGGAATAGCCATCTGGATAAGTGCCCGCCAGTACCAAAATATAACCGAACAATATCAAATGGCCGAAACTACGGAACGAGCCATTTGGGACAATCAGGGAGAAAAAAATCCCCATTCCGCAGCCCATTATGGCACCTATGCCTTTAAACCCAAATATCCCCTTTCCTTGGTTGACCAAGGCGTTGACAAATACGTGGGAACCTCCATTTTTTTGGAAGCCCACAAGCGCAACGAAGCCCAGTTCAGTGCTGCGGCCGACCAAACTGGCTTGGCCAGGTTCGGTGACCTGACCCCGGATTTCATTCTACTTTTTATTGTTCCCTTGCTCATAATTCTTTTAGGATATAACAGTTTCACCAAAGAAAAGGAAATGGGCACCTTGACCTTATTGAAAAGTCAAGGGATCTCAAGCTGGAAATGGGTTGTGGGAAAATGGATGGCCCTGTTCTTTCCCATTTTTGTCCTCTCAGCAACCTTGTTCCTGATTGCTGGTTTCATACTATCCAATTTACAGGATTTTGGTGTGTTCAATTGGAGCTCCCTATTTACCATGTTTTGGATTTACACCGGCTATTATATCATCTTCATCAATATTATCCTCTTCATTTCAACAAGAGTCAAAAAATCCGGCATAGCCTTGGTATTATCATTATCCGTATGGATTTTGGCTTGCTTGGCAGCACCCAAAGCGGCTAGTAACATTGCAGAAACAAAATACCCCTACCCAACAAGGCAAGAATTTGCGGCCAATGTTTTGAAAGACAAACAGGGTGGGCTCGATGGCCATAATCCGTGGAGTAAAGAATCAAAATTGTTGGAACAAAAGGTACTCGCGGAACATGGTGTGGACAGCATCCATAAGCTACCCTTTAATTTTGATGCCTATCGCATGCAAAAAGGCGAAGAACATGAAGCAGAAATCTACTTTAAGCACTACAATCACCTAAAAGAACAATTTACACGACAATCCAATGTATATCGAGGTTTGGCGGTTGTATCCCCATACCTCCCCGCACGGTTTCTGAGCATGGCCATAGCCCATACCGACTATGCAACCCACTGGGATTTTGCCGATGCTGCCGAAAATTATCGAATCGCGACCCAAAAATTCTTAAATGACAATTTTGCCGAAAATTCATCTTACGGTGAATGGGCATACCGGGCTGATGCAGATTTTTGGAAAGAGCTTCCCGATTTTAACTACGATCCACCTGAATTAAGGACAATTCTAACGAACAATGCATCAAGTCTTTGGATTCTTGGGGCATGGATTGTGGTTTCTTTTAGCATACTTCTACTAACCACAAAAACCATTTGATCATGTTACGATACAACTTTATCTATGAATTACGGCTTCTGTTGCGTAGCCGTTGGATTCAATTGCTAAGTCTATTGTTGTTGGTCCTGTTCGGTTTTTCAACCTTCAACGGTGAACAAAAAGTGCAAAAAAGAAGAAGTGATATAGCCGCGGCCAAGCAAGAAGTTCAGGAATCGGATCAAGCCATGATAAAACTGCTGGATTCCGTAGAACGCGGAATGGAGGTAAGCGTACCTTACTGGACTATCCCCACTAGCCCCATGGCCGTTGGCAATTACTACCCTAGAGTGGCGGCCATGGAACCTCAACCCATGTCATTTGTTTCCACTGGACAAGCAGATTTGTTCACACACTATATGAAACCCACGGTGAGCGGGGATGATTTTACTTTGAACTTCACCGAAATGAGCAGCCCTGTGCAACTCCTCTTTGGCAGTTTTGATCTCGCTTTTGTGATTGTTTACTTACTGCCGTTGCTCATCATTGCCTTTACCTACAACGTACTATCTTCCGAAAAAGAGCAAGGCTCGTTACGCCTGTTGGCATCACAACCGATATCCATTGGAAAATGGGTGTTCCAAAAACTGATTCTTCGCTTTTTTTGGCTTTCAGTACTGGCAACGTTCTCTTTATTGGCGACCATTTTCCTTGTAGGCATCGGGCCTTTCCAATGGGGTGCTTTTTTGAGCTTGTTGGCACTCACCTTAAGCTATATGTTATTTTGGTTCGCCCTTGCCTTTTTGGTAAATCTCTTTGTGGGCAGTTCAGCCAAGAATGCTGTATCACTTATTGGGCTATGGGTTCTTTTTGTCCTTTTAACACCTTCCGTGCTTAATCAGTTGGGAAGTAAGCTCTATCCAATGCCATCACGAACCCTCATGATCAACAAAATGCGGGAACGAAAAGCGGCGGCCACCGAAAGACAAGATGAGATTTTGGACAATTTCCTTCGGGACCACCCAGAATATGCCATAAACGATTCTACACAGACCCGAAGTTTTTATCACAGGTACATGGCCTCCCAAGAAGTGGTAAAAGAAGAATTGCAACCCATAGTGAACGAATATGAGAAACAACTGCAAAAACAACAAACATGGTCCAAACAATTGCAATGGATTTCCCCCGCAATTGTTGTTCAAGAATCCCTTAATCAACTAGCGGGAACTTCTACGGATGATTATGAAAACTATCGTGGCCAAGTAATGGGTTTTGCCGAAGTATGGAGGGAGCATTTTATGTCTTTCTTATACAACAACCGAAATTTCTCGCAAGCCGACTACCCAGGATTGCCACAGTTTCAATTCCAAAATGAGAGAAAAAGAACCATCAGCACATCGGTTCCTATTATGCTGTTAACTACGGCCCTTCTTTTGGGGGTCGGACTATTGTTGGGACAAAACTCAAAACAAAAGGGCATCTTAAATGGACTATAGCATGAAATACCTTTTGTTCGCACTAATCAGTTCAAGCATGATTTCCATGTGGGGTCAAACTCAAAATACGAACAATTTTCCCCCACCGGAAAATCCTGTGAGCATTTCAGCGACCAGAGCCCTTGGAAACCTAACCATTGATGGTCGATTGGAGGAGGCCGATTGGAACCGAGCGGAACCTATCACCGATTTCTTTCGTGTTGAACCTGTCCAAGGCGGCCCAATAAAGAATCCTACCACGGTCCGCGTGCTGTATGATGACAAAAATCTCTATTTCGGAGTTTTTGCAGCAGATTCTTTGGGCAAAAAAGGGGTTCGAATGCAAGACTTGAGGCGTGATTTTGACAATGGCGAAAACGATGTGTTAGGAATTCAAATTGATGCGCAAAATACGAAACAGTACGCTGTATCCTTCCAAACAACACCGTATGGAAACCAGTTGGATTTACAGAGTTTCAACGACAACAACAGGGATGAAGACTGGAATGCCCTGTGGCGCGTACGAACGCAAAGAATGGATGACGGCTATTATGCCGAATTTGCCATCCCCTTTAAATCCATTCGGTATGACAAACCTAGGGAGGGTGTTCCCGTATCCTGGGGAATCACATTGTATCGTTTGGCAAGAAAGGACTTTGAAAAAACGGTTTTTCCGGACATTCCCCAATCTTTTTCAGAAAATAGAATGGTCTATGCCGCCAAGCTTACCGGTCTGGAGGTGCCGCCACCATCGGCTAACATCCGTGTAGAACCTTATGCCCTTTATCAGTACGATGAGAATAAAGCTGGGAATACATTGACCGATAAATTGAGTGACCCAAAAATTGGGGGAGATGTCAAATGGGCCATTAATCCCAATGCGGTGTTGGACCTGACCATTAACACCGATTTTGCACAAGCCGATGTGGACAGGGCCGTGAACAATTTGGAGCGGTTCAACATTTTTTTTCCAGAACGCCGACAGTTCTTTTTGGAAAACTCGGGGATTTGGGCAGGTGCAAGCAATGTTCGGGTACGGCCATTCTTTAGTCGTACCATTGGCCTTTCCAATGCCTTTAATGCAACTCCGGCACCTTTGGATGCTGGGGCCCGCTATACGGATCGTAATGAGAATAGAACCCTTGCCGCATTGGCTGTTCGCCAAAGGGAAACCGATGATAGCCCGGGAAGCACCTTTGGAGTGGCCCGCTATACCAAAAACTATGGCAAGGAAAACAATATTGGAGCCATGATTACCTATCGGTTGGACGATTCTTTGGGTGAATTAGGATTGGTGAGCCAAAATAACACCACCATTTCCATTGATGGATTGATTCGTCCAAAACCGGATATTACATTGACCTATCTGTTATCCACATCCTTGGATAGTGAGACAGGGGACACCGGTTTTTCGGGAAGAATATCAGCAACCTCTAGAACCAATGCCTATTACATGGGTTATATTTCTGATATCGTCAGTTCGGACTATACCCCTGGGATGGGATTTGTTTTCCAAAAGGATGTTGTGACACACAGCCCTGGAGGATATGCCATTGTAAGGCCAAAGTGGCTGCCCTTTGTTCGCCGCTGGGACCCAGGCGTCTTCTTCAATTATTTCCATGATTTTGAGGATTTTGGAAATTTCCAACAGGCCAACCTTTATATTTTTCCAATTTATACATGGTTCAAGGACAATAGTTTTGTTGAAGCCTCATTTACGCCTACTTGGCAGAACATCAATTTTGATTTTGCTCCGTTGGGTTTACAAATTGATGAAGGGAGTTACAACTACACCCGATATACGCTTCGATATAATTCTGACCAATCCAAAAAACTTTCCGGTTCCATCAGATACGATTTTGGGGATTTTTACAACGGCACCCGAAATACAACCATTGCCGGATTTCGTTATGCACCGCTTCCCCATATATCGTTTACAGCAGATTACGAACATAACAACATTAATGGTTTGGGAATTCTTCAAGAGGATTTGGATACCGACTTGTATACGGGGAGTCTACGCCTGGCCCTGAATCCAAGGGTACAGCTATCCACCTTTTATCAGTACAACAGTTTTGATGAACAAGGGCGTTGGAATGTACGCTTTAGTTGGGAATATATGCCTTTGTCCTTTATTTATCTTGTGTTCAACGATACGCAGGTGGATATCTTTGACCCTGTTCAGCGGACTCGTCAGTTTATTAGCAAAATTGCGCTTCTGAAACAATTCTGATTTCTCTTGATGGTAAATTGAAGAACAATCATACAAGAATCCAATCTATGACCAAAGGGGTTACAATAGCGGTAACAAGCCCATTTACACAAAGTGCCAACCCGCTATAAACCCCTGAAAGTTCACTTTCTTCCAACGCGCGTGCTGTACCTATGCCATGCGATGCAGTTCCCAAGGCCGTGCCTATGGCCGTTTTACTGGTAATGCCCAAAAACTTAAGGATATAGATTCCGAAGGCATTGCCAAAAATCCCAACGGCAATGACCACTCCTGCCGTGATGGATGGAACCCCTCCGACAGACTTTGCAATTTCAATGGCTATGGGTGTAGTGACTGATTTTGGAGCCAAAGACCGCATCAATACTTCAGGAGCCTTAAGAGCCATCAGAATAAAAATTAAACTGAGTATACTACCAATACCTCCAACAAAAACGGCTATGCAAAAAGGCAACAAGTTGGATTTTATTTCATCCAACTTTTCATAAAATAGAACTCCAAGTGCCACCACTGAAGGCCCTAGAAAGAAACTGAGAAATTTTCCTCCACTGTCATAGGTCCCAAAATCCACATCAAAAACTGACAAGAGAAGTATAAGCACAAAAATGGTAACCAAAATAGGGGTTGTCAAAGCCCATTTCACCTTCTTATGTAAACCTTGGGCCAAAAAATATATAGCCAAGGTCAAAAACACCCAGACTACTGGTAAGGACAGAAAGGTTTTCATTTCTTCTGCAGTTTTTCTTGAATAAATGCTGTGAGGTAAAGTGTTAATATTGTACTTCCCAAAACCGCCAAACCAATGGAGAACCAATGTGCTTTAATGGTCTCAAAATGCACCATCAACCCTACGCCATAAGGCACAAAAAACAGGACCAAATATTTCAGTAGTTTATCAGAAGCCGGTTTCACCATTTCCAACTTGATGAGTTTGAATTTCAAGGCCAGAAATATCAATACCATTCCGATGATATTCCCTGCTATGGGAATCTTAAAAATGTAATTCACAAATTCCCCAAGAATGAGAAAAAGAAAAATAATGGTTAAGGATTTGAGCATTCCGTTATCGATTTTAGGCTGAAATTTAAGGCTTCATGATGTAATCCTCCGCACAAAAGCAAAATTTTGTGTCCTGAATAAGTGGATCAGTTCTCAACATCCAATCATATTCTGATAATTGATCTACTAAAAAACCACACCTTTTATTAAGTCCCTTTTACACTTTGACTGATGTTCTCAGCAACTGTTCTTTTCATTAATGTGACTTTTCTAGATAGATGTGCACAGATTATTGCATACATTTACACCTCAATAAGTTCTTTACTTAATTTCTTTATCAAAACGATAAGGGTTTCCGATTTAGGTCGGAATTAAAAGGGAATCGTGTGTAAATCACGAGCTGACGCGCAACTGTAAGTCCGATTCCATTTGGAATAGTATGTTTTTGCCATAAAAGCCATTGTCTTATTTTAGGATGAGAAGGCGGTAAAAATCGAACAAGCCAGGATACCTGCCCATGTCGTTCCTACTTTGTAGGATTTTGACGGTGCCTTCGCGTAAAGGGCGGGTCGAGCGTTTGAATTTTTCCAGAAATCCGGGTAAATTCCAGCCACGTTCTTCTTGTTTTAAGGCATTGCGAAGTTGAGCTAAGGAGCTTTTATCTAATTGTTCAATTTTATAAAAGCTTTAGCAATGAAGACAAGCAATTTGGGTTACCCAAGAGTTGGTGCCCACCGTGAGCTGAAAAAGGCTTGCGAAAAGTATTGGTCGGGCAAGATTTCTTTGGAGGAACTGCTCGTGACCGGAAAGAGCATCCGAAAAGAAAACTGGAAGCTCCAACACGAAAAGGGAATCGACCTTATCCCTTCCAACGATTTTTCATTTTATGATCAGGTTCTGGACACCACTTTAATGGTGGGTGCCATTCCAGAGCGCTACAAAAATGCCCAAGTATCCAATGAAAATTTATTGGATCTTTATTTTGCCATGGCAAGGGGCTTGCAAAAAGATGGCGTGGATGTCATTGCCATGGAAATGACGAAATGGTTCGATACGAATTATCACTACATCGTTCCTGAATTTACCAAAGATCAAGAGTTTGCACTACTATCCTCAAAAGTCATTGACGAATTCAATGAAGCCAAAGCACTTGGAATCCATACGAAACCTGTGCTTTTGGGTCCTGTAACCTATCTGCTACTGGGGAAGGAAAAAGAAGAGGGTTTTAAAAGGCTTGATTTATTGTCCAAACTTCTTCCTGTATATTTTACCATTTTGGAAAGATTGACGGAAGCGGGAGCGACCTGGGTACAATTTGATGAGCCTATACTGTCCACAGACCTTACACATGAGGAACAAGAAGCCATTATCCATGTATATCATAGGGTTTCAGAAAAATTCCCAAACCTAAAAGCCTATTTGGCCAGTTATTTTGGGGATTATGGGAACAATCTTGGTACTGTGCTTTCATTGCCAGTATGTGCACTCCACTTGGATTTGAAAAGAGGGCCCAATCAACTGGAACAGGTTTTAAAGTCCGATAAACGCCGAGAAAACATTTCTCTTTCTTTGGGTGTGGTCGATGGGCGGAATGTTTGGAAAAATGACTTCGCAGCCTCATTGAAATGTATTCAGCAAGCCAAGGAACAATTAGGAGAGAAGCACATCTTTATATCTCCGTCTTGTTCATTGTTACACGTTCCATATGATTTGGACTTGGAACAAAACGAAAAAGTGCTTTCCAAGGAAATAAAGGATTGGATGGCCTTCGCCAAACAGAAATTGGAAGAACTCCAAAGTCTAAAGATACTGGCCCATATCCCTGATCATGGATCACATCCTCTTTTCAAGGAGAATTTGGCTTCCATCAAAAAAAGGGAGAATTCCACATTGATCCATAAACCCATAGTGAAACAACGTTTGGAACAGTTGGATGAAAAGGATTACCATAGACAATCCCCGTTTGAAAAAAGGAAGGTCCTGCAAGAGTCCCATTTAAAGCTTCCGCTTTTTCCAACCACCACCATTGGGTCGTTTCCCCAAACTAGGGAGGTGAGACAAAATAGGTCATTGTTTAAAAAGGGAGTGATCAATGAGGAACAATATGTTGCATATCTAAAAAGTGAGACCGAAAAAGCAATAGCATTACAAGAAGAAATTGGCCTGGACGTACCCGTGCATGGCGAATTTGAACGAAATGATATGGTGGAGTACTTCGGGGAACAACTGGAAGGCTTCACATTCACCCAAAACGGATGGGTGCAAAGTTACGGATCACGTTGCGTAAAACCGCCTGTTATTTATGGCGATGTCTCCAGACCAAATTCCATCACGGTCTTCTGGACATCGTTTGCACAATCATTGACCAACAAACCTGTAAAGGGAATGTTGACTGGACCTGTAACCATTTTGCAATGGTCCTTTGTTCGGGATGACCAGCCTCGTTCCGTCACCTGCGAACAGATTGCATTGGCCATTTTGGATGAAGTATTGGATTTGGAAAAAGAAGGTATTGGCATAATTCAAGTAGACGAACCTGCCATTCGGGAAGGATTGCCTTTGCGCAAAAAGGATTGGAACCATTATCTGGATTGGGCCATAGGAGCTTTTAAGCTATCTACAAGTGGCATAAAGGATTCCACACAGATCCACACGCATATGTGCTATTCCGAGTTCAATGATATCATCAAGAACATAGCGGATATGGATGCCGATGTGATCACTATTGAGTGTTCCCGATCCCAAATGGAGTTGTTGGATGCTTTTTATGAGTTCGATTATCCCAATGATATAGGGCCAGGGGTGTATGACATCCATTCCCCACGGGTTCCTTCCTCCAAAGAGATTTTGAGGCTCTTACGAAAGGCTGAAAAAGTGTTGCCCGCTTCCAAGCTATGGGTAAACCCGGATTGCGGATTGAAGACAAGAGGTTGGGAGGAAACCAAAAAGGCCTTACAGGTGATGGTCTCCGCTGCCCAACAGATGAGAGAGGCCGTCGGCCAACCTTCAACTTAAAATTAATGGGGCCGATTTTGCCATCGGCCCCTTAAAAAATGGCCTATCACGAGGAAAAAAACTGCCCGCGTTGCAATACCCGCTTCGAATGTAAAGTGGGGTCTATCTCCTTATGTCAATGCGCCACCGTTAAACTTGATAAAGAAGAGTATGAGTACATCAATCTAAAATATGATGATTGTCTTTGTGCCCGATGCATGAAAACGCTAAAGATGGAACACAGAAACTTGAAACATCAACAATCCCTACAAAGAATCTTGGGAGTTTATTACAAAAAAGACAATGGAAACAACTGAGCGCATAGAACAATCAAAAACCAGCATATTCAAAGCTGTTTTTCCCATTACGGTCAATCATTATGATACACTTTTTGGGGGGACCGCCCTTAGCCTGATGGATGAGGTAGCCTTTATCAGCGCTACACGATTCAGCAGAAAACGAATGGTGACCGTTAGTACAGATCGCATCGATTTTGACCACCCGATTCCTGCCGGCACCATTATTGAACTTGTTGGGCAAGTGGTAAAAGTGGGAAACAAAAGTTTGAAGGTACAAGTGGACATCTATTTGGAAGAAATGTACTCTAGCCACCGGGAAAAGGCCATAAGCGGTCTTTTCACGTTTGTAGCTTTGGATGAAAACAAAAAATCCACTTCAGTTTTATGAGAAATGAACAGGAACCCTCTAAGTGATAATTATGAAAGAAGAAGTAAAATCCTATATTTCCCCATTGGTCAGTTTTGATATCTATCTGGAGTATTACCACAAATTACTCCGACAATTGCGTAGAAAAAATAATCTAACCCAATTACAATCTATTGTAAAAAATGAAATTGCTCTAACCATAAAGGATGCTATTCTACAAGAAGATTATGATGCCTTGGTGCTAACCGGGTCAAATCAAAACATTATTTGGGTAAGCGAGGGGTTTCAGGAAATGACAGGGTATTCCAAAAATTTTGCCATTGGGAAAAGACCCAGCTTTCTTCAGGGAATCAAAACTTCCAAAAACACAAAACAGGAAATCCGGGAACAGTTACAGACCGAACATACATTTACGGGCTCAATCTTAAATTACCGAAAAAATGGACAACCCTATCTGTGCCAAATCAAAATAGTGCCTATTTACGATTCCAATAATGTGCTGAAGAATTTTTTGGCATTGGAGAAAGAAAAGTTGGCAGCATAAAAACAAAAGCCCGAAAATCTATTGATTTCCAGGCTTTTTCTTTGGTACCTTGGGTGGGAATCGAACCCACACGTCCGAAGACACTGGATTTTGAATCCAGCGCGTCTACCAGTTCCGCCACCAAGGCATTTATGGTGCTTTTCAAAATGGACTGCAAAGCTAAAAAAATAATTTAATTCCCCACCAAAAAATACTTGTATTTATCCTTTAGCAACCCAAATTAATTTTTAAATTTGCACCTCTTTATCAGAAAGCATCGTTAAAAAGCTAGACAACAAGAGTTTGCAATGGCCTATCAAGTTCCTGAACCAAAAATTTTCGCATGTACCCAAAGTATTGAACTTGGCAGAAAAATAGCTGCCTCATACGGTGCGGATTTGGGGAAGATACAGTTTTCCAGATATAGCGATGGGGAATTCCAGCCTTCATTTGAGGAATCTATTCGTGGGGCACGTATTTTTATTATTGGTTCCACCAATCCTAGTTCAGAAAACTTAATGGAAATGTTGTTGATGTTGGATGCCGCTAAAAGAGCTTCCGCAAGACACATTACCGCAGTGATGCCTTATTTTGGTTGGGCCAGACAAGATAGAAAAGATAAGCCCAGAGTACCCATAGCCGCAAAGTTGGTGGCCAAGATGTTGGAAACGGCGGGAGCTACAAGGATCATTACCATGGACCTTCATGCAGACCAAATCCAAGGCTTTTTTGAAAAGCCCGTAGATCATCTGTTTGCTTCCACGCTATTCCTTCCTTATTTAAGGAGCCTCAATTTGGATAATCTTTGCATTGCTTCCCCAGATATGGGAGGTTCCAAAAGAGCCTATGCCTATTCCAAGGCTTTGGAGTGCGATGTGGTTATCTGTTACAAGCAGCGGGCCAAGGCCAATGTCATCTCCCACATGGAACTTATAGGGGATGTTCAGGGCAAAAATGTGGTTTTGGTAGATGATATGGTGGATACCGCTGGTACTCTTACCAAAGCAGCGGACCTTATGATAGAGCGCGGGGCCGAGAGTGTTCGTGCCGTCACCACACACGGATTGTTGTCCGGAAACGCCTATGAAAGAATAGAGAACTCAAAGTTGACGGAACTGATCATTACGGATTCAATTCCCGTTGACCATAAACAGAATAAAATAAAGGTATTGAGCTGTGCCGACCTTTTTGCAGACGTTATGCATAGGGTGCACCACAACACCTCAATATCTTCCAAGTTTTTAATGTAAATCAATTTAATATATTACAATGAAGTCAATTACAATCAAAGGATCCCAAAGAGAAAGCGTGGGCAAGGTATCTACCAAAGCCTTACGTAATGCTGGAAAGGTCCCTTGCGTGCTGTACGGAGGGGATACACCAATACACTTTTCAGCTGATGAAATTTCATTCAGAGATTTGGTCTATACCCCCAATGCACACACTGCTGTGATTGAGTTGGAAAACGGCCAAAAATTTGACGCGGTATTGCAGGACATTCAATTTCATCCTGTAACCGATAAAATTTTGCACATCGATTTCTATCAATTGTTCAAGGACAAACCTGTTACCATGAACATCCCAGTTCGTTTGGAAGGAAATTCCCCTGGGGTACGAAACGGTGGACGTTTGTTGTTCAGAAAGAGAAAACTATCCATCAAGGCATTGCCAGAGTTGCTGCCTGATTTTATTACTGTGGATATTTCCAAACTAAGGATAGGTGGAACAATTGCGGTTGAAACCATCTTGAATGACGATTATTCCATCCTCCACCCAGATAGTACTGCAATTGTACAGGTGAAAGCATCCAGAACTTCTGTTGATGAAGTGGAAGATGAGGATGAAGAAACTGAAGAAGGCGCTGAAGCCGCAGCTGAAGGTGGCGACGCCCCAGAAGCTGAAGCTACAGAATAGTTTCTTATCCAATAATAGATTACAAAGCATCCCATTCGCGATTGAGCAAATAATGGGATGCTTTTGTATTTTTGGACAAACACATAATCTAGATGATCAGGTTTATAAAAACATGGTTTGCCAAAAAACAACCCCTGATACAAGAGACAGATTCCATGAAAAAATTCCTTATAGCCGGACTGGGAAACATTGGATCCGAATATGAAGAAACCCGTCACAACATTGGGTTCAAAGTGTTGGATTTTTTGGCTGAACAGGAAAGCTTCTCTTTTGAAAGTGCCAAATTAGGCGCTGTGGGTACATTTAAACACAAAGGAAAAAGTGTTCTGTGCCTTAAGCCTTCCACCTACATGAACTTAAGTGGAAAATCCGTAAACTACTGGATAGAAAAGGAGAAAATTCCTTTGGAAAATGTTCTCATTATTACTGACGACATCAATCTTCCCTTTGGTACCATCCGCCTAAAAACCAAAGGCAGCGATGGGGGGCATAACGGATTAAAAGATGTACAGAACACACTACAAACTTCCCAATACAACCGTTTCCGATTTGGGGTCGGGGCAGAATTCAGCAAAGGAAAACAGGTAGACTATGTTTTGGGCCAATGGAATGATGAAGAGCGCAAAGCTCTACCCGAACGTTTGAAGAAATCGGCCGAACTTATACTTTCTTTTGTGTTTTCCGGAGTAAAAAACACCATGAACCAATTTAACGGCTCCTAATCAGTTTACCTTAAACTCAAACACTCCAGAATCCGAAGTATTTCCTTCTTCATCTGTGGTAATAATTTTCCAGTAATACGTAATCCCGGAGGTAACGCTTACATTAAATTCTGTGGTAGCTGTTTCAACTTCACCCAAAGAGGTGGTTGGCGGATTCTGGTCTGAAAAAAATACTTCAAAGGAAACAATATCTCCCTCCACGTCTGCACCTGACCATTCCAAAGTTACTTCGTTGGCGATATCCTTCAATACGGTTGAACCGGAAATAGGAGACACCGCTTGAGCCGGAAATGGCGCATAGGTTGTTTGGGAGCCCGCATTATAGAACAACCATGTTTCACTGCTTACCACTTGATCGGACTTATTGTTCGTAGATGATACGGACCACGCAAAAGGTGTTCCCTTGGCTATTGATAAACTAGCTGATGTAGCAGCTGTTGTTATGGTCTGGGGAACATTGGTCTCTAAATTTACCACATTCAGGGTATAGCTACTGGTATTGGCCGAAGCCATCCACCGAAAGGTAACCTGGCTTAGATTTTCACTGACACTTACTCCAGTTGTACATTCTGAGTTTTCATCAGGAAACACAAGTTCCGCCGCTTCCGGGATTGAAGGTCCATCATCACCTCCTCCACAGGAAACCAACAAAACAAGCATTGATATACCTATAAAAAGCCGCTTCATTTTTTTATCAATTTAAATCCTTCCTTAATCTCTTCTGCTTCAACTTGAAGATAGTATGTGCCACGAGGCAGTTCCGAGAAGTCCATTTCCAAGCTTCTACCGGTCGCATTTTTAATGTCATTCATTACCAACCTACCATTGGGGGAAAATACTTTTATGGCTACGGAACCCACATACCCATTAAGGTATACCTGGGCCATACTTTCCACAGGATTTGGGAACAAAACAGGTTGCAGGGTATTCAATATGGTTTTCTCCACAACGCCTTGGCATGGAAGATCCGTGTATACTTTTAAGGTATTCCGGCCCTCCTTTAAGGGTAATTCAATTTTGGAATTTTTCGTTTGTGTGGCCAATCCGTTCAGTTCAACCGTGTAGAAATTGCCACCATCCATTGTAAGTTCCAAAAAGCCATTCTCTACAATGGCATCCACATCCAAAACATCAGGTTCGGATACAACAATAGTAAAACAAGCTTCCCTGTATGTAATGAGTCCATTGGTTCCGGTAATACAAAGCGAATACGTACCAGCGCTTAAATTTTGAAAAGTATGGGTATCTGTAAAATCCATACTTACCGGGGTTCCACCTCCATCCAAAACAGCTGAATATGCTATCGCGGTATCCGTTGCGGTCACTACCACTGAGCCATCGTTATTGCTCCTACAGGTCTCACTTGTTATCTCAACTTCAAAATTATCAGCAGCAAAACGGTAGACTGCACACCCATTGGTATCTACCTCGATGCCTTTTGGTGTTCCCAAGCAAAGGTCATCCCCATCATCAAAAACCCCATCTTCGTCATCATCCGGTCTAAAGTTTCCTTCCACACAAATTTCCAAGGAAAAAGCAATAAGCTCACCTCCATCACTGGAAGCATTGTCCTTTACTTCCAATACCCACTCCCCTAAAATGGATTCTCCCTTAAGCGATGCCAAAGAACCCAATGGAGCTACCGTACCAGTGATCGCGGGATTGCCAGCACATACAATAGGGACTCCATCGTCATCAAAAACTGCGTTGACATTATTCAATCCTCCACAAGTACTGGAAATTAAGGCAACCCGAGTTCCTTGGGGCGATATGAGGGTCACCATTAGGTCTTCCAAATAGGTATGGTTCAATTCTAAATTTACATTGACATCAGAAACGGGTAAATCCTCAAAAAACTGTATGGATGAAGTAACTGTTGGGGTACCTACATTGGAAATCTCCAAAGGCAGACCTTTTGATTCAAAGGTTTTACAGTTTACTTGTGTTGTGGTAAAACTGAATGGTGTTCCAAACGTACCCACGCCACAATCGTTACTTGGGCGCACTCTCCAAAAATACTCGGTAAGCCCTTCTAAATTGGCTGGCTTGTAAAAATTAAAGGGGGGCGATGCAGATTCGATCACGTTGGAAAATGCAACATCCGTGGCAATCTGCACATCATAATTGGTATACAAGGGATTGGCCTGCCATTCCAATAGAGCGTTCAATGAAACATCGGCCTGGACATTGGATGGCGATACCAAAACAACATCCGCAAAAGTTGCATCCTCTATTGTAAGGGATAAAATTACATCCTTGGTCACCGATGTTGAAGTCGATGTAACTGTGATATCATAAACTCCTGGAGCAACACTCCCCGTGTTGGAAAGAGTTAAATCCACCGATGTGGCATCGGTACTTGTATTCGTTGGGGAAAAAACCGCTGTTAATCCCACGGGTACATCAGCAGAAAAGGTAGAATTCTCACTAAACCCTGAAAAAGTCCTGTAGGTGAAAGGAATTACTATATCATTAGGTTGGCATGCCACATAAGACAATTCGGCAAAATCCAAAACCACTTCCGATTCTTCAATGGTAAAATTTGAAGCATTGACCGCAAAGAAAATATTATCACTGGCCTTTACCATGATACGCGCCGTTGAGGTTACGTTTCCGGGAAGGAGCACTTCCTCTACCCCATCATTAAGGGCATTATTGGCCAAGGTAATGGGAAAAGTGGCACCTCCATCCAAAGAAAGAAAGATGTCCACAGTCTGGGCATCAACAGGCAGAATATTGGTATTGGCGACATCCCAAGTAATTTCTTGAATAGATCCCGCAGCATATGTTTCAGCAGCGGCCTGTGAGGTTACCACAAAAGGGCCTGCAGCTTTGATCACATGAACATCCAAAACATCCGAGATAACCTGTCCCCCTCCAGATGCATTGTCCCGTACCGTACATGCAAAGCTCAAGGTTCTTTCAATTTCAGATACTGTCTCCCAAGCTTCATTCTCTGCCGGCATGGTCTGGGTAAGGTTCCCCTGAACAACTTCGGACAACCGTGGAAAATATCTTTTTGGGTCTGGGGAAGGTGGTGAAGACCTAAAATTGGCCCCACTGGGGTTGGTTGGCCCAAAGGTATTGGTGGTCACCACACCATTGTTAATCTGCTCCCAAGTATAGGTAAGCACATCCCCAACATCTGGATCAGTGGCATTCCCTTCCAATACAAAAGCAGTACCTTTCGGAATTATAAAGTCATCTACAGGAGATAGTACTGGAGGTGAATTGGTAAGCGCTGTTGTTTGGGCACAAGTTGTGGATTGCACATAATTCGATATTTGAAGAATGCTATAGTAATGAAAATAGTCGTCCCCATTGGGAGCTACATCGTTTCCATCAACTATACCCGCATATCCCATAATGGTTGTTCCACTTGCAGGTTCTGCTTGAACACCTGTTCCCTCTGATTCAAAAGACCAAGTATGGTTGGCTCCAAATTGATGCCCCAACTCGTGCGAAACAAAATCCAAATCAAAAACATCTCCTTGTGGTTCAAAAGCTGAAGAAAATGCACTTCCCTTTTGATTATCCACACAGACGGCCCCTATAAAACCAGCATTGCCATTGTTTTGTTCAACCGAAGACACCTTGTTGAACAAATGCCCAACATCATAATTGGCCTCGCCTATAATGGTAGTCAATGTATTCTGAACTTGGGAATTAAGGTTCCCGTTATAGGGGTCCGATTCAGGGTCGGTGAAAATTACCAAATCATTATTAGGCACCAACTCCAAGGTAATGCCCAAATCTGTTTCGAAGACCTCATTTATCCGTGTCAGTGTTGCATTGATGGCTGCCAGGGCGTCAACTACCGTACCGCCGTGATAGTTGGTATACTCTCCTGTTGCTGAAACAGCAATTCTATATTTTCTAAGAACTTGGTCGTCCACCAAGGGCACAATGGTCTTTGCGGTTAGGCTTTGCTGAATTTTCTGCGTTCCACAAATAAAGGCGTCCTTGGCCGAGCCACTCGTACCTTCTTTATATAGTACATAAGCATTGGGCTTGTTCAGAACCGGTTCCATGAAGTGCTTTTCCCGATTGCCTAAATTTACAACCATACTCTGCAACCCCTTGTGCGAACTACTGAGCTTTATTTTGTACTTACCATCTTGGCTCACCCCGGAAAAAGACTTGATGTTGGGATATTTTTTGGCCAAATCTGGATGTAGAACCGGAGTTTCCGTAAGTAAAAAGGGAACTATTTCACCATTCCCATTGGGAAGATCCACAACAACGCTTTTGCCTTTGGAAACATGGGAAGGCTTGATCTTCTCCGAAAAAATACTTTTGTCCAAGGAAAATACAGCTTGAGCCTTTCCTATATCCTTTACAGATGGGCTTTTAAAGCCTGATTCCTTGGCAACCGACTTCCAATAACCTTGCTGCCCAAATGCACAAAAGCAGCCAAAAAATATGGTTATTGAAAAAACAAGGTGTAATTTAGCTCTCATACATAGTTTGGGCATAGGTCAATTTCAAAAATAAGCCTTTTTTATTTCTCGATTAGGTGGAAACAATCCAGGATATTTCTCTTTTTAAACGCAATACGCATCAAACGGCCATCACCATCGGCACTTTTGATGGAGTCCATATGGGACACCGTAAGATACTGGAACGTCTCATAAATAGTGCCAAAAATACAGGATTAAAGTCTACAGTACTCACTTTTTTCCCGCATCCCAGAATGGTTCTTCAAAAAGATACCGATATAAAACTATTGAACACCATTGAGGAGAAAGCACAGATTCTAAATGCATTGAACTTGGATTATCTTATTATCCACCCATTCACGAAGCATTTTTCCAGACTTTCTGCAACGGAATTTGTTCGCGACATTTTGGTAAACAACCTGAAAGCCAAAAAAATCATCATTGGTTACGACCATAGATTCGGCAGAAATAGAAATGCAAATATCCAAGACCTTATTGCCTTTGGCAGTACCCTCGATTTTGAGGTCGAGGAAATCCCCGCCCAAGAAATCGATGATGTTTCTGTAAGCTCCACAAAAATTAGGAAGGCACTTATGGAAGGCGATATTGCCACCGCAAATAGCTATCTGAGTTATGCCTATATGCTTACAGGAGTCATAAAAAAAGGAAAAGGACTTGGCAAAAAGTTCGGATTTCCCACGGCCAATCTACACATTCCCGAAACCTACAAACTCATCCCAAAAAATGGGGTATATGTAGTAAAGAGTACCATTAACGACAAGGAATATTTTGGGATGATGAACATTGGTTACAATCCAACCGTGTCTGGAGGGTCCGAAAAAAGTATTGAAATCAACTTTTTTGAGTTCGAGGGCAACCTGTACGACAAAAAAATACAGGTAAGCATCTTACATCGCATCCGGGATGAGCACAAATTTGATTCTGTTGAGGAACTTCAACAACAATTGGCAAAAGACAAGGATTACTCGTTGGACCTAATTTCCAAATAAATGTTGTCTCAATTCCTTTTCAAAAAGATTGACAATGCCCAATTGGTGGTATTTCGAATATTTTATGGGCTTTTGGTCAGCGCAGAATGCTACGGCGCCATTGCTACTGGGTGGGTCCGGCGAACCTTGATCGAACCCAAATTCACATTCTCCTTTATTGGGTTTGAGTGGCTACAGCCGCTTCCAGGAAATGGCATGTACGTCTATTTTGGCATAATGGGCACTTTGGGAATCTTAATAACCATAGGTTATAAATACCGCTATAGCGCCTTGGCCTTTGCCCTAATGTGGGCAGGGGTCTACCTTATGCAAAAGACATCCTACAACAACCATTACTATTTATTAATGCTTTTGGCCTTCATCATGGCATTCCTACCTGCCCAAAAGGATGCCTCGTTGGATGCCAAATTAAATCCAAAGTTGCATTCCCATGCCATGCCTAACTGGGTAAGATGGACTATTATCCTTCAATTATTTATCGTCTACACCTATGCCTCAGTGGCCAAACTGTATGGAGATTGGTTGGATTTTAGCATCATAGAACTGTTGATGAAATCCAAATCCGATTATTTTTTGATCGGGGACCTTTTACAGGAAAAATGGGTACATAAGATCGTGGCATTTTTCGGAATATTTTTTGATTTGCTCATTGTGCCGGCCCTACTTTGGAAACCTTCCCGCAAAATCGCCTTTGTCTTGGCCATTTTTTTCCATTTGTTCAACAGTATCGTATTTCAAATTGGGATTTTCCCTTACCTATCCTTGGCATTTACGGTCTTCTTTTTTGAGCCCCAAACCATTAGAAATCTATTTTTAAAAACCAAAAAGGTAGTTGTTGAACAAACCCAAATACTGCCCAAAAATCGCAAATGGATATTGGGCATCTTGGGCGGATATTTTCTTGTGCAACTCATTCTCCCGTTGCGCCATCATGCCTTTCAAGATGATGTGTTATGGACCGAAGAAGGTCATAGGCTCAGTTGGCGGATGATGCTACGCAGCAGGTCCGGAACCATTCGGTTTAGAGTGGTAAACAAAAAAACAGATAAAGTAACGTTTATTGACCTTGGGGATTACCTCACCAAAAAACAGCGTAGAAGAGTAGCCTGTTATCCTGATTTTGCATGGCAGTTTGCCCAACATTTGAAAAAGGACTACGCCAACAAAGGTGAAGATGTCCAAGTATTCGTTACCAATAAGGTGAAAATCAATCAAGGTGAGTACTATGAGTTTATAGACCCAAAGGTCGATTTAGCCAGCGTTCCTTGGAAACATTTTGCCCACAACGACTGGATCTTACCCTCTCAAAAAGAATAATTGTTTGGCACGTCTTCAGATTGAATTAAATTTGCGACTCAAAACTAGGCCATGCTTCAATTACAAACGATTCGGGAAAACAAGGAAAGCATCATTGCAGCTCTAAAAAAACGCAACATTGATGCCGAACCTATGCTGTCAAAAATCATCGAACTGGATGAAAAAAGACGTTCCATCCAAACTGAACTGGATGCGACCTTGGCCGAATCAAACAAACTTTCCAAAGAGATTGGCATGCTTTTCAAATCTGGAAAGGCACAGGAAGCCAATGCCCTTAAAGAAAAAACCGCTGGATTGAAAGAAACCTCAAAACAGTTGGGGGATGACTTGAATGTAGCAGCGGCCGCCTTACAGGAGCAGTTGTATCAAATTCCAAATGTCCCACACCAAACTGTTCCCGCGGGAAACACGGACGAGGATAACGAAGAAATTTTTAGGGAGGGCGATATCCCCTCTCTTGAAGAAGGTGCATTGCCCCACTGGGAATTGGCCAAAAAATATGACATCATCGATTTTGAGCTCGGCGTAAAGGTTTCCGGGGCTGGTTTCCCGGTTTATAAGGGAAAAGGTGCCCGTTTACAGCGCGCGCTCATTTCCTATTTCTTGGACAAAAACACCGAAGCCGGGTACACCGAAGTTCAGCCACCTCTCATGGTGAATGAGGCCTCTGGTTATGGAACAGGACAATTACCCGACAAAGAAGGGCAAATGTACCATGTTACCGCAGATGACCTGTACTTGATTCCCACGGCGGAAGTTCCCATTACCAATTTGCATAGGGATGATATTTTGGCTGAATCCGATTTTCCCATAAAATATACAGGCTACACCCCTTGTTTTAGGAGGGAGGCCGGAAGCTACGGCGCCCATGTACGCGGCCTTAACCGCTTGCATCAGTTTGACAAGGTGGAAATCGTTCGTATGGAGCACCCCAACAATTCCTATGCAGCCTTGGATGAAATGGTGGAACACGTTAAGGGCCTACTTCAGGATTTGAAATTACCCTATCGTATTCTTCGTCTATGTGGTGGCGATTTAGGCTTCACCTCTGCCCTAACCTATGACTTTGAGGTGTTCTCCACGGCTCAAGATCGTTGGTTGGAAATCAGTTCTGTTTCCAATTTTGAAACGTTCCAAGCCAACCGGTTAAAGCTACGCTTCAAGGATGAAAATGGAAAAAGCCAGTTGGCCCACACACTGAACGGAAGCGCTTTGGCCCTTCCAAGAGTTCTGGCCGGAATCCTGGAAAACTATCAGACCAAAGATGGCATTAAAATCCCTGAGGTTTTGGTACCCTACTGCGGATTTGAGGTCATAGACTAAGGATTTCACCGATTATTGGGATTCGATTAACAGAATACCGCCCTTTTCTGCGTTATATTTGAAATAAAACCAGCTATTGAGGCTCCTTCTATTTCTCATATCATGCATTTTAGTGCAGACGCTTTCCTATGCTCAAGAGGACTTTCTGGCCAAGCAGTATTTTACCGATGGTGATTATGAAAAGGCCGTCGTCTTCTACGAAAAGTTGGTGGAGAAAAACCCAAGACGTACTGACTATGCCGAAGGTCTGGTGGCCTGCTACCAACAATTGGAACGGTATGAAGATGCCGAAATCTTTCTCTTGCAAAAAATAAAGGACACCTATGCCTTCCCTACCTTTTTTATTGAATTGGGCTACAACTACACATTGCAAGACCAAGCTGAAAGGGCAACTGCCTATTATGACCAAGCTATCCAAAAAATAGAGGAAAATCCAAATTTTGGATACAGTGTGGGATACCGATTTCAAAAATATGCGCTCTTGGAGTATGCCATAAAAGCCTATACCCGGGCCATGGCCCTAAAACCAGATTTGAACTATGATTTTCAATTGGCAAGAATTTACGGGGAACAAGGGAATATTGAAGCAATGTACCAATCCTATCTTAATCTTATCTGGGAAGGGAGGACTTCCCGAGCCAACGTCCTCCGAAATATCGATGATTTTATTTCGGAAGACCCATCAGATGCCAACAATGTACTGCTACGAAAAGTGTTGCTGAAAAATGCGCAAAAATCACCGGACATTCTCTGGAATGAACTATTGAGTTGGCTCTTCGTGCAACAAAAGCAATACAACAGTGCATTCAGCCAAGAAAAAGCCATTTTTAAACGCACCAATGAAGCCTCTGAAGATCGTTTGGAGAACCTAGGACATATTGCCCTTGAAGACAACGACCTTGAAAATGCCGTGTCCATTTTTGAATACCTTGCGGAAAACAGTGCGGACCCCAACAGCAAATTGAATGCGCAGCTCAACCTTATTGACATTGAATTAAAAAATCCAACGGATAGAGTTTTGGACCAGGTTGAAAAGAAATTTCAGGATTTGGTTGCCACATATGGCAATGAAAGCCGTACCCTACAACTGCAGATTGCCTATGCCAATTTCTTGACTTTTAAAAGGGAACAACCCGAACCTGCCATTGCCATTCTTAAGGAAAGTCTTGAACTTCCAATGGGGCGCACAATTACAGCTTACGTAAAATTGGCCTTGGGCGATATTTTGGTGTACGACCAAAAATTCAATCAGGCACTTATCTATTTTACCCAAGTGCAGAAGAGCCTCAAAAATGATGTCCTTGGCCAGAACGCACGATTTAAAGTGGCCCAAACCAGCTTCTATAAAAGTGATTTTGATTGGGCACTTACCCAATTAAAAGTCCTCCGTGGCTCTACCTCACAGCTCATTGCCAACGATGCCATGCAACTGAGCCTTTTGATTTCGGACAACTCCTTGGAAGATTCTACCCAGACCGCATTGAAAAAATATGCCCGTGCCGACCTGCTGGCCTATCAAAATAAAAACGAAGAAGCCATTGCAGAATTGGAGGATATCCTTGAAAACCACAAAGGGGAAAAAATCGAAGATGAGGCACTATTGAGACAAGCCCAACTTTTGGAAGCACAAAAAGACTACGAAACTGCAAGGTTCAACTACCAAAAAATAGTAGAGTTCTATGCCGATGGGATTTTGGCCGATGATGCACACTTTGCACTTGGGGAATTGTACAGAAACATCCTTGAAGAACCTGAAAAGGCAAAAAGTCATTATGAGAAAATCATTTACAACTATCAGGACAGTTATTATTTTCCACAGGCCCGAAAGAATTTTAGACGACTCCGTGGCGATGCCATTAATTAATAGTTCCCTACATTAGATTCCAAAAAAAACCTATGCTCATTTACAATGTTACCATCAACATAGATAAAAGTGTGCACGATGAATGGTTGTTGTGGATGCGTGACAAACACCTCCCGGACATGTTGGCAACCGGAAAATTTACCCATGCCAAAATGGTAAAAGTTTTGGTTGAAGAAGATATGGGCGGAGTTACCTATTCCATTCAATACACCACAAAGGACAGACAGACCTTGGAATTGTACTATAAAGAAGACGCTGAGCGATTACGGGGCGATGCCCAAAAATTATTTCCCAATAAGTTTGTGGCTTTCCGTACAGAACTTGAAGTCATCAGTCAGCAAATACCCTAAACCTTGACCTACCTTTTCACCTATGGTACCTTACAAGACCTGCAAGTACAGGAATATGTATTTGGACGTACCATTGATGGACAACCTGACCATTTACTGGGATTCAAAAAACTTGAAAATGCCGTTTATGAAAGGTATCCATTGGTAGTTCAAACCCAAAACCCCCAGGATAAAGTAAAAGGTAACGTTTATGAGGTTTCCGAAATCGACCTAAAAAAGGCCGATATTTATGAAACCCACGCCTACAAACGTCAAAAATTCCTTTTGGAATCTGGCAAAAAGGCATGGGTCTATGTCGAAAATTCCAAGTAACTTGCAAAAAAACCCCGTGTCCAAAAAGAACAAAAAAAAGTCTGGCAATGGTAGGCCCTATCGCAATGAAAATGAGCAGGGAAATGGTGCTGTAAAAGCCAAAAAACATTTGGGCCAACATTTCCTGAAAGACGAAACAGTTGCACAAAAAATAGCGGACACCCTTAGCCTTAATGGTTATACCAACGTTTTGGAAATAGGTCCGGGCATGGGTGTACTCACCAAGTATCTTTTACAACGCGATCTAGAATTGGTGGCCATGGACCTGGATGAGGAATCTATTATCTACCTAAACCACAGTTTTCCGCTGGAACATGCAGAGATTTTAAAAAAGAACAACCGCCTTAACATTCTCGAAGCTGATTTTTTGAAATTCGATTTAAGGGACCTTTATGGCGATGAGCAATTTGCCATAACAGGCAACTTCCCATACAACATCTCGAGCCAGATTGTTTTTAAGATGTTGGAAATACGGCAACAAATTCCAGAGTTTTCGGGAATGTTCCAGAAAGAAGTTGCCCAACGTATTTGTGAAAAACCCGGTAGCAAAACGTATGGCATCCTATCAGTGTTGGTACAAGCCTTCTATGAGGCTGAATATTTGTTTTCCGTACCGCCCCAGGTTTTTGATCCGCCCCCAAAGGTACATTCCGGGGTATTGCGACTTACCCGAAAACCAGACCTAAAGTTACCTTGTGATGAACACCTTTTCTTTAAAGTGGTGAAAACCTCTTTCAACCAAAGACGGAAAACGCTTCGTAACAGCCTTAAAACCTTTGATCTTTCCGATAATCTCAAAGAAGATACTATCTTTGACCAGCGCCCAGAACAGCTCAGTGTGGCAGATTTTGTAACGTTGACCCAAAAGATAGCCAATGACCCCGTTTAAACTTACAGACGAGCTTTTAGAAGAAATCCAGCAACTGATAGCGGAACATAAAAATGCCGCCCTTCAGGCCATGATGCAGGAGTTCCACTATGCGGATATTGCCGAAATAGCCGATGAACTCGATGTAGAGGAGGCTACCTATCTCATTAAGCTACTGGACAGTGAAAAAACATCGGATATCCTTGCGGAAATGCACGAGGACATCCGGGAGGCGGTATTAAAAAACCTTACTGCCAAGGAGATTGCTGGAGAGCTGGGGGAACTGGACACGGATGATGCTGCCGATATTATCAATGAGCTCCCCAAAGAGATGGTCCAAGAAGTCATCTCTGAAATTGAAGACAGAGAGCACGCCAAGCACATTGTGGACCTGCTCCGCTATGACGAGGATAGCGCTGGTGGACTTATGGCCAAGGAATTGGTCATGGTAAACGAGAATTGGAACGTGCTCACCTGCGTCAAAGAAATGCGTGCCCAGGCCGAAAATGTCACAAGGGTACATTCCATATACGTGGTGGATGACGAAGGTAGGCTCAAGGGCAGGCTTTCATTGAAGGATTTGTTGACCACATCCACCAAAACCAACATCAAGGATGTATACATCCCAAAAGTGGATTCCGTAACGGTCAACGAAAAAGGGGAAGAAGTGGCAAAAATCATGTCTAAATACGACTTGGAAGCCATTCCCGTGGTTGATGAAGTGGGCAGATTGGTAGGCCGCATCACCATTGATGATATTGTGGATGTAATTAAAGAGGAGGCTGACAAAGATTACCAATTGGCTGCAGGTATATCTCAAGACGTGGAGGCCGATGACGATATCTGGGTCCTGACCCGTGCCCGATTGCCTTGGCTCATGTTAGGCCTTTTGGGTGGTTTGGGAGCTGCCGCGATTATGGGCGGATTTGAGGAAATGATATCCAAACATGCGGTTCTCTTCTTTTTCACTCCATTGATAGCGGCCATGGCGGGTAATGTTGGGGTACAGTCCAGTGCCATCATTGTGCAAGGTCTCGCCAATGATGATCTCAAAGGAAGTATTAGCAACAGGCTTGTCAAGGAAATGTTATTGGCACTCTTGAACGGACTCATTTTGGCTGTCTTACTTTTGTTCTTCACATGGTTTTGGAAAGGATCATTCAGCACAGCCTTGGCCATTTCCCTATCACTCGTAGTGGTCATTGTTGTAGCAGGACTGATAGGCACCTTTATCCCACTCTTCCTTCATAAAAGGAACATAGATCCCGCTATAGCCACAGGACCATTTATCACTACTAGCAACGACATTTTTGGAATCCTGATTTATTTTTTGATCGCCAAACTCATCTTGGGCATTTAATACACAACCATGAAATCCATCAATCTAAAGCAAAAACATGCCGAATTCACCAATCAATGGCACCCACACCAAATAGCTGTGGTGGACGATATGCAAGTTCTTTTGGCCAAGTTGCAAGGAGAATTTGTTTGGCATGCCCACGAACACGAAGATGAACTGTTCCAGGTCATCAAAGGCACCCTTTATATGCAATTTAGAGATCGGACCGAAGTGGTAAAGGAAGGAGAAATTATTGTGGTGCCCAAAGGAGTGGAGCACAATCCCATGACCAAAAATGGAGAGGAAGTGCATGTGCTACTTTTTGAAAAATTGACCACGGCCCATACTGGCGATGTTCAACATGAAAAAACACAGACCGTTTATCCCAAAATCTAGGAATTGTATATTTAGCTTATGAAAGTTCTCCACCTGGACACCAATCACCCTTTACTTTTGGAACAATTTGCCCAATTGGGTTTTGAAAATCATGAAGATTATTCCTCTTCCAAAGAAGAAGTGGAGCAAAAAATACATGAGTTCGACGGTGTAATCATCCGTAGTAGATTTACTATAGATCAGCAATTTTTGGACAAGGCATCCAACTTAAAGTTTATTGGCCGTGTTGGTGCAGGATTGGAAAACATTGATGTGGAATATGCCAAACACAAGGAAGTTTTTCTTGCTTCGGCCCCTGAAGGTAACCGAAATGCCGTGGGTGAGCACACCTTGGGTATGCTTCTGTCTTTAATGAACCACATGGGCAAGGCCAACCATGAAGTAAAAAAAGGAAAATGGGACCGCGAAGGGAACCGTGGTGTGGAATTGGATGGCAAAACCGTGGGCATAGTAGGCTACGGAAACATGGGCAAGGCATTTGCGAAAAAACTCAGGGGCTTTGATGTGGAAGTCATTTGCTATGATATTGTGGGAGGCGTTGGCGATGAAAATGCCCGCCAAGTCGGGATTATGGAGTTTCAACAAAAATCGGATGTGGTAAGCCTTCATGTACCCCAGACCGAACTTACTGTGGGCATGGTCCATTCAGAGTTTATAAATGGATTCCACAAATCTATTTGGTTATTGAACACGGCCCGTGGAAAATGTGTAGTCACCAAAGATTTGGTGGAAGCGTTAAAATCAGGAAAAGTATTGGGTGCCGGATTGGATGTGTTGGAATATGAAAAGAAATCCTTTGAGAACATGTTCATCCAAAAACCCAAGGCCTTCAAATATCTTAGAAAGGCCAAAAACGTGTTACTGACTCCCCATGTGGCCGGATGGACCGTAGAAAGCAAGGAAAAGTTGGCCCAGACCATTGTGGACAAGGTGAAAGCAAGATTTTGCTAATTTAACAGGGTGAAAAAAACCATTTTTGCTTTTTCGGCATTGATCATTGCCCTGCTCTTTCTTTTCAAATTGGGCAAATACGCCTATTTCTCCGGCGACATTTCCATGGAGATTGGTATTGCGGTAATTGCCCTTGTATTTTTCTTTATTGGCATTTATATCAATAAAAAAGCTCTTCAGAAAAAGAAATCCGAATCTCCTGCCGTTGACGTAAAAAAAATTGAACAGCTGGGCATCAGTAAACGAGAATACGAAGTGTTGGTAGAGATTTCCAAAGGGCTGTCCAATAAGGAAATTGCACACACTCTTTTTGTTTCGGAAAGTACCATTAAAACCCATGTCTCAAACCTACTGGTAAAACTGGATGCCAAACGTCGCACCCAAGCCATCCAAAGAGCTATAGACCTTCAGATTTTATCCGTTTAAGACCTTTTTTACTCTAAAGTTCCATGGTTTTGGTACTTTAGTATGAGCTTCGATTCCCTCGGCACAACTACTTTTGGGTCAATTATATAACTAAAAAATCATGAAGAGAACAGTCTTGAAATTCGGTTTGTATGGAGCCTTTACCATTTGTATCCTTTTTTTGGTGAGTTGGTTTATCTTTGGCAATCTCCCATATTCCACCCAAGAAGTCCTGGGTTATGCATCCATGATTTTATCATTGGGATTTGTCTTTTTGGGCATTAAATATTATCGGGATAAAGAGAATGAAGGGAGAGTACGTTTTAAAACCGCCCTACTGATTGGGGTATTCATCAGTTTAATTACTGCTGTGGCCTTTGGTATTTTGGATGTCATCTACACCGAAGTGCTCAACCCAGCTTTTATGACAGAATACTATGACCGTAGCGCCGATAGCTTAAAAGCATCCCTTCCCCCTGAACTTGTTGAACAAAAATTGATGGAGCTTGAAGCTCAACGGGAATTGTTTTCCAATCCATTGATGTCCTTTGCACTCATGGCCATGACGGTCTTTGTGATTGGGTTTATCATTTCCCTACTTTCGGCATTGATTCTACAACGAAAATAAACTTCTCATGACCCTAGATGCACAGACACCGGATGAATATATCAGTAAAGTACCTGAAGACCGTAGGGAAGCTGTTTCCAAATTAAGGGAAACTGTAAAGCAGCATTTACCCAAGGGTTTTCAGGAGTGTATCAGCTATAAAATGATTGGCTATGTGGTTCCGCATTCACTCTATCCTGATGGATATCATTGTGACCCGAGCTTACCCCTACCCTTTATCAACATTGCTTCGCAGAAAAATTTCATAGCCCTCTATCATTCCGGTATTTATGCCAACCCCAAACTTCACAATTGGTTTGTAAAGGAGTACCCAAAGTACGTATCTACTAAATTGGATATGGGCAAAAGCTGCATCCGTTTTAAAAACAGCAAGAATATTCCCTTTGAACTGATTGCCGAACTATGCCAAAAAATGACCCCTAAGGATTGGATCACTTTATACGAACAAAACATTAAAAAATCATGAAACAAAGAGTAACAGGAATCGGAGGGTTTTTCTTTAAAACCAAAGACCCCAATAAAATCAAGGATTGGTATAAGACCCATTTGGGCTTGAACACTGACCAATACGGTTGTTCCTTCTGGTGGAAAGACAAAGAAGGTAACGACTGCATGACCCAATGGAGCCCCTTTGCAGAAGACACCACCTACTTTCAACCCAGTGAAAAACAGTTCATGATGAACTTTAGGGTAGAGAATTTAGTGGAATTACTGGAAGCCCTAAAGAAAGAAGGGGTAACCGTTGTGGGTGAAATAGAGGAATACGACTACGGAAAATTTGGATGGATAATAGATCCTGAGGGCAATAAATTGGAGCTATGGGAACCTGTTGATAAAGCATTTCTTTAGATATTGAATTATTTGCTACATTTAGTAATCGTTTAACCAACACATTAAAAACCATGTCTGAAGAAAAAAAAGACTTAGGAGATAAAGCTGAAGAAGCTTTTGACAAAGCCAAAGATGCAGCAAAAGAAGCTGCGGAGGAAGCCAAGGAAGCCGCCAGTGATTTCAAGGAGGATGTAAAGGAAACCTTTGACCCCAAAAATCCTGACAGCGGTAAAACGGTTGCCCTTATTGCCCATTTGACTTTGATCGGATGGATCATAGCCATCATCATGAACAGCAGCAACAAAACCGAAATCGGTTCTTTTTATGTAAGACAGGTACTTGGGATTTTTCTGGTTGGGTTTGTTTTGGGAATTATCCCTGTGGTAAACCTTATTGGATGGATATTCCCAGTTATTCTTTGGGTGATTAGTTTGATCGGAGCCATAAACGGAACCCAAAAACCGGTCTTTTTGGTGGGTGAACACTTCCAAAACTGGTTCAAGAGCCTATAAAACAGATACAAAAAGCCAGATTTTTTCCTTCTGGCTTTTATTTTTACTTGCTTTATCGTAATATTGCAATATAAAATAAAGATTCAAAGAAAAATACGCTCACATGGGAGCCTCCAAAACACATATATTTTCACCAACGCATAACGAATTGGCCCAAATAGCCAAGGTCATGGCGCACCCTGCGCGCGTGGCCATCCTGGAATACATTAGCAAACAGGATGCTTGTATATGCAATGACTTGGTGGATGTTATCGGTCTGGCCCAACCCACCATATCACAACATTTGAACGAAATCAAGAAAATTGGGTTGCTCAAAGGGACCTTTGAGGGGAAAAATCTTTGCTATTGTATTAACCAAGAACGCTGGGAAGAGCTTCAAGAGGCTTTTAACACCTTCTTTTCCAATATTAACCGTAATTGCTGTTAACATGAAAACATCAGAATTTTTATCCATCCTTCAACAACACCAAGACAAAAGTCTACTTTTTGAATACACAAAAGATCAGTTCGTTGGAGCCAATTATCATATTACCGAAGTAAAAAACATCACTGTGGATTCCGTTGACTGCGGCGCTGGTACAGATTTTTGGAAAGAGACCGTGGTACAACTTTGGGAAAGTCCCAAGGAAATTGGCAAAAGGGATTTCATGTCTGTCTACAAGGCCCTTTCCATTTTAAAAAAGGTGGACAGGATAAAACCCATGCAAAAAGATGCCGAAATCAAGTTTGAATATAGCAACGACAACTTTCATACTGCCCAGTTATTTGTAGATGACTACACATTGGATGAAAAACAGCTCACACTAAAACTGTCTGTTGAGAAAACAGATTGCAAGGCCAAGGAAACTTGTGGGGTCGAACCAACATCAACCACCTCAGCGGTTGAAACCGAAGCTTGTTGCTCCCCTGAATCCGGTTGTTGCTAAAAAAGAGGTCATGTTGATCCGTAGCATGAAAGCTTCTGATTGGGAGCAGGTACAACAAATCTATACTGAAGGTATAGCCACTGGCTTTGCCACCTTCGAGACCAAGCCTCCAAGCTATGAAAATTGGAATCTGTCCCATGTGGACTCTTGTAGATTGGTTGCTGAGGAAAATGGCATTGTACTGGGTTGGACGGCTCTGTCACCAGTTTCAAGTAGATGTGTTTATGGAGGTGTGGCCGAAGTAAGTGTATATATTGGCTCCAAAAGCCGTGGAAAAGGCGTTGGAAAACAGCTTATGCTACAGCTCATTACCGAAAGTGAAAAGGCTGGATTTTGGACATTGCAATCCGGTATTTTTCCCGAAAATAAAGCAAGTGTAAAACTCCATGAAACAGTGGGTTTTCGCTATATTGGCAAGCGCGAACGCGTGGGTAAAATCCATGGGGTCTGGAAAGACAACCTTTTATTTGAAAAGCGTAGTAAAAAGGTTGGAATAGAATAATCATCACATCAAAAACCAAATAAAAAATGAAAAACGTATTGGTACTTTGTACCGGAAACTCCTGCAGAAGTCAAATGGCCCATGGCTACCTCAACTATTTTCAAGATAAGCTAGCCAACATCTATAGTGCAGGGATAGAAACCCACGGACTAAACCCTGGGGCTGTGGCCATCATGAAAGAAGACAGGGTGGACATTTCCAACCATACCTCCAACCATGTGGATGAATATGCTGGTATTGATTGGGACTATATCATCACTGTATGCGACCATGCCAAGGAAAACTGCCCTTTTATCCCGGCCAAAAATGCCATACGCATTCATCAAAACTTTTTTGATCCCTCTAAGGTCAAGGGTTCGGAAAAGGAAATCCACGATGCTTTTTTAAAGACTCGGGAAGAAATCAAGGAGTTTTGCCATGATTTTGTCAAGGAGGAGTTGAGAGGCTAATCCACATTGTGGGTAGCTGGACCTTCAGCCAGTTTTCGTTCCAATTCTGCTTGAAATTCTTCCATAACGGGCTTTACCGTACTTTCAGGTAGGTCCGCAATCCGTATGTACATGAGTCCGTCTACGGAATTATTAAATAGTGGATCCACATTAAAGGCCACCACCTTGGCGTTCTGTTTGATATATTTTTTGATCAAAACGGGCAAACGAAGGCTCCCTGGCTCCACTTCACTGATCAGCTTATCAAACTTATTGAGGTCGGCTTGGGTCTCATCAAAAACAAATTCTTTGTCCGCATCATTGAGCTTTACCTTAAACTCCTTTTTGGGACGGATATATTGTGCCACATAGGGATCCCAATAATTGGATTTCATGAATTCGATCATAAGGGACTTGGAGAAATTGGAAAACTGGTTGCTGATGCTTACCCCTCCTATCAAATATTTATGTTCTGGATGCCGCAATGTGGTATGCACAATTCCTTTCCACAATAGAAAAAGGGGCATGGGTTTTTGTTGATATTCCTTGATAATGTAGGCCCTTCCCATTTCGATGGATTTTTCCATCATTCCATAAAGTTCCGGCTCAAAACGGAAAAGATCCTGAAGGTAGAACCCATCTATCCCATATTGATTGAAGATTTCGGATCCCAATCCCATACGGTAAGCCCCAACAATTTTCTTATCCTCATCATCCCATAAAAAGAGATGGTGGTAGTAAGAGTCGAACTTATCCAAGTCAATGGCATTGTTAGTCCCCTCACCTACTTCCCTAAAGGTGATTTCCCGCTGCCTTCCTATTTCATTCAAGATAAAAGGAATATCTTTCTGTTGGGCCAGATACACCTCATAGTTCTTGCTCTGGAGCACCCTGCAGTCCTTTTCCCGTAATTTTTCTATCTCCCCTTCCAAAACTTTGGAATTGACCGGTGTGGCTATTTTTTTGGGCGGTTTGGGAATCTTTAATGTCGTCGGGACCTTATCGATCAAACGTTCCTTCTCGAACACATTGGCCAAAAGATACGTTTTCTTGCGTAGCAGCTCCGTGTAGGATTCCAAGGTCTCCTCTTCGTTTTGAGTAGCCACGGAAATGGGCTGACCTATACGCACCTTAATAGGTCTTCTGCTCTGCGATGTCAGTTCCGAAGGCAGCTTGGCCGTCCTAAAAACATCGTTCATTTTGGACAACCGATAAAAAAGTCGACTGTTACGTGCATGAAAGTAAATAGGCACCACAGGAACCTCGGCCTTACGAATCAGTTTAATGGCTGCTTCTTCCCATGGGCGGTCCACCACCAATTTGCCATCGCGATATGTGGACACTTCCCCTGCAGGAAAAATCCCCAATGGATGTCCCTCCTGTAAATGTTTGAGTGCATTCTTGAATCCCATAATACTGCTTTTGGCATCCTTATGGCTCTCAAAAGGATTTACGGGCATAATGTATGGTTTCAACGGTTCTATGCGGTGTAGCAAAAAGTTGGCTATGATTTTAAAGTCCTGACGTTCATTCAACATCAGTTTCAACAAAAGAACACCATCTATACCTCCCAAAGGATGATTACTGATGGTGATATATGGTCCTGTTTTGGGAAGTCGTTTTAAATCTTCCTCCGGAACTTCAAAATCAATTTCGTAATGTTCTAAAATGGCATCCAGAAATTCAGGTCCAGGGAGCTCCTTATTTCTGTTGTAAAATCGGTTTATGGTAGTAATCTTGGTAGCCACCATTAAAAGCCATCCAACAAAAGTGCCCAAAAAGCCATACTTGTCCAGATGAATCACTTTTGCTACCTCTTTCGCAGAAACCAGCCCCATGTATATTCGTATTGTTTAGGTAGACGTAAAGATAGAAAATTACGGGTATTGGGCTTGGTATTCCAAAAAAGTGCATCGCATCCGCTATTTTACCACTAACTGGACCGTTTCCTTGCCGCGTTGCTCCACAAGCACTGACTTCCCATTTTGAAGGGATTTTACGGCATTGTCATTGAAATGGCGAATGGTGTAAAGAGATACCTCTTCATGGCAGACCACTTTGAACTTTCTTTTCAACTCGTCCAACATGGATTGAAGCCCATTGAACTTATTGTCAAGACAGACCGAAAAGCTAATCGCAGAGTTCTGGATCAGGTCTACTTTTAATCGATGATCATGGAAGAGTTTAAATATTTCGCTGATGTTGTCTTCCACAATGAAAGAAAAATCCAAAGAAGAGAGCTTTAGAAGAACTTGGTCTTTTTTAACGATGAAACAGGGTACTTTGGGCACAATTCCAATGCCTTTGCCTACGGTTGTTCCTTTGTCCTTGGGGTTTACGAACGATTTTACATGCAAAGGTATTTCCTTTCTTTGCAAGGGCTGCAATGTTTTTGGATGTATCACAGAAGCTCCATAAAAAGCCAATTCTATAGCTTCTCGATAGGAGATCTGCTCCAATAGTTGGGTCTCTTTAAAATTTCTGGGGTCTGCATTCAATACGCCCGGCACATCTTTCCAAATGGTTACGGATTCTGCATTAAGGCAATAGGCCAAAATGGCGGCCGTGTAATCCGAACCCTCTCTACCTAAGGTGGTGGTGAAGTTATTATCATCACTTCCCAAAAATCCTTGGGTAATGTTCAACTTGGACATATCTACCTTTGCGGTCACCTCGCTTTGAGTACGATCCCAGTTGATTTGGGCATCCCGGTAATTGTTGTCGGTTTTGATCAAGGTACGAACATCCAACCATGTGCTGGCCATGCCCACCTCGTTAAGATATTCGCTAACAATAGTGGTCGAAACCAATTCTCCATAGCCCACCACCTGATCATATACAAATGCATATTTTGGTGACTTGTTCCAAGTTAAAAAGCCTTTAACCTCTTCAAAAAGCAATTTGATCTTGGAATAAATTGGATGGGATGTGTTCTGGAACAGTTCTGCTAAAATGCCATCATGATAGTCCATGACCTCCTGTAGCATTCCCGCTACTGCGTCTTTGTCCTTAAAATAGGCCTCAACGACCTTTTCCATGGCATTGGTGGTTTTTCCCATTGCTGATATCACCACCAAAGTGTCTTTATGCCCCATTTGGTTAAGGACATTTACCACATTTTTAACCCCATCGGCATCTTTAACGGATGCACCTCCAAATTTAAAAACTCTCATGCTTAAATATTGTTGATTGGAAGCTTAGTTTAAACCTTCCATATAATTTTTAATACCTTTTTCATCCAACTGTACCACATCCCAATCCCGCAGTACGTTGGCTCCTTTCTTTTCATAGAACTCAATGGCCGGGTCGTTCCAATCCAATACTTCCCAGCAAATTCGTTTCACACCAAGTTGATGGCCATATTGCACTACCTTATCCAACAAGGCGGTTCCCAAGCCACTTCCCCTCATTTTTTTAGAAACAATAAGATCTTCTAAATGAATTACTGGACCTTTCCATGTGGAATATCTGGGATAGACCAAGGCTATGCCCACAATTTCATCTGCTACTTCGGCCACAAAACAATGGAACAACTTATTTTCCCCAAAACCGTCTTTTTCCAAGTCGGTTTGGGTAATCTCAACCGCATGGGGCTCTTTCTCAAAATCGGCAAGTTCCTGAACCAGCTTCAAGACTTGTCCCATATCATTTTTTCGGGCGTTTCGAATCAAGTATTCCATTTTGTTACAAATAAAACTCAAAGTTATAAATATCTAAAACTTAATCTAAACGAAATCGTTGTAGTTTCACAAAATGCACGATATTTGTCCTCAAATAAAACAGCCTTTCATGTTTGATAAGCAACATCGCACCCTAGGTGAATTTATCATTGCCAATCAAGATTCTTTTCAATATTCCTCCGGTGAGCTCTCAAGATTGCTCAACGGCATCCGTTTGGCCGCCAAGGTAGTCAATCACGAAGTGAACAAAGCCGGCCTTGTAGATATCATTGGTTCTGCCGGTGAAACCAACGTACAGGGAGAGAGTCAACAAAAATTGGACGTATTGGCCAATGAAAAGTTTATACAGACCCTTAAAAACAGGGAGATTGTTTGTGGAATTGCCTCAGAGGAAGAGGACGATTTCATTACTATCAATAGTTTTGACAAGCAGCACCAAAACAAATACGTAGTGCTCATTGACCCATTGGATGGCTCATCCAATATTGATGTGAATGTTTCCGTAGGGACTATTTTCTCCGTATACCGAAGGATTACACCTGTTGGCACTCCCGTTACCCTTGAAGATTTTCTTCAACCTGGAAAAAACCAGATTGCCGCTGGATATATTATCTATGGTACTTCCACTATGTTGGTCTATACCACTGGAAGCGGCGTTAATGGTTTTACGCTAAACCCGGCCTTGGGGACCTTTTATCTATCTCATCCCAACATGCAATACCCGGAAGATGGTAACATTTATTCCGTAAATGAAGGCAATTACATCCATTTTCCCCAGGGAGTTAAAGACTATATCAAGTATTGTCAAAAAGAAGAAGGCGACAGACCTTATACTTCAAGGTATATTGGATCTTTGGTTTCTGATTTTCATCGGAACATGATCAAAGGTGGAATTTACATGTACCCAAAGAGCAGTAAAGCCCACAAGGGAAAACTACGCTTGCTGTACGAATGTAATCCCATGGCGTTTATAGCCGAACAGGCCAATGGCAAGGCCAGTGACGGATTCCAACGGGTCATGGACATACAACCCACCGAACTCCATGAGCGAGTACCTTTTTTCTGTGGAAGTAAAAGAATGGTGGAAAAAGCAGAGGAGTTTATGGCAAATGCCTAGCTATCCTTTTTGCATAATCCTGTGGTAATCCTCAAAATCAATCCTACCCGTAAAAATGGCTATGGACTTTTCAATAATCTGAGAAGCTATATTTGGAGGAAACCCTAGACCAATGGCATATTTTTCAACAATCTTTCGCTCTTGGGCATCAATCTCATGGTCTGAAAAGATAATTTGAAAAAACTCATACAGCCTTTGGTAGCGTTTTTCTCCACTATGAGGTGTTTCTATGGGATATTTGTTCTCCCTTTTCATCACTTCCTTATATTCTGCCTCAGTGATATCCAACTTAAAGGCAAATTTGTCCAAAATTGCTTTTTCCTCTGGGTTGATTTCTCCGTCCACTGCCGCCAAAGTAGCCAAAGTGGCAAAGTGGGCCAGGTTTTTCCTGTGGTCCCCGTGCTCGTATAAATCTAAAATGGGCATACTTGATTTTTTGTGGCACAAATATAAATCTTAAAGTAGAAAGGTTCATAAAAATGAGCCCAAAAGAAATTTGTAATTTTCATTCCTCCTTAAAATCCTAAATGTATTCCACTGAAAGAGTCCCAACTTTTTCATATTGCCGAAAATTGGTTCAGCCAACAGAACTGGAAACCCTTTCCCTTTCAAAAAGAAACATGGAAAGCTTTTTTGATGGGAAAGCATGGTCTGTTAAACGCTCCAACAGGAAGTGGAAAAACCTATGCGCTTTGGTTTCCAATAGTACTCAACCACATTAAAAATAATCCTGATTATAAAATCAAACATAAGAAGGGGTTAAAAGCGATTTGGATCACCCCTCTCCGGGCCCTTTCCCAAGAGATAAAACAATCCGCGGAACGCATTACCGAAGATTTGGAAACCCAAATGACCGTGGGCATCCGAACCGGGGACACCTCTACCAAGGAACGGGCCAAGCAACGTACCACTATGCCCGATTTGTTGATCACCACTCCTGAAAGCTTACAATTATTGTTGTCCTCAAAAGGATATGCCAAAATTTTCAAGGATTGTTCCGCCATTGTAGTGGACGAATGGCACGAACTGCTAGGTACCAAAAGAGGCATCCAGATGGAGTTGGGACTTTCCCGATTGAAAACGGTCTGTAAAAATCTTCGCATTTGGGGTATCTCGGCCACCATTGGCAATCTGGAACAGGCCCGCGAAGTACTGTTGGGGCCCACTTCCCCTGCCTTGGCGAACTCGGTTTTGGTCAAGGCCAAGCTCAACAAAAAAATCACCGTAAAGAGTATCATCCCCAAACAAATGGAAACCTTTCCGTGGCGGGGCCATTTGGGACTGCACTTGCTGGACGAGGTCGTACCCATCATCCGTAACAGCAAAACCACGCTCCTGTTCACCAACACCCGAAGCCAGTGCGAGATTTGGTTTCAAAAAATATTGGAAAAGTATCCAGAATTTGCCGGCGAAATGGCCATGCATCACGGCAGCATCAACAAGGATACCCGTCTTTGGGTGGAGCAGGCCATCCGAAATGAAAGCCTCAAGGCCGTGGTCTGCACCTCCAGTCTTGATTTGGGGGTTGATTTTGCCCCCGTGGAGACCGTGGTCCAAATTGGTGGCCCCAAAGGGGTAGCCCGTTTTTTACAACGTGCGGGAAGAAGTGGACATCGACCCGGAAAGGAAAGTGTGATTTACTTTTTACCTACCCATGCCATGGAACTCATAGAAGCTTCGGCCATGCAAAAAGCGGTGTTGAACAGTGCTGTGGAGGACCGTATTCCGTATTTAAACAGTTTTGATGTACTGATACAATACCTAACCACCTTGGCGGTTTCCGATGGATTTTTCCCCGAAGAAATATATCCAGAAATCAAACAGACCTTCTGCTACCAAGCCCTTACCGATGAGCAGTGGCAATGGCTCCTCAATTTCTTGGTCATGGGCAGTCAAAGTCTAAAAAGTTATGATGAATATAAAAAGGTTGAGGTTGAGGAAGATGGCAGGTTTAAGGTGAACAGCAGAACGGTTGCCATGCGTCACCGATTTCAGATCGGCACCATTGTGGGCGATGCCAGTCTATCGGTCCGTTACCAAAAAGGAGGGTATATCGGGACCATTGAAGAATCGTTCATTTCAAAACTTACCTCTGGCGATGTGTTCACCTTTGCGGGAAGGAATCTGGAATTCATCCGGATCAAGGGCATGTCGGCACAAGTACGCAATTCTTCCAAACGCAGCAATAAAATTCCAAGTTGGATGGGCGGTCGACTCAGTTTTTCAGCAAAAATGTCCGAATTGTTGCGACAAGAACTGTATACTGCACAGCTACCAATTTCTCAACAAGGGCCTGAAATTAGGGCGCTTGCCCCCATGTTTGCAAAGCAACGGCAGGAAAGTATTGTCCCGTTGCCCCATCAGTTTTTGATCGAGACCTTTAAGTCCTCTGACGGGTACCACCATATTTTTTATCCATTTGAGGGCAGGGCCATCCATGAAGGCATGAGTAGTCTGCTGGCCTACCGCATCAGCTTATTGACCCCTATCACCTGCTCCTTGGCCTTTAACGATTATGGGTTTGAACTACTGTCCGACAAGGAAATCAACATCCAGGATATTCTAGACAACAATCTATTCACTGCCGATTATATGCTTTCCGACCTTCAAAAAAGTTTGAACAGCAACGAAATGGCCCGAAGAAAATTCAGGGATATTGCCGTGATCAGTGGTATGGTCTTTACGGGCTATCCTGAAAAAGGGGTTAAAATGAAACATCTGCAAAGCAGTTCCCAATTATTGTTCGATGTGTTCAAGGATTTTGAGGATGACAACCTTCTCTACCAACAAGCCTTTACCGAAACCTTTGAACATCAGTTGGAAGAGGGACGTTTGCGCTTGGCCTTGGAGCGTATTGCCCAACAGGAAATTGTTTGGAAAAAGTGCAGTCAGGCCACTCCATTTTCGTTTCCCATTATCACGGACCGTCTTCGGGAGAAGTTGTCCAATGAGAAACTGGCAGACCGCATCAAACGGATGACTGCAAAACTGACCCGATAATTACTCCCTTTACTCTTAACCGTCATTTCAAAATGAGGAGCCGGCGACGATTGAGAAATCTTGTTTTGAATAGATTTCTCACAGCTCCTTCGCATACACTCAGGACAGGGCTCGAAATGACAACAGAACATTTACAACAATTAGTGCCATTTGTGTCAAAACCAAAAAAAGATTTCTCACGCTCCCTTCGCTCGGTTCGAAATGACTATAGAATATTTGAAAAATTCGAGTCATTCGTGTCAATTTAAAAGATTTCCAATATCCGTTCGAAATGACAATACCATTAAATTTGTTTCAACAAACTATCGTGGCACATAACATTACCATACAAGATCAGGCGTTCCAACTGCACCCTTTGGGTGGAGTATTTTGGGTGGAAAAATCGCTATTGCTCATCAGCGATGTGCATTTGGGAAAGGTATCGCATTTTAGAAAATTTGGGGCCGCTGTCCCTCAAAAGGCAGTCCATAAAAATTATATATTGTTAGACCAAATCGTGTCCGAACTTCAACCTTTCCAAATCTGTTTCTTGGGTGATCTTTTTCATTCTTCGCTCAATAAGGAATGGGAGCTGTTTGAAAATTGGGTGGCCAAAACCCCTGCGGAAATCATTCTGGTGACCGGGAACCACGATATCATTTCGCCCTTAAAATTTGAACAGCTCAACATTGCCATCTTCCCCGAACTCCTCATCGATGACTTCTTGTTGACCCATCATCCCCAAACCCGAACAGACCAATTTACATTTTGCGGTCACATCCATCCAGCCGTAAAGTTACGAGGGTTGGGAAGGCAAAGTCTGCGGCTCCCCTGCTTTTTTAAAACCAAAAACCAGATGATCCTACCCGCTTTTGGGGAGTTTACGGGCACCCACACCCTTAAGCCTACAAAAAATGATGAGGTATTTGCGATTGTGGAAGGTAGTGTGGTCAAGGTTTAGATTTCCAAAAATGTCCCTTCAACTCCTTTTAGAGGTCTGTTTGAAAACACCTCTGATTTGTCATTTCGATATGAGATGTGGAGCATTGATTGAGAAATCTCACCAACCCATAGATTTCTCACATTCGTTCGAAATGACAATCTAGAATATTCGTGTCATTCGTGTCATTCGTGTCATTCGTGTCAAAAACCAAAAAGTTTTCTCACAGCTCCTTCGCATACCCTCAGGACAGAGCTTGAAATAACAACAGAACATTTGCAACAATTAGTGCCATTCGTGTCAATACAAAAAGATTTCTCTCACTCCCTTCGCTCGGTTCGAAATGACCATGTAACGAGCATTCCCACAATCAATATCATTCATGCCAAAACTATCCGATATCACCTTATTGCTCCTTTGCCCAATCGATTATTTAATCTGATGTCATTTCGATATGAGATGCGGAGCATTGATTGAGAAATCTCACCAACTCATAGATTTCTCACATTCGTTCGAAATGACAATCTAGAATAGTCGTGTCATTCGTGTCAAAAACCAAAAAGTTTTCTCACAGCTCCTTCGCATACACCCAGGACAGGGCTAGAAATGACATCGCTCTGAAAAGGTCATTTCGAACTGAATACAATGAACGTGAGAAATCCAAAAAACACTTTTTATAAAAAACATTTCATTTTATCTTTGCTGCAAAGTTTTTGGATTGACCAAAGCCTCCATCTCGCAACACTACGCACAGTCTTCCCCACTGGGAAAACTGCGGGACACCATTGCACAAAACGTAGGTTCGACCTCCTCCGAGAAGTCGAAATCCTTCCAAAAAATCAACATCAAAGGCCTAGTGGGATCGTCCCTCTCCTTTGTACTTTCCGAGGCATTCAAATCAGCCGAAGCACCTTTTCTATTGATTTTGAACGATAAGGAAGAGGCTGCCTATCACTTGAACGATCTGGAACAGTTGATAGGGGAGAAAGATGTGCTTTTTTACCCAGGCAGCTATCGAAGGCCTTATCAAATTGAAGAGACGGACAACGCCAATGTCTTGTTGCGGGCAGAAGTCCTCAACCGTATCAACTCTAGAAAGAAACCCGCGGTGATTGTCACCTATCCTGATGCTCTTTTTGAAAAAGTGGTCACCCGAAAGGAACTGGACAAAAACACCCTCAAGATAAAATTGGAAGACACCCTTTCGTTGGATTTTTTGAACGAGGTGTTATTTGAATACCAGTTTAAACGGGTGGATTTTGTGACAGAGCCCGGGGAATTTTCCGTGCGTGGAGGTATTGTGGACGTTTTTTCCTTTTCGCATGATGAACCCTATCGTATTGAATTCTTTGGGGACGAAGTGGACAGCATCCGTACGTTTGATGTAGAGACCCAGCTCTCCTTGGAAAAGGTAAAAAAAATCACCATCATCCCCAATGTGGAAAACAAGTTTTTGCAGGAGAGCCGCGAGAGTTTCCTCAAGTATATTTCACCCAAAACGGTGGTTTTTGCCAAAAACCCAGCTTTGATCTATGACCGCATTGATTCTTTTTTTGCCAAGGCGGAGGAGAGTTTTACCAAACTGAGCGAGGAAATCAAGCATGCGAAGCCCCAAGAGCTTTTTGTGGACTCCACTTTGATGAAATCCCAATTGCAGGATTTTTTGTGTGCTGAAATAGGAACAACTGTCACTTCGAGCGCAGTCGAGAAGCAGACAGAAAACAATAATGTTGCTATTCAATTCAACACCAAACCCCAGCCTGCCTTCAATAAAAAATTCGACCTGCTTATTGAAAACCTCAATGAGAATCGTGAAGCGGGTTTCACCAACTATATTTTCTGTTCCACCGAACAACAAGCCAAGCGTCTTCACGATATTTTTGAGGAAGTAGATCAGACCGTACACTACCAAACCCTGGTTTTTCCTCTGTATCAAGGTTTCATTGATGTAGATCTAAAACTGGCCTGTTACACCGATCATCAAATTTTTGAGCGCTACCATAAGTTCCACCTGAAAAATGGGTACGCCAAAAAACAGGCCATTACCCTAAAAGAACTCAATAAACTTGAGATTGGGGATTATGTAACCCATATTGACCATGGTATCGGCAAGTTCGGGGGATTGCAGAAAATAGATGTTGAGGGCAAGAAACAAGAAGCCATCAAATTGATTTATGGTGACCGGGACATATTATATGTCAGCATCCATTCCCTGCACAAGATTTCCAAATACAACGGCAAGGACGGGGCGCCCCCAAAAATATACAAGCTTGGTTCAGCGGCATGGAAAACGCTTAAGCAAAAGACCAAAAGTCGCGTCAAGAAAATTGCTTTTAACCTCATCCAAGTGTATGCCAAAAGGAGGCTGGAAAAAGGGTTTCAATATACCCCGGACAGTTATTTGCAACACGAGTTGGAGGCTTCATTTTTGTACGAGGACACCCCTGATCAGGAAAAATCCACCCAGGATGTTAAAAGGGACATGGAGAGTGAGCGCCCAATGGACCGACTCATCTGTGGGGATGTTGGTTTTGGAAAGACCGAGGTAGCCATTCGTGCGGCCTTCAAGGCCGTGGACAATGGGAAACAAGTGGCTGTTCTGGTACCCACCACCATCTTGGCATTCCAACATAGCAGAACCTTTCGGGAGCGTTTGAAGGATATGCCCGTAACTGTGGATTACTTGAACCGTTTTAGGACCGCAAAGGAAAAAAAGGATGTTCTGGAGCGTTTGGCGGCAGGCAAAATTGACATTATCATCGGAACGCACCAGTTGGTGAACAAAAATGTCCAGTTCAAGGAATTGGGATTATTGATTGTGGACGAGGAGCAAAAATTTGGGGTTTCAGTAAAGGAAAAACTCCGTTCCATCAAGCAAAATGTTGATGTGCTTACACTGACCGCCACACCTATCCCAAGAACCCTGCAATTTAGTTTGATGGCAGCCCGGGACCTATCCGTCATCAACACACCACCGCCCAACCGATACCCTATCGAAAGTCAGGTCATTCGGTTCAATGAAGAAATCATCCGTGATGCGGTTTCCTATGAAATCCAACGAGGTGGGCAGGTATTTTTTATCCATAACCGCATTGAGAACATTAAGGAAGTGGCCGGAATGATCCAACGTCTGGTCCCCGATGCCAAAATTGGGATAGGCCATGGACAGATGGAGGGCAAAAAGCTGGAACAGCTGATGCTGGCCTTTATGAACGGGGAGTTTGATGTGTTGGTTTCCACCACCATTGTGGAAAGTGGATTGGATGTGACCAACGCCAATACCATTTTCATCAACAATGCCAACAATTTTGGCTTGAGCGACCTGCATCAAATGCGGGGCCGTGTAGGCCGAAGCAACAAAAAGGCGTTCTGTTTCTTTATCACTCCTCCGTATGAGGTCATGACCCCCGACGCCCGAAAACGTATCGAGGCCTTGGAACAATTTACCGATTTGGGAAGTGGATTCAACATTGCCATGAAGGATTTGGAAATCCGTGGTGCCGGTGATCTATTGGGCGGGGAACAGAGTGGTTTCATCAACGAAATAGGATTTGAGACCTATCAGAAAATATTAACGGAGGCCATAGAAGAACTCAAGGAAAACGAGTTCAAGGAGTTGTACGAGGAAGTGGAAGGCCACAAGGAAAAAGTTTTTGTGAAGGATATTCAACTGGATACGGACTTTGAACTGCTCTTCCCGGATGACTATATCAATAACATCACAGAGCGATTGAACCTCTACACCCAACTCAATGAAATCAAAGATGAAGAAGGGCTTGTAAAATATGAATCCGAGTTGGTGGATCGTTTTGGAGAATTGCCACAGCAAGCCGTGGACCTGTTGAATTCCATTCGGATCAAATGGATTGCCACACTTATTGGTCTGGAAAAGGTCATTATGAAAAAGGGCAAATTCATGGGGTATTTTATTGCAGACCAGCAATCCAAGTTTTACCAAACTGCTGCGTTCACCCAAGTGTTGCAATATGTACAACACCATCCACAACAAGCGAAACTCAAGGAAAAGCAGACCCGAAATGGGCTACGATTATTGTTGGTATTCGACCGGGTCACCAGTGTGGAAAAAGCGTTGAAGGTATTGGAACCTCTCAGCCCCCAGAAAGTAGTGGTATCATAGTCCAATATCCAGTTATGTCAGAAAAACCAAAGACCTATTTCAACTGGAGTTCCGGCAAGGATTCCGCATTGGCACTTCACTATCTATTGAAACAAAGCCATCATGATATTGACCGATTGCTGACTACGGTAAATGCGCATTACAACAGAGTTTCCATGCACGGCTTGCCCAGAAACGTTCTGGAGGCACAGGCAGCATCCGTTGGGATTCCATTGGACATCCTTGAAGTTCCTGAAAAGCCCAGTATGGAACAATACAATGAGTTGATGCGAACAACAGTTACCCGATTACGGTCCGAAGGGTATACCCATACGGGCTTTGGGGATATCTTTCTGGAAGACCTAAAGCAATATCGGGAGGACATGCTTCAACCCTATGGATTGACCACACTTTTTCCATTATGGAAAAAAGACACCAAACAATTGATACAAGAATTCTTGGGATTGGGATTTCGGGCAGTGATTATTTGCATCAATAACTCAAAATTGGACGCATCCTTTTTGGGACAGGAATTGTCCCAAGAACTCCTAAACAAATTTCCCTCAGATGTTGATCCTTGTGGTGAAAACGGGGAATACCATACGTTCTGTTTTGACGGACCTATTTTTGAGGCTCCTATCCCATTTACCATTGGAGAAAAGGTCTTTAAGACCTACGATAACCCATCAGACCCAGAAAATGCCATTCAATTTGGGTTTTGTGATATTCACTTGAAATAAGCTAGGATTAAAATGCCTCGTACACCTGCTTTACAAACTCCCCAATTTTGGAGGGTTCCAGCCATCGGGTTACCATAAGCAATCCATTTTTTTGGTCCACCACAATAAAATTGCCTCCAAACCCAGCAGCATAGAACAAGTGCTCAGGCACCCCTTCCCAATGCCGTGGACCTTTTTGGTTGAGCCACCACATATATCCATAATTTACATTGGGCACTGAAGGCTGTGTGGCCTTTTTAATCCACTCCGGACTGACCAACTGTTGTTGGTCCCACTTACCATGGTTCAGAAACACCATTCCAAAACGGGCCATATCTTCGGTGGAGATAAATAAACCGGCACCTGAATGTCCGCCTCCCGTGACCGACTTCATCTGTAGCCCATCTATTTCGGTCCAAGCATGATCATAGCCATACCAACGCCAAGTGGTGGTCGCCCCAATACGATCCATCAATTGCTCCTTTAAGACCATTGGCAAAGGCTTTCGCCACACATTGGTCAAGGAATAGGCCAAGACATTCACCCTTACATCATTGTATTCCATGACCGTACCCGGTTCGTTAAGCTTTCTAAATTTCCAGTCGTCCAGTCCCCCTTCATTGGGCGGACGGTCCGCCCAGTCCTTCAAACCCCAAAGCTCTCCAGACCAATCCGAATTTTGCTGTAATAGATGTTCCCAGGTTATTTTGGTATTGTGTTCTCCATCAAAAGTTCCGTCCCAAACATAATTGGCCACTTTGTCCTTGGTATCCTGAATTAAACCAGCGTCTTCCGCCAATCCGGCAACGGTGGACAAAAAGCTCTTGGTAACGCTGAAGGTCATGTCTACCCGCTTAGTATCACCCCATGAAGCAAGTACATAGCCATCCTTCAAAATAAGTCCCGCAGGGCCACCCCGCTTTTTGGTGGGGCCCAAAATTTCATGAAAGGGTTCTCGTTGAAATCCTTCCAGAATGGCACGGCGCAAATCCCGGGACCCGGAATATTCATTTGCCTTGGCAAAATCCACAGCCTTTTCCAAATACTGCACATCATACTTAAATTGATTCTTGTTGGCCGTTTTCCAAGGTTGATTTCTTTCTGGAAAAAAGAAATCTTGTGCCATTATGGGTGCATAACCCAATAGACTTATAAGGAACGTAAGCTTTAATATTGATTTCATATAGCAAATAAACTTAAAGATGGTTTGAAGTTAACAATTGTTATTGGAACGTTTTCAATGGTTATTTTTATAAAAAATGCTTTTATGAACAAGACTACCGCTTATTCCATTCCATCCCAAACCCGAATTGGTCACATACACCTTAAAGTTTCGGATTTACAACGTGCCCTTGACTTTTATTGTGGGCTTTTGGGTTTTGAGTTGACCCAGACCTATGGAGACCAAGCTGCTTTTATTTCGGCAGGAGGGTACCATCACCACATTGGATTGAACACTTGGCAAAGCAAAAATGCACCTCCTGCACCCAAGAATACCGTAGGATTGTTCCACACGGCCATTCTTTACCCAACCCGAAAGGATTTGGCCACTATTTTAAATCGTTTGTTGGAAGCAGATTACCCATTGACAGGTGCTGCAGACCACGGGGTTTCAGAAGCCCTATATCTGGATGATCCCGATGGAAACGACGTTGAACTGTATTGGGACAAACCAAGGGAAATCTGGCCACAGAAAAATGATGGCACATTGGACATGCACACCAAGTCTCTGGATTTAAATTCCCTCTTGCAGGAATTAAAACATTAAAGGAGCTTCAGGTCTTTGATGGTCTTAAAGGCCACATCAACCTGCTCTTCATTGACTAAAATGGTAAACTCGTTGGTTGTGGAGATCACTTCGTACAAAATGATGCCTTCCCAGGCCAATCGCTGGAAAATGAAGTAATAGATTCCAGGTACCGACACATTTTCCGATGGGAGCTTTACGGTAATCGAGGAAAGCCCCTCAACTTTTTGGGTACAACGCTCGCTTTTAAAATACTTTTCCACTACCCGATCCATAATATTGCTGATCACAATATTAATTTCATTGACCCCCCGTGACGACGTGTAGAACACATCTTGGTTGATATTTACTTCCTCCAAAAGTCGGGCCTGTTGTTCTAGAATGGTATCGGAGGCCAAAAAGGTATAATCTGTTAGATTGGAGCGTACGGTAATCTCCCCAATATTCTTGAGGACCTTTACAATTCTGTGCGTAGCCCGGAACTCCAAATCATCTGAAAGTCTTTTGAGAGCCATGACGATGGCCCCATCTTTTACATCCTTACCCAATTCATCGGCAATTTCGGGCTTGATCTGCCTCGAAAGAGAGGTTAGGTTGATGATGCCCTGTGCAAGGGCAGTTTGCAAAAAAGGTTTCTTTTTAATGTAATGTTCAACTACCGCAGAGATTGTTTTCATTTTTTTGGTTTAGTTTGGCTTTGCTACAAAAATAACATGTTGTTACAAAACAAACAAATGGTTAAAAATAATAAAATGCATTTTCAAGATGCTCTATTTCAAAACCATTACCATTCTTAACTACTTTGACAATATCAAATCTAACCTCAACTTCTAAATCCCGATCTTGTACAAATTGATTGGCAGCAAGGGTGAGCAAACCTACTTTTTTACGGTTTACAGTATTGGAAATATCTTCTAAAAAGCCCATATTTCTTGACTTTACCTCTACAACAACCAGGGCATTTCCTTTTTGGGCGATGATGTCTATTTCTGCTTTGAGATATCGGTAGTTTCTGGCTAATATTTTATACCTATTATGCAACAAAAAATCAACTGCCAATTGCTCTCCCAGTCTTCCAAATTCGGTGTGTTTTGCCATCGAAATAGAAAATTAGTGAAAAAAACATGCATTTCATCGAAAAAATTGGTAGTTCATGGGATACAGAACGTTAAGATTGTAATTTGTTGGCCCAATTGAACCACATCCAACATTAGCATAAACATATAGTTGCCCCAAACTATGTACCAAATTAACGCCAGACTTTGCTATGGAGTACTTCATCAATTGTAACACCTCGACCTTAGCGCCGTACACTATTCCATTGGATGCGTTACGGGCTGCGCATCTATATCGGAGACTGGGCTTTAGCGCCTCCGTACAAACTATTAATGCTGCAACAGGACAGACCGCAAACAATCTAGTGGACAGTTTAGTAGATCAAGCACTTGCAGCTCCAGTCATTCCAGCCCCTGAATGGGCGGATTGGACCGATGCCAATTATCCCGATGACGATGATTTGGCACGCCAAATGAGACGCGCCCAGCTAGAAGACTTTACCGCCGCCTACGGAAATGCCCTTATGGACAATGGCCTGCGAGACAGGTTGAGCTTTTTCTGGAGCAACCACTTTGTAACCCAGTTGGAAATCTATAATTGTACCCAATTTCTATACTACTATATCAATTGCCTTCAACGCAATTCATTGGGCAATTTTAAAACGTTCACCAGCGAGATTGGCCTCACCAGTGCCATGTTGTACTATTTGGATGGGGTTAGAAACCGGGGGAACAACCCCAACGAAAACTATGCTCGTGAACTTTACGAACTTTTTACGCTGGGGGATGGTAATGGGTATACCGAAGAGGACATCATTGAAACCTCAAAAGCATTATCAGGGTATACTGAAAGAGGAGAGGAAGGATGTACACAAGTAACCTTTAATGCCGAAGATTTTAGCACAGAGAACAAAACTATATTTGGGCAAACTGGCAATTGGGACTATGATGATGTCATTGATATCCTTTTCAACGAACGCCCCAACGAAATTGCATGGTTCATTTGTAAAAAACTTTACGAGTTTTTTGTGCATCCAGATTCCACAGGAGATGATGGCAATGGCATTGCACCTCAAATTATAGATGGCCTTGCACAAACTTTTATTGCAAACAATTTTGAGATTGCCCCCGTATTGCGACAGCTCTTTAAAAGTCAACACTTTTTTGATGAAACAGCAATTGGGGTCATAATAAAGAGTCCAGCAGATCTTTATTTCAATTTATTGAAGGAAACCAACTTTTCCTATGATGATATGACCATTATCAATATAATGGACTCATGCGCATTGATTGGTCAAGATTTCTTTGACCCACCCGAAGTGGAAGGTTGGCAACGGGACCGGCAGTGGATCAATACCAATTTTATTATTGGTCGTTGGTTGACATCGGAAGTGTTCTTGGAACGTTTTTTCCAAGCAGACCCGGAGCAATTTAGGACCCTGGCCATGGACGCCGTTGGTGCAGCCAACAGCAATACCAGCAACCCAGAGATTGTGGTCCGCGCCTTGGTGGACAAGTTTACACCAAAAGGCCTTTTAACAGATGCCGATTTTGAAAAGGCCATGGATGCCTTCAAAATAGACGATGTTCCGGAAGAGTACTATTCCCCTGACTACATTGCAGGCGGATTGAGCCTTTGGACACTTTCCGTAAGTATGGAAGTGCCTACACAAGTTTATGTGTTGCTAAGACACTTGTCCAGAGAACCCGAATTCCAACTAAAATAACCCTACTACCATGTGCGATTCTCATCACAACCATAATACATCATCACCATACAAGGGCCTCGAACATGATGGCCACGATTTGGAACATAAAAACTGGAGCAGGCGTTCCTTTATCCAAGCACTGGGCATCGCTGGGTCAGGATCCATGTTCTTGGGAAGCAACCTTATTTCCGCCTCTGCCCCTTCTCCCCTTTCTGCTGCCATTGCTGCAGCCGAAACGGACAATATTCTGGTACTTATTAGATTATCTGGGGGAAATGATGGCTTAAGCACGGTAATTCCCATTCAACAATACGACACCTATGCAAATGCTAGGCCCAATATCTACATCCCGGAAAGTAAAATCCTAAAACTTACCGATGATTTTGGGGTCCCCACTTATATGAACGCTCTGGAATCTCTTTGGGGCGATGGCCAGTTCAAGGCCGTTCATGGGGTTGGGTACCAAAACCAAAGTCTATCCCATTTTACCGGGTCCGATATTTTTGCCAATACCGACCTAAACACCACAGGTTTTAGTGGAGAACCCACTGGCTGGATGGGCAGGCACTTTGAAGAACTGTATCCAGATTATTTGATCAATCCACCCGAGGCGCCTGCAGCCATACAAATTGGCAACTTGGCCAATTTGGTCTTCCAAGGTGACGAAACCAATTACGCTTTTGTAACCAACAATGTGGAGCAATTGGAACAAATTGCCGAAACTGGTTACTTCTATGATATTCAAAATGCTCCATTTGATGACTGTATGTACGGTGATCAATTACGTTTTTTGCGTGGTGTGGCCAATACCACCTATGAGTATGCAGGCAAAATCCATGAGGCATACGAACGTGGTGATGCACTACGATGTGTAGAGTATCAAGACAATGGTTTTGCCAGACAATTGTCGCTTTTGGCCAAATTGATCAAAGGCGGACTTGGCACTAAAGTGTACATGATTTCCATGGGCGGGTTTGACACCCACGGCAATCAGCCAATTGCACATGAGCGGTTGATGTCCACACTTTCCATTGCCATCAACAATTTTTATGAAGATTTGGCCTGTACCGAACAAGATGATAAGGTATTGAGTATGACCTTCTCCGAGTTTGGTCGAAGGATTTTTGAAAATGGTTCCAACGGTACCGACCACGGTAAGGCCGCCCCCACACTTTTCTTTGGTTCTGGATTAAGTGGTAGCGCCTTTGTAGGGGACCACCCTTCCCTGGACAGTCCAAATAGTAGAGGAAATCTGGAATATACTATGGATTTCAGGGATCTTTATGGCACTGTTTTAGCCGAATGGCTTTGTGTACCAAGAGCATCCGTGGAACAACACTTATTGGGGTATCAGTACCGGGCCATTGACCTTGGGTTCAACTGTAGTGGTGAAGAGTTTGACGATATTGCCATGGACAACGACCCACCAACCTTCCCGGAAACACCCCCAAGTGAAGATGGTACAGATCCAAACCCAGATTTGTTGAACAATATTGTACATACCCCCTACTACCCAAACCAAAGGGCACCGCATATTCATTTGGAGATGCCTTTTGCTGCGCATGTGGATATTGAGCTTTTTAATATTCTTGGGCAAAAAGTGGGAACGGTCTTCAATGAGATGATGTTGGAAGGTTCCACCGAAATCAATATTAGGGAGCGTATGAGAGATAGTCTTTCCACTGGGAAATACATTTATAGAATATCCGTTGCGGATCAACGAATGAGCAAATCCGTAATGATCATGTAAAAAAGCGGGATACTTAATCATTTATTCAAAAAAGCCTCCTGTTGTGCAACCCCACACCCCAATTTTGGGCTGCACAATTTGGAGGTTTTGCTTTTTCGTCGCAAGGCATTTTAGGCTTCTTCCAAAATGAGTATTTTTGAGGCCTAATTACACAATACATGCCCAAGACAACGTCTCCTTCAAGATACACCATTACAGCTGCGCTACCCTACACCAATGGCCCCATTCACATTGGCCATTTGGCGGGGGTGTACGTTCCAGCCGATATCTATTCCCGCTACCTTAGACTAAAAGGACAGGATGTTGCCTTTATCTGCGGTAGTGACGAACACGGTGTGGCCATCCCTATGAAGGCCAAAAAAGAAGGGGTCTCCCCAAAAGAGATCATAGACAAATACCACGGCATCATAAAAAAATCGTTTGCCGAATTCGGGATTTCTTTTGATAACTATTCCCGAACATCTGCTAAGGTACACCATCAGACTGCATCGGATTTCTTCAAAAAACTGTACGAGCAAGATGATTTTATCGAAGAGGAGACCGAGCAATTGTTTGATGAGGAAGCTCAACAGTTTTTGGCAGATAGATTTGTGGTGGGTACTTGCCCTCGATGTGGTCATGAGGAAGCCTATGGTGATCAATGTGAAAACTGCGGTTCGTCCTTGAATGCCACAGACCTCATCAACCCAAAATCAACCATAACCGGTGGGATTCCAGTGCTTAAAAAGACCAAACACTGGTTCTTACCCTTGGACCGCTATGAAGATTTTCTCAAAGAATGGATTCTGGAAGGTCATAAATCTGACTGGAAGCCTAATGTTTATGGCCAATGCAAATCATGGATTGATGACGGGCTGAAACCCCGTGCCGTAACCCGAGATTTGGATTGGGGAATACCCGTTCCCGTGGAAGGTGGCGAAGGGAAAGTGCTCTACGTCTGGTTCGATGCGCCTATCGGATATATTTCCTCCACCAAGGAATGGGCCGAACGCGAAGGAAAAGATTGGAAACCCTATTGGATGGACAAGGACACCAAGTTGGTCCATTTTATAGGAAAGGACAATATTGTGTTCCACTGTATCATTTTCCCGAGCATGCTTAAGGCCCATGGCGATTTTGTTTTGCCGGAAAATGTCCCTGCCAATGAATTCTTGAACTTGGAGGGCAACAAGCTTTCCACTTCAAAGAATTGGGCCGTTTGGTTACACGAATATTTGGAAGAATTTCCGGATATGCAAGATGTGCTCCGCTACGCCTTGACCGCCAACGCCCCAGAGACCAAGGACAATGATTTTACTTGGAAAGATTTCCAAGCTCGAAACAACAATGAGTTGGTGGCCATTTTTGGAAATTTCGTGAACCGCGTGGCCGTGTTGACCCACAAATATTACGATGGAGTTGTTCCTTTAGCTGAACGAATGGATCCCTCCGACAAAAGAACTCTGCAATTAGCAGGCTTTTTCCCAAAGCAAATTGAAGAATCGTTAGAAAGATATAGATTTAGAGAAGCCAGTCAGGAACTGTTGAATTTAGCCCGTTTAGGAAACAAGTATCTTGCTGATAGTGAGCCATGGAAATTGATAAAGACTAATGATGAAGGAGTAAGGGCCATTATGTTTGTGGCATTACAGATTGCTGCATCTTTAGCTATCCTTAGTGAACCTTTTCTACCATTCATCTCAAAAAAATTAAAGAATATTCTCAATTTTAATTCACTTTCTGAAATACCCTCATGGGATGATATCAAGCCTAATAACAATGTAATACTTCCCTCTGGACATACCATAAACCCAAGTGAACTGCTTTTCCGAAAAATTGAAGATGCGGAGATCCAACAACAATTGGACAAACTGGAAGCTACCAAAAAAGTAAATGCACAAATGGACAAAGCCGTGACCCCTGAAAAAGACACCATCACTTTTGACGATTTCACCAAACTGGATATGCGGGTGGGTACCATTGTAGAAGCCGAAAAAATGCCCAAGGCCAACAAGCTCTTGGTGTTGAAAGTAGATACCGGATTGGACACCCGAACCATTGTATCCGGAATCGCCGAGAGTTTTAAACCCGAAGATATCGTAGGGAAAAAAGTAACCGTTTTGGTGAACCTTGCCCCAAGAAAATTACGCGGTGTGGAAAGTCAAGGGATGATTTTAATGACCGAAAACCAAGAAGGGAAATTGGTGTTCGTCAACCCAGATGAAGATGGGGTTGGGAATGGGGAAGGTATAAGCTAGTTCACATTCAAAGAAACTATTTGGTCGAACGCAGTCGATACCCTCTTTCAAAAATTTGGATTGTAAGACTTCCCCACTGCGCTCGAAGTGATAACTACTAAACAAACATCATGCAACTCGTTCCTTATATTGTGCACCACACCCAACTTTCGCAAAAGAGTGTGGAGAACACCGTGGCTTTGTTGAACGAAGATTGTACCGTTCCTTTTATCTCCCGCTATAGAAAAGAGCGTACCGGTAATCTGGATGAAGTCCAAATTGGGGCCATTGTACAGTATAAAACCCAGTTTGAGGCTCTGAAAAAGCGGAAATCCGCCATTATCAAGGCGGTCGAAGAACAGGGCTCACTTACCCCGGAATTACAGACAAAGTTCCAGAACTGTTCCGACCTTACCACTCTGGAGGATCTTTATCTCCCTTTCAAAAAAAGTAAAAAGACCAAAGCGGAGACTGCCCGAAAAAATGGGTTGGAACCCTTGGCAAAGATTATCATGGCCCAGCGGAGTGATGAGATTGAGTTCATCGCTTCCAAATATTTAGGCAAGGAAGTCAACAATGAAGATGAAGCTTTGGAAGGCGCCCGCCACATCATTGCGGAATGGATCAATGAACGTTCGGACATTCGAAACCAGCTACGCAACCAGCTGGAACGCCATGCCTTGATCACCACCAACGTCATCAAAACCAAAAAAGAGGACGAAAAGGCCCAAAAGTTCCGCGACTATTTCGAATGGAGCGAGCCATTGGACCGCTGTCCCTCCCACAGGTTTTTGGCCATAATGCGAGCGGAAAAGGAAGGGTTTGTCCGGGTTAAGATTGAAATCGATGATGACAGGGCACTCAATGCCATTGAAAGACGCATCATCAAATCCAACAATACTTGTTCGCAACAGATTGAACTGGCCATAGCGGATGCCTACAAACGCCTTTTATTTCCCTCTCTTTCCAACGAACTTTTGAAGACCGCCAAGGAAAAAGCGGATACTTCGGCCATACAGGTGTTCTCCAAAAACCTAAAGCAATTGCTATTGGGTGCTCCTTTGGGCGAAAAACGTATTTTGGCCATAGACCCGGGGTTCAGAACGGGCTGCAAAGTGGTGTGCTTGGATGCGCAAGGCGATTTAAAACACAACGAGACCATTTATCCACATCCACCTCAACGGGACAGTGCAGGGGCCATCAAAAAAATAAGTTCCTTGGTCGATGCGTACAAAATTGAGGCCATTGCCATTGGCAATGGAACCGCATCACGGGAAACGGAGCAACTGGTAAAACGTATTGCATTTAAAAACCCCATTGAGGTTTTTGTGGTCAGTGAAGCAGGAGCTTCCATCTATTCGGCCTCCAAAATTGCCAGGGATGAATTCCCAAACTACGATGTTACTGTCCGAGGGGCAGTTTCCATTGGGCGCCGTTTGGCAGACCCCTTGGCCGAATTGGTGAAAATAGATGCCAAATCCATTGGGGTGGGCCAATACCAACACGATGTGGACCAAACCCAATTGAAAACCTCCTTGGACACCGTGGTTGAGAGCTGTGTCAATTCCGTCGGGGTCAACATCAATACCGCTAGTGTGCCCCTCCTCAGCTATGTGTCGGGCATTGGTCCGAAACTGGCTGAAAACATTGTCACCTATCGCAATGAACATGGGACCTTTACCAGCAGGGACCAAATTAAAAAAGTACCCCGGCTTGGTGGAAAGGCCTTTGAACAAAGTGCCGGATTCCTGCGTATCAAAGAGGGTGAAAATCCATTGGACGACTCAGCTGTTCACCCAGAAAGTTATGGCATAGTTGAAAAAATGGTGAAAGACCAAGGCATTTCCTTGAAAGAGATTGTTGGCAATAAATCGGTCTTACAAAACATCGACCTTGAATCCTATTGCACGCACAATATTGGAATTCCTACTTTAAAAGATATTCTAGGAGAATTGGAAAAACCTGGTTTGGACCGCAGGGAAAAAGCCAAGGTGTTTACCTTTAACCAAAACATCAAGGAAATAACCGATTTAAGAGAAGGACAATTATTGCCGGGCATTGTAAACAATATTACCAATTTTGGTTGTTTTGTGGACATCGGTATCAAGGAAAGTGGACTCATCCATATTTCCAATCTTTCAGATACTTTTGTGAAAGATGTCAATGAGCACGTAAGCCTACATCAGCAAGTGGTGGTCAAAGTGTTGGATGTGGATGTTTCTAGAAAACGTATTCAACTGGCTCTTCACAAATAAGGGAATTCAATGCTAAAAATAGCCTACCATTCCATTTACAGGCATCCATTACCGGAAGGGCATCGGTTTCCCATGATCAAGTATGAGTTGTTGCCCCAACAGCTTCTTCATGAAGGTACCTGCGGCAAAGAAAACTTCTTTGAACCCTCTTTTCCTGATGTCAAATCTATTTTAGCGGTTCATACCGAAGCATATTATGAGGATTTGATAAACCTACATCTAGATAAGCGTGCCATTCGAAAAATAGGTTTTCCCTTAAGTGACGAATTGGTGAAACGTGAACAGATTATTGCAGATGGCACAATCAAGGGTTGTGAATTTGCACTTGAACATGGTATTGCCATGAATATCGCAGGAGGAACCCATCATGCGTATTCCAACAGAGGCGAAGCTTTTTGCCTATTGAACGACCAAGCCATAGCGGCCAGATATCTTCAAAAAAAAGACTTGGCCAAGAATATTTTAATTATTGACTTAGATGTACACCAAGGCAACGGTACTGCCGAAATTTTTCAGGACGACCCCACTATTTTTACGTTTTCCATGCATGGAAGGGGTAATTATCCCTTCAAAAAGGAAACTTCGGACTTGGATATCCCTCTGGAAAAAGGTACCACGGACCAAGCGTACCTTTCCATTTTAAAGCACACCCTACCCGGCCTTTTAGATAAAGTACAACCGGATTTCATCTTCTATCTCTGCGGTGTGGACGTACTGGCCTCCGACAAATTGGGCACCTTGGCCATGAGTTTGGAGGGATGCAGAGAACGTGACCGCTACGTGCTGGAAATGTGTTATAATGCAAAAATTCCAGTACAATGCTGTATGGGAGGAGGGTATTCTCCCGACATTAAGGTTATTGTAGAAGCCCATGCCAATACCTTTAGATTGGCGCAGGACATTTATGCGTAATTTTATCGCCTAATTTTTATTTTCAATCGCCATGAAATTGTTCAAATACTTCATTATTATCTTAATTGTGATTCCCGTAGCAGGTCAAGAATTACAACCAACAAAAGAGAAAAACCTCTGGAACAACTTCACCTATGATGTTGGAAACATTTTTGGCGGGGTTGGCCATGCCTATTCACGGCCATTTCATTGGCAAGGAAACGATTGGGCCAATTTTGGATATCTGACTGGAGGCACCTTGCTTCTTTTTACCGCGGATGACGAGCTCAACGATTGGAAAAGCGGTTTTCGCAAAGACATTCCTGATTTTGTGATTGACTATGGACATGAGTATGGCAGTCCTGAAAACAATTATATGCTCACAGGAGGAGTATATTTGGCCGGACTCTTTACCAAAAATGAAAAACTGAGACGGACCGGGGTGCTCCTGATTTCGTCTGCCACCGCAGGTGGGTTTTTACAACAAGTGAGCAAGCGTATCATAGGTAGGGCAAGACCAAAAAGTGGAGCCAGTTCCAGTACGTTTGACCCATTCCACTTGGACCGTGTATATGATTATGACTCCTTCCCATCTGGCCATGCCATGTTGGCTTTTAGCAACGCATATGCCATTGCCAAGCAATTTAAAAGTCCTTGGGTGAAAGCAGGATTATATACCGTTGGCATGATTCCCGGTATGGTCCGGGTTGTGGATGATTTCCATTGGGTTTCTGATGTTGCTTTTAGCACTGTACTGAGCATTTTTATTGTAGAATCCATAGACAAGTACTTGGATTCCAAATACGATGAGAAATACAATGACAACCAATCAAAATTAAGCTGGAACCTTTCCTTTGGCCCAAATACCATGGGAGTTGCCCTTCGTTTTTAGCTTGGGAGTCAAACAATTGTTAATAATTTTTTATTTAGATTGATTTAAAATAATTATTTTTGCCCATCCACTGTGTTGATAGATGGGAAAGAAGAAGAAAAAAGAAGAAAAAAAACAGAAAAAGGCCTTGTTGAAAGAACTTCAGGTTACTAACTGCAAGACCAAGTGCTGTAAAAAATATAAAAAGGGAGAAAACAAGCGTTGCAAGCGCTGTCCTTGTTTTGACCTTTTAAAGAAAGTTGCATAAAAATCCACCAATTGGTGGATTTTTTAGTCTTATTGGTTTCTTTTTGGGGAAGTGTTCAAGACCATTCCATTTTCCATTAGCTGTTTTAAGTATTCCGTATCCGAAGAAGAAAGATACTCATGGGCCCTTTCAAAGAAACGTCTGCTATGGATACAGCCTTCCGTACAATTTTGTAGGTGCCGTTGATAGGCCTCCTTTTTGCTTTTCATGTATACCAGATAGGCCGTAAAGTTTTCTGTTCCCAATTGGCGCTCATAATTATGCTGGTCCGTCCAATAATCCAGTTCATCCTGTAGGTCCATGGCTTCCAATTTCTGCTCATATTGCGCATCACGAAGGGCTAGATCCTCATAAAATCTAAAGTTTTGAGGTACAATACTCTCCTGTTGGGCCAATAACAATGGTCCAAAGCAAAGGAACAATATGAAGGGGATCATAGCTTTCATGGCAATCTTTTTTTAGTAAGACGAACAAGTACCCCAAAGCTTGCATCTATTTACTTTAAGATATCATGAAGTCATAGTAAACAAAAAGAAAGGGGACAAACTGCCCCCTTTCTCGTTCACATGTAGGAATCGTCTTATTTACCTATCATTAAAAGCTCATTGCATTTAATTTCAGTGACATACCGTTTCTCACCTTCCTTGGTTTCATAGGCACGGGACATCAACTTCCCTTCAATGATGACTTCCTTTCCCTTGACAAGATAACTCTCGGCTATCTCAGCCATTTTCCCCCAAGCCACAATATTGTGCCATTGCGTATCGGTTACTTTTTCGCCATCTCCATTTTTGTAGGATTCATTAGTGGCCACAGAGAACTTGGCCAGTTTGTTTCCATTTTCCATGGTGATGATTTCTGGGTCGTTCCCCAGGTTACCAATTAACTGTACTTTGTTTCGTAGTGAATTCATGATTTAAGATTTAAGCGTTAAACAGTTACTACTATCGAATAGGTTTTGTTCGACAGGGCAAACTTAGCAGCCGTTCAAAGCATGAATCGGTTTGAAATCATTTGTTTTCGTTTGTAAACGCATGTAAATGATTGAAATTTAATATAGGTGCCGATTGATTAAATCAAGCAACAATCAAAAGGAGAGTGACCAAATACATCCAAAGAGTGTCTTAAGATGAAACTCAACCAAACAACACAAATGATCATACGGTGCATCCACAAATACACAGTAGTAAAACGCTTTAGTCTTGGAAAACGGTTATATGATAAAATGGAAACCATCTACATCCAAGAGCATGACCATCAAAATGGAGAGTCCCAAAAAGTCTTTAATAGCGACAAAGAGTATGTCATTGATATTTCTGCCGATATATACGTTGCTCTCAACAAGGATTTTATTGTGCGAAATCGGGACAATGAATAAAATACCACCTCAAAACTGTTAATAGAGTGTTTAGAGACGTTAAACCATGTTAAATACTTGATTTTCTGAAATATACTTCTATATTAATAATATGGATATCATAAAAACAGACTTCAATCCTATTATCTTCTAGGTCGAGCAATTGACCCTTATATCCATATTGGGAAACCTTCTTTTCCCACAACCCAGCGTACAAAATGCATTTCTTATTAAGCCCGATTTATGGACCAAATAGGGTATGCATCAAATTAAACACAAAGTCGAATCAGAAAAACACAAAAAATGGAAACTGTAAAAACAAAAAACAAGACATTTAAAAAATTAGGTTTTACCTATTTGGAGACTGCCGAAATTGTAGTCACTCTAAATACTCTACTTGCCAACTATCAGGTATTCTACAATAAACTGAGAAATTTTCATTGGAACATTGAAGGTCCAGAATTTTTTGAACTCCATGAAGTATTTGAAAAAGAATACAACACCACCAAGGAAAACATTGATATTGTAGCAGAGCGCATTCGCGTCTTTGGCGTGAAACCCAACTTTACCCTAAAGAAAACCATTGAGCTTTCTACCATAAAGGAACCTGAAAAAGAACTGTCCGCTATAGAAATGGTACGGGAAGTACTAAACGATTATGAAATACTACATAACAATATGCTGGACGGTATCAATGCCGCCTTGGAAAGTGGTGATGTGGCCACGGAACAAATCCTCACCGATTTCCTTATGCACATGGAAAAAAGAAATTGGATGTTCACTGCTTATCTCAAATAATTCTTGACCACACCCTGAGAAAGAAAATATGTATCATTTAAAAACATTTACCCATGAAAATCCTAACAACATTCTTATCAATTTTTATACTAACCGGTATGGCAGGATATGCCCAAAGCCAAGACTCCGGTCATATGAACGCCACTATCCATAAAACTTTTTCCATTGAAAAAGATGGCACCGAGGTTCCATACAGCCTTAAGGTCATGGAGCATAGAAATTACCCCATGGTCTTGAAACAAAAAGAGATGAGTCAAGTTAATCAAAATAGAAAAGAGAAACCGGCAGTAGTTACCAAACTCATTGCCGTGGACAAAGACAATGATCAAAATTATGATCACTATATGGTCTTAAAATACAGACGGTCCGTAACCGATAGTTTTAAGGTAGTTCCCACAAAAAAGGGGTTTGCCGTCAAGATAGACGACAAAACCATGCAGTATTTTGTAACGAAAGGTATTTACTTTATTGACAATACCGATAAAGACTTTTTCTCTGTAGAGGAATTCAGGGAAATATAATTTCCTTTTTCAGATTTCGTTTTTTGATTGACAAATGGGCCGGGAGCATATCCCGGCTTTTTTGTTGTGTAAAATTGAGCCAAGCATAATACCTTTGGTAAAATCAACATTAAGTAAATTCTATGGCACCTTGGTTGCAACCCATTACGCTGGAAGGAGAGTTGGTAAAGCTGGTCCCTATGCTAGCCGAACACAGAGAGGCTTTGGTCTCCGCAGCTTCAGATGGTAAACTTTGGGAGTTGTGGTATACTTCCGTTCCATCCGCCGACACCATTGACACTTATATGGGTATTGTCTTTTCGGAACAAAAAGCGGACAGGGCACTTCCATTCGCTATCATCGATAAAAAAACCAATACCGTTGTAGGCAGTACCCGCTATCTGAATGCCGATGCCCAACACAGAAGGGTTGAAATCGGGGCGACTTGGTACGCTGAACGGGTACAGCGAACCGGGGTCAATACCGAATGCAAGTATCTACTCTTGAAACACGCTTTTGAAGTGTTGGATTGTATTGCGGTGGAGTTCAAGACCCATTTTCATAATTTTCCTTCGCGCAATGCCATTCTTCTATTAGGGGCCAAACAAGAAGGAATCCTGAGAAACCATCGCATTGATGAAAGGGGAGTTATTCGGGATACGGTGCTCTTTTCCATTTTGGACAGCGAATGGAAAGCCGTAAAAACTTCGTTGGAATTTAAGATGATGCGAGGGAAATCCAAGCCCTGATTACATTTTGGCCTGTTTCAAAAGACTCGCAAAATTATAACTGGCCAATTCCAGATTCCGGTAGCTTTTGGCCTTGGCATCCTCCAAATTGCCCACATGGTTCAAAATGGAAACCCCATACTGTAGTCCCATCTTCTGCATATCCTCAATGGAAACCTCCATGGAACCGCAAAAAGCGGCAACTGGAATATTTTTTGCCCGGGCCGAGCGCACTACCCCATTGATGGTTTTTCCAGAAAAGGTCTGACCATCCATTTGTCCTTCGCCAGTGATGACCCAATCAGCATTTTCCAAAGCATCATCAAAACGGGCCAATTGCATCACCAGATCCACCCCAGGCGTTAAATGGGCATTCAAGAAAACAAAGGTCCCAGCTCCCATACCTCCTGCGGCACCAGCTCCTGGAATTTGCTGTACATCCACATCAAAAACAGCTTGGAGTACTTGCGCAAAACTTTCCAACCCTTGGTCCAAAAAGACCACTTCATCTGGAGAGGCTCCCTTCTGGGGTCCGTATATGTGGGCCGCGCCTTGTTTGCCATGCAAGGGATTATTGACATCGCAGGCCACTTGAACATTGATTTCAGATAATTTCCCGTGAACTTTTTCCTTGCTGATGTGCTTTACATGGATAAGATTCCTCCCCACAGGTTCCAAAACTTGCCCATCCTTGTCCAAAAATTCATACCCCAAGGCCATGGCCAACCCCATGCCTCCATCATTGGTGGCACTGCCCCCAATACCAAGAACAATGTTCCTAGCCCCTTTTTCCATCGCATCCACGATCATTTCACCTATTCCCAAAGAAGTGGTGTGCATGCAGTTCATTTCCGATTTGGCCAATAATTTATACCCTGAGGCTTCGGACATTTCAATGAATGCCGTTTTCCCATCTCCCGAAAGCAGATAAGCCGACTCTATCTCACGAAAAAGAGGATCATTTACTTTAACGGAAACCATTTCTGCATGAAGATAATCCATCACAACTTCAATGGTACCATCCCCGCCATCGGCCAAGGGCTTTTTGACGATATCAGCAGTAGGAAAAACTTTTTTTATCCCACTTTCAACCGCATCACAAAATTGCCGCCCAGTGAGCGAACCTTTATATTTATCGGGAGCCAGAACAAATTTCATACTTACAATGTACTCAAGAATATTGGAGAATCCCCCAGTTTTTTATGTTTTGAAATTTTATGGATCATAAAACGGCACAGGTTTTGCTTCTTGGGGGGAAGTATTTACCTTTAAATAAAAAATCAAAAACGCATGAAAAAAGTAATCATTCCCATTATCGGGCTATTGTTCTCAACAGCCATTTTTGCACAATCAAAGAGTTTCTTGGATGTTCCCTATTTGGAAACCTCGGCCCAAGTGGACACTTTGGTCACCCCAGATAAAATTTACCTCAACATCACCATTCAGGAAAAGGATTCCAAAGGCCGAAATTCCGTGGAAGAGCAGGAAAACAAAATGGCCCAACGCTTAAAGGCCCTTGGGGTGGATTTGGACAAGCAATTGGTGATCAAAGACCTCAGTAGTAACTTTCAAAAATATTTTTTACGTGGGAAGGAAGTGCTAAAAAGCAAACAGTATTCCCTTTTGGTATACTCTGGAAAACAGGCCGGTGAGGTCTTGATGGCCTTGGAGCAGTTGGATATTGCCAATGCTTTTTTGGAAAAAACCGAATATTCCAAAATGGATGAACTGGAACTGGAACTGAAGACCAGAGCCGTGAAAAAGGCCAAGCAAAAGGCTAATGCGCTCACTAAACCGTTAGGACAAAAAGTGGGATCTGCCCTTCATATCGCAGACCACTCGCAGCCACACTATCCCAGATACAACCAAGCTCCAATGATGGAAATGAAAGCAGTGAGTGCCGACATGGGCCAAGCACAACCCTTGGACATCGATTTTGAAAAAATAAGAGTGGAGACCACGGTAAATGTAAAGTTTGCATTGTCCAATTAATAGCTGGCCGTTCGTCTTACCATAAAACATCGTATGAGAACTGCAATTATCCTGCTCCTGTTCCATGTGGGTATGGTTTCGGCCCAAGAAACCTTACAATTGACCGAAGGTCAACAATCCCCAAATGCCACACTGGAAGATGTATCTTGGATATCTGGGCATTGGCAAGGCGAAGCCTTTGGCGGCATTGCTGAAGAAATCTGGGGTCCCCCGCTCGGGGGCTCCATGATGTTTGTCTTTAAACTGGTCAAGGACAACAAGGTTTCTTTTTATGAAATAGGGCATATCCAACAGGTGGAGAATACGATGATTTTACAGTTGAAACACTTCCAAGGAAACCTCAGAGGATGGGAAGAAAAGGATGAAACCGTTGATTTTAGGTTGGTCAAGGTTGAAAAGAACAAGGTTTTTTTTGAAGGACTCACCATGGAACGAGTCAATGAAAATGAGATGAACGTTCATGTTCTTATTGAAGATGCCGATTCTGCCGAAGAAGTGCTATTTGCCTACAAGCGGGTTCCTTAACGGTCCTTAATCCAAGATGGAAAGTCCAGCGGTCGCCATTCTTTTGAGACTTTCCGAAGTAGGGTCCACTTTGGCCAAAACCCTGAGTCCATTGTATAGACCAAAAAACATTAACCCAACATCCTGTGCATTTTTGGAGGCATCGATTTGGCCCTTGTCGATTCCCTTTTGGATATAATCCACAAAAACTGCTTCCATGTTCTCCCTGTTCTTTTGGAGCATTTCCTGAATGGCCGCATCTCCGGGAATGAGCTCTGTGGTGGTATTGACTACAAAACACCCCTTTTTGGACAGATCACAAAGGGATTCATTGATGGCCATATCAAAAAGCTTTCTGAGTCCAACACGAACATCATTTTCCTCTGCGAACAAGTTTCGGATACAGCTACCGCTCACCTCAATATAGTGTTCCACGGCGTTCTGGAAAAGGGCTTCTTTACAGCCAAAGGTATCGTATAAACTGGCCCTGTTGATACCCAAATGGGATACCAAATCCTGCATTGAAGTGGCATGGAACCCTTTTTCCCAAAAGAGTTCCATAGCCTTGTTCAATATCTCCGCTTCATCAAACTGCTTTACCCTTGGCATGTGTTTCGAAATAATTCTTTCGAAAGTATTCAAAAAATTACACTTGCGCCAATCCTCCATCCACGGGAATCTCCGCCCCGGTGATATAACTACTGTCCGAAGACCCCAAGAATACGGCTGTGGTGGCAATCTCATCCACAGTCCCAAACCTGCCTTGGGGTATCATTGAAGGAAGGTTGGACGCCATCTGGTCCACATTCTCCTGAGGCGCATTGTGCTTGATGTAAATAGGAGTGTCAATAGGTCCCGGTGCTATGGCATTTACCCGGATTCCCTTGGGTCCCAATTCGGCAGCCAATGTACGGGTCAGTGACCGTAATGCCGCTTTGCTAGATCCGTAGGCTGACATGCCCGAAAAGCCTTTTACGTTTACAATGGAGGTGTTGAAAATGATACTAGCCCTCTCATTCAAATATTCATAGGCTGCCTTTACGGTAAATAGCGGGCCTCGCACATTTATGTCGTACACTTCGTCGAAAATCTGCTCGGTCAGATGTTCCAAAGGCTCAATTCTAAAGACTCCTGCGTTCAGAAACAGGATATCAATCTTCCCAAACCGCTCCACGGTCTGGGCCACAAGGGCCGCACTGTCCGAGACACTGGATGCTTCGGCCCTTACCAATAAGTACTCTCCTGAAAGTTGGTCCTCTAAGGCGTTCAACTTGTCCTGACTTCTACCCGTAAGGACCACTTTGGCCCCTTCCTCGAGGTATCTTTTGGCCGTTTCCAGACCCATTCCACTTGTTGCCCCGGTAATGATGGCTACTTTTCCCAATAGTTTTTTCATGGTGTAATTGTTTTATGTTTTTATTTTGGAATGAATGTTCCAATACAAACATATTTATTTTAGAACGATTGTTCCAAATAAAATTCAAGGTTTATCCTTTTCTTAACAATCCCCATCAGTTTTTGTAACTTACCTTACATTGCGCATGACCCCGAAAACGGTTTAATTTCATTGGAAACATATCATATGGCACAATCATTTTGGCTGGACAAAGAGTTTATCAAACAGGATTTTACGCAAACCAAGTTGCCCAAAGGGGATTATGAAAATTGTCGCTTTGTGGATTGCTTGTTCACCAAGGGGTTTTTGGACAACCAAAACTTTGTGGAGTGTACCTTTGAGGACTGTGATTTGACCAATGCCAATATAGCCCATACCACTTTTAACGAGGTGGAATTCATTAATTGCAAAATGGTGGGGCTTCAGTTTGACAGCTGTAATCCCATGCTGCTATCGTTTCAATTTGACGGATGTAATCTTTCGGTGGCTTCTTTTTATGATTTGGAAATTCCCCAGACCCAGTTTCTAAATTGCAAGTTGCACCAGACCGATTTTTCCAACACCTCCCTAAAAGGGAGTTCCTTTTCAGGTTCTGACCTGAAGAATGCTATTTTTGAGAATACCGATCTGGAGGGGACGGATTTTGAAACTGCCTTCGGTTTTTCCATCGACCCCACTAGAAACTCCCTCAAAAAAAGTAAGTTCAGCAAAGAGGGTCTCATAGGTTTGTTGAAAAAGTATGATATTGTAGTCACCTAAATCTTATCCTATGTCCGAAAGAAAATGTTTGGAATGTGGGGCAAAGCTCTTGGGCAGGATTGACCAGAAATACTGCTCCGACCACTGTAGAAATGCCTATAACAATCGCCTGAACAAAGACAGCAAAAACTTGGTGCGCAACATCAATAACAAACTGCGCAAAAACTATCGTATTCTGGATAGTTTTCCATTAAAAGAAGGGAAAACCACCACTACAAAGATGCGATTACTGGATAAAGGCTTCGATTTTGAATACATTACCAACCTATATACCACCAAAAAGGGCAGTACCTACTATTTCGTTTATGACCTTGGGTATTTACCTTTGGACAACGATTATTATATGATCGTAAAACGGGAGTGATAAAATTTTACTTCCAATTCTGTGCATTGAGCTTTAGGGCTGCCACTACAATGTCTTTGCGGCTTATCTGGCCCACCAGAATATCCTTTTTCATTACCGGCAACCTCCTACGGTTATGTCGATCAAAGACACCGGCCGCATCAAAAATGCTCATGTCATGCGGAATGGTCTCCACCTCCTTGGTCATATACCGTTCCACACTTTTGTCCAATATAGGTTGATTGAAGTACCTACTTTCAGAAATCTGTTTCATACAGTCCGCTTCGGAAATGATGCCTACCAAAAATCCATTATTATCCATAACTGGCCCCCCAGATATGTGATACTTGGCAAATGCTTCCATTACTTCCAAAATAGATTGTTCGGGTGAAAAAGTAATCAGTTTTTTGGTCATGTAATCCTCAACCAAAATAGGAGCGTCGTACTTTTTTTTAGACTCCTCCTTAGATCGTACGCCTTGAAAACTCTTGATTGCCATAAGGTTAAATTTAAGGTTGAATATTAAATATAGCTTTTTTTAGCGAATTATCTAACTTTTTATATCCAAATATGAGAACCTTTCATAATTTCATATTTTTATGACCAAACAACGTAAAACCATGAAGTTCTCCCGAACCCTTGCCCTTTTCCTTCTCTTAGCCGCTGTATTTTGGAGCTATAAAGCCTTGACGCCAACATACGGTCCAGATATGGATGCGTCTCCGCAGATTTTTTCCACGGACAGGGCATTGGTTCATGTTAAAAATCTATCCGTAGAGCCTCATGCCGTTGGATTTCCAGGGCATGCACGGGCCAGAAGCTATATTATTTCCGAGCTTAAGAAAATGGGATTGGAAACCTCTACCCAAGAGGGATATACCGCTGGGGACTGGGCCAATCTCAGCAAAGCCACCAATATTTTGGCAAGGATAAAGGGTAAATCAGAAGGAAAAGCACTTTTGTTGTTATCCCATTATGATAGCAATCCGCATTCATCACACGGCGCAAGTGATGCCGCAAGTGGCGTAGCCACAATTTTAGAAGGAGTTAGGGCTTTTTTGGAAGAAAACCAAAACCCGAAAAACGATATTATCATACTTATCACCGATGCTGAAGAATTGGGTCTCAATGGAGCCGATTTATTTGTAAACAAACATCCATGGGCAAAAGATGTTGGTTTGGTGCTCAATTTTGAGGCGCGTGGAAGCGGAGGCCCTAGTTATATGCTCATTGAGACCAATAGGGGCAATGGAACCCTTATCAAGGAATTTTCCGAAGCCCACCCAGAGTATCCCGTAGCCAATTCCTTAGCCTACAGCATCTATAAAATGTTGCCCAATGATACGGATTTGACTGTCTTTAGGGAAGATGGCGATATTGATGGCTTTAACTTTGCCTTTATTGATGACCATTTTGATTACCATACTGCGCTGGACACTTATGAGCGTTTGGACAGAAAAACATTGGCTCATCAGGGCAGTTACCTAATGCCATTGCTCAAACATTTCAGTGAATCGGATTTGGGGAATCTTAAAAGCCTAAATGATTATATCTACTTTAATCTCCCTTTTTTCAATCTGGTTTCTTATCCCTTTGAATGGATTTGGCCCATGTTCGGGTTTGCCCTATTGACCTTTGTTATTTTATTGATTGTAGGCTTCAAAAAGAAAAGATTACATCTAAAAGATATTCTAAGAGGGTTCTTGCCTTTACTGTTCACTCTCGTGGTCAATGGAGCAATCGGCTATTTTTGTTGGACCACAATTACTTGGTGGTATCCCGACTTTAAGGATATGTTACATGGGTTCACCTATAATGGCCATTTGTACATCGTGGTCTATGTCATGATTTCTTTGGCCGTATGTTTTTGGACCTATCATAAATTTCGAAAAACAGGCACGCCCAATCTTTTGGTTGCGCCGATTTTTGTATGGTTGATTATCTGTGGCCTTGTTGCACAATATTTATCTGGCGCAAGCTTTTTTGTGATTCCTCTTTTTGGGCTTTTGGCCGCTTTTATGGTAACCCTGAACCAAGATGAGCCCAATCCTTTTTTGATGGTCTTTTTAGGATTGCCGGCAGTTTTTATTTATTCGCCTTTCATTAAAATGTTTCCTGTTGGATTAGGCTTGAAGATGATGGTGGCCGCAACGGTATTCACTACCCTCCTATTTGTTTTGTTGTTACCATTTTTCGGACAACTAAAAAACAAAGATCGTTTGGCCTATCTGTTTTTGTTTCTGTTTATGGTGTTTGGCATATCGTCCCATATTAATTCAGATTTTAATGCAGAAAGACCCAAACCAAGTAGCCTCCTTTACGTTTACAACGCAGATACGGACACTGCTACTTGGGCCACGTATGACAATAGCCCAATTGATTGGAACAATCAATTTTTGGGAGATACTAAACACAAACCCAGTACTGAGGAATATGAGACATTATCCAGCAAATACCGAACCCAGCTCACTTACATTGCCGATGCACCGAAAAAAAACATTGCAATTCCGTGGATTGATAAAGTAAAAGACACGATTATAGGTGATGCTAGGGTTCTAGAGCTGTGCATCACTCCAAAACGGGATGTTAACCGCCTGGATGTGTACACCAACCCCATCACTTTGCAAAACGCAAAAGTGAATAGAATCCCATTGTCAGAACATTTTTTGGAAACTCGAAACTCGAAACTCGTAACGCATTACATAACCAATAATGACTTTACCGAGCTTGAGTTGACCTTTCCAAAAGACTCGGTGTTGGAGCTGTCTTTTTACGAGGCTTCCAATGATTTGCTTACCCATCCGGACTTTAGCATTCCCAAAAGACCCGAGTCCAGCATTCCCATGCCCTTTGTGTTGAACGATGCCATATTGACCATTAAGACATTGCGGTTTGAATAAAAAAATTGGTGTTTTAGGATGTGGATGGTTAGGGTTTCCCTTGGCCAGACAATTGGCAAAGAATTCTTATGATGTGCATGGCTCCACAACATCAAAAGATAAGATGAATGCCCTTCAATTGGATGGGATAACACCTTTTCAAATTGAGTTGTCCGAAACGGGTATCAAAGGTGACATTCAAAAATTCTTATCCAACATTTCCATTTTAATCATAAATATACCTCCAAGATTAAGGAGTAAAAATGCCGAAAGCTATATTGAAAAAATAAAACTGCTCCATGCCGAAATTAAAAAGAGTGGAGTCTCAAAAATTATCTTTGTAAGCAGCACATCGGTATATGGTGATGTGAAAGGTAATGTTACCGAATTCACTCCTCCAATACCCAATACAGAGTCTGGAAAGCAATTACTGGCCTGTGAAAATCTTTTGATGGGAGACGCCACCCTTTACACCACTGTAATTCGCTTTGGCGGATTAATTGGACCTCAACGACACCCCGTAACCATGCTCTCCGGAAAACAAAACCTTACCAATGGTGATGACCCGGTAAACTTAATTCATCTGGATGATTGCATCCTCATGATTTCCACCATCATCCAAAATGAGTATTGGGGTGAAATTTTTAATGGCGTTTATCCATTGCACCCAAAAAAAAGGGATTACTATGTGGATGAAGCCAAAAAAAGAGATATTCCCCCACCACACTACCAGAACAATGTTTTGGAAGAAAAAAATAAGGTGGTGCTGAGCAGCCTTTTTCTAGGCAAAGGACATAGCTTCACAACTTCTATTACCACATAAAGGGCTTAATATTCCATATGGCATTTTCTTAACAGCTTTATACCGATAATTTTTTTAGTTTTGGCGCACTAAATTGAAGATCAATGAAAAAGACATTACCCCTATTACTTTTACTCATCGGTTTTAGTGCGATGGCCCAGAGCAAAAATGAACTTTTGGAACACTATCAAGCATACTATGATGAAATGCGCTTGCAAGGTGACATTACTGGTGTTATTGGAGCATTGACTCATTTAAACGTACTTGCCCCCTCCCAAGAGAGGAGAGACACCTTGTCCTTTATCTATATGAACAATGGCCAACACCTACAAGCTTTGAACACCATTGGGATTGAAAAGGATGATGCCGATTCTGATTTGGCCGTTCAGGTAAAGGCCGTATGTTTGAAGGCACTGAACCAACCCAAAAGGGCTTTGGAACAGTTTGAGGTACTTTTCAAAAGAGACCCATCTGCTTATTTGGCATATGAATTAGCCGACTTAAAAATCCAGACTGGGGATAATGCCGGAGCTTCCACCAATATAGAGTATGGTATTGCCAACGCCCAGGACGATATGAAGTATGCTTTTTATGAGAGACAGCAACCTTATGAAGTTCATTTAAAGTCTGCCTTTTACCACTTAAAGGGCCTTTTGACCTTCAATATGGACAGGAACAATATCGATGCAGCCATAGCTACCATTGATGAAGCCCTAAAATTGGATCCCAATTTTAATTTGGCGAGTTTAAGCAAGCAGGCGTTGGAATCTAGAAAAGAGAAACCAGAGGGAGGAAATTAATCCTGTTGTTTTTTCAATTCGAGCAACAACTGGTCATCTTTTTGTTCCTTCATTTGAATCAGTTCGTCAACATTTTCATTGGGCACGGCTATTGAAAGTACATAATGGGCAATCTTCCATTGCCCATTTTCTTTTTTGAGCACCCCGGAACCCCTACACAGTTTCATCTGGGTATCCAACAATTCATCAAACCAAGCAAAATCCTTGGCTTTATTGAGGTATATATTACGTTGGACCGCGGTAAAACTCCAAGCTTTTCCACGATCAAAATAAGGTTTTGAAAACGCTTTGAATTCCTCATTTTGCCAATTTTCGGTGGCATCGGTACCAATGAAGACCCCGTCATGGGTCATTTTTGCAAAATAAGCATCATAATCGGCATTGGAAGCCGCCAAGTGCCAACTATCCAATAAAGTGTCGATTCTTTCCTTTTCCGTGGTCTGTGCGCTGGCTACCATAACGGTAAGCGCCAACAGACAAAATATCTTATTCTTCATCCAAAATCAATTTTTTGTCCAACTGACTGTTTACGATAACATTTAACTGTTTACGTATCGCATTGTACGCTTCCACCATTTCTATAGTGGGCTCTGTGGTTTCTTGATTTTCCAAAACCTTGGATTTAACCTTATACAAATACGTTTTAAGTACCTGTTGTCTACTTTTCACCTGAAAACTATCAAAAAGCTCTGGATAGGTTCCTTTTTCTAAAAGTTTTTCCTTTTCAATAAGGTCATCAATGGCCAAACTCAAATCTTCATTGTTGGTTGCCTTGTACAAAACATCTATGCTTCCTGACAAAGCCTTAAATTCCTCCCAAGTTTCTACAATGGCACTTGCTTCTGGGTTCAAGGCCAATTTGGAAGGTAATTTTTGATAATTGAATACGAGCTCTACGGCCTCGGTTTCTTCAGAAGCGTTTTCTGCATTTTTACAGCTCCAAAGAGCAGCAAAGGCCATCAGTGTAACTATCAATTTTCGCATAAGCGAATGTACAAATTTTAATAAAGGCTATATTTATCCTTAAACGCAATTAACTTCAAATTAGATGCAAAAGCCTATTCTCATTTTAGGGGCATGCGGACAAATTGGTACCGAGCTCACCGTTGAACTCAGAAAAAAGTATGGTTCCGAATGTGTTATTGCCAGCGACATACGGGAAGGAAATAATGATCTAGTGAAATCTGGCCCGTTTGAACTTTTGGATGCCACAAGTTATGGCGCCATTGAAGATGTGGTAATGCATTATGAAATTGATGAAGTCTACTTAATGGCTGCAATGCTCAGCGCTACTGCAGAAAAGTTTCCTATGAGGGCCTGGAACCTGAACATGGGCTCCCTTTTCAATATATTGAATTTAGCTAGGGAAGGAAAATTATCCAAGGTATTTTGGCCTTCCAGCATAGCTGTTTTTGGCCCCAATACCCCAAAGGAAGATACCCCACAAAACACCATTATGGAACCAAGCACCGTATATGGCATAAGCAAACAGGCTGGGGAACGTTGGTGCGAATATTACTTTAAAAAATTTGGGGTTGATGTGCGTAGTGTGCGCTACCCAGGATTGATCAGTTGGAAGACCATGCCAGGCGGCGGAACTACCGACTATGCCGTTGAGATATACCATGAAGCCTTAAAGAATGGCAACTACCAATGTTTCCTGAATGAAGAAACCAAACTCCCCATGATGTATATGGACGATGCCATCCGGGCCACCATCAGCTTAATGGAAAGCCCTGCTGAAAACCTCACCATACGATCTTCCTACAATTTGGGCAGCATGAGTTTTACCCCGAGTGAAGTGGCTAAAAGCATCCAAAAACACATTCCTGATTTCTCCATAAGCTACGCCCCAGATTTTAGACAGCAAATAGCCGATTCATGGCCTAGTAGCATTGACGATACCTGGCCAGAAAGGATTGGGGATGGCAACCCAACTTTAATTTGGATCAGACCACGGTTGAAATGTTGGAAAATCTAAAACGGGATTGAGATTATTCTTCCTCTTCGGAATCTGAAAAATCATCGTCATCATCTGGCATCTTGTCCATATCATCAGTATCCAAATCTGATGTGTCTTCATCGTCATCATCATCAAAGTTCGCCATGGTATGCTCCAACTTGGAACTTATCTTTACCAAATATTTGGTGTCTTCCGTGGATACCTCAACAGCCTCAATCAACTCACCTTTCAAATTTCTAAAGTTGATCACATCGTTATCTCCATAGCCATCGGGGTATTTTTCCACAAGTAATTTCAATACTTCTGGGGTTAGCTTTTTGTAATCGACAATTACACGTTTGAGGTTGTTCATGGTGTTGGGGTTATTTTCTAATCAACCTAAAATTAGAATAAAAGTGTTTGGTTGGGAAAAAAAATTGAAAAAATTACAACTTATCAATATCTGACTTGCCGCCTGTCTTTTTCAATAATTTTATGTGGTGGATTTCCACACTTTTGTCAATGGGTTTTAGCATATCGTACATGGTAAGGGCCACTACACTGGCACCATGCATGGCCTCTACCTCCACCCCGGTTTTATAGAAGGTCTTTACAGTGATGATGATCTTGATCTCCAGTCCATCCATTTCATATTCAATACCGCAATACTCCACAGGGAGAGGATGACAATCGGGAAGCAGGTCTGAAGTTTTTTTCACCCCTAAAAAACCGGCAGCTTTGCTCATGGAAAGCACATCGCCCTTGGGGACCGTTCCGTTTTTGATGGCCTCGATCGTGGCCATATTCCCGACTTTTACTACCGCCTGCGCCACGGCAGTTCTATGGGTGGATTGTTTTTGGGTTATATCGACCATGGGCTATGTATTGACTTTCCATTGATAGGAATCATCCCCAAAGAGTTCCTTTCCGAATACAGGAACCTGGGCCTTGATTTCCTCGACCACATACTCCAATGCTTCAAACGCCACCCGCCTGTGGGGAGAAGACACAAACACAAAAAGGCAAATTTCACCTGTATTTACCTTACCCTTGCTATGGTAAATATGCATGCAGGTAATTTCAAACTTTGAAAAAGTGCTCTCCCTGATTTTATGGAACTTCTGATTGGCCATATCCTCATAAGCAGAGTACTCTATAGCCGAGACGGTTTTGCCATCGATCTCATCGGCACGTACCTGTCCCAGAAAAATATCATGTGCCCCAATCTGGGTCTTGGATTGGTGTTTTGCTATGGATTGGGCGATAAACTCTGAGGAAATGGCCCCATCCACAAATACGTTCTTGACTTTGGTCTCCATACGCTGGAAGTTTGCACTAAGGTAAGGAAGAAATAAGAAAGGGCCATGAACAAACACCTTCAACCCATTCCCAGAAAATACCCTACATTTATGACCAAAGAAGCAGTCTATGACTTCTCTTCTAAACTAAACCAAACCCTTTAAATGAAAACAATAGTGCTCCCCTGCAAAACCCTGTGCATGGCCATGGTGGTTTTATCCGTTCTCCTCATTTCGTGCCAAAAAGAAGACCCGTTGGATTACAAAAATCCAGATTTGTCCATAGAAGAAAGGGTAGATGACCTATTGCCCAGGATGACCTTGGAAGAAAAATTCTGGCAGTTGTTCATGATTCCCGGAGATCTATCCGATGGCAAGGAACGCTACAAGCATGGCATTTTTGGGTTTCAGGTGGCCACCAAGGGAAAATCTGGGAATGAGGCAGAGCAATTGTTGGATTATTCCGGTGGGGGAACCGCAGAACAAACCGCCGTTTTAATCAATGAAATCCAGAAATACTTTGTGGAGGAAACCCGATTGGGTATTCCTATCATTGCTTTTGACGAAGCACTTCACGGCTTGGTTCGGGAAGGTGCCACAGCATTTCCACAGTCCATTGCCTTGGCAGCCACTTGGGATACCCTTCTTGTTGCCGATGTAGGCAAAGCCATTACCATGGAAACCAAGACCAGGGGGATTCGGCAAATCTTGTCCCCCGTGCTCAATATAGCCCGCGATGTTCGCTGGGGAAGAACCGAGGAAACCTATGGTGAAGACCCTTTTTTAACTACACAAATGGGAGTCTCCTTCATTTCCCAGTTTGAAAAGTCCGGAGTGCTTACCACCCCCAAGCATTTTGTGGCCAATGTAGGTGATGGTGGACGCGATAGTTACCCCATTCATTTTAATGAAAGGCTGATGGAGGAAATTTATTTTCCCGCTTTTAAGGCCAGTTTCCAAAAGGCCAATGCATGGTCCGTGATGACTTCTTACAATTCCTTTGATGGAAGGCAGTGCACTGCCAACGACTGGTTGCTCAACCAAAAACTGAAAAAGGAATGGGGCTTTGATGGTTTTGTGATTTCCGATGCCGGGGCCACAGGTGGGTCCAATGTGCTTCATTTTACCGCAAAGGATTATGCGGAATCCACCCAACAGGCCATTGAAAATGGATTGGATGTGATTTTTCAAACCTCATACGACCACTACACCCTATTTTACGAAGCCTTTGAAAAAGGAATGATCAATGAAGCGGCCATAGATGAAGCCGTCAGAAGGGTGCTTCGGGCCAAGTTTAAATTGGGATTGTTTGAAAACCCATATGTAGACCCGCAAGAAGCCAGCAAATGGAACGGCACAAAAGAAAATCGGGAGTTGGCCAAGAAAGCTTCCTTGGAGTCTATGGTCCTGTTGAAAAATGATGCCCAAACCCTTCCTCTCTCCAAAACCGTCAAATCTGTGGCCGTCATCGGCACGGATGCCGAAGAAGCAAGACTGGGGGGCTACTCCGGTCCCGGAAACAAGCCCGTGAGCATTTTGGAAGGCCTCAAGACCAAGTTGGGTGAAAACGTGGCAATCAACCATGCGGCTGGACCTGGGAGGGAATCCACCAATTATGTGACCATCCCCAGGGAACAATTGTACCATTACCAAGATGGGGAGCAAAAGGCAGGGTTACAGGCGGAATATTTCAACAACATTACCCTTGAAGGCGAGCCTGCACTTACTCGGATTGACCCAGTGATTGATTTTAGATGGACCTTATTTTCCCCTGATCAGGAGAAAATCAATTATGATTTCTATTCTGCCCGATGGACCGGAAAACTCAAAGCTTCCGAGACGGGCACTTTTAAAATCGGTATCAAGGGCAACGATGGATATCGGGTGTACATCAATGGCGAACTGGTGGTGGACAATTGGACCAAACAAACTGTCAGGACCATTACCCAAGACTATCGCTTTGAAAAAGGAAAGGAGTACGACCTCAAGGTCGAATTTTTTGAGACCGTGGGCAATGTGTGGTTCAAACTGTTGTGGGATGTGGGTGTTGAAAATGATTGGAAACAACAGATCCAACAAGCCGTGGCCACTGCCCAAAAAAGCGATGTGGCCATTGTTACCGTGGGTATCGAGGAAGGAGAGTTCAGGGACAGGGCCTATCTATCCCTTCCCGGTCATCAGGAAGAATTGATCCAAAGCGTGGCCAAGACCGGAAAACCCATGGTGGTGGTTTTGGTGGGTGGCAGTGCTATCACCATGGACCGTTGGATTGATGATGTCCCCTCCATTCTGGACGTATGGTATCCCGGTGACGCTGGGGGCGATGCCATTGCCGATGTGCTTTTTGGTGACTACAACCCCGCTGGAAGGCTGCCCATTACCTTTCCGGTACATGAAGCGCAACTACCCCTGTATTACAACCATAAACCTACCGGAAGGGGCGATGACTATATCAACCTGACCGGAAAACCACTTTTCCCCTTTGGGTATGGTCTAAGCTATACCACCTTTGCCTATGAGGACATACAAATTGATGCCCCGAGCATTTCCAAGGACCAGACCACAACCGTCCGGTTTAAGGTCACCAATACTGGGGAGTTCGATGGAGACGAGGTGGTGCAACTCTATCTCAGGGACATTTTGGCCTCCGTGGCCCGACCCATTATGGAGTTGAAAGGATTTCAACGAGTCCATTTGAAAAAGGGGGAAACCAAGGAGCTGTCCTTTGAAATAACCCCGGAAATGTTGACCATGTTGAACGAAGGTATGGACCGCGTAGTGGAACCGGGCGATTTTAGAATAATGATCGGCAGTTCTTCCAATGACATTAGGCTAAGGGCCATATTGACTGTAGAACCATAGTATTTTGTTTTTCTTTCATACCGTAGAGACCGATATATCTTTGTCTCACATAGACTCTATGTTTTGGGTCGGGGGTATCGATAGTAAAGTTCAACTCGAGCGTGCTAAAATCTATCATTAAGTGACCATTCGCTAAAGGTCTGGGAAGTTTTATCCTTTGACCCCGATGATGTAAGAGTGGCATGGAGCATAAGAATACAAAACGGAAAGCTGGATTTTCCACTACATCAATGTACATATGATTATAGTTTGGAGGTCGGTGTACCCTAATAGTACCTTTTTTCCTTGTTGATTTCATGAGTATTTCCATATCACTCCAAACTTTGGTTTGCAAAATGGAAAAAGTAAGCTCCAGCATATCTGGAGAACCTCGGTCTATAAAGTTTTTAATGACCCAAAAAGGATTTGTCTTAAGCATATGGATGCATTATTCATGGAAATGATTTGGAGAGGTTGGTTCAAATATATTAAAAAAACAACCGAACGGTTGTTATAATAAATTTTTTTTGACCTGAACTTGCCAAGATGAAAGAAGAAAGCAAAGAGCAATTGCTTGTAAATCTGGCAAAAAGGGTCAAAGAGTTAAGAGGAATCAAAGGAGTTACACAAGAAGAAGCCCTACATGATACGGGAATTCAATTTTCAAGAATTGAACAAGGCAAGCGAGACATTCAACTTTCAACCCTAAAAAAGCTCTGTCAGTATTTTGAAATATCCCTAGGTGATTTTTTCAATGCTTCTTTTGACGATTGATACAATTCCGAAATTGTCCATAGGCTTCCCTAAAAATTGCACTCTTTTCCTTAGATTGCAATTCCATCAACCCAACAAAACCACTATAATGCACATTGCCAGAACCCTTTTTTTTGTGATGACCATATTGTTTTTTGCCTGTAAGGCCGAAAAGAAAGAGCAGACCGAGTCGGAAGAACAAGTTGCCCTGCCCAATATCGTAATCATCTATGCCGATGATCTGGGCTATGGAGAGCTGGGAGCGTATGGTGCCACCGAACTCCATACACCCAATCTGGATCACTTGGCCAACAATGGGATGCGATTTACGAACGGATATGCCACTTCGGCCACCTGTACCCCCAGCCGATATGCCCTGTTGACCGGGTCCTATCCGTGGCGGAACAAAAGTGCCAAAATCTTACCGGGCACCGCCCCCTTGATCATTGATACGGCCCAAACCACCCTTCCCAAGGTGTTGAAACAACAAGGCTACACTACGGGAATTGTTGGAAAATGGCATTTGGGACTTGGCAGCGGACATGTGGATTGGAACCAAGCCATCAGCCCCGGTCCCAACGAGGTAGGCTTTGACCATAGTTACATCATGGCAGCTACCCAAGATCGGGTACCCACAGTGTACATTGAAAATGGAAAGGTGGACAATCTTGACCCCAATGACCCTATTCAAATTGATTACCAAAAAAACTTCCCGGGCGAACCCACGGGCAAGGACAACCCAGAGTTGTTGAAAATGAAATGGCACCACGGGCATGACAACAGCATTGTGAACGGCATTTCCCGAATTGGGTTCATGAAAGGCGGAGAAGCTGCCAAATGGGTGGATGAGGATATGGCCGATACTTTTTTGGCCGAGGCCAAACGATTTGTAAAAGAGAAGAAAGATCAGCCCTTTTTCCTGTATTATGCACTTCAACAGCCCCATGTACCCAGAACCCCACACCCGCGTTTTGTAGGATCTAGCGGTATGGGTCCCCGTGGTGATGTAATCGTGGAGGCCGATTGGTGCGTGGGCGAGTTTGTAAAAACCTTGAAAGAAGAAGGCTTGCTGGAGAACACCTTGATCGTGTTTTCAAGCGACAATGGCCCTGTGGTCAACGATGGGTATTATGACGATTCCGTTGAGAAGTTGGGCAACCATAAACCCGCCGGCCCGTTGCGGGGTGGAAAATACAGCTTGTTCGAAGCAGGCACTCGTGTACCCTTCATCACCTATTGGAAAGGAAAGATTACCCCAGGTACTTCGGATGCAATGGTAAGCCAAGTAGATCTTTTGGCTTCAATTGCGGCATTGGTGAACAGTGATGCCTCGACCCAGGACAGTCAAGATTTGTTGGATGTATTGATGGGAAAAAACACCAACGGTCGGGATGAACTCATTATAGAGGCCTCCACCCGAACCGCATTTAGAAAAGGGGATTGGGCCATGATCCCGCCTTATGATGGGCCTGCCATGATCAAAACCGTTAACATTGAGATAGGCAATGATCCGGAATATCAATTGTACAACCTGAAGGAAGACTTGGGCCAGCAGAACAACTTGGCCAAAAGCCATCCCGAAAAATTGGCCGAGATGAAAGCGGCTTATGCAAAAATCAGAGGAATTGCTGAAGAATAGGGGGAAAATTAACCCCGAACCGTTCATGTAACCCATAAAGTTCTAGTGAGAAACTATTTTTAAACCAACAATTGAGATTACTAAAGTGGTAATAAAAAACAACCTCCAAAAAGTTGTTGGCTCTTTAAATAGTAGGATTCCAACCAAAACCGTCCCAACGGCACCAATGCCTGTCCAAACGGCATAGGCAGTTCCAATGGGCAAATGTTTGGTTGCTTTTACCAACAATAACATACTAATGGCCAAGCAAATTAAGAAGGCAATATACCAATAGTTTGCTTCGGCTCCTGAAGCGTTTTTGGCCTTTCCAAGACAAGCGGCAAAAGCCACTTCAAAAAGCCCTGCGACAAGCAATAAAATCCAGTTCATCCTAACTCTTTTTTCAAATTCCATAAAGATACAACCAACAATTTCAAAAAGGATATATTCCAAATCATTTACAAAAAGAAGTGACCCTGGAGTAAATCCTTATCTTTGTGATATGAAGTTCCTCACTGTGATTTTATCATTGCTCACGATTGTTCTGTCATCATACCCATGTTGTCAAGAAACAGATTCATGTTTTGAAACTTCTACCGCATCCCATTGCGCTGATGGAGATCACAATACTGAAAATGAACAACATGACAAGGAAACGCCCTGTTCCCCTTTTTTTACTTGTGGAAGGTGTCCAGGATTTACAACCAATCATGTGTCATTGGAGCTTGTTCCCTTTGAGCTTGAAGAAAAAATACAGCCCATTGTCTATATTGAGCCGCTTCCCAAGGAAGTGTATTTCTTTTCCCTTAAACCCCCTCGGATTTTTGAAGTATAAGCTGGTTTAAACCAGATTCACTTTGGTCGGCACCGTCCTGACCATGATTCTATATACGTCAAAAATTTAAATTACATGAAAACGAGATTATTATTGCTGCTGTCCCTGTTTGGGACGGTATCCGTTCTTGCACAGAACACTTTGGACATTGTTGTCAAAGATTCCATTAGTGCCGAACCATTGATTGGGGTCACTGCCCTATTGAAACCCATTGACAAAGGAGCCATTTCAAACGAAACGGGAAAAATATATATTGATGATATCCCCGATGGCACATTTGAATTACAATTGAGCTATTTGGGATATACCTCTGTTAATCGCAGTCTAACTTTTCCTTTGGATAATACCGTTGACAGATTCATTTTTCTAGCTCCCCAGGCCGAGGAAATGGAGGAAATAACCTTGGTTTCTACACGGAGCTCACGGACCATTGCGGACATTCCCACCCGAGTAGAGGTGATTGCAGGCGAGGAACTCTCCGAAAAAGGGAATATGAAACCCGGTGATATTAGAATGCTCCTCAATGAGAGCACTGGCATCAGGACCCAACAGACATCGGCCACCAGCTACAATTCCAGTATCCGCATACAGGGCTTGGATGGTAAGTATACCCAATTGCTTCGTGATGGTTTTCCATTATATTCAGGGTTTGCCAGTGGACTGAGTCTGATGCAGATTGCACCTTTGGACCTAAAACAGGTAGAGGTTATAAAAGGGTCTAGCTCTACCCTTTACGGTGGTGGTGCGATTGCAGGGTTGGTGAACCTTATTTCCAAATCACCGGAAGATGTTCCAGAACTAAGTTTTATGGCCAATGGCACCTCGGCCCTAGGTTTGGATTTAAGTGGATTTTATTCCCAAAAGTTCAAAACATTGGGGACAACAGTATTTGCCTCCTATAATCTGGGAACCCCTTATGATCCTGCGGACATTGGTTTGACCGCCATTCCGGAATTTGATCGTTTTACCTTAAATCCAAAACTCTATTGGTACTTGAACGACCAAACCGAGTTGTTGATCGGCCTCAATGCCATTTGGGAAGACCGCCTAGGGGGAAATATGGACCATGTAAAAGGCAAAACTGTACAAGACCCCTACTTTGAATCCAATGAAACCGAGCGGTTCTCTACCCAACTAGGGTTCAAGCATGCTTTTGATGCCCAAAATCGGCTAGAGCTAAAAAACAGTTTCAGTTTTTATGATAGAACCATTCAAATTCCTGATTTCACCTTTTCGGGATACCAACGTTCTTCATTCAGTGAAATAAACTTTTCCAATGCTTCAGAAGGCGGACTGGAATGGGTTCTCGGGGCAAACCTTTGGACAGAGTATTTCAATGATGTCCGAAACGATCAAGATGGGGCATTGGACCAATCCTACGAGATTTTTGGGTTATTTGCACAAAATGTATGGCCTATAAATGATATTTTATCACTTGAAACAGGGTTCCGTGCAGATTTTCATTCCGATTATGGTGCAATGGCCCTGCCAAGGATATCCGTACTGTACGAGCCAAATCAGGCTCTAACGTTTCGTCTAGGCGGAGGTATGGGATATAAAACCCCAACCGTGTTCACCGAAGATGCTGAAAGACTCCAATTTAGGAACGTACTGCCCATTGACGTGGATGAAACAGACCTTGAACATTCCATTGGGGGTAATTTTGACATCAACTACAAATGGATCCCATTTCCAGGAGTAACCATGTCTGTAAACACGTTGCTATTCTACACCAAGATCAACGACCCCATGATGCTGACCCCAAACGGTAATGGTTTCTATTTGTTTGAGCAATCCAATGGGTATGTGGATACTAAGGGCACCGAAATCAACCTAAAGGTTAAATATGGAGATTTAAAACTGTTCACCGGATACACGCATGCCAACGTGAAACAACACGAAGATGGAATGAAATCAGACTTTCCTTTGGTAGCCAAACATCGGTTGAACAATGTGTTGATGTATGAAAAAGAAGAGAATTTTTGGATTGGTTTGGAAGCCTATTATTACAGTCCACAGGAATTAAGTTCGGGAACAACCAGTGAATCTTATTGGATTGTGGGGTTAATGAGCGAAAAAAAGCTAGGGGAGAATTTCTCCATCTTCCTGAATTTTGAAAATTTTCTAGATACAAGACAGTCCCGTTTTGGAGCCATTTATTCTGGAGATTTAAGCAATCCTCAGTTTTTGGACATTTATGCCCCTGTAGATGGCTTTGTGGCCAATGGCGGTTTTAAATTGCGTCTTTGACTACCCTCGGGAAGATTTACCTAGCCATATCATGAGCACTAGGGATGCCGAGCTGGCAAGTACAGCGGCATCCCTCTTTGGATTTGGTTTATCTTCATAATTTTTTAAAAGCTTTGTAATTATGCAGCTTTTGATATCCATTTAAAATTCCCCATTAATAATGCTTTATACTTATTTAATGTTCATGTGAGCAAGGTTAATCTCAAAGAAACTAATTGAACAAGTGAAAATTAAATAGCTATTGTATCGTACTCCTTGAACCTAAACCACCCCACTCTAAAATTAATATCCCTTTCAGCGCTCTTTTTAATCTTAATTATCGGAACACATTTTAACATATTTTGAAGAAGAAAGAATTGGCAAGCCTTATGAATCCTCATTGTTTCAATTCATCTAAAAAGTGATTTTTAACATATTGTGTATCTTAGGATTATATACTTTTGACACGTATTTTACACCATAACTTACACATGAGAAATACCTTTTTTGCGTTACTAGTTTTTTCCATTTGTTTTTCCATTTCAGGTCAACAAGCATTGCCTTTGAAAATGGACAATAAAAACATTAAACCCTTAACCAAACTGGTAGATACTTCACTTCAAAACAATCTTGAAGAGGAGATTTTAAGCAATCCAACATGGTCACATTTAATTTCCCAAAAAAAGATGGCCGTGGGCATTGTGGATCTGAGCAATCCAGAAAAGGTCAGGTTCGCTCGAATCAATGGCAACCATATGATGTATGCCGCCAGTCTTCCCAAGATTGCCATTCTATTATCTGCCATGGATGCTATTGAAAAAGGAGAACTTGTTGAAACACCTGAGATCAAAAAAGATATGCGATTAATGATCAGCAAATCGGACAATGCTGCCTCTACCCGAATGATAGATCGAATTGGGTATGCTAAGATAGAAGCTGTCATGACGGATCCCAAATATACCTTTTATGATGAAGGCAATGGTGGGGGACTTTGGGTAGGAAAGCGCTATGGAGGTGGTGGCGATACCAATAGAGAGCCTTTAAAGCAACTTAGCCATGCCGCTTCGGTAACCCAAGTTTGCCGATTTTATTATTTGCTTGCCAATGGAAAGCTGGTCAATGAAAAAAGGTCCAAGCAAATGTTGAGCATTATGGAAAATCCTGAGCTTCACCATAAGTTTGTGAACACGCTGGAAATCATTGCCCCATCTGCCAGACTGTTCCGGAAGTCCGGATCATGGAAAACATATCACTCCGATTCCATTTTGGTCTGGGGAAGAGATGCTAATCGGAGGTACATCTTGGTTGCATTGATTGATGACCCCGAAGGGGAACAAATCATTCGAAATCTGGTCAAACCAGTAGAAAAAGTATTGAAAAAAACCGAAATTTAGTCATTGGATAGTTTCACGACCAATGCTCTACAAATTAGCAAATAACTTTTTTGACATTAGAAAAGGGGAATACAAAATCTCCTTTTTCATGTTTTGCTACATCTTTCTGATCATATCAGTTCTTTTGATCATAAAGCCCACGATCAATGCACTATTTCTCTCGGAACTCGGTGCCGAAAAATTGTCTGTTGCCTATGTATTGGTCGCTCTCACAGCAGTGCTCAGCTCCCTATTCTATACCCGAATTCTGGTAAAATTTGAGTTGAACCACATCATAAAAACTACCCTAACAACTTCAATTGTTGTTCTAGTGGCCTTGGGAAGCCTATTGAAATTGGGACTGATGAACACTTATCTGCTCTTCTTTTTCTATATATGGGTGGCCATTTATGCCGTACTGTCTGCTTCCCAATTTTGGGTCCTTGCCAATTTGGTTTTCAACGTGCGGGATGCAAAACGACTTTTTGGCTTTATAGGCTCAGGAGCTATTTTAGGTGGAATCATAGGGGGCTATCTAACCTCCATTTTTGCACCGCTTCTTGGGAATGCCGTTATGATATTTATCGCAGCCGTATTACTTATTGGGTGTTTTCCGTTACTTCGATTTATTTGGAAACTTCGGGTAAACAAACTAGATGAGCTACAACAGAAAAAGCGAATCTCATTAACAGATGGTCATCCTTATACGTTGATCAAAAAATCCCGTCACCTTACGTATATGGCCTTAACCGTGGCCGTTGGCGTTTTGGTGGCTAAATTGGTGGATTATTTGTTTAGTGATTTTGCTGCCAAGTCCATTGAAGACCCAGAAGAGCTTTCCGCATTTCTTGCATTTTGGTTCTCTACGTTCAATTTATTGTCGCTGGCAGTACAACTCTTCCTCACCCAACGTATAGTGGGCATTTGGGGCGTTGGATTTTCCTTGCTTTTATTGCCCTTGGGCATCCTGTTTGGGGCTGTTTTTTTCTTGATAATCCCAGAATTATCTGCCATTGTGGCCATAAAGGCAATGGATGGGGTATTGAAGCAATCCATCAACAAAAGTGCTTCTGAATTGTTGGCGCTACCCCTGCCCTTCGAACTAAAAAATCGTACAAAATCCTTCATAGATGTAGTTGTTGATAGCATTGCCACAGGATTTGCCGGACTGTTATTGATTTTCTTTGTTATTGGTCTTAATCTAGGAACAACCAGTATTACGCTACTGATTATTGGCTTGGTTCTTGTCTGGATTTTTTTTGTGGCTGTTTTGCGCAAAGAATATTACACCACCTTTAAAAAGAACTTAGAAAATGTAACTACAAAAGCCACAAACACATCTATTGCCAAGGTGAAGAACGTATCCGTGGTGGAAGGAATGAAGAGCGTTTTTTCCTCCGGAACAGAGGAACAAATCCTTTTTATGCTGAACAAATTGATGGAAATAAATGATAGGAGATTCTCCGAGGACGTTTTGAAATTGCTGGATTACCCTTCCCTAAAAGTAAAAGCTGCCGCAATGCGCAATCTTTATTTTTTAAACAGCGCTGCAATGGTGGCCAATATCAGTGAACTTTTGGCATATAACGATGAAGAATTGACTTTGGCCACTTTTGAGTATCTGTTGCTTCATGCGGACCAAAATGAAGAATACGTTTTTGACCAGTTTCTGGATGCAGATACCCAATTGATTCGCGATACCGCTCTGTTCTGTTTGGCACAGGAAAGTGCCGGAAACATTACCTTGAAATCAAGGCATGATTTAATTGGAAGGTTGGAAAAGCGTTTGGCGCAAAAGGGATCCCCCGCAAATCCACTTGTTTTAAAAACCATTGGCGCTTCTGGGCATCCGCAATATTATCCAGTAATCATGGAAGCCTTGGAGGATAAAGATGACTCTTTAAAACAAGCTGCCATAGTTGCAGCAGGCTTCAGTATGCGACCAATGTTCATCAGTAAGCTCCTGCATTTGCTCCCTCATAAAGCAATGAGGCCCTTTGTTATTGCGGCGCTGAACAATTACGGTCCAGGGGTTCTTCCCATTTTGGTTTCACATGTAAAAAACCGGACAGTAACCCTCGAAATTTGCCGATTTGTGCCCTTGGTAATCAAGTCATTCATGTCCAAGGAAGCCGTTTATTCTTTGTTTCAACTTTTTGATGATGTTGATCTCAGTATTCGGTTGGAAGTGGTACGTGCCCTTAGCGACATCAGAAAAGAAAGACCCACATTACAATTCAATCGGTTTAAAATAGTGGCCAAGATTTTTGAGGAATGCAAATTGTACCATCAAACGCTTTCGGCCATGCACACCCAGATTATCATTTCATACAGAAACCGGAAAAAATCAGGAGCAAATATCGATTCGGAGGAGCGAGATGCCCGTGCCTCGTTATTGGAATTGTTGGAACGAAGATTGGATTCGGGCTTGGAACGGATATTCAAGCTTTTAGGGCTAAAGTATGTACAAGAAGATGTACAAAATGCCTATTTGGGGCTTTTAAGTCCTAAAGAAGAATCAAGGAACAAGGCCATTGAGTTTTTGGACAACCTACTCACAGGCAACCTTAAACAAAAATTATTGCCCATTATTGAGGAAGCCACCATGGATTTTTCATCGGAGGAAGCTATCCAAAAAATCAAACATACCATTCCCAGTGAAATGGAATGTTTTGAGCAATTGCTAAATGTCCCGGATGTAAATTTGAGACTGGCCGTAATTTATCTGATAGGAAAACAAAAAGACCTGCGTTTTAAACCCTTATTGGAAAAGTTGGTTACGGATGACAATCCAAAAATCAAGGATTTTGCCATCAAAGCCTTGGGAGACATTAACCCTTCCTAACGATTTTGTCTATGGCCGAAGCCAAATACATATGGTCTGAAGCAGAATTCTTCCGCAGCACATTGGTCATGAGCACTACCATATATCTACAGTTATCCGGGTGTTCCACAATAATCACGGAGTTCATGAAGTTTTGCACATTGCCCATGTATTTTCCGCACTCCTCCCCTTTGCTACGATCACATTTGTAAAGGCTTCCGGATTTAAAATAAACGGCTGCTTCTTTAAGGGAAGGAGATTGCGCATAACGAATTCTTCTATCTGTCATGTACATCAGGCGTTTCATTTCCAGACTACTCGCCTCGTCAATGACCTTGCCCTGCTCTAATTGCACCAAAAACTTCATCAGTCCGTAAGGTGTACCAATGCTGCCACCTTTGTCTCCAACATAGGTATTGGCACCAGAGGTGAAAAAACTTCCCAATCGCCATTCATCAGTGGTAATTCCCAAATTTCGAAGTGGCAGATTAACTACGTCATTGGCCAAATCCGTCAACTCCTTCTTAGGGGTTTCCTTAAAATAGGCCATGGCTTCTTCTTCGGTAAGTTCGGGATATTTTTGACCGAAAGCAGCCATTAAAAGTGCCTCGCGCCAGACAATACTTGCTGCTCCATTGTTGCTAACGGAAAGCATATGATCGGCCCATTCATAAAGACTGAACACATCACTGGCAATCACCTGACGTTTGACCAAGGTATTCTTCTCTATATTGAAGATAGGGACGGTATGTTCATCTGTAAGGCCCCATACCCCCGCTTTTACCACTTTGTTCTTCAACAATTGGGTACGCATTTCAAAGGAATCAGGGTAAATCTTGTCCAGTTGTTCAAAAAGTGCCACAAGCACGGCCAATTTACCCACACTGCCCGGCTGATAGCCCAATGCTTTGTTCCGTTCGGCATAGCGTATACTATCAGGGTCCGAAATATCCAAAATGGTCAAGGAATAACTTTTATCGAGCCCTCTGAACAAGGCTCCAATATCTTTTTGAAATGATTCGTCCACCACAAAAAAGCTTCCCACACTATCCGCTTTTCTGGAAAGCAGGTTTAATTGTATATCATTCCAAGATTTTTTGGCACCTTCCGGCAAGGGAGAAGACGTTTCCTTGAGTTCCCCATTCTTTATCATTTCAAGCCGCTTTAGCCGTTTTATCCCTGTACGTTCATAACCATCTATGGGATATTCCACAAATTCTGTGAATCCCAATCCCATCAACCCCAAAATTCCTAAAGCAAGTATTTTTTTCATCTACAATTTTTTAGAAAGTGAAATACGTTTGGTAAGGTCGATCTTAGGTGTGATGGATTCCAAATATGTGGAACCCAGCGCCTTTTTGTTCTCCACGAACGGACGAATCTGGAACAACCAAAGCTTATTATCTTTGAAGCCCAACTCCACATCGTAAGCGTCTTGATAATCGGAATGTGTCTCTTTAGGCACACGGGCTCGAATTGTACGGGCCAACTCCCGAATCTCATTGATGTTTTTTTCATTGAGGACTCGATCTTGGAAGGTTGCTTTTTTCTTCTCTGTACCACCAGTTTTGGGCAAACCGTTATAGAAACGTTCCCTTGCAGGAGCCAACAAGGTATATCCGCCTTCATCCATAATCAGGTATTGTTCGGCGGCCTGTCCATCTACAGCTCCACCAGCTCCCCTGCTGAATGCCACCGTAAGATCTTTATCTGTCCCAGCACTGATTCCCTTCGTAATCAAAACGCCAGAATAGTCCACATCCACACTAGGAATCACCAAAATGGACGGAAAAACGTTCTCAGGATTCAACAAGTATTTTTGACGCCATTTAAAACTCCGTTCCGTATAAGGCGATGCCCAAACATCCTTAATGCCCTGTAAAATTTTGTCCTTATCTACAGAGTTGAAAATAGTAAGGTTTAACCCTGCTCCTGTGAAATCCTTCAAATCCTCCATATTGGTGTCACTGCGAAGAAAAACCGGAACGGAACCCAATTCGGAACCCAAAACTTCTTTAAATCCCTTCTCCAACTGATTTACAAAGCTGTCCTCAAGGGGTATTTTTTTGATGGCATCCCGTAAAATCCCCAATTCGTGTAGCTGATAATTTTCCACCTCTTTTTCGGAAATCCCTGAATCCAACATGCTATTGGCTTCCTCGAACATTTTGGTCAAAAACTGCCAATAGGAAATCTTCTCTCCGGGCATGCTTTGGTCCATGTGCGTCCTAAAAATTCCAAAAGGAATCACCAAGCCTTCAACGACTTTTTCAGGGAACATTTTTTTGAGTTGACCCAAATTTGCAGCCTTGGGGCCACACAATTTACCCGAATCGTCCGCATCAACATTTCGCATGTTTAAAACATTGTTTTCATCCAACCGTATCTGTGAAATGGGAACCTCAATGCGTTCTTCCTTACGTTCTTTTTTGGAAAAAAGTGCCATTTCCTCTGTAGACATTTGGCTTTCAAGCTTAAGAATAACGTTCCCTTTGTTCGAAACCGCATAGAAAACCTTTGCTCCATTATACTGTTGAAGATCCTGAAGGTTCTCATCTGACAAGGCGGCATTTGGAATCCCAAGGTTACGTGCCAACAATTGAACATGGGAAACCATATTCCCTTCTGCCACTGTGGCAATACCTGCAACAGGTTTTAGATCTGATGGTGGACGTTGAAACACATAGATTTTGTCCGATGACACCTCAATATCATCAGAGCTTCCTCCTACAACTACCAACTCCCCAAACGCATATCCGGGATTGAGGCCTCGGATTGTACTTTGATTTTGTAGGCCCATTACTTTGTTCGCCAGCTGGGACTCTGTTGAAATTAGATTTCCTAAATCACCTACACTTTGCCCCAAATGCAATGCCACGGAACCACGAATCTTGTCATCTACAAAACCTGCTGTAAGCGGCTCAAAAGCAACATATTCTCTTACTATGGCATCATAATTGGCCTTGACCATGGCTGCACTCCATTCCACTGCAGCCCTTGCCCGATTTAATACTTCAGTAAGTTCACCAAGTGATCGTTCCTCAGATTCATAACTGGTAAGATTACTGGCCAGCTGTTCCCATTCCCATTGTTCCAAATATCCCGATCCAGTGACGGCCATGCCCAAATAACAGATTTTATGCAAGAGCTCTTTCAAGGTTTCCGGTTGATAGTTGGACGAACTTTTAAACACAATTTCTTCCAGTTTTAGAGAAACATCAAGGAGTTGTAGTCTGGCCGTGGGTCTTTTCTCTTGCAAAAGATCGTTCCTGATATCAAACAAAAGCTGTGAAGCTTGTTCCAGTAATAACTTTTCGTTATTTACCAATGCTGAATTGGAGGCAAAACTTTCTATTTTCCCGCCTAAATCTGTTCCTGCCGCGAGAGAGGCTATTTTAGGCAACGCAACAATATCCACTGGCTTATGGAATTCCTTCATGGTAGCCACCAACTGATCTATTTTTCTGGAAATGTCTGAAGTCAACTTAGCAGTGTGTGCTTGTTTGAACCCAACTACTTTTTGAATGTCACTTTCTTCGGGTTGACTATGAATTTTAACCCGAAGATCCATAAAAGGCAAATACAAATCGGATATGACCTTGGATTCGCTCCGCATCTTTTGGGCCACATTGTCATCCCCATTGTGGGGTATATCCTTTAAAGATTGGCGAACCAAGAAATATTCCTTCAGCAAAACCTCGTCGCTCTCCAACAGCCATTGATAAAACTCCATGCCCCATGCCTGTTCATCTTCAGCTTGAATAGCCCCACGGTAAAATTGCCCTTTTTGGTTAATCCAGCCGTTGTCGACACTTTTAAGATATTTATCAAGTTGATATTGTTTTAAGCGGGAATGATCATTTTCTTCATCCCAAAACGAGTCAACATCTGTATACGCCAATATTTGGCCAAGGAAAATATGGTTGGATTTTCCCAATGCCACCACTTGATCTTTATAACGGGCATGCTGCACTCCTGGACCAATATCCTCTGGGCATGGATCCTTTGGAGCTCGAATACTTCCATCGGTACAGAACCACCGGATATCCTTGTAGGGGCCCCGAACATCATTTTTAAAGGTATTGATCAATGCCGTAATTTCCTTGGGTTCCAATTTTTGGGCCTGGATAAAAAATGGCAGAGCCAAGAGAAAGAGTAAAGCTATCTTACAAAAACGTTTCATAGCAATCACGTTTTAAGAAGGATTTCTTGGAACAATATGTTTGCAACATAAAATCCTTTGTAGTAAATATATTCAAATAACCTCAGAAATTGATACTGCCGTTTTTGATAGTTTGTTATTTACCATACCATGAAAAAAACTCTATTTGAAAAATTTCTTGGGTAGGAATAAATATGCTTATTCAAGTTGGTTCGTTCAAAAAGTTGTTCTCGCAAGAATTCAAGACTTTAATCCAGTATAACAATTACTGGGTTTTAATTTATATAGAAACTCCCCACCATATATTTGGCCATATCATAATCTCATTTCAATCCAATTTATAGTCAAGAATTGCCCTACGGCAATTATGAATGTCAAGGTATACCTCTTAATACAATCTATAAGATTCTTGATTAACACACTATTTTCATAAATGTCACAAAAAACTTAGCTATTTTTGATTTAAATGTTAAAATGATAAGGTTATAAAAATATTTTTTAAAAAAAGTTAAGGTATTGAAAATTCAATCTGTTGATATTTCTAAGGGAAGTACGTTTATGTCATTCGTACAACTTCACTTAAATCAATCATGATTCTTGATGTAAAGCGAGGCGGCCTCCAATACCTCAACAAGAATTGGATAACAGCCCTAATTTAACCCAAAACCCAGGATATTAATTATGAAAAGAAGAACATTGATTAGAAAGTTGGGTGTACTTCCCTTAACTGGGGCAATAGCTCAATTAATCCCCTCCAGCTTATATGCAGGAAGACAAACTGAAACGGCCAAGACCCTAAAAGGACTGGCATTTGAGGCTGAAAAAGGAAAGAGCATCTATGAAAAAATAGGTGTACGCCCCGTAATCAATGGAAGAGGAACTATTACCGTCATCGGTGGTTGCCGGATATTGCCCGAAGTTGAGCAGGCAATGGAAGAGGCTACTCACCATTATGTTGAATTTGATGAATTGATGGATGGCGTTGGTCAGCGTTTGGCAGCGTTGACCGGAACGGAATATGGTGTGGTCACAACCGGAGCCACGGGAGCGCTCATTATCGCCACAACAGGAATTGTCACTGGCGGAGATCCAGATAAGCTCTGGCAACTCCCTAACCTGGAAGGCATGAAGGACGAGGTCATTATTCCCAAATACTCATGGACCGCTTACGAATCTTCTGTTAGAGGGGTTGGGGTAAAAATGATCACGGTGGACAGCAAGGAAGAGCTGAAAGCTGCCTTAGGACCACGAACTGCAATGGTACTTGTATTGGCGGGATCAAAATCCATGAACGGACCACTTTCCGTAAAAGAAATTGCCAGTGTCACCAAACCGCTGGATGTACCCATCTTGGTCGATGCTGCAGCAGAAGGGCTCCCAGTGCCCAACCCTCATATAGAGCAGGGTGCCGATTTGGTTGCCTACAGCGGTGGAAAATATTTAGGTGGACCCCAATGTGCTGGATTGTTATTGGGCCGTAAAGATTTGATCAAAGCAGCTTGGGTGACCAGCGCACCGCACCATGGGTTCGGTCGTGGATATAAGGTGGGTCGGGAAGAAATCATGGGAATGCTTGCCGCAGTGGAAATGTGGATGAAGAGAGATCATGTTGGAGAAAGGCAAGTATGGACCAATAGGTTGGAATATATCGCCAGTAAACTGAATAAGATCCCCGGTTTGGAAACTTCCATAAGACAACCCCCACCGGAACAGCTATCCAACCCAAGTCCATCACTTCGGGTAAAATGGGATATGGAAAAAATACCACTGACAGGGCATGAAGTTGAACAGATTTTGTGGAACCAAACGCCTCGAGTGGCTGTAAGCGGGGCCGGGAGTTTTTTACCTTTTCCGCCCAATACCAGCCCAACCATTGGCATAAACACGTCGCAATTAAAAGATGGTGAAGAAAAAATAATCGCCGATCGCGTTTTTGAGGTTTTGTCAAACCCGCCAAAAATTGGGAAGAATTTGGCGCCTGCCACTTTTAATTTAAGCGGGGAGTGGGAAGTTACAATGTGGTTTGCAGCAACATCATCAGATCAAACCTTTGTGATTGTACAGAAAGATGAAGACATCAAGGGAACGCATTACGGCAGCTATGCATCCAGAGGATTAATGGGCAACATTCATGGAGACGAGGTGCTGATCCGCAGTTCACATACCGAAGACGGGGTTCGACTAAACTTCACTTTTAAAGGAAAAGTACATAACGCACAAACCATGGGTGGCGATGTTAGTTTTAGCGAGTATGGTAATGGAAAATGGGAAGCTAAACGGAAATATTGATTCTTGACACCTACATATTCGGTGAAAAATAGTTTACCATGAATAACAAACAATCAACCTAAAATGAAACAAAAAATTATTGCACTAGCGCTTTTTTGCCTTTATGTGGGATATGGATTAAATGCCCAAGAATTTGATATTGCCATCATAGGTGGCCATGTAATCGACCCTAAAAATGATATTAATGAACCACTTGATGTAGCCATAAAAGACGGAAAGGTGGCGTTAATCTCCAAAAAAATCAATAAGAAAAGGGCCAATAGAATTGTTGATGCCAAGGGGCTATATGTGGTGCCAGGATTGGTAGATATGCATGCACATGGCTTTTTTGGGGTGGAAGACGGTCATTATTTAAGAAATAGTTTTTACGCCGTTCCTCCCGATGGGTTTACTTTTCGGAATGGGGTTACCACACTTGTTGATGCCGGAAGTGCAGGATGGAAGTCTTTCCAGACATTCAAAGAGCAGACCATTGACCGGTCCCATACGCGAATTCTATCGTTCCTCAATATAGTAGGCGAAGGAATGAAGGGAGGAGTTTGGGAGCAGGATACCAGCGACATGGATGCAAAATTAAGTGCCCAAGTGGCCCGAAGGTACTCAGACCTGATCGTAGGTTTCAAGGTTGCACACTTTAGAGGTGAGGGGGAAGACTATTATGTCCCCATTGATCGCGCAATAGAAGCGGGCAACATGGCCGGGAACATACCGGTAATGTTGGATGGCAAATTGGAGGACGCCATTCTTAAACGTTTTAGGCCTGGGGATATTTTTACACATGTTTATGGCAGGCCCATAATAGATACCGTAACCAATAAGGTTAAACCATTTGTCCTTGAAGCGCGCAAAAGAGGTCTTATTTATGATGTTGGTTATGGAGGAGCAAGCTTCAAGTACGCAAACGCCATTCCAGGCACCAAGGATGGATTCTACCCAGATGTCATCAGTACGGACCTGCATGGAGGAAGTATGAACGCTGCCATGAAGGATATCTTGAGCATAATGTCAAAATTCATGGCTATGGGTATGGGTCTAGAGGATATAATAACCGCTGTAACCTGGCATCCGGCAAAAACCATAAAAAGAGAAGAATTGGGAAATCTTTCCGTGGGATCGGAAGGAGATGTTACCGTCCTCAGCCTCCGCGATGGAAAATTTGGATTTTATGACCAGCAGGGCACCAAAATGTCTGGCACCAAAAAGTTTGAATGCCAAGTGACCATCAAAGGAGGGCGGGTGTTCTACGATTTAAATGGACTTACAGCCCCACTTCCAAGGGTGATCAGTGGGCTTCCATCCATGTAAACTCAAACAACAAGGATACTAACCTATATTTTGAATTTGATGACCTGGAACCAAATTGTAGATCCCTTCGGCAATATCTATTTGTCTTTATTGATTGCCCTTGTTCCCATTGCCACTATCTTTTGGGCCTTGGCTATCAAAAAAATGAAAGGCCATAAGGCCAGTTTGTATGCTGCATTGGCAGCCCTACTTGTAGCTGTGTTGATATATGGAATGCCCATAAAATTGGCTCTATTGTCTTTTACCCACGGTGCTTTGTATGGGCTGTTTCCCATATGCTGGATTGTAGTGACCACTATTTACTTGTTTAACATTATCGTTAAAAGCGGAAAGTTTGAGATTATTAAACATTCCATGGCATCCATTACCTCGGACCGTAGGCTGCAAGCATTATTGATAGCCTTTGCCTTTGGATCATTTTTAGAAGGAACGGCAGGGTTTGGAGCGCCAGTCGCCATTACGGCAGCTATGCTGGTAAGTTTGGGGTTCAATGCATTTTATGCAGCAGGTATTTGCTTGATAGCAAATACAGCACCCGTTGCCTTTGGGGCCATCGGTATACCCATTACCGTAGCTTCTCAAGTATCGGGAATACCTGAAATGGCCATTTCGCAACTGGTAGGACGTACCTTGCCCATTTTGTCTGTGGTACTTCCGTTTTATTTGACCATGTTGATATGTGGCTACAAAAAATCATTGGAAGTGTTTCCCGCCATACTGGTCTGTGGTGTATCCTTTGCCTCTTTACAATGGTTTTCATCCAATTTTCTTGGGCCGGAACTTCCCGATATCATTGCCGGATTGGGATCCATCATTTGTCTCATTATTTTTTTAAAATTCTGGAAACCGAAAAACATATGGAGGTTCGAGAACGAGGAAGCTCCTTCTGAAGTGGAAAAAATGACCTATACCAAAAAGCAAATAGCCATTGCTTGGTTCCCCTTTGTGATTTTAGCCGTGTTGATAATTGTTTGGGGGTTAGCACCTGTAAAAGAAAAGCTCGACTTGATAGGTACGTTCAAGTTTGACATCAAAGGACTGCACAATGTTATTTTGGATAGACAGGGCGAACCCATTCCCCATGGGTATAAATTAAATATGCTTTCTGCAGCTGGGACGGCCATTCTGATAACAGCACTTTTGTCCATCCCTATTTCTGGGATGAAATATAGAGAAGGTTTTGCTTTATTTTTTTCAACCTTAAAACAACTAAAGTTCCCCATAATTACAGTTTCGGCCATTTTGGGATTTGCTTATGTGGTAAACGATTCGGGAATAGTAATCACCATTGCCTTGGTATTGGCCAATACTGGGTTTTTGTATCCATTTGTTGCCCCTATTTTGGGTTGGCTTGGTGTTTTTGTAACTGGCTCGGACACCTCATCAAATGCACTTTTTGGGAAACTTCAATTTGAAACAGCTAAATCGATTGGAGTTGATCCCTTGGTGACCGTAGCTTCGAATACTTCAGGTGGTGTGGTCGGAAAAATGATATCTCCCCAATCCATTGCTGTAGGCACTGCTGCAGTGGGGTTGATTGGCAAGGAAGCACAACTTTTTAGATATACCTTAAAACATAGTTTGATCATGCTCTTATTGATTTGTTTGATCACTTTGGCCCAAGCGTACATAATACCGTGGATAGTCCCTATATGGAATTGAGTTAACGTTTTTTGAGTTTGTTTGATTGTAGTAAATCGCAGTCTTTAGCAATAGAGCCTGCGATTTCTTCATGAAAAAAGGTATTACCTATTCAAACTGTTAAATTACGGTAGACCCAAAATGAAAGAATCATTTTTTAAGGCTACTGGGCAAATACCCCATGGTTCGTTTAAAGGCATTGGTAAAATGTTGTGGGTTGCCATAGCCTACTTCATAAGCAGCTTGGGCGATTGTAAGACCTTCATTACGTATAAGTGCACTTGCTTTTTTCATACGCAATCGGGTAATATATTTATAGATTGTGGTTCCGTGTATTCGTTTAAAATCCCTTTTTAATTTTGTACCATTAAACCCTGCAATTGTTGAAAGCTCCGAAATAGGTAAAGTTTTCTTCAAATTCGATTTTATGTGACGCTCTACCCTACGGATACTGGCAATGTCAGTTTTGGATACCTTTATATTTGGTTCAGGCTTTAAATTCCCATTAAACTCAATCAATATATCTACCAACAAGGTTGTAATCTTGGATTGCAAGTATGTTTTTTTTAACCGACCCGCAAATGGACAGTTTATGATTTCTTCCAAAACTTGACCAAGTTCTGAGGAAATAGGACGTGGCTTCTTCCAAAAAACAAATGGTTTGCCTTTTCTGACCATGTCATCGATTTTCTCCAATGTTTGGCCATAAGTATCCCCTACCAATTCTTTTATCAATCCTAAAGTAAAGACAATTTCAAGTGTACGCCTTGGCGCCCCTTTATATTCTAGAGTACCATTGACTTCAGGCAAATAGAATATATTGTAATGAAAATCCGGTATCTCCACTAGGGGATTGCGGTCTTTAAAAGGTGTATACCTATAGTTTCCTGCAATCTCAAAATGAAGTGCGAACAGTGAAAAGTTGCTAGAAACTTGAAACACATATCCTTTTGGCGCATGAATGTATTTGCTCCATATAAAAATCCCGTTGAGTTGAAGTTCCTTGATTACACCTGAGACATCTGATGTATCAATTTCAATCTTATCCTCGAGCAATTCTTCGGTAAGAAAATCCTTGGAGTATTTTTTTTTGTAAACACTCCCCTTGAACAGCTCACTTTTTAAGACTGATTGCATTTCTTCCTTTTGCGTACTTAAAACTTCCTTTTGCGGTATCCTCGCGCCCACTCCTGTTTTAGATTTGCAAATCTAATTTATTTAGATTAAATCTTAATAAAGATAATTGTTATTATTTACAAGAATGGGCAAACATTTTTCAACCATCTTCTTCTTTATTTCCTTACTGTCACACGCTCAGAGCACCAAAGACAGCGCTATTTTCGGTAAAATAACCTCAGAAGATGGCAGCCCGCTGACATACGCCACGGTCCTGATCAAAGGGACAGAGATCGGCTCTTTGACTGACGAACAGGGCAGGTTTGAAATCAACGTGCCCTATGGAAAGTATACCGTTTCCGTATCTTTCATTGGGTATGGGAATGCTTCAAAAACCATTCAGACAAGTCCGGAAAACCGTAGGATAAAGCTCGATTTTACGCTGAGTGAAAATACTGAAACCCTAGATGGGGTAACGGTAAGTGGAAAATCCAACAAAACCGCTTTGGAAACCAAAGGTTTTGCGGTAAACGCCATAGAAACCAAGGAAGCGGGACTTAGAAGTATACAAACCAACGAATTGTTGAATACCACGGTTGGCGTTAAAATACGTCAAAATGGCGGTCTGGGTTCAAGCGTGCAATACAGTTTAAATGGCCTTTCTGGCCGATCGGTCAGCATTTTTATTGATGGAATTCCAATTTCTGTATACGGTTCCTCCTACAATCTAAACAGCATCCCTCCTTCAATGATCAAGAATATTGAGGTCTATAAAGGGGTGGTGCCCGGACATTTATCCAGCGATGCCGTAGGTGGTGCCATTAACATTGAACTTCATGATGGGGCCAAAAATAACCTAAACGCTTCTGTTTCCTATGGGTCTTTCAACACTTTGCAAACAAATTTGAATGGTGCCTATAGATTAGAAAAAACAGGATTTACCATAAAAGCCTCAGCGTTTCACAACTATTCGGACAACGATTATAAAATTTCAGGAAGAACCATAGTGGATATTGCCCCAAACGGAGTACAAACACCTATTGTGGCCAGAAGGTTTCATGATGCCTATCGTTCTTCGGGTGGTACAGTGCAAGTTGGATATACCAATGTTGGTTGGGCCGATCAATTTTTGGTGGGCATTACAGCATCCGATGAATACAATGAAGTGCAGCATGGTACTTTCGTGACCATATCACCCTATAAGGGCCGATTTCTTAAGTCCGACGCATTTCTTGGAAACCTAACATACCAAAAAGAGGATCTTTTTATAAAAAACCTAGACCTAACCGTCAATGGGGTATATGGCAAGCGTAACCGCGTTATTAACGATACCGTTGCCCAGGCCTATACTTGGGCAGGAGAGCGATTGGTTGGATTTGATGGTGAGTACCTTGATTATATCTGGGGCTCCCAAAATGAAAATGGTCCAACGCTGGCCAAAATTGTCCGCAACGTAGCTTCGGTACGGTCGGGTCTTTCTTATGCCATAAACAACAACCACAGAATTTTATTGAATCACGTTTATAGCGGTATTGACAGAGAAGATACTGATGAAATGGTGTCACTGTTGGAAAACACCTTCCAACAAAGCAGTGACATATATAAGAATATCTTTTCCCTTAGTTATGAACTGAACGCATTTGATGATAAATTTAAATTAAACGCCTTTGGGAAGCATTATTTACAAAAAGTACTGAACACCAAACCCGTGTTTAATGAAGACAATACCGAAGTAATTGATGAGGTTTACGAAAGCAACAAAGATTACACAGGATATGGGTTTGCCTCCTCCTATATTGTTATTCCAGAAATTACCTTGTTGTTATCCGCTGAAAAAGCCATTCGTCTACCTAGTGAAAATGAAGTTTTTGGTGATGCCGGGGATAACTTGCTTCCCAATCTGACCATTCAACCTGAAACCAGTGACAATTTGAATATTGGTTTTCGTCTTGGCAAATTTTACATTAAAAAACATGGGGTTACCCTGTCCACCAACTTCTTTGCCCGTAATATTGAAAACAGGATAGGACTACCTGCAAATGCCGATGGACTTAGGGAAAGTGACGAGTTTGTACAATATACCAACTTAGCGAACACGGCAGAATCCAAAGGAATTGAGGCAGAGTTCAACTACACCTACGACAATAACCTAGGGTTCAATTTTAACATGACCCGGATGAGCTTGACCACGGTAAACTCAGGCGTAGAGAGCGATGTTCCCAACGTACCCTTGTTTACCATGAATGCAGGTTTACGGTATACCCTTAACAACCTCATTCAAACAAATTCCCGGATCAATCTATTTTATAACGCCTACTATACCGACGAATTTGCCTTCAAGTTCGCCGCAGGGAGAAACACATCAGGCGAAGAGGAATTTCTGATTCCCGAGCAAATTTCCCATGATTTTGGGCTCAGCTATACATTCCCCAAAAAGAATTTCATCCTAAGCTTCGATGTCAAGAACATTTTTGACCAAGCCGTGTATGATAATCTATCGGTACAAAAACCAGGCAGGGCTTTTTATCTAAAACTAAACTACATAGTAAACAATTTTTAATCGTAATAAATCAACTCATATGAAACGTACCTTTTTAAATTTTAGAACTTTAGCTGTCTTTTTGCTGGTGTTTGGTTTAATGACCGCATGTAGCAGTGATGACAATGGCGGTGAAAACCCCGCGGTTGTTGACACCGATGGCGACGGTATTGCAGATACAAATGACGAATGCCCTTCAGAGGCAGGAACAGCAGCCAACAATGGATGTCCTAATGAAGAGCCCGTAGAGGAGTCCCGATGGATTACCATTGCAGGTGCCAAAATGGGTGAAAACCCAGGAGATGGCAATGGAGGAACCCTAATATATTCCGTTACCAGTGAAGAGGCCAAAGACCCAACCGTTCAGATAGATCCTTTTAACAATGGTTTTGTAGCACCCTCCAACAGAACGGCCAGATTGCAGGCTTCTGAAGATGGCAACACCATTTTTAACATTAGCTACGCTGGCGATACCGGTGGCAACTATACCAAGTACATTGTAAACGGCGGCAATGATTTTGAACAAACCGGATCGGAAATCAGTATTGCTCCTTATGTAGGATCGGCACCTAGATGGATCAAGTTGTTTGATGGGGACAAAACGGGTTCTGCCGTTTACGTATCTACCGAACACCAAGTTGATGACAACGGCACCCCGGACAATGTGGCCGATGACACCTACATTCGTACAAGCCAGACCATTGGTGTAGTAACTTTGAATTTGGTTGATTCCCAAATCAACAATTTCCAAGAACATGAGATCGGGTTGTCCGAAGAAGAAGAGGCATTGGGATACTACATTTCTAGAATTGATATGCCCACTTTAAATGCCGCTGGCGACAAATTATACATAGGTGCCCGTTTGAGCAAAATTGATCCCGAAACAATAGAAAGTGATAGTGATTATGAAATTTTAGGCTCCAAAACCATTGTATTGGATTATCCCTCTCTGTTGAATCCAACCATAATCACTTCTGGCGTAGGGCATGGTAACACCAACGGATATCGAAGCATCAACTCTTTTGAGTACGACGGTGCCGTTTACCAAGCCAACCAAGGCGATCCTGAAGGTTCCCATATTCTAAAGATCGGTACTGACAACCAGTATGATGACTCCTACGATTTCAACTTGGACGATGCTCTGGGCGTAACCGGTGCCTATGTCTTGGCCTGGAGACCTGCTGCCAACGGAAAAGCAGTTTTGGCCTACCGCCACGAGGGGTCTGCAGAAGGTGTTGCTGGTCAGCAAGGTTTCTTTGCCCTTGTTGATCTAAATGCCAGAACGGCTACCCAAATCAATGATATTCCATACGAGGCAGACTTCTACTTGTTCCAATACCAAGGGTATGCCGTTGATGGAAATGAGATTTATTTAACACAAGCCCCGGTAGGAAAGAACGGAAACATTTATGTTGTAGATACCGAAACCGGTGAAGTTACCAAGGGGGCAGAACTGGTCAACGCTACGGGAAGCCATTTTATAGGTGCCTGGTAAACCTTTCTGAAGCAATTATGTGAAATAGAATTCCGTGGGAGAAAAACATCCCACGGAATTTTAAGGTTTGAACAATTTTATAAAAAGATCCTGTTCAGTTTTGGAATGGACTTGTATTCCATTTAAACTTAGATCAAAAGCAATAACTTTGAAACCCTGATTACATACTATATCGATCCATTGACATCTTTATAAGCCATAAATTTATAGAGCATGGAATTTTACATTTAAAAAATCTCATAAGAACCAAAATGAAAACAAAGACTATAAAATCCTTCCTCCTTGGTATGGTTGCCGTACTTGCCGTCTCAAACACCTTGGCACAACAGGACGGTACTGATAATCCATTTATGGATAGGGACTATTGGGCCTCAAAACCCTCAATTGCCGATATTAATGGCAAAATTGCCCAAGGGCATTCAATTACCGAAGCCAATAGAGGCGGATTTGACCCTACCACTTTTGCTATTTTTGGAGGAAATCCAGTAACTACGATTGCACACCTTATCGACAATGGCAATGATGTGAACAAACGCACGCACGATTCACGCACCTATATTTTTTGGGCTGCCTCACGAGGTGACTTGGACATCATGAAGTACTTGGTTGAAAAAGGCGCCAAATTGGACGTAAAAGATTCCCATGGGTATTCCTTGACCCAATTTACCGCTGCTACTGGCCAAACCGATACAAAAATCTATGATTTTCTTATTGAAAATGGTGCAGACCTTAAAAATGAAAAAGATCACGATGGTCGCAATGTGCTTTTGGTGGCAGCACCAAGGGCAAAAAATTTGGACTTAATCAACTATTTTATCAGCAAAGGACTAGACCTCAACGCTACCGATGATCATGCTAATGGCATATTCAACATTACTGCCCAAGGTGGAAATATCGAAGTTTTAAAAGCCTTGGTAGCCAAATGCGTTTCAACGGAAAAAAATCCCAACACCAATGAAAATGCCATTCTTTTTGCCAGTCGTGGCGGAAGGGGAAGCAGTAATGGCATGGAGGTGTTCCACTATTTGGAAAGTTTGGGGCTCAACGCCAATATTACCTCCAAAAATGGAATTACTCCGTTGCACAACCTGTCGCGCTCTTCAGACAATCTAGCCCTTTACAACTACTTTATAAAAAAGGGAGTTGACCTAAATACCGTGGACAGTGAAGGCAATATCCCCTTGTTGAATGCTGCATCGCGTAACAAGTTGGAAGTGATCAAGTTTCTGGCCGAAAAAACGGATAACATCAACCATAAAAATGATGAAGGATATTCTGCATTGACTTTGGCCGTTCAGGACAATTCCGTTGAAGTTGTGGATTATTTGATCTCTAAGGGGGCCAATACAACTGTTGTGGACAAAGACGGGAACAACCTTGCCTATTACCTATTCGCGGCACGTGGCAACACCCGTGATTTTGATGATAAGGTAAAAGCATTGCGCCAAGCAGGGGTTGACTTTGCAAAGCCACAACCCGATCAAAGAACAGTATGGCATTTGGCCATGGACAAGAATGACTTGGGCTTACTTAAAAAAGTGCAAGCCTTTGGTGCGGATATCAACGCAAAGGACAAACAAGGAAACACTGTTTTACATTATGCGGCCATGAAATCCACCGACACTGACATTCTCAAATATTTAATTGCCAACGGTGCAGACACCAATGCAACCACTGAGTTCGGTGAAACCGCATACGAATTGGCCCAAGAAAATGAACTTTTGGGTAAAACCAATGTGAATTTGGATTTCCTTAATTAATCAAAATATGAAAAGAATACTGAATCGCCCTATAATTTTACTTACACTGGTTTTCGCTTTTTTTGCTGCCTCATCCTTTATGCAAGCACCAACCACGGTTTCCTATAAGTGTATGATACAGATGGCCAACTATACAGGTGAAAAAGCCTATGTGGTTGTCTCTTTGATTAATGCTGAAGGAGATTATGTTAAAACCCTGTATGTTCAAGGAGATGACCCAGAGTGGTTTCCAGACCTAAAAGATTGGTGGGGTTTTAGCCATGGTATAAATGAGAATATTGATGCCATTACAGGAGCCACTGTGGGCAATGGTGAAAGAAACATTATTTCACTGTCCGTGGATTCATCCCAAGTAGACAGCGGCTACAAAATCCGTTTTGAGTCTGCGGTTGAAAACCAGGAGTACTATACCGTTGATGCTGAGATAGACCTCAATTCGGCCACAATCAGAAACAAAGTTGATGGAAAAGGCTATATCCGTTATATTCGGATGGTGCCAAATTAATAATTATGGCGCTTTCGGTATGGCGATATAGCCACTTGATCCTTGCACTGGTATCATCCCTGTTTCTGTTGGTTGCATCAATCACGGGGGTAATATTGGCCGTGGAACCCATATCGAACAAAGTACAGCCCTATCGCATTGCTGAAGCAGATGGGCTTAGTTTGGCCCAGACAATGGAGAACCTTAATGCGAAATACGATGAGATTCTTTCCATCTCGCGTGACCGCAACGGCTTCATCAGTGTCTCGGTCATTATAGAAGGTGAGAGCAAGCAATTTTACGTAGACCCCTTCACTGGGCAACAGTTAGGCCACCTCATTGAAAAGGCGCCGATTTTTCAATTCAGTACAAATCTGCACCGATCATTGTTTCTAAAATCCACAGGACGGTTCTTGATCGGTCTTGTTTCCTTCCTGCTTTTTTTAATTGTTGTTTCAGGTATTGTGCTCATCGCCAAACGCCAAGGAGGAATCCGATATTTTTTTGCCCCAGTGGTACGTGAAAATTTTTCGCAATTCAACCATGTCGTTTATTCACGCATAGCATTATTGCCCATTTTGGTATTGTCATTGACCGGGGTGTACCTGTCATTACTGCGCTTCAACCTAATTCCAGAAGAACAGATTGCCCATGAAGTGGATTATGATTCCTTACGGGAAACACCAACCATACCCGTTAAAGAATTTGCGCTTTTCCAGCAGACAGCATTAGGGGAACTCCGGGAATTGGAGTACCCTTTTTCTGAGTTTGTGGAAGATTATTATACCATCCGTCTCAAGTATAGGGAGGTTTTGCTCAACCAATTTACTGGGGAGACCATTACTGAAAAGCAACAACCCCTTGTTACCACCATATCCTCGTGGGCAACTGTTTTGCACACTGGCGAAGGCAGCATCATTTGGAGTAGCATATTGGGGTTGGGAAGCCTTTCCATTCCTTTTTTGATGCTCACGGGTTTTATCATTTATTTTAAAAGACCCAAAATCCGTATCAAAAACAAATATGCCAAAAATGATTGTGAACATATCATATTGGTAGGTACCGAAGGGGGCACCACCCTATTATTTGCCCAAGAATTCCACAAACAACTGCTAAAGACTGGAAAAAAAAGCTATTTGGGAATGATGAACGAATACAATGTCTTCCCAAAAATGAAACAACTCACACTGTTAACTGCAACCTATGGACAAGGAGAGGCCCCGGCCAGTGCTTCAAAGTTTATGCAATTGGCCGAAGAACATCTGCAAAAACAGCCATTTTCCTTTTCTGTAGTTGGATTTGGCTCTACATCCTATCCTAATTTTTGTCAATTCGCCTATGAAGTATCCGAAGTCTTAAAAACCCAAACGGATTCCACGGCTTTGGGTGAAGTTTTCACCATAAACAATCAATCTTTTGAAGCTTTTTCCAAGTGGACAAATCAATGGGCCAAATCCCAAGGAATAACACTGCGTCTTGAAAAGCCCAAAATATCGCTAACCAAAAACCAGATTTCCGATTTTGTGGTGATGGACAGGGCAGACCTGACCAAAGAGGATACTTTTCTGCTCACCCTAAAAAACAAAAATGGAGCAAAGACTGTTTCAGGTGACCTCTTATCTATTATCCCTAATGAAGATGGCCGTGAGCGTCTCTATTCCATTGGCCACTTAGGAAAAGATCTATTGACAATCAGTGTAAAGAAACATCCCAATGGAATCTGTTCAAATCAATTGGGCGAGTTGGGTAAAGGTGAAATTTTATCTGCCGGGGTGGTAAAGAACAGACATTTTCATCTTCCCAAGGGCAATAAAGAAACGGTATTGATCGCAACAGGAACAGGGATAGGCCCATTTTTGGGAATGATGGCCACCAATACACACAAACGAAAATTACACGTATATTGGGGCGGAAGAACACCAGAGTCCTTGCAGCTCTATCAATCTTACATTAACAAAGCTCTAGCACAAAAAAAATTATCCCGATTTGTTCCTGCCTACTCAAGGATTGGTGACGAAAAAACCTATGTACAACATTTGATTAAAAAAGATGGTGCTGACATTGCTAAAATCCTGAATAAAGGGGGATATGTGATGATTTGTGGATCCATTGCAATGCAGGGTGAGGTTTTGAGTGAATTAAAAAAGATTTGCAGCACGCATCTTAGCAAAAATCTGAGCCACTACCAGAATCGTAACCAGATTAAGATGGATTGTTATTAACCATCTGAAGAATTAAAAGTAGCCCCGGCAAGAATCGAACTTGCATCTAAAGTTTAGGAAACTTCTATTCTATCCATTGAACTACGGGGCCATTTCTGAAAATGGAATGCAAAAATATGTTTTTTTGAAAAACATTATGCAATTGCAGCAATCTAATTAGATTCTTTTCATAAGGAACAGGATAGGAACTAAACAACACGCTTTTTCTCCTCTTCTTTCAAGATTTTTTCCAAATAGGAACGTGACAAAGGCTTATCAATATAACCAGCAATCAGAGCGTGACCTTTGGCTATCGTTCGGTCCTTGGCATTGGTAAAGGCTGAAAGTACATAAACACTTGGCAGTTCATGTTTTTTGAATAGTGTCTGCAAATTTTCGAGAAAGTCCCAACCGTTCATCCCATCCATTACAAGGTCCAAAAAAATAATATCGGGCAATCTGTCGTGCTCCTCAATAGAACTCAAACAGGCGTTTATGCCTTCCTCTCCGCTGGAGCAAGTAACAATGTCAAAATTACCATGGGATTGTTGTATGCAATACCGGGTCGCAAACTGCGACACCAAGTCATCGTCAATAATAAACGTGGTTAGCTTCATGCAGGGTTAATTACGTAAGTTTTGGGACAGACAAAGAAAGAGGCTTGCGAGCAACAAACCATTCATAATCGTTGTTTGGCCCAAATATCCCGTTCAATCAACCTTAGTGCGGTAATTTATTCCTAAATACACCATAGGTAAAAGCTCCTAAAATGGCTCCAATCAGCACGATAATGATAGGCCAATAACCAGCGCCCACCAAAATATAAATGGGTCCTGGACAAGCTCCGGCCAATGCCCAGCCTAATCCAAAAAGGGTTCCGCCCACAATATATCGAGCAAAAGATTTTTCCTTGTCGGGTATGCCAATGGGTTCTCCTGAAAAGGATTTTACTTTTGATTTTTTGATCCATAAGACCAAAACAACCCCTAGGGCCAAAGCAGAACCGATTATGCCGTACATGTGGAATGAATCAAATTGGAACATTTCATAAATTCTGAACCAAGAGGCCGCTTCCGATTTGTAAAGGACAATTCCCAAAAAAGTACCGATAAAAATATATGCCAAGTTCTTCATGATCCAAAAATTAGGGGGAACAACAAGTGAACCATGATCAGTCCACCTATAAAAAATCCAATGACAGCTATCAATGAAGGTCGCTGTAAATTACTCAAGCCCGAAATGGCGTGTCCAGAAGTGCACCCATCGGCATAACGGGTCCCGAAGCCCACCAAAAAACCTGCAATCAAAAGAATGATCCAAATTTTTGGGTCGGACAACGATTCCAAACTAAAAAGCTCAGCGGGCAAATAGGCTTTTCCGGCGCTATCAAATCCCAATTCTTGAAGTTTGGTTACGGTTTTGGGTGAAATATCCACTGCGGGGTTGGGCGACAACCAATGTGCTCCCAAAAATCCTCCAATAACGGAGCCCAAAACCACCAATAGGTTCCAGCGTTTGGATTTTATATCTACTTTGAAGTAATCCGTGAATTTTCCTGCGCCTCCGATGGAACAAAAAGTTTCGAGGTTGGAGGACATTCCAAAGCGTTTGCCCATTAAAATGAGCAATGCCATCATGAAGGCAATAAGAGGTCCGGCTATATACCAAGGCCAAGGTTGATAAAACATCTGTTAGGTTTTTAACAAAGTTGAACAAAAAGACTTAAACAAAAAAGATTGTATGATTTGGAGGCAAATTTAACAGCAAAAAAACCTCTTCACAGTAACATTGGTTACAGTGAACCTATTGCTAAAATATCCGAAAAAGAAGTATCAGACACAAAAGATATGCATCTATTGAAAAGACAAGCCACATATTCCAAAGCTCGACTCGTTTACAGACAAACCGACTCAGAAGAGAGACCTATTTAGAAAGGGGAAATTACTTTTTCCCGCTGTTCATCATCATTAGAACTGCCAGCACCAAAGCAACCACCACTGCACCAAATACAGCAATCATAATAATACCGTTGTCCCAGGAAACTAAGGGTAGAGCTAATAAAGTTTTCATAGTTGCGTATTTTATATCCCAAATATAGCAGCCTTATTAACCTTAAAGTATGACAATTCTCATAAAACAAAAATTCGAATAGTTATACTTCCATGCACAAAAAAGCCACCCAAAAAGGGTGGCTTTGTCATCAACCAATCAAGAAAAAACCTAATCCTTTGTTTTACATGTCTTAATTCCAAAAGGGACATACAAAGGACAAAAACCTACAAAACTTGTTAGAACAAATATGGCGGCCAATGCCATTAGGACATAGGCTAAAGTACCCGATATGACCCCAAAATAATAAAGGGAAAATACCACTAGCGCCACAACCAATCTTATTATGCGGTCCGAACCGCCCATGTTCTTTTTCATATAAATATGTTTTATGTGTCACCCAGAAAAATGCCGGATTCCTTAGTCTTTCAAAAACTATTATTCATTCAATATCAAAGTTATAGCACATCTAGAAAGAATTCGGTAACATGGGTTACACAGTTCTATTTATTTTTATCATAGATTTAGGTTTGGTTTTTTATGGAAAGAAGAAAGTTCACTCAAAAATTATCATTGGCTACCATGGCAGGCATTCTGGGAGCCGAAGTGGTCTTTGGTCACAAAATGCCCCAAAACTATTTCCCAGTGGGGCTCCAAGATCCAGACCCGTTTAAACTTTTTAACAAGGACAAGGAAATGGTTGTCCTGAATGACAAACCATGGAACATGGAGGCCAAGGCCCATTTGTTGAATGACGACATCACCCCCAACAAATACATGTTCATCCGAAACAATGGGAAAATCCCAAAGAACATAGATGTTTCCACATGGGCTTTGACCATAGATGGGGAATCTGTGAAAAACCCAAAAACGTATACCTTGGATGAACTCAAACAACGATTTACAAAGCATACCTATCAACTTACCTTGGAGTGTGGTGGAAATGGGCGAAGCGAGTTCAATCCACCCGCAAAGGGAAACCAATGGACCGTTGGGGCCGTCTCTTGTGCCGAATGGACCGGGGTACGTCTTCGCGATGTACTTGAAGATGTGGGCATAAACCCAGATGCGGTATACATTGGGTACCATGCGGCCGACACCCATTTAAGTGGCGACCCAAGAAAAGAACCTATTTCCAGAGGGGTTCCTATAGCAAAAGCAATGCAGAACGAAACGCTTTTGGCGTTTTCCATGAATGGCGAGGACATTCCATTGGCGCACGGATTTCCACTTCGGTTGGTGTGTGGTGGATGGCCAGCCTCCACATCGGGAAAATGGCTGACTCGTATCAGTGTGCGAAACAAGGTACATGATGGTGAAAAAATGGGAGGAAGTTCTTACCGGGTTCCCTGCGAGACGGTTTCTCCCGGCACCAAAGTGGATGATGAAAATATGTGTATTATTGAATCCATGCCCGTGAAATCCCTGATTACCTTTCCCAAGAGCGGAGCACTCATAAAAAAAGGACAGATCCTACAAATTAACGGTCATGCATGGGCCGGGGAACTTGAGGTCTCCAAAATGGAATATTCCATAGATTTTGGAAGCACATGGCACAACTGTGCCTTAAAAAAGCCCTCCAATCGACTTGCCTGGCAACATTTCAAGGCCTCAATATCATTTCCAAAAAAAGGCTATTACGAAGTTTGGGCAAGAGCCACGGATTCGCAAGGGAAATCCCAGCCCATGGTTTTGCCCGGATGGAATCCCAAGGGATACCTGAACAATGCCTGTCATAGAATAGCTATTAAAATGGTATGAGCATGAAGCCCAATTTTGAAGAACAGATAAAAGCATTTGTATCGGTTTTAGCCATCTTTCTATTACTGATGTTGGTCTTGTTCGGAGGACTCTTCTATTTCAACAACAGAAAACCAAAAATAAATCTTGAAGAAATTCCTGTGGAAATCAGTGAAGAAGATTTCGACAAAGTGGAAAACGGCATACATCTGGCCACAGGTTTTATTGAAGATGAAGGAATGCAGGTCACCATTCAAAATTGTACGGGCTGTCATTCTGCAAAATTGGTCACCCAAAACCGGATGAGCCGGGAAGGTTGGAAAGCCACCATTGTGTGGATGCAAGAGACCCAAAACCTATGGGATTTGGGCGCAAATGAAAAGCTTATTTTAAATTATCTGTCCAAAAACTATGCGCCGACCAACAAAGGAAGGCGACAGAATTTGGAAGTTGCCGAATGGTACGAACTAAATTGACCATGGGAGAATATCTAGACGCTTTGTTGAACGGATTTTTGGGAACGGCCCAATGGACCTGGAAATCCATATTGTTCCAAGTGCCGTGGTACACCAACTATTTTTGGGGGCTTATTGCCATTTCACTTTTGGCATGGGGATTGGAAATTCTTTTTCCCTGGCGGAAGGAACAGTCCATTTTTAGAAAGGACTTTTGGTTGGATGCTTTTTACATGTTCTTCAACTTTTTCATTTTTGCCATAGTCGTAAGTGGCGTGTACAAAGTGCTAGGAATTCTCTTTTTGGATATGGGCATCAGCTCAAAGAGTCTAGCCCTAGTGGATGTTACCCTCTGGCCGCAATGGGTCCAATTACTGGTTTTCTTTATTGTGCTCGATTTTGTGCAGTGGTTCACCCATGTGCTCTTGCACAGGGTACCAGCTTTTTGGGAGTTTCACAAGGTACACCACAGCGTTAAGGAAATGGGGTTTGCCGCCCACCTCCGCTACCATTGGATGGAAAACATCCTCTACAAACCCCTAAAAACTTTGGGCGTTATGGTTTTGGGCGGATTTGAGCCTGAGCAAGCCTTTATTGTACATTTTGCTGCCATTGCCATTGGGCATTTTAACCACTCCAACATAAAACTTACCTGGGGACCATTGAAATACATTTTGAACAATCCCGTGATGCATTTATACCATCATGCCTACAATCTTCCGAAAGAACATCCCTATGGGATGAATTTTGGAATAAGCCTTAGCCTTTGGGATTACATGTTCCGCACCAATTATGTTCCGGAAAGCAGTGGAAAGATTAGATTGGGGTTTCCGGGTGACGAAACCCTGCCCAAAGGGTTTTGGGGACAGTTGGTTCACGGATTCCGAAAAAGGAAAAAATAAATTCCCTTGGAAAGGGAGCTATTCTATTTTCTTCCAATCATCATAGCCTCCTGAGTAATCATAGATTTGGGTAAATCCTTTGGTCTTTAGAATTTCAGCGGCCTTATTACTTCGCCCTCCCTTTTTGCAATAGACATATATCGGTTTGTCCTTGTCCAAGTTTTCTATCTGGGTTGAAAAAGTCTCGGTATCGCTCACATCAAAATTAACAGCATCATCAATATGCCCTTGGTCGTATTCGGCTGGAGTCCTCACATCAACTAACTGCACATCTTTGGCTATCACTTCAGCCTGCACGGTGGCCTTATCTATTTTTTTCACCACTTCCTTTTGTTGGGGAAGACAAGACATCATCCACAAAAAACTAAAAGTAAAGAGGGTAAATTTTAGTGCTTTTCGCATGTTATTATTTTAAAGTAGTTGGACAAACGTAATCCGTTACAGGAATCCCTGCTGTTTTCATGGCACCAAAACCACCGGCCACATCAATAAGATTATGTATTCCCCTGCTTTTTAGGATAGAAGCCGCTATCATACTTCTATATCCTCCAGCACAGTGAATATAAAAGGTTTCATTCTCTGGATATTCAGCCAGATAATCGTTTAAAAAGTCCAATGGGGTCAATATGGCATTCTCCGCATGTTCAGCCTGATATTCCGTTTCCTTCCTAACATCAAATACAGGGACTTTTTCTTCCATGGCTTTTTTTAATTCATCCGCAGAAACGCTTTTTACCGTATCCACTTCCTTGCCTGCTGCTTTCCACGCTTTCAATCCACCTTTCAAATATCCAAAAGTACCATCGAACCCTACTCTGGAGAGGCGGGTAATGGTCTCTTCTTCCCTACCTTCTGGAGCCACTAAAAGAATAGGTTGTTCCACATCTGCAATCAAAGCGCCTACCCATGGGGCAAAACTTCCATCCAGTCCAATGAAAATAGATCGTGGTACATGTGCCTTGGCGAAATCGGTTTGGTGACGCACATCCAAAACCACAGCGCCTGTTTCATTGGCCGCTGCCTCAAATGCATCTGGACTTAAGGCTTGGGTTCCTCTTTTTAGGACAGTATCTATATCCTCATACCCTTCCTTGTTCATTTTCACATTCAATGGGAAATATTGGGGAGGTGGCAAAAGGCCATCGGTGACCTCCTTGACAAATTCTTCTTTGTTCATATCTGCCCGTAGGGCATAGTTCATTTTCTTCTGATTACCTAGGGTGTCCACGGTTTCCTTCATCATGTTCTTTCCACAGGCAGAGCCTGCACCGTGTGCTGGGTACACAATGACATCATCGGCCAAGGGCATGATTTTGTTTCGAAGGCTGTCGTACAAGGTGCCGGCCAACTCCTCTTGGGTCATATGCGCTGCTTTTTGGGCCAAATCCGGACGCCCCACGTCGCCCAAGAACAGTGTATCGCCACTAAAAATGGCATGGTCCTTTCCATTTGCATCTCTTAACAAATAGGTGGTACTCTCCATGGTATGCCCAGGAGTGTGTAGCGTTTTAATGGTAATCTTACCGAGTTTAAACTCTTGCCCGTCCTCTGCGATAATAGCATCAAAAGAAGGTTGGGCGGTAGGGCCATAAACAATGGGAGCCCCGGTCTCTTTGGACAAGGTCACATGACCACTTACAAAATCGGCATGGAAATGGGTCTCAAAAATATATTTTATGGTCGCCCCACGCTCCTTGGCCTTTTTAATATATGGCTTTACTTCCCTAAGTGGGTCAATAATGGCCACTTCGCCTTCGCTTTCTATATAATATGCCCCTTGGGCCAAACATCCAGTATAGATTTGTTCAATTTTCATGTCTTAAGATTTTTGTCAAAAATACATAGGTACTTTCACCTGCACAGTTACCAAAGTTACAAAGTCTTTGTTTTGGATTGCAGCGAGACCCTTTTCTGAATTCCAGTCCTTTCCCTGTGGTCGGAGCAACAGTCCACTGCCTCAAATGTTTGTACAAAAAGGTTTTCCTCACCAATGACATTGATAAGCCCACTGTCGTACAAAATATCCCTTGTGGGCCCTATGGCACCTGTTATCAACAATTGGACACCCCTTTCCCGTAAATCCAAAATAATCCTCTCCAAAAGCGTTGTTGCACTGCTATCAATATAGTTGATGGCCTCCGCATTAAGGATGATATACTTCAACCCACTTCCTTTTTTTTCTATTTGTTGATAAAGCTGTTTTTTGAAGTAATCCTTGTTGCCAAAATACAGTTGGGCATCAAATCGAATGATGAGCTTGTCAGTCTCTACCTCCACTTCTTCCGGAAACCGGTTTACATTCTTAAAATAATCAGTGCCTTTTATGCGTCCCAAAACGGCAATATGGGGATTGGAAATTCGGTATACCAAAAGGAGAAGGGACAACAAAACGCCCAATAATATTCCTTCTATCAACCCAATAAACAATGTCATCAAAAAAGTGGCAATCAATAATAAAAACTCGTCTTTTCTACTTTTAAAAAGCTGTGCCGGGTAGTTTACATCGATAAGTCCAAAGACCGATACAATAATGATTGCCCCCAATGCCGCAGCTGGCAAATCATGGAACAAGGGTGTTAAAAACAAAAGGACGCCAGCAATCAACAGCGCACTAAAAATAAGTGCCATTCCTGTCTTTGCCCCGGCCTGCTCATTGACCGCAGTCCTAGAAAAGCTTCCAGATACGGGAAAGGATTGAAAAAGAGATCCCAAAAGATTGGAAAGACCCAAAGCCCTGAGTTCTTGATTAGCATCGAGCTCATAATCCTTGTGTTTTTCTTCGATGGTCTTGGCAATGGAAATAGACTCCATGAACCCAAATAGGGCCACCGTAATGGCTATGGGCAACAATTGTCCTGTTAGCTCCCATTGCAAAACTGGTATTTGAAAATTGGGTAGTCCTATAGGCACTTCTCCCACCACCTGGATTCCCTTGGTTTCCAAATTCAAAAACAGCACAGCCAAAACCCCTATTATTACAATGATTAGCGGTGTGGGTATTTTTTTGCTGATGCGGTTCATGAGGAGGATAAGAAGAATGGCAACAATACCCAATCCCAACGCATAGAGGTTGATCTGCCCCAAACTGTCAAAAATATTTCCCAACAGCTGGTGTATTTTGCTGGATTGCGAAATCTGGACCCCAAAAATATGTTTCAGTTGGCCCAATCCAATCAAAATGGCCGCAGCCGAGGTAAATCCACTAATGACGGGTTTGGACAAAAAATTGACAAAAAATCCCATTCTAAAAAAACCCAATACCAATTGAACACCCCCTATAAGAAGAGCTAAAAGAAGTACGGCTGCAATATAATCTTGGGTGTTGGCAAGTTGTAAAGCGCCTACTCCTGCCGCCACCAATAGGGAATCCATGGCCACCGGGCCCACCGCCAGTTGGCGAGATGTCCCTGTCAATGCATAGACAATCTGCGGAACCAATGCAGCGTAAAGCCCATAAATTGGGGGCATTCCCGCAATCATGGCATAAGCCATCCCCTGGGGCACCAACATGACCCCCAAGGTGAGTCCGGCAATAAGGTCCCCATAAAGGAGTGAACGATTATAGGTCTTCAACCACGATAAAAAGGGAAAAAACCGTTTAAGCATAGGATTGGTTTTGAACAAAAATACGGTTCCGTGTGTTGCTTTACAGTAACCAAAGGCACAGACCTATAGATCCAAAATCTGGATGTAATTCCTGTGAAGGACCAATTTCTTCATTTTCTCGAGCTTTTTCAACAAGCGTGATATCACTACCCTCGAGGTATGCAAATCATAGGCAATCTCTTGATGGGTACTTCGTATCTGATTGTCGTTGGTCACCTCAATTTTCTTTTTGAGGTAGTCCACCAAGCGCTGATCTAAATTTTTAAAGGCAATACTGTCCACCGTCTGCAATAGTTCATTCAATCGGTTATGGTAGCTTTCGAACACATAATTGCGCCATCCTTTGTACTTGCCCATCCATTCCTCCATTTTTTGGACGGGTACCATAACAATTTTGGCATCGGTCTCGGCAATGGCCCTGATCTCGCTTTGGGTGTGTCCCATGCAACAGGCCATGGTCACGGAACAGGTCTCCCCTTGTTCCAGATAGTAGAGCAACAATTCATCACCCTCATCATCTTCCCGTAACACTTTAATGGCTCCAGAAAGCAGCAATGGAATACTTCTGATATAGTTTCCGATATCCATGATGGTCTCACCTGCAGGGACTTCCATGCACTTGCCTACTTCAATAATCTCATCAATAAGGGGTTGCTCAAAATGGGAACTGAATGTTCCTAAAAGTTCTTCTTTCATATAAAAGTTATACCCCTCTAAGGTAACCATTTTAGGCAAAAACACCCATGACCACGATAAGATGAAAATCCATAAAAAGCAAGGGCCCGCACTTCGTGCGGGCCCTGACAAACTAACTCAAACTAATTAACTGAAAATAAAACTGACGTACTTATAATTTTAAGGGACTCCCCTTGATTTCTTTGACTATGGGAATATCCAAGAGCTGTAGCACCGTGGGGGCAATCTGATTGGAGTATAACTGTTCATTTTCCATCTCTCCCAATGCTTTAACGCCCTTTCCGAAGGCAATCAACCAAACTTGGCCTGCCCCATTGATCTTACTTCCATGGCTTCTCCAAGTATCCAAGGGTTGGGTGCCCCTACCATGATCGGTGGTGATCAAAAAGACGGTTTGGCCCTTATAGAATTCATCTTCTTGGGCAAACTCCCAAAGTTCCTTGATCAGGGCATCGGTGTTGTGGGCCGATTTCAAATAGGATTGATAATCCCCATCATGTGCAAAATCGTCGGTTTCCCCGTAGGAAATGTAGACCAGATCGGGATGCTCTTTTTTCATATGCTCCAAGGCATAGTGATGGGTAAAGGCATCCAACCGAACACTGCCCCAAGGGCTGGGAATCTGTTCCTGCAATTGGTTGAGGAATTTCTCGCGCTCGTTCAGGTTTTCGGTGGCCGATTCAAAACCGGCGTTTACGGGAATCCCTGATCGCTCTTCGTTGATGATATACGGAAACACATCCCAGCTCCCAAATGCAGCAACCTTTCCCTTCCCTTCGGGGGAATTGTTGTACCGTTCCAAAATGGTAGTGTTGGGGTTGTTCATCTTATCGTTACTGGTGATTCTGGCATCGTCCGCGGTACCGGTAAGTATCTCGTTATAGCCTGGATAGGAGAACCACATGGTATTAGTAAGGTTCACTTTGCTGTCCAGGCTCCTGTTGCCATGCAATTGGCCCATTTTGGACACTTGACCCCATACAAATGGCAAAAGCACCTCTCTTCGTTCTCTTGGGGTATCCCTCCAGTAGGTATTCTTCAACATATCCGGATTGTGAACGTATTCCTTGTTCGCTACCAAAAGGGAATCTGCCCCCGTAAAAAGTTCCTGCCAACGGAACCCGTCCAACGTAATTAAAATAACTTTAGTGCTGTTGGAGTCTTGGGCATTCCCCAAATGAATAATGGCCACAAATGCCGTGATCAAAAGCAAAATCCTGTTCTTCATGTTTTATTTGGTTTTAAAGGATGTTATTTCGGACCAATCGCTCCAATTCAGGTTTTGGTCCCGGTATCTTACTCGCCAAAAATACGTGGTATTTGGTTTTAGACGCTTGGTCTTTTCATCCGTAAGGTCATCATCCCTTTGTCTGTTTTCCTTGTAGTACCAGTTTTCATGCTGCTTCCAGCTTTCAAAGGCCAACTTTTCAAAGTCCTTGGCCTCTGAAACCTGCCAATGCGATGCCGCATGAAAGGTTCCCTGATGACTACTTTCAAAAGTTCCGGCTTTAAGGATGGTTCCTTCTATACTTGCCTCTTGATCTTCTTTTGGGGTCAAAGGCATGGGTGCAACTGGCTTCCGTTCCTTTCTCCAGATGGTGATGCTATCACGAAGTTCGTTGTCCCTAAAATCTTCTTCATTTCCCCTACTGATGCGTTTAATGGTAAATTTGGGGTCTTCCCGGTTACCATCCACTTCAACCATTACAAATCCGTATTCGTCCTGGGTCACGGTAAACTCATCATAATCCCTACCTTCAAACTCGCCCCAATTGTCTATGGCTCCACCTGCCGATGCCACATTCACCCACAAATGCTTATGGTCCCGGGACTGTCCCCGGGAATAGCCGTGTGTATGGCCAAAAAAGTGGATACTGGGTTTTCCTGTCTTGGTGGAAAACGCTTCTAACATCTTCACTACTTTTCCGGTTGATTCTTCCTCTCCGGGAATCCAAAGTTCCGATTTATGGGGATGGTGCAATTGGGCAAAAACAAAGTCAATGGCATCATTTTTCTCGGTTTCGGCCAAGACGTTTTCCAACCATTCGTATTGTTCCCTTAAATCGCGGTAGCCTTCATTGGAATTCAATCCAATGACCCGTGTATTGCCGTAGTCCTTATACCACCAATGTTCGGCATAGGCCGGGGTACCATTTTCGGGAAGACTAAAATATTTGAAATAGAATACGGAGTTCCGCTCATGATTGCCCAAAACGGGATATACGGGAACTTCTGCAAAAAGCTTTTGGGCTGGGTCAAAAAAATGGTTCTTCCACTGACTGTAGTTGCTTCCTGTGGCCACCAAATCTCCGGGAATCATCACCAAGGCCAAATTTTCGGGCAATTTGCCTTCAAACTCCTGTTCCAAGTACTGTATCACCCCTTCATTCACCATTTCGGAAAACTTGTTGGGGTTTTGACTGTCGTATTGCATATCGCTCATGGCCACAATATTGAATGATTCCTGGTCGCTGGCAAAAGGTGGGGTCTTAAATTGATAAATATCCGATTTCACCTTGCCCGTCCTTACCCGGTAGTAGTATTCGGTGAACCGTTGCAGACCTGTTAACTTCACCTCATGGATCCTCGTATCCGAAAAGTTGACATCATAGGCTATCCCTTGGGTCTTCTTTCCCAATTTTTCCGTGGCTCCCCATTCCACAATACTTTCCTCCCCGCTACTGGTCTCCCATTTGATGATGATGGAGTTGGGTTGTGCATCCTGCAAATAGGGCTGCACCAAAATTTGGGGTTGTTCCTGGGCCACGGCCATGACCGTACCTGCAAAAAAATAGAATAATAGTTGGTTGATCTTTTTCATTAGACAATTGCATTGGTTTTAAGGAAGGCCTCGTTCAATATTTCCAAGGCTTTTTCCAGTTCTTCTTGTGATATGGTCAGTGGGGGGGATAATTGCAGTACGTTTCCTTTGGAAACCTTAAAGCTCAATCCCAATTTTAGACATTCGTACATGATTTCCTCGGCCTCCACAACAGCTTTTTCCTTGGTGGTCCTATTGGTGACCAGTTCTATACCCCAAAGCAAGCCCATGCCCCTTACATCGCCGATCAAGGAATATTTTCGGTGCAATTTGTACAGTGCATTTTTTAGAAAGGCTTCGTGGGTTTTTACCTTGTCCAAAAGGTTCTCTTCCTCGATGATGTCAAGAACCGTCAAGCCCGCCATGGCCCCCAGCGGACTTTTCTCGTGGGTATAGTGCCCCAAGGAGATATGCCCAAAGGTGTTGTATTCATCCCGGGTTACAATGGCGGCTTGGGGAATGATCCCCCCTCCCAATCCCTTGCCAAGACAAAGGATGTCGGGTTCAATGCCATAGTGTTCAAAAGCGAACATTTTTCCGGTCCTTCCCAAAGCGATTGGAATTTCATCCAAAATCAACAATACTCCATGCTTGGTACAAAGTTCGCGGGCCCCTTTCCAAAATTTTTCCGAAGGAATCTGCACATCGGTATTCCTGATAGTCTCCGCCAACAAGGCCCCTATCTGGTTGTCCTTGGAAAGTACGTACTCCAAATATTCCAGTGCTTTATCTTCATTTCCTTCAAAAATGCCCCTGTAGGTAATTGGGGGTGGAATGCGTTCCACACCGGGCATCAAAGGACCCATATGCTCCCTAAAAACCGATTCGCCCCCTACGCTGATGGCATCCAGTGAAGCGCCATGGAAGGAATCCCAAAACGAAACCACCTTGTGCTTTCCCGTAACCGCCCGTGCCAATTTCAAGGCAATGCCAATTGCGGAGCTTCCGTTTGGGGTGAGCAATACCCTATTGAGGCCCTTCGGACAGACCGAGGTCAACTTTTCGGCAAATTTTATGGCCACCTCATTGGTATATCTTCGGGTAGAAAAGGTCAATCCTTGTAATTGTTCCGTCAACCGACCCACCAATTTGGGATTGGAAAACCCAATTTGATGCACATTGTTTCCATGGAAGTCGAGGTATTTTTTACCTGAAATGCTTTCAATATATGAGCCTTCGCAGTTTTTCAAGACATCCAAACAAGGGGTTGACATGGATTGATGCAAAAAGTACTTGGCATCTTTTTCCAATAGTTCCTTGGTTTGTTCGTTCACATCGCCTTCTACCCACTTCCCTCTCGCGGAGGTTAGGTTGATGTCTCCTTCCACAACATATTCCCCGCTGTGCCTATCTCGCTTTGTATGGTCCATATTTTGCTCGTATTTTACGTTCTTCGGATGTGTCGTCCAACACATAAATATCGTACATGTTTCCGTTATCATACACCCGAACCACAATGTGTCCTTCCTGACTTTTGTATTGATTCACCTTGCCCCCTATGACATCCTTGGTCCCCTGCAGCATAATGGTGGAGAAAATATCGCGATCGCCAGGATAGAGTTGTTTAGAGGTGATTCTTCGCAGTACCTCCTCCCCCGGATGGTCAGCCGTCCAGTTTTGTTGGATCCAAACCCGCGGCCTAATGGTACGGACATAATAGGGGTTCTGGGAATCCCGATTACCATGATGATTCAACGTGGCCACATCCACCGGGCCAATGACGGGTGCCACATGCGATTCAAGGGCGTTGAGGTCCGTTTGCCCAAACCCATCGATTCCCGCAATATCCCCTCCGGTAAAATAGTTGAATTTCCCATAATCTATCCTGATACAATTGCTCAAGGGGTTTTCACCCGGATATTCTCCAGCTTTAAAAAGGGAAAACTTATTTTCGTCCTCTCCAGTCCAGATTACTCCATTGGAGGCAATATTTCGAACGGAAAAATCAGGATAATCCTTTGGATTGTGCTTCAAAACGATTTGGTCCACGGCACCCACTTTCAAGGCTTCATTTTCCAATCCGTTTTCTTTGGATTGATAATCGATGAACTTCCAATATTCCTTCAAGGTGGAAACCATGCCGTATGTATCCTTGGAGAAACGTTCCTCGGATTGCACTTTGGCATCCTTTAAATCCAAGGGAAACTCAAATCCGCGATCAATCAGTTTTTTGATGGGCAACAACGAACCCACTGCCATAATCCCGGTCAACTGATACCCTCCCGGTGCTATTTTTCGCAGGGAGTCCACCTCCCCAAAATGATCATCGTGGTAATGGGTGATCAAGGCATAATCCAACTGCCTATTTTGGTTTTTAGGTATGAATTGGTCCACATAATCCACAATCCATTCAGGGGCAGTTTTTGACCGATTGGGAACCAACTTGGCATTTCTACTTGATGTGGTCCTTGGGTGGGTCTCGGACATGTCGCCAGCATCCACCAAGAATGTTGTCCCATCCGGAAATACCATAAAAGCAGCATCTCCCCTACCGGTGTTGATGTGGTGGATATCCAAAAAACCAGGCTTCCAATTGGGCAATTGTTTATCCTGTCCATGTGAAATCCAAACAGACAGGGCAAACATCAAAAAACCCAATTTTTTAAGGTTGAGGAACATCTATTACTTGACTCTGTATAATTTATTTGCAGGCATAATCTGCTTGGGAACATTGGCCCCCTGATACTTTACATCCAAATGGTAGCCCCCGCCACCATTGAAGAACTCCACACGCACTTCATGACGTCCCTTGGTCAACTCCATGGTTCCACTACGTTCCAAAACGCCATGGTCCCCGTCGTTGTCCACCACCAATGTTCCATCCACATAGAGTTTGCTGCCATCATCACTATTGGTAAAGAAGCGATACTTTCCTTCCTCTTCGATTTCCAAATAGCTTTCCAACACCAAGGCCACCTGATCTTGTTGAATGTCCGGACTCAAGGCCTGCTTATGGGAGAACTCCGTTAAATATCCTTCCTTTATCGGTTTTAGCGTAGAGAAATTGGGAAGCTTTTCCATTTTTTCCCCATAGAATATCTGAAACTTTACGGGATCTTCCTTGGTTTTGGGTACAATTCTAAAATTAGCCTCGGCCATGGTGCTTGCCATGGCTCCATTCTGAAAAACAGCAGCTTTTAGCACAGCCGTTTCCTTCAGATAGAAGGTGTCTTGGTACACTGAGCTATTGGTTGCCGTTGGCACCTCACCCCCCAGCACATAGCGAATTTCCCCACTATTGTTCGGGTTTTGTATCACCACTGCCACGGAATCGGCTTTAAAAACTCCGCCTGCCGGCTCATAATGGCCCGCATCGGGAAGAATCTTGGGTTGGGTGATCTGCTCTTTTCGCTTGTAGGTCAGTTTGGGTTTTTCATTTCCTATAAAAGCCCCTTTTACAGGTCTGCCAATCCACGCTTGTGGGGTTTGCAGTCCCATGGCGTAGGCTACAGTAGGGGCATTGTCGTATTGGTATACGGTTTCTTCAATTTCATAGCCCTTCTTCACCCCGGCCCCGTACATGATAAATGGAATGGTCATTTCGGCCAAACTCTCCCCACCATGTCCATAACCCAATCCCCCATGATCGGCAGATACAATGAACAAGGTCTTTTCAAACATCCCGGCTTCCTTGGTGGCCTTTACAATCTCAGTGATCAAGGAATCCGCTTTTGCAACAGAAGTGTAATATTCCCGGCTGCCATGGCCCATACTGTGCCCGGCATGGTCCACATGGTCCAGATGTACAAACGTAAACTTGGGAGTGTGTTCTTTAATGTAGGCTATTGCATCTGTGGTAGTCCCATCTTCGTGGTCGCCATTGATATCAAAATCAACATCGTCCTTTTCAAACAATCTACCAAAACCGTCCCAATCGTAAATCGCACCCACATGGGCTTCTGGCTGTTGGTCCTTGAAGAGGGTAAAGATGGTAGGGAAAGTTCCGTTCTTGGTAGCCACGACCGGAGGCAATTGATGGTCAAATTTCTCCCATCCGTTGGAAGTGATCCCATGCTGCTCCGTATCGGCTCCCATAATCATACTGGCCCAATTGGGACTGGAACTTGAAGGTAGGACCGACCTTGCCTGCATGGTTGCGGCTCCATTATGCACCATGGAGTCCAACATGGGGGTGTTTGCTTTTCGGATACCATCCGGACTCATCCCATCCACTCCAATCACAACCACATGATCTATGGTGAATTCTTTTTTATCCGTTTTGTCACAGGCAAAAACCAAGACGGCCAACAGAAACAAACAAAGTGCTTTTTTTATCATGGTCATAAGTCTTAAATAGCAAAGGCTGCCCCATTAAGAGGCAACCGTTTGCTCGCTGAAATGAATGAATTCTTCTACTAATATCTGGTTCCGGTTTCCCACCAACCTTTGGTATTTATATTGTCTCCCTCTCCGCCCATGGCACTTACGGCACTGTCATAATTGGTCTTGTTCAGGGTTTGTTCCGATGAAGGATAAAGGAAACGAACGGGATATCTTCCTCCGTTCAAGTCGTCTTGACCCGTTTCCAATGCAGGCATGCCTGTTCTTCTGTAATCCATCCAACCTTGATAGTCCACATTCCAAAGGGCAATGGTCTTTTGGGTCAATAAAAGTTCCAAGGTACCATCATATTGCACTTCGGATTCCAACAAATAGGCTTCAATGTCGGCATCATCAACCCCCCAATAGGAAAGGCTTGCCCTAATACCTTCATTGTAATAGCTCTCCGCACTTCCAGTAATGATGCCTCTTTCGGCAGCTTCCGCCAAAATAAATTGTACTTCAGAGTTTTTCATGATGAAAGCTTCGGCTTGAGTGGCAGAAAAATAAAACAACTCCACATCCAACCTGCTTGGGCTGAACTCGTCATCATAGGCACGGGCGTTGTCCTGGTTTAGGCCAATTGGGATACCCACCCAATCACCATCACTGTTTCTATCGAACCAAATATCCAAACGTGGATCATTAAAGCGTTCAAAATAATCCAACAAGGTGGTACACAAGCTTTTCTCGTCAAATCCACCAATACGGCCAGTACTCTGCGGCCAAGAATCTGTGTTGGAGGTTCCACTGTACACCAATACGGCATTGTCCGCATTGGAATCGATATAGTTTCCTGCATTGACAATGGACTGCATGTCGGCAGAAACATCCCTACGTTTTGAAATCCGCATTAAATAGCGCAGTCTCAATGAGTTTGCCAATCTTCTCCATTTGGTAGCATCCCCATTGAAGATCACATCTCCTGAAGAACCTGCAATTGCCTCTCCTTTGGCCAGTGCGGCATCTGCGTCGGCCAAATCTTGCAACACCCCATTATAAACGGTCTCTTGATCATCATATACCGGAGTAAATATTCCATCTGACTTACCGGACATGGCTTCAGAGTAAGGAACATGTCCATACAAGTCGGTCAGGTTGGCAAAACTAAGGGCCCTCATGGTAAGGGCTATCCCTTCATAGGTTGCATTTTGTGTACCCTCTGCCCTTGATATTTCCAAAATATCGTTGATTTCCGGCAAGTAATTGTAGAAGAAATTCCACATGCCTTGATCTCCCCAATCAAATTGGCTAAATCCAGGAAAGTTGTTCTTGGCCATCAATTGAGTAATGGTGTTTCCATCGCTGTAGCCCTCTTCTGTAAGTGTTCTGGTAATTTCCGAGGTCACGGTAGATACCAGCAAGTTGGCACTTACCTGCTCCGGGGCATTAGGGTTCATATTGATTTCTTCAAAGTTTTCGGTACAGGACACCATTAAGGTTCCCGCTAGAAATATTGACGCTATGATGTTTGATGTCTTCATCTTTTTTTCGTCTTGACTATTTAAAATTCTACATTAAGGTTCAGTCCAAAACTTCTGGTGCTGGGCAGGGCCATGTCTTCTACACCGGGCACAATATTGCCTCCGGAGAAAGAAATGGTCTCAGGATCTACGTGGTCGTTTTCTGTCCACAAAGCGAGGTTACGGCCAACCAGTGAAATGGTAGCTGACCTAATCGGGGTTCTTTCCAATAATTTACTTGGGAAGGTATATCCCAACTTTACTTCGCGAAGTTTCACATAGGTTGCATCGAACATTGAGCTTTGCTCATTGCTTCTATTGTACACATGGGAATAGTAATTGGATGCGGCCACACTCTGCGTATTGGGTGTATAGCTTCCATCCCCATTGTCAATCACACCTTGCGCAACGATTCCTGTCTCACGTCCTGGCACTGTAAAATCCAACATTCCTGTTGTTCCTCCAATGGCAACGGTCCTAGAGTGGTACACCCCACCTTGTCTCCAATCGAAAAGGAATCCGAACCTGAAGTTTTTATACTGGAAGCTGTTTTGGAAACCTACCATGAAATCTGGATTGTAGTTTCCAAGATTGCGCAGTTCATTGCTTCGGATAGGCAAGCCTGAACCCTCATCAATAATCCACTGTCCATAGTATGGGCTGCTCTTGTCGGTAACCTGCTCAAATCCTGTTCCGTACAAATCGCCCATTCGCTCACCAACTTCGGCCACCACTTGTAGGTAGTTCTCTTTTACCAAATAACTGGTAAGTCCATCGGTAAGTTCCTTTACTTCGCCACGGTTGGCGGTAAAGTTGATATTGGTATCCCAGCTAAAGTTATTGGTCTTTACAGGAGTTGCGCTCAATGTAACCTCAATACCTTTATTCTCCACTTCACCGGCGTTGATGATCCTTGATCCATATCCTGAAGTGTTGGAAACCGGAAGGGATAGAATTTGGTTATCAGTAGCAGACTTGTACGCTGCAACATCCAAACCTAGGCGACTTTGGAAGAATCGTAGATCGGCACCCACTTCAAACGAGTTGGTTCTTTCCGGTTTTAGGTCTGCCAGTTTCAATTCTGAAGGTGAATATGCCCTGGAAAATCCATTAAAGGTGTTTCCAAAACCATAGGTGGCAGCCAAGTTGTAAGGGTCGGTATCGTTACCCACGCTGGCCCATCCTCCACGGATTTTGGCAAAACTGATGGCTTTTGGCATCTCAAACATATCGGAAAGAATGAAACTCAATCCAACCGAAGGATAGAAATAGCTATTGTTTCCATCGGGTAAAGTGGACGACCAGTCGTTACGGGCAGTCACATCCAAGAACGCATAGTCCTTATAGGAAATGTTTGAAAAGGCATACAAACTGTTTACGGTAAACTTGCTGTCGTAATCACTCTGTGTCAAAGGCTCGGCGGCATTACCAAAATTGTAGATGTCAGGAATGGACAATGAGTTGGCGCTGATACGCTGATATCTGTTCTTTGCCGAACGATGGTTGGCCCCCATGGAAATTCCAAAGTCAAAATCTTCGTTCAACTCCTTGTTATAGGCCAATAGGAAATCGGTGTTCTGCTCGTAGGCATAAATGTAGTCCTCACGATACTGCCCATTTGGGAATCGCTGGGTTGAAAAAGCCCTTTTACGCATATCCAGTTCATTGGAATAATCAAACCCGGAGCGCAACATAAAGCTCAAATCCTTGGTCAACTGCAAATCGGCCCGCAAGTTGGTGATCACACGGTCCTTGTTAAAGGCGTTTGTGTTTTCAAAAACCGTAAAGAACGGGTTGTCATGGTAGTTATAGTTGTAGTTGTACTGTTGTACATTTTCCAAACCGGGCTGCCAGTAATCCCTTAGTCCGTTCATGTCTATATGACGACCGAACCAGATCCATAGATACATTACGTTTTCCGTTCCATAAGAGTTGTTGGGACGGTTCCTTGAATTGGAATTGATGTAGTTCATGGATCCTGTCACCTTCAACCAATCGGTCAGGTTATAGGTTCCGTTCACTTGGTAGGAACGTCTTTTAAAGTTGGAGTTTGGAATAACGCTCTCGCTCTGCAAATCGGTGAAAGACACCCTGAAATTTCCATCTTCATTACCCCCCGTCAATGCAATGTTGTTACTCATGGTAAACCCGGTCCTGAAGAAATCATCAATATTGTTTGGATACGGTGAAAAAGGAGTCGCAATGATTTCATCCGCGAAAGTACCATCAGGATTTCTAGGTCGTACATGTACATCCCCAGCACGCAATCCACTGCTGGTAGGGCTGTCATGCTGTGGAATCAGTTGTCCGTCCAAGGCAGGACCCCAGCTTTCATCCACATGGTCATTGACCCCTCCAGTCAAGGAACGGTTCTGACCTCCATCATTAAAGGCAAATTGTCCACCAGACCCCTGTCCGTATCTATTTTGATATTTAGGCAAGGTCAACAAATCCTCAAAGGTGGTGTTATTGGTATATGAAACACCGATACCTCTTGTACCTCTTCCTGATTTTGTGGTAATGAGGACAACCCCATTGGCACCTCTTGAACCATAAAGTGCGGTTGCATTGGGACCTTTCAATACGGTCATGGTCTCCACGTCATCCGGGTTGATGTCCATGGCACCATTCCCGTAATCCACTTCCATGTTACCTTCGGAACCACGGCTGCTCACATTATTATTAATAGGAATACCATCCACCACAAATAAAGGAGAGTTGGCATTGGGGCTAGGATTCAATGAATTTTCCCCACGGATGATGATCTGAGAGGACGATCCCACACCGGAGTTCCCTCCAGTGACCTGAACCCCCGCCATTTTACCGGCAAGTGAGTTCACCACATTGGTTTCCTTTGCTTCAGAAATCTCCTCCCCGGAAACTTTTTGAACGGCATAGGCCAATTTTTTGGTTTCCCTTTTGATACCTAAAGCCGTAACCACCACTTCATCCAATTGCTGCGAATCGGGTTGTAGCATAATGGTTGCCATGGTCTTTCCGGAAGGATCAAATTCTTGGGCTATATACCCTATATAGGAAACTACCAAAATTCCACCTTCCTGGGGAATTCCAATTTCAAAGTTTCCATCAAAATCTGCAGCCACCCCTACGGTGCTACCTTTCACAACAACCGATGCCCCAGGCAACGGTACACTGTTTTCATCCACAACCGTACCTGAAAATGTGGTTTGGGAATAGCCGACAATACTTACGGTAAAGGCAAGTATAAACGCTACGAATGCTTTTTTCATTTGTTGAATATTTGTAAAATTTGGTTAATTATTTATCAACAAATATCCAACACAAGCGTTAAGGCACGCAGTTGAACAGATTAAAAAAAAGATATGGAAAGGTTAAAAGAATCGCCATAATGTTAGCTAAACATTATTTACAAATATTCAAATTTTATGGTATCTTGCACCAAGTGAACACCTTAATATATTACTGTTTAACAATAGGTTAAGAAACATACTTTATTTGTTCCTTTTTCCAAAATATTATAAATACTAAAATACACGAGGTTAAGTTATCATGGATGATTATCTGATAGGCATTGGCAAACGCATCAAGGAAATACGGAGAGGCAACAAAAAGACGATCAGCGATGTTGCCATCCAAGCTGGAGTTACCGCTGGGTTGATTTCACGCATAGAAAATGGCAGGACCATCCCTTCCTTACCCGTTTTTTTAAAAATCGTGGGGGCTTTGGAAACCGAGATGATCGATTTCTTTGATGGTATGCCCAAGGTCAATGGGCACAACTTTTTGGTGTCGCGGAAAGAAGAACAGACCATCATTGAAAAAGAGGACGAAGCCATTGGATTTACCTACAATTACATCTTTGGAAAACAATTGAACTCCGTTGGTTTTGAAAGTGTACTCTTGGAGGTGCAGCCCAACTCCGAACGGGAAAAAGTAATTACAGATGCCTTTGAGTTCAAATACATTCTAACCGGTGAGTGTGCATACGTCATTGGGGACCAGGAAGTACTTTTGAAGGAAGGGGATTCCATCTTTTTCGATGGAAGGATTCCCCATGTTCCCATCAACAGGGGCAAAGTTCCTTCAAAGATGTTGGTGGTCTATTTCTTTATCTAATCCTTGAACAGGATTTCTTTCAGGTCACTTAATGACTCCAAGATGTAGGTTGGCTCGGCTTTCTCCAATTGTTCCCGGGTCTGTGCCCCGGTAAGGACCCCAATAGTAATCCCGCAGTTGGCGTTTTTACCTTCCTCAATATCTATTTCAGAATCACCAGCTTTGAGCACTTGCTCTGGATCGGTAATATTGAATAAGGCCATGGCCTTATCGATCATTTCCGAAGAAGGCCTTCCCACTTCCACATCATCGGCCGTGATCAGTGCATCTATTTGATTTCCTGGTATCCAACCCAATTTTTGCAACAATGATTGTGCGGTATTGGAGTCGTACCCCGTGTTCAACACCACTTTGATCCCATGGGAACGCAAGGTTTCAAAAAGCTGTTCCACCCCTTCATAAGTGGTCACCTCCAACTCGGCATAGGCTTGTTTGAGCATTTCCTTGAAACGGGCATGTACTTCCTTGGCATCCACAGTGGCATTTACCTGTTCAACAATGTCCAATATGGCTTGATATTTTTCCTTCCCTGCCCCATGTTCCAATACTTGGTCCAAGCTAACATCAACCCCCGCATTGTTCAGTGCCTTTTGTACTGTTTTGTAAACAACATTGTCCTCGTTCACCGTAGTTCCGGCCATATCAAACACAACTAGTTTCATATCTTTCATAAGCGATTTCTATCGATTTAAAATTTTGGCAATATTCTTTTTTGAAAACCCGGCACTCCCTGTCATGCCCTTACCTCCAATACCGGTAACAATGTGGATATCCCCATCAATGGTCTTTTTGAAGATGTCACTGGTCTTGCATTGCGAATACATCCCGTACCACCTACGCTGAATTTCATAGTTGGGCAATTGAAAGATTTTTTTGGCTTCCTCCACCATAAAGTTATCAATATCCATATCAAGATCATACCCTAAATCATCCATATTGGCCGCATCGGCATACTGATGTGAATCTCCCAAGATCACCGAACCGTCCAAGGCCTGTTTGAACAAAATGTGCACCCCCCAGTTTTTCTGCGGGGTATCCGGTAGTTCCTTGGCCTTTATTTCGTGATAGGATGGGCATTCGTAAAATGCCTCATACCTTCTGATGGACCATCCGGTTAAAATGGACCCTTTCAAGGTATAATTTTCCTGGGGTTTGGTCTGCATCATCTGAAGCTTGGAAACTTCCAAATCGCTTTGGGCAAACAATTCAGGGTAAAGATTCTTAAAATCGCTACCGTTGCAAATGATCACCTTTTTACCAAAGATACTTTCACCCATCGAGCTCTGTACTTCTATCTCGCTCCCCGTTCTCTCGCAGGAAGAAACCAAAAATCCTGTCTTGATCTCCAATCCATTTTGGGCCACCAGATATTCCTGTAGCCTATGGATCATGGTCCTAGGCTCAACGGTCACCTCATCAGGAAAAAAAAGTCCAGCCTTTACATAATCCCTACGTAGGCCGGGATACCGCTCCAAGCATTCGTTCTTCGTCAGCATCTTGGAACTATATTCATTGTTGTTGTTGATGGCCCTTAGCTCCACCAACAATTGCTCCTCTTCTTCATTGGATGCCAAGTACACTGTTCCATTTTGGCGAATGCTGATGTCAAACTGGGACTGGATCTCTTTATAGATTCGAAGGCTTTCCCGCCCGTACTTTTGCCATTTGGTGTTCATCCCGGATGGAACTACCTGTCCAAAATTTTGAGTGGTAGCGCCCTTGGGATAATTGTCCTTTTCAACCAAACAGACCTTCATCCCCAATTCCATGGCATGATAGGCATGAAACGTGCCCAAAATACCACCACCTACAACAACTACATCATATTTATTGTCCATAATCCAATTCCTGGTTCAATTTTTCTGATTTATGCCTTGCCCCAAAATGGACAAAAAGCACCACTGATATACAAATACCGATAATGGCCACGGCGTATGTGCCATATACAAAGAAGTTGAGCCATGAAAGGTTGGCCTGACCAAAGTTTTTATAGAGGAGCACCAAAACACTGCCCACATATCCAAAAGCATCGGCTATATAGATCAGGAACCCTGAGTTGCCCTTTATCTTGAATGCCGCAATGAAACGATCAAAGAACAGACAGTTGAAGGGTACATAGCAGATGTAGAGTCCAAAACCTGTGCAGACCATCCAAACAAAGGGGGCCATCAAACCCATTTGGAACATGAGAGTGGAAATTCCCAGTACCAAGGTTCCCAATATCAACAGTAAATGATACGTCAACAATGCCCTAAAGTTATCCTTCACATAAAAAATGGAGCCTATGATCAAGAGCACAATAATGGCAATGATGATTTCTGAAGTGGAAAAGACGGAAATATCACCTTGATACCCCATACTGTCCCACAATTCCCTGGCAAAATTGTCTCGGAAATCCCTAAACGCGGTCAAAAAGGTATAAAAAATGACCACCAACAAAAGTGGAAAAAAGAATTTCTTCACAAGGGCTTTCCGATCTTCACTGGTCATGGGAACACGTTCGGTACGCTGCTCCATATCCGAAGCTGTGGGCGGGGGCACCCGTTGTAAAAAGTAAGAGGACAATAATAATGGAAGAACAAAAAGCGCCCCGGTGACCGAAGGCATCCATAGCTCACTCACTCCCCAATAATTCATTACATAAAGCCCAACGGATTTTACCACCCCACTTGAAACGATAAAACTAGCGCACAGAATCACTCCCAACACATCGGTGAACCTTCTTCCCTCAACATAAGAAAACACAATGCCCCAGACCATTCCCAGGGGAATGCCGTTCAAAAACATAAAAAAAATATTATAGGGGGCCGGCAGGGTTGCAAAGCCTATCAATGCCATCTCGGCCAGAAAGATCAAGGAAATCAAAAGCAGCAACCTTCGGTTGGGTTTCAATTCGGAAATTACCTTGATTCCGATGAACTTTGAAAGGGCATATCCCAATACTTGGGCAATGATCAACAATATTTTGTAATCCACCCCAAAATAAGCCAGCCCGTCAAACGTTGCCACGGTGAAAGGCTTACGAAAGGCATACATACAAAAGTAGGTGCCAAAAGCCGCTAGGGAGGCGTGCAGGACGAATACCAGGGAAGACCGTCTTTTATGGGCGTTTTGGGTTGACACAATGTTTACAAATAATAAAATAAAGTTTCAAATTACTCACTTTTTTTGGAAAACAATCCGCTTTTTTAGTTTAAATAATCGTTAGCAAAAAATTATTCCTGTTCCATCCTAAATTGCTCTTGATCATGATTCTTGGATGACATTTAATTTTTAATGCTATTTTAATTGAATATTTGAAGCGCTCGACAACAACATGGTTAAATATTGGTTAGGTTTTGATATTGGCAGTTCATCCATTAAGGCGGCCTTGGTAAATTCAGAGAATGGAAGTGTGGTGGATGTTGTACAACAACCCGAAAAGGAAATGCCCATCATGGCCCCAAATCCAGGATGGGGAGAGCAAGACCCTGAACTCTGGTGGAAACACCTTTGTACCGCCGTACATGGGCTTATTTCCAACAATGGGATTTCCAAAGAAGACATCAAAGGCATAGGCATATCGTACCAAATGCACGGTTTGGTCGTGGTGGATAAGTCCCATAAACCTATCCGGCCCTCTATAATTTGGTGCGATAGTAGAGCCGTGGAAACCGGGGAAGAGCTGTTCAACAAGGCCGGTAAAGAAAAGTGTGTGGAACATCTCCTCAACTCCCCCGGAAATTTCACGCTTTCCAAACTAAAATGGGTCAAGGACCACGAACCTGAATTTTTTAGGAACATCCACAAGTTCATGCTACCCGGCGATTTTATTGCCCTAAAATTATCCGGCTCCTGCGTTACCACACCATCTGGGCTTTCCGAAGGAATTTTATGGGATTTTAAAACCAATGAAGTGGCTACATGGTTATTGGAGGAAGCTGGTATAGATCCTTCCTTGGTCTCTGAAATACGTCCCACTTTTTCGGAACAGGGTTTTGTGAGCAAGCAGGGCGCTTTGGAATCTGGACTTCCCGAGGGCATCCCCATTCTTTACCGATCAGGGGACCAACCCAACAACGCCCTATCCTTGAATGTGATGGAACCCGGACAGATAGCTGCCACCGGAGGTACTTCAGGAGTGGTTTACGCCCTATCCGATAAAGAAACCACCCAAGAACACACCCGCATCAATAGCTTTGCCCATGTGAATCATACGCCAAAGGACCCAAGAATCGGGAAACTACTTTGCATCAACGGTACGGGAATACAGTATAGCTGGATCAGGAACGAACTGACTCAAGGGCTTTCGTATCACCAAATGAACCAAATGGCGGAATCCATACCCATTGGCGCCCAAGGGTTGAGTATTCTTCCCTTCGGGAATGGCACCGAACGTATGCTGAACAATTTTGGGAAAGGTTCGCGAATTCTGAACCTTCGGTTTAACCTACACAAAGCTCCCCATATTTTCAGGGCGGCCTTGGAAGGCATTGCATTCTCCTTTGTATACGGCATGGAAATCCTACAAAACGACGGGGTGGATATCACCTCGATCAAAGCAGGTAATGACAATCTCTTTCGGGCAGGTATATTTTCCAAGACCATTGCCTCACTGACCAATAGCCGCATAGATATTGTAGAGACCACGGGAGCTGTTGGCGCAGCTAGGGCGGCAGCTTATGCCCATGGGGATTTTGACAGTATCGCTGAAGCTACGGCCACGGATGCCGTTCAGTTGACGTATGAACCGGACGCTTCCACTGAAAATTATCAGGAAGCCTATCACAACTGGAAAAAAGAACTAAAAACATATCTAGAACATTGAACAATAGAAAACTATGATCACAAAAGGAGATAAGGAATTTTTCAAAGGAATCGGAAAAATACAGTTTGAAGGAAAGGAATCCCATAATCCCATGGCCTTTAAATATTATGATGAGAACAAGATGGTGGGCAACAAGTCCATGAAGGAGCATTTTAAGTTTGCCATTGCCTATTGGCATACCTTCACTGGTGTAGGGGCCGATCCTTTCGGGGCACCGACCCAAGAATTTCCTTGGTTGACCAGTACAGACCCTATTCAACAGGCCAAAGACAAAATGGATGCTGCTTTTGAGTTTATCACCAAGATTGGAGCTCCCTACTATTGTTTCCACGATTTTGACCTGATTGCCGAAGGGAATTCGTTGGCCGAATCTGAAAAACGATTGGAAATCATTACCGATTACGCCCAAGAAAAAATGAAGGCTTCCGGGGTAAAACTATTGTGGGGAACCGCAAATTGCTTCAGCAATCCCAAATACATGAACGGGGCGGCCACCAACCCAGACTTTGATGTGGTGGCCCATGCCGGGGCACAAGTGAAAAACGCCTTGGATGCCACCATTAAACTGAATGGAGAAAATTATGTGTTCTGGGGAGGTCGCGAAGGATATATGTCCTTATTGAACACCGATATGGGTCGCGAACAGGACCATATGGCCCGGTTCCTGCACATGGCCAAGGACTATGCCAGAAAACAAGGGTTCAAAGGAACGTTCTTTATTGAACCTAAACCCATGGAGCCTTCCAAACACCAATATGATTTTGATGCCGCCACGGTCATCGGTTTCCTAACCAAGTATGACCTTTTGGACGATTTCAAACTCAATATCGAAGTCAATCATGCCACCTTGGCCCTGCATACTTTTGAACATGAACTCCAGGTTGCGGCAGACAATGGGATGTTGGGCAGCATCGATGCCAACCGGGGCGATTATCAAAACGGATGGGATACCGATCAGTTCCCCGTAGATGTGTATGAGCTGGCCCAAGCCATGCTGGTTATCCTACAAGCAGGTGGCTTTCAGGGCGGTGGAATCAATTTTGACGCAAAAATCCGAAGAAACTCTACCGACCTGGAGGACATCTTCCATGCTCACATCGGTGGAATGGATGCTTTTGCAAGAGCCTTATTGGCCGCCAACGACATATTGGAAAATTCCAATTATATTAGCATGAGGAGGGACCGATATAGCTCGTTTGATTCCGGCACCGGAAAAGCCTTTGAAGATGGTACACTCTCCTTGTTAGACCTACATGCACATGCTTCTAAAAACCCGGAAATCAAAAAGCGTAGTGGAAAACAGGAGTTGTTTGAGAACATAATCAATCAGTATATATAAACTAACTTAACAAAGCAAACAAACCAATTTAATTATGGAATCAGTTTTAGAAAGGCCCGACTGGATTGTTCTGGGCATTTACTTCTTGGCCCTGATCGGAGTGGCCGTTTGGGTGGTGGCCCAGAAAAACAAAAATACCGAGGACTATTTTCTGGCAGGTAGAAATGTGGGGTGGTTCGTTATCGGCGCCTCGATTTTTGCATCAAACATAGGCTCGGAACACGTAGTCGGCTTGGCAGGAACCGGATTTGAATCGGGCACACCCATGGCCCATTATGAGCTTCATGCCTGGATTGTTCTACTGCTAGGGTGGCTGTTCCTTCCCTTTTATATACGTAGTGGAGCCTTTACCATGCCCGAGTTCCTCGAAAAACGTTTTGATAGCCGATCGCGCTGGTTCCTATCCATATTTTCATTGGTGGCCTATGTGCTCACCAAGGTTTCCGTGACCATTTATGCAGGAGGAATTGTGGTTTCCGAACTGCTTGGGATTCCATTTTGGTATGGAGCCATTGGGGTAGTAGTCTTTACCGGGATCTATACCGTGGTTGGTGGAATGAAAGCTGTGATCTATACGGAAACCCTACAGACCGTTATTTTGATTTTGGGTTCCTTGATCATTACCTATTTGGGGCTTCAGGAAGTTGGGGGCTGGGGACAGCTTCGGGAAACCGTGACCTCGGTTAGCCCAGACCACTTTAACATGTGGCGTCCCATGAGCGATCCAGATTTTCCGTGGACCGGTCTTTTGATCGGGGGAACCATTGTAGGAATTTGGTATTGGTGTACCGACCAATATATTGTACAGCGAACCTTAGCTGCCAACAACATTAAAATAGGTAGACGTGGGGCCATTTTTGGAGCCTATCTAAAACTGATGCCTATCCTGATTTTCTTGATACCTGGCATCATCGCCTTTGCCCTCACCATTCAAAACCCAGAAGTATTTAGTGTGGAACGTGCCGACAGGGCTTTCCCCATGCTAGTGAAGACCCTTCTTCCAGTTGGGTTGAAGGGCTTGGTGGCTGGTGGGCTTATGGCCGCATTGATGAGTTCCCTGGCCTCTGTGTTCAATTCATGTTCCACTATTTTCACCATCGATATCTATAAAAAGCTTCGCCCAGAAAAATCTGAACGGGAATTGCTTACCATTGGTAAAATTGCCACGGGAATCATTGTGGTGCTTGGTATTGTTTGGATTCCCATTATGGACAAAATCGGTGGTGGGGTCATGTACCAATACCTTCAAAATGTACAATCCTATATTGCACCTCCCGTAACCACAGTGTTCCTTTTAGGAATCATTTGGAAAAGGGTCAATTCAAAAGCGGCCATCACCACACTTTTGGCAGGTCTGGTGCTCTTGGTGCTGCGCTTGGGTTCAGAAATATATTATCAACCACAAATTATCTCTGGAGAAGAAGTATCAGGTTTTCTATTTCAGTTTGCTACGGTGAACTTTGCCCACATGGCCATATTTATGTTCATCTTTTCCGTGGTCCTATGTATTGCGGTCACTTTGGCTACTGCTCCTCCAAACTACGCATTGATTAAAGGCCTTTCTTTTGGCACATTGACCGAAGAGGATCGAGCTGCCACAAAAGGAAGCTACAGCACTGTGGATGTGGTACTTTCTGTACTCTTGGTCGTGATTGTCATTGCCATCCTATCTTATTTTACTGGGTAGGATTCAAAAAATTCCACCAAGAAAGGCCCGGAAATTTCCGGGCCTTTTTATTTTCAAGAGTAATGTTGTTATGGATTACAATATGCTATTCAGAAAGTTTTCCTTGTAGGCACGTCCAATAGGGATTTTTGCTCCATTGGTCAAGTACACAAGATTACCAGAGATCTTATCAATTTTTTTGGTGTTGATGATATGTGATTTGTGCACTTGAAAAAACTGTGGAGGCTCCAATACACTTACCCAATGGCGTAGGGATTCGTTGGACAATATCTTTCGGTGTTCCAATCGGATTTCCGTATAATCGGAATCAGACGAAATGGTCAGAATATCATCCACCGCGACCTTGATGTGTTCATGGCTGGACTTTACATAAATCTCTTGGACCGCACTTGACAAAGTTCCTCCATTCTTAAAATCCGAATCAGGTTTTTTGTTCACTTTGTTCACAGCCTGCAAAAAACGTTGGAAAGAAAACGGTTTTAGTAGATAGTCCACCACATTAAGATCATATCCTTCAAGTGCATACTCCGAAAAAGCCGTGGTAAGTATCACATTGGGAGGGTCTTGGATACTTTTTAGAAAGTCGATTCCATTGATTTTGGGCAAATGGATATCCAAGAACATCAAATCCACAGATGCATTCTTTAAAAACTCCAGGGCCTGTAACCCATCAGAAAAAGTCCCTACCAGTTCAAGGGAATTTACATCCTTTATGAATTTCTGTAGGATGCGTTGGGCGGGTGGTTGGTCTTCAACAATAATACATCTCATACCCTATGCCTTTTCGAGTTCCAACCTCAAGTATACGTTATAACTTTTATTTTCGTCCTTTATTTCCAGACGATGTTTGTTCGGGTACAACAATTGCAATCTTTTTTGAACGTTTTGAAGCCCAATTCCCTTGGCAACCGTATCCAAGCTGGGCACTACTTCAAAATTGTTCTTGCAACGAAACTCCAATACAGAGCCTTCCATTTTTATGGAAATATCTATCTCAATATCCGATGATTGTCCGGATTGACTATGCTTAAAAGCATTCTCTACGAACACAATCAAAATCAATGGAGCAATTCTATGGCCACCATTAATGTTGCTTGTCTTAAAATTAACGTGCCCTCTGGATTCAATCTGAAGCTTGTACAGTTTTATAAAATTGTCCAGCTGTTCCAACTCCTTTTTGAGAGGGACAAACTGCTCCTTGGACTCATAGAGCATGTAACGCAATACACCGCTCATCTCTAAAATTATCTCCGGGGTCTTGGGAGAGTTCTGCAATGCATAGGAATATAGATTGTTCAAATTATTGAACAGAAAATGCGGGTTGATCTGTGATCGCAAAAACTGAAGCTCACTTTCTTGAATGGTACTCTGAAGCTCATCTATTTCGGCCTGTTTCTGCAAAGCGTCCCATCCAAATTTACATCCGGACAAAATGGTCATAACGGGCAATACCCCCAATAGGGATAAATACACGCCCGGGAAAGAGGTCCCCCGCTTGGTATTGGGAAACATCAGGGGTTCCAGCACCAATTCTTCCAACAAAATCACAACGGTAACAACAAGGCCAAAGGCAATAAAGAACTGCCAGTACTTCTTCTTGTATAGGTATTTGGGCATTAGAAAATAGGTGATAATGACCGTAGCCGCACTGTAAAACAACAGAAAGATGGCTCGATCTATATCAATACCACCCTCGTGTTTGTCAAAAGAGAAAAACAAGAGCACAATAACGTGCAGTACAACCTGAAATAGAAGTTCCTTTCTTGAAATCAAGACGTTGTAATTTATTAAAGGTCAAAACTATGTATAATCCACATTTAATGGAAAATTGTTTTGCCAACAACAAAATTTACCCCTTGAACGACAGTTTAGTTAAAATTTTCATAAAACCTGCTGATGACATGCCCACTCCTACCGTTTACGGAAAAATCTTAGGGGCACTAATTTGATTTGACCATATTAGTAGTTATCAATCTCAGAAACAAAAACATCACTAACATTCTAAATGAATCAATCATGAAAAAAACAGCACTGATTTTTTCCCTTCTTGTGGGATCTATGGTATCTGCACAGTCCACTTGGAAATCGGACGGCGCCCACTCCAAAGTTGGATTTGCCATTACCCACTTAATGATCTCTGAAGTGGAAGGCCATTTTGGCGATTTTGACATTACTGCCACTGCTACCGATACTTTTGACGAAGCTCAATTTTCGGTCGACATTAAAACCACCAGTATCGACACAGACAACACCAACAGGGACAACCATTTGCGAAGCGATGATTTTTTTGCCGCCGAGACCCATCCTGCCATCACCTTTAAGAGCAACACCTTTGAAAAGACGGGGGACAAAACCTTTAAACTTACTGGAGATCTTACCATGCATGGCGTAACCAAAACGGTTACTCTTGATGGAAAAGTTAACGGAATTATTACGGACCAACGCAGCCAAAAGTTGAAAGCCGGACTTAAACTCACTGGTACCGTCAACCGACTGGATTTTGGTGTGGGTGGTGAAACGGCTTCCCTGGGCAATGAAGTTGACCTTACCATTAATCTAGAAATGGCGCAACAATAGAAGTATATTTGGGCCCGAAAACAATTTAAAAACAGACCCTCCTTCATGGGAAGAAAATCGGAAAACACGTTTCGGGAAATCCACAGATATCTTGGGTTTTTCTTGGCCGGAATCATGGCCGTGTATGCCATTAGTGGCATTGTGCTTACGTTTAGAAATACGGACTACATGAAAAATAATGTCCAGGTCAGTACAACATTGGAGCCCAACCTCAATGAGGAAACGCTCGGCGCTGCTTTGCGCAAAAGAGGATTCAAGGTGGACAAGACCGAAGGGGACGTGTTGTATTTCAACGGAGGCACCTACAACCAAAAAACAGGGGAAGCTTCCTATACCGAAAAACGTTTGCCCAAGATTCTGGACAACATGAACAAACTCCACAAAATGCACTCCGGCCATCCTTTGTTCTGGCTGGGCATTTTCTTTGGTGTGGCGCTATTGTTCTTTGCCGTTTCCGCTTTTTTTATGTTTCGTCCCAAAGCCCCCATTTATAAAAACGGGCTGTACTTTGCCGCAGCAGGCTTTGTACTCACCGTGATATTGCTTTTTGTATAGAAAATCTGTACCACCTATATGGATTGGCCACCCTTTTGGGTGGCTTTTTTTATGGAATAGTATCGGCTATCCCTTTTTGCACAATCTTTGATTAGTCTTAATTTCCTCTTTTTAGGTGATTCTTAACCCTCTTAACCCTTCCTTAACCCTTCTTATTTTTCCTTAATCCGTTCGTTAGCGCCTTACTTCTATTTTAGCCCGCGGCATGACCAAACGACCATCATATCAATCATAAAATAGGTTAGGAGTCATTGCCTTGACCTTATTTCCAATCAAAACTAAATAATGATTCCATTAAACAACACTTCTAAACAGGGTTCCCCATTTAGGTCCAGGTTTTCTTGGCCCAATCTGCTGGTTACCCTAACGCTATTATGCATCTGGTCACCGAACCCGCTTCGGGCTCAGACTCCCAGTGATGCCTTGATGATGCCCTCAAAGAACATCTGCATCTTGTTTGCCTATGATATGGGCAGCTTTGACCGCTATTGGGAAGGCGATTACCTACGGTCCAACGAGACCATTGCCACGGTGGACCGCAACACGGTATTGCCAATGGCGGCCATTGGTATTCTGGACGATCTCAATTTTTATATTGGCCTGCCCTTCATCAGTACGGAATCTTCTGAACCCAATGGAGGAAAGTTCACTGGCGCAAGGGGATTTCAGGATATTGGCTTCGCTTTAAAATATAGGGCCATTCAAAAGACCTTGGGCAATGGGGAGTTATCCGTCTTGACCACGGCCGGATTTTCAACTCCCCTTACCAATTATCTGTCCGATTACAAACCTTATAGCATTGGTTCAGGTGCCCCGGAATTTTCACTTCGGGCGATAAGTCAGTACCAATTGTCCAACGGCTGGTTCGTAAGGGGTTCCTTGGCCCATCTTTGGCGTGGCTATACCGAGGCCGAACGGGATTACTATTACAACAACGGCAGCTACTACACCGCTTGGATGGATGTCCCGAACGCCTGGACCTATGAAGGCATCGTTGGAAAGTGGTTCTTTGACTACTCGTTCAAGTTGGAATTCAACTATACCGGACTGGATTCCACCAGCGGGGACGATATCAGGGCCTATAATGCCGCACAGCCCACCAATAAGGTAAAGTTTGACCGCATTGGGCTTTCGGCACAATACTATTTTAAATCCTTGAAGGGATTGGGCGTTGTGGCCTACCACAACAGGATCATTGATGGGCGGAACATGCCCAAACTCAGCAATACCGGCTTTGGTATTACCTATCAGTTCAACCCATTCAAAAAACCAATTGAAGCAACCGATGATGTACAATAAGATATCCACCCTACTTTGGGCCATCGCCCTTGTGGTTTTGGTCTCTTGCGAGAAAGACACTCCGCGCTACCTTCCCTATGAAAGTTACGCGTATTCCGAACTTGATGAAAACGGCGGGGACTGGACCCCTGTGCTGCATGATTCCGGGGCCTCGATACCCGTGGATGCACCCGAGTCTTCCGATTCCCAAGCCTATCAAGCGGAACTGGCAGACCTGAAAGCCGACATGCAAAGCATGAGCTCAGAACAGAAAAAAGCCATAAAGTATTGGACCAACAATCCGGCCATTCGCTGGAACGAGGTTGCCTTGGAACTCATTGCCAAGTACAACCTCATCCCCGGTCCCAATGCCGATGGCACCTATACCCTGCCCAATCCATCCAACCCTGAAGGGCCACCGGCCTTTCCTTTTGCACATCCACCCTATGCGTGTAGGGCATTGGCCTATATGTCCGTAGCGCAGTTTGATGGCCTCATCAGCGCATGGCATTACAAATACCAATACAACCGGGCGGCACCCTATCAGCAGGATGGGGACATCGATTTTGCGTATGAGGAGAATGCCATCCCCTCCTATCCCTCGGATGGGGCGGTGATCGCAAGGGCCTCACGGAACATCCTTACAGCCATGTTTCCTTTGGAAGCTGAGTATCTGCAAGGCTTGGAAGAAGAACATTTGGAAAGTCTCCGATTGTCCGGCGGGCATGTGATAAGCGATGTCACCGCAGGCGTTGCCATTGGTGATGTGGTCTCCGCCACTGCCCTGGCACGGGCTTCCACCGACGGCATGAGCAAAGCGCAGACCCCAAAAGCCGTTTCAGATTCCATTAAACAAGCCGCCTATGACCGTTTTGGTTGGGCTTGGGACAATTTGGAAATCCCGGAACGTCCCGTGGGACTGACACCATTGTTCAGTCAGGTCACCATGTGGAGCATTGACGATGTGGAAAGTGTACGCCCCATTGCACCGCCGCAACTGGACTCACAGGAATTTTTGGACGATGTGGAACTGCTTAAGGACTACGCCCGCAACATGACGGACGAACATCGCCGGATCGCCAACTTTTGGCAAGATGGACTGGGCACCTACACCCCTCCAGGGCACTGGAACCGCATTGCCAACGAATTTATCGTGGATTATAGATTGAATCCACTTCAGACCACCCGTACCCTAGCCTATATGAATATGGCCATTATGGACTCCGGGATCAGTTGTTGGGATGCCAAATACTATTACCATTATCCCAGACCCATCCAGATGATCGAAGGGTTTGAGACCATCGCCGGAACCCCAAACTTCCCCAGCTACACCTCGGGACACAGTGTGTTTTCGGCAGCGGCATCGGAAGTATTGGCCTATGTTTTCCCGGAAGAGGCCAGTAAGTTCAGGGGTTGGGCCGAAGAGGCCGCCATATCAAGGGTGTACGGTGGAATCCATTGGAGTTTTGACGCCACCGTGGGTACCGACCAAGGCCGCGCAGTGGCACAGTATACCATTGATCGCGCCATGGCCGATGGTGCTGACCAATAAAATGGAAGACACCCTGTAAGTCAAGGGGCAATCTTCCCGACCAACACCATCAGATCAAAACAATCTGAAAAACTAGCTTTACAGGAAAGAGCCCGCCGATATCGGTGGGCTTTTTTACTGCAAACAACCCTTTAGGGTTGGGCCACACCTTGCCGCTCTACCTGCTTTATATATATAGGATTTACATAACAATGCTGTACCAAGATGTGGAGTTTGGGGTCTGGGGCCTCAATGGTAAACTGTAGGTCCAGTTCCTCGGTGGTGATCTGCAAAAAACCGCGGGCCAAGGGTCGTGGCATTCCCAAAGTATTGCTCTCGAATGGGAATTGTGAAGTGGGCAGCCCAAACCGAAAGGAAAACTGAAACACCAGATGGTCCAACACCTCCATTTGGGGCATCCCGGGCGATGGTGGGGCGTGGATGCGAAGTTTGGCATTCTCCCGAACGATCCTGTTGAGCAACTTGTGCTCATTGAACAAATGGATGTCCAGATATGCGAAGGTAATTTCCAGGGAAGAGTTGGCACGCTGGTCCAAAAAATGTTGGATCTCCCCCAATAGATCAATGGGCATGGCAAAGAGATTACGGTTCAGGGGGTTATGCCGGCATTTCTATGACAATGATAAGAAAAATAATTAAAATACCCCATCGAGGGTGTCTATATTTTATTAAACTATAGGCAACTTGGCATGTGCTCAATACCTACACACAAGAAGACAAGGAAATCATGAAGTCGGTTGGTCAGAGAATCCAACAACTTCGCAATGCGAAAGGGCTGACCCAATTCCAACTTTCCATAGAAGCAGATATCACCAAGAACCAGATTGGGAGAATTGAACGTGCAGAGCGTAACACCAGTTTGGTTACCCTCAACCGAATTGCCAACGCCTTGGGAGTTCCCTTGCACACCTTATTTTTGAAAGAGGGTTAGAATCATGCGAAGAAACTACACCCAAGAAGAGTTACAAATCTTAAAAGAGTTTGGGCTACGGGTACGAGATTTAAGGGAAGCGGCCGGACTATCCCAGGCTGCTTTGGAAACAGATGCGAAGATGTCCAAAAATCAGATCGGGAGAATAGAACGTGGAGAAATCAGTACTTCCATTGTCAATCTCAATCTTTTGGCACAAGCACTGAATGTACCGATAAAAGATTTTTTTGAATCATAATCCAACACAAATGGGATTTTATGAAAGCGGGCTTGAAAGGCAGGAAAACGAGTTCAAAAAACAGCTTGGTAAAAAAATCAAGGACCATAGGTCCGCAATCGGATTATCCCAACATCAATTGGCGTTGGAGGCCAACATCAGCAGAACCCAAATCAGTAGATTGGAGAATGGGGAGATCAATACCAGTGTTATTGGTTTGCTTAGGGTGGCCAAAGCACTTAACCTAAACAAAGAACAGTTGTTGGATTTATTGGAGAGGTAAAAAATGAAAAATCCATTTAGAAGAAAGAAAAAACCACAGGTGGAATTTCCGAACGATGAAGTTTTTTGGATTCCTGGAAATTGGAACGACAGAAGTGAAATAGTCGGGTCAATTGCAAAAAACAACATGAATGAATTTGTTTTCGCAGGATATATAATGTTGAATATGAGTACCCAAGAATCATTTGGAATTCAAATTCTTGAAAAGTCAGATTTTGACAATTTAGATTTTTTTGGAAAGTTCAAGGATTCCGATTTTTTTATCAGAATGGATTTAACCGAAAGTGAATACAATCAACAAGAATCAATAATTAAAGCGGGAAACGCGATTCTAAAAGCCGGGGGACTCTCAATTTTTGCTGAAAAAAGCGGTTTAATCTATTCAGCAGAGTCTTGGAATACCTGAAAAACGTATGATGCTCTCCAACTTTGCATTTGATTTCTCTTCCTATTGGTTTTGTTCATAAACGTCCTTACACCTTAAAATAGACTTTCTTCCGATCTAAGAAATAGGTGAGGTACCAAAAGATAAAGAGCACGAACGAGGCATTGATCACCATGAGCCAATCTTGGGGCAGGCCGATCGGGGCCAAGAGCCCTTCGGTCCAAATTTTTCCAAAATCCTGAAACCATTGTACCCCCACGGTCTCCGCAAATAAATAGATAAAGATGGAGTTGGTGCCCACTACGGAGAATATTTTCAACCAGTTGGCCTTATAGCCTTTAACATCAATCCCCCAGTAGAACAAGGCCAATACCAGAACGGCTATACCCCCAGAAGCCAAGGTAAATGAGGTCGTGGCGATCCTTTTGATGATCGGGGTAATGTTAAGCACATCCATGGCCAGACCCAGCACCAGAACCCCAAGTCCCCAAATGACGAATACCTTTAGTTTTTCCTTCGCATCCCTATTGGAGAGCAAAACCTGTCCGCAGACCACGCCCCAAATGGTGTGGGCCGCCGTAGGGATAAAATTGATGAAGACCCAATAGCCGCTGTTGGTCTTTCCCATCACCAGCATATCTACCCAAGAACCAAAACTTTCACCTTGGTTGTACGGGTTTTCGGGATTGTAGGCCCGGTACAACACTTCGGTCAATACCAAAAGTGCTGCGGACATGGCCAATTGAACTTTATGGGGAAGCTGCATGATGGCGTAGGCAATCAGTATGGTGAACGCCAACTGCACCAGAACGTTCCAAAGTTCCCAAACTAGTTTATGACTGTAGACACAGTGCAACAGTACCCCAAAACTGAACAGCAGGAAACACCTTTTCAAGATATGGCGGGTCACTGCGCTCTTGTCCCCGTTGGCCAGTCGCTTTCGCATTGAAAAAGGCATGGCCACTCCCACGATGAACATGAAAAAGGGCTGGATCAAGTCCCAAAACCGAAGCCCGTTCCAAGGGTGATGGTGTAATTGATGGGCAAACCCTTCCAACCAAGTGCCTTCGGCCAAGGCTGAAAAATTAGCGTGAAATCCGGCAGCTTCGGCAATCAATAGGAACATGGTCAATCCCCGGAATACATCCAAGGAAAAAAGACGTTGGGAAACGTTGGTGGTAGATGGCGACATAGATGGTTGGTTGGATACTCGCTACAAGATAGCCCATTTGTCATACATCCCAATGGCACCAAAGCATGAACTAACCCACAAAATGACTTGCGAATTGTATCTTAGTAAGGTCATCAAAGAAAAATGGAACCATAAACCATAGAAAATGAAACCTAGAATCAGTATGGTCTCTTTGGGGGTCGCCGACTTGGAGAAGTCCATTGCATTTTATCACGATGGACTGGGACTACCCATGCTCCCCTCCCCTCCCGGCGTTGCCTTTTTTAACCTGAACGGAACCTGGCTTGGGCTTTCGGGCCGTGAAAGTTTGGCAGCCGATGCCGGTGTTCCCTCCGAAGGAAGTGGATATGCCGGAATAAACTTGGCCCACAACGTAGCTTCGGAAAACGAAGTTATGGAAGTCTTGGAACAGGCCGTCAACGCTGGTGCCGTATTGGTAAAATCTGCCCAAAGAGCAGATTGGGGCGGTTTCCATGGTTATTTTAAAGACTTGGACGGCCACTTATGGGAGGTGGCGCATAATCCATTTGCTTGGGTGGGTCCCGAGGATTAAATCATTTAAGTGTAGTTGGTAAAACTAAAAAAGCCCGGCTAAATAACCGGGTTTTATCACTTCTACTCCCCTCTTGGGCTCCCTTCAGCTTCGCTCAGGGTAAACTTCTCGCAACAACAGGATAAAATGAGAAAAGCCACACTTTCGTATGGCTTTCTTCGCTTTTGCTCCCCTCTTGGGCTCGAACCAAGGACCATTTCCTTCTGATTTTCAAGAATTTACCTTTTATTAATAAAAATAGGTATCCGAATTGAATGCCTTTTATAAACTTATTATTTCTTAACTAAAATTATAATCACCTTTCCACTATATATCATATATCACAAAATGCCAATTAGATTTAACCGTTTCCATTTTCAACCCAGATTGTACCCTATCTCCCCAAATGATAACCTCAAAGTTCTTTTTTGTTTGGTATCTTAAAGCTATTGATGTCACAGTGAAATCTGGGCCATTTTCACCAAAATTCTCAGCAGTCAATTGAACTATATAGTCAGAATCTTTAACTAGTCTATCAGGTAAGCTTATCAAATAGCCGTACCTCTCTTGACTATTGATGTCAATTGGCTTTATATTTTTCACTTTAATTCCAGGTGTTGCTTTAATTATTTTACCATCTCGAGATATTTTACCCATTGCTATTGGAGAAATCATAATAATGCTCTTTTATTAATTTATAACCTTTAAGGTAAATATTTATCTAACACAAAAAAGATTCATTAACGGAGTTTTAATAGTATAACGAAAATTTTTAATCGATAATTTCGAAGTCAAAATAGTGCATTACTGGATCAGTATCGAAGCCACTATCCTTGTAAACTAGTGAATATTTTATACCATATTGGTTTCTCAGTTCCGACTCTACCGGATTAACACTATATCCCAAATGTGGTTTACTGGACAATACAGTGCCTTTTCCTTCTTTATGATGAATACAATCTTTCTTCAGTCGAACAATATCCCCTTGGTTAATTTTATCTACTATGGATCCTTTTTCAATATCAAACCAAAAATTCACATAAAACGCAGAAGGTGATTTTTCATCTCTTTGGGTTAAATCAAGATAAGCATATGTATTATTCTGAGTCATCGTTGCCAAAAACCTTTTATCTTCAAAAACTTTATCAAGAAGACTAAAAGAAGCGTATGGCTCGTTACCCTCTTTTCGGAAAAACTGGAGTGTATAGGAAAACAAATTTAACCAATCATCAACTACATCAATCGCTCCTTTTTCAGTCTTAACTTCTTTCGTTATAAAATCTGCCTCACTTTCAAATTTAACACTCAATACTATAGAACTATAAAAAATCTTCTTCTGCTCTTTGCCGTAGGTGTTTAGAATTTGGCTAAACTGTTTTTGAACACTATTAAATCCTATTTGATTTTCATTTAAGGCTTCCAACAGGTCATTTTTTTCAATGGTCAACTGTTTTATGTCTTCAGTTTTCTCATCTATTTTAGCTTCCAACCCTTCTATTTCAGCTTGACTTTGCCTTCTTATTTCTTTTTCCTTTACAGACGTTCCAATGTATATTCCAATTGCTGCAATGACACCTGTGCACAAAATTATAGCATTGCCGTCTTTAAATAACTTTAAAACTCCCATAACTAATGTGGTCCAATCCATAACTTACAAAACTATGTATTCTATTCATTTACATTGTCTTACAACATCAATACCTTGTAGAGCAATAGTTATAGAGTAGAAATATCAAAAACTCCAATGAAACTTCTATCTTTCTGATTTTCAAGTTCTGCCTTCCTTGACTTACCTTTATATCCAATTGAAAAGCTTCCGTTTTCCCAATCAAATCTTCTCCCATAAAATGTTGTAATATTCGGTTTAAACTTTAACGGTAAAGCTTTATCAAAGCTATCAACCCCAGAGATTACATTGATTTCTGAATCAAATATGCGTAGCCCAATCTGGGCTAAATCATAAACAAAACTGTTTTTCTTGTAAAAGCTTCCATTGTCTTTAAATACTGATTCCCAAACCCCAATTATATCTATCTCCGCCTCTGATACAATCTTACCATCCTTTTCTTGATACATAATAAAAGTATAATTGACCATTTTCCCTAACAATGATTTCATATTGTTCTGAACTTCATGACTTAATCCATATAATTTGAAACTAAATGTACATTCAGATATGATTAGCGTTTTTTCTTTCTCATTTGACAAACTCCACAAAAAATGCGTTTTTTTGGCAGCGTCTTTAATCAACTCTTTGTTTTCATTATTTAGTTGAACAATACTGTCTTGTTTTTCTTTTAATGCATCATTCTGATCGATAATAGTTTTTTGCAAATCAGTAATGGTTTTTTGCAATATATCAGTCTCCGCCCTGCTTTCATCTTTTGCATTATTCTTTTCAATTTTTGCCCCCCAAAATGCCCCAATAAGCCCAATCAAAGAACTTACTAAGATTATGTGTTGGCCTTTTATAGATTTTTTATTAAATCCCATTTATAAATCATCAAAACATATTTCTAAAGTAATCATTAATTTCAATTGGCTTTCTTCCAAGCTTTCCTCATCAAAGTATGATTAAGAAGGCCCCGTAAAGTTCTTTTAACCGGGCCTTCTATTTTTAATTATTAATAACCCCAAATATAGCCTCCTGTTTGATCTCTTTCTCCGCGACAGGCCCTAGAAATTGTTGTTTTACTCAATCCAGTTTGTACACTAGCATCAGATACAGAGTTATACCTAGCAATAAACCCCATAAAACAACAAAATCCAGCACTATTTCTAGTATTGGATTTCTATAACTGCCCCCTCTTGGTCTCCCTTCAGCTTCGCTCAGGGTAAACTTCTCGCAACAACAGGATAAAATGAGAAAAGCCACACTTTCGTATGGCTTTCTTCGCTTTTGCTCCCCCTCTTGGGCTCGAACCAAGGACCCTCTGATTAACAGTCAGATGCTCTAACCAACTGAGCTAAGGAGGAATATTTTACCTTAAGCGGGTGCAAATATAGCAGATTCTTTAATACACTACAAAGAAAAAAACCGCTTTTCTATTTAAAAAGCCATTTGTACAAATCATTACCGTTCGCAAACAGCAATAAACCAATCAATAGGAAGAAGCCCACCATCTGGGCATACTCCAAAAACTTGTCGCTTGGCTTGCGCCCAGTGACCATTTCGTATAATAGGAATGCTACATGCCCCCCATCCAAAGCAGGTATGGGCAAGATGTTCATAAAGGCCAACATAATTGATATAAATGCGGTGGTAGACCAAAAGGTTGCCCAATTCCAGGTATCAGGAAATAGACTACCGATAGCTGCAAATCCTCCAACTCCTTTATATGCCCCAGTTTCTGGGTTAAATATTTTCTTGAGTTGTTTCACATAGCTGGACAAGGTATTTACACCCTTGTTTATACCAGCAGGTATCGCTTCGACAAAAGAATAGTTTTGGGTCTTTATGGAAAAATATCCTTCGTCTTCAAGGTCTTCCATGGTATAACCTCCAACTTCCAAGCCCAACATACCCTCATCATTTACTTGGGCGGTAACATCAGCCTTGGAGCCATCTTCCCTTTGTACCGTTACATTGATTTCCTGACCCTTGTTCTTCTCCAAGAAGTCAATCACTTCATCTCTATATTCGGCTGCTTGACCATTGACGGCCACGAACTTGTCCTTGGCACTAAAGCCAGCATCTTTGTTGTGCGAACTCTTGGGAACCTTATTTACTACAAAAGGAACCCTAAAACTCAAAAACCGTATTTTATCCTCATCTTCAAGCAAGGTGGCAATGAAATCCACTGGGATTTCTTTTTCAATCTGCTGACCATTGCGCTCAATGGTGATGTTGTTCCCATTGATCAACTCACCAAAAACCTTATCAAAAGATTCCAACTCCTTACCATCTACCGCAAGGATTTTGTCTCCTGTTTGTATGCCTAGTTTATCTCCAATACTCTTTTCGGTGACCCAAACCCCGTCCTTAAGGCTCTCCATGGGAATATACTGATCCCCATAGGAATAAGCCATTCCAATGTATATGATTACCGCTAGAATAAAGTTAACCGTGACTCCACCCAGCATTATGATCAGACGTTGCCACGCCGGTTTACTGCGAAATTCCCACGGTTTGGGCTCTTCCTTCATCTGCTCGGTGTCCATACTTTCATCGATCATCCCGGAAATTTTCACATAACCTCCCAAGGGCAGCCACCCAATACCATATACGGTCTCCCCAATTTTCTTCTTGAAAAGGGAAAACTTTACATCAAAAAAGAGGTAGAATTTTTCAACCCTGGTCTTAAAAATCTTAGCGGGAATAAAGTGCCCAAGCTCATGAAGTACAATGAGCAAGGATAAACTAAGAAAGAATTGTATGGTCTTTATAAGTATGGGACTCATCCGAAGTGTTTTGTTAAAACTCACAAAAGTAACCTTTTACCAAGTGATATAAAAACAGCTTTTTGGGCAGAGGTTTGTTTTAAGAAAGATTTAGCAACAAAAACTGGGTTTCACCTTGAAGAATCCTTTTGACAGCCGTAATTTTGCAGCTATGCTTTCCTTCTTTTCAAAATACAAGTTTTTTGGGGCAGTACTATTGATGCTTTCTTCTGTTATCATCTATCTGTTTTACAATGCGCTACAACCCCAAAAAATGCTTCCCGTTTACCAACCTTCCATGGTAGACCCTACCCTTGTTGACAGTACCCTGCACTACAAAAAGAAGTACCATAAGATTGCCGATTTTGAACTCACCAACCAAAACGGAAAAACTGTTACCCAAGAGAATTACAAAGATAAAATCTACGTGGCGGACTTTTTCTTTACCACCTGCCCCACCATTTGTCCTATCATGACAAAAAACATGGCCGAAATACAAGATGCCATTATGGACGATGATGAAGTTATGTTACTCTCCCATTCCGTGACGCCAGTGATAGACTCCGTACCCCAATTGAAAAAGTATGCTTTGGAAAAAGGAGTGGTGGATCGTAAATGGAATTTGGTCACTGGTGATAAAAAACAGATTTATGAGCTGGCCAGAAAATCCTATTTGGCAGTAAAAATGGATGGTGACGGAGGCGCATATGACATGATTCATACAGAAAACTTCATTCTTGTGGATAAAGAACGAAGAATACGTGGATTTTACGATGGCACTAACAGGGAAGAGATCAACAAACTGCTCGAAGACCTCAAGACTTTAAAAGCCAGCTATGCAGAATAGTTCCAATGGGATCATTTCCTTTTGCATATTGTATTATGTCTTTTTTACGTATTTTTGACGCTAATTAAAATCAATCTAAATAAAAACAGTGGCAACAGTAGCGGATCTTGTACATGGGCAGAAAGGGGTAATCAAAGAGTTTTCCGAACATACCCTTCCCATAAAGCTTTTGGAATTGGGATGTTTGCCCGGCAATATTGTAGAATTGGTACAAGTTGCCCCGCTAAAAGACCCTATTTACATCAACCTGAGTGGAAGTCACATTGCCATTAGACGATCATTGGCCCGGTGTATTGAGTTGGACATTATTGAAGATACCTCGGCCCTATGAGCAAGAACATAAATGTTGCCCTGATCGGCAATCCCAATACTGGAAAGACCTCTGTTTTTAATCAATTAACCGGTCTTAAACAAAAGGTCGGTAACTATCCCGGCATCACTGTGGAGAAAAAGGAGGGAATCTGTAAACTTCCTCGAGGTGTTAAAGCCCATATTCTTGATCTTCCAGGCACATACAGCCTTAATACCACCTCTTTGGATGAAAGTGTGGCTGTGGAATTGTTGCTCAACAAAAATAATAAGGACTATCCAGATGTTGCTGTGGTGATCAGCGATGTTGAAAACCTAAAAAGAAACCTCCTTCTTTTTACGCAGATCAAAGACCTTCGCATACCTACCATTCTTGCCATAAACATGGCCGATCGTATGTCACGAAAAGGAATTACCCTTGACATAGCGGCCTTGGAAGAAAAGCTGGACACTAAGATTGCCTTGGTAAGTACCAGAAAAGGGAATGGCATTGATCAGCTAAAGCAACATATTGCGGACTATAAAAGCTTAACCACCAAGCCTAATCTGGATACTTCGCGCATAGCACCAGTCTATTTTGCCGGACTACAAAAGGCTTTCCCCAATGAAGACCTTTACAAATTATGGCTGGTCATTACACAGGACGTAAACTTTATGTCCATTGAAAAAAAACGGATACAGGACGCCACATCGTTTTCCATTAAATCCAAGGAAGAACTCAAAAGACTTCAGCATAAAGAGACCGTATTGCGGTATCAGTTCATCAATAACGCCCTCAAGGAGACCTATAAGGTTGATTTTCAGAATGCCAAAGGGTTCCGAGGTTCCATAGACAAGGTGCTCACACATAAAGTTTTTGGTTACCTGATATTTTTTGCAATTCTCCTGCTCATTTTCCAAGCCATTTTTGATTGGAGCAGCTATCCCATGGATTTTATTGATGAACAATTTGCGGCAGCCAGTGAATGGATCAAAAATACTTTACCCCCCGGAGTACTCACAGACCTGTTGGCCGAAGGGATTTTGGCCGGAATAGGCGGTATTGTCATCTTTATTCCACAAATCGCTTTTTTGTTCCTTTTCATTTCCTTGCTTGAAGAGTCCGGATATATGAGCCGGGTTGTATTTTTGATGGACCGACTTATGCGCCCTTTTGGGCTAAGCGGCAAAAGTGTTGTTCCGCTTATTTCAGGAACAGCATGCGCCATTCCTGCGGTAATGGCCACTAGGACCATTGAAAATTGGAAAGAACGCTTGATCACAATTTTGGTTACTCCATTTACCACTTGTTCAGCACGCTTACCCGTTTATCTTATTCTCATTGCCTTGGTGATTCCCGAAGGTTCCCTTTTGGGACTTAGTTATCAAGCTTTGACTTTAATGTTGCTTTACCTAATTGGTTTTGGTATGGCCATTTTTTCGGCCATGGTGTTGAACAAAATCATGAGAATAAAGAGTAGGTCACTTTTTCTGGTGGAAATGCCCACCTATCGGATTCCTCTTTTTAAAAATGTAGCCTATACCGTATTGGAAAAAACAAAAAGTTTTGTCTTTGGGGCTGGTAAAATTATCCTGGCCATCTCCATTGTACTTTGGTTTTTGGGATCTAATGGGTTCTCGGATGATTTTCATGATGCTGAAAACATTGTCAACAACCGGATTGAAGCGCAAGGTCTAACCACTTACAGCAAAAATTACATTCAGAACAACATCTCCGATTATACAACTGGCCTAACAGCTGAGCATGAGGGGATTTCCCAAGAAGCTGTACAAGATTCCATTCAGGTTCGTACCGCAGATTTAATTGAACGAGCCAAAGCCCAAGAAATAGCCAGCCATAAACTGGAACATTCATACATTGGCTATGCCGGAAAAGCGTTTGAGCCCTTGGTAAGACCTTTGGGCTACGACTGGAAAATTGGAATTGCCGTTCTGACTTCCTTTGCGGCCCGTGAAGTGTTTGTAGGCACCCTTGCCACCATTTACAGTGTAGGCAGTGATGAGGAAGAGACCATAAAGAACCGCATGGCCGCTGAACTGAGTCCTTCGGGAAAACCTTTGTTCAATCTGGCCTCAGGGATCTCTTTAATGTTGTTCTATGCCTTTGCCATGCAGTGCATGAGCACCTTGGCCATTGTAAAACGGGAGACCAATTCATGGAAATGGCCATTGCTCCAGCTCACTTTTATGAGCATATTTGCGTATCTTACTGCTATGATCGCCTATCAAATCCTCAGCTAATGGAAATTCAGCAACTATTGGTATATGTTATAGTGGCCGTAGCCATAGCCTACTTGGTCTGGAAATTTATATTGCCGAAATCCATGGCCTTTGGCAAAAAGAAAGGTTCCAAATCCTGTGGACAGGACAATTGTGGTTGTGGCTGAGGTTTTTCCGTCCATTTTTTCTTTTTAAAAATTACTTAGTTCGCTAAAAATTAATAGCTTGTAGGGTAATTGCGCCACTATGAAACAGCTATTTACCCTCAGTATTTTGTTCCTTATTTTCTTCTTGGTTAGCTGTTCAGGAACCAAAAGCACAGGTTACAATCCAGAAATCGCCAAAGAGTTTGAGCAACGGAACAAAGGAAACATCAGTCTTCTGCAACGCATACGACAACTTCCGGGCGTAACCCTAAGAAATGGCGTGCCCTACTTTATCAAAGCCTCCAATCAAATTTATGGGGAAAAAGCAACGGAACCTTTGTATGTCCTCAACGGATACATTGTGGGCAACTCTTTCCGGTCCGTGGACCAACTCATCGACAGTTTCCTTGTTGAAAGCATTGAGGCCATCACAGGTGCTCAAGCCGCTGAGTATGGAGTAAGGGGATCTAGTGGGGTCATCAAAATCAAAACTATCCAATAAATGAGATTATTCACATTTTTTTTCTTCGTATATGTAACCTTTTCCAATTTCCTGACTATATAGGATAAACACCAACTAAAAACAGCATTTGGAAGCGCTTTCAGATGAAATACTGATGCAAAAGGTGGCTGAGGGCAATTTGGATGTGCTCAAGGTCCTATTTGACCGACATCACAAACACGTGTACAATTTTTTGTACAAGATGTCCGGCGATAGCATGTTGAGTGAGGATTTGACACAAGATATCTTTTATAAGCTCATCAAATACAGAAGTTCCTATAAAAATGGCTCGTTCGTTTCCTGGTTGTTCACCATAGCCCGGAATAGTCTAAAAAGTCATTTTACGAGAAATCACAAGTATCATGATGGTTTGGATGTCCTTGAATACAAATCCGATGGGGATGAAGATGTGGAAGATTATTCCCAATTACAGCAAGCCCTTAACCAGTTGGACCCTGAAGATCGCGAGCTGATCATCCTAAACCGATTCAAGGAGATACGGTACGAAGAGCTAGCGGAAATCATGGGAAGTACCCCCGGAGCGATGAAGACCAAGGTCTGCCGTATCCTTAAAAAATTGAAGAAAATTTATTTAGAAAGTTTATAGCCATGAAGAATAATCACATTTCGGACTTAATTCCGGCCTATTTGGATGGCATTCTTGATGAAAATACCCTGAAAAAGGTAGAAGAGCATCTATCCCAATGCCCCAACTGTCAAAAAGAATTGGAAGAGATGAAAACGCTGTTCAAGGCTTTTGATGATGACGTTCCCCATATACCTACAGATCGACTCAGGAACAAATTCGAGGAAGCTTTGCATGCCGAAAAAGAAAATCATGAAAAAGTGGTTTCGTTGGGCCCAAAGAAAAAATCCAACTGGGCCACCAATCTGCTCAAAGTTGCCGCCAGCATTGCTCTTTTAGTGGCTTCTTTTCAAATGGGAAGCCTCTTTCAACAAAAAAAGGTCGATGGGGACATTATCGCTTTAAAAGACGAAACCCTTCAAATGAAACAGACCGCCATGCTTTCCTTGATGGAAAACCAATCCGCCAGCAAACGCATACAAGGCGTCAATTATATTGTAGAGTTTGAACATCCGGATGAAGCCATCATACAGGCGTTGGCCAATCGTTTGCTCCATGATGAAAATGACAATGTGCGCCTTACCGCTTTTGAGGCCCTTTCAAAATTCAGCGCATCGGATACCGTAAAGAATGTCTTCATCGAGGCCCTAGGGAAGGAAAAAAACCCAAGCATCCAGATTGGCATCATTGAGAGGTTGGTACAGATACAGGAGAAAAAAGCGATCGCTCCCATGAAAAAACTATTGGAACAAGAAGATACACAGCCTTTCATCAAAGAACAAATCAAAGCTGTATTACCCAGAATAACATAAACATCAAAAAAACGAAAATCATGAGAAAATTGAACATTCTTTTCACGGCCCTTATTCTAAGTGTCATGGCCCAGGCACAAAACGACTACACCAAGTCCCTCAACGGGATAGAATGGGTGAAGATCGAGTCCAAGGCAGACATCACCGTTAGAACATACACGTCCAATGAGATATTGATCAAAGCCGGCGACCGGCACGAGGTTTCAGAACGTGCGAAAGGGCTCCGGCTAGTGGGAGAAGGCGGAAACGACAATACCGAGGTCGGGTTTTATGTGGTACAGGATGGGAACACCTTAATCGTAAAAAACTTGAGAAAATCTGAAGGTGCCGAGATCTTTTTGCCTAAAAACCAAAATGTGGCCGTAAAGAGTACCTGGAACGGAAACATAGAAATTAACGGTTTCGCAGGCGAAATAGAAGCGGATGCCCAACTCAATGGAAGTATAGAGATTTTGGATGTAAACGGTCCGGTTACCGCCAATACCTTAAATGGTGAAGTTACCGTGGAGTTTGGAACCGTCAAGCAAAATTCCCCCATTTCCATTTATTCCACCAATGGCGCTGTGGACGTCACCATGCCGGGAAACACCCCTGCAGACCTTTCCCTGAGTTCAGTGAACGGGGACATCTACACCAATTTTGATCTAAAACGCGAAGAAAAGGATGGGCTTAAATCCGTTTCGGGCCGTAAAGTCAATGCAGCCATAAACAATGGCGGCGTGAACATATCCCTAAAATCCACCAATGGTAACATCTATCTAAGAAAACAGTAATTCAATCCATCATCTTAAAAACGAACCCTCATGAAAAATGTAATGACCCTAGTATTGATGGGCCTCCTGTGTCTGTCCCTCAATGCGCAGAAAATCATTGAGAAAAACATTTCCTACACCAATCAATTCATAGAATTGGATGTGAAGTTTGCCTATAAAATCGAAGTCAAGACTTGGGAAAAGTCCTCGGTGTATTTTAAGGCGGATATCACTACGGAAGACGGAAAATATCTGGATAAATATAAATTGGACATTGATGAGAGCAACAGTTCCATTACCATTACCTCCAACCCGCAGGATGTTTTTGATGCCTTTCATGACGAGTGGAATAAAAACCGCCCGGAAGGGGAACGGCGCTATTACCATACCCATGAAACCTACCGGTTCAACTACGTGCTCTACGTTCCCAAGAATGCCATTTTCAAAGTGAGTAGCATCAATGGCGATCTAAATGCCGACCTTATTGAGGGAGACTTTACCGCCGACCTTATCAATGGGAATATTGAAATTAAAAAATATGCTGGTGATATGAACCTGAAGACCATCAATGGTGAAATTGACCTGGTCATGAAAAACTCCCGCCTGGTGGCCGAAACCATACACGGCTATATTTATGCCGATGAAAATCTGGAACTGCAAGTGACGGATAGGCATGTAGGTCAAAAAGTGGAAGGCAAATTTGACAACGCCACCCATCGGCTTCGCTTGAACACCATCAATGGAAATATGTACTTAAGGCTTTAGGTCATGAAGATTTTCTATTTGGGATTGCTATGGATTGGCGGAACAGTCCTATCCTGTCAAAATCAAAATAAAACTGCGCCTCTTACCAATACCCGTGAGCAGGATTCCTTGGAGTTGATCCAGATGGTTGCGGACCGGGAAACGGCTATGATCCAAAAAGACATGGCCTTGGCCATGGGTAGGTTCACGGAGGATGCCACTTGGATCAATTCGCAAGGGTATTATTTTGAAGGAAAAGAGGAGCTTGAAAAGTTTCATGGCATGATGATGGGCAATGACTCCTTGGCGTACTACTATGAAATAGGAAAACCCAAAATACGGCTATTGGATTCCCAAAATGCGATAGCTTATTATTCCTGGAAAATGTTCTGGTACAAAAAGGAAGTCCCTTCGGATACCACTTTTAAGGAGATTGGATTAATGACCTTGAACGCCCATAAAGAAAAAGAGGGTTGGAAATGGACCGCGGTGACCAATCAGCATACGCCATGGTTCTATCCGGAAATTACTCCCGTCACGGTGGACTGATCTCTTAAAATATAGGCGAGACAAACTTGTAGAGCAGCAAGGCCCAGCCCACAACCAAGAGTAATCCCCCGATTGGGGTTACCGGACCCAAAAAGCGAAGCTTTTCTCCTTTAGCGGCACTCAGGCAGAGTGCATAAATGCTGAAGGAAAACAAAAGGGTGCCAAAAATAAAGCAATTGCTAATGGCCGAATCCAAGGGCTGGTCAAAGCCCAGATTAAAGCCCAAAACCAATAGCACAATGGCATGGTACATTTGATATTTGACCCCTGTCTCAAAACTATGGAGTAGTTCAGGGGTTAATTTCTTTTTAAGGGCGTGGGCGCCAAAAGCACCAAAAACAACTGCCAATAATCCATAGAGCGCGCCCATGAGCTGTGTGAGAAAAATGGTTTCCATTTTAGAACATTTTGGTTAGAGATCAATACTGATCTCATAATCTGAAGTAACCTTAAAGGCACACTCCTTGTATTTTGGGGGGCCGAAAGCTTTCATCTTAGCTTTGGAAAAGGCCACTTTCTCCTTTGGAATGCCCAACCAGTTGGTATCCAGTTTCCCGTTGGCGTTTTCATCATGGAAGACGGCCAATGCGTATTCTCCCATGGGCAAATCCTGTATCTCCAAGCTTACCACCCCTTCATGGGCAGGTGCCGTTTCGGTTTTAAGGACTTCATCAAACGATAAAAATGAATCATCTGAGTTGTACACCGCTACATTCACATGGCCTTTGGTGGAATCCACATTTTTAATGTGTACCGAAATCGTGTTTTGCGAAAAAAGGGATGCCGGGATTAACACGAACGCTAATAAAATCAGTTTCATAGTAAATTGGGACAATTATTGGGTTGCATACCATGTACGATTAAAGAAATCATTTTGGTTCTTTGAGGTTGTCCATCAATTCTGATTGCAAAATAGTATATATTTTTTGGGTTTCCAGACTGTCCTGTAGGTTGAAATACATTTTCAGGGAATCATGGTGCACCAACCGGACTTTTTGCTGTCTCAGGTCATCCACAAACACATAGACCTTGGTTTGGGTAATGGAATCCTTGAACACTCCTTTCTCCTTTGCCATCCAGGAAAAACCGGAAGAACGCTCCATTTCAGGCAATTTCTCCACCAACATGATGCTGTCCATATCGACAATTGGAATCTTCTGACGATAAATCCCTGAAAAAATACTGAACTCCCCCTCCTCGATTTTCTGCCAGTTCTTGTAATGGGCTACAAAGGCAAGGGTACAGGCCACCAAGGTAAGAACGATCAATATGTTCCAGAGCCAATGTCTTTTTTTACTACTCATTCTTTTTATCCGTTCTATACTTATCAAACCAAGCCACAATATGGGCCACTTTGGTCATGAGATTGCTTGGCTTTCCGGCAATGCCATGGCTTGCCCCGGGAACCTCGACCAAAACGGTCTCGATCTTGCGCAGTTTAAGCGCGTGGTACAGTTGTTTGGCCTCACTGGGCGGTGTTCTTAAATCTTCCATCCCCACCATGACCATGGTAGGCGTCTGTACATTTCCAACGAGGGAAATGGGAGAAAATTTCCAGTAACCCTCAAAATTTTCCCAAGGCTGCCCCGGATATCGATGGTCGAAATAATAAAAATAATTGTCGGCAGTAAGGGTTTTACTAATCCAGTTCATCACGGGCTTTATCACCGCAGCGGCCTCAAAGCGATTGTTTTTGCCAATCATCCATGCCGACATAATTCCCCCGGCGCTTCCACCGGTCACAAACAGTTGGTCTTCGTGGGCAATTCCCTTTTGGATGCAATGATCTACACCATCCATCACATCATTATAATCCTCTCCAGGATAATTGTTGTACAGTAGATTCCCGAATTCCTCACCATAGCTGGTACTTCCTCTTGGGTTGGGATAAAAAACCACATAGCCGGCAGCCGCGAACAACTGCATTTCAGTGGAAAATCGGTCTCCATAATTAGCTATGGGTCCACCATGGTTCTCGACCATAAAAGGGTATTTCTTGTTTGGATCGTAATTGGGAGGATACACCACCCATCCTTGAATATCCCGTCCATCCACTGACGATTTGTACCAGACCTCTTCTACCCTTCCCAGCTTCCTGTAGTTGAGCAGGGCATCATTTAAACGGGTGACCCGGACAAGGTTCTTTGCCTTTGATCCCAGAATGGCCAAATCCGATGGATATTCTGGCCTAGTTTGGGTGTACGCAATGGTTCCGTTGTTGGAAACACTATATGATCCCCCGGAATAGGGTCGGCCCAAGGTAGTTCCACCCACATTGTCCACCAACTTGGTCATCTTTCCATTAAGGGAAATCAGACCAACCTTTCCATTTCCTTTATCATCATAGTACACATAAACCCCATCGCCTTTGGCATTCCATTGGATATCGGCAATAGATCGGTCGAAATCCTCTGCAACGACCCTTTTGTTATTGCCATCAATATCCATAATATGCAATTTTCGAATTTGATATGCTTGCACCTTATCTTCATACCCTACATAGGCAATACTTTTTCCATCGGGAGATACTTGGGGATCATGGTCAGGGCCATCACGGTCGGTCAAGGCAGTTATCTCACCCGTTTCCACATTCACCGAATAGATTTCACTGTTTCGAAAACGGTACTCCCAATCGTCCACCCTATTGGCCGAAAAATAAATCGTTGACCCATCCTTTCCCCAGGACAGGTTACCCCTGTGATGCCAATCCCCGGAAGTAATCTGACGAGGCGCACCTCCATTGGCGGGAATGGTAAAAATATGGTTGAAGCCTGGTGCGATATACCCTCTGCCATCCGCTTCATGGTAAACGCGATCCGTTATCCGAGGCGTATCTTGCCATTTGGCCCCTTTGGGTTTGGCGGGAATTTTGGCAATTACCGGAGGTGCTTGCGGCACATTCATGGAAAAGGCCAATTGTTTTCCATCCGGTGACCAAGTCAGTGAACTGGGGCTAAAGGGCAATTGGGTAAGCTTCGCCACTCTTCCTGAAGCCACCCAAAACATAAAGATTTCAGAACCCTCTTCGGTGCTGCTTGCAAAAACAATACGGTCCCCACTGGGTGACCATCGAGGACTGCTTTCGTTCACTTCACGAGAAGTGAGTTTTTGGTTTTGGCTTCCATCGGCCTTAATCAACCAAAGGTTGCCCGTTTCGGCATCCTTCATAATGTCCAGGCCCATACGACGGTATACAACCCATTCCCCATCAGGAGAAATTTGTGGGTCGGATACATACTGAAGATCAAAGATATCGAGATAGGAAAAGCTTTGTTTTTGGGCTACGGTCACCTGAACAGCACATACCAAAAACAACAAACGGAAAAAAGTGTTCATCATGTTATTTTTTGAAGTTTTTAAAGATAACGCAATTCCTTGGAGAATTCAATGTGGCTACAGCCCTTGTTTTGGAATACGTATCTCTACAGTGGTCCCGGCCGATTTCCCTTGGTCATCAAAAAGATCCGTGTATTTGACTTCCGTTTCCAAGCCATACTTTTTAGCCAATAATGCTATCCGTTGTTGTGTCACCGAGATACCCCTAGATCGGGATTTTCCTTTTTTGTGGTCATTGATGCGTTTTGCGGCTTCCCGTCCAATCCCGTTATCGGTTATGGTACACTGAATGTGAGGCCCATTTTCTTGGATATCGATAGTCAGCTCTTTCTTTCCTTCCTTGGGCATAAGTCCATGTAAAATCGCATTTTCCACAAAGGGCTGAATGATCATACCAGGAATCTCATGGCTCTCAACATCAAGTTTTTCATCCACATGGATTTTGTATGAAAAGTTTTTCTCGAACCGAAGGGCCTCTAGTTCCAGATAGGTCTTGATCAGTTCCACCTCATCTTTCAAGACCATGTTCGTGTTGATGGAAGTTTCCAGTACCTGACGGAGCATCTTGGAGAAAATAGATAGGTAATGCAACGCAGACTCTTTGTCATCTGTGTTGATCAGATACTGTATGGAACTCAATGAGTTGAAAATAAAATGAGGGTTCATCTGGGCCCTGAGCATCCGTTTTTCCAATTGTAGGTTGATTTCCTCTATCTGTTCTTTCTGTTCAGTGATTACCCTGTTTTTAAACTCCAACACATTGGAATATCTGTGCCGTTCCTTATATTTTTGATAATACAGCAACCCTGCGATGAGCAGAAACAAGCTGGCCAAAAAAAGACTCCATTTCCAGCGGTTTTCCAACAAAACCCTCCCATTTAAAAACTCCACTTGCAGGGCTTGGGTTTCCAATTGCTTGTCCTTTTCATGCACCTCCATCATTACCTGCTGGTTTTGATAGCTCTTGGTTTTGTTCTCATTAAAAATACTGTCCTGCCAAGAATTGTACTTTTTTAGGTGTTCCAACGAAGCTTCCAGATACCCAGCTTTTTCATACACGTCGGCAAGTAATTTCTCTGCCTCTGCTTTTTGATTGAAACTAGCCACAGAATCGGCAACTATCTTATTCCGTAGTGCCATGGCAACACTTTGTGTATGGTTACCTTGTTCTGATTGTATTTTGGATAAATATCGAAGCGCCGTGGATTGATTTTGAAGAAACCCCAGCTCTTCGGCATCTTCCAAGGCCGATTTCAAAAATGATTCAGCCTTACTATATTCCTTTCGTTCATAATGAACTTGCCCTATATTGATTCGGGCCACAATGCTTTCTTTGGGTAAATCATAATGCTCCAAGGCCATTTTTAAATATTCCATGGCTTTGTCGAACTCTTTTTTCAACAAATACCCTTCTCCAATATTGTTCAGCGTAAGAGCTATTTTTTGTTTGTTATTTTGTGAACGATACCATCCCAAGGCTTTGTCATAATACTCCAAAGCCTTATCATGCTCTTCCATCATATTGGACAAAATCCCAAGATTTCCATAAATGTGGGCAAGCCCATTTTCATCCCCAATGGAATCATATAAAACCAATGCCTGGGTATAGTAAGAAATGCTGGTGGGGTATTCTCCCATGCGCTTGTAAACAATGCCCAGATTAATCAAGCTTGAGCCCTTATCATCCGCGTTATTGTTTTGTTGGGCCACCTGCAAGGCCTCTCTGAAATTAGAAATAGCCTCGGCATAATTGTCCTGCCTTCCGTAATTAATTCCCACGCCCAAAAGTGAAGTGCACAGCTTTTTTAAGTTGCCCAATGCCCTACCTAGCCCTATGGCTTCTTCAAAATAACTGGTCGATTTTTCAAGATCCATGCGCTGTAATCGTATGCCCATCTCGACCAAGGCATTCAAGTAAATGGTATCTTGCAAGGGCTTATGTTTTTCAAGAATCTGATAAAGACTATCCAACTCCTTATCTTTATCTTGAAAACCATGAACCTTTTGCGCAAATAAAAATGAGATTGAAAAGATGATGATCGATAAAAAAAATTTCCTCATTTTTTCAGTTGATTTGGTTAACGCATTTGCCGCAAGAATTTAATAATTTATTGGCTCATAACGACATGGACTCAAGCAATTTTCAGAAAAAAAATGTATTGATTACTGGCGCTTCCCGCGGAATTGGAAAAGCCACGGCCCTTGCCTTTGCCCAAAACGGAGCCAATGTGGGCATCAATTTTAGGACCAATAAGGAAGAAGCCTTACGGACCTTAGCGGAATTACCCGGGGATGGGCATCATCTTTTTCAACAAGATATTTCCAAAAAAGAGGGAGCAAAAGCCCTTATTGACCATTTTGTAGAGAAATATGGCCAATTGGATGTGTTGGTTAACAATGCCGGTATTTCCATTTTTCATGAGATAGACCAAGTGGATTTTGACCACTGGACCCATGCCTGGGAAAAAACCTTCGAAACCAATCTTTTTGCTGCGGCCAATCTCTGTTACTGGGCTGCCCAATCCATGATGAAATCGGGTGGGGGGCATATCGTGAATGTTTCCTCTCGTGGTGCTTTTAGGGGCGAGCCCACCAAACCGGCCTATGGTGCAAGCAAGGCCGCTTTGAATGCCATGAGTCAATCTTTGGCCAAAAAACTGGCTCCCCACAATATTTTTGTTGGGGTAGTGGCCCCAGGATTCACGGAAACCGAAATGGCCGCCAAGACCCTTACCCCTGAAGAAAGGGAAAATTTACTGCGCGAATCCCCGTTCAAAAGAATGGCCCAGCCTAAAGAAGTGGCCCATGCCATTTTGTTTTTGGCATCGGAGGGCGCAGCTTACACATCGGGCACCATAATAGACGTTAACGGAGCCTCTTACCTTAGAAGTTGATCTCATGAAGACCGCCACCATTGCCCAATTAAAAAAGGAACTCCAATACAGACCACAGGACGAAGTGTTACAGCTCTGTCTCCGATTGGCCCGGTTCAAAAAAGAGAACAAAGAATTGCTCACCTATCTTTTGTTTGAGGCCCATGATGAAAGTGGTTATGTGGAATCTATCAAACTAGAGGTTGATGAATTGTTTGCTGAAATCAACACAAAAAGTTTTTTCTACATCAAAAAAAGTGTCCGGAAAATCCTTCGGACCATCAAAAAATACAGTCGCTATTCCAATAAAAAAGAGACCGAAGTTGAGCTCTTGCTCTACTTTTGCGAAAAACTGAACACCTTCTCGCCTTCCATACATCATAATACAGCCCTACACAACTTGTACAATAGGCAGCTGGAATACATCAATAAAAAATTACCCACCCTCCATGAAGATTTGCAGTATGACTATGGATTGATTTTGGAAGGTTTGTAGCTCCATAAAGTTAATTCTCAGGGAATCAAAAAGTTTCAGTAAATTGGAAGTCGACTAATGTTTATTTCCCTAACTGATACTATGAAAATGCAACCAACCTCCTTGCGTATAGGGCTATTCTTTACCCTTTTTATCACCTCATTTTTTATTCAAGCACAAAACATGGCCGTTGACACCAGTTTTTACAGTGGGTTCAAATGGCGAAACATTGGTCCTGATAGAGGGGGTAGATCGTTGGGATGCGCCGGAAGTCCCACCCGACCCAACGAGTACTATTTTGGTGCTACCGGAGGTGGTTTATGGAAAACTATAGATGGTGGAAACACTTGGTCCTGTGTTACCGATGGTCAAGTAACGAGCTCTTCCGTTGGGGCCGTGGCCGTTGCAGAGACCAATCCTGATGTAGTCTATATTGGCATGGGAGAAACCCAGTTAAGGGGAAGCATCACCCAAGGGGATGGCGTCTACAAAACCAGGGATGGTGGAAAAACATGGTCCCATTTGGGGCTGTCCGAAACCCAAGCCATTTCCAGAATACGCATCCACCCTACCAACGAGAACATTGTTTATGTGGCCGCACTGGGACATCCCTATGGAGATAATGAAGAGCGCGGGGTTTTCAAAAGCACCGATGGCGGGGAAACTTGGAAAAAAGTATTATACGTAAGCGATAAGGCAGGAGCGGCCGACTTGATTATAGACAGCAACAACCCCAATACACTATATGCCAGCACATGGCAAGTGTATCGTAAAGCATGGAAAATGTGGGGCGGAGGCCCGGATTGCAAACTTTGGAAATCCACGGACGGGGGTGAGACTTGGACAGACCTCACCAAAAACCCCGGAATGCCCAAAGGTCCCATTGGAAAGATTGGGATAACCGTTTCCCCTGTGGATTCCAATAGGGTCTGGGCCATTGTTGAGGCCAACGAAGGCGGTGTTTTTCGGTCTGATGACGCAGGAAAAACATGGGAGTTTACCAACAATGAACGTAAGCTGAGGCAACGGGCTTTTTATTATTCAAGAATCTACGCCGATCCCAAGGATAAGGATGTGGTCTACGGGTTGAATGTCGATTTTTTTAAATCCACGGACGGAGGAAAGACATTCGACATTGAAATTGAAGTGCCCCATGGCGATAACCATGATCTATGGATAGACCCCAACAACCCTGAACGTATGATCAGTTCCAACGATGGTGGTGGCAATGTTAGCATCAATGGTGGAAAGACATGGACAGAACAAGATTTCCCTACCTCACAGTTTTATCATGTAATGGCCACTAGCGATGTTCCTTATCATGTGGTGGGCGCACAACAGGACAATAGCACTTTGGCCATGCCCAGTGATGGTTGGGATTTCAAACAAGCACGGGGGCCAAACCATGGGTGGTTCTATGCTGTAGGCGGTGGTGAAAGTGGGTGGATTACCCAAAGTCCCACTAATCCAGATGTTTTTTACGCAGGAAGCCAAGGTGCCCTGCTCACCCGATACGACCGTAGCAATGGACAAACGAGGGATATCCAGGTGTATCCAAGGTTCTTTTCCGGGGAACCTGCCAGTGCCCTTCCCGAGCGTTGGCAATGGACATTCCCCATTATGTTCGCCCCCAAGGATTCCAATGTGATGTACACCTGTTCTCAACATGTTTGGAAAACCACCAATGATGGACAGACCTGGGAAAAAATCAGCCCAGACCTTACTTATGCCGACCCAGAGACCTTGGGCAAAACGGGAGGGGTCATTACCATGGACATGAACGGCCCTGAAATTTATGCCACCGTATTTGCCTTGGCACCTTCCAACCATGACATTAATACCATTTGGGCAGGATCGGATGATGGAAAAATTCACATTACCCGCGATGGCGGAAAAAACTGGACGGATATCACACCTACTGAATTGCCCAAATATTCGAGAGTGAGCATCATTGATGAATCCATCCATAACCCAGGTACCCTTTATGTTGCCGCCAACCGATATCAAGTGGATGACCGTGAACCTTATATCTTTAAAACCCATGATTATGGAAAAACCTGGACCAAGATCATCAATGGCATTGCCCCCGGGCATTTTGCAAGAGCCATTCGCGAAGACCATCAAAAGGAGGGCTTGTTATTCCTGGCCACGGAACATGGGGTGTATTTTTCAATCAATGATGGGGCACAATGGCAATCGCTTCAATTGAATTTACCCGATACCCCAATCCGGGATTTAGTCATCAAGGACAACGATGTGGTTTTGGGATCCCATGGAAGAGGATTCTGGATTTTGGACGATATTCAACCTTTCCGTGAATACTCCAACGAATTAATCGCTAAAAAACAGGCACTTTTTAAGCCTACGGATGCCATTCGGGGAATTTATGATGCCAAGTTCCAATATTATCTGCAAGAAGAAGTGGATACGATCACTTTCGAAATCTTGGACAGCAATAATGCCTTAATCGATTCCTTTGGAGGAAACCAACCCAAATATGAGGAGAAGAAAAGTACTTCTTGGTGGGGAAGAAATGCCACTACAAAACCTACCACGGCCAAAGGTCTGAACAGTTTTACATGGAACCTCAGATATCCCGGCCCCACAACTTTTGATGGCATCATTATTTGGGGTGCCGCTGCGGATAGAGGACCTAAAGCTCCTCTGGGAGACTATACGGTTAGAATGAAAATTGGAGAGGAAGTGGTGCAAACGGCCTCATTCAAAATCACCATGGATCCCAACCTAAAAGGAATCACAGCAGAGGATTTACAAGAGCAGTTTCAATTGGCTTCCAAAATCACGCAAAAGGCCACTATGGCCAATGAAGCGGTTATACAAATCCGAAACATCAGAAAGCAACTTGATAGTCTGGGTAAAACCGTTTCCAGTAAATCCTTCCAAAACCAATCCAAGGCATTTCTGGATGCTTTAACGGAGATTGAGGAAGATTTATATCAGGTAAAGAACCGTTCAGGGCAAGATCCCTTGAATTTCCCCATAAAATTAAATAATCGATTCAATGCCTTGCAGCGAAGCATCGAAACCGGGGATGCCAGGCCAACCGATGGGGCTTACCAAGTTTTTGATGAGCTTTCAAAAGAATTGGATGTTCATATGGCAAAACTGAACGAAACTGTAGAAAAGCAATTGCCAAAAATCAACGCAGCATTGCAAAAAAATGGGAGATCAATAATCAAATTCCCCTAGAACGAGAGGGCATGGACTTAAAATGAGATTAAGTCTAAATTAACAACGGGCAGTACATCAACCTTGTAAAAAGTCGTATTTTTAGGGCGCTTTATGTTACGGTTGTTTGCCATATCACTCTCTTCGCTCATTTTTATGCAGAGCATCAACCTCCACTTCAATGATTTGGTGGAGTTGGATGAACTTGTGGGACACTACCAGTTTCACAGTGATGAATATGGTGACAACTTTTTGATTTTTATCTCCAAACATTACGGGGCGCAGAAGACCACACACAGTCAACAGCATCAAGAAGAGCAGCAGGAGCATGAAAAACTTCCTTTTCAACATCAAACGCAGTGCTCCCAACTTTTGGTTTTTGTGGAAGACCACAAACCCATTCTGGAATCCCGCTCGGAAATCCCTGTTGCCCATTTGGATAATTTCCACTACCAAATGTCATACTCCACTATTTGGGGAGATGGCCCTTTTCAGCCTCCAAAACAGGCATAATTCATAGTCTCTCCAGCCACGCTGGACACTTTTTCGGAAGCTTTATCAAATCTATAACGCTATCTATTTCTATGAATCATGTTTTCAAACATCATAAACTTCAGCATTAAGAACAAATTCATTGTTCTGCTCTTTACTTTATTTATTATTGGTCTTGGTCTGTTTTCTTTGTCCAAGATTCCCATAGGTGCCGTACCTGATGTCACCAATAATCAAGTTCAGGTCATTACCACCTCAACCAGCCTTTCCACGCAGGATATGGAACAGTTTATAACCTATCCGATTGAACTGGAAATGGCCAACCTTCCCGGGGTCAAGGAAATCCGTTCCATCTCAAAATTTGGTATCTCGGTGGTTACCATTGTTTTTGAGGATGATATGGGAACCTATCTCCCCAGACAATTGATTGCCGAAAAAATCATATCGGCCTCCAAACGAATCCCGGAGGGTTTTGGCACCCCGGAAATGGGGCCCATTACCACAGGTTTGGGTGAAATCTACCAATACACCTTGGATGTGGAACCCGCTTACAAGGACCAATACACGCCCACCCAATTGCGAACCATTCAGGATTGGGTCGTTAAACGGCAACTTTCTGGAATACCGGGAGTGGTGGAAGTAAACACATGGGGAGGCTACCTCAAACAATATGAAGTGGCCATTGAAACCCAAAAGCTCAATGCCCTGAACATTTCAGCCAAGGAAGTCTTTACCGCTTTGGAAATGAACAACAGTGTTTCCGGTGGTGGGTATATCGAAAAGGTAAACCAAGCCTATTTTATCAGAGGGGAAGGCTTGGTTGAAAATTTGCGGGACATAGAAAATATTGTGGTGGCCCGGAGAAACAGCACTCCCATTTATGTTCGGGACATTGCCCAGGTAGGCTATGGAAGTGCTCCCCGTTTTGGAGCCATTACAGGCAACGGGGAAGGGGAAAAAGTTCTGGGCCAGATCATGATGCTAAAGGACGCCAACTCCAAAAAGGTCATTGACGCGGTGAAGGAAAGGGTTACGGAAATTTCAAAATCACTGCCCGAAGGGGTTTACATCAATCCTTTTTTGGATCGTAGCGAACTCATTGGACGAACCACCTTTACTGTGACCGAGAATCTGGTATTGGGCTGTTTGATTGTCATTTTTGTGGTGGTACTCCTCTTGGGCAATTGGCGTTCAGGATTGGTCGTAGCCTCTGTAATCCCTTTATGTCTGCTCTTTGCCCTCACTTTGATGTATGTTTTTGGGGTCGATGCCAACCTGCTGAGTTTGGGAGCAATAGATTTTGGAATCATTATAGACGGGGCCGTTATCATCGTGGAGTACATCGCCTTTCAAATTACGGCCAAGCACTCTGAACTGAATGCCCTTGACAAGGAACAAAGTCAGGCCGTTAAAGACGACATCACCCTAAAGGGTGCCTCCAAAATGATGAACTCCGCTGTTTTTGGGCAGCTTATCATTTTAATTGTTTTTATTCCCATACTGTCTTTGAGCGGGGTGGAAGGAAAAATGTTCAAACCCATGGCCATGACCTTCAGTTTTGCCCTTCTGGGTGCCATTATCTTGTGTTTTACCTATGTACCGGTTGCATCGGCCCTGTTTCTAAAGCCCAATAAAAATTCTGAAAAAGGAATTTCAGCCCGCTTGATACATTGGATCAACAAAAAATATGAGCCGATCATCCATTGGGCCATGGAAAGTAAAAAACTGGTGTTGTCCATCGCGACAGCCTTGCTCATTGGTGCCGTAATTTTATTTTCCAACATGGGAGGAGAATTTGTCCCCACCTTGGACGAAGGCGACTTTGTAATCCAGCCGGTACTCAAGACCGGAACTTCATTGGCGAAGACCGTGGAAACCACCACCAAAATGGAACAAATCCTTTTGGAGAATTTTCCAGAGGTAAAACAAGTGGTGAGCCGGATTGGGGCCGCCGAAGTACCTACGGACCCCATGTCCATGGAAGAAAGTGATGTGATCATTGTCCTAAAACCCAAATCGGAATGGGTTTCGGCCGAGTCCAAGGACGAATTGGCCGATAAGTTCAAAGAAGCACTTTCGGTTCTACCCGGCATTGAAGTGGAGTTCACCCAACCTATAGAAATGCGTTTCAATGAGCTCATCACTGGGGTCAGGGCAGACATCGCCATCAAAATTTTTGGGGAAGACCTCGAGATTCTCGCTGAAAAGGCCAATGAGGTACGGCAGCTCATCGAAAATGTGGAGGGAGCCTCGGACATCACTGTGGAAAAGGTGGAAGGCCTTCCGCAAATGAACGTTACCTATGATCGTGCAAAAGTGGCCCGCCATGGCCTCAATATTGCCCATCTTAATGAAATGGTCTCCATGGGATTTGCCGGTAAGGTAGTGGGGAGTGTTTTTGAAGGGGAGCGGCAGTTTGACCTTGCAGTCCGATTGAGTTCTGAAAACCGGAAAGACATTTCAAACTTAAAGAATTTGTATGTTGACATCCCTTCGGGAGGAAAGATTCCCCTCAGCGAATTGGCGGAAATCACCTATCAAAAAGGAGCTGCAAAAATCTCAAGGGATGATACACGAAGACGTATCGTGGTGGGCATCAATGTTCGGAATCGCGACCTCCAATCCGTGGTAGACGATGTGCAGGAATTGCTGAATGCACACCTGAAACTTCCAGTAGGGTATACTATCACCTATGGGGGGCAATTTGAAAACCTACAAAATGCCAAGGCCCGTTTGTTGATTGCTGTACCTATTGCCCTCTTGCTCATTTTTATCATGCTCTACTTTGCCTTTAAATCGGTAAAGGAAGCCTTACTGGTGTTTACCGCTATTCCTCTTTCCGCCGTAGGTGGGGTTTTGCTCCTTTCGGTAAGGGACATGCCTTTCAGTATCTCGGCCGGGGTTGGCTTTATCGCACTTTTTGGTATTGCAGTGCTCAACGGGATTGTGCTCATTGAACATTTTAAAGAACTCAAGGGCTCCGATTTTGACTCCATGGAAGATCTGATCAAGCAAGGGACCAAAGACCGATTGCGGGCTGTTTTGTTGACTGCCTCAGCTGCAGCATTGGGCTTCTTGCCCATGGCCGTTTCCACCAATGCCGGGGCCGAGGTACAACGCCCCTTGGCCACTGTGGTCATTGGAGGATTGGTCACTGCGACCCTGTTGACCTTGGTGGTACTCCCCGTACTCTATGCCTATTCACATAATGTTCATTTTGGAAAAACCCGAAAACGAAAAAAAATGTCCAAAAACACCCTATTGCTGATAGCTTTTTCCTTGCCTTTCCTTGGATTTTCACAAGAGCAATTGAGCTTGGAAGACCTCATGGCCCTTTCCTTGAAAAACAATAAAGGCATCCAGGCCAGTGCGCTTCAGGTAGACAGGGCAGATGCCCTGAAGGGAACGGCGTTCCAGTTTGACAAGACCGAGGTGTATTATCAATATGATGAAAACAACCTGGCCCTGAACAATGAACCCTTAAAGGTATTTGGAGTACAGCAGCAATTTGAGTTTCCAACGGTATACGGAGCCAAAAACAAGCTACAAAATGCCCAGTACGAAGTTCAGAAATCAGCGCTTGAAATCCGAAAAAAGGAACTGTTCAAATCGTTAAGCACAGTGTATTACAAGTATCAAACCTTGCACCAAAAAGCACTGTTGTACAAAACCTTGGACAGCATCTATTCCCAATTTTCGCACGCGGCCAACCGACGTTTTGAATTGGGCGAGACCAATTATTTGGAAAAGGTAACGGCCCAGGCCAAACTAAGGCAGATTACCAACACCTATTCCAAAATCCAACAAGAATTGGCAACCACCTATACGGAAATTGTCAGTTTGGTACAGAGCAATGATACGTTGGACATCAAGTTGGAGAAACCCGAAAAGCTTACCGTAATCAATCCAGTAGGATTAATGGAAACGGAAACCACCTTTCTGGAATCCCTTCAAAATAGAAGCAACGCGGAAAAACAATTGGAGGGAAACCGATTACTCCCCGATCTTAGCCTAGAGTATTTCCAAGGGACCAACAATGGGCTGGGAACATCACTCTATGGAATCCAATTGGGCATCAAAATCCCCATTCTTTTCTTTGGACATAGCAGCAGGTTGAAATCTTCCAAGATCAATGCACAGATCACGGAATTGGAAAACCAACAGGTTACCATTGCCGCCAACCAGACCTATCAAGGCCTTTTGAATCAATTGGAACAACAGTCCAAGGAACTGGTGTACTATGAAAATGAAGGGCAACAACTTTCGGAACAGATCATCAAAGCTGCCATGGGAAATTTCCAGAACGGGGAAATCGATTTTTTCCAGTACATCCAAAGCCTTGAAAATGCCTACGAGATCCAACTGGACCATTTGGATGTCCTCAACCAATACAATACAACCGTACTCGCCATTAATTATTTGACCATAACATTATAAGACCATGAAAAATATAAGCTTCATTTATGCCTCATTTTTAGCCCTGCTGATTGCGGGATGCGGCAATCAAAAAAGCACTGAGACTTCCAACGAAGAATCGACCGAAACCTCCACCGTTATGGTGACCCAAGAGCAGTTCAACAGTAGTGGATTTGCCTTGGGAAACATGGAGAAACAAACATTTCCCAATATGGTGGAAACCTCGGGGATGATCGATGTTCCTCCCAGCAACAAGGCCATAATTACCGCACTTATGGGTGGTTTTGTAAAAAAGACCCCATTGTTGGTAGGTGACCGGGTGAAAAAGGGACAACCTTTGATTACTTTGGAGAGCCAGGAGTTTGTAAAAATGCAACAGGAATACCTTGAGGTATTCAACCAGCTTGACTTTCTAAAAGCCGAATACGACAGGAACAAGACGCTTTTTGAGGAAAAGATTGCTTCGCAAAAGAACTATTTGGAGGCCAAGAGCAATTATGAAACCTTTTTGGCCAAATACGAAGGGCTTAAAAAGCAATTGCAGATGCTCAATATTTCCCCTAAAAATGTGGAACAGCGCATCATTACCCCAGAAGCGACCATCTATTCCCCCATTGATGGGAGCATCACCAAAATGCATGTATCATCGGGAAGTTATGTCTCCCCTTCCATGGAAATCATGGAAATTGTGGACAACGAACATGTACATTTGGAGTTGACCGTCTTTGAAAAGGACATTTTGAAAATTAAAAAAGGACAGGAAATCCAATTTAAGATTCCTGAAGCGTCCGAGGAAACCTTTGGGGCCGAAGTATATTTGGTAGGGACTTCCATTGAGGATGCCCAACGCACGATTAAAGTCCATGGCCATCTGGAAAAAGAGGATGGTGGTTTTCTTCTCGGGATGTTCGTTGATGCCAAAATCATGACGGATACCTCCAAAGCTTGGGGACTACCTGAAGAAGCCGTTTTTAACGTGGAAGGCTCTTCCTATCTCCTAAAATTGATATCCAAAGAAGGGGACAACCTCCAATTTGAACGTGTTGGGGTTACCCTTGGCGATAGCTATGCGGGCCATGTAGAGATAACCTCCCAAGAAAAGTTCAACGATAACGACCAATTTTTGGTGAAAGGGGCCTATGACCTGTTTGGAAACTAGTTTTAACCCAACCCAACATCCAGAGTCATCATGATGATAAATCCACCGATAAAGCCCATTGTGGCGATATCGGTGTATTTGTCCTGTTGGGTCTCCGGGATAACCTCTTCGACCACCACAAAGATCATCGCTCCAGCAGCAAAGGAAAGCGCATAGGGTAAAATAGGCTCAAAGGTCAAAACGGCCCAAGCCCCCAACACCCCTGCAATGGGCTCCACTATGGCAGACGCTTGACCGTACATCCAACTTTTCCTCCGGCTAAGACCGTGTCGGCGTAAGGGCATGGCCACCGCAAAACCTTCAGGAAAATTCTGCAGTCCAATTCCCAAAGCCAAGGCCACCGCGCCTCCAATGGTAGCGCCATCAAAACCTGCGGCCACTCCACCAAAAAGTACCCCTACGGCCAAACCCTCTGGAATATTGTGCAAGGTTATGGCCAAGGTGAGCAAGGTGGTTCTGTGCCAAGGAGTTTTTACCCCTTCGGCCTCGCTCATCTTAAAATTGATGTGGAGGTGCGGCAAGATCTTATCCAAACCAAAAATGAATGCGGCCCCAAGCAAAAACCCAACAGCAGCAGGAATCACTTTTACAAAGCCTTCACCCTCGCTCATTTCAATACCGGGCGCCAACAAACTCCAAAAACTGGCAGCGACCATAACTCCCCCCGTAAATCCCAACATCCCATCCAATACGGCACGGTTGGCACTTTTAAAGAAGAAGACCAGACCAGCTCCCAAGGCGGTCAGTCCCCAGGTAAACAAAGTGGCGTACAAAGCGGCCAAAATAGGGTCAATACTTTCAAAATAGGTAATTACTTGTTCCATTATTCGTTCTTTTTAACATAAAGATTGGATGCGATCTGATGTGAAATGCGCAGCTCCCTGCCTTCCATGGCTATATGCAATGATTGATCAAAATCCTCTTTTTCCAAAACTTGGATGGTATGGCCCAGAGCGATTTTATTCTTGTCCAAAAACTTTAGAAAAGGTGCCGAAGAGTCCTTCACTCCCACACAAACTCCTTTGCCGCCAATGGGCATTTCACTTAAAAGCTGTTTATCCCGCACCATGAACTTGCCATCCTTGCTGGGAATGGGATCCCCATGGGGATCAAACTTTGGAAACTCCAATAATTCATCAATCTTGTCTATGAGTTTTTCACTTTTGATATGCTCCAACTGCTCGGCCACCTCATGGACTTCATCCCAAGAAAAGTCCAATTTCTTCACCAAAAAAACTTCCCATAACCGATGCTTCCTGATGATGGAAAGTGCCGTTTTTGTTCCCTGATCCGTCAGCGAAACCCCTTGATACCTTTTGTAGTTCACCAGTCCCTTTTCCGCCAATTTCTTGGCCATATCGGTGACCGATGAGGGTTTGGTCTCCATCTGTTCGGCAATGGCGTTGGTAGTGATGGGGATAGAATCGCTACCTCCCAAATGGAAGATGATCTTGAGATAGTTCTCTTCGGAACGGGTCATGCAAAAAAATTTTTTCAAAAATACATTTTTATTTATCAAAACCTATTTTTAGATTTGTCTAAATTTAAATTTTAGTCCATTGAAAATAAATTTTACATTATTCTTTGTTTTTGTTGCATCGTGTCTTTTTACAACTGCATTTGCCCAAGAGGCTTCCATTTCAGGAAGGGTTACTGACAATGGAGAGCCGCTTCCCTTGGTGAATATATTGTTAAAGGGAACCGAGACGGGTACCGCAACGGATATAGATGGGCTATTTCAATTGACCCATATTGCCCCTGGAAACCATGTGCTGATAGTAACGTCTTTGGGATATCAAACGTATCAAACCAAAATCAGCTTAACCGCTGGAGCAGACAAAACCATCAACATTCAACTGGAACCTTTAGCACAAAGTTTGGATGAAACGGTGGTAACGGGCACCCTTAAACCCGTTAGCCGACTGGAAAGCCCAGTTCCCGTAGAGGTCTACTCCCCTACTTTTTTTAAAAAGAACCCTACTGCCAGTGTTTTTGACGCGCTTCAAAATGTCAATGGGGTCCGTCCACAGATCAACTGTAACGTGTGCAATACGGGCGACATCCATATCAATGGACTGGAAGGTCCGTACACCTTGGTTTTGATTGACGGTATGCCTATTGTAAGTGGTTTGGGAACCGTTTATGGCCTCACCGGCATCCCCAATTCCTTGATCGATCAGATAGAAATTGTAAAGGGTCCCGCCTCTTCCCTTTATGGTAGCGAAGCGGTAGGTGGACTGATCAACATCATCACCAAAAACGCCATCACGGCCCCAGAATTTTTTGCGGATGGCTTTGTAACCGGGTGGGGCGAATACAATCTGGATGTGGGCAGTAAAATTGAAGTGGGCAAAAAAGCCAATATGCTCCTTGGAATCAACTATTTTAATTATGATGTCCCCATAGACAACAACGGGGACAACTTTACCGATGTTACTCTCCAGGATAGGATTTCTATCTTTCAAAAGTGGGATTTTGAGCGGGATGATTCAAGAATCTTTTCCGTGGCCAGTCGATTTTTTTACGAAGACCGATGGGGTGGTGAAATGAAATGGACACCTGAATTTAGAGGAGGAGATGAAATTTATGGCGAAAGTATCTATACCCGCCGATGGGAAATTTTGGGCAAATATCAGTTGCCCATCCCAGAGAAAATGTTGTTTTCCCTATCGTACAACGACCATAACCAGAACTCGGTGTATGGCGATACACAATATTTGGCGGACCAACGCATCGGTTTTGCACAGCTAACTTGGGACAAATCGGTCGGAAGCCATGATCTTTTGTTCGGGAGTGCCCTCCGATACAATTATTACGACGACAACACTCCCGCGACCGTCAATGCTAACAATATTTGGATTCCAAGCATTTTTGCCCAAGATGAGATAAAACTTGCCCCAAGACACTCTTTCTTGGCAGGGTTGCGCTATGATTATGACAAACGGCACGGCAATATTTTTACACCCCGTGCTGCCTATAAATGGAAAATTTCGGACAATGATATTTTTCGGATCAATGCAGGAACCGGATTTCGAGTGGTGAACCTTTTTACCGAAGATCATGCTGCGCTGACCGGGGCCCGGGAAGTAATCATCGCCGAAGAACTTAAACCTGAACGCTCCGTGAACGTCAACCTTAACTATTTGAAAAAAATCTACAGTGACAATGGCACTTTTGTCGGTATTGATGCCTCAGCATTTTACACCCATTTTTCGAATATCATTCTACCCGATTATGACACCAACCCCAATCAAATCATTTATGACAATCTGGATGGAAAATCGGTTTCCAAAGGAATCAGTGCCAATTTGGATGTGGTATTTCCCAATGGCATTAAATTTTTATTGGGAGCCACATGGCAGGACGTCAGCAATACCGAAAATGGCATTACCCAACAACAGATCCTTACCGAGAGCATTACCGGTACCTGGAACCTTTCCTACACTTTTAGAATGCTGGATTTAAGCGTGGATTATACTGGAAACCTTTACGGACCCATGCGATTGCCTCTTTTGGGTGATTTGGACCCCAGACAGGAGTATTCCCCTACTTGGAGCATCCAGAACATTCAATTCACCTATAAGGGATGGAACAATTTTGAGGTGTACGGCGGCATCAAAAACCTATTGGACTGGACCCCGAACAAAGGCAATCCTTTTATCATTGCCCGTACCAACGATCCTTTTGACAAAAATGTGACCTTTGATGCCAACGGCAACGCGGTCGCCACTCCGGACAACCCCTATGCCCTAACTTTTGACCCAAGCTATGTGTATGCCCCCAACCAAGGGATTCGTGGCTTCTTTGGCATTAGGTATACGGTTTTTTAGGGCAACCTGAAACAGCATCCGACCTTGGGCATTCGCAAGCCTTTGTTTTTTAATGCTTAAACCGAAAAAAAACATTATTTTTAAAAGTGTTGGAATACTGTAAAGCCAATAAAAAAGCCATGAAATTAAGTGCAGACCAAAAAAAGCAGGCCCATGACATGATGGAGCTTTGGGAGGATGATGTCTTGGAACGTTATCCTGAGAATCCCAATAAATCCAAGGAAGAATTCAGAAATTACGATAATCCCGCCCGGGATACGGTAAAAGAATTCTATCGAATGAACCACACTTATCAAACCTATGATTTTGTGTTGGAAAAGGAGAAAGAGTTCCTTTCCTTAAATCGTAGGGAAATGAGTCTCTGGGATGCAGTTGAATATTTGAACACCCTAGTGGATGATTCGGATCCCGATATTGAGTTGGACCAGACCCAGCATCTACTGCAAACCTCTGAGGCCATCCGTGCCGATGGCCAACCGGATTGGTTTGTCTTGACCGGGTTCCTCCATGATCTGGGCAAAGTGTTATGCCTTTTTGGGGAACCCCAATGGGCTGTTGTAGGCGATACTTTCCCTGTAGGCTGTCAATTTTCGGACAAAATTGTATACCCCGATTTTTTTAAGGCCAACCCAGATTATACGAACGAACGCTATAATACCAAACTTGGTGTTTATCAAGAGAATTGTGGTCTACGTAATGTCCATATGTCTTGGGGGCATGATGAGTACCTCTATCATGTTATGAAAGATCATTTGCCCGAAGAAGGTCTTTATATGATTCGATACCATAGCTTTTATGCCCAGCATCGCGAACATGCTTATGACCATTTGATGGACAAGCACGACCATGCCATGTTTAAATGGGTAGACAAGTTCAATCCATATGATCTGTACACCAAGGCTCCCGTTAAGCCCAATGTGAAAGAACTCCGCCCCTATTATGAAGATTTGGCGGCCAAATACCTCCCGGACACACTTCGGTTTTAGCGGATGGTGCAATTCTTAAGCTTTTTTGTTTTTACAGCTTTTGTCGCGGCGTATTCCAGTTGGAAACTGAGAAAAGACCATCTTTCCACAAAAGATGGTTATTTTTTGGGTGGCCGTAGCTTGACTGGCGTTGTAATTGCCGGTTCGCTCTTGTTGACCAACATTTCAACAGAACATTTGGTGGGCATGAACGGGGATGCCTACAAACATGGGGCCATCATCATTGCGTGGGAGGTAACCTCGGCCTTGGCTTTGGTGGCCGCCGCCCTGTATTTTGCACCTCGCTACTTAAAGATGGGGCTGACCACTATTCCGGAATTCTTGGAAAAACGGTTTGATGGCCTGACCCGTACCATAATTGCCTTTTTATTGATTGTCTCCTTTGTCTCCACACTTTTACCTATTGTCCTGTATTCTGGTGCCATCAGTATCGAACGCATTTTTGATATTTCTAGCCTACTGGGCATCAGTCAAAATGCGGGATTATGGCTAACAGTGGTGACCGTAGGCTGTATTGGGGCAGTCTATGCCATTTTCGGAGGACTGAAGATGGTAGCTTATACTGATACCATCAATGGTTTTGGCCTTTTGGTTGCCGGGATCTCGATTCCAGTTTTAGCACTTTGGGGCATTGGTAATGGAAATATTTTGGAAGGGTTACGACTTGTTTTTGAAAAAGCACCTGAAAAATTCAATGTAATCAGTGATGAGGTTTCCGTAGGTCCCGGTGCACGGGATTCCATTATGCCGTTTGGGGTACTGTTTACCGGTTTGATCATTAACCAACTGTACTTCTGGACCATGCATCAATCCATTATTCAAAGGGCATTGGGTGCCGTAAGCTTAAAGGAAGCCCAAAAAGGGCTTTTGTACACAGGTTTGTTAAAAATCTTGGTGCCTTTGATCATTGTTCTCCCCGGAATCATTGCATTCTATTATTTTGATGACACTTTTTATGACAAAAAAGAATTGGTATACCCCAACTTGGTAAAACAAGTACTCCCATTTTGGATGACCGGGTTTTTTGTGGCCGTGCTCATGGGTGCCATTTTAAGTACCTTCAATAGTGCTCTGAACAGTGCCGCTACCATTTTCAGTTTGGGCATCTACAAAAGATACATCAACAAAAATGCGCCGGAAAAACAATTGGTCCGTATTGGAAAGACCACTTCCGCCCTATTGGCTTTGTTCGCTATTGGCATTGCTCCCTTTATTGCCCATGCCCCGCGCGGACTCTACCAACTGCTGCAACAGCTCAACGGCATCTTTTTTATACCGATGGCCACCGTAATCTTGGCCGGGTTTTTCTTGCCAAAGGTATCTGCCATGGGTGCCAAAGTGGGGTTGTTGTTTGGTTTGTTGTTCTATATTACCACGAATTTTATTGGGCAGGTTGACCTACATTATGTGCATCTCTGGGGAATTGAATTTATCCTGAATGTTGGGGTAATGCTTTTGGTGTCCCGATGGTTCCCCAGAACCAATAATTTCAGTATAACAGATATTGGGATTGTGGATGTGACCGAATGGAAATATGCCAAGGGCTTCAGCTTGTTTTTGGTTCTCACCACCCTTGCTGTTTATGTACTTCTTGGAAATGTGAGCTAATGGACAGCGGAGTCAAAGAACAAAACTGAACCTCATTCTGTATCTTTGAAATAGACTCATTTTTGAAATGACCCTACATGAATTCGGAGCAACTGATAAAAGAATGGTTCAATGCATGGGAAAAAGGAGATTTCCTCCATCTACCCATTTCCGATGATTTTAAGCACACCAGCCCTTTTGGAACCATTCATGGAAAAAAAGAATATCTCTCTTTGGTCAAAGAGAACAAGGATAAGTTTTTGGGGTATAGTTTTAAAATCCACGATGGGATCTACGATAAAAACAGCGCTTGTGTCCGATATACAGGAATCCAAGGGAATTTTCGGTTGGACGTAAGCGAATGGTATTATATTAAAGATGGGGTGATTTCCGAGATTGTGGCCTACTATCATATTGGGGACATTAGGAAAGACCGTGAACTTTCCAACACATAAAAAATGACTGACTTGCTTTCCGTATTTTTGGGCCATGTCCCAATATGACTACATCATCGTGGGTGCCGGAGCTGCCGGTATCTTGTTGGCCCACACCATGGGGAAGGATGCATTCTTTGCTTCCAAATCCATATTGGTACTGGATAAGGATGCCAAGAACGAAAACAATCGTACTTGGTGTTTTTGGGAAACAGGTACAGGAGGTTTTGATGATTTCCTCTATAAAACATGGGACACCATTCATGTAGCGGGAAAAAAGCTTACCCTATCAACCCCAATAGCCCCTTACACCTATAAAATGCTCCGGGGAATAGATTTTTACTCCAAATATGTTCCCGAAATAAAAAGCTGCCCCAATATTACTTGGATACAGGATGAAGTCACCCATCTTCAGAAAAATAAAGAAGGAGCTATTGTACATACAAAGGGGGACACTTTTTTGGGCAAAATGGTTTTTTCCAGTCTTGTGGATTGGGATTCCATTTCACAACAAGACAAATTTCCAGTATTGCAGCAACACTTTTTGGGATGGTTCATTAAAGCAGGACACCCTATTTTCAACCCGGAAGAAGCCACATTTATGGATTTTTCCGTTCCGCAAAAGGGCAACACCCGGTTTATGTACGTCCTACCCACATCAACCCATGAAGCCTTGGTGGAGTATACCTTGTTCTCTGAACATCTTTTGGAGAAAAGCGAATATGAAGAAGCCATCAAAGAATATCTCCGTGAAAAGTATGGCGTAACGGATTATTCCATTTCCCAAACGGAATTTGGCAGCATCCCCATGACGTGCTATCCGTTTCATCAACACAATTCAGATACCATTTTCCACATAGGCATTGCCGGTGGATGGGCAAAGCCCAGCACTGGTTTTACCTTTTACAATACGAGCAAGCAGATTATGGCTTTGGTGAACCATCTGAAACAAAAAAAACCTTTGGGCACATTCCACAAAAAGAGTCGGTTCCAGTTCTATGACTCGCTTCTCTTGGACATTCTCCATCGGGAAAATCATTTGGGACAATCCATCTTTGAATCGCTGTTTGCCAAGCGAAAAGCTTCCATCATTCTAAAGTTTTTGGGCAATGAGACTCATCTTGGCGAAGAATTGCAAATTGTGACTGCCCCAAAACCGTGGCCATTTCTCAAGGCACTGTTCCGAAAAATTTTCTAGACAGTCCGTTCCATCAAAGCTTCCCCAAACTTCCGTAACACTTGTTTGTTGGCCTCTGCAATGGTCAATTGCCCTAAAACATCAAACGCTTTCTGGGTATGGGACTTGATTTCTTCCTTGGTCAAATCCACTGCTCCGCTTTCCGTAAAAATTGCTTTCACGGCTTCCACCTTGGTGGAAGGATTTTCAGGCTTTATGGAATATAGATGCATTAAGCCCTCCTTTCGCTGTTTTGGAGCCATTTGCAATGCTTTCAGGTACAGAAAGGTTTTCTTGTTTTCCATAATGTCCCCACCAACCTGTTTCCCAAAGGTTTTGGGATCGCCAAAAGCATCCAGATAATCGTCCTGTAACTGGAAGGCAATACCTAAGTTTCGTCCAAACTCGTAAATGATTTCGGCATCTTGATCAGATGCATTGGCAATAATGGCTCCCATCTTCATGGCTGCTGCCACCAAAACTGAAGTTTTGTACTCAATCATTTTAAGGTATTCCAGAATGGTGACATCGTCCCGGGTCTCAAAGTCCACGTCATATTGTTGTCCTTCGCAAACTTCTATGGCCGTCTTGCTAAAAAGCGCCGTGAGTTTTTTAAATGTCTCGGGCGGATACCCTTCAAAAAATTGGTAGGCCAGAATCAACATGGCATCCCCAGAAAGTATTCCTGTATTGAGGTCCCACTTTTCATGTACTGTTGTTCTCCCCCTGCGTAGTGGGGCATCGTCCATAATATCATCATGGACCAAGGAAAAATTATGGAACATTTCTATGGCCAAGGCAGCATCCATTGCCTCATCAGGGTCTCCACCGAAAAGCTCGGCGGTCATCAAAGTAAGAATTGGTCGGAGGCGTTTACCCCCCAAGTCCAAGATATATCGAATGGGTTCGTATAGATTTTTGGGTTCCGTATACTCAGTTCTTGTTTTAAGATGGTCTAAGAACTTGACCTTGTATTGATCCATAAATTTGAAATCTCCCATGGTTTCAAAAATACGTGCAAAAAATCAAAAAATGCCCAGCCTTTGAATCCTTTGATTTTAAAGTTTGTGTGGCCAACTCTTTGGGTCATGAAAAAAAATGCCGAAAAAAATGCAATAGATTTGAAATACTTCGTCTTTACAGACAAAGCAAGCAATCCGTTTTTTTAAATGGCCGGCAAAACTGAGAACCGCAACAACCTAAATACTTTTTTCAATGATGAATATCAATCATTGCGAATGTATGTGCAGTCCAAAATCCGAAATACTTCGGAACGGGATGCCGAGGATATTGTGCAGGATGTGGCCTTACGGATTTATTCCCGGGCAGATGACCTGAACCCCATCAACAATATTGGAGGGTTTGTTTATAGCGCCATTCGCAATAGAATCATTGATATTATGCGAGGTAAAAAAGAACATACATATTCCACCGAGGAAATTGATCGGCAGTGGCAGGATTTTGCAGAGGCTTTTTACGGGGATGCGGACAACTCCTATTCTCCTGAATTGGAAGACGAGTTAAAAAAAGCAGTAGCGGAGTTGAAGCCCTCTTACCGCGATATCATCATAGCCATTGACTTTGAAGGGTATACCTACAAAGAAATAGCGGATAGAACCGGCATTCCCACGGGGACACTCATGTCCAGAAGGCACCGGGCCATGTCCGTATTGTTGAACAATCTGGAAAAAATTAAAGAATCTAAAAGCATATAGTCATGGAGTATAAACAAGACATTGAAAAAAGAGTGGAAAAGAAAGTGGAGTACTATGTAAAAAAAGTACTAAAAGTAATCGCGATGATCATTTTGGGCATCCTTTTTCTTCTATTGGCCAATTATGTGTTGATGTGGCTATGGAACTGGTTGATGCCTGAAATTTTTGGACTGTCCACCATAACCTATTGGCAAGCCCTGGGCATCTTTGTCCTCGCCAAACTTATTTTCGGCTTTGGTTTTGGTGACGATAAGGGAGGCAAAAAGTCCCACCGAAAGAAAAAACATGGCTTCTCCAAAAAAAGATGTGGTTCGCTCCGAAGCGATTTTGACGAATGGAAACACTATGACCAGTTCTGGAAAGAAGAGGGAGAAACTGCTTTTAAAGCATATGTGGAACGAATCAAAAACGAAAATCATGATTCCGAGTAAAAAGAACTTTATCCAAGAACGTTACAAACGTCATTACAAATCCTTTTTCTGGACTTTAAGGTCCAAATCCTCAACTCAGTCCAAAAGAGATACCCTATTTCGTCAACACATAGTAGGTTGGTCCCATTAAAAACCAATCATTAAGCACTCGTTAAAAAAATGTAAAACCTTGGAAACTTTTTTTGTTTTTAAAGTTTCCATGCCTATTTTTGCCCCCATTATGAGGGAAAAGATTATACAGAAGGCGACGGAACTTTTCATAAATCTGGGATTTAAGAGTGTGACCATGGATGATTTGGCCAACGAGATGGGGATATCCAAAAAAACCATTTACTCCCATTTCAGAAATAAAAACGAGCTGGTGGAAGCGACTACAATGACCATGTGCGATTTTATTACTTGCGGGATAGATGACATTGTTTGCTTGCAGAAAAACCCCATTGAAGAACTCTATGAGATCAAAAAATTTGTCATGGTCCATTTAAAGAACGAGAAATCATCTCCCTTGTACCAATTGCAAAAATATTATCCCAAGATACATGTATCCTTAAAGGAAAAACAATACGAGTCTATGCACGGTTGTGTGCTGGAAAATGTGAAGCGTGGAATGGAAATGGAAATCTACAGGAGCAACCTCAATGTGGAATTTGTATCTAGAATCTATTTTTCCGGGGTCATGAGCTTAAAGGATGAAAATCTGTTTCCCTCCCAGATTTTTTCAAAACCTGACGTCTTGGACCAGTATCTGGAATATCATCTAAGGGGCATCGTCACCCCAAAAGGACGAAAAATCTTAAACTCAATCATCAATTCAAACCAAGAATAAATGCGAACAACCTTAATCATTTTATTATTTATATCACCATGGCTTTCGTCTGCCCAGGATACCATCCCAAATTTCAGTCTGGACGGGGCCATTCAATATGCTCTGGAGCATAACTACAGTGCACTTAATGCCACTAGGGATTTGGACGATGCCCAAAAGCAGAAATGGGAGACCATAGCAGACGGACTACCCCAAATTTCGGGAGCGGTAAGCTATCAAAACCAATTGATACAGCCTGTATCCCAGATTCCTGCCGAGTTTTTTGGCGGTGAGCCGGGAACTTTTCAAGAAGTGGTTTTTGGCCAGCCACAATCCATGTCGGCTTCGGCCACATTACGGCAACAAATCTTTGATGGCTCCTATATTGTGGGTGTACAAGCCACCAAAACCTTTTTGAATTACAGTCAAAACAATAAGGAAAAAACGGATTTGGATGTAATAAAAGCCGTAGTGGAAGCCTATGGCAATGTACTTTTGGCCAAGGAAAGTGTATTGATTTCGGAAAACAATAAGGCCACACTGGAGAAAAATCTCTACGAGACCAAACGGATTTTTGAGAATGGATTGGGCGATGAGGAAAGCGTTGATCAATTGCAGATTACCCTTTCATCTGTCGACAATCAATTGAAAAATGCCAAGCGGTTGGAAACCATAACGCTACAAATGTTGAACCTGGTCTTGGGGTTGCCTATTGAAACCCCTACAGAATTGGCTGAGAGCTTGGACGACCTTACCCAACAGCAAATAGATTTGGGCTTATTGGATACTGAGTTCAATATAGAGAACAATGTAGACTATAAATTGGCGCTCAACCTTAGCGAACAACGTTTTTTGGAGCTGAAACTCGCCAAGAGTAGAGCTCTTCCCACCTTAAACGCCTTTGTGAGCTATGGTGGAAATTCCTTCAGTGACCGATTCAACTTTTTGAGCAGTGGACAACCTTGGTTCGAGTCTTCCATCTTAGGTGTGGACCTCAACATTCCCATTTTCAGTTCTTTGAAAAGAAGTGCCAGTACCCAACGGGCCAAGATTGCGTTGGAAAAGGCAAAAACACAACAAACCGAAGCTGAGGAACAAATTCGACTTCAACTGGAAAATGCCAAAAGCAATTATATCCTTGCCATTGAGGAGTATGGCACCTCCAAACAAAACTTGGAATTGGCAGAACGTATTGAAAACAAAAACCAAATTAAATATTCAGAAGGTTTGGCCACCAGCTTTGAGCTAAGACAGGCGCAAACCCAATTATATACCAGTCAACAGGAATACTTGCAGTCCATGGTGAACGTGATCAACAAGAAAACCGAACTGGAAACCATCATAAATCAATAAACAAAAGAGAAAACCGTACCATCATGAAAAAAGCAATATATATAGCATTTACAGCAGCAACTTTGGCGTCTTGTGGAAGTAGCAGCAAAAACTCGGTGGAGAGCGTTATAGAAAGTAACAATCTTGAGGCCATTAGAGCCAAGCATACCGAAATTTCGCAGCAGCACAAGGCCTTGGAAATGGAGCTGAAGACCTTGGATTCTGCCATTGCACAATTGGATGACAATGCCAAGCTTCCATTGGTGACCACCTTTGAAGTAAAACCTGAGAAGTTTGACCATTATCTGGAACTACAAGGTGATGTGACCACCAAACAGAACGTCCTTATCTATCCAGAAATGGCCGGTACACTCTACCGCGTATACGTTAAGGAAGGACAAAAAGTAGCCAAGGGCCAGGTGTTGGCTTCCATTGATGATGGTGGACTTTCCAGCCAATTGGCACAGGCAAAGACACAAGCCGAACTCAGTAGAACCACTTTTGAGCGTCAGAAAAGGCTTTGGGAGCAAAATATTGGTTCCGAAATCCAATATTTGCAGGCCAAAACCACCTACGAAGCACAACAAAGTGCCGTAAAGCAATTGGAAAGCCAAGTGGGCAAGTCTACCATACGTGCTCCTTTTGCAGGCATCATAGACGATGTAATCAAAGATCAAGGTACCGTGGTAAGCCCCGGACCAGGCTCAGAGGTGTTCCGAATCGTCAACCTTTCCAACATGTACATTAAGGTAGAAGTGCCCGAAAGCCACTTACCCAACGTTACCCCAGGAAAAGATGTTCGGGTGTATTTTCCTGTATTGGGAGATAGCGTAGTTACTAAAATCCGTCAGACCGGAAACTTTATCAACCCAAGCAATAGGTCTTTCACTGCTGAAATCCCTGTACCAAGCCATGATGGAAAGGTAAAGCCCAACTTGACCGCCAAAGTAATGATCAACGATTACACCAATGAGAATGCCATTCTCATCCCACAGAGCATTGTTTCTGAAAATGCCGATGGGGAGCAATATGTGTTCTTGGTGGACGCCGATTCCATTTCTTCGGATCCCATTGCCAAAAAAGTGGTCATTGAAACGGGTAAGACGCAAGGGGATTATGTAGAGGTACTATCGGGCATCAATAGTGGTGATGGCATCATAGACGAAGGGGCCCGTAGTGTAAAAGAAGGGCAAAAAGTAAAAATTAAGAACAACATATAGCCAGCCAGTTATGAGCAAACAAAAGAAAAGCGTAGATAAAGAATTTAGGCTGTCCTCATGGGCTATCGACAATAAAACGACCATGTATGTGCTGATAGCCGTCATCCTTTTTCTAGGAGCATCGGCCTATTTCAGTATGCCTAGGGAAAGCTTTCCGGAGATCAAGGAAACCAAAATCTATATCAGTTCCCTATATCCCGGAAATACCGCGGAGGACATTGAAAAACTCATCACCGACCCTATTGAGGATGAGTTGAAGACCGTGAGTAATGTGGTGGAAATCACCTCAACCTCTCAGGAAGATTATTCCATGATCATTGTGGAGTTTGATGAGAACATTTCCGTTGAAGGTGCCCTTCAGAAAGTGAAGGATGAAGTGGATTCAAAGACCGCGGGAGAAGATTGGCCTACATTCAACGGTGCCAAGGTAGAACCCAATGTGTTCGATTTGAGCATGTCTGAGGAAATCCCAATTCTCAACATCAATATTTCGGGTGATTATCCCGTGGACAAACTCAAGGAATATGGTGAGTATCTTGAAGACGAGATTGAAGGTCTGCTTGAAATAAAACAGGTGGATATTCGCGGTGCCCAGGAAAAAGAAGTGGAAGTAGCCGTGGACATCTATAAAATGATGGCCGCCAAAGTGAGCTTCAACGACATCATCAATACCATCAGTAATGAGAACATGACCACTTCGGCGGGCAACCTCATTACCAGTGGACAGCGTAGGACCATCCGTATTGTGGGTGAGATAGACCGACCCAATGAACTGGAAAATTTTGTGGTAAAATCGGAAAATGGCAACCCTATTTACCTAAGGGATATTGCTGAAGTCACCTTTAAGGAAGAGGATAAGACCACCTATGCCCGTGAGTATGGTGCCCCGGTAGTGATGCTGGATGTTAAAAAACGTGCTGGGAAAAACATGGTGGCCGCAGCTGAGCAAATCCAAGTAATCGTGGACGACGCCGTTAAAAATGTATTTCCACAGGATTTAAAAGTGACCATTGCCAATGATCAATCTTCCAAAACCATAGGTCAGGTAGATGATTTGGTGAACAACATCATCTTCGGTATCATCTTGGTAGTGACCGTTCTGATGTTCTTCTTGGGCTTCAAAAATGCTTTGTTCGTTGGTTTTGCCATCCCGATGTCCATGTTCATGTCCCTAATGATCTTGAACACCTTGGGCTATACCATGAACACCATGATTCTCTTTGGATTAATCATGGGATTGGGTATGCTGGTGGATAACGGTATTGTGGTTGTGGAAAACGTATATCGCCTTATGGACGAAGAAGGTATGTCTCGTATTAAAGCTGCCAAAAAAGGGATTGGAGAAATCGCATTCCCCATCATCATTTCCACTTTGACCACTGTGGCAGCCTTTGTACCCCTTGGACTTTGGCCTGGGGTCATGGGGCAGTTTATGATCTATTTCCCGGTTACCCTATCCGTGGTATTGGGATCATCCCTCTTTGTAGCCATCTTTTTCAACTCCGTACTGGTGTCGCGGTACATGACCACGGAGGACAAGAGTATGCCGCTAAAGCAAATTATCCGTATCACATCCATCATATCCGTGATCGGGCTTTTGATCATTCTGTTTGGAGGTACTTACAGGGCTTTGGGATCTTTGATGGTACTGACCGCAATCATGCTTTGGATCTATAGGCTCTTTTTGAGAAATTGGGCCAATGGATTCCAAAATAAGATTTTGCCCAGATGGGAACGATTCTATGAGCGGACTTTACGTTACACCTTATCAGGTAGAAAACCCATCTTTATTGCAATAGGGACTTTTGTTCTTTTGATAGTTGCCATTGTAGGATTTTTGGGGTCCGTTATAAGCCAAAGGACCAAAGTGGAGTTCTTCCCGGATAATACTCCCAACCAAATCATTGTTTACATTGAGTATCCGGAAGGAACCGATATAAAAAAGACCAACACCATTACCAAGGACATTGAGCAACGGGTATTTGATATTGTCAATGCAGACGCCTACACTCATGGCGATTACAATTTTTTGGTGGAAAGTGGGGTTTCCCAAGTGGGTGAAGGTGCAGGAAACCCTCAAACCGATGGAGGTTCTGCTGCCGAGATGCCCCACCGCGGTAAAATTACCGCTACCATGCGGGAATATAAGTTTAGGGAAGGTGCTGACAGTAATGATCTTTTAAGAAAAGTTCAGGAGGCCCTGAAAGATGTGTATCCGGGAGTAGCCATTTCTGTGGAGAAAGATGCTGTTGGTCCGCCGGCAGGATATCCCATCAACATAGAATTGGAAGGGGATGATTATTCCGAATTGATCGTTGCCGCAGAGCAGATGCGAAATTTTATCAATGCAAGGAACATTCCTGGTATTGATGAGCTCAAAATCGATGTGAACAAATCCAAACCTTCTATGTTGGTTGCCGTGGATAGAAAAAAAGCTGGCGAATTGGGTGTGGCCACAGGACAAGTAGGACAACAGCTCCGTAACTCCATCTTTGGAGCCAAAGCCGGAATCTACAAGGAGGATGGTGAGGATTACGACATTTATGTCCGTTTCAATGAGGAAAACAGATACAACACCAGTGCCATCTTTAACCAACGCATCACATTTAGAGATCCTTCATCGGGACAGATAAAAGAGGTGCCCGTATCAGCGGTTGCCAAACAGGTGAACAGTACGGGTTTTAGTGCCATCAAACACCGGGACACCAGACGTGTGGTTACCGTGTATTCTGCCTTGGCCCCTGGTTTCACGGATGCTGGAGCCATCGTAGGCAAGATACAGGAAGAAATGAATGATTTTGAAGGCCTGCCTTCGGATATCAAGGTTGATTACACTGGTCAGATTGAGGAGCAGAACAAGCAAATGGCCTTTTTGATGGGTGCTTTCTTTACGGGACTTGGCCTGATTTTCTTCATTTTGATCTTCCAGTTCAACTCGGTTTCCAAACCTGGTATCATCATGCTTGCCATTTTCTTGAGCTTGATCGGGGTATTTGGAGGTATCGTGGCCACAGGTAGTGCCTTTGTGATCATGATGACCATGATGGGTATCATCTCTTTAGCGGGAATTGTGGTGAACAACGGTGTGGTACTTTTGGATTACACCCAACTCTTGATCGACAGGAAGAAAGTAGCCTTAGATTTGGATGAAGAAGATCTCTTGGCTCCCGAAGACTTTAAAGAAGCTGTGGTCAAAGGAGGTAAGGCAAGATTACGCCCTGTACTGCTAACGGCAATCACCACCATTTTGGGCTTGATTCCCTTGGCAACCGGGTTCAACATCAATTTCTTTACCCTGATGAGCGAGTTTAACCCACATATTTATTTTGGTGGGGACAACGTAATTTTTTGGGGACCCTTGGCCTGGACCGTGATTTATGGTCTCTTTGTGGCCACATTCTTGACACTGATAGTAGTTCCCATCCTGTTCACATTGGTATATAGACTCAAGTTAAGGATACAGAAAAACAAAATAAGAAGAGAGAAAAAGAAAAAGGAACAGTTGGATGTGGCCGCCTAAGGTCAAAAAAAAAGCCCCTGCCAATGGCAGGGGCTTTTTAATTAAATCGTTTTACATTACTTGTCAATCGATACAATTTCCGATTGATTCCAGTTTTTTACACTGGCAATCCTATTGTCACTGAAATCTACTTCCCGTAACAAATCGCCTTCCCAAAAGAACCATTTACCAGCTCTTTCTCCATCGATGTACGTACCTGAGGCCATTTTCTTGCCTTCCGTGTTGTACATCAACCATTGACCGTGTAATTTTCCGTTTAGGTAATAGCCGGTCTGGGCTATTTCGCCGTTTTCGTGAAAATATGTTGCTTTTACCATTTTTCCCACTTTCTCAAAAGTCGGTTGGGTATCTTGCGGATACATATAAACCGAAAACATCAGCGCCATTAAAAATACTGCTTTCTTCATACTACATTGGGATTTAAAATCTTGAACTACTTGTACTAACGCTATAAATTTATTTAAATTTTACATTAAATAAAGATTTACATAACAATAAATTTACATTAAATTCATATTTAACTGAAATATAGATAGTTAACTTTTTTGTAAAATTGCATTTTATCCCGTTTATCGGTAAAAAAAGCCTCCTTTTTGAATCAAACCATTACGCTGGCCCATGATTGGATCGAGGTCAAAAGCTCTTTTATCAAAATCCTATTCCGATCAGGATGGAGAAAATCTATATATCTAGCAATAAATTTTGGCATTCCTATTAAATTTGCCGTCTCATAACAAACATCATGTACAGAAGTAATACCTGCGGTGCATTAAGGGCATCACATATCGGTTCGGAAGTAGTTTTAAGTGGTTGGGTGCACAAGCTCCGTGACAAGGGCTTTGTAGTTTGGGTAGACCTCCGCGACCGCTATGGTATTACACAATTGGTGTTTGATGAAGACCGTACCCCAAAAGAGCTTTTGGAACAAGCCAGGGAATTGGGTCGCGAAACCGTTATCCAAGTTAAGGGTGAGGTCATTGAACGGGCCTCAAAAAACCCAAATATCCCAACTGGGGAAATCGAGGTATTGGTCAAGGAACTTACCATTCTCAACAAGTCCCTCTTGCCTCCCTTTACCATTGAGGATGAAACTGATGGTGGAGAGGATATCCGTATGAAATACCGCTACTTGGATATCCGAAGGAATCCGGTAAAGAACAAGCTTATTTTTAGGCATAAAGTGAGTATGGAGGTCCGAAAATACCTTTCGGAACAAGGATTCATTGACGTGGAAACCCCATATTTGATCAAGTCCACCCCTGAAGGGGCACGCGACTTTTTGGTTCCAAGCCGGATGAATGAGGGGCAATTCTACGCCCTGCCACAGTCACCACAGACATTCAAGCAATTGCTGATGGTCGGTGGATTGGACAAGTATTTTCAGATTGTAAAATGCTTTAGGGACGAAGATCTACGGGCGGACAGACAACCTGAATTCACCCAGATCGATTGCGAAATGGCCTTTGTGGAACAGGAGGACATCCTGAATACCTTTGAAGGTCTTACCAAGCATTTGCTCAAGGAAATCAAAGGAGTGGAAATCGATGAATTTCCAAGAATGACCTTTGACGATGCCATGCGCCTGTATGGCAACGACAAGCCGGATATTCGCTTTGGAATGCAGTTTGGAGAGCTGAACGCCGTGGCCCAACATAAGGATTTTAACGTTTTCAACTCCGCTGAGTTGGTTGTGGGCATCGCTGTCCCCGGAGCAGCGGAATACACCCGAAAAGAAATAGACGCCCTTATCGATTGGGTAAAACGCCCCCAAGTGGGTGCCAAGGGCATGGTCTATGTAAAATGCAATGAGGATGGTTCCTACAAATCATCAGTGGATAAGTTTTATGACCAAGATGATTTGGCCCAATGGGCCGATGTCACTGGTGCAAAATCGGGTGACCTTATTTGTGTCCTTTCCGGAAACACCAACGAAACCCGTGCACAGCTCAGCGCCCTTAGAATGGAGTTGGCTGAAAGGCTTGGTCTAAGAAAACCGGGTGAGTTTGCCCCATTATGGGTTGTGGATTTTCCCTTATTGGAACTGGATGAGGAAACTGGAACCTATCACGCCATGCACCACCCCTTCACTTCACCAAAACCCGGTCAATTGGAATTGTTGGATACCGACCCGGGAGCTGTCAAGGCCAATGCCTATGATTTGGTGTTGAACGGCAATGAAATTGGCGGTGGATCTATCCGTATCCATGATAAACAAGTACAGGCAACCATGTTCAAGCATCTAGGGTTTACTCCGGAAGAGGCCAAGGCCCAGTTCGGGTTTTTAATGGACGCCTTCCAATACGGCGCCCCTCCCCACGGTGGCATTGCTTTTGGTTTGGACCGATTGGTGGCTATTTTGGGTGGACAGGAGACCATTCGGGACTTTATTGCTTTCCCCAAAAACAATAGCGGCAGGGATGTTATGATCGATGCCCCTGCGACCATTGATGATGAACAGCTCAAAGAACTTCACCTAAAGTTGGATCTTTAAATACTCAATCCCGCTTAAGCGGGATTTTTTAATACTTTTAGGTAGTTTCATTGACCCCATGTCCAGCAAAAGGAAAAAATTACTGACCCGGTTTGTCAAGTGGCGATATAAGCATATCTCCAACAAGACTTTTGTACACCTCATGAGTCTGGTGGTGGGTTTATTGGCTGGTTTAGTGGCCGTCACCTTGAAAAACTTTACCTATTTTATTGAGTCCCTCCTTAAAATGGGGATTGTTTTTTCGGAAAACCAACTCTACTTTATTTTGCCCACCATTGGGTTGACATTTGTGTATCTCTACGTAAAATTTGTCCACAAAAAGCCCATTCAACATGCAGTATCGTCCATCATTTTTTCCCTCTCTAAAAAAGGAGGCCTGCTGTCGACAAAGGATATTTACACTCCACTGATCACGGCGCCACTTACTGTTGGATTTGGGGGTTCGGTAGGGCTTTTGGGGCCGGCAGTAAAATCAGGTTCGGCCATAAGTTCCAACCTCAGCCGTTTGTTCCATATCGATGCCAAAACACGATCATTATTGGTGGCCTGTGCATCGGCGGGTGCCATTTCATCCATTTTTCAATCTCCCATTGCCGCCATCATCTTTGCAGTGGAAGTTTTTACCTTGGACTTTACCATGATGTCCATGCTCCCCCTACTTTTGGCATCAATTTCTGGAGTGCTCACCTCCTATTTCTTTTTGGGAAACGAAGTGCTTTTTAGTTTTTCCCTTACAGAAGGGTTCGAGTTAAAAGATACAGCATTTTATGTGCTATTGGGCGTGGGCACCGCCTTTGCTTCCATCTATTTTACTAAGATGTACTTTTCTATACTGACCTTTTTCAAACGGTTTAAAAGTCCAAAGTACAAGCTCTTGGTGGGCGGTATTGCGATTGGAATCATGCTTTATGCCATCCCTCCGCTCTACGGTGAAGGTTTCGGGTTCATCAACAATCTCTTGGATGGCGACCATTTAAAAGCCTTAGGAAAAACCCCGTTCGATGCTTATACAGACAACATTTGGGTAGTGATTGCCCTTCTGTTCGGTATTACTATTTTTAAGGCCATTGCCATGACGACCACCTTTGCTGCTGGAGGAGCCGGTGGAATTTTCATTCCCACCATGGTTATGGGCAGTGCCTTGGGAAATGTGGTGGCCAAGGTCATCAATAATCTGGGTTTTGGCTTTTCAGTTTCGGAAAGCAACTTTACACTTATTGGTATGGCAGGCCTGATTGCAGGCGTAATCCACGCGCCTTTGACCGCTATTTTCTTGATTGCTGAAATCACCGGAGGTTACGAGCTATTCGTTCCTTTGATGATTACTGCCTCCATCTCTTATCTTACCACCAAAAATGCATTGGACTATACCATTTACACCAAGGAATTGGCAAAAATTGGTGCTCTGCTATCACACAACAAAGATCAAATGGTGCTGGGATTATTGGAAATGGACGATGTAATTGAGAAAAATTTTAAGCCTGTGCATCCAGAAATGTCCCTAGGTGAAATGCTCCACGAATCTGTCTCAAAATCCAAAAGGAACATCTTCCCAGTTCTGGACGATGAAAAAAAACTAATGGGCATCATTGTCTTGGATGACATACGCCAATTTATGTTTGATACCGACCTTTACAATACGGTTTATGTTAAAAACTTGATGCATGCCCCTCCAGAACATATCTTTTATGGAAAGGACACGATGAAACAGGTCATGAAAAAATTTCAGGATAGTGGAGCATGGAACCTGCCCGTTATAAAGGATGGCAAATACGAAGGGTTCATTTCAAAATCAAAATTATTGACTGCCTATCGCAGAAAACTCATCAACCATACCCAATGAAAATAAAACTAAAACATATTACCGTACTTTTTACCCTACTCTCATTGAGCTCCATCATATATGGTTTTATATTAGAGCAAGAACAGTCCCAAACCGCCCAAAAATTCATTGGTTTGGGCACTATAGGTCTTTTTTTGGTGGCAATGCCCCTTTTTCTGTATAAGGAAAGTAAGGGCAAAAACATGAAAGATTATATGCTCACCAAGGACAACATTAAAAAAATGCAGGATCAAGAGAAGAAAAAAGCTGGTAAAGAATAATTTTCCTAAGATTTAATGGTTATTTCACTTGATTAGCAATAAAATATCCTACATTCGTGTTTTAACATTTATTTTTTTTTAATGACCGGTACAGTAAAATTTTTTAATGGATCCAAAGGTTATGGGTTCATTACCAACGACGACACAGGAAAGGACATCTTTGTTCATGTAACAGCATTGAACGGGGTGGAATTGAACGAAGGCGACAAAGTAGAATACCAAGAAGAAGAAGGAAGAAAAGGAAGGGTTGCTGCACAAGTGCAGGTAATCGGATAACCATATTTTATTTTGAAAATTTTCGAAGCCCTGGCCAATGCCGGGGCTTTTACTTTAGTTCAGGTTTCTCTTTTGGATGAAGAATCGCTTTAAAAGTTCCGAAGCTTCGTTTTCCATGATTCCGGCAACCACTTCGGTTTTGGGATGTAAATGTCCTCCCATCACACTAAATCCCCGCTCTAAATCTGCCGCTCCATAAACAATCTTGGAAATTTGGCTCCAATACAGCGCTCCAGCACACATTTGGCAAGGCTCCAAGGTTACATAAAGTGTACACCCATGCAAGTACTTACCTCCCAAAAAATTGGAAGCCGCGGTAATAGCCTGCATTTCGGCGTGGGCGGTAACATCCATTAATCGTTCAGTAAGGTTATGGGCACGCCCGATAATCCGATTATCAACTGTAATAACCGCTCCAACAGGAACTTCCCCTCTTTCGTAAGCAATTTCCGCCTCCTGAAGGGCTTTTTTCATAAAGTAGGTGTCATCAAACGGATTTTTCACAATTTTTCTTGAAATATTTCATGAAATGGCTAAGCTAAGCATAAAATAATTATGCCTATTATAGGTATTTTTGTCTTTTATTCTTTGGAAACCTATCTAACACATATCGATTCCCCGGCAGATCTAAAAAAACTGCATTTGGATGAGCTGCCCAAACTCGCCCAAGAGCTTCGGGAATTTATTATTGACATTGTCTCCACCAAGGAAGGACATCTAGGGGCCAGCTTGGGCGTAGTGGAACTTACCATTGCCCTACATTATGTTTTTGATACCCCTGTTGACAAACTCATCTGGGATGTGGGTCATCAGGCTTATGGACATAAAATACTGACCGGAAGAAAAGAGATTTTTGAAACCAACAGACAACTTGGAGGTATAAGTGGCTTTCCCAAACGTAGTGAAAGTCCATATGATGATTTTGGCACTGGACACAGTTCCACAGCAATATCGGCCATTTTGGGAATGGCCATGGCATCAAAATTACTAGGGGAAGATTCCAGACAGCACATTGCGGTTGTGGGGGATGCATCCATAGCCAGTGGTATGGCCTTTGAGGGATTGAACCATCTTGGGGTCACCGATGTAAATGCCCTCATTATCCTAAATGACAACGCCATTGGAATAGACCCCAGCGTAGGTGCACTTAAAAAATACCTCACTAATGTGAAAGCCGGCACAGCCAAGGATGAGAATATTTTTGAATGTTTGAACCTAGACTATACCGGGCCTGTGGATGGACACGATGTAAAAGGTTTGGTAAACGAATTGCAACGACTGAAAAAAGTGAAGGGTCCAAAGCTACTTCATATAATAACCACCAAAGGAAAAGGTCTAAAAAAGGCCGAGGAAGACCAGGTGGTCTACCACGCCCCGGGAAAATTTGATAAAGTTACTGGGGAACGTCTCAAGAAATCCCAAGTGGCCCAACCCCCAAAATACCAAGATGTGTTTGGCCATACGCTTGTGGAGTTGGCCGAGAAAAACAATAAGATAGTGGGCATCACCCCTGCCATGCCAACGGGAAGTTCCTTAAAATATATGATGGAGAAAATGCCCGATCGTGCTTTTGATGTGGGCATCGCAGAACAACATGCCGTGACCTTGGCTGCGGGAATGGCCACACAGGGACTCGTCCCATTTTGTAACATCTATTCCACTTTTTTACAACGAGCCTATGATCAGGTCATTCACGATGTGGCCCTACAAAATCTCCCAGTCATCTTTTGTTTGGACCGGGCAGGATTGGTAGGCCAAGACGGCCCAACCCATCACGGTGTGTTTGATTTGGCATATTTAAGGTGCATCCCCAACCTTACCCTATTTTCCCCGATGAACGAGATGGAACTACGGAACATTATGTACACCGCCCAATTGGGCATTGATGGTCCCATTGCCATTAGATATCCAAGAGGACAGGGCATTACCATTGACTGGAAGAACGAGTTTGAAGCTATCCCAATGGGAACAGGCCGTTGTCTCAAAGAAGGTTCAAAGATAGCTGTACTAACCTTGGGCCATATAGGCAATGAAATACCTCGAATCTTAAATCAGCTTACCCAACCAAATGCTATTGGCCATTATGATATGCGTTTTGCAAAGCCTTTGGACAAAAGGTTGCTCCACACCATTTTTGAAAAGTACGATCATATCGTCACTCTTGAAGATGGTTGTGAAATGGGCGGGTTTGGTTCCGCAGTATTGGAATTTGCCAATGCGGAACAACTTGCAAAACCTGTTACAATTTTTGGTATTCCGGATAGGTTTGTTGCTCATGGAACAATTCCAGAGACGCATAAACTGGCTGGCATAGATTTTGAAACCGTTCTTTCTTTTATACAATCAACCTTAGACCAATGCGAATAATCTGTTTTTTAACCTTTTTCCTTATTGTTTCCCTTTCTGCGAACGCCCAAATCAATCGTTTAAAAGTTTTTGAACCAGATAGTACTGAAGCCGGCTTTAAGGTGGTTAGGATAAAGGATGTCAAACTCAAGTATCTCACACGTAGTGCAAGATTAACAGATCCAAGAACCGTATTGAACAGAGTAAGGCCCCTAAGAAAATGGTACAATAGATTTGAACCTCATTCTTTCTGGGCCAAAAAGAACCTGTTTGGACTCAATATCAACGAAGTTTCCTTTGTGAACTGGAACGCGGGTGGAGACAATTCAGTATCCGCATTGGCGAGTGCCGATTTTGAGCGAAATTATAAATTCCGATACTTGAACTGGAAGAATGAGGTGAAATTACGATACGGCCTCAATGCCCAAGAAGGAAGAAAACTAAGAAAAACAGATGACCAAATACGTCTATCGTCCACCATTGGTTTCAGGAAAGATACCATTACCAACTGGTATTATTCGGTAAAGGCAAATTTTAACACTCAGTTCTCCAACGGTTTCAAATATCCAGACAGGGAAAATCCCATTTCGAGGTTTATGTCGCCGGGTTATCTCTTTCTCGGTATCGGTACCTCATATATCCCACAAGATGAAAAATTTAACCTATACATTTCTCCAGCAACCTTGAAATCTACCTTTGTTTTGGACGAAACCCTATCAAGTCAAGGTGCGTTTGGTGTGGAAGAGGGGGAGAATCTCTTTTTGGAACTTGGTTTCCTTATTACCAATACATGGGAAAAAGAAATCGTAAAAAATGTTATGATGAACCATCGCGTCAATCTGTATACGGACTATGTCCGAAGTTTTGGAAATGTGGATGTGGATTGGGAAATGAATTTCAACCTGAAGGTCAACGATTATGTCAACGCCAATATTGGCACCCACGTTATCTATGACGATGACATAAAATTTGATGAAGTGGTCGCTGAGGACGGTACAGTTACCGATCCCGGCGTGCCCAGAATACAGTTTAAGCAGATTTTAGGCGTAGGACTTAGATACGCCTTTTAAATTTTTCTCCCCGTTAGCTTATCATGGATGTGTACCGCGGCACTGTCCGATAAGCTAGCCACAAAACAACTGGTGTCCAATAAGATTTTATACAGGGAGGCATCTGCTTTTCTGTAGTTTTCGGGCAGACTCTTAATGAGCAAAAGATCGTAATTATTGGCTTTGTTCTCCTTCTCACGAACAAGGGCGGTAGTATACATATCCAATAGGTCCGCAATGATTCGGTACCCAGCCAATTCTTTATCGATTACATGCTTGGATTGATAGATTTTCTCAACACTTAACTTTATGATATCATCTATCTGTGCCTTATACCTACCCTTATCCAATAAAGCGGAGCTAAAATTTCCTGTCAAGATATCTTCTTCGTTATTCACAAAAACATCCACTGCATCCTTGATCAAAGTATTAATGGCCAAAGCCCTTAAATAACTTAACCGGTCACTGGAACTGGACATGGCACCATACTTTTTGGTGTTGATGTTGTCCTTCACCAATTTTATAAGATACTCCAAGGCATATTCCTCGGAAATCAAGCCTAAATTAATTCCATCTTCAAAGTCTATGATGGTGTAACAAATATCGTCCGCAGCTTCCACCAAATAGGTCAAGGGATGGCGAAAATATCCCATATTGGGGTTATGTGGATTGGGGACAAGGCCAATTTCATCCACTACTTCTTTAAAAAAATCCCTTTCAGATTGAAAAAAACCGAACTTCTTGTCGGCAATATGTCTGGATGGTTTCTTGGGCAATGAGGCTTTAGGGTATTTCATAAATGCGCCCAAGGTGGCATAACTGAGTCGCAATCCCCCAGGAACCCCATCCTTAGACTCGCTCAACAGTTTAAACCCATTGGCATTACCTTCAAAATCAATCAAATCTTGATACTCTACATCCGAAAGTTGCTCTTTGTACTTTCTTCCGTTCCCCTGTTCAAAATAATTTCCTATAGCTTTTTCACCACTATGCCCAAAAGGTGGATTACCTATATCATGCGCTAGTGCAGCCGCAGCCACTATGGCACCAAAATCATTGAAATGATATCCATGCACCTCGGATAAAAATGGATATTTGGACAAAATTTGTTGCCCAGCTATACGTCCCAAACTCCTTCCTACAACGGAAACCTCAAGACTATGCGTAAGTCGAGTATGCACAAAATCATTGTTGGATCCCACACTTATGGGCATGGGAATTACTTGGGTCTTGTCCTGTAGGCTTCGGAAAGCCGAGGAAAAAATAATCCGGTCGTAATCCACTTCAAACCCAAGGCGGGTCTCATTTTGTTCCTTCCGTAATCTTTTAGAGGTGTCACCGTGGCGCTTGAGCGAGAGTAGTTGTTCCCAGTTCATAGTAAACTATTGGTGCAATATACGCCGAACCATTGGTTTGCTCCAAGAAAAGCTTTGGGTCAATACAGAAGACCGATTGACGCAAAAGTTTAATGATTCCTTAATTTTTACATTACACTAAAGACATTCCATTGGAGCATTTTTGTCAGATTACAGCATTACAGCTAAGGTTTTCGTTACGGATATTAGTTTTTGTCGACTATTCTTCGAAATCCTAGGGCTACCTTTTCATTAAGGTAGCCTTTTTGTTTATACCCTATCTTTAATATAACATAGAGGAAACGTTAATTTAACATTACATACTGTTCTTTGCAGCGACAAAAACTAGTACTGTAATGAATTTCAAAAAGTTAGCCCTATTTGGGTCTTGCTTTCTCTTCCTATGTATCCATTTTTCCCATTCACAAGAGAATAATCCAGGTACCTTTGGCAAAGGACTTTTCAATATTGTTGGAAAGGACAGTACATGGAGTACCAAGATAGGGGCACGAATGCAGATGCTTGCCATTTCAAATTGGGATAACAATAAAACCCAAGGAGTGGGAAATCCTGAGCAAAACTTCTTGATAAGAAGAGCTCGATTGAAATTTGATGGGTTCGTATATACGCCAAAGCTCAGATATAAATTTGAGTTGGGGCTATCCAACAGGGACATCTCAGGAGGTTCTCAATTCACTCGCAATACACCTAGGTACATTTTTGATGCCGTTGTAAAATGGAACTTTTATGAGAATTTTGAACTCTGGTTTGGACAAACAAAACTTCCTGGCAACATAGAGCGAGTTATATCCTCCGGCGATCTTCAACAAGTAGATCGGTCTCTTCTGAACAGCAGGTTCAATATTGATAGGGATATGGGTTTTCAACTAAGACACCAAATAACTATTGGCAGGCAAGCATTGATCAAGGAAAAATTTGCTCTTTCCCAGGGAGAGGGAAGAAATGTTACCGAAGGTAACCTAGGAGGGCATCAGTATACTTCGCGTCTCGAATTTCTTCCTTTTGGAAAGTTCAAGTCTAAAGGTGATTATAAAGGCGCCGACCTAGAAAGGGAAGTCTCACCAAAACTCATGATAGGAGCCACATATGACATTAATAAAGATGCTGTAAAAACACGAAGTAACATGGGCACATATATGTTTACTGATACTGGGTTCCACAAAACTGACATTTCCACCTTCTTTGTTGATTTTATGTTCAAATACAGCGGATTCTCCTTAATGGGAGAATATGCGAACCGTGATGCGGACGAGCCCATTGCCCTAAACTCGGATGGTACGGAAACTGGGGATATTGTCCAAGTAGGCCGTGGACTAAACCTTCAGACTGGATATCTTTTCAGAAAAGATTGGGAGGTATCCGCAAGGTATACCAGCATTAAATTAAATGAGGGTATTACTGGAAAAAGTCCTGAGAAACAATACACTCTCGGACTATCAAAGTATATTGTTGGCCATAAACTAAAATTGCAAACAGACCTTAGTTATTTGACCGTTGACCAAGGAACTGATGAAATTATGTTCCGGCTACAGTTGGATGTACACCTGTAAAAGATAACCTTAACATAACCTAATCATAGGGCATTCTCTAGATATTTGAAAAATTTTTTGGACTTTTAATTACACTATGGACAGTATTTACTTTTTAATAATGGTTGCGTTGGCAGCCTTAGCTATAGCTGACCTTGTCGTTGGTGTCAGCAATGATGCTGTTAACTTTTTAAATTCCGCCATTGGATCAAAGGCGATTTCTTTTAGAACAATAATGATTGTGGCCAGTATTGGGATTGCCTGTGGGGCTATTTTCTCAAGTGGTCTTATGGAAGTTGCCCGTAAGGGAATTTTTAACCCAGGGGAATTTTATTTTGATGAAATCATGTTCATTTTTATGGCGGTGATGATCACGGACATTCTCCTGTTGGATTTTTTCAACACCTTGGGAATGCCCACATCTACCACAGTATCCATTGTATTTAACCTTTTGGGGGCCGCAGTGGCCATGGCTCTGATTAAAATTGGAGCACAAAACGGCAGTTTTACCGATGTCATCAACTATATTAATACTGATAAGGCCGTAGAAATTATTGTAGGGATTCTTTCCTCTGTTGTAATAGCCTTTACCATTGGTGCTTTTGTACAATGGATTTCAAGACTTTTGCTTTCCTATGACTTTCAGAAAAAACCAAAATGGACCGGGGCTATTTTTGGTGGTATTGCACTTTCAGCCATTACCTATTTTATTTTGATAAAGGGTATCAAGGGAACGCCTTTTGCCGATCAAACTTATGGGTTTATTGGAAGTATCACCATTAAGGATTTTCTTGAAACCAAGGTATATGAGGTAGTCTTGATAAATTTTGCCATTTGGGCAATTATCTCATATGTACTCATTCAGTTTGCCAAGACCAACATCTATAAATTAATTATTGGTGTGGGTACGTTTGCCTTGGCTTTGGCTTTTGCAGGAAATGACCTGGTTAACTTTATCGGTGTTCCTATTGCCGCTTGGCAATCTTATCAGGCTTGGATAGTTTCTGGAGTTCCTGCATCAGAATTTAGTATGGAGGTTCTTTCCTCTAAAGTGGAAACCCCTACCCTTCTTTTGTTTCTTTCGGGTATGATCATGGTTGCCACACTTTGGTGGTCCAAAAAAGCTAGATACGTTGCCGACACCGAAATTAATCTTTCACGTGAAGGTGAGGCCAAGGAAAGATTTCAACCGAACTATTTATCCAGAAGTCTTGTGCGTTATTCCATTGCCGTATCAGATTGGGTAGCCTCGGCGGTACCACCATCAATAAGGAATTCGGTAGACAAAAGATTCAAGAAACCAGTTATCAATCTATCCAAGGATAAAGTGCTTCACCTCCCTGCATTTGATATGATTAGGGCTTCTGTGAACCTTATGGTCGCTGGAATTTTGATTTCAGTAGCAACATCATACAAGCTCCCACTTTCCACAACCTATGTAACCTTTATGGTGGCCATGGGAACCTCATTGGCAGACCGTGCATGGGGCGCTGAAAGTGCCGTATATAGGGTTGCTGGAGTACTTAATGTCATTGCTGGATGGTTCAGTACCGCCGTCATTGCTTTTATAGCCTCAGGTACCATTCTGGCCCTTATTAGTTTTGGTAAAGGAGCTGCCATAGCCATTCTCCTATTCGCTGCCGTCCTTCTTTTAGTTAGAAATTACATTTCATACAACAAAAAGACCAAGGAAATAAAGGTTGAAGATCGTTTGAGAAGAGCAGAAAGCAGATCTATACAAGGCGTAATTGAAGAAAGTGCCGCCAATATTGCCAATGTAGTAAAACGCAGCAACAAGATCTATTCCAACTCTATCAATGGGCTTGCCAAACAGGATCTGAACTTTTTGAAAAAGAACAAAAAACAAAGCAGCAAGCTTGCCTTGGAAATTGAGGACTTAAGAGAGCATACCTTCTATTTCATCAAAAATTTGGAAGAAGCACACATAGGAGCCAGTAATTTTTATATCAATGCCATGGGCCATTTGACCGATATGTCCCAATCTTTGGAATATATCGGAAAGGTGAGTTTTAACCACGTATACAACAATCATAAAAAATTAAAATACAACCAGATAAAGGAACTAAAGGAGATTGATCAGAAACTGGAGGAAATATTCGATAAGACACAAATCGCTTTTGAAAAGAAATCTTTTGATCAAATTGACGCTATTTTAGACTCCAAACAGGAACTTTACGATTTGGTCCTACAAAAAATAGATCGGCAGGTCTCAAGAACAAGAACCGAGGAATCCAGTCCAAAGAACACAACCCTGTATTTCTCCTTGTTGTTGGAGACCCGGGATTTAATGACCGCAATGATGAATCTTTTGGAGCAATATTATCAAGAATATGATAGTTCCGTTCCTCCTGCAAAGATTGAGCAAGAAAAATAAGAATCCTTACACATTTCATCCATATGAGTTATCTTGTATGGATGAATTTTTCTTTTGCTATGCTCAAACCACTTTTATATCCATTAGCGATTGTATTGTTTATGGTTTCGGTGGGATATTCCCAAGATTCCCACAATGCCTCGGAAGTACTTCAAAAAGCCATAAAGTTTCACGATCCAAATAACAAATGGAGCTATTTTGATACTTCTTTTAAGGTCGTTATGGAAACTCCCAATGCACCAAAACGCACCAGTACCATAACTGCTGATTTTGTGAACCAACATTTTGTATTGGCTGTGGAGCAGGATGGAAATGCCTATACCTACAATATGAGCAAGGGAGATTGTTCCATCACTCTCAATGGAAATCCTGAATTTACCGAAGCTGATGCGAAAAAATTTAGGTTGTCCTGCGATCGGGGCAAGACCATGAAGGATTACTACACCTACCTGTATGGACTTCCCATGAAACTAAAGGACCCTGGAACCCTTTTGGATCAAAAAGTGGAAAGCCGGGAGTTTAAGGGGAAAGAATATCTTGTATTGAAGGTACGCTACGATGAAAATGTAGGCAGCGATACTTGGTATTTTTACTTCGACCCAAAGACTTATGCCATGGAAGTGTACCAATTCTATCATGATGAGAGCAAAAATGATGGGGAATACATCCTTTTGAATGGATTGGAAAACATTAACGGCATTAAAATGCCCAAAACCCGTGCGTGGTACATGAACAAAGACAACAAGTATCTGGGCACGGATATTCTTTTCAAGAATTAGTGAAACAACTAACCTTCTAACGGTAAAAGTTCATCTCATCCATATATTTCCAAACAGCATTTGGAAGTAACGGCCTTACATTCTTCCCATTTTTATGTTCCCTGCGGATAAATGTGGAAGAAATTTCCATTATCGGTGCATCTACCCTATTTATCTTGGGGTGGCCTTCAAACTTGTGTTCAATTTCTCCTTCCGAAATTCTGGGATACACATAAAGTGAATAATGCTCCAATATGGTTTCGTAGTTTTTCCACTTGTGGAAGCTTTTAAGGTTGTCTTCTCCCATAATAAGTGAAAATTGATACGCTTTCCCATATTCCTCTCCCAAATGCGCCAGGGTATTGATGGTATAATTGGGCTGGGGCAAATCAAATTCTATTTTGCTGGGTTTTAGCTTTGGATAATTTTCAACCGCCTCATATACCATTTGGTATCTGTGATGGTCATCCAATAAGGACATCTTGGTTTTAAAAGGGCTTTGGGGAGTGATCACAAACCAAACCTCATCCAAGTCTGAAAATTCCACAAGGTGGTTTGCAATGATCAAATGACCTATATGAATAGGATTGAATGTGCCAAAGAAGAGCCCTACCTGCTTCATGAACTACTCATCTTTAACATCGGATACCTTGGCGGCACCTACATATTCTGCCACCAATTTATGGGCTTCTTTGAGTGCGGTGTCCAAATCGTAATTCTTGATGATCTTGTCAAATTGCGGGGCTGTTGCCAGTTCAACGGAAGCTTTGGCTACCCGCATATTTATTTTATCCTCACTCTCCGTGCTTCGTTTTTTCAACCTAATCTTAAGTTCGTCCACGCTGGGTGGTTTCACAAAAACGGCCAAGGTCTGTTCCGGGAATTTCTTTTTGATACGAAGTCCACCGACCACATCAATATCAAAAATAACATTCTTCCCTTCGGCCCATAAGCGCTCCACCTCACCTTTCAGGGTGCCGTAAAAATTATCCCGGTACACTTCTTCCCACTCCAAAAAATCACCTTCTTTTATATGTCTTTTGAATTCTGAAATGGACATGAAGTAATAATTCTCCCCATGTTTTTCCTTTCCCCGCCTTGGTCTGGAAGTAGCAGAAACCGAAAACGCCAAATTCAATTCGGGCTGTTCCAACAAATACTTGACAATGGTTGTTTTACCACTGCCCGATGGCGCCGAAAAAATAATAAGTTTCCCTCCTTTCGTCATAATACATTCAGCATTTGTTCCTTTATTTTTTCGAGTTCATCCTTCATCTGCACCACTATTTGTTGCATGGGCGCATAATTGGATTTGGAGCCAATGGTGTTGATCTCCCTGCCTATTTCTTGCGCTATGAACCCTAATTTTTTCCCATTGGAGTCGTCCGAATTAAGGGTTGTTTCAAAATAGTTCAAATGATTGTCCAACCGGACTTTCTCTTCAGTGATATCGTATTTTTCCAAGTAGTAGATAAGCTCCTGTTCAAAACGGTTGGCATCCACTTCCACTTTTAGATCGGATACGGCTCGTTCCAATCGTTCGCGCACTGTGGCAATTCGTTCAGGATCCATGGACTTTACCTTATCCAATAAGCTTTTCAAATTTTCAATACGCTCCACAAAATCCTTTTCCAAAACCTTGCCTTCCTCATTTCTAAATCCTATGATCTTTGATAAGGCTTGGCCTATGGCCTCCTTTATGGCTTCGTACTCTTCAGGATCAATATCGTCCTTGTCCGTTTTTAAGGTGTCTGGCATTCTTAGTGCCAATTCCAAAAGCTTTATTTCATCTCCCGGGGCAATCTTTGCCAACTGCTCCATATAATTCCTTACCACGCCTTGGTTCACCTCTGCAGTGGTTTCCTCTCCCGTAATTTCCACATAAAGGCCCAAATCCACCTTTCCCCTCACTAAAGCATCTGCTATCATTTTTCTTAGCTCGAGTTCCTTCTCCCTGTAGGTTTGAGGAATCCGTGCATTGATGTCCAAGCTTTTGCTGTTAAGTGACTTTAGCTCTACGGTGATTTTTTTTGATGGAAGTTGCACAACGTGCTTTCCAAAGCCGGTCATGGATTGAATCATAAAATGCAATAAATTTTGCCAAAGGTAACCAAAATAGATATTGGCCTCTTAAACATGTTATTTGACCCGTAACGTGAGACCTACCTAATCCAGCTCCCGTACCCAGATGTTTCTGTAACTCACCCTACTATTGTCTTGGTGGTCCTGCAACATAAGCGGTCCTTTTCCATGGGGAGGATTCTTGGGCCAGCCAATGTAGGGTGTAGTACCCTTGATTTCTGCATGATCTTGGACCAACACCCCATTGTGGATGACCGTAAGTGTCCCCGACTTGGTTTTTTGCCCTTTTTCAAACTCGGGGGCATGGTAAATGATGTCGTATACATTCCACTCCCCTGTCGGAACAGAGGCCATAGCCAAAGGCACATGTTGTTTATAAATAGACCCAACTTGTCCATTCACGTAGGTAGTATTGTCGTTGTTGTCCAATACTTGTACTTCATACAATCCCGACAAAAAGATTCCGCTATTGGCACGACTCTGCCCTTTACCATTTACTTGGGCAGGGGATTTCCATTCAATGTGCAGTTGGACGCTCCCAAAATTCTGTTTGGTCTGGATGTTCCCTGTTTTATCCTTGACGGTCATGCTCCCATCTTTGTTCAATGTCCATTTGGCCGCTGTGCTATCCGTAGTACTGATCCATCCGTTCAAACTGGAGCCATCAAAAAGAACAATGGCATCACTCGGTGGTGCACCATCTTTTCCCGGCTTCACTTTTGGGGGAACAGGTTCATAAATCTCGGTCTCTTCAGGTTGGGTTGGTTCTTTCTCTTGGCCAAAGGCAATAGCTCCCGTGAAGACACAGAGGGCCAAAAGGGTATTCTTGTTTATCATCATTAAAGTTCCTTTATTTTGATATTTCTAAACGACACTATATTTCCGTGATCCTGTAAACCAATCTTTCCTGTTTGATAGGCCCCGAAACCTTCCCATCCATTAAACTTGGAGTTGGAGACCATTTCATCCCATTCCGGACCATGTACCGGGAACTCCACAACCTTTTTACCATTTAAGACTACCTGTCCTTGATTGGTTTCATGATTGATGGTCAATTCCACTTGATTCCACTCTCCCGCAGGCTTAACAGCTTTTTCAGATGGGGCGATCATGTCGTAGAGCGCACCAGCTTGATGCGTGGTTCCATTTTTGGCATCGGGATGCCTTTCATCATCCAACACTTGAATTTCCGGACCTGTTGCGTAGGGCGCTCCAAATTTCCCATCTTCAAATACTCCATAGAAAATTCCACTGTTTCCTCCTTCAGAGATTTTCCATTCCAAGGATAATACAAAGTTGGTGTAATCCTTGTCCGTAACAATGTCGTACACCTCCCCTTTCTTTCTTTCCTTTGGTGGATAATAAACCATGGCCCCATCTTCCAGTTTCCAGGGTTCTCCTACCTCACCTCCGTTGTATACATGCCAACCGTCAAAAGAGGAACCATCAAACAAAACCGTCCATGTGGGTTCTTCCACTGCCTCTGTATTCTCTTCTGCAACTTCTTCAGTTGCAGTTTCTTTGGTTTTTTCCTTGCAAGAGAATGCCACTATAAGTGCTACCAATAAAGCTAATCGTTTCATAATCCTAGTATCTTTTTAAGTTTGTTTGAATCTATTTCCGAACCAGCAAAATCATCAAAAGTCTTGGTCGTGGCCTCAATAATATGATCTTGAATGAACTTGGCCCCTTCACGAGCCCCTTGCTCAGGGCTTTTTATGCAACATTCCCACTCCATGACGGCCCAAACATCACATCCGTATTGGGTCAGTTTGGAAAATATGGTCTTAAAATCAATTTGTCCATCGCCCAAAGAACGGTATCTCCCTGCTCTATCTCCCCAATCGTTGTAACCACCAAAAGCTCCTTTTTTTCCTGTTGGGTTAAACTCGGAATCCTTTACATGGAATGATTTAATAAATTCATGGTAATGGTCTATGTAGGCGATATAATCCAGTTGTTGCAAAACAAAATGACTTGGATCATAGAGAATATTGACTCTTTTATGATTGCCCGTAGCCTCCAAAAAGCGTTCAAAGGTATCTCCGTCATGCAAATCCTCCCCAGGGTGAATCTCATAGCACACATCCACACCTTCCTCATCGAAATGGTTCAATATGGGCATCCACCGTTTGGCAAGTTCCTCAAATCCCATTTCCACCAACCCTGCTGGTCTTTGCGGCCATGGGTGGGCTGTATGCCAAAGCAAAGCCCCGGAAAACGTGGCATGGGCTTTCAATCCCAACCTTCGACTAGCGGTTGCCGCCTTTTTAACGGTGTCTATGGCCCACTGGGTACGCTCCTTTGGCTTGCCCTTAAGGGCATCGGGCGCAAAATTGTCGAACATGATGTCATATGCAGGATGTACCGCCACCAATTGTCCTTGTAAATGGGTGGACAATTCGGTAATTTCCAATCCGTATGAATTTATCTTTCCTTTAAGTTCATCGCAATAGTCCTGACTTTCGGCCGCCTTGTCCAAATCAATCAAAAAGGATTCCCAAGTAGGTATTTGAATTCCCTTGTATCCCAGTCCGGAAGCCCATTCGCAAAGACCATCCAAAGAATTGAATGGTGGCTGACTGTCCACAAATTGTGCTAAAAAAACAGCCGGTCCTTTAATTGTTTTCATTTAGGTTGAATTTTTGGAATTAATAAATCCACTCTATTTTTAGGATTTATCCTCTATATTTAAGAAAAAAATCATGCTATTCTTATTTCCCATGAACAAAGACCTAAATATAGGGATTAGCCAACAATTAAAACAGAAGAAAAGTGAATGATCCCAAAGTTTATGATGCCATTGTTGTAGGAACAGGGGTAAGCGGTGGCTGGGCTGCCAAAGAACTATGCGAAAATGGTTTAAACACTTTGGTGTTGGAACGCGGCCCCATGGTAAAACACGTGGAGGACTACAAAACCATGAACGACGACCCATGGGATTATCCATTTAAGGGTGAACTAAGCCGTGCTGACAAAGAAAAGTACCACAAACAGCTACGGGTAGGGTGGGCTCCCAGAGATGATGTAAAACATTTCTTTGTGAACGATTTGGAACATCCCTACCAAGAAACCAAACGTTTTGATTGGATACGGGGCTATCAGGTAGGTGGCCGTTCCCTGATTTGGGGGCGACAAAGTTATCGGTGGAGCGACATTGATTTTGAGGCCAATAAAAAGGAAGGTATCGCGGTGGATTGGCCTGTTCGTTACAAAGACATAACACCTTGGTATGATAAGGTAGAGTCCTATATTGGCGTAAGTGGCCAAGCATTAGGGCTTAAGCAATTGCCCGATGGGAAATTTCAACCTCCCATGGAATTGAATTGCGCGGAAAAAGAACTGCAACAGGCTTTGGCTACCAATTTTGAAGATGGCAGATTATTGACCACTGGCCGAGTGGCCCATATTACGGAAAAAACAGCAGAATTTGAAGGTCGCGGACCTTGTCAATATAGAAACCGATGCTGGAGGGGATGTCCCTTTGGAGGCTATTTTAGCAGCAACTCCTCTACACTTCCCGCTGCGGAACGGACCGGAAACATGACTTTAAGACCCAACTCCATCGTCTATGAAGTCATTTATGATGAGCAACAAAAAAAGGCCACTGGGGTCAGGGTCATCGATACTGTAACCCATGAGAAAATAGAGTTCAAAGCAAATATTGTGTTTCTATGTGCATCCTCCATGGCATCCGTGGGCATCTTGTTGCAATCCAAATCAAAGGCATTCCCCAATGGAATGGGCAACAACCACGACCAATTGGGACGCAACATTATGGACCATCATTACCAATTGGGTGCGTCGGCAAAGGTCGATGGCCATTTGGACAAGTATTATAAAGGAAGACGTCCCAATGGTTTTTATATCCCAAGGTTTGTCAATCTGGATGAAAAAACGCAACGGAAGGACTTTTTGCGCGGATTTGGATACCAAGGTGGTGCCAATAGGACCAACTGGTCTGAAATGGTCGCGGAAATGGGTTATGGCAAGGCACTTAAGGAAGCCATTCTAAAACCTGGCGGTTGGGAAATTGGGATGACCGGCTTTGGGGAAATGTTGCCCCATCATGACAATCGGGTTACCTTGAGCAAGGATAAAAAGGACCAATGGGGATTGCCCCAATTGGATTTTGATGTGGAATTCAAGGACAACGAATACAAAATGCGCGAAGCCATACTTGAAGAGGCCGGTGCCATGTTGAAAGCGGCAGGTTTTAGGGATATCTCTACCTATGATAACGAAACAGGTCCCGGTCTGGGCATCCATGAAATGGGGGGTGCACGAATGGGTCATGACCCCAAAACCTCAGTATTGAACAAGAACAATCAATTACACGATGTGCCCAATGTTTATGTTACCGATGGTGCTTTTATGACCTCAGCGAGTTGCGTAAACCCCTCTTTAACATACATGGCGTTTACGGCCAGGGCCGCCAATCATGCTGCAAATCAATTTAAACAACATAAATTCTCTTAAAACCTGCTTATGGAAAATGCTTCAGCCCGAAATCTATGGGGCGATTTTTTGGACGCCCATTTGGAATTTGCTTCTGAGGATGCACCTAAAGTTATCCACTTTTGTGACAATGAAAAGGATGCCGATACCTGTGCTGAATTGGCATGCAAAGAAACTAAAAGAGCTACATCCCATTCTTTAAAAGGTCTACAGCTTCGGAATGAAAAACTGCCTAAAATCGGTGATTTTTATGTGGTGACCGATTGGAAAGGCAATGCAAAATGTGTGATTCGCACTACTTCCGTGAAGTTGTTGCCCTATTTCAGTATTCGTGAAGAGCATGCCAGACTGGAAGGCGAAGGCGACAAAAGTCTTGACTATTGGAAAAAGACGCATTGGGATTATTATTCACGGGAACTTGCAGCATTTGGTGCAGTCCCCAAAGAAAGTATGATCGTGGTATTCGAGCAATTTGAAATGCTCTATAAAAGATAATGGCCACCAAAAGGCAGCCATTATATCTTATTTTACTAGGCCGAAATATTAATCCATGTCCACCCAAATGTTACCTTGTTTGTGTGAAGCTACGGTATTTTCTATAAAATTTAGTCCACGAACACCATCGGTCATGGTTGGGAATTCTCCGCTATTGTATTCCTCACCACGTATGGCCCTTGCCACTCCCAAATAGATATTGGCCATGGCATCAAAAATTCCCTCAGGGTGACCAGGAGGCAACTTGGTGCCATCCAATGAAAGTTTTGAATTATAGGCATGCCCAGGTTTTAATACCTGTAATGGTTCTGGATCGTTTAGTTTATAGAGATAGTTGGGATTTTCCTGCTCCCATCGCAAACCTCCTTTTTCCCCATAAATGGCAATGGTAAGGTTGTTCTCTTCCCCTGTGGCCACCTGACTTGCCCGAACAAGGCCTTTTACATGTTCTCCCATACGGACCAACACGGTTCCGTCCACATCCATTTGATTATCTGCATACAAATAGTTGAAATCACACAACAGGGATTTTACCTGAAGTCCGGTGGTATACTCAATCATATTAAAGGCATGGACCCCAATATCTCCCATACAAGAACTGATTCCCGCTTTTTTGGGGTCTAAACGCCAAACGGTAGATCGTTTTTCCTTATCGTGTATGATGGGGTTGATCCAGCCTTGGTAATACTGCGCATCCACTTTGTGGATTTTTCCCAAGGCACCCTCTTTGATCATCTCCCGCATTTGGCGTACCATGGGGTAGCCTGTATAGGTATGCGTAACCGCAAAAACAGTCCCGGCCTTGGCCAAGGTTTCCTGAAGGATTATGGCTTCATCATAGGTGGTGGTCATGGGCTTTTCACAGATGACGTGAAAACCGTTTTCCAACAACTTTTTGGCCATGGGAAAATGCAAGAAGTTGGGCGTAAGGATGGAGCATACTTGAATACGTTCATCCTCTGGAAGCTTCAACTCCTCCTCCACCAACGTATCAAAATCTTTATAGATGCGGTTGGTAGGAATGTCTATTTCCTTGGCAAAATCCACACTGTCCTCAAAATTGGGGTTGAAGACCGCCCCCACAATTTCATAGTTATCATTGATGAAAGAAGCTACTCTGTGCAATACCCCAATAAGGGAATCACCGCCTCCTCCAAGTATTCCTAATCTAATTTTTTTTGGCATGTTTTGATTAATTTACTCTTTGTATTCTATTTTTTCATTTTTGAACAACAAGGCAAAGATAATTGCCACCGCAAAGGCAAAAATAGCAGGAAAGCGCCAGATACTTGCCCAATCATGGCTGTTTTCTGAAATAAGATAGTTGTCCGTTATCTGTCCAGCTATCCAGAACCCGATGAGCATCCCCACCCCATAGGTGGCCAAGGTAATCAACCCTTGGGCAGCACTCTTGTATTTTTCACCAGCTTTGCTGTCGGTATAGATTTGTCCCGAAACAAAGAAGAAATCGTAACAAATGCCGTGCAGTGCAATCCCCAAGATGAGCATAAAGGCCAAGCTACCCGAATCTCCATACGCAAATAGGAAATACCTAGCGGTCCATGCCAGCATCCCTGCGATTATGGTTTTCTTGAATCCAAATTTGGTGAAGAAATAGGGCAATAGCAACATAAACAAAACTTCAGAGGCTTGCCCAATGGTCATTTTCCCTGTTGGATTGCCCACGCCAATTTCGGACAGAAATGGATTGGCATTTTGATAGTAGAATGCCAATGGAATACAAATTAGAACGGATGAAATAAAGAAAACCAAAAAGTTTCTATCCTTCAAAAGCTTTAAGGCATCCAACCCCAACATATCGGCAACAGTTACTTTTTCTCCCTTGTTAACGCTTGGAGGGGTCTTGGGCAAAGTGAAACTAAAAAGCCCCAAAACGGCGGAAGCAATTCCCACCATCAAAAAGGTGTTCTTCAACATTCCTGCTTGAATACTTTCTGGGGAATCCCAAAAGAAAATATAGCTAATGACCAATCCGGCAACGATCCACCCAATAGTCCCAAAAACACGGATAGGCGAAAATTCCTTGGCTGGATCCTTCATTTGGCTGAAGGAAATGGAATTCACCAAGGCCAATGTGGGCATGTACAAAATCATATACCCCAGAATGTACGGGTAAAATAACGCAAACTCATCGGCTTGATACATTTGGTACATCAGGAAGGCCCCAACCAAATGCAGCACTCCCAATATGCGCTCAGCATTGAAATATCTATCCGCAATCAACCCGATTATGAATGGAGCTATAATGGCTCCCCACGATTGTGTTGAAAATGCTTGGGCAATCTCTCCTCCCGTTGCATTTAAATTGTTCCCCAGAAAGGTCCCGAGGGTCACAAACCATCCGCCCCAAATAAAAAATTCGAGGAACATCATAAAGGACAGTTGGAATTTGGTTTTAAAACTCATATTAGTCAGTTTAGTTTATCGTTTGTAAAAAATATAGTCCAGAGGTTCGGGTGTTGTCCCGGATGCACGCAAATCCATCATAATCTGGCCTCGATGGTGGGTAGAATGGTTCACCACGTGGAAAAGGATGTCTTTAACGTCATTGGCAAAAGTCCTTCCCTCACTGTTTTCATATTCTACCCTCTTGTTAAGATCATCGGTATTGGTAATGATTTCAAAGGATGTCCTTTGATTATCGTAATGGATGTCTTCCCAGTTTTGCACAGGTTGTTCCTGCCAAACCGTAAAGTCCGGTTGCTTTTCCAATATCCTTTGGTTCCAGATGTGATGCGCATTCAGGATATGGCTAAAAAGGCGAATACAATTTTCAGGGACTTGTTCCATGGAATGGAGCTGCCCTATCAGCTTTTTATTGCAGTAGAAATTGTAATCGAAGAGCTGTTGCAAGAATCCCTTCATACCTCTTTACCTTATAGTGAACGTCTAACGCAGTTTGTCCAACAATTCTTTTGTTGCCAAAATACCTGCTTCCTCACTTAGTTCATTGCCTTCATATTCTACACCCACATAGCCTGAGTAACCAGCTTCCTTAACTATTTTGATCATCTCGGCATAGTCTATGGCAGTCTCATTCCCCTCTTCATCAAAATTATAGGATTTGGCACTCACGGCCTTGGCATAAGGCATAAGTTCACGCACTCCTTGATATTTGTCATACTCCTCCAGGCATTTGGATTCGTAATAATCCCCTGCTTCCCTTTTGATGCAAAAATTGCCAAAGTCAGGCAAAGTACCACAATTGTCCATATTCACCTGTTTCATTACCTCCGCAAGCATGGCTGCGTTAGATGAGGGCCCTCCATGGTTCTCCACAATAATGTTAATGTGCTTGTCCTTGGCATAGGTAGATAATTGGGTAAGCCCATCCACTGAAGCTTTGGTCCATGCATCTGGCTCCATAAGACCATTAAGGTTAACCCTAATGGAATGACAGCCCAAAGCGGCGGCGGCATCTACCCATTTATAGTGGTTTTCAACGGCCTCTTTGCGCTCTTTCTCATCGGCAGCGGCCAAATCCCCTTGACCGTCAATCATGATGATCAGGTTCTCCAATCCGTATTTTTCACTTTCGGCCTTACTTTTCTCCACAAAGTTTTTCATGGCTTCTTCAGAGAAGTTGTCTTTCTCCAGTTCTGGATAATATAACCCACTCACATACTCCAATCCTTCAAAGCCCCATTCTTTGGCCTTTTCAGCAAAGCGATAGGGGTCCATTCCTTCTTCACGTATCATTTTGTGCATGGACCATTGGGCCAAGGAAATCTTCAACACGCTTTCATCAGTTGTTGCCGTTACCTCTTCGGCCACATCCTGGCTATCCGCTTCTTCCTTTTTTTGGTTTTGTTTGCAGGAAAACATTCCCAACATCACAAGCATTACTACGGCCAAAGTGCCATTCTTGGCAAAAAAATGTCTCTTCATAAGATTCTTTAATAAAATTTCACATGGAATACAAAAACTACAACGTTATAGTAGCGAATTCTCAATAAACATAGGGTTTAAATGTAGAAAATTAATTTAATAATTAATACATTTAGGAAATAAACAATCCGAATAAATGAGTAAATTTTATTACAACCAGGAGCAGGACTCCTATGATGCCATTGTTGTAGGCACAGGCATCAGTGGTGGTTGGGCTGCCAAGGAGCTTTGTGAAAATGGACTCAAGACTTTGGTCTTGGAGCGTGGTCCCATGGTAAAACACCGTGAGGACTATCCCACAGCCAACAAAGACCCCTGGGATTTTCCCCACGCTGGGCAACCCACAAGAGAAGAGCTAAAACAACAAGAGAAACAGGCCAGAACCGGTTATACAGTTAGAGCAGAATCCAGGCACTGGTTTGTCAATGATTTGATACACCCATACAATGAGGTCAAGCGTTTTGATTGGATGCGGGGGTATCACGTAGGAGGTCGTTCCATTATGTGGGGACGCCATAGTTACCGTTGGAGTGACATTGATTTTGCCGCAAACAAGAATGAAGGCATTGCCGTGGATTGGCCCGTACGCTACAAAGATATTGCCCCTTGGTATGATAAAGTTGAAAGTTATATCGGGGTTTCTGGTGAAAACCTAGGGCTGCCACAATTGCCCGATGGGCAATTTGAGCCCATGATGGAACTCAACTGTGTTGAAGACCACGTAAGAGGCAAAGTGGCAGAACATTTTGGAGGTCGTGTGATCACCGCCGGTAGGGTGGCCCACATTAACAGTGACAAAAAATTTGAAGGTGATGGCCGTGTACGCTGCCAGTTTAGAAACCGTTGTGTTCGCGGGTGTCCGTTTGGCGCTTATTTCAGCAGCGTTTCATCTACGTTACCTGCTGCAGAAAGAACAGGGAACATGACCCTTAGGCCTGATTCCATTGTGCATGAAATCATCTATGACCCCAATACCAAAAAAGCAACAGGGGTCAAAGTCATAGACAGGGAGACCAAGGAAGAGTTCGAGTTCAAGGCCAAAGTTATTTTCCTTTGCGCCTCTGCCATTGCTTCTACATCTATTTTGATGCAATCCAAATCGGACAGATTCGAAAATGGATTGGGCAACGACTCCGGTGAACTGGGACACAACATCATGGACCACCACTTTTTGGTAGGGGCCAGTGGCAAATTTGATGGGTTCGAAGACAAATATTATAAAGGCAGAAAACCCAACGGCATTTATGTCCCCCGATTCAGAAATCTTGGAGGTGATTCCGACATGAAAGATTTCACACGTGGGTATGGCTATCAAGGTGGAGCTGGAAGGGGAAATTACGAAGAGTTGGTAGCCGAAGCTACATTTGGAAAAGACTATAAAGATGCTGTTCTTACCCCCGGTGGTTGGACGATGAACATGTTGGCCTTTGGTGAGATTCTTCCCTATCATGACAACAAAATGACCTTGGACTATGACAAGAAAGATCAATGGGGGCTTCCAACCGTTACTTTTGATGCTGAAATTCAGCAGAACGAGCTGAACATGCGTAAAGATATGCAGGATCAAGCGGTACAAATGCTTGAAAAAGCAGGGGCAAGGGACATTACACCTTATGACAATCCTTATGCCATAGGGTTGGGCATCCATGAAATGGGTACCGCACGTATGGGTCGTGATCCAAAAACTTCCGTGGTCAATGGAAACAACCAAGTACACGCCTGTAAGAATGTTTATGTTACTGATGGAGCGTTTATGACCTCAGCTAGTTGTGTAAACCCATCATTGACTTATATGGCATTTACTGCAAGAGCGGCAAACCATGCTGTTCAAGAACTTAAAAAAGGAAATATATAATGGAAAGAAGATCCGCACTTAAGAATATGGGTATGGCTTTTGGCTATGCCGTGGCTACTCCCACCCTTTTGGGGCTGCTTCAAAGCTGTAAGGACAAACCGGCCTATGCAGAATGGGTTCCTTCCTTTTTGGGCAAGGAACAGGGTTATGCCTTGGCTCAAACCTTGGATGTCATCCTTCCTAAGACAGACACTCCCTCCGCCACGGAGATGAACGTACATGTCTTTATTGATGCATACTTGAACGAGGTTTTACCTGAGGAGCAGCAGGATTTTGTAAAACTGAAAATGGGCAATTTCTTTGACAAGGTCTTGGCCGATTCAGGAAAAGAATCCCTATTGGATATTGAGTCCGCTGATATAGAACCTGCTTTGCAGACCTATCTCAAAAAACGCACCGATGAGGAAGAGGAAGCCCACTTTGAAGCCATAAACAGCTATATGGATGCGATTAAACAGGGTGGAGAAGCCTCCTTGGATGAAGACATCGCTAGCTTTTCCTTTGCCAACGATTTAAGAAACTTGGCTACTTGGGCCTATAAATCTTCTGAATTTGTTGGTGAAGAAGTTTTGGCTTATTTACCCATACCTGGTGAATATATTGCCTGTGGAGATTTGAATACACTGACGGGAGGCAAGGCCTGGTCATTGTAAGTTTTGTTCTTTATACCGATAAAAACCTCCTACTTAGGAGGTTTTTTGTTTTTATCCCTGTACCTATTTCAAGTAAAAAAATACCTCGGAAGTTGTTCATGGTGGGGTGAACTTTTCCGAGGCATCTAATCAATAAACACTATCACATGTACTGTTTGAGTACAGTACAGACTATGATCCACACATTAAACAGTCATCATCTGCCTGACCTGCTTTGGCGCGTGCAATCATTTCTTTCATTTCTTCCGGTGTAAGGGGCTGTATATCTACTTCCTGCTGATCCACAGATGTGGCCTCTACCTTGATAGTTTCCGCAGATACCGATTTGGCTTCCACTTCGGCCACAACACTGACAGGAGCTTCTTTTTTCTTGGTGTTATCCAATGTAAACTTAATGGCGTCCACTGCAGCCTTGGTTCGTAGGTAGTACATTCCTGTTTTCAAGCCACTTTTCCAGGCATAAAAATGCATCGAGGTCAACTTGGAATAATTGGCATTTTCCATGAATAGGTTCAAAGATTGACTTTGATCAATAAAATAGCCACGTTGTCTACTCATATCGATGATATCCTTCATGCTAAGCTCCCAAACGGTCTTGTATAGCTCTTTGATATCTTCTGGGATAACATCAATATTCTGAACAGAACCGTTGGCACGCATCAGCTCCTGTTTAAGGTTTTCATTCCATAGGCCCAGCTTCACCAAATCTTCCAATAGGTGTTTGTTCACTACAATAAATTCTCCTGAAAGCACCCTTCGGGTATAGATGTTTGAGGTATAGGGCTCAAAACATTCGTTGTTGCCCAAAATCTGCGAGGTGGATGCCGTTGGCATTGGCGCCACCAACAAGGAGTTACGTACTCCATGCTTTTTGACATCTTTTCTGAGTTTACCCCAATCCCATCTTCCTGAAAGCTCTTCATCTTTAATACCCCATAGGTTGTGTTGAAACTCACCTTTAGATATGGGCGAACCTTCGTAGGTTGAATAGGTGCCTTCTTCTTTGGCCTGTTCCATGGATGCGGTAACGGCAGCAAAGTATAGGGTCTCGAAAATCTCTTGGTTCAGTTTTTTGGCTTCATCACTGGTAAATGGCAATCTTAGCATGATAAAAGTGTCCGCCAGACCTTGCACACCCAAGCCAATGGGCCTATGCCTCATATTGGAGTTTTCTGCCTCTTTAACGGGGTAGAAATTACGGTCTATGACCCTGTTTAGGTTTTTGGTGACCCTTTTGGTGACCCTGAACAGTTCCTTATGATCAAATTCACCGTTCTTTATGAACATGGGCAACGCAATGGAGGCCAAGTTACATACCGCTACCTCATCTGGGGAGGTGTACTCCAAGATCTCGGTACAGAGATTGGAAGAACGGATAGTACCCAAGTTTTTTTGGTTGCTCTTTCGGTTGGCAGCATCCTTATATAACATGTAGGGCGTACCAGTTTCTATTTGGGATTCCAATATCTTTTCCCAAAGATCTCTAGCCTTAATGGTCTTCCTTCCTTTTCCTTCTGCCTCGTATTTGGTGTAAAGTGCTTCAAACTCTTCGCTGTGGCTGTTAAATAGACCTGGGCATTCATTAGGGCACATCAAGGTCCATTCGCCGTCGGCTTCCACCCGTTTCATGAACAAGTCTGGTATCCACATGGCATAGAACAAATCCCGCGCCCTCATTTCTTCTTTACCGTGGTTCTTTTTAAGATCCAGGAAATCATAGATATCTGCGTGCCATGGTTCCACATAAACGGCAAAGCTGCCCTTTCTTTTTCCTCCACCTTGATCCACGTAGCGTGCAGTATCATTAAACACACGTAACATGGGGACAATTCCGTTGGATGTTCCATTGGTTCCCGCTATGTAGGATCCCGTAGCCCTTATGTTATGAATGGATAGTCCAATACCCCCCGCTGATTGTGAAATCTTTGCGGTTTGTTTTAGGGTGTCGTAAATCCCATCGATACTATCATCTTTCATGGCCAACAGGAAGCAGGATGACATCTGCGGTTTTGGTGTCCCTGAGTTGAATAGGGTTGGCGTAGCATGTGTAAAGTATTTTTTGGACATCAACTCATAGGTTTCCACTGCAGCTTCCATGTCATTTAAATGGATTCCCACGGCTACCCTCATAAGCATGTGCTGTGGCCGTTCCGCAATTTTACCGTTGATTTTCAGTAAGTAAGAGCGCTCCAAGGTTTTAAAACCGAAATAATCGTAGCCAAAATCACGGTTATAGATTATGGTTGAATCCAAAGTATCAGCATTTTCAGAGATTACCTTGTACACTTCATCCGATAGCAACGGGGCCTTTTTTCCTGTTCTTGGATTCACATATTCGTAAAGGTCCTTCATGGTTTCCGAGAAGGACTTTTTGGTGTTCTTGTGCAGGTTGGAAACGGAAATCCTTGCCGCAAGTTTGGCATAATCCGGATGCGTGGTTGTCATGGTCGCCGCTATCTCTGCCGCCAAATTGTCCAGCTCCGAAGTAGTAACACCATCATACAAGCCCTCTATAACTCTCATGGCTACTTTTACCGGGTCTACAAGGATGTTCAGTCCATAACAAAGCTTTCTAACTCTAGCCGTAATCTTGTCGAACATGATCGGCTCTTTTCTTCCGTCTCTTTTTACTACATACATGGTGCTACTAGTGTTTTAATTGATCTGTGTGTTTTGCCCAATTGCACTTGACAATGTTAAAATTTTAACATTTTTAGGTTAAGGTCTTGAAGACTTCCGGGGGCATTGGAAGTCAACAAAAAATAGGCTAATTAAAAGTCCGCGTCGAAACTGATTTTTTGCGAATCTGAGTCCTTTTCCTTGTTTAAAACGCCAGCTTTCTGGTATTCGGAAACTCGTTTTTCAAAGAAATTGGTCTTTCCTTGGAGCGATATCATGTCCATGAAATCAAAAGGATTGGTGGCATTGTAGACTTTTTCACATTGCAGTTCCACCAACAATCTATCTGTAACAAACTCCAAGTATTGGGTCATTAGTTTTGCGTTCATTCCTATAAGGCTCACTGGAAGTGACTCGGTAATGAACTCTCTTTCTATGTTTAGGGCATCCACAATTATGTCCTTAATGCGTTCTTTGGGCACTTTGTTCACCAAATGATTATTGTGCAGGTGCACCGCATAATCACAATGCATTCCTTCATCCCTGGATATCAATTCATTGGAAAAGGTGAGTCCTGGCATCAACCCTCTTTTCTTCAACCAAAAAATAGAACAGAACGCACCGGAAAAGAAAATACCTTCTACAGCGGCAAAAGCGATCAAGCGCTCAGCAAAGCTTGGGGACTCTATCCACTTTAGGGCCCAATCTGCTTTCTTCTTGATTGCCGGGAAATTTTCTATGGCCTGGAAGAGTATGTTCTTCTCCTTTTCATCCTTCACATAAGTGTCAATAAGAAGGGAATAGGTTTCAGAGTGTATGTTCTCCATCATAATTTGGAAACCATAAAAGAACTTGGCCTCGGAATATTGCACTTCATTTACAAAGTTTTCCGCCAAGTTTTCATTTACAATACCATCCGAAGCCGCAAAAAAGGCCAAAATATGTTTGATGAAATACCTCTCATCATCATTGAGCTTAGAATTCCAATCTGTCAAATCTTGGTGCAAATCAATTTCCTCCGCCGTCCAGAAACATGCTTCACATTTCTTGTACCAATCCCAAAGATCATGGTGCTTTATGGGAAAAATCACAAATCTATCCTTGTTTTCTTGCAATATGGGTTCAATGGCTGTCGACATAGTATCTCGTTAAAAAGTTTATAATCTGGAAGGAAATTTCCATGTGAATAGGGCTAACAAAGATTCAAAAATGTTATTAGATTGTAAAGTTGGATTTGTCAAAACAAGGGCAAAGTTTTTAACACAACCTGTTGAAATCTAGGGTCGCCAGCGATGTTCCTTGGGTTTGGGCCAAAAGCCAAAAAATGATAAGTTTTTGGAGCAGGACATTCTGAATACAAAAAGACCAAAAAGTATATTTTACCATACTTTTTGGTCTTTCCTATTTATGAAGATTAAACTCAGAGGCTTAACCGAATATTACCAAACAGTACGGCCTCTTCAAGCCTTGCCAATGGAATCCTTGAAATTTTAGGTAGTTCCCCCGAAACCTAAAACCAATATGACACCGTGGCAGACCGAAGATTTAATTTTGCAAGCGGTTTCTATAATCAAGAGAATGGTTGCTTCGGCCGTACAATTATTGGCAATATGTGTATGAACTCCTTATTTGGGCAGGTGACTGTTCTTCACCGCCATCTGGTCCCAATTGGACTGTATCTTTAGTGCTTTCTTTTCGGAAACAGCAGCAAAAATCAAGGCTGCCACCAAAATCACAAACAACACAACACATTTTCTCATAGCAGTAAAACTAATTCCTCCAATTTTTGACAGAGCCAAGATAACGAACAAAAAACCTCCCTGTCGATGGGATGTATAAACGGTCATCTTTTGTGTATAATCGGTTTTCATGTTGTTGATGGTTTCATGAAATCAACGACATACAGGCCCAAAAGCGCAGCTTTTTCGCTTGATCTTGCATTTTTTACCGATTATACGTGTAATACATCCATTAGCACATAAATTAAGGAGGTGTTGGAAGAATAATCCTAAATTTGATTTACCTAATCCCCATTGGATGTTAGAAGCTGTAATTGTTGACGACGAAATAAAAGCACTACAAAGCTTAAGTTGGGAATTAACCAACCTGAGCGATGAAGTGGATATTGTTGCTTCCTTTACCGATGCCCATGAGGCACTGGCCTATTTGGAGCGCAATACCCCCGACTGTCTTTTTTTGGATATAGAAATGCCTGCCATGGATGGGTTTCAGTTTATTAAAAGCCTTAAGAACAAAGATTTTCCGGTTGTTATTACCACAGCGTATAACCAATATGCCCTGCAAGCCCTAAAGAACGAGGCAATAGACTATCTGCTTAAGCCCATTGATACCGACGATTTGCAAGTGACCATAGCGAAGATCAAAAAATTCAACGCTAAGAATTTGACCGTCAATAAATTAGAAAAAATCCTGTTGAACTTCAACTCGGAATCGCACAGTAAGAAAATTACAATTAACACTGATGGTAAATTGTTGTTCCTAAACAGTGATGATATCCTATATGCTGAATCGGATGGTAATTACAGCACCATATTTTTGAGTGATGGCCAAAAAATTCTGCTCACCAAAAAACTGAAGGAGGTAAATACACTTTTACCAAACACCAGCTTTTTTAGGATTCATAATTCCTATATCATCAACCTGAACAAGATAAAAGAGTTTCTAAAAACAGACGGTTATGTGGTCTTGGAATCCAACCACAAAATTCCCGTCTCCCGGCAAAAGAAATCCGATTTTCTGGATATGCTGTAACCCCTTTTTCCCGTGCTTAAAATAGAGTCCAAACACATCGAAAATCTAGATCGACTGCAGAGGGCAACGCTATTCTTAATTTTAGGCATTTTGTTTTTTAGTGTTTCCCATGCACAGGAAATCCCCGAAGAGTTCAAGGAGAAAGTGGAACGGGTGGTTCAGTTAATGCCAAAAACTTATTTGGCTTTGGATACAGAGCTTAAATCTGAAAAAAGGGACACAACCTTACTACGTTATTTCGCCCAAGAGTCTAAAAAGGCAGCCTACTTAGAGGGCGAGGCCTATGCCTTGAATCAACTTGGCATGAAATACAGAAACATCTCCCAATTTAAAAAATCAGTAGACCTCCACGAGCAAGCATTGGAGCTGTCTGAAAAAGCCAATAATACTGAATTAAGGGTATTCAGTTTAAACATGTTGGGGGTGGTCTACCGACGCACCGACGCCATTAAAACGGCCTTGGACTACAACCAAGAGGCCTTGGAGATGGCCGAACAGGTAGAAAACCCTTCGCACCATATTAAAAGAAGCATTAATGTTTCCCTGAACAGCATTGGAAACCTCTATCAAACTTTGGAGCAGTATGACTTGGCCATACTACAATTTAAAAGAGCCCTAAAACTAGAGGAGGAACTTGGCAACAAATTGGGGCTTGCCATCAACCACCAAAACATTGGGGACTGTTTGGAGCAAAAGGGCGATTTAGAGGCCGCTCTGGAAAACTATAGAAAATCTTTGGCCTACAATGAAGAAATAAATTCTGATATAGGTCGCGTCATATGCAAAAACAGTCTGGCGCAAATTTATTTAAAACAAGGCATGCCCTATGCCGCTATTGTTCTTTTGGAACCATTGCACCAAGAGTCCAAAAAAATTGGGGACTTTTCCATTACCTCCTACGTTTTTATAAATACTGGGTGGGCCCATACCAAATTGGGGCAGTATGACAAGGCCAATGCATTCCTCGAAGAAGGATTGGAAATGGCTAAAAGTCGAAACATCCCCAGTAACATACTCTATGGGTATCAGAAGTTCGCGGAGCTTGAAGAAGCGCGGGGCGATTACCGAAAGGCCTATGAATATTTTAAAAAAGCCGAGGAATACAACGACCAGATTTCGAACGCCACCAACCTGAGGTATATGAACGATGTCATTGTCAGGTATGAGGCAGACAAAAAGAACAATCAAATTTCTGTTCTTGCAAAGGAGAATGAAATTGTTCGCCTAAGGTTACGAAAAAACCAGACCACCTTATTGGTAAGTGCACTGATCGTTGGGCTTATTTCTTCCATTTTATATATCCTGTACCGTCAATATCAAAGTAAGAACGAGAAAAGAGTCCTTTCTTTGGAACAGAACATGCTTCGGAGCCAGATGAATCCCCATTTTCTGTTCAACTCATTGAATTCCATAAAACTTTACATCATCAACAACGAGCAAAAAAACGCCGTTCACTATTTGAATAAATTTTCCAAGTTGGTCCGTAAGATTTTGGAAGCCTCGTCCCAGAAAGAAATTACCCTCGCCGAGGAACTAGAGACAGTTGAACTATACATGAACATTGAGAACATCCGGTTTTCCAACGAAATCGATTTTAGGATCAGTGTGGATGAAAATGTGTGCCCTTCCAGTATAAAAATGCCCTCCTTGGCTTTGCAGCCCTTTTTAGAGAACTCGTTATGGCATGGACTTTCTCCCAAAGAAGGTGAAAAGAGAATCCATGTGAACGTTAAACGAAAAAATCAAAGTCACGTCTCCATAGAAATAGTGGACAATGGTGTGGGCAGGGGCGCCGCCGAAGTGAACAAAGAAAATAGGGTGCTCAAAAGAAAATCGGTGGGAATCCGAATCACAAAAGAACGCTTGGCCAACTTTTCAAAGGATTACCAGAACAAGTTCGATGTGGATATTGTAGATCTTTTTGATGAAAGCGGCAATTCAATCGGCACCAAAGTCATTTTGGACATCCCTACGATTTAGAAGCCGGGTTACCAGACGCCACTTCTTCCAACTCATTGTACCACTCCTCTCCAAATTTTCGAATCAGGGCCTCTTTGACAAATTTATATACCGGCACTTTTAACTCCTTTCCAAGACTACAGGCAGGGTCACAGATTTCCCATTTGTGATAGTTCACTGCCGTAAACTCTGAATATTCGCGGGTCCGCACGGGATAAAGATGGCAAGACACTGGTTTTTTCCATTTCGTGGCGCCATCTTCATAGGCCGCTTCTATGCCACATTTGGTAATACCATCCTCCGAAAAGATTACGTAGGCACATTCACTGTTATTTACCAACGGGGTCTCCCATTCCCCGTCTTCACCTTTCACAAAAGCACCTTGTTCCTCAATAGCCTTGATTCCCTCTGGTCTTAAATAAGGTTTTACCTCTTCGTAAATGTTAACCAAAATATCGGTTTCGGAATCCTCTACTGGAGCGCCATACTCCCCGCCCACACAACAAGCCCCTTTACAGGCATTCAGGTTGCAGACAAAATCGTTCTCCAGAATCTCTTCGGACACTATGGTTTTTCCTATTTGGAACATCTTATCCCCAGTTTTTTTGGCAAAGGTACTCCAAAACCCAAAATTTGACATTTTCCAAACATTTTTATATCATCCAAAAGTCATTTTTACACGTACATTTGCAGATTGAAAAAAATACAGCCATGAATTTCAACTTTAAGGAAATCGTTACAGCCAGCATGATTCTATTTGCGGTCATAGATATTGTGGGTAGTATCCCTGTAATCATTGGATTGCGGAACAAGGTAGGACATATTCAATCCGAAAAAGCGTCCATTGTGGCCGCCTGTATCATGGTTGCTTTTCTTTTTGTAGGGGAAAGCATTCTAAAACTGATTGGCATAGATGTAAACTCCTTTGCCGTGGCTGGTTCATTTATCATCTTTTTCCTGGCCATTGAAATGATTTTGGGCATTACGCTGTACAAAGACGATGTGCCGGAAAGCGCCTCTATTGTCCCAATTGCATTTCCACTTATTGCCGGTGCCGGTACCATGACCTCACTTTTGTCCCTTAGGGCAGAATACTATGTGGAAAACATTATCGTGGCCATAGTTCTAAACATTATCTTTGTGTATCTGGTATTAAAATCCAGTGCCAAGATAGAGCGGGTGTTGGGCAAAAACGGTCTTAGCATTATCCGAAAAGTATTTGGTGTAATCCTATTGGCCATAGCGGTAAAGCTTTTTGCAGCAAACATCAACCAACTCTTTGAGCACGGACAATAAATTTGTTTATGAACAGAACATTCAGCATAATCCTTATCGTTTTGGCCTTGGGGCTGATTGCCTATAATGTAACTTTAGTGGATTTTGAAAACCCATTTCAAGGAGACAGTACCATTGCCTTGATCGGCATAGTGGCATCTTTGTGTGCGGTGGTGCTTCTTTTGATTTTTATGACTTCAAAGAAGATAGAGAAGAAGTTGAAGGACAACTAGTCTTGCATCTTAATGGTGGCCCCTACTTCGGGTTGTCCCAAAGTGGCCATATCCAATTCCAAGACTTTATTGAGCATGGAATCATGTTCCCCCTTGATTTCCGCAGATAAATTGGGAGAAAACAATTGTTCTGCAATATTGGCCTTTATGTAGGCTTTTATTTTCTCTTCTTGGGCATAGAAATCCAATTTGATTTTTCGATCCAGTACAAATTGGATGAACTCATCAAAAAGGATGTCATCCACACGGAATTCCTCCAAAAATTGATTCATATCATAAATGGCATAGCGGGTTCTATCCTCTTCCAAATGTTCAAAAACAAATCTGGAAAAGAATTGGTAGGTGTCATCCATACTTTCAATGGCTTCCTCCTCATTACTTCCGATAGGGACGAAAACATCGGGTATGATTCCACCTCCGCCATAGACCACTTTTCCTTTTGGCGTACGAAACTTTAGGGAATCTGCCACCTTAATACTGTCTGCCGAAACCAGCTCCCCATTTCTATACCGTTCCATAAATTTTTGATAGTAGTCCCGATGTCCTTTTTTATAGGATTTTTGAATGGACCTACCTGTTGGGGTATAGTATCTGGATACGGTCAGGCGCACGGCGGAACCATCACCTAAATCCATTTCACGTTGTACCAATCCCTTACCAAAGGAACGTCTTCCCACAATGGTTCCTATGTCGTTATCCTGAAGCGCCCCTGCAATAATCTCACTTGCCGATGCAGAACGTTCATTGATCAATACATATACTGGTTTGTTCTCAAAATCCCCTTTGCTGGTTGCATAGGCCTTTTTCACTCTTCCCTTCTTGTTTTTAGTGTAGAGAATCAACTTATCGTCTGCCAAAAACTCATCTGCCAGTTTCTCGGCAATACCCAGATAACCCCCGGGATTGTCCCTAAGATCAAGTACCAATTTTTCCGCTCCTCGCAGTTTTAGTTTTTTTAGGGCATCCTTAAATTCTTTGAAGGTCGACTCAGCAAAGCGATTGATCTTGATGTACCCCATATCTTTGGTGAGCATATAATACGCATCCACACTTCGGATAGGCACATGGCCGCGGGTAACCGTGATATCCAGGGTTTTGTTTTCAGCTTTTCGGAAAACTTTAAGATCTACCTTGGTGCCAATCTTACCCTTCAGTTTGGAGACCACCTCACTATTGGGTACGCGTCTGCCAAAAAGAGTGTCGTTGTTTGCCGTTAAAATGCGATCCCCAGCTTTAATGCCGCTGATATGGCTTGGCCCATTTTTTATGGTCCGTATTACCGTGATGGTATCCTTGAACATATAAAAACTTACCCCAATACCGGCAAAGTCTCCTTTCATGTTTTCTGAAACTTCATCCATTTCACTCTTAGGGATGTATACCGAATGTGGATCTAACTTGCCCAAGATATTGTTCACGGTAACATCAACAATACTATCGGTATCTATTTCATCAACATACTCATAGTCTATATAATCTATAAGCCTGTTAAGTTTGTCTTTTTTGGAATTGGTTGAGAATAGCTTTTCGGGAGTATCATTAAAATGAAGTTTCCCTCCTATAAAAATTCCTATGGCTACGGCAAGAGCAAGCAATGTGGGCCATATATATCCATTAATTTTCTTCATAATAGCAAGAGTTGAGGCTTACACCATTTCCTCCAGAATGGGCATGTGTACGATTTCAACACCGGCCCGTTCCAAAAATTTCAATCCTGAGTCATCTTTGTATGCAGTTTGGTACACCACACGTTTTATGCCAGACTGGTGCACCAATTTGCTACACTCCCTACATGGGGACAAGGTAATGTACAAGGTAGCACCCTCACAGGATTGGGTTGAGGAGGCCACCTTCAATATGGCATTGGCTTCAGCATGAAGCACATACCATTTGGTATACCCTTCGTCGTCTTCACAGATATTTTCAAAGCCGGTGGGTGTTCCGTTATACCCATCAGAAATGATCATTCTATTCTTTACGATAATGGCCCCTACTTGTCTTCTTTTGCAATAGGAAAGTTTTCCCCATTCCAAGGCCATTCGCAGGTAAGCTTTGTCGTACTTTTCTTGTTTGCTCTCCTTCATAAAATCCATTAAATAAGTCGAGAATAATTAAATATACCCGCTTTGGAAGACCCGTACAACCTTATTCGATTAAATTTAACGAAGCTCCTACATGGGAAACGTTGCAATGAGCAAGGGTATTGTAATGGCTATTACCAAAATGGAGGTTACGGCAATATAAACTGTCCTTTTCACCTTAAGCAGGTCCAAGGCCATATAAGCCAATGCCAAAATCACCAAGATTATGGTGACTTGGGAAAGTTCTATTCCGGTTGCAAAGCCCAACAATGGGGTAATCTTGTCTTCCTCTTCTGCCATGAGCATTTTAAAGTAATTGGAAAAGCCAAAACCATGGATCAATCCAAAAAAGGCTGTAGCCAAAAGGTGCAGATATAGTCCCACTTGCATTGCCTCTCTAAACACATAGGTAAAATTAAAGAGAGCGGTAAGCAAAATGGTAACGGGGATGAGAAACTCAATAAGGCTTACATCAACCGTAAAAACCTCGTATACCGAAAGTGCCAAAGACACACAATGGGCAATGGTAAATACAGTCGCCAAGATCACTACACGTTTCCAATGTTTAAACGTAAAGGGAATGGCCAAGGCCGATAGAAATAGAATATGGTCATACGCACCAAAATCGAGAACGTGATTCAACCCCAACTTAATATAAAACAAAAATTCTTGCATACTTATCTATTTATATTTTAAGTCAGCTTTCCTTCCTAACTCCTAACTAAACCTAAGAAATCCCACGTTCCTTCTGAATGGTCTCATAGGCCTTTTGTACTTCTTTGAACTTCTCCTCAGCTCCCTTCTTTATAGCCTCATCTTCTGTTACTACGCGATCTGGATGGTACTTTTTGGCCATGGTTCGATAGGCCTTTTTTACCTCCTCATCGGTAGCGCTCCTTTCTATCTCCAAAATCTTGTAGGCATTGTCGGCAGATTTGATGAACATGGCCATGATACTTTCAAAATCATGCATCCCCACCCGAAGGTACCCGGCAATTTCCCGCAATTTGGAAGTCTCTGCCTGACTTACCTGCCCATCGGCCTGGGCTATCCCGAACAAAAAGTGCAGCAATTGTAACCGCACTTCGTAACGGGTACGTTGGACCATATAGGTACAAATCCGTTGGGCAGAGATTTCCCTCTTCTTGATCACTTCATTGAACGTTCTGAAAATAGCATTGGCCTTTTCCTTTCCGTAGGTGCTCAAAAAATATTGTCTAACATAGTCCAACTCACGTTGGCTCACCTGTCCATCGGCTTTAATGATAATGGAGCACAGAGAGAGTAGATTCAGTTCAAAATCGGCCGGGGAAACGCTCTGGCGGGTAAAATCCTGAAAAACACTTCTTGATGATTTTGACGAGCCTCCAAGCCCATCCAATATACTGCCCACAAAAAATCCCAAGACCGCCCCAACGATTCCTCTAATAAAAAATCCAATTAAGGCCGCAACCCACTTGATCATCCTACAAAAAATTAAAGCTCAAATATAGGGCTTTGCAAAAGAAGCTATACCTTATACAATGTTAAGGAGCATGAAAATAAACCAACAAAACCGTATCTTTGAACTTTAATTAAAAAGTAGTCTATGTATCCTGAAGAATTGGTAAAACCTATGCGTGCAGACTTGGCAACCGCCGGGTTTGAAGAACTATATACAAGTGAAGCTGTTGAGAACGCCCTTAAGCAAGAGGGCACCACTTTGATCGTGGTCAATTCGGTTTGTGGTTGTGCCGCAGCCAATGCGAGACCAGCGGCCAAATTGAGCCTTCAGAATTCCAAAAGACCGGACCATTTGGCGACCGTATTTGCTGGAGTGGACACCGATGCCGTGAATACCGCAAGAAACCACATGGTTCCTTTCCCTCCATCATCGCCAAGTATGGCCCTGTTTAAAGATGGGGAGTTGGTTCACATGATCGAGCGACACCACATTGAAGGCAGACCTGCTGAGCTTATCGCTGAAAATTTGATGGAAGCCTATAACGAATTTTGTTAAATTAATGCTTCCATTTAAAAACTGACCACCCTTAAAGGGTGGTTTTTTTATTTTTACACGCTACCACTAACTGAACATCCGAAAATGACCATTGTTAAATTGTTTTCCTATCTACTTACCTCACTATTCTTCATTTGTTTTGGATTGGTTTTGGTCATTTTTCATCCCATCCAATGGGTCTGCCTAAAGATTTTTGGGTACAATGCCCATAAAGCAAGTGTTTCCATCCTCAATTGGCTCATTATGCGATGCACCAACCTATTGGGCACCCAATATAACTTTGAAAACACCCACAATATTCCCACAAATAGACCTTTGATTGTGGTTTCCAACCATCAGAGCATGTACGACATCCCTCCTATTATTTGGTACATGCGAAAATATCATCCCAAATTTGTAAGCAAAATTGAACTAGGCAAAGGTATCCCAAGCGTATCGTTTAACTTGAGGCATGGTGGTTCGGCATTGATTGATAGAAAAGACCCCAAACAGTCCATTGCCGAGTTGCAAAAATTGGGCAAGTATATTGAAAAGCACAACCGGAGCGCAGTGATTTTTCCTGAAGGAACCCGCAGCAGAAATGGTCTTCCCAAACCGTTCAGGACCACTGGACTGAAAGTGTTGATGAAAAATGCCCCTTCCGCCTTGATAGTTCCCATCAGTATTAACAACTCTTGGAAATTGCTACGCTACGGAAAATTTCCCATGGGGTTGGGCTCCCATCTCAAATTCAAAGTGCATCCGCCTATAGAAAACAAAGGGAATGTTGATGAGCTCATTGCTCAAGTTGAAGCCACCATCGCTTCTGGAATAACCACGGACAAATGAATCACGACCAACTTATACAAAATACTATTTCCTTCGTAAAAAAAGAATTGGAAAATGCAGAAGGAGGCCATGATTGGTTTCATATTCAACGTGTCTTCAACACAACTGGATTATTATCCAAATATGAGAAGGTAAATATCCTAGTTGTGGAACTCGCAGCATTGTTGCACGACATTGCCGACCCCAAATTCCATCAAGGGAATGAATTCATAGGCCCGGAATTGGCCAAAAAGTTTCTGCAATCCCAACAAGTGGACAAGTCCGTTATTGACCATGTTGTGAACATCATCCAGCATATGTCCTTTAAAAACAGCTTGGAGAAAAATAAGGCAACCTTCACCTCCAAAGAACTAGAAGTGGTCCAAGACGCCGATCGTTTGGACGCCATTGGCGCTATAGGTATTGCCCGAACCTTTAATTATGGAGGCTTTAAAAATAGGGCGATGTACGACCCCAACATTCCTCCCAACCTCAACATGACCAAAGAGGAATATAAGGTATCCAAAGCCCCGACCATTAACCATTTTTACGAAAAGCTACTACTGCTCAAGGACCGCATGAACACGGAAACTGGCAAAAAACTGGCATTGCAGAGACACCAGTTCATGGAAGCCTATTTAAATCAGTTTTTTAGTGAATGGAACGGTGATAGATAAGGCTTTTGTCTCTAGCAGTTTTTTGTATCTTGTAATCTGAATCAAACCTAACACAATGCAAAGAAGAAAATTCATTCAAAATGCCGCAGCGGCCTCCGCTGCGTTTTCCATTGTGCCCAGCCATGTTCTGGGCAAAACCCATGTTCCTCCAAGTGATACGCTTTATGTTGGCGCTTTTGGTGTCGGTGGTAGGGGAAGCGGAGTAATCGGTGGGTTAAATGAAACCGGCAAAGTAAAATTTGTATCGTTCTGCGATGTAGATGATAGACGCGCCAAATCTACTTATGAGCGTTTCCCTGATGTAAAACGATACAAAGACTTTAGAAAAGTCTTCGACAAACATTTGAATGATATTGATGCCGTTATGGTAGCCACTCCCGATCATACCCATGCTGCCATAGCACTTCCATTTATGCGGGAGAAAAAACATGCCTATGTTGAAAAGCCCTTGACCCACAATATCCATGAAGCCCGTTTGATGACCCAAGTGGCCAAAGAAAACGGTATTGTTACCCAAATGGGGAACCAAGGAGCTTCCAGTGATGACAGCCGTATTGCTCGCGAGTGGGTAGAATCAGGAATTATTGGAAAGATCCATACCATTGATTGTTGGACCAACCGTCCTGTGTGGCCACAAGGAGTTGCCGTACCAACGGAAAAACAACAGGTGCCAAAGGAACTGGATTGGGATTTATGGTTAGGCCCTGCCGCCATGCGGGATTATAATGAAGCTTACCTGCCATTTAAATGGCGTGGTTGGTGGGATTTTGGAACAGGTGCTTTGGGCGATATGGGCTGCCATATCATGGAAACCCCTTTCAGCGTGCTTGATTTAGGATATCCTACTGAGGCCGAAGCGAGTTGTACTACGGTTTGGGTAGGCGATTTTGTGGAGGCTGATTATAGCCCTTCTTGCCCTCCTTCTTCCAAAATACATTTGAAATTCGACCATGAATACCACGGAGATATTGCCTTGAACTGGTATGATGGTGGTTTAATGCCAGATTTACCAGACGAACTAAAGGATGGCGAAATGGTAGGCAACAGGGATGGTGGAACCATCATGTATGGCGAACGTGGTATTTTGGTTTGTGATACCTACTCTCAAAACGCACGCCTGCTGCCAACAGATATGATGGATCTTTACAAAACACCTAAAGCAAAATACCCAAGAGTACCAGGTAGTATGGGCGGTCATATTGCCAACTTTGTGGATGTATGCCTCAACGGCGGATCCACTTCTTCAGACTTCTCAAAAGCAGGTCCTTTGACCGAAACTGTACTTATGGGCAACTTGGCCGTAAAAGCCTATCAATACAAAGTATTGAAAGAAGGTAAAAAGGTTGGTGATTGGGATCCATATGATTATCCAGGAAGACGTAAACTTTTCTGGGATGGTGAGAACATGAAGATAACCAATTACGACAAAGCCAACGAATGGGTCACTAGAGACTATCGTAAAGGCTGGGAATTATCATAATTTTCAAAATTACTACATTGCACGGTTGATATGGGCAACAAATAGCCCATATCTCTGTGATTTTCACTTAGCTAAACAACACATATATGATGAAAAAAGCATTTTTATTGCTATTTGCTTTGGTAGTGGTTATTGCCTGTAAACAAAGCGCCAAAGAAAGCCAAAATACAGTGGAAGCGACCCAACCCTTGGGAGCTGAAAACCTTGCATACCAATGGAGCCAAATGGCCATCACGGCTACGGCCAACGACACTGAAAAATTCAAACCAAGACCCACCATAACCTCTAGGTTTTTGGGGTTGATATTTGTTTCCGTCTTTGATGCTTGGTCCCGATATGACGAAAAAGCCATTCCTGTTTATCTGGAAGGCGTGGAAAGGCGCCCAATAGATGAACAAACCTTAAAAAACAAGGAAATTGCCATTAGTTATGCCGCTTACAGGGCCATGAACGAATATTATTATTCGGACAAGGAGCTCTTTACCGATTTTATGAAAGAGCTTGGCTTGGACCCCAACAATGAAAGTTTGGACCCCAATACCCCCGAAGGCATTGGAAATTTGGCAGCCAAGGCTGTCATTGAGGCCCGCAAAGGAGACGGCGCCAACCAATATGGTGAAGAGGAAGGCTCCAACGGGATACCCTACTTCAATTATGTGGGATATGAACCTATAAATTCCGTCGACAACAATGTGGATCCCAACCGCTGGCAGCCCAAATATTTTTCGGATGGAAAAGGAGGAAAATTTGCCCCAGGGTGCCTTACCCCTTTTTGGGACAAGGTAAAACCCATATCAATGAAATCCGGAGATCAGTTTCGACCTGGACCTCCTCCACAGATTGGCTCTGAACAACTTGAGAAAGAAGTGCAGGAAGTCATTGAAATGCAGGCCAACCTAACCGATGAACAAAAAGCCTTGGTGGAGTTCATGCGGGACGGGCCACAATCGGTACAACAAGCAGGACACTGGTTGAAGTTTGCCCAAGAAGTATCCATTAGGGACAACCACACCTTAGATCAAGATGTGAAAATGTTCTTTTACAACCAAGTGGTGGCCATGGATGCTTTCATTGCCTCATGGGACAGCAAAATGTTCTATGATTTTGCCCGACCTTTTGCTTTGGTACACGAATATTACGACCAGCAGAAAATCAAAGCTTGGGGTGGAGTCGGAAAAGGGATGATCGAGATGGATGGCAACCAATGGCGCCCCTATTCCCCCGATACCTTCTTGTGCCCACCATTTCCTAGTTACACCTCGGGCCACAGCACCATTAGTGGGGGTTGTGCCGAAGCGTTGAAGCTTTGGACGGGTAGTGATGAGTTCGGCTCTGAAGTGGAACTCGTGGCCGGCTCCCTTACCGAACCAGAAAACCTTGGGGACACTGTAACCCTTAAGTTTCCCACGTTTACCAAAACAGCCGAAATGGCGGGAATTTCAAGAGTACTTGGTGGGTATCACATCCAAGCGGATAATATTGCCGGATTGGAACTGGGCCGCGACGTAGCCCATGAGGCTTGGAAATTCTACAAAAAGCATGTTGGGGAAGAAGAAATGTAACCTACGCCCCTAAGGGTGTTAGCTTCCTATTTGCTTTTGATAGTGGTTTTTGACCAATTCGTTTTCGGTGAGTGAAATGGCCTTTTCCAAAGCAGCTTTTTGTTGATCGGGGTTACCTAAATCGGACCAAAGTTCGGCTTTGATGGCATGGAACAGTGCCTGATTGGCAAAATCGTTTTTTTGCTCCAATTGCTCCAGTTCCCTAAATGCTTTTTCGGCACCATGGATTTTGGTAAAGGCAACTATACGATGTAACGCCACCATGGGTGATGGCTCCAGTTTTAATTGTAGGTCATATAGATAAAGTATGTTCTTCCAATCGGTCTCACCAAAGGTTTTGGACGTAGAATGATAGTACGATCGGGCCGCTTCCAAATGGTATTTGGAAGGGGTCCCATCTTTGGTTCCCGCATTTTCTAAATGTCTTATGCCTATTGTAATCAATTCTTGGTTGTATTTGCTGCGATCCTGATATTCCAAGGTCACCAACTCACCTTTATCATCCAACCGGGCATCAAAGCGGGAAGCATGAAAGCACATCAAAGCAATCAAAGCTTCCAAATTAGGGTGTTGGCAATAGGTATTTTGCTGCATCAACAAGGCCAAACGCAAAGCCTCGTAGCAAATGTCCCTTTTAATGATCAAGGTGCCCGAAGTGGCAGCATAGCCTTCCGAAAACAACAGATAAATAACCTGTAATACGCGAAACAAGCGAGACTGTAACCCCATCTCCAAAGGAATCTTGAGCATTTTAACCTCTTCCCGGAATTTTTTCTTGGCCCGAGTAAAGGATTTGGCTACCGCTTCCTCCTTTTTCAATAAGGCTTCTGCCAATTCCTTATTGCTGAAACCGCCAATGAGTTTTAAACTCAACACTATTTGATGTTCTTGCGAAAGCGTGGGGTGGCAACAGGCGAATATCATTTTCAATTGACTGTCCGAAAGGGTAGCATCCAAAGTGGGGTCGCCATTTTGCTCCGTACCGCTCAGTTGGGGCAATCGTTCCGTATCTTGAAGGTCCATTTTTTTGTCCCGCCGCAATACATCGATCAGCCGATTGCTCGCCACCCGGTACAACCATGCGGTGGGTTTATCTGGAACGGATTTGTAGGCCCACACTTGCATGGCTTTGATAAAAGTATCTTGGGTGGCATCCTCAATCTGTTCCAAATGGGAAGTACCAAACTTATGGGTCAATAGGGCCACCACTTTCCCATATTCCTGTCTAAAAAGGTGTTCTATGGTTGCGTGGTGGTCCTGTGGCATTACTTTTAAAAGACTATTTTCTTAATTGCGTCATTTCGAGTGGAACGAGAAATCTCTTATGGTTAGATTTCTCACATTTGCTAGATTTCTCACATTCGTTCGAAATGACTATTTGTACATCAGTGCTCCATGGAGAGGATCTCGCGAACCTCCACAAAGCTTCCCTCATAATCAAAAATGGGGCAGCCTTTGGAAATTTCCACCGCCTCGTCATAGTCCTTGGCAGATACGATCAAATATCCCCCCACCATTTCTGCTCCTTCCGCAAAGGGGCCATTAGTGACCACTTCACCTCTGTTGTGGACTACTTTTCCATCTTTTCCCAAAGGGAGTCCGTCCAATAGCTTTCCTTTTTCTCTCAAGCCGCCCATCCATTGGCCCCATACCTCCATGTGGGCTTGTTTTTCTTCTTGGGACAATTTGTCAAAGGCTTCATCCCCGCCTCTGAATAGATACAAAAAATTACTCATGACTTTTCGTTTTGTGTCCTTTTTCGGGACTGGTTATACATTGTCTTCATCCTAAGGACGAAAACGCAACCCCTATTTGGACAGTTCTTTAAAAATAGTTGAAAAATAGATTTCCCCGTCGCATACGACCTCGAAAAGACCTTATCAAAATAATTTCATTTGACCATTTTTGTAGGGTTCGTGTAAATCCGTCCGCAATCTAGGAAACTGTCTGTCCTTAAAATATTTCTGACGGGCCAAGTGGGCCATGTCGTGAATCTGTTGGGCAATTTTTCCTTCTCCCCTGCTTCGAATCCCAAACCGGCTATCGTTTATAGATCCTCCGTGACAGTCTTGAATCAGGTGTAAGACTTTTTCGGCCCGATCCGGTAGGGCTTTTTTGATCCAATCGGTAAAGATTTGTCCAATGGCCCCATTCAACAGTACTACCGTAATGGCAAACGAACGGGCACCATGATCGGCCACGGCTTTGGCCAAAGGCAAGAGCTCATGACTGTTGATGCCCGGTATCATGGGCGCCAACATGGCATTGACTGGAATGTTGTTCTCGGATAGGACCTTAATGGTCTTCAACCTTTTTTGGATGGACGCCGTCCTTGGTTCCAGTTTTCTTCGGGTTTTTTCCGAAAGGGAGGTCACCGAAACATTGACCCCCACCAATTGATGGGTATTGAGCTCTTTTAAAATATCCAGGTCGCGCAACACCAACGCATTTTTGGTAATGATCCCCACTGGGTGGCGGTATTTTAGGAAGACCTCCAAGCACTTGCGGGTAATCTCGAACTTTTGCTCGGCGGGTTGATAGCAATCTGTATTGCCCGAAAGCACAATGGTGCACGCCTTCCAGTTTTTGTGTTTGATCTTGGCCTCCAACAGTTCCGGGGCCGCCTTTTTGACCAAAATCTTACGTTCAAAATCCAAGCCCGCGCTATAACCCCAATACTCATGGGCATTGCGTGCATAGCAATAAATACAACCATGTTCGCAGCCTTGGTAAGGGTTCATGGAGTACATCATCCCCACATCTGGGCTATCTACCTTGTTTACAATGGTCTTGGGAAAAATGGGTATATATTGGGTCTTGTTGCTCTCGGCCTCCTCTCCCTCCAAACGGCAGAACTCCAGAAAATCCTCACGCATTTCGTACACGTGCTGCAAAAACTGATTGGGTGTATTTTTCTGGGCTCCTCTGCCTTTTTGGTATTCTTTGGGTTCCATGTTTTTGGATTTATTCCAAATTTATGGATTATTTCCTTTGATTGGCTTTGGGTGAATGTTAAAAGGTGATGGGAAAAGGGTGATGGGTTGATAGTTAATGGTTAATGGTTAAAAGGCATAAAACTGTCATGATGAATTTAGTTCAGCATTGTATTGACCTGTTTCCAAAAGGATGGGTACCTGAAAAGGATTCTTCGTCGCACTCAGAATGACATGTTGATGAACGGATAGGTGAAGGGTTTTCACCAGCTCCTTCGACTGTTCCTTCGGACAGGGTCAGAAATGGGATGGAGTCTTGATGTCATTTCGAGTGAAACGAGAAATCTCATCATAGTTCACCAGTAACTTTTAGATTTCTCACTCCCGACAACCATCGGGATGTTCGAAATGACTTGAGGTCCTGAATATTTGGACTTTCCACTTACTCCTTGGACTACCCTTCGACCTCACTTTCGACTTGGCTCAAGGCAAGGCTCAGGACAGGGTTCAGGGCATGATTCTCGACTGCGCTCGAACTGACAAAGGTAACAAAAGCTTAGATTGAAGAAGTATTCAAACCGTGCTCAGGACAGGGTCAGGAATGGGATGGAGTCTTGACGTCATTTCGAGTGTAACGAGAAATCCCATGTTTCACTGGCAACCTCTAGATTTCTCACATTCGTTCGAAATGACTTGAGGTCCTGAATATTTGGATTTCCCACTTACGCCCTGGACTACCCTTTCGACTTCTCCTTCGACTGTGCTCCGGATAACAGCTCAAGGCAAGGCTCAGGACAGGGTCAGAAATGAGATGGAGTCTTGATGTCATTTCGAGTGCAACGAGAAATCTCATCATATTTCACCGGTAACTTTTAGATTTCTCACATCTCCTTCGACTGCGCTCAGGACAGGGTTCGAAATGACATAAAAAAAGAAAGAGCCCCGGACGGGACTCTCTCATTAGGTATGTATGGAAAATTGAACCTAATTGGCTTCTTTGGCCGCAAAGTAACGGTACAAAGGTGCCATTTTTTCTTCGTAGGACATGCTGTCCCAATCTTTGGCCTTGCTGCTTGGGGCCATTTTGCCAGCGGCAGGGTCTACATCCTCGGTCTCGATGACCAAAAGGGGTCTTAGGTCCATTTTGTTGGGATTGTCACTTGAAATGAATTCCAAAACTACTTCATCACTATTAAGTTCAGTCTCATCAATACGCAAACGCATTCCTTTATTCTCTTCTGGATTACATATCCATTGGTTCATCAAACTTCTAGGCAATGGAATGGCAACCCATCCAACGGTTCCGGAACCTTCAGCAAGTTCATTGAACTGGATTGGAACGATATAGTCATCATTCCCCGTGTTTAGACCATAGTCAAATAAAAAACTTTGACCTCCTTCAACAAACCAATTTGTATCTGCATTTCCCAAAAACCAAGTCGCTTCCATTTGTTCGAACATTGGATCATTTGTTCCCCCATTATAAAAACCACAATACAATTGGATTGCCGGTTGATATATGCCAACTCCTGTCTTTGTATAGCTTGACAAATACACATATAAGGTGGCTTTATTGATATAAAAACCATCTGTACAGGTCTCCGATCCTTCGACCAAATCAGTGGTAATGTCATCAATGCCCGCAAAACGTATCACACTATTTCTTTTTATGGTTTGATTATTATTATCATGGGATACCCTAAACACATGGTTACCACCAAAGTTTGTAAAAGTGGCCTGCCCTGAAATATAAGCATCGTGGGTGCCATCATACCCTTTAAATCCATCTTGGAAATAAAACTCCATGTTGGGTTTGTCGCTACCGTCTTGGCCGTCATTTCCCGGTGCCCCTTGGCAGTCCAATGCGTCAAAAACACCATCTTGGTTAATGTCCTCCGAAGGCTCTCCTACTCCACTTTTATCCGTATCCCAGCAGGCAATGCCGTCTTTTCCGGGAGCCCCGGAGTCTCCTTTAATACTATCTCCCTTGGGACCTCTCTCACCTTGGTCTCCTGTACAAGAGGCCATAATTATGGACATTCCCAAAAGGGCCATGCCCAGTACTTTTGTTGCTTTCATGCTTTTTTTTGTAATGTTATTATTACTAAATGTACATATGCCAATTTGATATTTTGGAGCCTAGTTGACCTGTGACCTGTTTGGATTGACGGTTAGCACATATGAATTGACCGTAACAGATTCTTCGCTTCGCTCAGAAAGACAAGGCAGGTGATGGGTTGATAGTTGATGGTTAATGGTTAAAAGGCGTAAAACCGTCATGCTGAATTTAGTTCAGCATCGCATTGACCTGTTTCCAAAAGGATGGGTACCTGAAAAGGATTCTTCGTCGCACTCAGAATGACATGTTGATGAACGGATAGGTGAAGGGTTTTCACCAGCTCCTTCGACTGTTCCTTCGGACAGGGTCAGAAATGGGATGGAGTCTTGATGTCATTTCGAGTGAAACGAGAAATCTCATCATAGTTCACCAGTAACTTTTAGATTTCTCACTCCCGACAACCATCGGGATGTTCGAAATGACTTGAAGTCCTGAATACTTGGACTTCCCACTTACGCCTTGGACTACCCTTCGGCTGCCCTTTCAACTTCGCTCAACGCAAGGCTCAGGACAGGGTCAGAAATGAGATGGAGTCTTGATGTCATTTCGAGTGCAACGAGAAATCTCATCATATTTCACCGGTAACTTTTAGATTTCTCACATCTCCTTCGACTGCGCTCAGGACAGGGTTCGAAATGACATAAAAAAAGAAAGAGCCCCGGACGGGACTCTCTCATTAGGTATGTATGGAAAATTGAACCTAATTGGCTTCTTTGGCCGCAAAGTAACGGAACAAAGGTGCCATTTTTTCTTCGTAAGACATGTTGTCCCAGTCTTTGGCCTTGCTGCTTGGGGCCATCTTCGTAGTCGCAGGATTTGCCTCCGTGGTTTGCACTACCAATAAAGGCCTTAGATCTACATTGTCATGTTCGCTAGAAAAGAACGTAATTGAAGCTGATCCTGCGTTTGCTTCAGTTGTTAATCTCAACCGCATACCTTTATTAAGGTTATCTGGGTCGCCACAAATCCATTTGGTTACAAAATCACGTGGCAAAGGAATCGCAATCCAACCCATATTTTGAGAAGTCGTGGTGATTAAAGGCATGTAATGAGTGTAACCATCGGAACCAGGAAATGGATTTGTATCCCATAAACTTCCAGCTCCTGTTAAAAAACCCCAAGTATCAACTTGATTGGCAACAGTCCATGAAACATCGGCCTCCGAAAATAACGGGTCTCCATCTTCATAGAAACCAAGATGTATGTACCCTGGAATAGCACTGGAAGCAGTTGAACTTCCTGCATATAGATATAGTATAACTTGGTCTACCCTATAACTATCCCCACAATTGGTATTGTCGGTATCAAACGCAGTATTTACTTTATCGGAGATATCATCAAACCTCAGAAGAGAAAATCTCCTAAGATTCGGATTTTCCAAATCTTCACGAATAGCTAACGTCCCGTCATTGCCATCTGCTTCACCTAGGGGGCTGATTCGGGCATCCTGTGTTCCTGTATAATCATTGTACCCATTTTGAAAATAGAACTCCATATTGGGTTTATCACTACCATCTTGGCCGTCAGCGCCGTCCTGACCATCAGCCCCATCGGCACCGTCCTGACCATTTTGACCATTGATTCCATCCTGGCCATTTAAGCCATTTTTTCCGTCTTCCCCAGAACAAGAGGCCATAATTATGGACATTCCCAAAAGAGCCATGCCCAGTACTTTCATTGATTTCATAATTTTTTTGTTTTACCGTTATTAGAAACCAAAAGTACGTGGGGCCATTGGGTATTTTAGGGCCTAGTTGATACATGCCCCTTTCCAATTGACGGATGGGCCTTTAGAATTGATAGACGTGAAATACGTGTACGAATTTTCGGATGGGACGTGTTGTAGATCAGTTAAAATCTACCTTGACCAGCTGCTTTTTGCTGCCGCGTTTGGCATAGAAGAGCATATTGTCCCCACTTAGGTCCTTTAAGGGTTTGGAGACCATTAAGGGCAAACGGGCCTCTTGTTGGTCTATGATCTTTTCATAGTCCATTACCCCGTTTTGGTCCAAAGAGATCATAAAGACATTACGGTTACGGCTAAACCCTTGCTTAAAGATCAGACGTTCGTTGCCAATAAGTTGTGGATTGTCCGCTGCGGTGCAAATAAAGAAGTAGGTGTTACCGTCCTTGCAATAGGAGCTATAAGAGGCATAGTCGCCATCACCTTGGGTAACCTCGGTCTTGTTAATGTTGCGTACCCAATCCATTTCGCCATTGGGTTTTAATTTGGCGCTTACGATGTCGTTATGGTGAAACCGTTCTGTTTTAATGCGTTGTCCTGCACCGGTAACCTCCATGCCAGTGGTAACAAAGTACTCTTCGGCATTAAAGAAAATCTCTTCCTGAGAATTTACATGCACCCCCTTAAATACCAAATTCTTGACCACCTTGTCCTCTTCCCTACCAAACTTGTCTTCCATAAATTGTAGGGAAAATGAGTTGTACTTTTTGGAGTTGATGTCGAGGGAAGTCGGATTTACATCAAAATAGGCAATTCCGTTGTAGCGATTGTCCTTTCTATCAGCATAAAACCCAATACAGACCAGTCTGTTTTTAAATCGGACAGGATATAATCCCTCGGGATACTTCCCTGCGTCCACAAATGACTGTGTATTGCTTCCGCTACTATTAACCCTTATAAGTTCGTATTGGAACTTGCGCTCATCAACCTGAAAACGCTTCTTTTTAAAATAGGCTTTGCCTACAATATATGCGGTCTGAAGGTCCTGTGAGAAGGCCACGTTCTCAAAGGCATAATTCTTTTCTTCGATCTCATGGGAGAAATCGAACTCAAACTTTTTGTTCAGCGCAGTATCAAACAAATGGATCATGTGTTTGTTGCTCTTGCCCCTTTTATGGTGGGTACTGATTACAAAACCTCTTTTCTGCTCATCAAAAAGGATGGCGGTGGTAAACCCCTTGGAGAAGTTTCTATTGTAGTAGTTTTTGCCAACAGGGTCGTGTACTTCTTCCGAAGCAATGGAAAGTAACTTCTTCTCCTTAAAATTAAAAGTGATAATTGGGCTGGAATGAACCCAATACTCATATTCGCCCCTACCTTGGTTATAATTGAGGAACATAAGGTTCAATTGGCCATTTTTAAGGAACCCATCTACAAAATCGAGTCCCTTGAGCTTGTAATTATATTCCGTTACCAGCTCTAAATTGCTATTGTAATGCTCTATGAGATAGCCTTTGGGTTTTAGGATAAGTCCTTGGTAGTAAGCTCTCACCAATATGTAACCCCCAGTACCATCGTCATCAATGGTCAACAGGTTGGAATAGCGGTAGCGATCATTGTACTTTTCACCAAAATTGTAGGAAACGGGCATTTTCTGGGCAACGCCCACTATTCCTATCAGAAGAAGACCTAATAAGGCTATTTGTTTTTTCATTGTGATTTGGGTTGGTCGTGCCAACGGTCAAGACCCAGGAAAATCTGCCTTGCGCTTTTCCAAAAAAGCCGATGTTCCTTCCCTGAAATCATCGGTACCAAAACAATGGCCAAAGGCATCTATTTCTGCGGCATAACCATCAACATCATACTTAAAACCAGCATTTACCACTTTTATTGCCTGTTTTACGGCCACGGCGGAATTATTCGATATCCTGCTTGCTATTTTAATGCACAATGGCAATAGTTCTTCTGGGGAGACCACATGGTTCACCAAACCGAAGGAAAAGGCTTTATCCGCATCGATCATACCGGCAGTCATGATCATTTCCATGGCCCTTCCCTTGCCTACAAGCTGTGGTAAGCGTTGGGTGCCTCCATAGCCCGGTATAACCCCTAGAGACACTTCGGGAAGACCCATTCGGGCATTGGTGCTCGCCACTCTAAAATGACAGGCCATGGCCAGCTCCAGTCCTCCGCCAAGTGCAAACCCGTTAACGGCCGCAATTACCGGGGTGGAAAGGTTTTCCACAAAGTCGAACAAACTTTTTTGCCCCATAGCGGCTAATTGACGCCCTTCTTTTACTGAAAAATGGGCAAATTCAGAAATGTCCGCACCGGCCACAAATGCCTTTTCCCCGCTACCCGTGACAATGATGACCTTGGTGTCGGCATCCTCGTCCAACTCCTTAAAAGCCACATGCAGTTCCTCAATGGTGCGCTTGTTAAGGGCATTTAGTTTTTTGGGGCGATTGATGGTAATCGTACCAATGTTGTTCTCTTCCTCAATGTAGATGTTCTCGTAGTCCATGTGTTGTTTATTATGGAGGCTCGATTGCGCTCGACCTGACTATTTCTAGGATTCTTTAGGAAATCTGACGGTAAACACGGTTCCCTTACCCACTTGAGAAGTAAAGTTAATGGTTCCGCCATAGTTTTCCACAATGTTCTTTACCATACCAAGGCCAAGGCCAGTACCACTGGATTTGGTGGTAAACTTGGGCTCAAAGACCTTTTGCCTGTACCCATCCGAAATGCCCACTCCATTGTCTGCCACGGAAATCTTTACTTGTTCCCCTTCCGAGGAAACGGTTACCAAAATTCGGGGAGATGCTACTTCGGGAACGGCCTGTATGGCATTTTTCACCAGATTGGTAATGACCCTGATCAACTGGGTTCGGTCCAGTTTGGCAATGATCTCTTCCTCATCTGCAATAAAATGGATGTAGTCTTCGGTAAATATTTCAAGGGCAAGCCTTACGATTTTAACCACGTTCAAAGTTTCGTTCTGTTGAGCGGGCATGTTTGCAAAGCTGGAAAAAGCCGTGGCAATATTGCTCATGGTATCTATTTGCTGCACCAAGGTTTTTGAAAATTCCTTGACCTTGGTTTGGATCTCCGGGTCGTTGGGGTCAAATTTGCGTTCAAAATTCTGTACGGTAAGCCGGAGAGGAGTCAACGGGTTTTTAATTTCATGGGCTACCTGTTTGGCCATTTCACGCCAAGCCTGTTCGCGTTCGCTCTTGGCCAATTTTACGGCACTTTCCTCCAATTCATCGATCATTCTGTTGTACGAATCCACCAACTTCCCTATTTCTTGCCCAGGATTTTCAATATGGATCTTTTCATTCTGTCTGGTAAGGTTGGTCCGGTTGATCTTATCGGAAATGGTCTGGAGCGAGCGGGTAATGTATTTTGAAATAAAGTAGGCCAGAAATATGGCGGAGAGCAACATCACCAAGTACACTCCTCCCAAACGGAAGAGAAATTCAGTAAGCTCTTTATTGTTGAAGGTATTGTCCTCAAAATACTGAAGGTTCACTATACCAATAGGCTTAAACCTTGTATCATTGATGTAGGTATAGGTAGCTTGGTAATTGTCTCCGGCCGCACGCTGCTCCTGCACATACCGTTTGTCATCGCTGTCACGAAGGCGGTTCAGTATTTGTGCATCCAAACAATTGGAAATGGAGTCGGCTTCAAAGCTCGGTCTTGAGCTCTTGACCAAATTCCCCTCAAGGTCGTATATATTAAAGTTTACGTTTTGTACATCGGCTATCTTATAGATTTCATCCATAAAAATCAACCCAAGGTTATCTGTGTTCACAGGGTAAGTAGTCTCCCGTATGGTGTACGAAATGCTCTGGAGCACTTGCTCTTCCTTGCGTTCCACCCTGTCTTCATGGTAGTCCCTTCCCTGCTCATTATATTGGTAAATGGTAACCCCTGCAATCAAAATGGAGGCAATGACCACCAACATGATCATGCTGAAGAATATCCGGGATCTTAGTGACAGTTTACTGAACAAGCTTACTTGATTTGAGGTAAAATTACACAATTATCAAGCCAAATGAGGCACAAGAGTAAGTACAAGTTCAAGCTCAAAATTAGGTTCCTACTAATTTAACTGAGCTTGAACTTGATATTTGAACTTTCTTAAGCATTGGGATTCTTGTCCCGGATACGTTTATAAAGTTTAATGCCCAACATCAAAAGAATGCCCAGCACCACAATACCAATAACCCCATAAATCCAATTGAACGCACTTTTTAGAATCACCAGAAACACGATGGCAAAGAGGATCAAGGTGGCCCCCTCGTTCCAGATGCGCATGAATTTGGATGTATATTTTACCTCATCCCGCTGCAATTGCTTAAAAATTTGATGGCATTTAAAATGATACCCAAACAACAGCAGTACAAATCCCAATTTTACATGCATCCAAGGTTGTTGCAGCCATGAGGGTATCAAAATAAGCATCCAAACCGCAAACAGGGTGCACAGAATGGCCGAAGGCCATGTGATGATGTACCATAGGCGTTTGGTCATCAGCTTCAATTGGTCGGTCAGGATTTCCCGCTCCGGGGAAGGTTTTTGCCAAGCTTCAATATGATAGATGAACAGACGGGGAATGTAGAACAGTCCCGCGAACCAAGTGACCACAAAAATGAGGTGCAAAGATTTAATGTAAGGGTAAATCAACAGTACGCTCTTTTAACGATTTCAACCGAAGTGCCAACACCCCTCTTCCCCAATGTCATTTGCTGGAAAAAGGCTGTCGGCAGTCATCAAAGTTACGGCTCTTTGTTTAAGTCCGATGCATTATTGTATTCAATTCCTGTATCCTCCAAAAGCAATTGATTGAAGCAAGACACCTAAATCTCGCTCCAACCTAAACATGCTTTCTATTCCTCTACACTCAAATAATCCAATCCTAATTGGTTAAATTCATTATTGAACGCATCAATTTCTTTGTCCACCAAAGCGTCAAAGGCAGTCAATTGTTCCTTTATCTTTCCTGAAAGTTCATTTTTTACAGCCATATCCTGTTCCGTTGGGGGAAAGTCGTCTATGGATACCAAACTGTTCAGGTGGGCCAATTTATTGGTCAATCGAATAGGAAAGTTCAGAGGGTCTTGGTTACTCCTATTCTGGGTCTGGTACAAAGCCTTTTCAATTTCCCCAAAATCTTCCTTCATTTTTTCGGCCTTTTCCACCAAGGCCTTGGTAGCTTCATTGTCTTTGTACTGTTTTACAAAAGCATCCAGCTTTTCATTGATTTTCCGGATTTTTTTGATGGATTGATGGGCCCTATCCACCGTTTCATTGATGTCGGTAATAAAATCGAACTGCTTTTGCATATCGGCCACGGAAACTTCCGCCCTTGGATCGGGAAGAATCTTAAATTCCTGGGTCTGATCCGCACCATTCACATTCAAGTGCACTTTATAATTTCCCGGAACCGCCTTTGCACCATCCAAATTGGCCCACCAAAGAATCATTCCCTCCAATTTTTCCGCTCCTTTGCCACGGGTATCCCAAACATGGGTATTGCCCCCTTTCTTGGCCGTAAGCTTTTTGTCCTTGTCCTTGGCATAGGTGCTATAGGAGGCCAAAGTATCCCCGTTCATTTTGGTATAAGTAAGGACAACGCTGTCTTTTTCCGAAAGATTTTTGAGGTAAAAATGGGTGACCACGCCATTGGGGTGGTTCTGTCCCTCGGTTTTGGACGGGGTCTTGACCACTCCCCCCTTGGTACGATAACTGTCCTTTGGGTGGAACAAAATGGCCTCAGCCGATTTTTTGGAGGCATCCAATTGATGCAAAACCGTAAGGTCATCAATAATCCAAAGGCTTCGCCCCTGGGTGGCCACGATAAGGTTGTTGTCCTTAATGGTCAAGTCGGTAATGGGAACAATGGGTAAGTTCAATTGGAATTTCTCCCAATTTTGGCCATCATTGAAGGAAATGTACATCCCGGTTTCCGTCCCGGCATATAACAATCCTTTTCTCTTTGGATCTTCACGTACCACACGGGTAAAATGTTCATTGTTGATTCCATTGGTGATTTTGGTCCATGTTTTTCCATAATCCGTGGTCTTGTAGAGATAGGGCGTGAAATCCCCCAATTTGTAACGGGTGGCAGCCACGTAACAGGTCCCTTCATCAAAAGCGGAGGGTTCAATACTGTTGATCATGCTCCACTCCGGCATGATATTGGGCGTTACATTTTCCCATGTTTTTCCACCATCTTGGGTCACATGGATGAGACCATCATCACTTCCTACCCATAACAGGCCTTCTTTCAAAGGACTCTCATTGGCAGCAAAAATGGTACAATAATATTCCACACTGGTATTGTCCTGGGTTATTGGACCGCCACTGGATACCAATTTTGTGGGATCGTTTCGGGTAAGATCATCGCTCAACAAAGTCCAACTTTGCCCTTCATTGGTACTCATGTGCACATGGTTGGAAAAGGTATAGAGCTTTTTGGGATCATGCTTGCTGAATATGATCGGGAAGTTCCATTGGAAACGGTATTTCATTCCCTCAGCACCGTAACCCATAGGGTTATCCGGCCATACATTGATGCCCCTAACCGTTTTGTTTTTGTGGTTGACGCGAGTCAGGAATCCTCCATAACTACCTCCGTACACAATATCATCATTGGTAGGGTCTACTACAATGTGCGCGGATTCGCCTCCGGCAGTTTCTTCCCAGTCGTCCTCTCCTATGGAATTGTCATCACTCCGGTGGTTGATCCGCAAAGTGGAATTGTCCTGCTGCGCTACATAAATGCGGTACGGAAAGGCGTTATCCGTGGTAACTCTATAAAACTGGGCAGTGGGTTGATTGTAGTAGGTACTCCATGTTTCCCCACCATCGTAACTGATCTGTGCGCCACCATCGTCCCCAATGATCATCCGTTTTGAGTTCTCTGGAGCGATCCAAAGGTCGTGGTGGTCTCCATGTGGTGCATTAAAGGTATTGAAGGTTTTCCCTCCATCTGTACTTCTATGGTATTGGACATTGAGCACGTATACCACATCTTCATCTTCCGTATCGGCATAGACACGGGTATAGTACCAAGCCCTTTGGCGCAATTTGCGCTCCTCGTTTACGCGGGTCCATTTTTTTCCTCCATCATCCGAACGGTATAAGCCTCCTTTTTCCTTGTTTTCCACAATGGCCCATACCCTTTCACTGTTTTTAGGGGATACGGTCACACCAATAATCCCCAAGGTATCTTGCGGAAAACCATCATTCTTTGAAATCTCTGTCCAAGTCTCTCCACTATCGGTGCTTTTCCAAAGTGCAGAACCTTCGCCACCACTACTTAGACTATATGGAGTACGTTGCACCCTCCATGTGGAAGCATACAATATTCTTGGGTTGTTGGGGTCAAAAGTCAAGTCTACAGCACCAGCATGTTCATTCACAAAAAGAATCTGTCTCCAAGTTTTACCGCCATCAGTAGTCTTATATATTCCACGTTCTTTGGTAGGTTTATAAATATTGCCCATTACCGCGGCATAAACAATATCATGGTTTGTGGGATGGACCTTTAATCTAGGGATATGCCTTGTGTTTTCAAGTCCCATGGATACCCATGTTTTTCCACCATCTTCGGTTTTCCAGACACCATATCCTGAGGACACATTACCCCGTACCGTTTTTTCCCCTCCTCCAACATAAATTACATTGGAATCGCTTTTGGCCACTTCAACCGCACCGATACTTCCTCCAAAATAGCCATCCGAAATATTCTCCCATGATCGACCACCATCCGTGGTCTTCCAAACTCCACCACCAGTGGCACCAAAGTAAAAAAGGTTGGGTTCCCCGGGGACTCCTGTAACGGCAGCGGAGCGACCACCACGAAACGGACCTATCAATCGATATTCCAAACTGGAATAGATTTCCTGCGGATATTCAGGGGTGGTTTGGGATTTCTTTTTTCGTTGGGATTGCCCAGGTACAATACAAAATACAATGGCAAGTAAGAGTAATGCCATCTTGGAAAAGCAAGTATTCATTTTCAAAGTGTTAATTAGTCGTGTCTAAATGTAATGAAAAAGCAAGAAAAAAGGTTTCACAATATTTTGTAATTTAACTCCCTCAATTAAATCTCAACCCATACTATGCGAAATTATTTTGGGCTCATCGTTCTTATCGTTCTGATGGCAGCCTGCAAAAACCAATCAAAATCCCAAGAAGAAGAAGAACAAACCGTAGACACAACTGAGCAAAAAGAATCCGAATGGATCTATCTTTTTGACGGCACCAGCACCGAGGGCTGGCGCGGCTACAACATGGAGACCCTTCCCCCTGGCTGGATCATAAAGGACAGCACCCTGACCTTCGACACCGAACTGGGCATGGAGCAGGACTACAAGGGCGGAAAGGACATCATCTACGGCGCCGAGGAGTTCGAGAATTTTGAGCTCTACATGGAATGGAAGCTCCCCGAAGGGGGCAACAGTGGTATTTTCTACCATGTCAAGGAAGGTTACGACGGTCCCCCAGTGGTATCGCCCGAATATCAGCTCATCGATGACGAGAACTATGCCCGCATCCATGACCTTACGGCCTACAACACCAGTCTGGGCTATACCGATAAACCTGAAGAGCTCAAGCCCTTGCAACAGACCGGGGCCGATTATGCCATGCATCCTCCGAAGGCCGACAAGACCCTGCATCCCGCTGGGGAATGGAACAGCTCCAAGATTGTCTTCACCCCGGAAAAAGTGGAGCACTGGCTCAATGGCGAATTACTACTATCATTTGTTCCTTGGGACGAGGCCTGGCAGGAAAAGAAGAACTCGGACAAATGGAAGAACAGTCCTGACTACGGAAAATTCAAGACAGGGTTCATTGCACTTCAAGACCACTCCAGCCCAATTTGGTTCCGAAACATTAAAATAAAAAAATTATAATCCGCTAAAACCAACCCATGAATAAAAGAGAATTCATTAAAAAGAGTAGTGTAGGTGCCCTGGGCATCATGGTGGCCCCTTCGTTGTTGAAAGGAGCCCCTTTCAAGGAAAGATTACGAACTGCACACATCGGTGTGGGGAACATGGGCGCTGCCGATCTTAGCGCCATATCGTCCCATGGTTCCGTGGACGTGGTGGCCCTGTGCGATGTGGATGCCGTGAACCTCTCCGCTGCGCGCAAACTGCACCCAACGGCCCGTGTGTTCTTCGATTACCGTACCATGTTGAAGGAAATGGCCGATCAAATCGATGCCGTGATCGTGTCCACCCCGGACCATACCCACGCACCGGCCTCCATGATGGCCATGGAGATGAACAAACCCGTCTACTGCCAAAAACCGTTGACGCACTATGTATCGGAGTCCCGCGCCATGAAAAAGATGGCCGCCGAAAAGGGCCTAGTGACCCAGATGGGTATCCAGGTACACTCTTTTTACGATTATAAACTCGCCACACTTTTAATCCAATCCGGAATCATAGGCAAGGTGCACACCGTGCATGCCTGGTCCCCCAAGAACTGGGGATACGACGGCCCCCTTCCGCAAGGAGAGGACAAAGTCCCAGCGCAGTTGGACTGGAACCTTTGGTTGGGAACTTCTGCCAAAAGACCTTATAAAGAGGGAATGTACCATCCCGGCAATTGGAGAAAGTTGATGGACTACGGCTGTGGCACCTTGGGTGACATGGGTGTGCACATCTTTGACACCCCGTACAACGCCCTTGAGCTGGACGTTCCCATGACCATTAAGACCGAATGTCGACCTTCCAATGGGTTTGGATACCCAGAGAATAACGTGGTAACCTATGAGTTCCCGAGCACACCGTACACCTCCAAGACTTTCAAGTGGGTTTGGTACGATGGCCCTGGAGCCCCAGATATGCATGAGGACTTAATTCTACCTGGTGCCAAGAACATGGCCGCTAAGAAATCAAATAAAGAGGAAAGTGTAGAGGACAAAATATCACTGGACGCCAAGGTGGCCGGAGAGGGCGAGCTGCCAGAACAGGGAGCCATGTTCGTAGGTGAAAAGGGACGTCTGTTGCTCCCCCACTTCATGCAGTTGCCCAAGAAAATTATTCGAGGAAAGTACGTGGACATCTCCAAGGAAATTGCCAAGTTGAGCGAGAAGCACAATCTGGGCGAACCTATCAGAAATTATGAGTCCGAAGGACCCAAGCACTACCACCAGTTCGTGGACGCTTGTCTGGGCAAGGCCGAGACCACGGCACCCTTTGAGTATGGGGCCAGGCTCACCGAGACCATATTGTTGGGCACCATTGCTGGAAGGTTCCCCGGGGAGACCCTCCACTGGGACGCACAAGCGGCAAAGTTCAAGGAGGAAAAGGCCAATGCCTACCTTTCTGGAGACTATAGGGATTTTTAGAACTCCCCTATTATGAATAGGTCCGTACTGACCCTGCTGATCCTACTACCATTACTTTCGTTTTCGCAGAAGCGTATTCGGGATTATGGTGTTGAGATTGGAGTGCTCAGACCAGGACAATACAATGCAATTACCGACGTGCCTGGGGTGCGGTTGGGACATGTCACCTTGATAAAAGGCGACAGCATCCGTACCGGGGTCACGGCGATTCTTCCCCATTCCGGGAATCTCTTCCAAGAAAAAGTTCCGGCCGCCATACATGTGGGCAACGGTTTTGGAAAACTGGCCGGCAGCACCCAAGTGAAGGAACTGGGCAATTTGGAAACCCCTATCATCCTGACCAATACGTTGAGCGTGCCCACGGCCGTAAATGCCGTTATAGGATACACTTTACATCAAGAGGGCAACGAAACGGTCCGTTCCGTAAATGCCGTAGTGGGCGAAACCAATGATGGGTATTTAAACGACATTCGAGGACGCCATGTAAGCGAAACGGATGTACTACAAGCCATTTCAAAAGCAAAAACTGGAGCAGTTCCTGAAGGCAATGTTGGTGCGGGAACAGGCACCATTTGTTTTGGATTCAAGGGAGGGATAGGAACCTCTTCCCGTATACTTCCCAAAAAACTGGGAGGATACACAATAGGTGTATTGGTACAGACCAATTTTGGAGGTGTTTTGCAAATAGCGGGTGTGGATGTGGACAAGCAGCTCGACCGTTATTCTGAAACACTTAAATATTCTGCTGATGGCTCCTGTATGATGGTGGTTCTGACCGATGCCCCATTGGATGCCCGCAATTTGGAGCGATTGGCCAAACGGGCCATGTTGGGCTTGGGCAAAACCGGAGGGATTGCGAGTAACGGTAGTGGGGATTATGTGATTGCCGTTTCCACGGCAGAGGAATGTAGAATCCCGTATGAAAGTGAAAATCCCATTCAAACTGTACCAACCTTACGCAATGAGGCCATGAGCCCACTTTTTTTGGCTACCATAGAAGCTACTGAGGAGGCCATCCTTAATTCTCTTTTCACTGCTGAAACCATGACCGGTCGTAATGGCCATACCATTGAGACCCTCCCAAAGAAAGAGGTGCTTAAAATGCTCCAAGCGGCTCATAAAATGGACTAACACTTCATTCCATCCTTTTTTCTTCGCGCGTTGCGTAACATTCCACTTGAATTTTACACTAACCTAATAGAAACTCTATAGTTTTTTTATAGTTTTAAAAGCATAATACCTAAAAAACACTACCATGGATATTTTTGGAAAGATCAAGGAAAAACTCACCAACGAGTTTATTGACATTATTGAATGGCTCGACTATACCGACGACACCATTGCCTATCGGTTTGAGCGTTATCAAAATGAAATAAAGAACGGCGCAAAGCTGATTGTTCGCGAAGGGCAAACCGCCGTTTTCATCAACGAAGGTCAATTGGCCGATGTCTTTGAACCGGGCACTTATGACCTTACCACACAAAACCTACCGATTTTGGCTACTTTAAAAGGATGGAAATACGGGTTCAATTCCCCATTCAAGGCCGAAGTGTATTTTGTGAACACCCACTTGTTCACTGACGAGAAATGGGGCACCAAGAGTCCCATCACTTTAAGTGACGACCGATTTGGTTTGGTTGAAATTCGCGCTTTTGGAACCTATGCCTTTAAAATTTCGGATGCTGGCAAATTCATCAAAGACATAGTTGGTACGGATAGCAACTTTACCAATTTTGAGATCAACGAGCACCTCAAAAGTTTAATTGCAACAAGATTCACGAATACCGTGGGCCAAGCCAATTTGCCCATTGAATTGTATGCCGCCAATACCACCGAACTTTCAGATACCTGCCGCGAAGTCATGTCCCCTGAGTTTGAAAGTGTGGGCATTTCCTTGGAAAAATTCTACATTGAAAATGTCTCCATGCCCGAAGATCTTAAAAAGGAAATCTTCGAGTATAGTCGTATTGACAAGCTTGATTTGGACAAATTGACCAAATTCAAAACTGCCAAGGCCATTGAGGCCGCTGCCCAAAACGAAGGGGGAACCGCCGGAGCTGGAATGGGCATGGGTATGGGATTTGTTTTGGCCCAACAAATGGGTGGTATGATGGGCAATACGCAAGCATCACCACAACAAGCCGCCCAACCCGTTGGAGGAGCTGTTCCACCTCCTATGCCAACACAAACCTTATATTATTATGCATCCAACGGGGTACAACATGGACCAGTGACCTATGAGCAAATGCAATCTCTTTTTGCATCCCGGGCCATCAATCGTGATAGTTTGGTATGGAAGCAGGGCATGGCCGCATGGGCTTCCTTAAAAGAGGTGGAAGAATTGAAATCGTTCTTGGGAGGCAACACACCGCCGCCGTTACCAGGACAATAATTTTTGTCATTTCGAAATGAGTTGCAAAGCAACGATTGAGAAATCTAAGTAATTACACATTGAGCTTTCTCAGTCGCTAGCTCCTTCGAAATGACAGCCTATCAATTTTGATATGGATTTCCGCCTACACGGAAATGAAACTATGGAAGAACAAAAAATCCAAAAAACCGAGCTCAAAAAAGCCTGCACCAACTGTGGTGCCGAGCTAAAATACAAGCCTGGGACCACCAGCATAAATTGTGAATATTGTGGTCATGAGGAATCAATTGCTATAAACGAAAATGGTTTTCAGGAACTGGAGCTGTATCCCTACCTTAAAGAAATGGGCTCACAGAAACACAGTGAGGAAATCTCCATGTTGCACTGCAAAAATTGTGGCGCCAATCAACATGTGGAAGAAAACTATAAGTCGCTCCACTGTGTATACTGCGGCATGCCTCTGGTGATTGAAGATGCCTATAAGGAAGATTGGATCTTACCTGGCGCGGTGCTCCCCTTTCAGATTGATCAAAAGAAATCCTTTATCATTTTCAAAAATTGGGTAAACCGGTTGTGGTTTGCCCCCAACAAACTGAAGAAGGCCGCTTTGGACCCTCAATTTACCAAAGGGCTCTATTTACCGTATTGGACTTTTGATGCCCAACTTGCAGCAAGCTATACGGGGCAACGGGGGGAATATTATTACGAAACCCGAAGGGTCAGAAACTCCAACGGAAAAATGGTGACCCAACAGGTTCGCAAAACCCGATGGTATCCTGCTTCTGGGGAGATTTCTGGTTTTGTGGACGACACCCTCATCAAGGCGTCCCAACAAAAATCGGGAAGGATCCCCCAAAAAATCGCCCAATGGAACCTCCAAAAACTGCAACCATTCAATAGTGGCTTTCTCTCTGGGTTTGTTACCGAAAAATATACCATCCCGTTGAAAGATGGGCACCTCCATTCCAAAGATGTGGCCCGAGACATTGCCATGCGCTGGTGCCGACAGGATATTGGTGGGGATACCCAACGGGTGACCCACATGGATATGGAGCTGTCCGAGGAAACCTTTAAACATATTTTGTTGCCCGTTTATGTAAGTGCTTATCGCTATAAGGGCAAGGAGTACAATTTCTTTATCAATGGTGAAAATGGACAGATTTCCGGTACCCGGCCGTACAGTGCTTGGAAAATCTTTTTAGCAGTACTATTTGGATTGATTATCATTGCTCTGCTGGTGTACTTTGCAAAGTAATTTTCCTTGCTTGGCTTCACCATTCCAAAATCCGTATCTTTAAATATGTCCAAGCCCATTTCACTGATATCAATTTTTGTGCTGCTCAATATGGGTATTGGCCGTATGTTCCAAGTAAGTTTAGGAGCAACCTGCTTTTCCGAATTGACCATTTTGGCCGTGACCAGCTTTGTTTTTTGGATTTTCTCTGCCCAATACATAAAAGTTTGGGCCCAAAACTGGGAGCAAAAACCTTTCGGAAAAACCTTGGCCCTTCAAGGAGGGTTGGGCATTACCGCCACAGCAATGAACATTCTTATCGGACAGGTTTTGGTAGTTTTTATGATGACCGTGGTATTTCGTTGCGCCTCTCCCAATTTCAATCTATTGCATGCCGGGCTTACCAACAATATCGCTGTTAACCTATTCTGCTATTTTGCGCTCCTGTTTTACTTTGTAAACAAGGAACGTAGCCTAAAAATTGACACTCCAATCGCACCCTTTTTAGGAAGGAAAATTCAAATTGAAGTGTCCAGGAACGGCTCCCATTTTTTACTGATTCCTGAAGAAATCATCTATATTGAAACCAGCAACAACTGCATTGTGCTCCATACGGAAAGAGGGGTTTTTGTAAAATACCAAAGCCTTAGGTCAGTAGAGAAAATGCTCGGTTCAAAAACCTTTAAACGGGTGCATCGTTCCTATTTGGTGAACGTGGATTTTATGGATTGCCATCAGAAAAACAGTAGCGGAGATGGGATACTCCATTTAAAGAATGGAGATAAAATTAAATTCAGTAGGACCTACCGAAAGAACCTAGTGGAGGTTTAACGGCATCGACCTACCCTTATTTTTCCGCAACTTACCCAGTGTTGTTATATGTTTTGCATCACTCCTGCTACATTTGGGAAAACTCAACAAATGAAGACTTTTCTAAGTGTCGCTATCGGATGTTTTATCCTATGGTCCTGTACCTCCAAAACGGAAACCGAAACAGGACAAAACCATAGCACAGGGCAAGACCGCCAACTTCTGACCCGATTGAAAGAGGTAAAATGGCCCAAAGCCTATCGGGAACAGGACACTCTCTTACTCGATTCCATCTTGGGGGACGATTTTCAAATGATCGACGACCAAGGAAACTGGTCCGATAAAAAAGGAGAACTCGCCTGGATCAAGGCACATGCCAGCACCCACGATTCCTTTTTTTATGAAATAAAACGCTTGGACATCCTACCCAACGGCACGGCCATGATCTGTGGTACTGGGCATATCTTCAATGACTCCATCAAAACCATATATCAGTCCAGCAATGTCTTAATAAAAAGGGAAGGGCAATGGAAGGCAATCGCTTCCCATGTATCCGGCATCAAGCAGATACCCTAAACCTTAAAGTTCTGATAATGTACCCCTAAACTGGCCTATATTTTAGTATTTTCCCTAAAAATCCTCGTCCAATGAAAATGCTTGTGGGGCTTTTGCTGTTGGTCTGTACCCTTGCCGGCGCGCAAGAAACCTATTCCGTTCCGCTCAAATTCAAAAAAGATTTGATTCCCGAAGGCATCGCTATTGATCCTTCCTCCAAAAAAGTATACCTCAACAGCTTGAAGAAGGATAAAATTGTGCGTTCTGATTTGGATGGCACCCATGCCGAGGATTTTATTGGAAGCAAGGAATATGGATACCTCTCCGGTTTTGGGATGACCATTCAAGGAGACACCCTCTTCGCCTTGGGGAACAGCTTGCCCAAAAGCAACAATTCGTCCGTTCTTCTTTTGATGAACCCTACTTCAGGGGAATTCATCGCGTCGTATACCCTAAACTCGGAGGAGGTAATCTACCTGAATGATATTGCCATAACGCTCAATGGGGACGCTTATATCACCGATTCGGAAAGTGATACCCTCTATGCCCTTACCGGGGCCAAAAAGGCCTTGGAGGTCTTCTTTACCCATGAAGAGATCAAACATTCCAATGGCATCGCAGCATCCGATGATGGTAAATACCTTTATTTGGCCACCTACACTTCTGGCATCCGGATTTTGGACATCGCCTCAAAGAAGTTGTTGAACCCACCCAATCAGTTTAAGGGAATCGATGGAATGAAATTCCATAAGAATACCCTTATCGCCATAGTAAATGGGAAAAGAGACCTGTCCCAAAATGGGGTCTTTCAATTTGAACTGAATCCAGAGAGCACCAAAATCCTGTCCGAAAAGAGAATCATGTCATTTTTCAATCCATCCGACATTCCAACGACATTTGCCATCCATGATGAGTATATGTATTTTGTTTCAGATTCCCAATTGGACAACTTTGATCAGGAAAACAATACCATTATCCAACCCGATCAATTGCAGAACTACAGATTAATTCGCCTTAAAATTTGATGCCACTATGATCAATAGAACTTCCATTTACTGTCTTTTTTGTAGTTTGATATGCCAATTCTTCTATGCTCAAACTAAAGCGAAAGACACTATCATTTCCAAAAACTATTGTACTGAAATAGGTCGGTTTGATCTCCTTATCGACAGCGATGAAGTCGCCGGAGCCTACTATCTAATACACAAAAACGCACTTGGTGGGGTTTGGGGCCGATTAAAGAATAACGTGATGACCGGTAGATGGCATGATGCTGATGGAAAAGGGGATATCATCATCACTTTTACGGATGACTTCAACTTTTTTACAGCGGATTATCGCAGTGATGATGATCTTGATCAATGGTACCGGGATTCTTGGCACGGCTCACTTCGCCCCAACACATCTCCTACCTTTGATGAAAAAGGCAAAACGTATCGTTGTGAATAGCCTAAAGAACTAATCCAAAAAGGCAATACAAACAGGACTGGCCAAACTGGTCTCACTCAAGAACTGCAAGGTGCCTTTCTCGGCATCTCTTTTGAAAACGATGATGTTATCGCTCCTTTGATTGGCCACCAATAAAAATTCACCTGTAGGGTCCAATGAGAAATTACGGGGCCAGTCACCACGAACCGACTCCCTGCCCACCAAGATCAGCTTTCCGGATTCTTGATCTACGGCAAAGATTACGATGGTGTTCTCCCCACGGTTGGAGCCATACAAAAACTTACCATCAGGGGATAGGTGTATATCCGCACAATAGCTTTTTTCAGTATAACCTTCAGCCAACGTAGACTGTGTTTGGATCTCATGATAAGCCCCATCATTATCTTTTTGAAAAACGGAAACCGTGCTGTTCAGCTCGTTGATCACATATAGGATATCCCCATTTCTACCAAAGGTAAAATGTCTGGGGCCAGCTCCAGCGGCCAAATCGATTGAGGCTTGGTTACCAACTACGTATTGGCCCCCTTCCCTTTTGTAACGCTTTACGGCATCCAATCCCAAATCCGCTACAAAAAGTCCGTCTTTGGTAAACTTTGCCATGTGTGCACGGGAGGTTTTGGTGGTATCCAAAATCTTATGGTCGATTACCTGGGGTTCTCCGGCAAGCGATCCATCCTCATTCAATTGATACAGGGCTACATTGCCCCCACCATAATTGGCCGCGGCCAAATAACCGTCCCCTGACAAGGAAACATGGCAAGGGCCATTTCCGTGGGTCCCTTTGCTATTCTGGACTTCCAAAACACCTTCATTCAAGCGGAATGCAGTAACACCGCCCCCAAGACTATCAAAATCGCCGGTCTCCTGTATGGCATATAGATTGTTTTTGTCCTCGGAAATCTTCAAATACGAAGGATTTTTCAATTTGGCAGCCAATTCTTGGGTACCAAGCGCACCCGTTGCGGTATCCAAGGTGTATTTGTAAATCCCCTCACTATCCCCATTGGTATACGTTCCAACAAAAAGGGTGTGGGTGGTTTTCTCTTCTGATTTTTTGTTACAGGCAACAATCAATATTGCACCTAATAATACCGGTATTAATTTCGTCATTTTTTATGGTTTGTTAGTTTTCTAAGGTAGTGAAAGTAGCACAATGACTTCAACTTTTTATCTTTAATGTGTGAAAAATGGCATTGTAATTCTGATACTCTGTAGCTTGGGCGTTGCCCAAGGTACTTTTCTCTGTTTTTACCTATTAACACTTAAAAAAGGGAATCGCTTGGCACACCGATTCTTGGTGTTGGTTATTTTGGGATTGATTCTTCGCATTGGAAAATCTATTTTAAATGTGTATCTGGATTTAGAGCCGTGGCAACGTAACATGGGCATTGCAGGAATATTATTGGTGGGCCCCAGTTTCTGGCTATATGGTGAGGTATTGCTGAAAAAAAGGAAAGAGCTGCATTGGACCCTTTACCTTCATTTTTTGCCCTACCTACTGTTCTCCCTTCTATGTTGGGTAATTCCCAATCGCCCGGATGCCATATCGCATTTTATTTATTATACGGTTTTTGCTCATCTTTTGGTGTATTTGATCGTGGCCTCAAGATTATTGGTAAAAAATGTGCAAAGCGTCCAACCCAAAATCTTTAAATGGTATCGCAATCTTGGCATTGGTGTAGGATTGATTTGGGTGTTTTATATTGGAAACATCGCGGGGTTGATTCCCTTTTATATTGGAGGGGCAATTTTTTTCACTCTTTTAGTGTATATGTTTTCTTTTCTGCTGATGCGGAACCATACCTTTTCACTGGAAAAATACTCCGCCTCACCAATAGACAAGAGTACTTCCAGAGATATGATGAAATCCGTTACTGGCTTATTTGAAACAAAGGAAATTTATTTGAACCCAAAGCTCACCTTGAATGAAGTTGCCCAAACTTTGCATACTTCCCCAAGAATCCTATCCCAAGTAATAAACGAAAATAAGGGAATGAACTTTTCCGAGTTCGTGAATTTTCATCGCATAGAGAAAGCCAAAAAGCTTTTGGTTTCACCCAAGGAAAAGGATGAAAAAATAGTTTCCATTGCATATGACTCTGGCTTTGGAAATGTGACCTCTTTTAATTTGGCTTTTAAGTCCTTCACCAACCAAACTCCTTCGCAATACAAAGAACAAAACGGCTCTTCCTGACCTAAAAACGTTTTAAAGATCATGATCTTTAAAGCCATTGGTAGCTAATACGGGTTTATTTGGGGAAAAATTCACCCAATGCGAAACTTTGCGTTTATAATGTTCCTGATTTTGGCGGGATGCAAGAACAACCATCATCAAGAGAATAAGAAAATTGTTACCCTACCAAAGAAAAAGGTGGTTTTTGAGGGATTGAACCGCCCTTGGAGCATCGCCTTCCTGAATGAAGACGAAGCCTTGGTCACAGAAAAGAATGGCAATTTGGTGAAAGTAAATCTCCAAAGTCGGACTAAAACTCAGATCAAGGGTTTTCCACGTGACCTTACCGATAGCATTGGTGCCGTCCACATTGGTGATAACTCTGGTATTTTTGAAGTTTTGCTTCACCCAAATTTTAAGGAAAACAGAAAGCTATATTTTTCATATGCGGCCAAAAAAGAGAACATTGGTAAAACCATAAAATTTGTTCTGGCCCACTTGGACAAAGATTCCTTGTCCAATATAAAAACCATTCTAGTAGCCGAACCGTATACCCAGATCAACTATCATTACGGTGGTGGAATGGCCATAGGTGCTGACCATAAATTGTACCTTACCGTGGGAGAACGTCTTTTTTGGGAACACAATGAGCCCTCGCTGCCCATCGCCCAAGATGCAACAGACCCGAGAGGAAAAATCCATCGCTTTAATCTGGATGGAACCATCCCTAACGACAATCCAAAATTGGGGCAAGATGCCATTCCTAGCATTTATGCCACAGGCATTCGCAATACCCAAGGCATTGCGTTACAGCCCAAGACGGGCACGCTATGGTTTACGGAACACGGCACGATTGAAGGTGATGAAATCAATATTTTAAAGAAAGGTGCCAATTATGGTTGGCCCAATGTTACTTCCGGTAAGCTGCGTAGCAAAAATTACACTCCACCTGAATTGGAACAGACCAACTTTACTTCTCCAATTTGGTTTTGGCAACATACGGTTGCCCCAACAGGCCTTTGTTTTTATACAGGTAAAGAGTTCCCCCAGTGGCGAAACAATCTTTTTGTGCCTGGGCTTTCGAGAGGTAGTCTTTGGCGGTTTCACATTGTTGGAGATACCATCAAAAGTGCAGAAGAACTATTTCTGGATGACAGGGTCCGGTCAAGAAAAATAGCCCAAAGTCCAAAAGGCAACTTGTACCTGCTTACCGATGAAGAAAATGGAAAAATCATTCAAATAATCCCATAATAAAACCACACAATTATGAAATCTATCTATTTTGCGCTATGCCTAATTATAAGCTACAGTTGTTTTTCACAATCTGAAGAGGCGCACGTCCGAAAAACTTTGGACATGTACTTGAAAGGGTCGTCTTATAACGATCAAGGAATGATTCGTCAGGCTTTTTATGAGAATGCCGATTTGTTTTTGTCCAAAACAGATCAGGAATTATGGGTTCTCACCCCAAAAGAATATGCTCAACTTTTTGAAAATCGTCCCAAAGGAGAATTCAATGGCAGGGAATCTACCATTTTAACTATAGATATAAACCACAATATTGCTACGGCCAAAGCGGAAATACGTATTGAATCACGAAATATGACATTCATTGACTTATTTCTATTAAAAAAACTTTCGGGTCAATGGAAAATCATAAGCAAGGCAGCCACCCTCCTACCTGCTGAAAATTAGTCTTGACGGGAACCGGTCTGTTCTTGAAGGTTTTGATCTATTTCTTTTTTTAGAAAGAAGGCGGTTACTACAGTGGCAAGTACATCAGCAATGGGGAAGGACAGCCATACCCCCATCTCCCCCATAAATTGGGGCAACAACAAAATAAGCGGTATAAAAAAGAAGCCCTGTCTGGTAAGTGTGAGCAATAATGCCGGAATGGCCTTGCCCACCGCTTGAAAATATGCAGCACCTATCAATTGTAAGGCAATAATCGGAGTAGCCACAAAGACCAACCGCATGGCCAAAGGGGAATGCTGCAACACAAATGCGTTGGTGGCCAATTCCTCTGCCGGCAAATGGGGCTTGTTGCTCAGGAAAAGTGATGCAATCTCAGCCGGAAAAACCATCAGGACCACAAAGACCAAGGTTGCCACCAAAGCGGCATATTTTATGGCCGTATAAATGGATTCCTTGACCCGGTCATACCGTGCTGCCCCAAAATTGAAACCTGCAATGGGCAGAAACCCTTGGGTGACCCCAAAAACAGGAAAAAGGGCGAACATGAGCATCCGGCCGATAATGGCATAGACCGCCACCATGGCCTCCCCTCCCAAATTAAAGAGGATGTTGTTCATGAGCAAATAGGTGATACTGGTCACGGCCTGACGTGCCAAGGTCACAAATCCTAGGGAGCCAATTTCTTGAAGAATGGATCTGTCCAACCCAAAATGGGAAAGACTAATCTTTAACTCGGAATTTTTTGATAGAAAAAAGTAGAGAATATACCCAAAACACATTAAATACCCCGCGGTAGTGGCCCAAGCAGCTCCGTGCATGCCCCAATCGAACACATAGATAAAAATGTAGTCCATGAGCAGGTTCCCCACCGAAGGGATGATCATGGCCACCATGGCAAATTTGGGTTTCCCTTCGGCCCTGATCACGGTATTTCCCATCATGCAAAGTGCCAAAAATGGGACCCCGTACAGGATAATGGTATAGTAAATTTTGGCCGGGGCAAAAATGGAACCCTTGCCTCCAAAGGCCGGTATCAAAGTGTCCACAAAATAAAGTCCAAGAGCCACCATGACTACCGTAACCAAAAGGGTCAGCGTAATCTGGTTTCCAAAAGTCTTAAGGGCCTTTTCCTTGTTATTGGCCCCCAAGGCACGCGACACAATACTGGAACCGCCAATACCAATGGCCATTCCCAAAGCTGCAATGAAGAAGGAAACGGGCAACACCACATTAATGGCGGCAATGGCAATGGAACCTATCCAATTGCCCACAAAGATGGAATCGACCAACACGTTCAAGGACATCACCAGAATGCCTATGGATGCAGGTACGGCCTGTTTAATCAATAATTTTCCAATGGGTTCTTTCCCGAGTGCGTCAGAAGTTACTTTGGCCATGCCAATGGTTGTTCTTTGGGTGTAAGGCTTTGTGTGTGGTAAATCTGAGCCAAATCTACAACGCCTCGATTAAATTACCTTTGTTCTCCCTTAGTTTTTTGGTGATGCTGTCCCATAAAGCCACTCTATAATCCAAAGCCTTTTGGCTATACTCAGCGACATCGGTCCATTTTTGTTCATCCTGACCACAGAGCATCTTCATCATTTTTACGGCCATGGGTCCGTGTTCGTCCCCATCCAATTCAATGTGCCGTTTTAGGTAATAGGAAAGTTTGGTGTACTGTTCCGGTCCTTTTTCCCCAGATTGTTCTATGATGCCCAAGAACATATCCGGAATCAGTTCTTCCCTTCCAAAGGTAAAGGCCGCAGCAATGATATGTGGTTTTTGGGTATTGATGACCTCAAAAGTGAAGCTTAAAAAGTTCTTTTCGGCCAGGTTTAAATCCGCATTTTTGATTTGCCCTGCTATCGCTTCAAGATTCCCAAAGCTTCCAATGACCTCCTTCACCTTGGAGGTGTTGGCATTGACCTCCCCCATGGCGTCTAGGTACATTTCAAAATGACTTTTGGCCACTCCTTCCTCATTGAAATCGCTTTCCTCCTCCAAGACAATCTCATTGATGAACCTTGCCACTGTGGTATCCGAAGCAGGCTTCCAAGGAAGTTCGGTACAGGTAAGCTCACGTTGAAGGGCCTTTAATAGCGACATAAAATCCCAAACGGCATACACATGGCTTTCCATAAAGGTCCTGATGTCCTCAACAGAATCCAGCTGTGCGTAAAGCTCATGGTTCTTAAGTTGTTCCCGTACTTCTTTGAGACTCTGCTCCAAATTTTCAATGCTCATACACTTGCTTTTCGGTACTCCAAAAATTATTGGATGTTATATTCCGGCAGGGTTTGATCTGTTGACCAAGTATTGATCCACTGTGCCATAAGGCCTGCCCAATCATCCCTATCGTTCAAACATGGGACATGGATGTAGTCTTTACCCCCTGCTTCAACAAATTGTTCCTTGCCTTCCATAGCGATTTCTTCCAAAGTCTCCAGACAATCACTTACAAACGCAGGGGTGATTACCGCCAAACGCTCAATACCCTCCTTGCCCAAACGCTCAAACTCATGGTCGGTGAAGGGCTGTAACCATGGGTCGCTTCCCAATCGGGATTGGAACGAAGTACTCACTTTATCCCTGGGCAGCCCCAATTGCTCTATCACCAACTCGGTGGTATCGTAGCATTGATGCCTGTAACAGGTATGGTGTGCCACCGAATTGGCCTTGCAACAAGCTCCATTCAGTTGGCAGTGGAACTTTGTGGGGTCCGATTTTTTAATGTGCCTCTCGGGAATCCCATGATAGGAGAAAAGGACATGGTCGTAATCAAAACCCTTTAGACCTTCTGCAATACTATTGGACAATATTTTGATGTAATCCGGATTGCTATAAAAGGCAGGCAATGTGGTCAACTGCATACTAGGGAAATACTCTTGCTGCACTTCCATGGCCTTCACCACTACCGTTTCGTATGATGACATGGCATAATGGGGATACAGGGGCACCAGCAACACCTCATCCACTCCTTTATCCTTTAATTCCTGTAAAGCGTTCTTAATGGTCATGGAACCATACCGCATACCCAAGGCAATGGGCAAGCTGGTCTGTTGGCTCACCTTTTCCATAAAACGTTCCGAGATGATAATCAAAGGAGAGCCTTCCTCCCACCAAATCTTGGAATAGGCTTCCGCCGAACGCTTTGGACGCGTGTTGAGGATAATTCCCCGTACAATGATATTTCGCAGAACGGGATTCACGTCTATGACACGCTCGTCCATAAGAAACTCATCCAAATATGGTTTAACATCCTTTGCGGTAGGGCTGTCCGGCGAACCCAAATTGACCAATAAAACTCCTTTTGGCACAGCTTTTTGTTTTAGGTCCCCAAAAATACAACTTGGCACGGACTTGTTCTTTTCAGAACCCAATTACTTTTCTATGGCCCATAACTAAATTCAATCTATATTTCATTCGATATCCCCAACCTTTATTCTTTTCTGCTTTATTTTTGTTGAAAATGCTTTTGATGGGGCATTTGTTTGGATTGAATAAAACACATTATATGGTGATGAAATATAAAACCCTCTTGCCCTTTCTATTTTTAGGGTTGATGGCATCCGCCCAGCAAATTACTTGTTCCCCAAAGGACAAATCCCTTTTTGAGGACAAAATCGCAGCCTTGCAGAATACCCAAGCTTCCTTTTTGGGCGATACCATTGTAGCGGTCGGGAAATCTTTTTTGGACACGCCTTACGTGGAAAAAACCCTTGAAGTGGGTGAAACCGAAACCTTGGTGGTGAACCTACAGGGGTTGGACTGCACCACTTTTGTGGAAAATGTACTCGCCTTTGGAATCATGCTCAAATCCAAACAAAGTTTATTTGAAGACTTTACCGAAACTTTAGAAACCATTCGGTATCGAAATGGGGAAATGAATGGTTATCCATCACGTTTACATTATTTTACGGAGTGGATTCGAAACAATGAGAAGAAGGGTTTGGTCAAAGACATTACATCGGATTTAGGGGGAATTGAGCTCAATAAACCCATCAATTTTATGGGAACCCACCGGTCATTGTATCCGTTTTTGAGCGATGACACCAATTTTGCTATCATACAACAAGCGGAAAAAGAATTGGCTAAGGAAAATCTGTGCTACTTGCCCCAAGACCAGATTGAAAACAAGGAACAACAAATACAATCCGGGGACATCATTGCATTGGCAACTTCAATAAAAGGGTTGGACGTTACCCATACCGGCATAGCCATACATCAACCTGATGGGCGGTTACATTTACTACATGCTTCAAGCAAAAATGGAAAGGTAGAAATCACTCAAGAACCCTTGGTGGATTACCTGAAGAACATCAAAAGCAATATTGGGATTATTGTGGCAAGACCTACCTTACTTTCGTTTTAGACACCATTCAATAGCACCCAAAAGGTGTTGACTAAAATCGGGGTCATCATAAGCGGAATCAGTATGTCCCAAGCCTGTATAAAAAGCACGACCCCCATCATATTCGTGGCACCAGGCTATAGGATGGTTAGCCCCATTCTTTCCGCCTTCATAACTGGTTTCATCAAGTTTCATCAAAACCGAAACGCTAGGATTCAATTCCTTAAAATTGTACCATTCATCAAAATGCATCCAAACATTGTTCAGGTGGGTTGTGGACGGATGGGATGTATCAACTATATCAATTTTGGCTTCCTGTTGTTCCGGATGACTCTCAAAATAACCTCCTACTAACTTTCCATACCAAGGCCAGTCGTACTCGGTATCCGCTGCGGCATGGATTCCCAAATAACTGCCTCCATTTTTAATGTACCCTTCAAAAGCCTTCTGTTGGGTATCATCCAAAACCTCTTCGGTGGTGCTCAGAAAGACCACCAATTTGTAGTTCCCCAGATTTTGAGGGTTAAAGTCTGCCCCTGAATCAGTTTGCAGGGCAACAAAGCCATTCTTTCTACCCAACTCGCGCAAGGTCTGCACCCCCTTTTCAATGGAAGCATGCCTATATCCTGTGGTTTTGGTGAAGACCAAGACTAGTTCGGGCATTTTGACATTTTGGGCTTCTTCTGAACTTGGGGCATCTTGTGCGGAAATCTGCAACGCAAAGCCTATGGCAAAAAGGGACAGTACAAGAGTTTTCATTTTTTGATTTTTATGCGTTTGAAGTTAAGTATTTTTTGGGGGTGGTGCCATACTTCTTTTTGAAAGAAGCGATAAAGTGACTGGCGGTGCTATATCCCACTTTCAAACCCACTTCATTGACATTGTGCTTTCCGGTTTCCAGCATTTTTCGGGCATACTCCATTTTGTAGTCGAACAAAAATCCATAAACCGAATCCCCATAAATCTGCTTGAACCCTTCTTTCAGTTTTTTCAAACTCAAACCAATTTCTTGGGAAAGTTCGGCCAAGGTAGGTGGCTCGGCCATTCGTGAAATCATGATTTCCTTGGCAATTCTAATACGCCGCACATTGTCCTCATCGGCCAAAAAGGGACATTGTTCCAAGTCGGCATCCTCGGTTTTATTAAAATAAAGGGATATCAGCTCATATACCTTTCCTTTGATATACAATTTTTTGATGGAGGGGTGGAGATTGTAATTCATCAACTGACTGAGCACAACTGCAATGGCCGGAGACACCATTTCTTGTGAATAGTACTTTTTCTCCTTGTTCTCACCACTCAAAAAAGGGATGTACTCGGCCTCATTGGAAAAAAGGGAATGGAACTTTCGTATGGTCATTACCACAGACAGCAACCAAGAGTGGGGAGAAACTATGAGATTCAAGGGCAAATCTTTTTGCGTGTTGTACAGCAAGAGGGAATTTTCTTCCGTTACCTCCAGATGATAATTTCCTTCATTAAAATTGAAACGGGTTTTGCCTTTCAGACAAAAATGGAACTGGATAAACGAGCTGTCGATTTCCCGTTCCATAGTTTGCAATTCTTGTGTATCATTCTGAATCTTAAGGATATAAAACCCGTCTTCCACTAGAATTTCATCATAGGAACCTTTGGCGATATTTTTCATGACCGAATCGGATTTAGTCTTTGCTTTTTATCAATTTAGAATGACTCTAAATTACATTTCAAAACACCAAATTAGTCAATAAAATCAATGTTTTTCATGGTTTTTTGAAAATTTTGACATAAAAAATATCTCACGGGTTATTTATAGTACCTCTAGCGTTATTTTTTAAAACACAGCACCGTTATTTTTGTGCTGCGATTTTTATCCTTTATGAGGAATTACAATATTTCGAAACATAATTCCTTCTACGCCATTGGGCTGAGCTACAAGAAGGCAGATGCTGAGGTGCGGGGAAAGTTTAGTCTGGATGTTCCGGCCATAGACCATATTCTGGCAAAGGCCAAGGAGCTTGGTATAGATGGCCTATTGGCTATTTCAACCTGTAATAGGACCGAGCTATATGGTTTTGCCCAACATCCCTATCAACTTATAAAATTGCTTTGCGACCAAACACAGGGCACTGTGGAAGAGTTTCAAGAAGTAGCCTATGTCTACAAAAATCATGAGGCCATTTCCCATATGTTCAAGGTAGGCACAGGATTGGACAGCCAGATTTTGGGTGATTTTGAAATCATAAGTCAAATCAAACAAGGTTTTTATCGCGCCAAAAAACAAGATATGGCCAATCCTTTTTTGGAACGGCTCTGCAATGCCGTGATCCAGGCCAGCAAGCGTATAAAAAACGAAACGGAGCTTTCTTCTGGGGCCACATCCGTTGCTTTTGCTTCGGTAAAGTATATTCTGGACAATGTTCCCGATATTTCGGAAAAGAACATTCTTCTTTTTGGAACGGGAAAAATCGGAAGGAATACCTGTGAGAACCTTATCAAACATTCCAACAACCACCATATCACCTTGATCAACCGGACTAGGGCGAAAGCAGAAGATATTGCTGGAAAGTTCCATTTGACCGTAAAGGACTATGGCGATCTCCAGACCGAAATACGAAAAGCGGACATCCTTGTGGTGGCCACTGGTGCACAGTTGCCCACCGTTTCCAAAGCATTGATCTACCCCAAGAAACCACTTTTGATTCTGGACCTGTCCGTACCCAAAAATGTGGCGGATGACGTTTTGGAGTTGGACAATGTTTCCTTGGTACATTTAGACCAACTTTCCCAAATTACGGATGATGCTTTAGCCAAAAGGAAGGAATATGTCCCCAAGGCGGAAGCAATCATCGAACAGGTCAAAAAAGACTTTTTAAAGTGGTTGGAAACCCGAAAGTTTGCCCCGGTCATAAATGCGCTCAAGGAAAAGCTAAAAACCATGAAGGCCGAGGAAATTGACTTTCATTCCAAAAAAATGGATGACTTCAATCAAGATCAGGCCGAAATCATATCGGACAGGATCATCCAAAAAATCACCAAACAGTTTGCCAACCATCTGAAAAGTTCCGAAGTGGATACCGAGGACAGCCTGGAGCTTATCCAGAAAGTCTTTCAGCTAGAAATCGATTCAAAATGAGCAAGATCATACGAATTGGGACCCGCGACAGTGAATTGGCACTGTGGCAAGCCACTACTGTACAGCAAAAACTCGAGGAATTGGGGTACGACACCTCATTGGTCCCTATAAAGTCCACAGGGGATGAAATACTGGACAAACCCCTGTACGAACTGGGAATCACCGGCATTTTTACCAAGACTTTGGATATTGCCCTCTTGAAGGGGCAAATAGATATTGCCGTCCACTCTATGAAGGATGTTCCCACCCAATTGCCAAAAGACATTGTACAAGTTGCCGTATTGGAGCGTGCCATTACCCACGATATTTTGGTGCACAAGGGATTGAACTTTTTGGAATCCGATGCCCCTGCTACTATTGCTACCGGCAGTTTGCGTAGAAAAGCCCAATGGCTGAACAAATACCCTAAACATACCGTGGTGGATTTACGGGGAAACGTAAATACCCGATTGTTGAAACTGATTGAGAACGACTGGAACGGTGCCATTTTCGCCCAGGCTGGACTGGAACGTATTAAATTGTTACCCAAAGATGCCCTGCAATTGGATTGGATGATTCCTGCCCCGGCACAAGGTGCCATGGTGGTCGTGGCCAAGGATGAGGACACCTTTTCAAAAGAAGCGCTCGCCAAGTTAAATCATAAGGAATCTGAAATAGCAACGACCATTGAACGTCAATTTTTACGGACATTGGAAGGTGGTTGCACCGCCCCCATCGGTGCTTTGGCACAAATAAAAGAACAAACGGTACATTTTGAAGGGGTTCTTTTTTCCTTGGATGGAAAACAAAAAATCACCGTCAACAAAAGTGTTCCCTTGAACCAAGCCAATGGACTGGGAGAGCAATGTGCCAAAGAGGTCTTACAACAAGATGGGGATAAATTGATGCAGGAAATTAGAAATGAGAACAGTGCTCTCCACTAAAAAGCTAAGCTCACCGCAAAAGGAATTGTTCCTCAATTCAGGGTTGGGATTGGTGGAGTATGATGCACTTCAAATTGAATTTTTGGATGTAAATATTCCTTTGGAATTTACCCACTATATCCTTACCAGTAAAAATTCTGTCAAGGCCTTCATTAAAAAAATTGAAAACCGGGACACCTCACATTTCAAGGTCTTTTGTGTTGGTGAAAAAACCAAAGCCCTTTTGGAGGATAATGGACTAAGGGTGGTAAAAATGACCGAATATGCCTCGGAATTGGCCCAATTCATTGTAGAAAAACATCCCAATGAAACTTTTCTGTTTTTATGCGGAAACCTAAGAAGGGACACCTTACCAAAGGCACTTACTGAAAATAACATTCGGTATAAAGAGGTGATGGTTTACAAGACCCGTCTAACGCCAAAGGCGTTTCAACGGGATTTTGACGGCATCCTATTCTTTAGCCCAAGTGGCATCAGAAGTTATCTTTTGGAGAACTCCGTTGGCAGCAGCACCCTGTTCTGTATTGGTACTACTACGGCCGATGAGGCCAAAAAACATTCAGACGATATTGTAATAGCCAATAAACCGACCGTGGAAAACGTGTTGGTACAGGCCATAAACCATTTTACAAGACATGATTAAAAACGATTTGTTCCTAAGAGCCTTGAAGGGTGAAACCGTTGAGCGACCACCCGTATGGATGATGCGCCAAGCTGGCCGTTACCTCCCGGAGTTTATGGAACTCAAACATAAATACGATTTCTTTACCAGATGCCAGACTCCCGAGTTGGCTTCTGAAATTACCGTACAGCCCATCCGGCGATATGGAATGGACGCGGCCATCCTTTTCAGTGATATCTTGGTGATTCCACAAGCTATGGATATTGAAGTGGAGATGAAACCGAACTTTGGTCCCTATTTGCCCAATCCCATTCGCTCCAAAGAAGATTTGGAAAGGGTTATCGTCCCTAATATTCAAGACACCTTGGGTTATGTGATGGAGGCCATTACCATGACCAAGGAAAAGTTGAATGATGAAATTCCTCTTATCGGTTTTGCCGGTTCTCCTTGGACCATTCTCTGCTATTGTGTGGAAGGTCAAGGAAGCAAAAGTTTCGATAAGGCCCGGGGACTCTGCTTTTCCCAACCGGAAGTGGCCCATCAACTGCTTCAAAAGATAACAGACACCACGATTGCCTACCTTAAGGCCAAAGTAGAGGCAGGTGTGAATGCTGTCCAAGTTTTTGATTCATGGGGCGGCATGCTTTCTCCTACTGATTACCAAGAATTCTCCTGGCCATACATTCAACAGATTGTTGATGCATTGAAAGATTTGGCCCCGGTCATTGTTTTTGGCAAAGGGTGTTGGTTCGCATTGAAGGAAATGGCGCAATCGGGAGCTTCTGCCGTCGGCGTGGATTGGACATGCTCGGCCCAAAATGCACGCTACCTTACCGGGGGAAATATAACCCTGCAAGGAAATTTTGATCCTGCACGATTGCTTTCACCCCCATCGGAAATCAAAAAGAGGGTAACCCAAATGATCCGAGAATTTGGAAAGGACAAATATATTGTGAACCTAGGGCATGGCATTCTTCCCAATATACCATTGGAAAATGCAAAAGCATTCATAGATGCCGTAAAAGAATATAAGTCGTGAACCCAATAGCGGTACTGAAACGGGTTGACCTTAAAAATATACTGAAAGTTATATTTATTGGGATGAGTCACCCGCTTTTCATTGTACCTACGATTCGTGCCACCAAGGATTGCGTTCGCATATCCACAGAAAACTACGGCCGATTGCATCATAAAAATGGTCCGGCCAATGCGTTTAGACATGCGCTTTGGAATTATTTGATTGCCAAAAGATGTTTTCGAATACGTCACAACCGGGATTCTGTTCTGGAGTGGGCCAAAAAAATTACGGATTGGCATGAACACGCTTTTCCAAATACAGAATTGGCCAAAACTATGGATTTTCATAACAATGCCGTGGGAAGGTTGGTATTTCAGGAAAATCCTGAAAAAACGGAAAGTGAAGTCATTGAACTATTGAAATCCATGACCTTGGTTTCGGTCAAGATTAATTCCAATACCGATTTTGAAAGCTTAAAAACACAACTCATACATATACTCGATCAATGAAGGACAAATTCTACGATTATATCCAAAAACTACAAGATACCATCACCACAAAACTTGAAGAGGTGGATGGAAAGTCCAAATTTCAACAGGATATTTGGAAACGCCCTGAAGGCGGTGGTGGAAGGACCCGTGTCATTGAAAACGGAAATGTATTTGAAAAAGGTGGAGTGAATATTTCCAAGGTATATGGTGAACTTCCCAAAAGTATGCAGCAGTATTTTGGCGTGGAAGATGCAGATTTTTTTGCCTGTGGACTCAGTTTGGTCATCCATCCCAAGAGTCCCATGGTACCCACCGTACATGCCAACTGGCGCTATTTTGAGATGTACGATAAAAATGGGGACATCGTTGACCAATGGTTTGGTGGCGGTCAGGACCTAACACCCTATTATCTGTTTGAGGAAGATGCCCAACATTTTCATCAAACCTGCAAAAATGCCTGTGACGCCCACAACCCAGAGTTTTATCCCGCTTATAAAAAGAAATGTGACGACTATTTCTGGAATGCCCATCGCAATGAAGCTAGGGGTGTAGGCGGTCTCTTTTTTGACTATTGCAAAGCAACGGAAACCATGAATATGGAAGATTGGTACAACTATGTCACCGAAGTTGGGGATAGTTTTTTGGATGCTTATGTACCAATCGTTATAAAAAGAAAAGAGCTGCCTTACTCTCAAGAACAGAGGGATTGGCAGGAAATTAGACGCGGAAGGTATGTGGAATTTAACCTGGTTCATGATAAAGGTACGCTCTTCGGTCTCCGCACCAATGGCCGTATTGAAAGTATTTTGATGAGCCTCCCTCCCCATGTGCAATGGAGGTATGACCATCACCCAGAAAAAGGAAGTCCAGAAGAGCAATTAATTGAGGTGCTGCAACATCCAAAAAATTGGGTTTAATGTGTAGCTTTGTTTGAAACCAAACCCATGAAACAGAAAATATATCAAGTCGACGCTTTTACCGATTGTCCTTTCGGTGGTAATCCTGCAGCAGTTTGCATTTTGGATGCGTGGCTTGATACCACTCTTATGCAAAGTATCGCGGAAGAAAACAATCTGGCCGAAACTGCATTTGCTGTTCGTAAAGGTGAGGGGTATGAGCTACGTTGGTTCACTCCAGAAACTGAGGTCGATTTGTGTGGCCATGCCACCTTGGCCACAGCATATGTGCTGTTCAACTATTACGACCATAATGAAAAAACCATTCGGTTTTATTCTCCCAGAAGCGGGGAATTGACCGTAGAAAAAACGGCTAACGGTTGGATGACCTTGGATTTTCCCTCCGACCCCATAGTGGCCATTCGGAACAATAGGGAATTGGACAACGCCATTGGGCTGACCCCAATCAAAACCTTTAAGGGAAAAACGGATTTTATGATGGTCTACAGCTCCCAACAAGAAGTGGAGGCCATTACCCCCAACCTGCATCTATTGAACCAGTTGGATTGTAGAGGCGTCATTGTTACGGCACCGGGCCAAGAGGTGGATTTCATCTCCCGATTCTTCGCCCCGCAATGTGGCATTCCCGAAGATCCCGTGACCGGCTCGGCACATACTTCGCTAACCCCGTATTGGTACGAAGTGTTGGGCAAAAGCAAAATGACCGCCAAACAACTCTCCAAAAGAGGAGGGGACTTAATCTGTGAATATTTGGGAGACCGGGTAAAAATTTCCGGCAAAGCAGCTCCCTACCTATCCGGTGAAATTAAAATTTAAGTATAAGTATGTATCCATTGATCAGAAATAGAAGACTACGCGCCTCCGAATCCATCCGAAGATTGGTTCGGGAAACCCTTGTGACCCCAGACGACTTTCTAGTGCCCCTTTTTGTGGTGGAAGGCAAAGGAATCAAAGAAGAAATTGCTTCCATGCCCAATTACTTTAGGTTGAGTTTGGACAATCTGGAGAAAGAGGTAAAAGAACTTTGGAAAATGGGACTTTGCTCGGTATTGCTTTTTGTTAAGGTCGATGAAAAGCTGAAGGACAATAAAGGCACGGAGGCCATCAACCCGAATGGATTGATGCAAAGGGCGATAAAGACCGTCAAAAATGCCTGCCCACAGATGTTGGTGATGACCGATGTGGCCTTGGACCCATTTTCATCCTATGGCCATGATGGAATTGTGTCCGAAGGGCAGATCCTCAATGATGAAACGGCCGAGGTATTGGCCGAAATGAGTGTCTCCCATGCACAGGCCGGAGCCGACTTTGTGGCCCCCAGCGATATGATGGATGGACGCATCCTCACCATTAGGGAAGCCTTGGAAGATGAAGGGTTCCAAAATACGGGAATCATGAGCTATTCTGCCAAATATGCCAGTGCCTATTACGGTCCGTTCCGGGATGCCCTGGATTCAGCTCCTGTTGATATTGCCAACGTGCCCAAGGACAAAAAGACGTATCAAATGGATTTTGCCAATAGATTGGAAGCCATCCATGAAACCCAAATGGACATTGATGAAGGTGCCGATATTGTGATGGTAAAACCGGGTCTTCCCTATTTGGACATTGTGCGGGACATTAAAAATGAAGTGGATGTACCCATTGCCGTTTATCAAGTATCCGGGGAATATGCCATGCTCAAAGCTGCCGCGGAAAAAGGGTGGCTGGACCATGATGCCGTGATGCTCGAACAATTGACCGCCATTAAACGGGCGGGGGCAAGCATCATTGCCAGTTATTTTGCTAAAGACTTTATCCGTACCTTGGGATGATTCAAAAAATACGTACAACCAACCATACTAACTAATTCATGAAAAACCTCTTTGTATTCTGTTTCTGTTTTCTTTTCGTTTCAATCAACCTTCTTGCCCAACAAAATCTAATTCATGCTCTTCCCTCAAAATTGGGATTGGATAAAGCCTACATCGATCAAAAAGTGGATTCTATCATGGAGCTTGGCATAAAAAACCAAGCCTTCCCAGGCGCCCAAGTATTGGTAGCCAAAAACGATACGGTAATCTTCCACAAAGCATACGGATACCACACCTATGATAGCGTGCAGCCCGTTGCCCTGAACGACCTTTATGATTTGGCATCCGTTACTAAAATCTTGGGGCCATTGCCTGCTTTGATGAAATTGGTGGACGAAGGCAAACTTGATTTGGATGTCCCATTTAGCAACTACTGGCCTTCATGGAAAAAACATAAGGATAAAAAAGATCTGACCCTACGTGAAATTTTGAGTCACCAGGCCGGATTGGTGCCCTACATTGTCTTCTTGGAGAAAGTGATGAAAAAGAATGGGAAGGTAAAACGTCGCTTTGTAAGGGATACCCCCAGTAAAAAATTTCAGCAACAAGTGTATGAGAACCTATTCATCAGTGATCGCTTTGAAGCAAAAATGAACCGTATGATCGACAGGTCCAAGGTTTCCGATGAAAAAAAATACAAGTATTCAGGACTTACCTTTCTCATCTATCCAAGGTTAATAGAACAACTTACGGGCACCGATTACGAAACCTATTTGGACCAGAACTTCTATCAACTTCTAGGCTGTTATACTTTGGGTTACAATCCAAGTAAAAAGAATTATGTCAATGCCATTGTACCCACCGAAAATGATAGTGTATTCAGGAAGACTTTCGTAAAAGGTTGGGTCCATGACGAAAACGCTTCGTTAAAAGGTGGGGTATCCGGAAATGCGGGATTGTTTGGCACTGCAGACGACTTGGCCAAGATTATGATGTTTTATGAAAACTATGGTGCAGTAGGGGATAAACAAATTATCTCCAAGGAAATTGTAAAAGAGTTTGGCAGGGTCCAATATCCTGATAACGATAACCGAAGAGGACTTGGTTTCGACAAACCCTTACTTAACAATTCCGAGCTTGCTTTGGAAGATGCCTATCCTTCTCCCTTGGCAAGTCCAGAGAGTTTTGGTCACTCTGGATTTACTGGAACTTTTGTTTGGGCAGATCCAGAAAACAAGCTGGTTTATATTTTTCTTTCGAACAGGGTTTATCCCTCAAGGGAACATGGCCAAATATATCGTCTAAATATTCGGACAGCACTGCAAGATGTATTTTATCGTGCATCTTCCATGGATTAAATATATGGAGGGTTAAGTTCCTTAAAAAGTAGTAGTCGAAACATAAATTAATCTTTTTGGAAAAGTTTTGTAAGCTTTCCAAAATAGCACTCACTAATAAAGGGCATTCATTCAATAATTGAAAAATGTCCTTTATGGATTTTAAGCTTACTTCTTTTTGTGTTATTCTTGCTTTGCCCTTCTTAAGTTGTATTGGTGAGGATTACGTGGACGATTTTGTGGAGCCCACAATCCGTATCAACAATCCCATAACAGGTATCCAAATCTCGGATAGTCATCCCTACTCGGCTACATATTTGAACAATATTGGTCAACCAGAAGATGTGAAGGTCACTTGGTCTACCTCCAATGCATCCATCGTCACCATAGATGATCAAGGAGTAGCAACAGCCATTGCAGAAGGCGAGGCCACCATTAGTGCTACCATTCTGATTGACGGGAGCACGTTGACCGCCGAGGATTCCATTACCATTTCTTCTGATCCTGTTGAAAATAGCGAGGAATCCAACGGAGATGGAACCATTGCCACCACGAGTGCCTACACCCTTGAGGGAACCTTTACCCTTCGGGCCGATAAGGGCAACCTCAACCTATCCTTCAATTCAGATTATAAAGCTTCATCAAGTTTACCTGGGCTTTATTTGTATCTATCCAACAACCCCAATTCTGTCAATGGAGCATTGGAAGTGGGTGCTGTAACCGTTTTTGAAGGGGCACATACCTATATCATTGAGGATGTTGGCCTCAATGAGTACCAATATCTTTTGTATTGGTGTAAACCCTTTAATGTTAAAGTTGGAGAGGGTCTCATTAATTGAATCATACATCGAACAGCCATGAAAATATACCAACTTGTTTTATTTGGGTTTTTAATACTTGGTCAAACCGTCCTTGGACAATGGACGCGCGAACGCGGAAACGGATACTACAAATTGTCCGCATGGTACCTTGAAGCCGACCAACATTACACGGATACCGGAGCTATAGAACCCAATGCCACTCGGGGGCAGTTCAACCTGAACTTGTATGCGGAATATGGCATAACCGATCGCTGGAATATGGTGGGCTATGTTCCCTTTTTCTCCCGGACCTATCAGAACGATATTTTTTCAAAGACTACTGGGGAACTTATAACCCCAGGAGAATCGGCAAACTCTATTGGAGATATTGATCTTGGTATTACCTATGGCCTGATTCAAAATGAAAAACTGGCCCTTTCAAGCACATTGCTGTTTGGCATACCCTCTGGAAACGATTCTGGGGGCAGTGACGGGAGTTATCAGACCGGGGATGGAGAATTCAACCAAATGGTTCGGATAGCTGCAGGCAAACCCTTTTCCTTTGCCAAACTCCCTGCCTATGCCAAAGCATATCTAGGCTACAACAACAGAACCCAGAATTTCTCGGACGAATTACGGGCAGGCACTGAATTGGGTTTGCAATTTTTTAACCGCCTATGGGTCGCTGGAAAACTGGATGTGGTACAATCCATGCACAACGGCACCCTAAGTGCCCAAAATAGCCAAGGAAGTATTTTTGCCAACAATGTTGAATTTATTGGCCTTGGAGCCGAAGCTGCCTATTATATTTCTCCCAAATGGGGGATATCCGCAACCTATGGCGGGGCTCTGGATGGTCGTATTATTTATGCCGACCCTTCCTTTGCTATTGGAGTTTTTCTGGATATCAAGTAGCCCGTTTATAAAATGAAGGCAAGCAACTGCTTGGCTGTATGGAATTTTAGCTACTTTTGAATCAATACTTAGATTCATGGGACTACTATTATTCTACGCCCTTATTTCCATTTTCTTTTCTTTTTTATGCTCCATTTTGGAAGCGGTACTGTTGAGCGTCACACCAACGTTCATCAATCTAAAAAAACAAGAAGGTAAGGAATATGCTGGCACCTTGGAAGCTTTAAAAAAAGATGTGGACAAACCGTTGATTGCCATTCTTACCCTTAACACAGTTGCCCATACCGTAGGAGCCATATTAGTCGGAGTACAGGCCAAGGTAGCCTACGCCGATCTCTATGGAACCACAAAACGTACCATATTAGGGTTTCAATTTACCGAAGACCTTATGGTAGGTATTGTCTCCACTATCATGACTATTTTAATCTTGGTAGCTTCGGAAATCATTCCCAAAACCATTGGGGCCACCTATTGGAAACAATTGGCCAACTTTACCAGCAAAGCGCTTAGCATCATGGTATTTGCCCTCAAATGGACAGGGTTATTATGGGTCTTGCAACTATTCACCAAGTTGATTGGAGCGAAGGGAGAACATGGCAGTGTATTAAGCCGTGAGGATTTTACGGCCATGACCGATATTGCCCATGAGGAAGGGGTTTTTCATGAATCGGAATCCAAGGTTATCAAGAACCTCCTCAAGTTTGATGAGATATTGGCCAAGGATGTGATGACGCCCCGGACCGTAATGAAAATCGCTTCCGAGGATACTACCATCCAAGACTTTTTTGAAGCCAACCAACCGTTACGGTTTTCAAGAATACCCCTGTACCAAGGTCGCATGGACAACATTACCGGTTTTTGTCTAAAAGATGAACTCATGGAAGCCATCATCAATAAAAAAGGAAAGGAAAAGCTTTCTACCTTAAAAAGAGAAATCCTCGTATCCAACCGAAGTATTCCGATCCCGGAACTTTTTGAAAAGTTTGTGGAGAAAAGGGAACACGTTTCCTTGGTGGTGGACGAGTATGGCTCCGTAAGTGGGCTGGTGACTATGGAAGATGTCATTGAAACCTTGTTGGGATTGGAAATCATGGACGAAAGTGACAACGTGGAAGACCTGCAAGTGTTGGCGAGAAGGAATTGGGAGACCCGGGCCAAGCGATTGGGAATCATTGAATCTAAAGGTAAAATAAAGTAATGGAAATTGCTTATTTACAAACACCTATAGGTTTTGCAGAATTTCAAGGTGATGAAAATGGGCTAGCCTCCGTGTCTGTATTTGACGACAAAAAACCTATTGGTATAATACCTGAGGTGTTGGAAGACGCCATATACCAATTCAAGGAATATTTTGAGGGTTCCCGAAAGGAATTTGACCTAAAGCTGAATCCTTCCGGAACCGATTTTCAAAAAAAGGTTTGGGATGCCCTTCTTGAAATCCCATTTGGAAAAACCATTTCTTATTTGGAACTTTCCAAAAGACTAGGCGATGTAAAAGCCATTCGTGCAGTAGCCTCGGCCAATGGCAAAAATCCTCTTTGGATTGTGGTTCCCTGTCATCGCGTTATTGGGACCAACGGAGACCTCACTGGATATGCAGGTGGCCTGCATAGAAAAAAATGGTTATTGGAACATGAGAGTCCTGCTAAGCAGACCACTCTTTTTTAATACGTTGCCATGCTTTATAAACTTAACCTAGAGAATATCCTCTTTTTGGATATCGAAACCGTACCCCAAAATTCGAGTTTCCCCAATTTGGATGAAACCACACAATTGCTCTGGGAGCAGAAAACACAATACCAGCGAAAGGACGAAATCAGTGCCGAGGACTTTTATGAACGGGCTGGAATTTGGGCCGAATTCGGAAAAATCGTTTGCATTTCGGTTGGGTATTTTGTCATCAAGGGAGAAACCCGAAGCTTTAGGGTCACCTCATTTCATGGGGAGGAAACCGAAATCTTGAAACAGTTCAAACAATTGCTGAAAGACCATTTTAGCCAAACCAAACATCTGCTGTGCGCCCATAATGGAAAGGAGTTCGACTTTCCCTACATTGCCCGCCGTATGGTCATCAACAGCATTAACCTGCCCTATAAATTGGACTTGTTCGGCAAAAAACCATGGGAAGTGCCCCATCTGGACACTATGGAACTCTGGAAATTCGGAGATTACAAACATTATACCTCCCTTAAATTACTGGCCCACATTCTTGGCATTCCGTCCCCCAAAGAGGACATGGATGGCAGTATGGTAAAGGATGTCTATTATGAGAGCAAGGATATTGATAGGATCATCTCCTATTGCGAATTGGATGTGGTGACCACGGCCCAGGTATTTCTGAGGTTACGGAACGAGGAGTTGCTTTCCGAGGAAGAAATCAAGAAGGTCTAACGATGAGGTGTGTTTTATTCAGATATCAGAAGTCCGATGTCTGATGTCTGAATATTAGCCTTGGCACAAATCGTATCACTTTTATAATATTCCATTCCCATTATGAGTGGCGCGAGGAATCCCTTCAAATTTTATTTTTTGTATTTCAGAAAAGTATAATGGGCATCAAAAAGAGTTTGATGAACCGCTTTGCCTTTCTTGCTTCGGACCCTATCACCTGTATTGGAATGGACATGTCCATATGCTCTAGTTTTTGTAAAATTTGGTGCTTCTGATACCGGCATAATCCTGTACCACCAAAACATACAAGCCCGAAGCCAGCGCAGAAACATTTATAGACCCCGTAATCTTTCCGCTATCTATAATGTTCCCCGAGGTAGTAACTACAGAATACTCTGCATCAGGAGATAAATCTGATTGAATACTCAAGTAATCCACGGTTGGGTTGGGATATACCTGTATTTGGTAATCTTGGGCATAGGTTAAAGATTCATAAACCATCGCTTCGGTATCCTCACCATTGAATTCGAACTGGAAAACTTCTGAAAATTCTGAAACCGCATTCTCAGTACAGATGGAACGGATTCGAGACTCATAAACCGTTCCAACCTCTAGATTGATAAGCTCAAGTTGATTGTCCCAAAGAAGTTCAGTAGTCCATTCATCTTTGTCAATAGCCTTGTATTGTACTTCAAAAAGAGTTTCATTGGCATCGGACCATGAGATGGTGGAACCTGTATCCGTTGATGAAACCAATTCAACATCGGATGGAATCTCAATGGAACACTGCGAAACCTGTGCCCCGGAAACAATTAACGAGAAATCTTGAAGTCCATTGGTCAAATTACCCTTATGGGTAACCGTGATGGTATATTGTCCGTTGGCGTTCCCAATTTCGATTCGCTCATAAGGATCAACTGTATTGTCACCTTGCGTCGCTGCATCGTTGGCTTTCGCAGGATTCAATTTCCAGGGATAGTAGGTTTCCCCAGATTTGGTGATTCTGATGTCCAAATCGTTGGTAAGGGCAGCGGTGGTATTGTTCAACTCTCCCCTATTGATGTAATTTCCCTCAGGATCAGTCCAAGAAATGGAAGCCATTAGAGGCTCCGTCCCATTGGCCATAAGGGTAACGGAAAAGGTTTCCCCGTTGGCCAGGCTTTCTTCATTGATCAAAGTGGTAAATTCTTTGTTCTGCAAAACTTCGGCAGCAGTCTTGGCGTTCATCACTCCCCACCCCATTTTATAATCAGGTCCTTGGGCATTTACATCATCCGCAGTATGCAAGGCAAGACCTTTTAGGGTTGCTGCCTTCATGTAAGAGCCATAGAGTTCTTCGTGGTATTGCTGTAACAACAAAAGAGATCCAGTAACCCCTGGCGCCGCCATGGAAGTCCCGGCAGAAAGTTGGTAACTGGAATTGGTTTCGGAACTGGTGGTTAGGATATTAGATCCGTCCCCGGCCAAATCTGGCTTTATACGTCCATCATCAACAGGGCCAAAGCTGCTGTACCCAGCAACTGTAGCATTCTTCAACTCCCCTTTGCTGCCAATTTCAGTATTGGCGCCCGCAATGGTAAGTCCGTTTTTGGCTACGGTGAATCCGAGCAGAAGATCAAACCCATCTGCCGTTTTACCAAAGTTTGGGGAAGCGTTGTCGTAGGATTTCTGATTGTTTCCCGCAGCGGTTACCATTAAATAGTAAGGTGCATTGTACATGATTCGGTCCCAATCCTGGGTTACTTTAATATAAGACCCAAAGTACCAATCCGGCACTCGATCCGAAAGTATTCCGTAGGAATGATTACTCAACAACAATCCATTGGCTGCCGCTTCGGCCACTTCAATTTTGTCACGGGTCCAATCGTGGGTCATGGCCTGTGCGCCATAGACAACCCCTTTGGCACTGGGCTCCACCCCAGATGCGATAAGGTTTCCGGTCACCAAAGTGGCATGTAGGCTAACTTCATCCGTATTGTCTGCATTAAGTGCACGGGTACCAAATTCTTGATGGCTGGTCAATGCCACACCGGCATCCCAAACCCCCACCTGCATTCCAGCACCGTTCAAGCCAAGATTCATAAGGCCATCTGCGTACAACGTATAGGCCCTTGCCGTCTTGGTCGATGGATCGCTCAAGGTGGTATAGTAAAGTGGGGTACCATCAGAACCAATATCCTTAAGGGCTATGTGGCCTCCATTGGCAAGTTTTTCAGATTTCTTCCATCCTTTATTGGATTGAAGAAGTTGGTTTATTTTAAGGGATTTGGACTGATGCTCCTGTTCCATTTCAGAAATCAGCGTCGCCATTTTTCCTTGGTTGTATGTGGCCTTTATCTGTTCCTTCGCCTTTTTGGATTGCCCCGTTACAATAGAAACACCTAGAAGGGAAAAGATAAGGGGAAGAAGAATTCCTGTCGCCCGAATAGGTCTTTTGTAGTCCATGTTGATTTTATGGTAAGATTTGGACTACGAATATATTGGCACCGGTCAATATCCTCGATAAAAACTGTTGTTTTTTCGATGAAATGCACACTCCTTTTCGTAAAGGTGTTGTGAAAATTCACTTTTGTGTTGTGTAGTATTTTTCTTAGTTAAATTATAGGTTTTCCTCCAGTACCACATATACTGGAAAATGGTCGCTATACCCGCCTAAATATTTTTCCCCTACATAGGTCCTAAACGGGTTGCCCTTGTACTTCCCTTTCCACTCCTTAAGAAACTTTGGAGCAAATACTTCAGCCTTTTTAAAACTATGGGTGCCCACTTCATAGTCCAAAAAGGTGTGGGAAAGTATCACCTGGTCAAAGAGACTCCATTCCCCTCTATAGTTGGCACTTCCGGAAAAGGGGGACAACAGCTTTTTCATGGGATTAATGAATCGGCCCGTCTCCATCAAGGTTTGTATACTCTCGGAATTGGGGTCGTCATTGAAATCACCCATGATGATGCAATTGGGGTGATCTTCTTCAAGGGTCTCCAATTTGTGTAGAATGGTCTCGGCCGCCTTTATCCGTTTGTAGCTGGTTTCAACACCTCCTGTCCTTCGCGAAGGCCAATGGTTTACAAAAACATGGACTTCTTCGGAATGCAGTCTTCCATGCACATATAAAATGTCTCTGGTAAAGTCCCGTTCCCCATTGGTATTGTCCACCAGCAAGGGAATGGTTTCAGCATCCAATACCGTAAAGTGTTTGCTGTGATAGATCAGTGCCGTGTCTATACCTCGTTCATCCGGGGAATCAAAATGCACATAATTGTAGTCCACTCCTTTTAGCTCCTTGGTGTTGAGCAGGGTTTGGATGACTTGTTTGTTCTCCACTTCGGCAATGCCCAACAGCACTGGAGGAACATCGCTATCCTCCAAGCCTATTTCTGATATGGCCCGGGCTATTTTATGTGCTTTGTTGCTGTACTTGGATTCGTTCCATTCCCTATCCCCCTCCGGAGTAAAATCATCATCCAGTGAATGGGGGTCATTCTTGGTATCAAAAAAATTCTCAAGATTGTAAAAGGCTATGCTATATCGGTTCTTATGATGATACAATGAATCTTGTTTTTCTAATGAAGGATAATTCTAATAAAACCCAAAGTACAAAAAACCGCTTCCAAAACATTGATTAGATTTGCACTTTAATTGATTGCATGCTAGAAAAGAAAACCATAGACTACGAAAAAGCGGTACTCATTGGGGTCATCAACCAAAGTCAGGATGAGACCAAAGTAAATGAATATCTGGACGAATTGGAATTTTTGACCTATACCGCTGGTGGTGAGGTGGAAAAGCGATTTATCCAACGGGTTGAGGTGCCCAATCCCAAGACTTATATTGGAAGTGGAAAAATGGAAGAGGTGGAGCACTATGTTAAGGAGCATGAAATAGGCTCTGTCATCTTTGACGATGAGCTTACTCCTGCCCAGCAGAACAATATTGAGAAAATACTTCGCTGTAAAATACTGGATCGTACAGGATTGATCTTGGACATTTTTGCACAACGCGCCAAGACCAGCTACGCCCGTACCCAAGTAGAACTGGCCCAATACGAATATCTACTCCCACGACTGACAGGTCTTTGGACACACTTAGAGCGACAACGCGGGGGTATTGGTATGCGTGGCCCCGGTGAAACCGAGATTGAAACGGATAGGCGTATCGTTCGGGACCGCATAGCACTTCTGAAGAAGAAGCTTACCAAAATTGACCGCCAGATGGAGACCCAACGTGGCAATCGTGGGGCTTTGGTCCGAGTGGCTTTGGTGGGGTACACCAACGTGGGCAAATCCACCTTGATGAACGTGATCAGCAAAAGCGATGTCTTTGCGGAAAACAAGCTCTTTGCCACGCTGGACACCACGGTACGAAAAGTAGTCATTGGCAATCTCCCTTTTCTATTGAGTGATACGGTTGGATTTATCCGAAAGCTCCCTACCCAATTGGTGGAAAGTTTCAAGAGTACCTTGGATGAGGTTCGTGAGGCCGATTTATTGTTGCATGTGGTAGATATATCGCACCCCAACTTTGAGGAACATATCGCATCCGTGAACCAAATCTTGGATGAAATCAAAAGTTCCGACAAAAAGACCATTATGGTCTTCAATAAAATTGACCAATACCATCCAGAGACCATAGATGAGGATGATCTGGTCACCGAACGCACCTCCGCCCATTTTACCTTGGAGGAATGGAAGAATACCTGGTTCAACAAGATTGGGGACCGGGCCTTGTTCATCTCCGCTTTGAACAAGGAAAATCTGGATGAATTCAGAAAGCGTGTATATGATGAAGTAAGGGATATTCATGTAACACGTTTTCCGTACAACAACTTTTTGTATCCAGAGCACTTGGATGAATACTAAATCCGAAAGGATGATGTGTTTAAATTCTCCGACTAACTACTTTCCAAATATCGTTCCACCACATATTTTAGGCAGTTCACAACAAAAGTTTAAAGGATAACCACATAAAAACTATTTTCATCCTGTTTTTAAGTCATTAGTGTCGACCCTTGATCTTCACATGATCTTAACCTACTTAGACCATGGTCTTAAAAACGGAAAAAATCATATTAGACCCCACAAAAAAGGCCCTCTTGATTGAGGGCTTTTTTTATGTTTTATATGTACGTGATTTCCTCTAGAACTTATAGCTCAATCCTAAAGTCCAGTAGGTTTGCAACTTATTATCAATGGTATCAAAAGTGGCATCGGGGTCAGGTGTAGGGGCATTGTTGACCACATAATTCAAAGTTTCCTGTTTGTTGTTCCTCAAACCAAAATCAAACCCAACCCCGATCATCTTCCATAAGGTATAGCCAAAAGAGTTGGTCCAGGTCCAGTTGCTCAAATCGCTGTTCTCATAACTCTGGAAAAGGGACAGGTTACTCTTAAAGTTTACCGCTCCGATTTTCTTGGTATAATCGGCCACGATCTTGGCTCCCAAGGAGGATTCAAAAATGGTATCCTCACTACTGAACACAAAGTTGTAGTTGAGTGGATGGATCACCACCACCAAATCGGTAATCGGCGTCCATGTGGCCCCGATACCCAAATCGAGATACCCGGGATCATTGAAATTGCTCAAAAGCGTGGTCCTATATTCCGCCAAGGTAGATATGGCAAATTTCTCGCTCAGCTTCCTTCCGTACAAAGACGAAATATTGAATACATCAGTTGCCTGTCTGAAACTATCATCATCAGTGGGATCATCCTTATCATCCAACTTTACCCAAGCAAGGTTTACCGTGGCCGCGTTTCTCCAAAAGAATTTCTCTTCTTGCAGATTGGCATAGGCATTCACCGTAAAGCCAATATTCCCTGATGAGTTGTTCGGGATACCTTGGGCATACCAATTATCAAAATTGGAAAAGTTCCCTCCAATGGTGCCAAAAGCGCCTATTTTCCAACCGGGCAGGGCATCCAATTGGGCCTGTAGGGCATTTACACGTCCCTGAATTGCGGCAATGGAATCTTTTTTAGGGGCAATCTGTGCTTTTAGCTCCTCTTCGGTCTGGGCCAGGGCAGTGACCAGCACAAAAAACGCCGACAAGGTAAAAAGTAGTTTTTTCATAGTGTATGGAGTTTACTGTTTAGAACCACAAAAGTAAGAAATGTCACCTATTACTTTCTTTTGAAAATGGGCACTGAGGAGCAGGCCTCTCCATACATCACACTCTTGACCACTTGTTGGATTTTGGCCATGGCCATGATATAGGCATTTTCAGGGACGGGTTTGTTAGAGCACCCTTTAATAATCACAGGTTTACCTTCAAATTGAGATACGTCCAAATCATCCAAAAGGGTTTGGTAGATTGAGGTTTCCAAGTCTTCCAAGGAACCTATAACTACTTTTTTGGCATAGGGATTCAGTCGTGAGGCCACCAACATAAAGGCCCAACCGGGCACAATGGCATCCGTGGAACATTGTAGGGCCACAAAGGCATCTTGGTAGGAAGACCAATCGTGTCCCTCCACGTGGGTTCTGAATTCCTTCTCACGCAAAATAAAGCCTTCGTGCAACCAGTCTTTTATATCCAATACCCTTCTCTCTCCGGCTGGATACAGGTCCTCCAGATCAAAAGTGACCAATTTGCTTTGGGCAACCCTATTTACAATTTCTTTTTCCATTTCTTTTCTGACTTCAGATGTCCGATGTCCGATGTCTGATGTCTGATGTCTGATGTCTGAAAAATTACAACAATCCTAGTTCCAACTTGGCCTCCTCGCTCATTAATTCCTGGGTCCAAGGAGGGTCAAAAGTCAGCTCAACCTCCACATCTTTCAATTCGTCCAAAGATTTCACTTTTTCCTCAACCTCCACAGGCAGTGTTTCCGCCACAGGACAGTTAGGCGATGTTAGGGTCATTAGTATTTTAACATCGTAGTCTTCATTTACGAATACATCATAAATCAAGCCTAATTCATAAATGTCCACAGGGATTTCAGGGTCATAAATGGTCTTTAGTACCCTAACAATTTTTTCTCCCAGATCCTGTGTATCTATAGTGGTTTCTTCGCTCATTTTCTGCTATTTTAATTGTGTTTGATAGGCAACGGCATACAATTTCAGTTGCTTCACCATGCTCACCAAGCCATTGGCTCTTGTGGGTGATAGATGTTCCTTCAATCCAATTTCATCTATAAATGCTGTATCTGCATCAATAATGTCTTGGGGCTTTTGGTTACTGAACGCTCTGATCAAAATGGCAATGATTCCCTTGGTGATAATCGCATCACTATCTGCGGTAAACACCAGTTTGTCGTCATCCAGTTCTGCGTGTACCCAAACCTTACTCTGACAGCCTTTTATCAAGTTGTCATCTACTTTGTACTGCTCATCAATTATGGGAAGGGACTTTCCTAGCTCAATCATGTACTCATAACGTTGCATCCAATCATCGAACGTGGAGAACTCGTCTATGATCTCTTCCTGTATTTCTTGTATGGTCATGCTTTGGTTTTATTCAAAAATACAACTCGGCCAGTTGCTTATCAAGGATTTAAGATAAAGATAACTACTCTACTATTGTAGCATGCTTTTGGCCCTTTTCACCCCTTCTACCAATTTGTCCACTTCTTCTTTTGTATTGTAAAAGCTAAAGCTGGCTCTAACCGTTCCAGGTATTTTATAAAAATCCATAATAGGTTGTGCACAATGGTGCCCCGTTCTAACAGCAATGCCTAATTTATCCAGAATGGTACCAATGTCGTAAGGGTGTATACCTTCAATATTGAAAGAAATGACCGATGTTTTATGCTTTGCCGTCCCATAAATTTTGAGTCCATCAATAGCAAGCAATTGCGCTGTGGCATATTGGATAAGTTCATCCTCATATTGGGAAATCGCATCAAAACCAAGATGATTCATATAATCCAAGGCTACCCCAAAGGCGATTCCACCGCAAATATTGGGTGTTCCCGCTTCAAACTTATGGGGCAAATCAGCATAAGTAGTCTTTTCAAAAGTGACTTCCGCAATCATCTCCCCACCTCCTTGATAAGGCGGTAGTTTCTTGAGCCATTCCTCCTTACCATAGAGCATCCCTACACCGGTAGGTCCACACATTTTATGGGCGGAAACGGTATAAAAATCAACATCCAAGGCCTGCAGGTCCGGTTTGATATGGGCCGCTGCCTGCGCACCATCAATCAAGACCGCTGCACCCACCTCGTGGGCCGCGTCAATAATCTCTTTAATGGGGTTAATGGTCCCCAACGCATTGGATACATGGTTGCAGAACACCAATTTGGTATTCTCGCAGAGAAGCGAATGGTACTCCTCCATGACCAATTCCCCATCCAAGTTCATAGGAATCACCTTTAATTGGGCACCGGTACGCTCACAGAGCATTTGCCATGGCACTATGTTGGAATGGTGTTCCATGGCCGATACCAGTACCTCATCCCCTTTCTTCAAAAAGGAGGTGAAACCGGTAGCCACTAAATTAATGCCGTGGGTAGTTCCCGAGGTAAAAATCACCTCATGGGATTTTGCGATGTTAAAATGCTTCTGGATTTTCTTACGGGCCTCTTCATAGACATCGGTAGCTTCTTGCGAAAGACGGTGTACCCCACGATGAATATTGGCATTGTAGTTATGGTAATAGTCCACGATCACATCAATGACCTGTTGAGGGGTCTGAGATGTGGCCGCATTGTCCAAATACACCAAAGGTTGCCCATTGACTTCCCGGTTTAAAATGGGAAAGTCTTTTCGGATGGCCGCTATGTCCAAAGAGGTCTCTATCATGAAAATTGCCTAAAGATTGTTATAGGATTACAGCTCAAATCCAACACGAACACCCAACTTATTGGCAATGATCTTGTTGATTCTGGTCTTCACCTCTGGAATACGCACACTTTCCAAAACGTTGTTGGCAAAAGCATACATCATTAAAGCGGTAGCTTCCTTTTTTGGGATTCCTCTGGACCGCAGATAGAACAATGCCTCATCATCCAACTGGCCAATGGTACATCCGTGGGAGCACTTTACATCATCAGCAAAAATCTCCAATTGTGGTTTGGTGTTGATGGTGGCCTTGTCGCTGATCAAAATATTATTGTTCTGCTGAAAGGCATTAGTTTTTTGGGCAATCTTGTCCACGATGATCTTTCCATTAAAAACCCCTGTGGATTTCTCCCCAAAAATTCCTTTGTAATCCTGATGGCTCTCGCAGTTGGGTTGGGCATGGTGTACCAAGGTGTGGTGATCTACATGCTGCTTTTCACCCAAAATGGTCACTCCTTTCAAAGTAGAGTCTATTCGTTCCCCATTCTGATAGAAGTTCAGGTTGTTCCTAATCAATTTACCTCCAAATGAAAAGGTATGCACCCGCACTACACTATTGTCCTTTTGGGAAATATAGGTGTTGTCCACCAACGAGGCCGTATTGGCATCATTCTGCACTTTGTAATAGTCCACATTGGCATCTTTGGCCGCAAAAATTTCGGTTACGGAATTGGTAAAGACTTCGTTCTCCGTTAAACTTTGGTGTCGCTCAATAATCTGTACCTCTGCATTTTCCTCAACAACAACCAAATTTCTGGGTTGTAACATCAAAGCTGCCTCGTTACCCGTTGCCAAATGCAATATTTGGATGGGCTTCTTGGGCATTTTGTTCTTTGGAATGTAGATATAGGCCCCTTCCTTACAAAAAGCCGTATTCAAGGTGGTCAGGGACTCATCCTTGGAGGCCACTTGGTTAAAATACACATCTATCACCTGCCTGAACATGGGCTTGGTGAATGCAGAACTCATCAAGCAGACATCCACCCCATCATGGGTAGTCTCTGAAAGGTATGAGCTATAGACCCCGTCCACAAAAACAATCTTATAGGTGTCTATCTCGTGCAGGAAATACTTTTTAATATCCTTGTACTCCAAAGTGTTTTCCTGCTTTGGAAAAATACTGAAGTCTACTTTTTGAAGACTATTCAGGGAGGTATATTTCCAAGCTTCCTCTTTTTTGGAGGGAAATCCTTTTTCCTCAAAATTCTTTATGGCCTCTGAACGTATCTCATGGACCGGGTTCTCCAAATCCACATTGTTCTCAAAAGCCAAGAAAGAGGAAAGTAATTTATCTTTTAAATCCATAATTCATTCTCGTTGTCATTCCCGTGAAAACGGGAATCTTATAAACACAGTTTTTTGTAATGGATTCCTGCCTTCGCAGGAATGACAATGTGATTCTATACCGTGGCCTCCTGCTTAATCCAGTCGTATCCTTTTTCTTCCAACTCTAATGCCAATTCCTTGGTGCCGGATTTTACGATCTTACCATCGTGAAGTACATGGACGAAGTCTGGAACAATGTAGTCCAACAAACGCTGATAGTGTGTAATTACGATGATCGCGTTGTCCTTACCTCTCAATTTATTGACCCCATTGGCCACAATACGAAGGGCATCGATATCCAATCCAGAATCGGTCTCATCCAAAATGGCCAGCTTGGGTTCCATCATGGCCATTTGGAAAATCTCGTTTCGCTTCTTTTCACCACCGGAAAATCCTTCATTCAAGGAACGGGACAAAAACTTGCGGTCAATTTCGAGCAGTTCCGATTTTTCGCGAATCAACTTGAGCATCTGGTTGGCCGGCATGTCTTCCAGTCCCCTAGCCTTTCTGGACTCATTGATGGCCGTTTTTATAAAGTTGGTCACCGTTACCCCGGGAATTTCAACAGGATATTGGAACGACAGGAAAATACCTTTGTGTGCCCTTTCTTCGGGGGCCAGTTCTTCCAAATCCTCGCCATCAAGGGAAATGGTCCCTTTTTTAATGTCAAATTCTTCCTTTCCGGCAATTACGGAGGCCAAGGTACTCTTCCCTGAACCGTTGGGTCCCATAATGGCATGTACCTCTCCCGCGTTCACCTCAAGGTTGATCCCCTTCAGGATTTTTTTATCCTCTATGCTTGCGTGTAAATTCTTAATCTCTAGCATTCTGTTCTTCTTCAAATATTATTGTAAATAGTTGGGTGCCTGGGGCAGTTTTTCAAAATCTTCCTTGGAGTGTTGTAAATACACTTTTGCCCCATTTTCTTCAGCAAAAGCTTCAAACTCTCCCATACTTTTCTTGGTGAGGGCCACATCATAATTGAAAATGGGCACTCTTCGGAATTCCCGGTTCTCATAAAAATGGTACATGTCACCTGAAAGCATCAACGGTCCATGCTCTACCATATCCAAGTACAACACTTGATGGCCAGGGGTATGGCCCGGCATAAATTTCATTACCACACTTCCATCCCCGAACACATCGTAATCCCCATTGATGTTCTTAACGTTGGTAAGCTCTTTAATAGAATTATAGATGTCTGGATTATTCTTTTGATTGTCCTCGCTTGTCACAAAGTCGTATTCTTTTTCCTGTACCAACCAAGTGGACCCTGCAAATACATTGGCATGGCCAATATGGTCAAAATGGGTGTGGGACAACGCAATAAAATCAATATCATCAACAGTCATGTCGATGCTGGCCAATTGGTTGGCCACAGAATCCTTTCGGGAAACAGTAAATGCTCCATCCGGTGATGTAAAGGGCTCTGGAAGACCTACCAAGCTTTCGGGAAGGCCTGCATCCCACATCAAAGTGCCTTTGGGGTGAACGATAACGTAAAAAGCATCGGCAAATTCCTTGGACTGGCCCGTATAAGTGGTATCCTGTGAAAAGAGCTCCAACATATTGGCATTTACGGTACCTCCACTAAAAGCATAGAGCTTCAGTTCTGGCTTTGCTGCCTCGGTCATGCCTACTTCGGTTTCAGCAGCTTCCTTTTTGGCCTGCTTGCATGAAAATGCGCCAACAACCAATAGTAGTATAAGTAGCTTTTTCATATTCATTTGTGTTGTTTGATTATCCTACTGATCCCTCCAAACTAATTTCCAACAATTTCTGGGCTTCCACGGCAAACTCCATGGGTAGTTTGTTCAACACTTCTTTGCTAAATCCGTTCACAATCAAAGCAATGGCTTTTTCGGTGTCGATACCCCGTTGGTTGCAATAGAAAATCTGGTCCTCACCAATTTTACTTGTCGTGGCCTCGTGTTCTATTTGTGCCGTCTTGTTCTTGGCCTCGATGTACGGGAAGGTATGTGCCCCACATCGATTGCCCATCAAAAGGGAATCGCACTGTGAAAAATTCCGCGCATTTTCTGCCCGGCTGTTCACCTGTACCAATCCGCGATAGCTGTTTTGTGACTGCCCGGCCGAAATTCCTTTGGAAATAATGGTACTCTTGGTATTCTTGCCCAAGTGGATCATCTTGGTCCCGGTATCTGCTTGTTGAAAGTTATTGGTCACGGCAATGGAGTAGAATTCCCCGATGGAGTTATCTCCCTTCAACACACAGGAAGGGTACTTCCAAGTCACGGCCGATCCTGTTTCCACCTGCGTCCAAGAAATTTTGGCGTTCTTTTCGCAAAGCCCACGCTTGGTCACAAAGTTGAAAACCCCTCCTTTGCCTTCCTTGTCGCCAGGAAACCAGTTTTGAACGGTTGAATATTTTATTTCGGCATCATCCATTGCAATCAGCTCTACCACGGCCGCATGCAATTGATTCTCATCCCTCGAAGGTGCGGTACAACCTTCCAAATAACTCACATAACTACCCTCATCGGCAATGACCAAAGTGCGCTCAAATTGTCCTGTACCCGCTTGGTTGATACGGAAGTAAGTGGACAGTTCCATGGGGCATCTCACCCCTTTCGGAATGTAACAAAATGATCCATCGGAAAAGACCGCTGAGTTCAAAGCTGCGTAGAAGTTGTCCTTTTTGGGAACTACTGTTCCGATATACTTCTTAACCAACTCAGGATGTTCCTGAATGGCTTCGGAAATGGAACAGAAGATGATTCCTTTTTCAGCCAAAGTCTTTTTAAAAGTCGTGGCCACAGAAACGGAGTCCATGACAATATCCACGGCAACACCGGCCAATTTCTTTTGCTCATCTACCGAGATTCCCAACTTCTTGAAGGTATCCAGCAACTCAGGATCTACCTCATCCAAGCTGTTGTATTTGGGCTTTTTATTGGGTGCGGAATAATAGGAAATGTCTTGAAAATCGGGTTTTTTATAGGTGACATTGGCCCATTCGGGTTCTTCCATTTCCTTCCATGCCTTGAACGCTTCCAAGCGCCATTCCGTCATCCAATCGGGTTCTTCCTTCTTTTTGGAAATGGCAATGACGATTTCCTCGTTCAACCCTTTCGGCAGGGTGTCCGATTCTATATCCGTGTAGAAACCATACTCATATTCTTTGGTTTCCAGTTCCTTTTTTAATTCTTCCTCTGTATACGCCATGTTCTGTCAATAAGTAAATTGGCAATGACCAATCATCAATTTCATTTATAAAGAAAAGCTCTCTCCGCAACCACAGGTGCGCTGTGCATTGGGGTTGTTAAAGACAAAGCCTTTCCCATTCAGTCCTCCTGAATATTCCAAGGTGGTGCCTACCAGGTATAAAAAACTCTTTTTGTCCACAATGATGCGTACATTATTATCCTCAAAAAGCTTATCGGTATCTGATGCAGATTTGTCAAATTTCAATTCATAGGACAAACCGCTGCACCCTCCACTTTTTACGCCTACACGCACAAAGTCGGTGTTGGCATCAAAACCTTCCTCGGTCATGAGCGACACGACTTTCTGCTTAGCTGTTTCCGAAACTTTGATCATCTTAACTGGATTTGTTCTAAATAGCCTACAAATATACTGTATCTGTAGGGTTTTACCATACATCCTAACATTATAATAACGAATATTCCCATAGGGGTTTTCTATAGTGAAGGCTCTCTGTTTTAAGTTAGGATTATCCTGTTTACTTTTGCCTTATGATAGAAGATAAAAATCCGCAGCGAACATCCTTGGAGGAAATGGGGGAGTTTGGACTTATTGACCACCTTACCCAAAATTTCAAACTGAACCAGCCTTCATCCCTAATGGGTATTGGTGATGATGCTGCCGTTCTGGATTTTGCCGATAAAAAAATCGTGGTTTCCACCGATATGTTGGTGGAAGGTGTTCATTTTGATTTAAGCTATATGCCTTTGAAGCATTTGGGGTACAAATCGGTCATTGTAAACCTGTCCGATATCTATGCCATGAATGCCATGGCCACCCAGGTGACTGTTTCCATTGCGGTTTCCAACAGGTTTCCTTTGGAAGCACTTGAGGAGTTCTATGAAGGTGTTGCCACAGCCTGTAAAATATACCATGTGGACCTTGTTGGCGGGGATACGACCTCTTCCAATAAGGGTATGATCATCAGCGTCACTGCCTTGGGTGTGGCCGATGAAAAAGACATTGTTTACAGAAAGGGAAGCAAAGCCAATGATCTATTGGTGGTAAGTGGCGATTTGGGAGGAGCCTACTTGGGGCTGCAAGTGTTGGAGCGTGAAAAAGAAGTGTTCAAAGTGAACCCCAATAGTCAACCAGACCTGGAACCCTACTCCTACATTGTAGAGCGTCAACTAAAACCTGAAGCCAGAAAGGACGTTGTGGAGCTGTTAAAAAAATTGGAGGTAAAACCCACTTCCATGATTGATATTAGCGATGGACTTTCCTCAGAAATATTGCACTTGTGCAAGCAGGGTGAAGTTGGTTGTAATCTGTTTGAAGATCAAATCCCATTGGACCCAACAGTCATCTCCACTGCCGAAGAATTTAAAATGGATAGCACCATGATTGCTTTGGGCGGTGGTGAGGATTATGAGCTGTTGTTCAGTATTGATCAAGAAGACTATCCTAAAATCAAGGCCAATCCCAATTTTACCGTTATTGGACATATGACCGAGAAAGCAGAGGGAACACATTTAGTTACACGGGCAAAAACCAAAATTCCATTAACGGCCCAAGGATGGAACTCTTTTAGTGGCTAACAGAAAAAATCCCGAAAATCAAGGGTATCCACGTCATGGTCTTGGGGCACGCAACCGATAGCTGTAGGTACTTACTTAAGTTTCCGGGATAAATCAATACTTTCCCTAAAAGAAAAAAGGGCTATGCTACTTGGTGCACCACCCTACTTTTTCTTTTTCTGTACATGTCTTCCAATGTGCTGTTGATTTCCTGCATTTGGGGCGTAAGTGCAGAGAGTTTGCCACTTACATCGGTAGTGACCTGTTTTTGGCAATGGATACATTTGTATTCCTTGATGTGTTGGGTCACTTTTTTGGAGACCACATAATGGTGGCCAAAAAGGTTGCAGAAGAAAGAAGAGAATTTGTTGCCATTTTGGGTAGAGGAAGTCTTCATAGTCGGTGTTGTTTGGAGAGCATGTGCGATTTGGGGAATCGAAAAAATGCCGTAATTAGTTAACTGTAATTTTTTGTTATACGTTGGTTTTTAGTTGAACGGTTTTCTTTTTGAACGAATGTTAATAACTTTTTATTTTACGGATATTTCAGCAAATCATTTTTTTCGATGAAATACACTCTAATCGACAAAAAGTCAACTTATTTCGTTGAGTTGCACTTTCGAAATATAACACTTTAAGAAAATATTATCAACACTTTATGAACAAAAAATCATTAACAGTTACCTCCTTTGCTCTATTCTCCCTATTTTTTGGTGCAGGCAATCTTATTTTACCACCTCAATTGGGATTTAAGTCTGGCGAATTATGGTGGTTGGTCACCTTGGGGTTTTGCCTTTCAGCAGTGGTCATCCCTCTATTGGGTATTTTGGCCCATGCCCGTTTGCAGGGCACCATGTTCGATTTTGCAAAAAAGGTTTCTCCCGTATTCAGTTGGGTATACTGCTATATAGTCTATGCCATTGCCATTGCCCTTCCTTCTCCCAGGACGGCCTCCGTTACACATGAAATGGCCATTCAACCTTTATGGGACAGTCCAGCATGGATGACCAGCGTCCTGTATTTTGTCCTAGTCTATATTTTTGTAGTCAATCGCTCCAAAGTATTGGATTTAGTGGGAAAACTGCTCACTCCAGGCATCTTAATCATATTGCTGTTTATTTTCGTTATTGCGACTTTTTCTTTCGATTTTAACTTTACGGCCCATAGTTTAGATCATCCTTTTAGTCTTGGCATTTTGGAAGGTTATCAAACCTTTGATGCCATAGGGGCTGTTGTGGTAGGGGCCGTCATTATTATTTCCATCAATCTAAAAAACAAGGAGGCCTCTTTTGAATCCAAAAAAAGTCTCATCCGAAAAGCAGGATTTTTAGCAGGTTTAGGGTTGTTCTTGGTTTATGCCGGACTTATTTTTACCGGAGCTGTGTTTGGAGACTCCTTTGACCCTTCCATTTCAAGAACTGCACTTTTAAGCGGTATCAGTTTGCAGACCTTGGGCAATACTGCACATTTATTCCTTAGTCTTTTGGTAAGTCTTGCCTGTTTCACCACCGCCGTGGGTATTGTTACGGGAACTTCCGATTTTATTAGGGGCCAATTCAATGATTCTGCTTTAGCCTACCGTATCACCGCGATCATAGGTTGTGTGTTGGGCGTTCTCATGGGACAACTTAATGTGGACTATATCATTGCTGTGGCTCTTCCAGCCCTTATGCTCATTTATCCCATTACCATTGTGTTGATCGTACTGAATGTGGTACCTGAAAAACTTGCCTCGCCCAAGGTATTCCGATGGGTAGTTGGAACCACCATAGTTTTTAGTATCCCCGATTTTTTAGGAAGTCTAGGTTTTGGTTTGGCAACGAATCTATCCCCTGAGTGGTTGCCCCTAACCCATTATCAATTGGGGTGGGTGCTCCCCGCCTTAGTGGTCTTTGTGGCCTCCAATTTATTTCAGAAAAAAACCGGGTGATTACTATTTATTAGAACGATGCCGATAGCACCACTCCAAATGTTTCCCCTCCATGGAAGTCTATTTTAATGCCTCTAAAAAAGTCCTTATCCCCGAACACCATTTTCTTCACAAAAGGAGCAATTTTGTAGGCTAGCTTTGTGCTTAAAATCCCAATGCCCGCCCCCGTAACCACATCGGTAAACCAATGACGGTTGTTGTACATCCGTAAAAAGCCGGTACTCGCCGCCACTACATATCCAGATATTCCATACCAAATGGATACTTCCTTAAATTCTTGGTTCAAAAATTCCGCAGCCATAAATGCCGTAGCCGTATGCCCCGAAGGGAAGGCATTATAGGCCGTTCCATCCGGTCTTTGGATTGCCGTAAGTCTCTTAAGACCCTGCACCGTAGCCCCCATAATCACATATGCGGTGCCCAAGGCGATGGTCCTGTCCTTAAAATTACTTTTTCCCTTAACTCCTATAGCATTCAATGCATACACAGATACCACGGGAACGTACTGGGTATAATCATCTATATAAGTGCCCCGCTTCCGGATGGCGTTCATCTCACTTCTCATTTGCATATTAAAGCGTTTGATGCCTTCACTTTCAAGACCTATAAACCCATAGCTTATTAAAGCAGTAGGGATAATCAGTTTTTTGTAATTGAACTCGGAATCGATGTTTTGTTCTAGGGAATCTGGCTGTATGCGTTGTGCAAACAGATTCGGGCAAAACAAACAGAACAGTACTGCCAGTTTTATAAAATCTGTCATTCTTTTTTAATTGTACACGCCTCCAAGGCATGAAGTAGGTTAAACTTAATTGATGCCAAAACTTGGGACAGTTCTGGAATAACGCTGTGAATTTCAACATTCTAGGCATAAGCAATTAACCCAAATTGATGAATGGCCCCTATGGGTTCATCAATCCCAGAAAGTAATTGACGAGGTTTATAGAAAACCGTAAAAAGAAGAACAGGTTTTGTGAGGTGAGTAAAAAGTTACGTGGGTTGGGAAGGGGAAAATGAAATGGTGTTGTATTTACCCTTGTTTTCAGAATCCAATATTTGATTTGAGTCTATGATTTTTGCGGAATCATACTACAGTCAGATTCGGTTACAAGCCCAAATGTTGAATAGAGAAATTGAAACTCATGTTCAGTATAAATTTTACACGTGACAGCTCTGGTATACATTAAAATAATTAAGAGTATATTGGAGCATCTTATTCTTTTTTAGCTCAGTTTGTTAGGTATTGTAGTTGTTTTTGCTCTCTCATGGTTAATTCTTTGGTTAATTTCAAAAGAACACATCACTGTTCTAGGAATACTCCCAACCAATACACGCTTGAAAGGTTTTTTTATTGGTTTGATTTTCATGGCGTTGTTTTGCGCTATTAATCTACTGGGACAGTCCTATTTTAAAGATATTAGCTACATAAGAAATACAGATTATGGCATTTGGGAGAGTATAAATGGTATATGGTGGGCGTTTAAAGCCGCCTTATTTGAAGAACTTATTTTTCGAGGTGCGTTGTTATACCTCCTAATCAAAATATTAGGGATTAATTGGGCATGCATCATCAGTGCATCGGCATTTGGAATATACCATTGGTTCAGTTATCAAATGTTTGGTAGCGGTCTCATTCCAATGGCCTATGTTTTTCTATTGACCGGAGCAGGAGGTTGGATGTTTGCTTATGCCTTTGCAAAAACGAAATCCTTGTATGCTCCATTAGGATTACATTTTGGATGGATCGTGGTCAGTATCGTTGTTTTTTCCGCTGGCCCATTGGGCAATTCATTATTCGTTCCGGGTGGTGAAGGTGTGGATTTAGGAGGATGGGAACAATTATTATTTTTTCTTTGGCAGGCATTGGTCGTGCCAGGAGTTGTAACTTGGTATCTTATAAAAAATACACGAAAAGCTAAGTTAGAGTACCCCAATCCCGTAGAGTGATTAACGGGGTGTCAAAAAATCTGCAAAAAAAGAATAAGAATAGCCCTATCGGTGCAGTTCAGACTTTAGCTTTACCAGCTCGCCCAACAATCGGGTTTCATTTACCCGATCGGATAGGTTCATGGCCTGGGCCATTCGATAAATTTCAAAGTTCAGGGTGTCAATTTCCGTTTCCCTTTTGTTATTGATATCCTGCAAGGTGGAGATAAACTGGCCGTCGGACATTCGGCTTATGGTCAATACTTGATCTTCCAGTTCCGAAGTGCCCAGATCTACCCCTTTTTTGTTGGCAATGGTCACGCATTCCGTGATCACCCGTTGCGCAATGGCCAATACCTCCTTGTTCCTGTGGAAGATACCATTGTCCACTTCCAACAAGGGGCAAATGGAATTAAAGACGCTGTTGGCAATGGCTTTTTTCCAGATAGTGCGCTGGATATTCCTTTCCGCCACAAACCTGAAATTGGGCGTATCCAATAGGCCGACCACCGTTTCCAAGCTCGAAGTTTTTTGTTTGATAATCCCAATGGGTGATTCCGCAACAGGTTTGTAGCTAACAGTATTGGGAGCACTGTGCTGACTGGTCATAAAAAGAACACAGCGATACAGTTCACCAAAACCTTTTTCCAAAAAAGGTTGTTCCACGCCCAGTCCATTTTGCAGCAAAACTAAGGGTGATTTTTTGGCTATGCTTTCCAGCTTTTCGGCAAGTGCCTCGTTCCCAAACGACTTGTTCGTGAGGACCACCAATCCCTCCAATGCCTTGTGGTTATCCAAGGTGCTGATGCTGATATTCGCCTCTATACTGGACCCATCCTTAAACTGCAAGGTGATCTTTTGCTGATGAGGTTTGCCCTGACCCTCACGACCTCGAATCAACTCCACTTCCTTTCCCTGATGATGGAGACAAACGGCCAATGTTTTTCCCACAGAACCTGCCCCGATGATGTATGTTTTCATAAAACTAAAGGTACCAAGATTCAACCAGATAATCTTGAAGCCATCTTATCTATCCAAAGACAGAACCTGCCAATATTCCTTATTCACATACCATATCAATTAGGTCACCATCTCAATACGTAATATGCTTTTTATGCAGGCCCAGATATTGTTGTGACAGAAATTCAGACGACCTAACCCTAAGACAACAGATAAGCAAAAGGCCTTAGTACAACCATCTTATTTCCCTGAAGTCCAGGTGCTATTTAGCGACGCGGCTATTTTCATAATTTTTAGTGCTTTCAGTTCCTTCTTTTGTTGTATTTTTCCTCAACAATATCAAAATATCTTGCGAACAGAGTGGGAAATATGCTGAAATCCCAAAATATTTACATAACCCTATTTAATTTTTGTTAAACAATAACCTCCTCTCCATGAAAATAGCCCAACTAGGAGTGCTGTTTGCGCTATGCACTCTCTTTTTTAGTTGCTCAAAGGATGAAGCCAACGTGCAATCTCCGGATTTAGAAGAAAATGAAACCCAAAATCCACCTGAAACACCCGCACCAGAACCAGTAGTAGATAAGGAGGTCTATTTTGAAGCCTTTATAGGTAAAAATTTGAACACTGAAGATTCGGATAACTGGCTATTAGTTCACGATGAAGAAGGGGTATTACTGGACTACAAACCATTCGAGGAAAATGATAATTTAATTTTTGAAATGGATAGTGACAAGGTGCCTGATAAATTTACAGTCACCCATTTTTTTGTTTTTACTTTGACCGGCAATGCTGCTTTTAATCTTACCACCTATACTGAGGTTAACAAAGGCTCCAAGTGGATTGTTGGGAATCTAAATTCTGAGCCCTATACATATGTGGAACCGGAGGTCACAGGTAATTTTGATATTACTATTGCCGGCGATTTTGTTCCCCCATCCATGCGAGTTATTTCCAACAGTGAAGGAAATGGAGAGGGAAATGGTGCATTTTCCATTACTACAGATTCTTTTACAGGGGATTGGCTTTATAAAAAAAATGCTGAATTATTTGTTGAAAATGACTACTATATCACTTTAATGAGTGGTTCTGGAGAAACTAGTTATTATTTACTGACAGATGTGCAAAATGGTGATGTTTATAATCTAGAATACGACTCTTTCTCTGAATTTGATTCACACATGAATATGGTTTCACCTCTTACATCCAAAATATATTTTTCTCTAAGAGGTTACACGCAAACACCAACCTCAATTGCAAGTCCAGGGTATGATTTTTATAAAATAAATGGACTGGTTTCTGGTAATGGCATTTATCATGATTTTAATGTAGGCTATTTTGGAAATAAGTTTGAAGCCTACTCATTTTATTTAAACGCTATCTTGGAGGACTACAGCTACACTCATTATTATCTTGGAACAGAACTCCCAAATGAATTAATAGTTCCTGAACGACCTAGTTTTACGATAGATAATCCAGACATTCAGGATTTTAAGTTTTCAACAGATATAGCTTATAATAGGAAAGTGAATAGTTGGGCTTCTGATCAGGCCCAAAGACCTACCTATTGGTACGTGTATTCATCATCAGCATCTTCTGTTGCTATTGGTGCTCTGCCTGAAGAGCTAATGACCATGTATCCAGAAATGGATATTTCAGAACTAAGCTACCAGTCAAGTCTCCTTTTTATAGATTCGAAAACCCATAGCGAGTACATGGATGCTGTTTTCAGTGGTGAAAGTCAATCAAATAAACTTAAAACAGATATTTATTTTACCCTTTAATCCTAAAACTTAGTTATACATCGTGTGGTTGAGTTGTTATTATGGCTCAAAAAGAAGAAACCTGTTGTTGGTTTTCGGAAATTGAAAATAAAGCTGTCACGAACATGCATGGTATTTTTAGTGCTACCACCTAAAAAAATTTAATGATGTATATCTCTAAAATGTCATGCAAAATGGTTGAATATATCCTGACCATCCGTTAATCCATACCAATTGATAAAAGTTTTTAAAAAAAGAGAGGAATTATTCCGAACCCCGCTTCTTCTTATTGTAATAATAGAGAGCATAAGCAATTCCTATTAGAATCACAAAGGGCAAATAACTCCCAATCACAACCCCAATTTCATAGGCGCTGTCCGGCGCTTCCTGTATTTTCTTTTCTATATCGGCTTGCAGGAGTATTAGGAAAAGTGGTTTCATGGTCACTTGGGTAGAAGTCAAAAAAATTTCCCCGCTAAAATACGATATAAAACATTGGGGGCAGCTCTAATTGCATCTTCAAGGCCGCCCCAATATCCATTACATCCTCAGTTTAATTATCTCATCTTACACATGGATAAAAACTTTGTTTACAATTTTCCAGCTTCCGTCTATCTGGGACAAGGAGAGGTAATCGTAATAATTATAGCCAGAAAAAGGCACATGCAGTTTGGCCATGGCTATCTTGCCTATTATCTCGAGGCCAATGACCGACATTTGAAATTCCTCTCCCAATGCATTTGGACTTTGGCGGTTTTTCACCGTTTCCAAATATTCCTGTTTGCTCTTTAGGTAGTCCACCCCTTTTATATCGCCATAGAGGTGGGTGTTTTCATGAAAACATGCATCCAACTTGTCCACATCTCCGTTGAAGATACCATCAAAGTAATCGGTGATCAGCTGTTCAATTGATTCTCTACTTTCTTTATACATCATCCTTTCTTTAAATGGCATGCCCCACTGTATGTCCGCCTGCAACGTTAATGGTCTCCCCCGTAATAAAATCTGCCGAAGCCAAATAGTAGGCCGCCTCTGCAACCTCATGCGCCTCCCCAATCCGGTTCAGCAGGTGTAGGCCAGCCAAGCTATCGGCATCCTCCACTCCTATTTTACCTTGCAATGGGCTTCTGATGATGCCCGGAGCTATAGTGTTTACCCGTATGTTCTGTTTTCCAAACTCAGCGGCCAATTGTCGCGTAAGGGCATGTATGGCCCCTTTGCTGGTAAGTGGTGCCGTGGCCGGAAACCCATCAATGGCATGGTCTACCAATACCGTTCCTATGTTGATGATGTAGCCTCCTCCCTGTTTTATCATGTGGGGGATGACTTCTTGGGATGCGATATAGGTTCCCATGAGGTTTACCTTCCAGAAATGCTCCAGTTCATCCTCCTTGACATCAAGGAAGGGTTTGGGGGAAAAAATTCCAGCATTATTGATAAGGACATCAACAGAACCAAATTTTTCCAAGGCTATTCCTGCCAATTTTTTTCCAGTTTCACGCTTGCTGATATCCCCGGCAAAATAGATTGCCTGCGATGGGCTTCCAAGCGAGCGATATGCATTTTCAAGATACTCCTCGTTGGAAGAGTTCATGACCACATTGCTCCCCTTTTCAATAAAATAGCGAGCCGTTTCCTTTCCTAAACCTGATGAGGCTCCTGTAATAATTATGGTCTTGCCTTTCATGCGTTCTGTTTTTTGGTTTCCGAGTATTGTCTCCCATTATGGCCCCAATTGTCCACCGATACCTCATCGATGACCACATGGGTGGTCTGTGGGTTCTTGTGGAGAACTTCTACGAGCAATTGGGTTACTCCTTCTATCAATTGCTGTTTTTGTGCTTTGGTCACCTGTTCATCGGTGACCTTAATGTTAACGTATGGCATAACATTCATTTTTAAATTAGTACCATACAAAGGTCTATGGAAAGGTAAAGACGTAAAAAGACCTATATCACATATTTGGTGTGATATAGGTCACACTAAAGTTATAATACTGTGACAGTTAAGGATGCAGTCGGCTGAGTGTCTCGCGGGAAACCCCAAGATAAGCTGCGATCAGTTTCTTCGGAACACGTTGAAAAAGACTGGGATACTCTTCCAACAAGAGGTCGTATCGTTCTTTGGCAGAATTTTTTAAAAGCGATAAAATCCGGTTTTGCATGGCAACCGTTCCGTTCTTGCTCTTCTTGGCCCAAAAACGCTCCATCTTATGCATTTGGCTCGTTAGCTTTTCCCTATTCTCGTATGTGATGTACAGAAGGTCGGTGTCCTCAATGCAATCTATGGACATCCTTGAGGGAGTACGTTTTACAAAGGATTCGTAATCCGTAATCCACCAATTTTCCATTCCAAACCTTAAAATGTGCTCTTTGCCATCATCATCCAAAAAATAGCTTTTCACACATCCTTTCACCACCCAATATTCCTTGTCCACAATATCGCCTTCCTGAACAAGATATTGGTGCTTTCTTTTTTGGATATGGCCAAAATGACTTTGAATAAAACCGAATTCTTCGTCAGTCAATTCAACTACTTCTTCAATATGTTTCCTTAGGAAGTCCATCAGGCATTCATCAACTCCTCTATTTCTTCAATTTCAATGGGGATGTTGCGCATCAAATTGAACGGCTCTCCTTTTTCCTGGATGACTACATCGTCCTCCAAACGGATACCCATTCCCTCTTTTGGGATATAGATGCCAGGTTCCACCGTAAAGACCATATTGGCCTTCATAGGCGTTTTCAATTCGCCATAGTCATGGGTATCCAACCCAATATGGTGGCTGGTACCGTGCATGAAGTACTTTTTGTAGGCGGGCCATTTGGGGTCTTCGTTCTGCACATCAGCTTTATCCAAAAGTCCAAGACCCAACAATTCCGAGGTCATAATTTTGCCCACTTCTTTATGGTATTCGGCCCAAAGAGTTCCAGGCACCAACATCTTAGTGGCTTGGTCCTTTACCCTGAGTACCGCACTGTACACTGCTTTTTGACGGTCGGTGAATCTTCCATTGGCGGGTATGGTCCGGGTAAGGTCACTGGAGTAATTGGCATATTCCGCGGCCAAATCCATCAAGATCATATCCCCATCCTTCACCTGCTGGTTGTTTTCCACATAGTGGAGCACATTGGCATTGGCGCCTGATGCAATGATAGGTGTGTAGGCAAACCCTTTGGAACGGTTCCGTATAAACTCATGGAGGAACTCCGCTTCCATTTCATACTCCCAAACACCGGGTTTCACAAACCCCAAAATCCTTCGGAAACCTTTTTCGGTGATGTCACAAGCGGTCTGCATCAACGCGATTTCCTCTGGTTCCTTTACCCCTCGAATCTCCTGTAAGATTGGATTGCTCTTCGCCCATTGATGGGCAGGAAAGTCCTGTTTACATTTTTGGATGAAACGGTCTTCCCGGGTCTGGGTCTCCACAGACTGACGGTAATGCTCATTGGTATTGAAATAAATGGTATCCGCTTCGGTCATCAAATCAAAAAAGACCTTGTCAAAATCCGTGAGCCAGTATACAGTCTCAATTCCTGATACGGCGGTAGCCTGTTCTTTGGTGAGCTTCGCCCCTTCCCAAACCGCAATATGTTCATTGGTCTCCCTCACAAAGAGGATCTCCCTGTGTTTTTTGTCCAAGGCATCCGGAAAAAGTAGCAGAATGGTTTCCTCTTGATCCGCTCCACTCAAGTAAAAAATATCCCTCGCCTGCTCAAAGGGCATGGTACTGTCCGCCCCAATGGGATAGACATCGTTGGAATTGAACACCGCAATACTTTTGGGCTTCATCTGCGCCATAAATTTCTTGCGGTTCTTAATGAATAGATTCTGGTCAATGGGAAAGTATTTCATGTCAAAAAAGGATTTGTCCAAATGTAGGTAATTGTGTTCCCGAAGACAAATTCATACCTTCCCGTTAAAATAAAATCCATGCAGCTCAACCTAAGCATCCCCGCCCTCTTGTTTCCGGCCATTTCCCTGACCATGTTGGCCTACAATGCCCGATATTTGGCCATTGCGGCACTGATCCGACAGTTGCACAAACAGTTTGAGGAAACCTCGGCCCAGCCCTTGAAACAACAGATTCACCAGCTCAGAAAACGTTTGGGGATTATCAAAAACATGCAGGCCACAGCCATCATAAGCTTTTTGTTGGCGGCGGTGACCATGTTCCTCATCTATGTGGAACTGAACGTTTGGGCCAATGTCATCTTTGGGGTCAGTCTGGTCTTTTTGGTCATTTCCCTGCTCCTGTCCCTGTTGGAAGTGCAGCTTTCCACCAAAGCATTGGGGATTCAATTGAAGAATATGGAAAAATGAGCCGTACGATGACGGAGGAATTCACAGTTTCATGAAACAAAGCAATTTTCGGGTTATTTTCTTCCAAGGCTTTTGCGTAATTTGGTGATGCTAATAGACACTTGTACAGAAGGTTATTCCTTTTGATAAAAACAACCATCAACACACATCATCATGCAGACCAACCGAAAAAACCGAATCAAATCCATTGACATGCTCCGAGGACTTGTCATGGTCATTATGGCATTGGACCATGTCCGTGATTATTTTCATTTCGATGCTTATTTCTTTGATCCAACGGACATGTCCCAAACCAATGTTCCTTTATTCTGGACCCGGTTCGTTACCCATTTTTGTGCTCCGGTCTTTGTTTTCTTGGCGGGCACCTCAGCTTTTTTTGTAGGACAGCGCATCACTAAAAAAGCGCTCTCCACATGGTTGTTGAAACGTGGACTTTGGTTGGTGATCGCTGAGTTCACCGTCATAAAATTGGCATGGATGTTCAAGCTGGACTATTCCATCGTTCTTCTTCAGGTAATCTGGGTATTGGGCATAAGCATGATATTTTTGGCCGGATTTATCCATCTTCCCAAAAAGCTTATGGTTGCAGTATCCCTTATTGTCATTTTTGGTCATAACCTGTTGGACTCCGTTGCTCCAACCGACCCAACGACCTCAATCCTATGGTCGTTATTGCATGTATTCAATTTAGTGGATTTGGGTAGTTTCCAAGTCTTTGTAGGATACCCTATGATTCCTTGGATATTTGTAATGCCCCTCGGATATTATTTTGGAAGCTTCTATTTACCTTCCTTTGATTCCAAGTTTCGGATTAAAAGGTTGTTCCAGCTGGGTGCTGGGATGGTTCTGATATTTTTTGCGCTGAGGGCCTTCAACACCTATGGCGACCCTTACCTTTGGGCAGGACAAGATAGTATTGGGCTAACCATAGCCTCCTTTTTTAATGTAACCAAATACCCCCCATCCTTGCTTTACTTATTAATCACCCTTGGTCCTTCCCTCATTTTTTTGGGCTTGGTGGAAAACTGGCAAAACCGCTGGACCCAAAAATTGGTGGTCATTGGTCGGGTGCCCATGTTTTTTTACATCGTCCATATTTATGTGATCCATATATTGGCCGTATTTGCTGCCATCTTTACCGGGTTCAGTTTTTCCGATATGGTCATCGATCTATGGGTCACCTTGCAACCTCAATTGAGGGGATATGGGTTCAGTCTGTGGGTGGTATATCTCATTTGGATTCTTCTGACTTTGGCCTTGTATCCTATTTGTAGTTGGTATAATGATTATAAGACCAACCATAGGGAGAAATGGTGGTTGACCTATATATAAAAGCCTTTTTAGATTAAAAAAAATTGTTCATAAAACGGTGTCGGAATACGTCTTGGGATTGATTAATTTTACGGTCCAAGTTTTTTTGGCATGCAGAAAACCGTCAAGAACATAGACTTTTTTAAGAACATCCGTGAAATACGGGAATGTGAGTTCGGGATTTTCTATTTCTTTGATGGATTGGTCATTTCTGAAATCAAGGAAGGAGTGGTCTTTAACTGGTCCATGGCCAAAAAAATCATAGACATTGCCTACGAAATCATTGGGAGGGATGAACCCGTTGCCTACATTTCCAATCGCATCAACCCTTACTCTGTTGTCCCCACGGATTGGTTGAAGTTTTATAGAAATCGACATCAACTCAAGTACTATTCCATTGTGAGCTATGACAAAGGTGGTTTGTCCAGCATTGTTTTGGAGCGACTTTTCTTCAAGGAAAAAATTCGCCAGTTTGAAGATTTGGAAAGTGCCATTGCATGGAGTCTTTCCAAAATTGAAGAGGAGAAGAAAGGTCTAACACCCCAAATGAAATAGGGCATCTCCTTGGTTCACCACTGCTTGGTGGTTGATACAAAGCACATAACCATCAAATGGCGCCTTGATTTTTTTGTTCTTTTTCGCATAGGTATCCGTAATCAGTCCCAAAACTTCTCCCTTTTTAATCGATTGTCCATTCGCAATCTCTGGTATGAACATCCCTGCCCTTGGCGCCCTTACCCATCGGGTATACTCCAAGTGGACCGATTGCTTTTCTTCTTTTGGTTCACTTTTGGCAAACATGTTCAGGCCATTCATTACATTTTGAATCCCTTGCATGCCAAACGCAATGGCATTTTCGTCAAACCGCATGCTCTCCCCTGCTTCATACACCATGGTGGGTATGCCCATTTTAAAAGTCGTCTTCCGAAAAGACCCTGTTATCAGTTTGGAGGCAAAATGAAATGGCGCCCCGAAGGATTCCGCCAGCATTTTACTTTTGGGGTCTTCTTGGGTATAGCGTGCTTGGGGATGATTATGGCGTTGGCTTCCCCCGGTATGCAGGTCAATCCCAAAATCCACTTGTGGCAATAGCTGGGAGGCATAGGTATGGGCAATCCTGCTGGCCAGTGACCCTGTTTTGCGTCCTGGAAAACTGCGGTTCACATCCTTGCCATCCGGCACATCCCTTGAAAAATGGATAAATCCAAAAATATTGAGAATGGGGACCACCATTACCGCCCCCTTTTTCACATTGAACTTCTTTTCTTGAAGCATTCGCCTTAAAGTTTCCACCCCGTTGATTTCATCACCGTGCAATCCAGCTTGTACCAATACGGTTGGCCCTGCCTTTTTTCCATTGAACACATGTACGGGAATATCGATCAGCGTTCCCGTGGGCAAACGGGCTATGTTCAACGCAACGGATTTTTGTTCCCCGGGAGCTATGCTTTCCCCGTTTATGGTGATGGTCTTGTTATCTTTTTCTACGTCCATTTTTTTCCACATATTGGATGATGTGCTTGGCCACGTTCACGTTTGTGGCAGCCTCTATGCCCTTTAATCCCGGAGAGGCATTTACCTCTATCAACAAAGGCCCCTTTTTGGAACGGATAAGATCTACTCCAGCAACTCCAAGACCCAAGTATTTGGTTGCATTGAGGGCAATATATTTTTCTTTTGGGGTCAACTGGACGGCTTCAGTTTCCGCACCACGGTGCACATTGGACCTAAAATCATCGATATTGCTGATCCGCTTCATGCTGGCCACCACTTTGTTTCCCACCACAATGATTCGAAGATCCTCCCCATGGGCTTCCTCAATATATTCCTGCAATAAGATACTGGTATTCATATTGTAAAGCGTATCTATGATGGACTTGGCGGATTTTTTACTCTCGGCCAACATCACCCCCTTGCCTTGGGTGCCTTCCTGCAATTTTATGATGACCGTACCGCCACCCAAAAACTTGATCTGCTCCTCAACATTATGGGGGTTGATGGAAAATACGGTTTCAGGAATAGGGATTCCCTTTCTGGACATGATCTGGAGGGTCCGCACCTTGTTGCGGGCCCGGGTTATTCCCAAGGACCTTGCTGTACTGAAGATATCGTTCATCTCAAATTGCTTCACAATGGCAGCGCCATGCCGGGTCACCGTTGTACCAATACGGGGAATAATGGCATCGAACTCATCGGTAATATCCTCCGCATCCAAATAAATCTTGGGTTTGTCCGTGCCCAACTGTACCGAACATCGGGTATGATCGATCATTTCCACATAATGTCCTGCATTTTGGGCCTCCTGTGCTATTCTCCTGGTGGAATGCACATTGAGGCTAACGGATAAAATGGCAATGTCCATGATAAGGTTTCGGTTGGTAATTATCGGTAATATCGGTCAAAATTTTCAGACTTAATGTCTGGATAAGGTTTTGAAAACGTAACCCTGGATTATTTTATAGTATTCGTCATTTCTATCGTTGGGAATCCAACAGCTTAAAATCAATCTAAATAAGCTGTTTTCCAATGTTGAAAGCTTGTTAAAAACTCGTCCGTGCTGTAAATTTGTCTCAAAACCAGCACTGATGAGTGGATTGATAAAATCTTCAATTGCCCGAAAAGTTGTGATGGCGCTTTCGGGTCTTTTTTTGGTTGTTTTTCTTACACAACATTTTACCATTAACATTACCTCGGTCCTAGACCCTGAAACCTTTAATGCTTGGTCCCATTTTATGGGATACAATCCATTGGTTCAATTTGTTCTTCAGCCCGTTCTGATTGCGGGGGTGATCATCCATTTTGTCATGGGTTTTGCCTTAGAGATCCAGAACAAAAAAGCAAGGGGCGGCAGTTATGTGAAATACAAGGGAAGTGCCAACGCGCCATGGGTGTCCAGAAACATGATCTATTCCGGATTGGTGATCTTGGCTTTTTTGGCACTCCACTTTTATGATTTTTGGGTTCATGAAATGGCCTACAAATACATAGAGGTTTCTCCTGAGGACCCAACGCGTTATTACCATGAAACCGTAGAGAAGTTCGCTCCTTTCTGGAGGACCATCATCTACATCGTTTCATTTTTCCTTTTGGGTCTTCACCTATGGCATGGCTTTGCTTCTTCTTTCCAGAGTATGGGATTGAACAACAAGTACACTCCGGGTATCAAGACATTTGCAAAAATATTTTCGGTGGTCATTCCTTTGGGCTTTGCTTTCATCGCCCTGTATCACCACCTTAACCCAGTAACACATTAAGTATGGGCATAATGGATTCTAAAATTCCATCTGGGCCTTTGGCCGATAAATGGACCAAACATAAGAACGATATCAATCTTGTAAATCCCGCCAACAAAAGGAACATCGATGTTATTGTGGTTGGAACAGGATTGGCTGGAGGTGCGGCTGCCGCCACCTTGGCCGAGTTGGGTTACAACGTAAAGACTTTCTGCTATCAAGATTCCCCACGTAGGGCACACTCCATTGCTGCTCAGGGAGGAATTAACGCGGCAAAAAACTATCAAGGGGATGGTGACAGTAACTATCGCCTTTTCTACGACACCATCAAAGGAGGGGATTACCGTTCCCGTGAAGCCAACGTATACCGATTGGCCGAAGTATCTGGAAACATTATTGACCAATGTGTGGCCCAAGGGGTTCCTTTTGCCCGTGAATATGGAGGGCTTTTGGACAACCGCTCCTTTGGAGGGGTATTGGTTTCAAGAACTTTTTATGCGAAAGGCCAGACTGGGCAACAGTTGCTTTTAGGGGCCTATTCGGCCATGAACCGACAAATCAATCGGGGTAAGATCCAAGCGTATAATCGCCATGAGATGATGGACTTGGTCCTAGTGGATGGCAAAGCGCGTGGTATCATCGCCCGGGATTTGGTAAGTGGGGAAATTGAACGACACAGTGCCCATGCCGTGGTTTTGGCCACTGGAGGATATGGAAATGTGTTTTTCCTATCCACAAACGCCATGGGAAGTAACGTAATGGCGGCTTGGAGAGCACACCGAAAAGGGGCTTTCTTTGCCAACCCATGTTTTACACAAATCCACCCGACCTGTATTCCGGTTTCGGGGGAGCATCAATCCAAATTGACCTTGATGTCCGAATCCCTACGAAACGATGGTCGTATTTGGGTGCCCAAGAAAATGGAAGATGCCGTGGCCATCCGTGAAGGGAAATTGAAGCCTACGCAACTTGCGGAAGAAGATCGTGATTACTATTTGGAGCGACGCTATCCCGCTTTCGGTAACCTTGTGCCCCGTGATGTGGCTTCAAGGGCTGCCAAGGAGCGTTGCGATGCCGGATTTGGTGTGAACAAGACCGGAGAGGCCGTGTATTTGGATTTTGCTTCGGCCATTAAACGATATGGAAAAGAAAAAGCCTTGACCTCTGGACTTAAAAATCCAGATGAGGCCACCATCATAAAATTGGGTGAGGAAGTTATCGAAGCCAAATATGGAAACCTGTTCCAGATGTACGAAAAAATCGTGGATCAGAATCCGTATAAAACCCCGATGATGATCTATCCTGCAGTACACTACACCATGGGTGGACTTTGGGTGGATTACAACCTCCAGACCACCATTCCAGGTTGCTACGCAGCTGGCGAGGCCAACTTTAGCGACCACGGTGCCAATCGATTGGGAGCTTCGGCCTTGATGCAAGGTCTGGCCGATGGATACTTTGTACTGCCTTATACAATCGGTGATTATTTGTCCGATGATATCCGTACCGGAAAAATCCCGACCGACTCCGCAGCCTTCGATGAGGCGGAGAAGCAAGTCCGTGATCGTATGGAAAAACTGATGGGTGGTTCTGGAATCCATTCTGTGGACTACTATCACAAGAAGTTGGGCAAGATCATGTGGAACAAATGTGGTATGGCCCGAAACGCCAAAGAGCTGGAAGAGGCCGTCAAGGAGATTTCCGACTTGCGCAAGGATTTCTGGGAGAACGTAAAGGTTCCCGGGACCATCGATTCCAAAAACCAAGAATTGGAAAAAGCCGGACGGGTGGCCGATTTCTTGGAATTGGGCGAACTGTTTGCCAAGGATGCCCTTCACAGAAACGAATCCTGTGGTGGACATTTCCGTGAGGAATACCAAACCGAAGAAGGTGAGGCATTGCGTGACGACAAGAACTTTAAATATGTGGCCGCTTGGGAGTTTGCCGGTGAGCCCAAAGATGCCAAATTGCACAAAGAGGATTTGGTTTATGAAAACATTGAACTGAAGACACGATCCTACAAATAAGAAACTATGAAATTATATTTAAAAATATGGCGTCAAAAAGACGCGTCCTCAGCAGGAAAAATAGTGGATTATACGCTTGACGGTGTAGAAGGGGACATGTCTTTCTTGGAAATGCTGGACATCTTGAACGAGGAATTGATTTCCAAAGGTGAGGAACCGGTAGAGTTCGATCATGATTGTAGGGAAGGTATCTGCGGAACCTGTTCCTTGCAGATCAACGGCGAACCTCACGGTCCAGACCGCTTGGTGACCACTTGCCAATTGCATATGCGTAAGTTCAATGATGGAGATACCATTGTAATCGAACCGTTCCGTGCCAAAGCATTCCCGGTAATCAAGGATTTGATCGTGGACCGTAGTTCTTTTGACCGTATCCAACAAGCGGGGGGGTATATCTCGGTAAACACCTCTGGAAATACCGTGGATGCCAATGCCATTCCTATCAATAAGCATGCTGCAGACGAGGCCATGGATGCCGCTACCTGTATTGGTTGTGGTGCCTGTGTGGCCGCTTGTAAAAATGCAAGTGCCATGTTGTTCACTTCTGCCAAGGTTTCACAATTTGCACTCCTGCCCCAAGGAAGGGTCGAGGCTGTGGAACGTGTTCAGAATATGGTACGCCAAATGGATTTGGAAGGTTTTGGAAACTGTACCAACACCGGAGCTTGTGAAGTGGAATGCCCCAAAGGGATTTCCTTGACCAATATTGCACGAATGAACCGTGAATACTTATCCGCTACCCTAAAGGGATAAGTGATAGACATCATATATGGAAAAACCCAAACTCTTAAGAGTTTGGGTTTTTTGTTGCTTTGGATATTGTCAAGTCGAGCGCATTAGAGACCATACTGACAAGGTTAAAATAACACACACCACTTATGTCATTTCGAAATGAGGAATGAAATGACGGTTGAGAAATCTTTAATCCTTTTTGAGATTTCCCACTTCGATTTTGACTGCGCTAAATCTGACAGTTCGAAATGACGCACCCGCGTCATGCTGAACTCGTTTCAGCATCTCATATGAGTGATTGGATTTTACATTGTGTCTCGACTGCGCTCGACATGACATATTCGTGTCAAACCATTTTGTTGTCCACTAATCGATTCTTTCATTTGCTCAGAATGATATTTCAACAGTTTATTTTTGATCGAAACCTTCGTATATTCCAAGATGTCCAAAAAGTATCCCACACAGCGTATCAAAGTGCCTCGGTTCAATGAGGAGAGTGGGTTTTATACCACTCCGGAACGCTCCAAGATCATGGGCAAGATCCGCGGCAAGAACACCAAGCCAGAGCTTGCCTTTAGAAAAGCTTTATGGGCAGCGGGATACCGATACCGCATCGATTACAAAAAACTCATTGGAAAGCCGGATATCGCCTTAAAAAAGTATAGTACGGTCATCTTTATTGATGGAGAGTTCTGGCATGGCTATAACTGGGAGGAGCGCAAGCATAAAATCAAGACCAACCGCGAATTTTGGATCGCAAAAATTGAACGCAACATCCAACGGGACGAGGAGGTCAACGAAGCCTTGGAAAAAATGGGCTATACCGTGTTTCGGTTTTGGGAGACCGAAGTAAAAAAAGACTTGGAAAGTTGCTTGCAAAAAGTGCTTGACACATTAAAAGAACATGACGCCAATGATTGAACCATCCTCCAAATTGCCGCAGGTAGGCACCACCATTTTTACCACCATTGGCCAATTGGCCCAAGAGCATAATGCCATTAACCTATCCCAGGGATTTCCCAATTTTAACCCGGCCCCTAAACTGTTGGAGCTTGTGGGTGAAGCTTTCAAAAAAGGTCATAATCAATATGCCCCCATGCAGGGCGTGCTTTCCCTTCGGGAAGCCATTTCAGAAAAAATTAAACATCTCTATGGGCATTATTACCATCCCGAATCTGAAATCACCGCTACGGCCGGAGCCACACAGGCCATTTTTACGACGATTGCCGCCTTTGTACGCCAAAACGATGAGGTCATTGTCATAGAACCCGCTTTTGATTGCTACGAACCGGCCATAACGCTTTTTGGGGGTAAAAGTATCCCAGTGGTTCTGGAGGGAAATGATTTTAAAATGAATTGGAGTGCTTTTAAATCAGCGATAAGTCCCAAGACCAAAATGGTCATCATCAATACCCCACACAATCCCACCGGTACCATTTGGTCCAAAAGTGATATGGTACAGCTTCAGGATATTTTAAGGGATACCAATATTATCTTGTTGAGTGATGAGGTCTATGAACACATTGTTTTTGATGGCAAGCCCCATCAAAGTGTGGCCAAATATCCCGATTTGGCAGCTAGAGCCGTCATCTGCTCTTCCTTCGGAAAAACGTTTCATGCCACGGGTTGGAAAATGGGGTATTGCGTGGCCCCAAAACCCTTGATGCAGGAGTTTCAAAAAGTACATCAGTTCAATGTATTTTCGGTCAACCATGCCATGCAGGTTGCTTTGGCACAATATGTAAAGGACCCCAAGCATTACGTAAACCTGGGTAGCTTTTATCAGGAGAAACGGGATGTTTTCCTAAAAGGTATAAAGGGTTCTAGGTTCAAAATGATTCCTTCAGGCGGTACGTATTTTCAATTATTGGAGTATTCCGATATCACGGACGAAAAAGATACGGTCTTTGCGGAACGTTTAATCAAACAACATAAGCTTGCCAGTATTCCGGTCTCTGTATTTTGCAAAGCAGATTATGACCAAAAATTTCTGCGGTTTTGCTTCGCCAAGACCAATGATGTTTTGGATAAAGCTTGCCAAATCTTGAATTCAATTTGAGTATTATAGGGCTAAAGCTGCTTTTTTACAATCATAAAGACCTGCAGTACATCTTCTAACGGCAGCTCAAAATCCTGATATTCTGGGGACGAATTTAGATTATGACATTGTAAAGCTTTGGTTTCTTTGCGATATCCTGTAAGTTGCTTACAGGTAATCCGGTCTTTGCATACCAAAACATAGGGCTTATTCCAAAGTGTATCATCATTTTTAACCAGCCATTCCTTTTTTTGACCTAACCCTAGTACAAAAGCTTTATTGGGGATGGCATGTATGCTACCATCGTTCATAGAGTCTCCGGAAATTTCAAAAATACGGTGAGGTTCTTTGGCCACGGAGTCAATAATAAATGCAGATTGAAAAGGTACTTTTGGATCATTCTTATCCGGCTTATCCAATGCCTCAATGTATTTATTGTACCATTCCACCAAAACCAAAGGGGCCATTGCCAAATATTTGCCATGTTCCAAGGGGTAAAAAACGCATCCGTGCTTTGTAAAGGGTTGGTCTTTGGTATAATTTTCACCCAGATCATTGATTTCCCGCAGATGAAGTTCCGCGATGGTCATATCAAAATATTGGGCAATCTTGGTTAAATTTTTAATGGGTATGTTCGCGTTCTTTCGCTCGTAAAGCTGTATGGTACGCAGGCTCACCCCTATTTTTTCTCCTAATTGCGTTTGGCTGATTTTCTTTTTGCGCCTTAATTGTTTAATTATAACCATAAAATTATTATATTGTGTAAAATTATTACGCAATACACTATAGCCGCAGCGATTCCGCCACTTTTCTGTAATTGGGTTACAAGCCAAATATAGAAAATAGGATCAGACCCCAATAAAATAATTACTAATCCCTTAAAGTATTTAAGTATGGGGTCAAGGAACAATTTGAACCTTGTCATCAAAAGTGATGACATTTTTACCACGGACGACTATGGAAAACCAATTGATGAAAGGCTTTCCGAAATTTTGCGCAGAAACGTCTCCAAAAATGATTTGGCAAACATCGCTATCCAAAGTAAAGTGAGTTTTTCAACCATTAGGGATGTTGTGTACCGAACCAACAGTCTTACAAAATCAAATGCATTGGCAATTTCATTGCTTATCCATGCTGCATTTGAAAACTCCATTGGTTTTAAGTTAAGGGCGGAAGGGGATATTCTGTTTTTAGGTGGATTGTTAAAGTTCTAAGCGTAAAAGCCAATCGGTCTGCTCATCGCTTCCAATAAGGTAAGGGTGTTCCCCAAATTTTTGGAAGCCATGTCTTTGGTAAAAGCGTATGGCCTTGGGGTTGTGCTCCCACACGCCAAGCCATAGGTATTTCTTTTGGTGCTCCCTTGCCAAGGAAATTATTTGCTTTAGCATTTGGCTACCAATCTGCTTGCCCTGATGTTCCCCCAAAACATAGATACGTTCTATCTCCATGGCATTTTTGTCGTGCACATCTGTTTGGGCACCGCCGACGTTTAATTTAAAATAGCCCACCAAAATATCTCCGTCATATGCAAAATGGAACAGGGAATCTGTATTTGCCAGTTCAGCAGCAAGTGTTTCCTTATTAAAGGCGTTGTCAATATAGTCCTGAAAGTCTTTTGGGTTGTTGTCCTTTTCGAAAGCGGCCACGAACGTACTTATTGATGTTTGCACCAAAGTGTCCAAATCAGATAATGTACATGATGGAAAGGATAGGTTCTTTGTGGTCATGTAGTAAAATTATCGCAAAAAAAAGAGCCTAACAATGTGTTGGCTCCAAATTTTTACAGGGGGGATTGTCAGTCTAAAGCATGAATAGCTTTTTGATGAGTAGCATAAATCCTGTGAAAAAATCGTTTCGGTAAACTTGAACGCTTTCGTCCATAGTTGTGTGGTTTAATTTGGTTGCCATGGTGCTGTTTTTACGGTTGTCAATTTGGGTAAAAAATTCGATATAACCAAATATAAAGTCGATGATTGGTAATCTAAAACTTATGTTGTGTAACGTGTTTTTTTTGTTGTAAAAAATCGAATGATATTTGCTAAATCTTCATTTCCGGGATTTCTTTTTCCACTATCAATTTCCCTTCGGTAGCATTCACAATGTCATCGACTGTGACCCCAGGTGCCCTTTCTAGTAGTTTAAATCCTTCCGAAGTAACTTCAAGAACCGCCAAATTGGTCACTATTTTTTTTACACAGCCCACTCCAGTAAGCGGCAGCGTGCACCTTTTTAAAAGCTTGGACTCTCCAGCCCTGTTGGTATGCATCATGGCAACGATGATATTTTCAGCCGAAGCTACCAAATCCATGGCACCGCCCATACCCTTCACCATTTTCCCTGGTATTTTCCAGTTCGCTATGTCGCCGTTCTCAGCTACTTCCATGGCACCCAAAATCGTTAAGTCCACATGTTTTCCCCTAATCATACCAAAACTCAATGCCGAGTCAAAAAAAGAAGCTCCTGGCAATGTGGTTATGGTCTGTTTTCCTGCGTTAATAATATCAGCATCCTCGTCTCCTTCAAAAGGGAAAGGCCCCATACCAAGAACCCCATTCTCACTTTGGAATTCCACACTGATATCGTCCCGTACAAAATTGGCCACCAAGGTGGGAATGCCTATGCCTAAATTGACATAATATCCATCCTTTACCTCTCTTGCTATCCGTTTTGCTATTCCGTTTTTGTCTAACATAACTAATTTTTTGTCCTAACCGTTCTTTGCTCTATTCGCTTCTCAAATTTTTCTCCTTGGAAAATGCGTTGTACAAATATTCCAGGGATATGAACTTGATTGGGGTCCAAACTACCTGCCGGAAGCAGTTCTTCCACTTCGGCAACCGTAATCTTGGCAGCCCCACACATGCAAGGGTTAAAGTTTCGGGCCGTACCCTTGAATATGAGATTACCCGCCTCATCTCCTTTCCAAGCTTTTACAAAGGAAAAATCGGCTTTAAATGCGGGTTCCAGAACATACATTTTCCCATCAAACTCGCGGGTTTCCTTTCCTTTGGCCACTTCGGTGCCATATCCTGCAGGAGTATAAAATGCTGGGAAGCCTGCTTGGGCGGCCCTACATTTTTCAGCCAGAGTGCCTTGTGGGGTCAATTCAACTTCCAATTCCCCGCTTAACATTTGACGTTCAAACTCATCGTTTTCACCCACATAGGAGGATATCATTTTTTTAATTTGATGTTTTTGCAATAGAAGCCCCAGTCCAAAATCATCTACCCCTGCATTGTTAGATATACAAGTAATATCCTTGATGCCTAATCGAACCAGTTCAGCGATTGCATTTTCCGGGATTCCGCAGAGCCCGAATCCACCCAACATAAAGGTCATGCCATCAGCAACACCCTTTAAGGCTTCTTGGACGTTAGAAACAGTTTTATTGATCATATGTCTTGTCTTTTTCCGATTGCTTGAAATTACGATTTAAATAAAAAAGCCCCAAGACAATACTACTTGGGGCTTACTTTTTTTAGTATGTGATGATCAAAAATCGATGTCCTCTAAATCGTCCTCGGTATCCAAATCATCTTGTTCTTCCTGGGTTTGCTTGGTACAATCCACATTTATGGACATTTCCTCTGGTTCTTCAAAGGCATCCTTTGAAATTCCCAGCTCCTCGTTTTCATAATTCTTTTTCATATAAATTGCCCAAATAGGCAATGCCATGGACGCCCCTTGGCCATAAAGAAGTCTAGAAAAGTGGATGGACCTATCGTCTCCACCTACCCAAACACCGGTCACCAAATTAGGTACCATCCCCATGAACCATCCATCACTTTGGTTTTGGGTAGTTCCTGTTTTACCAGCAATCGGGTTTGTCAATTCGTAAGGATATCCTGTAACGATTTCTTTATATACGGTCTGATTCTTGGCATAGGAATGGCGCAATCTACCGCCAGAGCCATATAATGTAACCCCTTCCATAAGGTTGATCATGGCATAGGCCACATCTTTGCTAAGTACATCCTTTGTTTCAGGAGTGTATTCATACAGCACCGTTCCGTTTTTATCTTCAATGCGTGTTACTGTAACAGGCTTTACATACACCCCTTGATTGGCAAATGTTCCAAAGGCCCCCACCATTTCGTATACGCTTACATCGGGAGTACCCAATGCAATGGCAGGTACTTCCTGGATCTCTTGGGTAATTCCCATATTCCTTGCTATGGTGGCTACTGACCCTGGCCCTACCCTGTCTATTAACTGGGCAGTAACGGTGTTCACGGAATTGGCCAAGGCACTTTTTAAGGTCATGTCCTCTCCAGAGTACTTTCCATCAGAGTTTTTAGGGCACCATGCATCTATATTTCCATGTTTTCCGGGTTCAATACAATATTGATTATCGGGTAGGGTATAACATGGAGAATACCTTAATTGGTCCATGGCCGCCGCATATACAAAGGGTTTAAAAGTAGACCCGGCCTGTCTTGTTCCTTGAATCACATTATCATACTGAAAGTGCTTGTAATCCACACCACCGACCCAAGCTTTTACATGCCCAGTCTGTGGTTCCATGGACATCATAGCTGTTCTAAGGAATGTCTTGTAATACCGAATGGAATCCAAGGGTGTCATGATGGTGTCCTTTTCATAGGAATCACTGTTCCAATCAAAAACCGTCATTTCGGTTTTCTCGTGGAAGGAAGCTTCGATAGCTTCTTCAGACAAACCATCATTTTTTAAATTCTTCCATCTGGGCGAACGCTTCATGGCACTCCGCATAATCGTATCAATGGCCCCTTTGCTAATGTCCAAAAATGGGGCAGTCGGGTTTCTGTCCGGAGTATTCTGATGAAAGAACTCAGCCTGTAAATTTTTCATATGGGCCTCTACCGCTTCTTCCGCATTCTTTTGCATACGCGAATCGATGGTGGTATAGACTTTTAGACCATCCAGGTAGATATTGTACTTTTCCCCATCTGGTTTAGGGTTTTCCTTAATCCAACCATTTAGAAAACGCTGCAAATGCATTCTAAAATACGTGGCCAATCCCTCACGGTGTGATTCTGGATTAAAATTGATGTTCATCTTCAGCCCTTGAAGTGAATCTTTTTGTGTTTCGGTGATATAGCCATATTTGGCCATTTGCGCCAATACGGTGTTTCTTCGGTTAAAGACCAATTCTTCCCTACGGATTGGATTATAAAGTGAGGAGTTCTTTAACATTCCCACTAAGACCGCAGATTCTTCTGTCCTTAAATCAGAGGGTTCTTTTCCAAAATAAATTCTGGCCGCAGAACGGATACCATCGGCATTGTAGTGAAAATCATATTGGTTGAGGTACATAGATATGATTTCCTCTTTGGTATAGTTTCTCTCCAAACGGGTTGCAATGACCCATTCCTTGATTTTCTGTGTAACGGCCTCAAAAAGGTTTCTGGAACGAACCCCCACAAACAACTGTCTGGCCAGCTGTTGGGATATGGTACTTGCGCCTCCCTTACTGCCTAAAAAGATAAAGGCTCGCAATGTACCGCGAGCATCAATTCCTGAGTGTTGAAAATACCGGGCATCTTCTGTGGCCACCAAGGCATTTACCAAATTTTCGGGCAATTCTTCATATGCGACCGGAGTTCTATTGTCATCCAAATAGTATTTTCCCAAGGTTTCACCATCTGAGGAGATAATTTCTGTTGCCAGATTGGTGTTTGGGTTTTCCAAGTGCTCAAATGTGGGCATCGGACCAAAAACTCCCCATGACGCTAAAAGAAAAACTAATATGGCCATAAGAACACCGGACCCAAATAGAATCCAAAACCATTTAATGTAGGTAAAAAAGCCTTGCTGCTTTTTTTGTTTTGTTTTTGTCATTGCTTATTGGGTGCTTTTTTCAATTTCCAAACCAACATCTGTAATTCCTTTTAAAGTATGGAGGCCTTCCACATCGCCATTTTTTCGCATGGCATGGGAAATGTTCACTTTATATACGCCAGAATCTGGAAAAACGATGTTTTCACGGAACCAAAGTTTACTTTCTTTTACACCACCAAGACCTTTCCCCAACCATTCCCCCGTGGATTCGGCCATTCTGTACTCCAAGGTGTCTTTAAGGGTGTTCCCGTCCGGTGATTCCAATTCCGTAATCAGGAAAAGATTGCTGAACGGGAAAGAATCATCATTTCTTATGTTGATGAACATGTTGTGCGTTACCGTCGAGTCCAACCCATAAAATTCAAACTCCACTTCAGAGTCCATATTCCATTCCCCCTTGTTTATGGGCTTGTATTCGGAAAACACCAATTGATCATCGCAGGATGACATAGCCATAGCAAATACAAGAAAAATTAGGACATTACGCATTGGAGGATGCTTTTGGATTGGGTTTTTTCCGGCGCTTTTTCTTTCGTCTCTTTTTAGGCCTGTCAAACCGGGTTAAACTGTCTTGCCCCACAACATTTTCAAATGTTGTTTTCTCTTCGTCGATATTTTCTTGGGCAAAGTCTTCTAGACTATCAACCTTTTCATTCTTCTTGTTCAGTTCAAGAATTTCCAAAACCTGTTCTTTGTTCAGGGCATGCCATGTGGCGGGGTCGTCCTTGTAAGAAAACCATAGCGTTTCTTTAAAGATGTCCACTTTTTGACAAAAGGCCAATCCTTTTTTGGTCAACAACTTGCTGTCTTGAGACGGAAATCCTTTGAGTGCTTCCAAGTACATATCCAACTCATAGTTTAGACAGCACTTTAGTTTACCACACTGACCTGCCAATTTCTGTGGGTTCAATGCCAATTGCTGATATCTGGCAGATGCCGTACTTACCGATCTAAAATCTGTTAACCAAGTGGAGCAACAAAGTTCCCGTCCACAGGAACCAACGCCTCCTAAACGTTGTGCTTCTTGGCGGTAGCCTATTTGGCGCATTTCAATTCGAATGCCAAAAGCCTTGGCCATGTCTTTGATCAATTGTCTAAAATCGACCCGATCTTCCGCCGTGTAGTAAAAAGTTGCCTTAGATCCATCACCCTGAAACTCAACATCACTGAGTTTCATTTCCAGCTTTAGTGAAATGGCAATTTCCCGAGATCGTTTTTTAATTTCTTCTTCTCGGTCTCTGCACTTTTGCCAGATGTCAATATCCCTTTGGGTGGCTTTTCTGTAGATTTTTGGGAGAGCTTTGTCATCCGCTGCGACCTTTTTTCGTTTCATCTGGATACGCACCAATTCCCCGGTAAGGGTCACCATGCCCACATCATGACCCGATTTGGCTTGGGTAGCCACAACATCACCTATGGATAATGGAAGATTGTCCGCATTCCTATAAAATTCTTTTCTACTGTTCTTGAAACGCACCTCAACGCAATCAAAAGATTTTTGACCGTTGGGCAACGACATATTGGAAAGCCAATCGAAGACCGTTAGCTTGTTACAACCATCAGTGCCGCAAGTCCCATTGTTCTTGCAACCACGCGGTTGTCCATCCTTGCCGGTTGAACAACTGCTACACGCCATATTTTGTATCTTGATTCAAGAAAAGGTATGCCCTTTTCCCAAATAGGGTTCATAAAAATTACTCAATTGTAAATATAGCACAATTTGTGGCTATCGTGAAATGCTAGTTTTTGTATTTCAACACGGGAGAACGTCCTTTTTTAAAAATCTTGTTGCTGACTTCCTTGCCTTTTCGGAGTTTCTTTTGCTCCTCATAAGGCAGGGCATGGATTTCTTGGCATTCCGTAGAGCAGCAATTATCCATTGCCGTAGCACATTCCTCGCACTGGATAAACAGCAAATGACATGCTTCATTGGCACAATTGACATGGGTATCGCAAGGTTTACCGCATTGGTGGCAATTGGAAATGATGTCATCCGAAATACGCTCCCCTCTTCGGTGGTCAAAAACAAAGTTTTTGCCTAAAAATTTATTTTCAAGATTGTTGGCCTTGACCTGTCTGGTATACTCAATGATACCACCTTCCAACTGGTACACATTTTTAAAACCTTTGTGTTTGTAATAAGCGCTGGCCTTTTCGCAACGAATGCCTCCGGTACAGTACATGACCAATTTCTTATCTTCCTTGTGTTCGGCCAAATCAGCTTCAATAATATCCAAAGAATCCCTAAATGTATCCACATCCGGTGTAATGGCATTTTTAAAGTGGCCTATTTCACTTTCATAGTGGTTTCGCATATCCACCAAAACCGTATCAGGGTCCTCAATAAGCGCATTGAACTGTTCGGCGCCTACGTGAATTCCTTTGTTGGTGACATCAAAGGTGTTGTCGTTCAATCCATCGGCCACAATTTTCTCACGGACTTTGACTTTCAGCTTCAGGAAGGATTTATTGTCCTGCTCAACGGCAATGTTCAATCGAACGTTTTCCAAGAAAGTAATGCTGTCCAAGTGCGCTTTAAAGATTTCAAAATTTTCCGCAGGAACAGAAAGTTGCGCATTGATCCCTTCGTGGGCCACATAGATTCGGCCTAAAACCTCCATCTCATTCCAAGCCAAAAAAAGATGGTTTCGTAAAATTTTGGGGTTCCCAATATGTGCGTACTTGTAGAAAGAGATGGTAAGCCGATCTTTGCCCGCTTCCTCAATGAGTTTCTCCCTTTCCTTTGCACTTAATGTATTGTACAGTTGCATGCTATACCAATATTTTAAGTTAAAGAATGGTTCTCTAAAAATGGATGCAAAGATACAAATTCCCGTTGAGGTAAAAAGAAAAGGGTTTCCTTAATACAGAAACCCTTTTAAAACCACTTTGGTCTTTTTCACAGCTAAATTTTCTCCCTACCTTGAATGTCGAACTAATGTTCGCCCTATGGATATTGAGTTAGTACCCCTTAGATTCATATCTGATAAAAAGGTTGCGTGGCCTTTGCCGTATGAAGAAAGAAATGGTATTTTAGCCTTCCTAATCCATTGAACCATGAGCAACGAAAAAGAAGCAAAATTAAAAGCCCTTAAACTAACACTGGACAAGTTGGACAAGACTTACGGCAAGGGTGCCGTTATGAAAATGGGTGATAGTGTAGTGGAAGATGTTGAGGTAATCCCCACTGGATCGTTGGGATTGGATGTTGCTTTGGGCGTTGGCGGATACCCACGGGGAAGGGTCATCGAAATCTACGGCCCCGAATCGTCCGGTAAGACCACATTGACCTTGCACGCCATTGCCGAAGCCCAAAAAGCTGGGGGTATTGCTGCCTTTATCGATGCGGAACATGCCTTTGATCGCTTTTATGCCAAAAAATTGGGGGTGGATATCGACAATCTCATCATTTCACAACCCGACCATGGGGAACAAGCGTTGGAGATTGCCGACAACCTGATTCGTTCCGGGGCCATTGATATTGTTATTGTGGATTCTGTTGCGGCTTTGACCCCAAAAAGTGAAATTGAAGGCGAAATGGGAGATTCCAAAATGGGACTCCATGCCCGACTTATGTCTCAGGCTTTGCGAAAACTGACTTCTACCATAAGCAAGACCAAGTGTACCGTAATCTTCATCAACCAATTGCGGGAAAAAATCGGGGTCATGTTCGGGAATCCTGAAACCACCACCGGGGGTAATGCGCTTAAATTCTATGCTTCGGTACGATTGGATATCAGACGTTCCACCCAGATAAAGAGCACCGATGGGGATGTACAAGGAAACAAGACCCGTGTGAAAGTGGTAAAGAACAAGGTGGCTCCACCGTTCAAAACTGCTGAGTTTGACATCATGTATGGCGAAGGGATTTCCAAAGTAGGAGAAGTAATCGATTTGGGTGTAGCCTATGAAATCATCAAGAAAAGTGGTTCATGGTTCAGTTATGGCGACACCAAATTGGGCCAGGGAAGGGATGCCGTAAAAGCACTTTTATTGGACAACCCAGAACTATCCGAAGAACTTGAAACCAAAATCAAGGAAGCTATTTCCGCAGTTACTTCGTAAACCCAGCCCGATATATCCGGACAGGTTTAACTTTTTCCTGTGAAAATCCAACGCAACCCTTGACAATACTGTACATCTAGGGACTAAAAAGGATTTATATGAAAAAAGTGTTTGTGCCCATATTGGTACTTGTGGCATGTTCGTTGTTCAGCGCTTGTAATCTGGACGATGATACCCCAAATTTTTATTTTACCACCTTGGCTGCCGTGGAAGCGGAAATGCCTGAGTCTTTTGAACTCAACCAAACCTACAACATTAAAGTTACCTATTTGAGGCCCAATGGCTGCACGTTTTTTGAAGGATTCGATGTAACCAAATTGGGAGAGACCGACCGCGAGGTCGTAGTAGTGGGCTCTGTATTGACCGATGATGACACAGCATGCACAGAAGCTGTTCAGGAGGTTGAAGCCACTTTACCTTTCAGGGTAATTTTCACGGGAGAATACAATTTTAAATTTTATGCCGGCCAAGATGCCAATGACGAAGCTGTATTCTTGGAATACACTGTACCGGTGGATGAGGCTCAAACTAATTAAAAATTTAGACAGTAACTATCCAAAATTGACCAACATTTGGATTTAGAAGAACTGATATATAACTGCAAAAAGGGGAAAAGGCACGCACAGGCCGAACTATACCGGAGATATTCCGGTATTCTTTTCGGTATGTGTCTTAAGTACTCCAAGAATAAAGCTGAAGCGGAGGATAACCTCCATGACAGCTTTATGACCATTTTCAGCAAAATAGATCAGTACAGTTTCCAAGGGTCTTTTGAGGGTTGGATCAAACGGATCACCGTAAATACCGTTTTACAGAAATACCGAAAAGAACAGTATTTGGACGTGGTGTCCGAAAATATGGGAGATGAGCCCGACTTGGAAGTTGAACAGACAGACGTAAGCCTGTCTACCCTATTGGGCTACATCCAAGAATTACCAACCAAGTACAGGCTCACGTTCAATCTTTATGTTTTGGACGGCTACAGCCATAAGGAAATCAGTGAGATGTTGGGGACATCCACTGGAACATCAAAATCCAATTTGGCCAGGGCCAAAATGATTTTGAGGGAAAAAATAGAGAAAGAAAAAATAAACATTGCTTAAAGCGCTTGATCATGGGGAAAAAGAATCTAGAGCAATTGTTCAAGGAAACCTTTGAGGGATTTCAAGAAACCCCGGACGATAACGTCTGGGAGTCCATTGAAGCTTCCTTGGACAAGAAGAAACGAAAAAAACGGGTTGTGCCTATTTGGTGGCAATTGGGTGGCGTGGCCGCATTATTGGCCATTCTATTTTACATTATCAATCCGCTGGGAACAACCCAAGAAGGTGAAATCATCATCTCAGATACAGAAACTCCTGTACAAAATAATGCAACAGGTGAGGGCAACAATACCTCCACCAATGAAGAAGTACAAGGTTTAGTGGATTCTTCTTCGGAAGAAGATAAAACAAATGTGGAAAATGGCTCCGAAGGTACTATGAACTTTAATAGGAGTATCAATTCCAAAGAACAAGTGGTCGATACAGACTCCAAAAAGAGGGGTACTGCCAAAGCTGACCAAAATATTCCAGCACAGCTTCAAAATCAAAAAGATGTTGCTTTGGCTTTGAACGAAGATGTTCCAGAAGAAGGTCAAACACTTGATAAGATTCTAGACAAAGAAGAGGTAATTCCCCATACAGGGGACAAATCCCAAGAGGCAATAGCCCAAAACGATTCCACGGACAAAAACAATATTGAGCAACCTCATTCTGAAGCTTTGGGTCAAAAAAACAAGGGAGAAGCCATCGCTGCCAGTCAAAAAGAGTCAACAGAAAAGAAGTCCATTTATGATGCCATAAGAGAACAAGAAGAAGAGGAAATAGTCGTGGCCAACAATAACTCTGGCAAATGGTCCGTAGGCCCTTCCGTTGCCCCTGTATATTTTAATGCTACTGGAGATGGTTCTCCCATACATTCAGATTTTGCAAGCAACTCCAAATCCGGTAATTTTAATTTAAGTTATGGGCTTACCGTTGCCTATGAAGTTGGCAAGAAAGTAAAGGTGCGTTCCGGGGTACATAGGGTAAACTTTGGGTACGACACCAATGATGTAGTGTTCTCTTCATCTTCAAGGGTGTCATCAGATGAGAAGTTGGATAATATTAATTATAGCCAAAAATCGCAGACCTTGGTGGTGCAGAGTAAAAACAATCTACCCAACGATTTGCCAACAGATGCCTTTATAGAGCTTACATCCAACGAAATCCCTGTTCTGGATGGGAAAATGGTACAACAATTGGGCTATATAGAAATTCCTTTGGAAGTGGACTATGCCTTGATAGATAGAAAATTTGGCGTTGACCTTATTGGAGGAGTAAGTTCCCTGTTCTTAGTGGACAATTCGGTATTGCTGGAAGCGGAAGGTTTGGTTACTGAAATTGGAGAGGCCACTAATGCCAATGACGTAAACTTCAGTGCCAATTTTGGCATGGGATTCAATTACAAGTTTACCCCTAAAGTACAGCTTAATATAGAACCTGTTTTTAAATATCAAATGAACACCTTTTCCAAAACAGCTGGGGAATTTCAACCCTTTTCCTTGGGTGTATACAGCGGTGTCAGCTTTAAGTTCTAGCTATAAAGAAGTTGGTTAGGAAGATTGCCCCTTTAGGCAATCACTTGAGTGCTCCAGACTTTGGAGCACTTTTTTTATGGCTCCATCTAAAAAAATATTTAGTACATTATGGCTGTAAACTAACCTATATCAACCTATGAATGAGCAGTTTGAGAATATTCTCATTTATTTTTCAAAATCATTGATGGGAAAGGCTAATGAAGAGGATATCCTATGGGATTTGGCCAAAAACTGTATTGCCAAATTAGGATTTGTGGACTGTGTGGTGTATCTGTTGGACCATGACAACCGGTTACTTGTACAAAAAGCAGCCTATGGTCCAAAAAATCCAAAAGACCAGAAATTGTACAACCCCGTTGAAATAAATATTGGGGATGGAATTACTGGATATGTGGCCCAAAGCGGGCAAGCAGAAATCATCAAAGACACATCAAAAGATAATAGGTATATAGAAGATGATGCTCTACGGCTTTCCGAAATCTGTGTGCCTATTGTATATGAAGACACCATTTACGGAGTCATTGATTGCGAACATCCCCAAGCCAATTTTTTTACTGCCCATCACCTTAAAATGCTTTCGGCCATTGCATCCATCTGTGCCATAAAAATTAAAAGTGTCAGGGACAATTTGGCCTTGATGGAGGAAAAGGATAGATTACTTGAAATTAAGGAAGAAATGTTGGCGTTGAAATTGAAAACCTTGAACTCCCAATTAAATCCTCATTTTGTTTTCAATGCGCTCAATTCCATCCAGTATTTCATCACTTCGGAAAAAAAGAGGTTGGCCTTGGAATACTTATCAACCTTCAGCAAATTGATTCGGTTTTATTTAAAGCAATTGGAGCGGGACACAGTATCCCTCAAGGAAGAGATTGATATGCTGAATGCATTCCTGAAACTCCAGAAGCTCCGTTATGATGACTCGTTTGATTTTGGAATCTCCATTTCCGAAGGTTCAGACAAAGTGGGTGAAGTTATAATTCCATCCCTTGTGGTTCAAACTTTTTTTGAAAACACTATAGAACAGTCCATGTCCAACCAACAAAAGAATCAGCATTTCAAAATCACTTTTAAAGTTTTTGAAAACTCGGTCACTATGGAGGTGCAACACAAAAAACAAAATACTGGGGCATTCTCCGAAAATCATCCTGAACACCGGCAGAATATTTTGCAATGGCAAGATCAAATTGATTTGTTGAACACCTTGAAACAGTACAACATTACCCATACCATTACGGAATCCAACAATGAAGGCAACTACATTAGAAACATGGCCTTAAAACTTCCCAATCTTACCTGAATCAATCTTTATAAACTTTCGGTCAGCTCCTTTAAAATTACCTCCCTTACCTCTTCCCTTAGGGTTGATTTATCCTCTTCCGCCAATATCCCGGTTTCAAAAAAATGGTGCACTTTGGCACGTATCCTGCCAGGTCTTCCACTAAAAAATGTAAAAGAAAAACGTTTTTTGTTGTCATAAAACGTAATCGGGACTATAGGTATCTTATGGGCAATGGCCATTTTAAAGGCCCCATCCTTGAATTCATCCAGAAGAATATGTTCCTCGGGCACTCCCCCCTCTGGAAATATGCAGATGCTCAGGCCTTGGTCCAACCGTCGTTGGGCCCGACGATATACCCCAGTCCTGCTCCGCACATCCTCGCGGTCCACCATAATGCAGACTCTTTTGTAGAAAAATCCAAAAACTGGAATCTTAACCAGTTCTTTTTTACCCACAAAAACAAAGGGGTTTTTGCTTACCATCAACATCAACATAATGTCTAACATACTCGCATGGTTGGCCACCAACATATAGCTCTTCCCTTTTTCCATATCTTGCTCCCGTATAATCTTTGGGAAGCATCCCATACCATATAGAATGGGCTTTGCCCATAAGTTTTTGGCCATCCAGAAAAATTGGGAATAGGTCCTTTCTGATATTGTGGCCAACAGTAAAAAAGGAAAAAAAACAAAAATAGGTGCGGCCACCAGCACGTAAAACCAAATCCTGTACAGAGCATGCCCTGCATTTCTGATTATTGGAAGCATGTTTCAAAAGTAGAATTTTTCAATATCTTTATAAGGCTAACCATTAAAACTTGTAGCAATGGGATTACTTTATGCATTATTGATCGGAGCACTTGCTGGCTGGCTAGCCGGGAAAATTATGAAAGGGGGAGGCTTTGGCGTTCTACTGAACATTATTCTTGGTATTGTTGGCGGTATTGTTGGCAATTGGCTTTTTGGTACTCTGGGCATCCATATTGGTTCTGGGGTCATTGGTGATCTACTTACTGGGGTCATTGGGGCGGTTGTCCTTCTTTTTGTGGCCAGTCTGTTTAAGAAGTAGCTTTTTCAAAGAAAACAAATTAGCGGCTTTTGCCGCTTTTTTTATACCCTACGGATGTGTACTTTTACGGGCAAAAATGTAACATGGCCCGTATCCTCACCGGAATCCAAAGTACAGGAACGCCCCATTTGGGAAATATCTTGGGTGCTATAATGCCTGCCATTGAAATGGCAAAAGACCCCAAAAATGATTCGTTTCTTTTTATTGCCGATATGCATTCGCTCACCCAGATCAAGGATGGGGAACTGTTGCGAAGCAACACCCATGCCATAGCAGCCGCGTGGTTGGCGTTTGGGCTCGATATAAACAAAACCGTTTTTTACCGCCAGAGCGATGTGCCACAGACCGCCGAATTGGCTTGGTACCTGAGCTGCTTTTTTCCCTACCAACGACTGACTTTGGCCCATTCGTTCAAGGATAAGGCCGATCGGTTGGAAGATGTAAATGCAGGACTCTTCACCTACCCCATGCTCATGGCCGCCGACATTCTATTGTATGATGCCGATATTGTTCCCGTAGGGAAAGACCAGCTGCAACACTTGGAAATGACCCGCGATGTGGCCTCCCGCTTCCACAACCAGATGGGAGAGACCTTTGTAATACCGGAAGGCAAGGTACATGAAGGCACCATGTATGTTCCCGGCACCGATGGGGAAAAAATGAGCAAGAGCCGCAACAATCTCATCAACCTATTTCAACCAGACAAAAAGTTGCGCAAACAGATTATGGGCATAGTAACCGACAGTACGCCCATGGAAGAGCCCAAAGACCCAAGCAAGGACAATGTCTTTGCCCTCTACAAACTTTTGGCCTCTCCTGAACAGATAGAAGAGATGAGCGCCAACTATTTGGCAGGCAATTATGGCTATGGACATGCCAAACAGGCCTTGTACGAGCTTATCGTGGAGAAGTTTAAAGAGCCCCGTGAAAAGTTCGACTACTACATGAACCACTTGGATGAGGTGGATCAAGCCTTGGCCATTGGCGCTCAAAAGGCCCAAAAGGTGGCCAATGGGGTTTTGGAACGGGTACGGGAGAAGTTAGGCTATTGATTTTTTAGTGTCATTCTGAATCTGAGCCAAAGCAACGGTAAAGAATCCAATGTACGACAGAAAAATTTTGTTGAAATGCTTCGCTTCGCTCAGCATGACATAAAATCGTATTCCTCAAATCGCCTCGAACAATTTCCCGGGCAATGGTCGGATCAATCCTTTCATTTCCAAGTTCAAAAGTGTGGATGAGGTTTTGTGGATAGGTAGTTTACACTCCAAAGCTACGGTGTCCAGCAATTGTTTCCCGTTCAACTGCAAGTACGAATAGACTGAATTTTCTGTTTCATCCAAATCGATGAAAAGCTGTTTTTGCAATGGGGATTTTTCCTTTTTTTCCTCCAATTCCCATCCCAAAAGATAGATTAAATCTGCTGCGGAAGTAAGCAAATGGGCTTTTTGCCTTTTAATAAGGTCATTGCACCCCCTGCTATACTTATCCGTACACCTTCCCGGTACTGCAAACACTTCCCGATTATACCCATTGGCCAAATCTGCCGTGACAAGACTTCCTCCCTTTTCGGCCGACTCCACTACCAAGGTCGCTTCGCTCATCCCAGCTATGATCCGGTTCCGTTTTAGAAAATTTTCCCGGTCCGGTTTGCTGCTGCTCCAAAATTCCGTGATAAACCCTCCATTCCGTTCCATTTCCGCCACATACTTTTTGTGTGCTTTAGGGTAAATCTGATTGAGTCCATGGGCCAAGCATGCCACGGTCTGCAAACCCTTCTTCATGGCCGCCTTTTGGATGGCAATGTCCACCCCATAGGCAAAGCCACTCACCAAAATAGGGTCCAATGGGGCAATCTCTTCCACAAACGCCTCGCAAAAAGCAGTACCATAGCTTGTGATATTTCGAGTGCCCACTACACTGATAATCCTTCTTTCCCTTAAATTGATGTTACCCTTCTTAAAAATAAGAATGGGACCATCCACACAATGTTTCAAATAGGTCGGATAGTCTTCCTCCATAAAATAGGAGGCTTTGATGTTCTCCTTGGAAATAAATTGGTATTCGGATTCGGCCTCATCCAGATACATGGCATCGTGGAGTCCCTTCAAAGTAAACCGGCCAATCCCCTCTATCTTTAAAAGGTGATGTGGTTTATCCTTAAAAATGGCCGTTGGACTACCGCAGTGGGAAATTAATTTCTTGGCCGTGATATCACCAATATTGGGAATGGCCTGCAGGCGGAGCGCCGCAATAATTTCAGGTTCAGTCATTTGATTTGGGTGTGATAATTGTTCACAAAATACAGATTTTCAAATGTTAATAAAAAGTTATCCCTCCTATTTTGTTCTCCTATATTTTTTGCAATATTTGTGGCCATGCGGATTGATTCTTACATAGAAAAATTGCTGTTCGATTACAATTGTGTTGTGGTTCCCGGTTTTGGGGCTTTTTTGGCACATGGAAAATCCGCAGAGATTGATGTGACCACCAACACTTTGGTCCCTCCTTCCAAAACCATTTCCTTTAATGCCCAATTGTCCAAAAATGATGGGCTTTTGGTGTCCCATATTGCCAAGGAAAAAAAATTGGGCTATGAGGAGTTGTTGCAAGAAGTGGAAGAAGTATCCCGTTCATGGAAAAATAAGTTGGAACAAGGGGAAAGCATTGAACTTTTTGGGGTTGGAAAGCTTTGGCACAATAGGGAACAACGCATCCAATTCCAACCAGAGAACAAAACCAACTTTTTGACGTCATCTTTTGGGCTAACCGCTTTTTCGGCCACCCCTATCCAGCGTGAGGTCCTCAAAGAGGAAGTTGAGGAACTCGAAGAAAAGATTCCGTTCATCATCACTCCTGAAAAACGGGAACAAACCTCGTTCAGGCCTTGGTTAAAATATGCTGCCGTATTGTTTTTGGCTGTTTCCTTGGGTGTTACCTCCTACCGCACTTATGGTGACCTTCAACAAAAGCAGGTCGCCGTACAGCAACAGGCCCAAGAACATGTGTCACGTTTAATCCAGGAGGCCACTTTCTTTGAAAGTGATCCCTTGGAACTGCCTGCCTTGAATTTGGATGTAACCAAAAAGAAATTAGGCAAACACCATGTCATTGCTGGCGCTTTCCGTATGGAAGAAAACGCTGAAAAACGTGTGGAACAGCTAAAAAGTAAAGGTTTCAATGCATTTTATTTAGGCATCAACAAATATGGCCTTCACCAAGTGGCCTACGATAGTTTTGAAGATCCCAAGGAAGCCTTGGCTTTTCTTAAAAAGGTAAAGACCTCCGAATCCCGTGATGCTTGGCTCCTTTCCGAGAAATAAGCCTACTTTTCTTTAAAACGATACGACACTTCAATATCTTTGCGCAAAATTTAAAGGTATGCGCGCCAAAACTCCAAGCGAATCCAGAACTGTAATGACCGATTTGGTCCTCCCCAGCGAAACCAACCCCTTGAACAATTTGTTTGGCGGGGAACTCTTGGCCCGAATGGACAGGGCGGCCAGTATTTCGGCCCGTAGGCATAGCCGAAGGATCACCGTTACCGCCTCCGTGAACCATGTGGCCTTTAACCGGGCGGTGCCCCTAGGTAGTGTGGTTACTGTGGAAGCCGCTGTTTCCCGGGCGTTCAAGACCTCCATGGAGATTTTTATTGATGTGTGGATCGAAGATCGTTTTACCGGCGAACGCACCAAGGCCAATGAGGCCATTTATACCTTTGTGGCCGTGGACGATACGGGAAAACCTACAGAAGTCCCAGAACTTGCCCCTGAAACAGACTTGGAAAAGGAACGTTTTGCCGCCGCTTTACGGAGAAAACAATTGAGTTTGGTCTTGGCCGGAAAGCTAAAGCCTTCAGATGCTACCGAGCTTAAGGCCTTGTTTCTGGGTTGATTCTCGATATCGTTTCTCCTAACTTCAACAAGTTCACCTGAAAGAAAAACCACTCGATTGATGATTTCCAAGCCGAGTGAAACCATGATTTTATTTTAGGATTATGGGATTCCATGTCAAGCACGGAATGATATTGGGGACGGACAAAAATTGACCCAATTGACCCGAATGCCCTCTGTCTTTTCGACAGAGTGAGGTACGAGCAACGAGAAATCTTATGATTGAGAGATTTCTCACTATTTCTTCATTTCGTTCAGGACTGGGTTCGGAATGACGATTACGCATTGGACATTGTCATTCTAGAATTATGGGATTCCATGTCAGGCACGGAATGACATTGGGGACGGACACGAATTCCCCCAATTGACACGAATGCCCCTGTCATTTCGACAGAGTGAGGCACGAGCGACGAGAAATCTATGGTTGGGTGAGATTTCTCAATCGTCATTGCATTCCTCATATCGAAATGACAATTGCGGATTTCCCGATGTGAGTGTTTGCCGCAGGGTACAATTTTGTGAGAGCAGGGTTACGGAGCTTAAGGCGTTCTTTCTTAAAGATTAAAACGCATACAATTTTATCCCTATGGAAGGTGCAAAAGTTTGTGTCCTTCCAAAAAAATTTTCAAGTTCAGGCGCAGTTGTCACTCCCAAGAAATCCCAGTAGTTGTCCAATTTTAGGTATATCCCAATACTTTTGGTGATTCTATATGATGATGAAAGAGTGGTCGCAAGTGAAAAACCATCATCCTTGAATCTTTTGAATTCTTTTTTATGCCTATAGTTGGCATACCCTATACCCAGCGCTATTTCAAAAAATATGCGATTGGCACCCGTATTTATGAACGAATACCCGCCTATGACATGGAGATGTGTAATTCCACTCTTGTCAATGGCCCCAACGGCAGTTACATTGGTGACCTCCCCTTTAAAATGACTCCCTTGACCCCCAACAAACCAATTGCTGCCCATCATCACAAATGCATCAATAGTAAATCCATTTCCCAAACCATACCCTTCTGAAAGGAAATTGTTGCCATGCGCAACGGGAACAACATAACAGACTCCTATTTCCCCAAAAATGGCACTCTCCAAGGTTTCATCTTGTTCCTGTCCATAAAGAAACGGCACTGCCAAACAGCAAACCATCTGCATAACCCTGTTTTTAAAATTCAAACTCATATGCATTTTCTGTTTTATTATAGGGTAATACTATGGTCTGCTGTTTTTTGACCAGCTCATCATTGACCAGTTTGTATTGAAGTGCTATGGAATCCCCTTCTGGGACACAAATGGTCTGTTCCTCAAAGGAATCTTCTAAAAAAAGTTCCCCAGACTTGCTATGTGGCCAATTCCCACCTTCTTGTTCAGCCCCCGGCTCAAAGCTGATTTCCTTCATCTTGGCGTTATACAAAATCTTATACTCAAGCCTATCCATCTGGTTTGTTATCCTATGAATCTTGACTTGCACTTCTTTCATTTTTCCCATTCGAACCCTATTGGGAATAGTATATTTTGAGTCTTCCATCATCAAGAAATTAACCCCCTGTAAAGTAATGGAAGGTCTGTCCCCTTGATAGCCATAGGTTCCTTCTTTATTGATGTATACCGAAATATTCTGGGAATTCTTGGCTGAAATGGTCGTGATCGCGTACTTCCCTTTGGTATTGGATTGGTCTGTTCCTATTAAATCGGTATCCGCATATACTGAAGCATAGGCTTCAATTGGAAAAGCAGGAAGTTCTTCGTTTTCAAAACCTACAACTTGGCCACTAATTAAAACCCTTCTGTTATCCTCATAATCCAATTGGCAGGACGAAAAGAGCATCAACACGAATAAAATGCGAATACCAGGCATAGGTATGGAACTTGTTTGGTTTGAGAGATTAAAATCTCCTATAGAGAACCTGAACAAGAAGGGTTTAATGAATTGATTCGGTCTACAGACATCATTAAGACAGATACCCTACACTTTAATTTTCTCATATCTCTCAAAATTTTAAGTATTGAGAGACAATTTCACAGTTTGGGTCCAATGTACACCCCTTGAATTGACGGATACAGGATTTGAGTTGACGGATGAGGGATAATGCTTAAAATCAGTGCCCTATCGACACTTTTTCCGTATGGCAATCTGCCTAAAAATCAAAATTATCCGGGTCCGGGCCAAAGCGTTTGCCCCGATCCAAGGCATCCAATCGTTGCATATCTTCTGGGCTGAGTTCAAAGTCGAAAATAGCCGCGTTGGAGATAATCCGCTCTTTTTTGGAAGATTTTGGAATGGTGACCACCCCTTTTTGAAGGTCCCACCGCAACACGATCTGAGCAACGGTCTTGTTGTACTTGGAAGCCAAATCCTTCATAATCTCAAGGTCAAATATGTTCCCTTGCATCATTGGGGACCATGCTTCGTATTGAATGCCTCTGGCATGACAGAAATCTACCAAATCCTGCTGTACCAAATAGGGATGGAACTCCATTTGATTGACCATGGGGACAATTTCGGCCGAGATCAACAAATCCTCCAAATGGTGCTGTAAAAAGTTGCTTACCCCAATGGCCCGTATACGCTTTTCCTTATAAAGTCGCTCTAGGGCCTTCCAGGTTTCCTTGGAAAGCTCGCCTTTGGGCCAATGAATCAAGTATAGATCCAGATAGTCGGTATCCAACCGTTTCAAACTCGCCTCAAAAGCTTTTAGGGTACTGTCATAGCCCTGATCGGTATTCCAGACCTTGCTCACCAAGAAAACATCTTTTCGGGGAACATCGCTTTCTTTAATACCAATGCCTACGCCCTCCTCGTTGTTATAGATGGAGGCGGTATCCACATGCCGGTATCCGTGGTTCAGGGCATCCTTTACCGCGTTGATGACTTCGCCACCATCTTTGGAGAGATAAACCCCCAATCCAAAATACGGCATTTGAACACCATTGTGCAGCGTAAAACTTCCTTGTAAATCCGTGATTTTTCGCATAAGTTATAATTGATAGATCCAATCCTCTGGGTTCAACCTATTGGAATCTTGATACAAATAGAACTTTAATTTTGTGGTGCCGTCAAACCGATTGGTATAAACATCCCCCAAAACCTCCTTGGCCACAACCTTATCTCCTTTTTTTACATACAGTTTGGAGAGATTATAATAGGTGCTTATATAGTTTCCGTGCTTCACCGTTACTCCTTTACTCCCTCCAGGAACGGAAATAATGGCGATGACCTCTCCTTCAAAAATGGCCCTTGCCTGACCTCCTTTATCAGTTGTAATGGTGACACCGTTGTTCTGGTGCTTTATCCCGGGATATATCTTATCAGCATATACACCATACCCTTGGCTTTTTATCCCATTTTCCACTGGCCAAATAAGTCTTCCCTTATTTGCTGAAAAATTATCGGCCACCAACTTGGCTTCAGGTGTCAAAGCAAATTTTACCGCACTGGTAGACTTCCCTGAGCTTTTGTTGGAACTGGCAATGGCACTTTTGATCAACCTTTCTATTTCCCGATCAATTCTACGGGCCTCCTTTTGCTTTTCTGCAATGGCAGCGGTATACTTGGCCTCATTTTGGCGAACACTTCTCAAAAGGTCTCTTTGTGCCTCCACTTCGCGGGAAAGTTCATTCTTGGCTTTGGTGTTCTCGGCCAACAATTGATCTTTTTCCTTACGTTGTATCACCAAATCTTGGTTGAGCTTGGCCAACTCTTCAGTCTTTAGAATAATTCCCTCTCCTTGTTTTTTTCGATGCTTCGCATATTGTTGCATGTATTGAAGCCTTTTAAAGGCCTGAAAGAAATTCTCGGCACTCAACAAGAACATCAATCGATTGTTCTGGGATTTGTTCTGATACGTATTTCGAATAAGTTGGGCATAATCCTCCTTCAAAACTTTAAGGTCTTCTCGAAGCTTGCTAATGTTTCTTATGTTGACATTGATTTGCCTATTCAGCAAATTGGATTGCTGATTGGTAACTCTGATCAGCTCTTGGCGAACGTTTATTTTGTTATCCAAGGCCTCCATCTGATCCAAAATGGTCCCTTTTTCCTTCCGTTCGGCGAATAGCAATCTGTTGATTTCCTTGATTTCTTGTTGTAGCCGTTCCCGCTTGGCCTCCAATGCCTTTTGCTCACTGGTCTGTGCAGTCGATGGAATAACAAAAAATATTGTAAAAAACAGAAAATAAATGCAATATGAAACTTTACTTTCCATATTACTTCAATGTAATTTTATCAAAGCCCTTTGGAATTTTATAAGGAAAACTCATGGGTTTGTTCAATTCCAGATTCCTAAAGTTCAAATCTATGGTGGTTTTATCCTTTGCTTCGGCCGCCACAATCTTAATATCTTCAGGAAATATACTTCCAGAAATATCTTGATAGGTATATTTTATTTGAAGCTGTCTAGACTTTTCGGGTTGGGATATTTCTTGCGAAGCAATCTTAAAGTTTTTGGGCTCCAATTGAAATAGAATCTTGAACAGTTCCCTTGCCTTTCTGGGTTTCAGTTCGTAGTTCTCCCCGCTTACGGCAGAAGTAAACTTTTCCTTCCTTAAATCCAATACGGCATTGCCCAGTAATAAGTTCTGAACTTTGTCAAAATCCAAATCGGTTCCCAAAAGATCACTTAAGTAGCTGAAATCCCCATCAAAGTACTCATTATCCAACTTGTTATAAAAAGATACCCGCTCTGGTGTTATATGAGCCTTTACAACTCCCAACGGAGCACTCATCCAGATTACTTTGTCCTTTTCCATTCTTAGGCTCACGTTTACCCCTTGTGTGCCATCTCCATCTGAGTAATCTATCTTGACCCGTCCACTTAGAGTTTTAAATTTGGGTTGGTTACCATAATGGTTGTCAATGATGTTTTTTGCGGACATTCGCGAATCTACTTCGCCTCCTGTCACCGACTTGGTGCCTTTACAAGAAGCCACAAGTGCGGACATGGACAACAGCAAAATCACTGCCCTATTCTTACCTATGTCCCTTATTTGCATCCTCATAGTCCAGATTTAATCTTGTTTAAATATTCATTTGCCTTTGAGGTGTTTCCAATACTGGTATACGCCTTGGACAATTCTATATACAAAAGGTTTGCCAAAACATCTGTATCGTCCAATAAATAATCCAACCCACTTTCCAAAACTTCAATAGCCTTGTTAGCGTTTGATGTATTGTTCAAAGCAGCTCCATAAGCGTAATAAAAATAAGGCTGCAAGGGATACGTATCCAAAGCTTCTTTGGAAATGGCCAATGCTTCTTTATAGTTGGTATCTGCCAACAAATCATCAATCAGACCTCGATATCGAGCTACTGGGTCGTCCTCATTTGTTTGGGGCTCCTTTCTAATCACAACAGTTTCCGCTTCTTTCTTCCCATACTCCAAAGAATCCTTGATTTTGGAGGTCAAATCTGTGGCAAAGGTTGAATTTCCAATCTCCTTGAGTATATTCAAGGCATCCTGATACTTTTGTTTTTTGAAATATCCCAAAGCCAAGTTCTGCTTTAGCTGTCCGTTGGAATATGGAATTTGCTCTTTTACGGTATCCCACGACACCCCTTGTTTTTCTAGAATACTGAGCAGATTATCCAAATACCAAAAGTCTGTAGGCTCGGCATTTAGAGCCCTAATGGCATATTCTTGAGCTTGAATGTATTGTTTGTCCAACAAATAGGCTTTGGCCAGCTCGTAATCCACGACACTGTTCGTGGAATCCAATTGCTTGCACTTTAGGAACAAGTCAATTGCCCTGTCATAATTCTGAATCCCTTTTTGTTTGAGGGCCTCAAAAAAGTTTTCTTGGAACTCATCGGTGTACTCCTCCAAATAGACTTCGGAACTTTCTTGCTCTTCTTGGGCATGGCCTGTACTCCATGTCATCGTGGACACTGTCAAACACATCCATAAAAGAGCCGTTCTATCCATAACTATCAGGTCTCCATCGAAAACTAAAAAAGTGTCTTTACTCCATAACGGAATAATCCCCTATACTTATTGTCTCAAAGTTACCATTAAAAACCACATGATTGCCAATCATGGCATTGTCCAAATTGGCATTGGATATTTTGCTGTTATTCTGAATGAGGCTATTCTTAATGGTTGAATTTTCCAAAACTGTGTTCGCCCCAACCGATACAAAAGGACCTACCGTGGTGTTTTTGAGCACCACATTTTCACCAATAAAGCAGGGTTCTATAATATTAGCGTTTTCAGTTTTCACTGAATTGGCTATCAATTTTTCACCATCTTTTGCCAAAAAGCCCAACATGCGCTGATTGGTCTCCACGGTTACATTTTTGTTGCCACAATCCATCCATTCATCCACTTGTCCTGGCACAAATTTCATCCCTTTTTCCATCATGCGCTTGATACCATCGTTGATTTGGTACTCACCACCATTGGTGATATCGTTATCCAATACATGCTGTAGCTCGTTTTTCAATACGGCCACATCTTTAAAATAATAGATGCCTATCACCGCCAAATCGGATACAAACTCTTGGGGTTTTTCCACCAATTCCACAATGTGGTTGTCCTTACTCAATTTAACCACTCCAAAAGCTTCAGGGCGCTCCACTTGCTTCACCCAGATAACGCTGTCTGCTGTTTTATCTAGGTCAAAATCGGCACGGATAAGGGTATCTGCATAGGCAATGACCGCTGGACCACTCAAGGACTCCTTGGCACTCATTATGGCGTGGCCGGTTCCCAAAGGCTGATCTTGTCGGTAAATAGATCCTTTTGCTCCAAGTTCCTTGGCAAGTTCCATCAAACTCTCCACTACATCATCCCCAAAAAAAGCAGGGTCTCCTAAAATAAAGGCAACTTCCTCGATAGGTTCGCCCAGTACTTTGGCAATATCACTCACCAAGCGATGCACTATAGGCTTTCCCGCTACTGGAATCAATGGTTTTGGTACAGTTAACGTGTGCGGTCTCAGTCGGGAACCTCTTCCCGCCATAGGGACAATAATCTTCATGCTTTTTGTATAAGGTTGTTCGTGTTTATTTTATTTTGTGCCTGTGCTTCCGAAGCCGCCTGCGCCCCTATCGGTTTCCGAAAGGGAATCCACTTCTTTCCATTCAGCACGTTCATGCTTTGCCAATACCATCTGGGCAATCCGCTCACCATTTTCAACAATGAACACTTCAGAGGACAGGTTCACCAAAATTACCCCCACTTCTCCACGGTAATCCGCGTCAATGGTTCCAGGGGCATTCAAGACAGATATTCCCTTTTTGGCCGCCAAACCACTACGGGGCCTTACTTGGGCTTCATACCCTACAGGAAGTTCCATAAAGATTCCCGTGGGCACAACAGCTCTTTCCAAGGGTTTTAGTGTGATTGATTCTTCTAGGTTTGCCCTTAAATCCATCCCTGCGGAGGCCAATGTTTCGTAATGGGGCAGTTTGTGACTTGACTTGTTGATTACCTTAATTTTCACGCTTTAAAAATATGCTTCTTAGATTATCTCCTTCCATTCTATAAATCAGCATCAAAAATAACAAAAGAAGAAGGCTACCGGCTATTAAATTTCTATTAAAAACATAGAACGAGAGGATGGAAAACAGAAGTGAAACCGAAAGATAGAAGGTTATCTTTCGCATATTATAAGGTACGGGGTAGTATTTTCTTCCAAAGAAATACGATAAGAGCATCATGCATCCATACGCAGCCAATGTGGCCCAGGCCGACGCCATATACCCCATTTTTGGAATCAATGCAACGTTTATGATTAAAGTGACCAAAGCTCCAATGGACGAAATATAGGCCCCAAACTTGGTCTGGTCCGTGACCTTGTACCAAACAGAGAGGTTGTGATAGATTCCCAAACAAAAACTTCCCAGCAGGATAATGGGCACAACATTTAAGGCTTCTCGATAAATTGCATTGCCGATTAGAATCTTGGCCAGTACATCTACAAAAACAATAACGCCCAGTAGAATAATACTGCCTAGAATTACAAAGTAATTGGTAATCTGTGCATAGGTTCGTTGGGGTTTTTCCGATTTGGCATGACTGAAGAAAAAAGGTTCTACACCCATCCGGAAAGCTGTACCGAACAAGGTCATGAACAAAGCCAATTTATAGCATGCACTATATTTCCCTACTTCGGCTTCCGCTATATCCTCTGGCAACATTTCGGTGAGTAAAATCTTATCGAATACTTCATTGATTGTAAATGCCACTCCGGCCAGCATTACTGGACCAGCATATTTTAACATCTTTTTCCAAAGATTTGTATCAAACGTATAGGGAACCTTAATATACGTTGGGAATAGAATCAACAGTGTAACACCGCTTGCGATAACATTCGAAATCAGCACATAATGAATTTCCCAATCTGTTTTGTAAATAGAATGGTAGAACCCACTTTCCGTTTCTTGGGCCATTTGGGGCAAAATTAGTAGGAAAAAGACATTGAAAACCAAGTTGATGACCACATTGATGGTTTTTAATACCGCATAGCGCATTGGCTTTTCTTGGGCCCTCAATAGGGCAAACGGAATAATAACCAAGGCATCCAAAACCAAAATAAAGGCCGTGAACTTTATATAATCAGGGTTGATGTTGGTTACTTCGGACAGCCATTGTTTTAAAGAAAGTGCCATTATCAAAAACAGCAATGATGACCCCAGTAAGGAAATAAGGGATGTTGAAACTACATTGTTTTTATCTTCCCTCTTATGGTAAAACCTGAAAAAGGCTGTCTCCATACCATAGGCCAAAAACACGTTGAAAATGGCAATCCAAGCATAAATATTGGTATACTGCCCATACCCTGATGCATTTTCGAAAACTGAAGTGTATAGGGGTAGCAATAAGAAGGAAATGACCCGCGGCAGAACGGTGGCCAGGCCATAGATAAAAGTCTGCTTAAAAAGCCTTCTTAACGGGTTCAATAGGTGTGTTCTTTAAAACCTTTTAAATAAAGCCACAAGTTACACAAAACCCTTTAGTCCACCGGTGTCAAAATTGCGCAAACAAAAAAGGCCGCTTGAAGCGGCCTTTACATATCTTTCTGAACTCAAGTTGTTCAATGCTTAAGCTTTTGACTATTTAGCCTCGCTTTCGTTCGGCTTAATTGTTCAATGCTTCCGCGCCACCAACAATTTCAAGGATTTCGCTGGTAATGGCTGCCTGGCGGGCCTTGTTGTACGTCAATTTCAATTGGGACCTCAATTCTCCGGCGTTGTCCGTAGCCTTGTGCATGGCCGTCATACGGGCACCGTGCTCACTGGCAAAGGAATCACGAATGGCCTTGAACAATTGGGTTTTTAAGGATTTTGGGATTAGCTGTTCCACTATTTCAGCCTTAGAGGGCTCAAAAATATAATCCGTGGTACCAGCAGCATCTCCCTCAACTGGAACAATGGGTAAAAATTGTTCGGTCATGACCTGCTGCGTTGCAGCATTTTTGAATTTGTTATAGACCAAATCTATTCGATCATATGTTCCTTCCGTAAACTGGTCCATCAAAAATTGAGCGATTTCAGCAACTTTATCAAAGGTCAAGTCGTCGTAAACATCACTATGGTTGGCCAAGATGGTGTTCTTTTTACGAAGGATATCGTTGGCTTTCTTCCCAATGGTCACAAAATCCACTTTTTTACCGGCATAGGTTTCCTCTACCAAGATTCTACTCTGTTTGATGATGTTGGAGTTGAATGCTCCACACAAACCACGGTTGGATGTGATTGCAACCACTAAAACCTTGTTTACCGGCCTTGCAGCGGCAAACTTACTTCCTGCATCCCCTTCCAAACTTGCACTTAATCCTTGTAACAATTCGGTAAGCTTATCAGAATAAGGACGCATGGCCGTAATGGCATCCTGAGCCTTTTTCAACTTTGCAGCCGATACCATTTTCATGGCACTGGTAATTTGCATCGTTGAAGAGATGGATGAAATCCTATTCCGTATTTCCTTTAGATTCGCCATACTATTTGTAGTATTTAGATTCTAGTATTGAGTATTGAGCTTTACCTAGACTCAGTACTATCTACTGAATACTCGTAACTAGTTTTTGTACTTACTTGAAAGGTCCTTACAAACAGCTGTCAATGTATCGGTAACCTCATCGGTTAATTTACCAGCTTTAAGGGCATCCAAAACATTTCTGTGCTTGGCGTTCAAAAACTCCAAGAAATCTTTTTCAAACTCTTTTACCTTGTCCACAGGAACATCTCTCAACAAGTTCTTGGAACCTGCAAAGATGATAGCCACCTGATCTTCCACTGTAAATGGATCGTTCTGTCCTTGTTTTAAAATCTCAACGTTTCTACGTCCTTTCTCAATTACATTCAAGGTGGCGGCATCCAAATCGGAACCGAACTTGGCAAACGCTTCCAATTCACGGAACTGCGCTTGATCCAATTTCAAGGTACCTGCTACTTTCTTCATGGATTTGATCTGTGCGGAACCACCCACACGAGATACGGAGATCCCTACGTTAATCGCGGGACGTACACCCTGGTTGAACAAATCTTGTTCCAAGAATATCTGACCATCTGTAATAGAAATCACGTTGGTTGGAATATATGCGGAAACGTCACCTGCCTGTGTTTCAATAATTGGAAGTGCTGTTAGCGATCCACCTCCTTTTACTATAGGTTTCAATACCTCTGGAAGGTCGTTCATGTCTTTTGCAATATCATCATCCGCAATCACTTTTGCGGCACGTTCCAACAATCTTGAGTGCAAATAGAATACGTCACCAGGATACGCTTCACGACCTGGAGGTCTTCTCAACAACAATGATACTTCACGATAGGCAACTGCTTGTTTTGACAAATCATCATAGATGATCAAAGCTGGACGACCTGTATCCCTAAAGTATTCACCTATTGCTGCACCAGCAAATGGAGCATATACCTGCATAGGCGCAGGGTCTGATGCGTTGGCGGCAACAATAGTGGTATAGGCCAAGGCACCTTTATCTTCCAAAGTCTTTGCGATGGCAGCCACAGTTGATGCTTTCTGCCCTACAGCAACATAGATACAGTATACAGGCTCTCCGGCATCATAAAATTCTTTCTGATTTAGGATGGTATCGATACAAACGGTTGTTTTACCTGTTTGTTTATCACCAATTACCAACTCCCGTTGTCCACGACCAATTGGAATCATGGCATCAATAGCCTTGATACCAGTCTGCAATGGTTCGTTTACAGGTTGTCTATAAATTACACCAGGGGCTTTTCGCTCCAAGGGCATCTCATAGGTTTCTCCAGAGATAGGTCCTTTACCATCGATAGGGTTCCCCAAGGTATCCACAACACGGCCAACAATTCCTTCACCCACTTTAATGGATGCGATACGTTGTGTACGTTTTACGGTAGCACCTTCCACAATCTCTTTGGATGGGCCCAACAAAACCACACCAACGTTATCTTCTTCCAGGTTCAAAACGATACCTTCCATACCGCCATCAAACTCTACCAACTCCCCGTACTGGGCATTGGAAAGTCCGTATACACGGGCAATACCATCACCCACTTGCAATACGGTACCTACTTCATCCAAAGAAGCGGTAGCCTCAAAACCTGATAATTGTTTTTTCAAAATTGCTGATACCTCAGCGGCTTTTACTCCTGCCATTTTTATAGACTATTTGTAAATTCTCTTTTTAAATTGTTCAATTTGTTTGCGATACTGGCATCGTACTGCAAATCGCCAACACGCAACACAAATCCTCCTATGATGCTTTCATCAATCTTGTTTTGGATAGTGACCTTGTTTCCGGTAATCTTGTTTACCTCGGCCAACATCTTCTTCTCCAAATCAGCGGTCAACGGCACTGCTGTTGTCACATAAGCTACGTCTTCCCCTTTCAATTTTTCATGAAGTATGATGTATTTATAGGCCACTTCCCTTAACATCCCAATTCTTCGGTTATCCGTTAGTGTGGTGATAAGTCCTTTGGTTATCTCGTTGGCATTCTTAAAAACCTCCAATAACGCATTTTTCTTAACCTCACCTTTAACTATGGGGCTTTCCAAAAGATTTTGCAACTCTTTGCTTTCGGCAACTACCGAGGCAATGTCCCGCATGTCGTTCTCAACGGCATCTGCCGCCTTCTTTTCGATAGCAAAATCCAAGGTTGCTTTTGCATAGCGTATGGCTGCCCTGTTCTGGTTCATGCTCAATTAGTTCAGTTTGATGTCTCCCAACATGTCCTCGACCAACTTCTGTTGCTTTTTCTTGTCGGACAACTCTTCTTTTATCACTTTTTCCGCTATTTCCACGGAAAGATTGGCCACTTGAGATTTAATATCTGCCACAGCGGCTTTCTTTTCACTTTCTATCGCAGCTTGGGCCTGCTTTATCATTTTATCGCCCTCTACCTTGGCTTGTTCCTTGGCTTCAGAGATAATTCCTTCTTTGATTTCCCTTGCTTCTTTTAACAATGAATCTCTTTCGGCGCGGGCTTCTTTCAATAATTTTTCGCTATCGGCGGTAACGTTCTGCATTTCCTTTTTGGCAGCTTCGGCCGCATCCAATGCATTTTTGATACCTTCTTCACGGTCATTTACCGCATTAAGAATGGGTTTCCATGCAAACTTCCACAATAGGAACAACAGCAATCCAAACAAAATGGTTTGCCAAAAAAATAGTCCTACCGAAAACTCTTCCAATAACTTTTCCATATCTAAATTTACTTTGCTTCTTAATTATTTAAACTAAGCAAAAGCTGTAACCAACCGTTACAACTTTTGCTTTAGAGTTTTTGATTATACTGCAAATAGCGCAGCAAAACCAATACCTTCAATCAACGCTGCTGCAATCAACATCGCTGTTTGGATTTTTCCGTAAGCTTCAGGCTGACGGGCAATAGCCTCCATAGCAGAACCACCGATTCTACCAATACCAAGACCAACACCGATAACTACCAAACCTGCACCTACCATTACTGGAATTTCCATATCTATCTAGTTTAAAAATTAAAAATTCAACTTACTGGATTCCCAACTACGTGGGAATTACAACTATTATAAATGCACCAACTCGGGGTCATTTTCATGGCCCTCTTCATGATGGTCCTCGGAGGCAAATCCGAAGTACAACGCACTCAACATGGTGAATATATAGGCTTGTAGCAATGCTACCAATATTTCTATCAACGAGATGGCAAAGGCCAAGAAAAAGGACAATGGGCTTCCCAACCAACTCTTAAAGATGAACATTAACCCGATCAAGCTCATCAAAACAATATGTCCAGCTTGCATGTTCGCATACAAACGAATCAACAGGGAAAATGGCTTAATGAAGAGTCCCAAAATCTCAATGGGAACCAATATTATATATAAAGGTATCTTGGCATACCAAGGCATGGTGTTGCCCAATGGATTGAATTGGTGCATCCAATAGTCCTTGGTTCCCGTAAAGTTGGTGATCAAAAAGGTCATCAGCGCCAACGCAAAGGTTATGGCGATGTTTCCTGTAACATTGATCCCAAGTGGAGTCAACCCAAAAATGTTCAAGAACCAAATAAAGAAAAAGATGGTCAGCAAGAACGGCATATATTTTTTGTAACGCTTTTCACCGATGTTCGGTCTGGCGATATCATCACGAATGTAAAGTACAATAGGTTCAAAGAAACGACCTGCCCCAGTAGGTATCCCATTGTTCTTGGCATACGATCTTGCCAAGCTGGTAAATAACCACAACATCAACAATCCAGTGACAATGATCATGACCACATTCTTGGTGATGGAGAAGTCCAAAGGTTTTACATTGGTGGGATGATGTTCTTCATCATAATTGATGGTCCCCTCTGCATCTGTCTTATATATTTTGCTATGGTACAGCTTGTAGTGATTGCCGTCTACTTCGGCAATGGTTTCGCCATGATGGAATTTTGAAGAGGAAAAGACTTTTAGCCCATTGTCCCATAAAATGACTGGCAATGGAAAGCCAACATATTTATGCTCACCATTTTCCTTGGTATAGGAAAACAAAGAAAAGTCATGGGAATCCTTAAGGTGATGGGAGATGTATTCCTTAATTTCGGTTTTTAAATCCTTGCCGTGCTCTTCGGCTTCATGTTCTTGCTCATTGGCAAAAGTGAACTGGGCCAACAATAGTGTTGCAACAAGAAAAAATCTCGTAAAAAAAGTCTTTCGCATTTCGCTCAAAATATCGGTCTCTCAAAATCGGTGCAAATGTAAGCCATTCTTCTAAAAAGAAAAAAGCTTTCAAACTTTTATTTTTGAGGATTTTGTGTGTGCTATTCTTTGGAAGCCTCTTCCAGATTTTTGAGCATTTTGGACATAAAATAGGTCTCCATCAACAGGGCTATGGCGTAGGGCACGAAAAAAGCAGCGAATTCCAGACCGGACATTTCGCCATCAGCTTTGTAGGTTGGGTAAAACAATAGGAAGAAAAACACAAATTTCAGTAAGCTGCCCGCCATAAACAAAAATCCCATCTGATTTTTCAGTTTTTCTCGAAAACGGTACAAAAGACCAAAAATCGTAGTTGCCAAAAGGCCGTTGACCACATAGGAGCGTACAATCAAATTTTCGAGAGGAGCAAGGTCCCTGCTTATAAGAACAAAAAGGTGGATGCCAAAGGCCAGAAGGAGCAAAAGGAACAGAAGTAAGGTAAATTGGATGAAAATATTTTGTTTCAACATCAGTATTTAATACGTTTCAACTGCTGCAAAACTACCCAAATAGAAATTGTCACTCCCAATAAAGTGGCAATTACCGTAAAAATATTTTTTTCATTTTGGTACTGGGCATCCAACCATTTCCCGCCTTGAACGGACAAATAGATAATTATCCCCATTTCAAAAGCGATTCCTGTAAGAATCGCCGCATTCTTGAATCCGTTCTTAGGAGACTTTTGCTGGCTCATTGGTCTTGGATGCCTGCATTTTTGGTGCCGCAGTGGTTGTGCCAGCCATTGCTCCCTTGCCCATGGTGCAAGCTGCGTTGAACGTGGCGCCTGGCTCTACGGCCAATTTGGATACACTGACAGTTCCCTCAATAATGGCAGAAGCCTTAAGTGAAAGTAGGTCTGTTACCGAAAGTTCTCCATTGAACTTTCCTTCAATATCGGCATTGACACATTCTACTTTTCCATTGATATATCCGTCCTTTCCAATGACAACCTTGCCAGAGGTTTTTACGTTGCCTTCAAGTTTCCCGTCGATTCTAAAATCGGCTTCGGAAGTAATGTCACCTTTTATCTTCGTGTTCTTTTCTATTCTGTTGGGCTGTCCTCCAAATTCATTCATAGGTCGTGGTTTTTTGTTGTCAGAAAACATTGTGTTCTAGGGTTTTGGGGTTTAAAATTGTGCTTTGTATGATTCTAAGTTCTTATGTACTTGAATAATTTTATAGTTATCCGATAAAATTACGAAATTCTCATCTTTGATGCGGTAGTCCTTGTTGTTTTTTATAAGCTCGGCAAAGCCTAGGGCAAAATCTTTGGAACGAAAACCATGTACCACCACAAACTCGTCCTCAAGGGTATAGATGTCTTTGGAAACCGTATTCCTATAGTTGAGCTCCTTGATGGCTTCCACCAGTCTTTCTTGCAGTTTTAATGCTCTTTCATCATCCCGTATCTTAAACGGAAAAACCACTTTCCAGTTACCAGCGCCACTAGATCCGGTTTCTGGAGAAAAATCCTTTTTTTCCAATTTGGGCAATTGCTCTTCAACCATTTCCTCGGCTTTTTTTCCCTCTGGATTGTTAGGGTAGGTCAGAGCCACATAGTTCAAGGCCTCCTTGAACGGCTCAAAACCTTGCAGGCGACCAATGGCATTGGCCTTCAACATTTCAAACTTGGGTACTATGGGATCTCCCGTAAATTGGTTGATGTATCTCTCAGACTGGGTAATGACTTGAAGGAACTCTTGCTTTTCATACAATTTAAAAAGGGCTGCGTAACGTGCATCCGGACTATCGGTGTTTCCTTCCAGAACAGCTTGTGGATTCAATAAAATTTCTGCATAGCGAGTATCAGGGTGATTGGAGATAATGTCTTGCATCATGTTCTGGGCCAAGGGACTGCCGCTTTCCTCATAAATCTTGAACAGGTTGTATTTTGATGGAAGAACCAATCGTTCCTCTGGATTGGAGGCCAATACCTTTTCCAACTTTGCGGCGGCCAACAGGTTGTCCTTGAATTTTTCCTTGTAGATCAACCCCAATTGGTAGTTGGCAAAGTTTCTTTCTGTTCGAAGGCTGTCAATTTCAGCTACATCGGTGGGAATCCGATCCAAATAATACTCCGTTGAATATCGTTGGTCTTCGGTAAGGTTTTCAGATGATGGATCATTGCCTGCCACCTGTTCTCCCGTAGCTTCAGATATCAGGGTTCGGGATTTATTGCTCCATCTCCAATCATCTTCCAAGCTGCGGTCTCCCCAACGGGTCTTAAAATCGTTTTTACCATACCCCAAGCTCGTTACATTATAAAAGTAAAACTTCCCTTGGTTTTGTTTTCCTCCTTTGCTCTTTGCAAAAGTGGCAAAGCCCGCAGCGGCCTGTTGTTTCTTCTTTTCCTCTTCAGCTTCTTCCTTGCGTTTCAGTTCAGCGATATAGTCCTCAAAATACGCTTTACGCTCCGTTTCCGGCATTTCGTAAAGCGTTATGATACTATCGGTATGTTGAACAATGTCTTCGTATTTAATGACATCTTCCAAATTATCCAGTTTCTTTTTTATATTTCGGTGCTTCCTTGTATTTTCCTTTAGATTGGTCAAGGTACTATCATAGTAAGCCCCAGCGATTTTGTACGCATCCTCATCAAAATAGTAATCGGCTAAACTTTGATAGTTAAGGGCGTTGAGCTTTTGCTCTCCTTGGGTAGTTTTTAGGGATTTGTTATAATAAACCAAGGCTAGGCTATCCGAATCGTTGGCCAAATGAAATTGGGCCACTTCACGATAAATCTTGTCCAAAAAGGGGCGGTTCTCACGGTTCTCCTCCAATTCGGTGAGATACTCCAACAGCCCTTCCCTATTACCATCTGTAATTTCCGTATTCTGGATTTTCTTCAGGTGTGCATTGATCATATACACTCGTGGTGACCTGCGGTTGAGCGCAATCACTTTGTCAAAAGCGTAATTGGCACTGTCCTTATGCCCCAATTGGTCATACAACTGGCCAATGATAAACAAATACCTCCCTTTTTCCGGGTTCTTTTTGGTATAGGCCTGGGCAATCTTAAGTTTTTGGATGGCGGTATCCGGTGCATTCAAATTGATATAGCATTGCGCCAAAACAGCATTGGCATCGGCATATTCCTGATCTTTGAGCGACTCGTACTTGAATAACCTTTTGAGGTTCTTAATCGCCACTTCAGGATTGTCCAACCGCATGTTGGTCTTTTCCCGCCAAATAGTGGCCTCGTTTAATTTATCGCTTTCAACGTACTTCCTTAAAATGTAATTGAACGATTCCAATGCTGGAATATAACGTTGGTCAAAGTAGCGCGCTTTGCCCAAAAGCAGAAAGGCTTCATCGGTTTGCGGATTGCGCTCTTGGTCCTTAATATCCATGCTGTGCTTTTGGATGGCCTTGGTGGCCTTTTCCTCAGCAATGATAAAATTGGGGTTGTTGTCTTCGGAATCCAGCTTTACCTCGTCCGTGACCTCCAAACGTTCCACGGGGAGGATTTCCCAATAATCATCCCGATAGTTGGCATTGAGTTCTTCCCTACCTACTTCAAAGGCAAGATTGCCATTATACAGGGTGTTGTACTTGGTGTTGAGTGCGTGCCAGTTTCGGTTGATGAACTTGTCCTTTTGGGTAGAACAGGAGTCAAGAATCAACCCTCCTAAAATTATGGCGATGGAAAATATGTGTCGAAGCTTCAAAATTATCGATGATCTTGTGTATCCTTAACTAAAAAAAACACAGATTATTATAAGGCTCATCGATAAAGTGTTGGATTTTTATTTTGCTTGACGGCAACAAACAAAAAAGTACTCTTACCATGCAGTGGTTCGTTCGCGATTTAATACCGCCATATTGTATTTGGCCTTATACGCCACGGGCGACAATCCCACATATTTTTTGAAAACCGTGCGGAACGCTTTTTGGTCTGCGTAGCCTACTTGATACATGACCTCATTTACATTTTGCTGGGTGGTTTCCAAACAACGCTTTGCCGCTTCCATCTTAACACGTTGTATGTATTCCAAAGGGGTGTTTTGGGTGGCTTTTTTAAACCTGCGAACAAAGTTCCTGCTACTTATGGCAGATTTTTTGGCCAATTCTTCCACAGATATCTTATCGGTTACATTGCTCTCAATAAAACTTTGCGCTTCCTTGATCGCCACATCGTTATGCTCTTTTTGCCCCTGAAAAATGACAAATTGGTTTTGGTCTTGCCTATCAATCTCTATCTCAAAATATTTTGAGATATAGATGGCCGCATCCCTACCACAGTACTTTCCAATAAGATGCAGCATAAGATTTAAAAAGGAATAAGCGCCTCCGCTTGTGTAGATTCCGTCTTCTTCGGTCACTATTTTATTGGAAACAAGATTGACCTTGGGATACATCTTCTTGAACATTTCCATGGCCGCCCAGTGGGTAGAGCATTGTTTGCCATCCACCAACCCAGTCTGGGCCAGAACAAAGGCGCCCATGCACATGCTGGCCACCTCGGCATTGTGTATGTTCCGTTGTTTAAGGATCCAATCCACAAAAGGCAGGTTATCTTCTAGCTGTTCCAAAAAATTATCAGTCTTCAACGCTGGAATTAGTATAATGTCTGTTTTATCCACCTCATCAATGATCTTATCGCAATGGATGCTAAAAAGACCGTTGTATAGTGACAGGTCTCTATCAAGGCCTACTAAATGGATATCAAAAAAGTCGTCGTTCCTAACCCCGCTATTCTTTAGAAAACGATTGGTGGCGGACAAAATCTTATACGGCCCCACCACACTGCTCAGTATGGCATTGCCTTTAGGCACCAAAATGCTTACGTGTTTCATAATCATATGTTTACAAATGATAAATGTACGGGTTCTCTTTGGCAGAATCAACCCTTAAAAGTGTCTTATTTGCCCATAATGCCCCCTATCCACATTTTGTAGTTTTGGTGAGCTGCCTATAAAGAAACATAACTGATACCTATAAAATTTGAATGCTCCCTTCTAATGAAATCCTTTTATTAATCATAAAAACAGAAACAAAATGACCACACAAGAAATTGCAGACAAATTAGTGACCTATTGCAGAGAAGGTAAATTCAATGAAGCGTACAGTCTATACGATCAGAATGCCGTGAGTATTGAAATGCCAGGAGTTCCCAATGAAGTGACCAAAGGATTGGACAACATTCTGGAAGGGTTTAAACTATGGGGCGAAAGCATTCAGGAAACCCACGGAGGTTCCGTTGGTGACCCCGTTGTAGTGGGTAACCACTTTGTGGTTCCCATGACCAGTGATGTTACTTTTAAGGATGGCAATCGTATGAACATGGAAGAAATCTGCCTCTACCAAGTGGAGAATGGAAAAATTACTAAGGCCAGTTTTCATTATGATACTTCAATGATGGGATAGCCATCTCATGATTTTAATAATATAAAGGCGCTCTCTTGTAGCGCTTTTTTTGCAGAATGCATTACTAAAATAAGTTGAATGCTTAATTTTGCAGCAAAATTGTTTTTATGAGTGATTCCCACGCATTGCAGATTACCGCAGTGGATGCATTGACCCCAAACGCAGTAGCCCTCACTTTTGAAGTTCCAGAAAATCTTAAGGATGTATATGCTTACGAAGCAGGACAATACATTACCATAAAACATCAGCTCAACGGAAAGGAACTCCGCAGGGCCTATTCCGTTTCTTCGGCCCCTTCTTCTGGAAAATTGACGGTAGGCATAAAAAAAATGCCGGAAGGTACATTTTCGGTCTACGCCAATGAATCCTTGAAAGCAGGCGATGTGTTGGATGTTTTGCCGCCTGATGGCCGCTTTGTATTTCATACGGATGACCTACCAAAAAATGTGGCCGCTTTTGCCGCTGGGAGTGGTATAACCCCCATCATGAGCATTGCCCAAACTGTTTTGGAAAGCCATCCAGAAAATATTTTTGTACTGGTTTTTGGGAATCAATCCCCGGAAGAGACCATGTACTTTCAGAAAATACAAGAGCTGAAACAAAAATATACCAATAGGTTTTTTGTTCAATATATCTACAGTCGTTCCAGAGAAGATGATGCCCTGTTTGGTCGAATAGATACCTCTACGGTAAACTTTGTAGTAAAAAATAAGTTTAAGGACACCACTTTTGATGCCTTTTACCTATGTGGGCCAGAAGATATGATCCATGCCGTTTCGGATACCTTGAAGAACAATGGCGTTGATGGGGATCGTATTCATTTTGAATTGTTCACCAGTGCGGACACTGAGGATACTATGGCCGAAAACTTGGAGGGAATGACCCAAGTAGAGGTAATTTTGGACGATGAGACCTTTTCGTTCACCATGGATAAAAAGAAATTGGTGCTTGATGCGGTCCTGAACGAGGATATTGATGCACCATATTCTTGCCAAGGTGGCGTGTGCAGCAGTTGCATTGCCCGTATAAAGGAAGGAAAGGCAGAAATGGTGAAAAACCAGATTCTTACCGATGGTGAGGTTGCAGAAGGCTTGATCTTGACCTGCCAAGCCCATCCCTTGACCCCTAAACTTGTGGTAGATTATGACGATGTATAGTGTCTCTACTTTATTGAGTTGACAACATTCTCTCCATGGCCCTGCTGCCATGGTCATAGCCTATGGTAAAGGCATTCTCTATTCCTTTTTTGTCCAAAACCCCAATTTTATCCAACTCTTTGGGTTCGATGGAAATGTTGCATTCGGCTAATTTTGCCCGATTGGAAGCATAAATCATCAAACTGGTCACCCTTCCGGCCAACTGAAGCGAATTTTTAAGGTCGTTCTTGCGTACTTCGGCTGCGATGGAAACATTACTGCCAATGACATATGAAACCTGTTCATCCACATACTCCTTTGGAAAGTTGTTCATGATGCCCCCGTCGGCGTAGAGTACCCCGCCAATGTCCACTGGACTGAAAACCGGGGTCAGGGCTGCAGAGGCCAGCAAAGGTTTTATCAACTCCCCTTGGTTGAACATCCGCTCCTCTCCCTTTAACAGATCGGTGGCCACCACATAAAGCGGTTTGCCAAGACTCTCAAAGTTGTCCTCCGGAAAATAGCCCTTAAATATTTTGAAATAGCGTTCGGTATCTATAAATCCGGGTTTGTTGATGGCAAAAAAGCTATACTGGAACAAGGGGGTCTCCCTAAAAAAACTCAGCATGCTCTCCACCGAGTTGCCATTGGCATAGAGCGCCCCTACGAGTGCCCCAACACTTGAGCCGGCTACAAGGTCTGCCTCCACACCATGTTCCCGCATGGCTTTGATCAATCCAATATGGGCCATTCCGCGTACGCCTCCTCCCGAGAGCACCAAACCTATTGACATATCATCCGCCATTTTAAGTCTATTGTCAACAAAGTTAACCTATCGCATTGTTTCAAAGTATTTTCCATCATCGTATTTCAGTTAAACTATCATTAATCTTATGAAATTTCCAAACCCCTCACAACATAACTCCGTAAGTGTATATATAAACTAAAAATGAATCCTATGAAATCTTTAAAAAAAGTAACACTTGCGGCATCATTGACACTATTGGCCTTTGCAACTGGCTTCTCACAAACCAAAATGGTAGGAGGAGCTCCTATGTACCCCAGTAAAGATATTGTCTCCAATGCCGTAAATTCCAACGACCATACCACCTTGGTAGCAGCGGTCAAAGCTGCCGATTTGGTTGAAACCCTGCAAGGAGAAGGGCCCTTTACAGTATTTGCCCCTACCAATAGTGCTTTTGAAAAACTACCAGATGGCACCGTTGCAACCTTACTGAAACCAGAAAACAAGTCCAAACTACAAGCGGTACTCACCTACCATGTAGTGGCCGGGAAATACAGCTCCAAAGATTTGATGGGGTTGATAAAAAAGGGGAAAGGTATGGCTCAACTTACCACTGTAAACGGAGAGGCCCTAACCGCGACCATGGATGGGAAAACCATTACGGTCAAGGATGATGTTGGAAATATGGCAACCATAACCATTGCCGATGTAAACCAATCCAATGGTGTGATCCATGTTATTGACACCGTGGTGCTTCCCAGTGCTTAAAAAACAATCTACTATGATAAAAAGAGCGTCAATTGACGCTCTTTTCCTATTTTGAAAAGCCCCCATTCACCGACTCACGGGTCTGTTTTTGGCTTCAAAGGACACTAATTGAGTATTTTATCGAGAGTTTCTCGATTTTAATCCTCAAAAAGATAATGGCCTGATTATCAAAACCGACTCATAGGTCGGTATGTTAAATTTTAGTTTTCCTGTTCGAAAATGTAATCAAAAATAGCATCCAACGACCAAATTCTATGCTAAGATTATTGTAAGTTTAGGATAATTATTTGGTTGATTTGTCCCTAAGGCCCATTCAAAATACCGCCATTCTTGTTTTCGCAAATTCAGCGAAACGGGATAGTGGTATCAAAAAAATAGATGGTGATGCCAGTTTCTTCGAAACTCTGACCACGCAAACCTTGAGTATTGCCAAAACTTCCGGCCTACCGTATCATCATTTTACGGAAAAAGAACAGCAAGGCAATACTTTTGGGGAACGTTTTACCCATGCCCTTCAATCGGTTTTTGATAAAGGCTATGCCAATGTCATTGCCATAGGGAACGACAGTCCTCAATTGAAAACCCAATACTTGCTCGAGGCTCACCGATTACTCCAACATGGAAAATCCGTTTTAGGCCCAACCATGGATGGAGGGTTTTATCTTATTGGGTTTCATCGTAGCCAATTCAACAAACAGCAATTTCAGGCCCTTCCATGGCAATCGCCCTCTCTGCTCAAGGAAACGCAGAACTATTTTGCCACCAAAGGGGAACCCATTGCCTTGTTGAACGTATTGATCGATGTGGATTCGAAAAGGGACATCAAGCGACTTTCCAATTTTACCAAAACCTTGGCCAAAAGGTGGTTGGCTCTTTTTTCCATCATCCTTCATCAAAAAATGGCTATTGACAATATCCACAAGAAGGTATTCAAAACCAATTTTCTGGACATCCCTTTCAACAAGGGCTCTCCGTTATCTCCTTTCCCAACATTTGTTGTCCAAGTGTAAGCGCTTGGATACATCCTTACTTACTTTTTTATGCCTATCCCTACCCATGGGAGGCGTACATTTTTAAACCACTAAAAAGCAAAAACATGGCAAACTCATATTACGACCCAGCGGACCTACGCAAATTTGGCAACATCACAGAATGGAGCGAAGAACTCGGAAGCAAATTCTTTGACTACTACGGAAAAGTCTTTGAAGAAGGGGCACTTTCTGCCCGTGAAAAATCCTTGATAGCGCTGGCCGTGGCCCATGTGGTCAAATGCCCTTATTGTATTGATGCCTATACCAAAGATGGCCTGCAACGGGGCATCACCAAGGAAGAAATGATGGAGGCCGTACACGCCGGAGCTGCCATAGAAAGTGGTGCCACGCTGGTCCACGGAGTCCAGATGATGAACAAGTACAACAAATTATCCATGTAAACCTATAACCATGGCGGAAAGCATTATGCCACAGCTTAAAAAAGCAGCAAAAAAATCCCTTAAGGCCCGTGAAAACGAACTGGCCCATACCTCAAAACAAATGGAGGTTTTGAACGGCGGCCTGTTTGCCGACGGGGAACTTCCCTTTTTTAAGGACAAGATCGCTGAAATTGGCCATTCACCACTGCGGCCCAAAGCGTTGGAAATCCTACAGATCAATGTAGGGTATATGTGCAACCAAGTCTGCGAGCATTGTCATGTAGATGCAGGACCGGACCGCAAGGAGATTATGACCCGGGAGACGATGGAACTGTGTTTGGAGGTCATCCGCAATACCGGTGCCCATACTTTGGACCTTACCGGTGGTGCTCCAGAAATGAACCCTAATTTCAGGTGGTTTGTAGAAGAGGCCTCCAAAGCGGGCATTCAGGATTTTATTGTACGCTCCAATCTGACCATCATTCGGGCCAATAAAAAGTATCATGACCTCCCGGAGTTTTTCAAAAAACACAATGTGCATGTGGTGTCTTCCATGCCGCACTATACCCGAGGGAAAACAGACAAGCAACGCGGGGACGGGGTTTTTGACAAATCCATTGAGGCCCTGCAACAACTCAATACCGTGGGCTATGGCATCCCGGGCAGTGATTTGCGATTAGATTTGGTCTACAACCCTTCAGGAGCATTTTTGCCCAGCGACCAAGCGGCCATGGAACGCGATTTTAAAAAGGCGTTGAAGGAGGATTTCAACATTGAGTTCCACAACCTTTTTGCGATTACCAATTTGCCCATTTCCCGGTTTTTGGATTACCTCATCGCTTCTGACAATTATGAGGATTACATGTATTCTTTGGTGGAGGCCTATAACCCCGCCGCTGTGGAAAATGTAATGTGCACCAACACCATTTCGGTGAGTTGGGACGGTTGGCTCTACGATTGCGACTTTAACCAGATGCTGGGCCTAAAGGTGGCCAGCAAGGTAAAACACATCAAAGATTATAACGAGGAAGTTTTGAACGACCGCAACATTGTGATCTCGCAACATTGCTATGGCTGTACGGCCGGAGCGGGAAGCAGTTGCCAAGGGACGGTGGCTTGATTTTCGTGCTTTGCTTCTTTTAAGTTTTACATTTTTCAGTAATACGGTTTAGTTGTTATGGGAACCGCCGTATTGTTCTCTATCTTATAATATTCATAACCATCATAGGTGGTATAGGGAGGGTACGGTAAGCACTTGATGTAGACTTCATGGTTATGAAGGTCCCTGTATGCTTGGACAGACTGAAACTTAGGGGGCAAAATGGGTTTTTTATTTCCGTCGGAGATTCCCAGTCCGTAAAAATCATCTGTCCGGTCCACTCCGCCACCAAAGCCTATGGCCCAAATATGTTTGGAATACTTATATTTTTTGATGAGATAAAATGTCCCCCCTTGCTGTTGGTTCAATATGGATAGATTCTCACTGTTTTTTATATGGTCTGTCCCTATCAAGGATAGTCTTGGGTAGGGATTACCGAAGAAACAATACACATATCCTCCTAAAATGATTATGAAAATGCCAAATACGATCATAATAGGTTTGTACTTTTTTTTCATTCTATTTAAACTAGCTTGCTCCATTAGTGCTTTCTTCAGCAGGTTTTCTCAAGTTGGCAAATAGTAAGATAAATGCCCCCCTTTACTTGATCAATGCCCCTTGGCAATTGACCAATGTGTTTTATGGGTTGATGAATACCTAATACCATTTCCCGTAGGTTTCTTATGACCCCAAAAACCACCCCTTAAACCGACCGTCGAGTCTGTACTTTTCTTTAAACATCTTATTTTTCATCGATTTTTGAACACTTCACCGATTTTTCTTACAGCTACATCTTTATTTCTTTGGCAGGGGTGCATTCCAAGGAATCTTTGTAACCGACCAAACAGTCTAAACCCAAATCTTATGCAAATGACCCTCAAACGTAGAGAGACCATGCACCGCCTGTGTGGCAAAGGCCTTGAAATCTTTAATGAAAAAGGCTATTACAACACTAGTTTGGATGATATCCTCAATGAACTATCCCTTTCCAAAGGTGCCTTTTATCATCATTTTAAATCCAAGGAAGACTATTTCATCAATATTGTGCAGAACCTTATTGTCCAAAAAGTATATGCCTTGTTGGTAGAACCCTTGAACACCTGTGAAAATCCATTGCCCGCCATTTTGGAGAGTTTGGAAAACGCCTTGGAACCTGGCAAAAAAAATGAAATGGCCTATGGTTTTATGCTCAATGATTTCTTGACCGAATTCAATAAGCGCAACGAAGAAATAAGCAATCACCTAAAGAGTATCCTGAGTGTTTGGGAAGTAAATCTGGTATCTGTACTGAAAAGAGGAAAAGTAGATGGCCATATTGCCCGCCATGTAGATTGTGAAGGTGCCGCTACCTATATCATTGCCTCTTTCTTGGGCATGCGTTCCCTGATGATGGATTCAACCAACGGACAGCTAAAATATCAATACATACAGCAGTTGAAGCAGTATTTTAACGCCATAGCAGCGCAACGGGTTGCCGCTTAGGGCTTTAGAATGTTCAAAAGTACATCCACCACTTGCTGGGGCTTTATGCTTTCCATAACGGCTTCGTAGCCTTTGGGCACTTTGTTCCCATAAACCGAAGTAGGTATCAACGGATATTTTTCCCGGTCTGCCATAAGTGCATTTTCCATGGGTTGGTTGAAGGGATAAAATCCAGCATAGGGATGGGTAACCCCCCAAAGCGTAACAACAGGGATGCCATAGTTGGCTGCTAAGTGAGCATTGCCACTGTCCATGGAGAGCATAACATCTAGATTGGAAATAAGTTCCAATTCTTCCGACAGATTTAATTTTCCGGCCATGCTATATACATTGGAATATGGTTTGGCTAAGTGCTGCATCTTTTCCACTTCTGAGGCTCCCCCACCAAAAAGCAGAATTTTATACTCATTGGTATTATTAAGTGTGTCAACCACTTTCTGGGTTAAATGTAGCGGATACATTTTTCCTTCGTGGGCAGCAAATGGGGCTATCCCTACCCATTTCTTGGTGTCCTGTTCCACTAACTCCAGAACCTTTTTGGAAAGTGGCAAACGTTTCAAAGGTTTAACCGTTGGCATTTCAACGGGATAACCCAGCTGTTCAAAAACATCCCGATAACGTTGATGTGTTGTTTTTAGAGGTTCAAAAACTTTGTTTTTAACGCGAGTGAGTGCTTTCTTATCTGCCCGCCCCTTGTTGATCTGCGCAAAGGGAATCTTTTCCAGGGCGAAATACTTTTTCAGTACCCTGCTTCGGAGTACGTTGTGCAAATCGGCCACTGCATCAAACTTAAAAGGTTTCAGTTCTTGGTAGAGTCGCCATAGGCCCATAAGGCCTTTATGTCGTTTTTTAACATCAGCCTCATACACTTGCACACGCTCCAGTCCTGAAAAAATTGGTATAAACGACTTTTTGGTAAGTATGGTAAGCTCTACCTCGGGATATTCTCTAATTATGGCACTGAGTATGGGCACGGTCATTGCAACATCGCCCATAGCAGATAAGCGGATGACGAGTATGTGGGCCGGTTTACCCTTTTTGTCCACGGAGTACCGGATTGAGTTCCTCATCGTTGTACATTTTCATCTGTTTGTAGACTTTCATGTACTTGTTTCCTGCCTCAATGTCGTTCAATAATTGATCTATGGCAGTAGATAGGTCTTTTCTTTGCTCTAGGAGTATGGCAAGCTTTTCGCTGCACTTTTTAATGTGTTCCAGAGATGCATCGGTTCGGTTTGCCTCTTCTCGCATGTGATAGATCTTGAGAGCCAAAATAGAAAGGCGATCTAAGGCCCATGCAGGGCTTTCTGTATTGATAGTGGCATTATCCTTTACCTGAACCGATTGGTATTTATTTAAAAAATAACTGTCGATGTACTCCACCAAATCAGTGCGGTCCTGATTACTGGCATCTATCTTACGCTTAAGATCCAAAGCGGCCACCGGGTCAATGCCCGGATCCCTGATAATATCTTCATAATGCCATTGGACCGTATCTATCCAGTTTTTTCGATAGAGCAAATGCTCCACTTTATCCTTTGGATAAGGGTTCGTAAACTCTTGGTATACATAGTCCTTGACATGGTATGTATCTATACTTTCCTGAAAAATGGCAAAGGCAAAATCACTGAACATGGTCCAACTGGGTTTTGCGCAAAGATATTGCTTTATTACCAATTAAGCTGAAAAGCAAAAAGCATCAGTGAAGCTGCTATGCAAAGTACAAAGGCCATTTCCTTTAACTTGGGTTTCTTGATCATCTCCATATAATTGGCCAAGAAAATTGATGCCGGGAAAAAAGTGAACAGTAAGGGAAACAATTCTCCTGGTGCAAAAACACCGATCAATAGTCCAAGTACGAGGGTCAAAAAAACTATCCTTAGACTCAATAGTTTACCCCCTCCTACTTTTCTCATTCTAAGAAATACAATGAACGTGGCCAAAAGAATCAGTATAATGTACAGGAACACTTTTAGATTGATTCCCTTTTGTAATGAGAACTTGGTCAAGGGTTCAATTGAAAACCGATAATGTTCTTCCAAAAAACCCATGGACCCAGATATTCTAAGTGCTGTAAACACTAGTATGAATACCGTTGCCAGAGCCAAAAAAGGAACCAGCCAATTTTTAAATGCCTTTCGGTCATATAGGTTGATGACCAAAAACACCAATGGTAAAAATGCCAAGGCCCAATCATAAAACAAACTTGCAATACCGATTAAAAGGGATGCGTCAAAAATTTTATGCTTTACATTTTTTATGGATTTTATGGCCAAAAGCCTCCAAATGGCCAAAAGCAGAAAAAAATTGGCGAAAATGATACTCCTGTCGGCAAAAGTCTCCGCAAACCCTATCAAAAGCTGCACAAAAAACAATATGGCGTAGGAGTTAAAATCCGTGATCTTTTCGGAGCGGACAATCTGATTGATTGTAAAAACCATTAACAGTAACGTGGCAAAGGTCAGTAAATTAAGGAAGATGCTGTTGCCCATTTCGCTTACACCCAACCCTAAAAACCTATCGGCAAAATAAAAAAAGAACAAAAAGATGGACAGGACAATATAGTTTATGGGTTTTGTTTTACCGAAAAAGCTTGAAATCATCCTATCTTTTGCTACTTTTGCAAAGTAAATATAACCAAGATGAGCAAGTTTTTTTACGGTATAGAAGACTTATTTGTAAACCACCTTTTTGCCCCATACGATTTCTTTCGATTTACACACAGCTGGTGGGGTGCCAACACGATTAACTGGATGTTCTCCATTATCGGTTTTATCGCCATGGTGTATTGGATGAAGCAGTTGAAAATCTTCAACGATAATAATGAGGAAGACAAGAGCATAAGCTCTCACTCTTACTTATAGATCAAACCCTAGGTCTTTTCTGTAGTACATCCCATCAAAATGGAGTTTTTCCATATTTTGATAGGATTGCTGTAACGCTTCCCTAAAGTCTTTTCCAAAGGAAGTGATAGCGATTACACGCCCGCCATTGGTAACTACTTTTCCATTGGATACTTTGGTTCCCGCATGGAATACAATGGAATCTACAACATCTTCAGTTCCCGTGATTTCCTTACCCTTTTCATAGGCTTCGGGATACCCTCCTGAAACAGCCATGACCGTTGTTGCTGTCCTTTCATCAATCTGTAGATCAATCTGGTCCAACGTTCCATTGGCCATAGCCGAAAGTACTTCCACCAAATCACTTTTAAGACGAGGTATAACGACTTCGGTTTCTGGATCACCCATCCTCACATTATACTCGATAACCTTGGGCTCGTTGCCCACCTTGATCAATCCGATAAAAATGAATCCAACATAAGGCAAATTGTCCTTTTTAAGACCCTCTACGGTAGGTTTCACAATTTGACGCCCTATCTTCTCCATGAACACGGAATCTGCAAATGGAACAGGCGAAATGGCGCCCATGCCCCCTGTATTCAGTCCTGTATCGCCCTCTCCAATCCGTTTGTAATCTTTGGCCGTTGGAAGAATCTTGTAGTTGTTACCATCAGTAAGTACAAAACAACTTAACTCTATCCCATCCAAAAACTCTTCGATTACAACAGTGGCGCTGGCATTCCCAAATTTGGAATCGACCAACATGGATTTTAGCTCATCCTTGGCTTCTTGTAAATCTTTGAGAATCAAAACTCCTTTTCCTGCTGCCAGCCCATCAGCTTTTAGTACATAAGGCGGATTTAAGGTTTCCAAAAAGGCTATGCCTTTTTCCAAAGTATTCCCTGTAAAACTTTGATAGGCTGCCGTTGGAATATTGTGCCTCATCATAAATTCTTTGGCAAATTCCTTGCTTCCTTCCAAAGCAGCGGCGGCCTTTTGAGGTCCTATTACTGGAGTATCCTTTAACGAGGAATCATTTAGGAAAAAATCATGAACGCCATTCACCAATGGGTCTTCGGGACCTACCACAACCAAATCGATGTTTTCTTTCAACACCAATTGTTTAATGGCTTCAAAATCATTTACCCCTACCTCAACATTTGTGGCAATCTGGGACGTGCCGGCGTTACCAGGAGCAACAAACAACTTTGTGGATTTAGGGCTTTGAGAAATTTTAAGGGCGATGGCATGCTCTCTTCCACCAGAACCCAGGACCAAAATGTTCATGAAAATAAAGTTTTGGCAAAAATAACCCAATTCAAATTTAATTTTGGTGTAATGTGATTTTTTCAGGGTAATTTGGAATCCTCACCTAGGCCACTTTGTTCAAATTCACACGAACAATAGGTTTCCCAATCAAAAACTCTTGAGACGAATTGCACAAATCCTCACTAATTCCAATAAAACCTCTTATTTGTTATTTCGAGCGTATGCGAGAAATCTACAATACGTCAGATTTCTCAATCGTCGCTTCGCTCCTCATTTCGAAATAACATTTGACGAATGATTTATGGTAAAAACTCCCTGTGGGACTCCCACAGTTGATCGTGTGGAAGTGATTTAAAATATTCATAGACCTTTTTGAGGCCGACGGAGCGATGCACTTTGGGTTCCCAGTTTAGGATTTCCTTTGCTCGGGATATATCGGGCTGTCGCTGCAAGGGATCATCTTGTGGCAGGGGCTTAAAGACAATTTTCTGATCTGTTCCTGTCAGTTTTATAATCTCTTCCGCAAATTCCAGAATGGTGGTTTCGTCCGGGTTTCCAATATTGATGGGCTCCACATAATCGCTCATCAAAAGTCGATAAATGCCTTCAATCTGATCATCGATATAGGTAAATGACCGGGTTTGTGAGCCATCTCCAAAAACCGTTAAATCTTCTCCCCGTAATGCTTGGCCCATAAATGCAGGTACCACCCGCCCATCATTCAATCGCATGCGGGAACCGTAGGTGTTGAAAATCCGGACAATGCGGGTGTCCAATCCATGATGCCTGTGGTAGGCCATGGTTATGGATTCCATAAAGCGTTTGGCCTCATCATAAACTCCTCGTGGACCAATGGGACTTACATTCCCATAATAATCTTCATTTTGTGGATGTACCAGCGGGTCTCCATATACTTCTGAAGTAGAGGCCACCAGAATACGTGCCTTATGATCTCTTGCCAAACCTAAAAGGTTCAAGGTGCCCAATGATCCCACTTTCAAGGTTTCAATCGGAATTTTTAAATAGTCAATGGGGCTGGCAGGAGATGCAAAATGTAGGATATAGTCCATTCGTCCAGGAACGTGGACAAACTTGGAAACATCATGATGAAAGAACTCAAACCGTTTTAAATGGAATAAATGTTCAATGTTCTTTAAATCTCCTGTGATAAGGTTGTCCATGCCAATGACATGGTGGCCTTCGGCAATGAACCTATCACAAAGGTGTGAGCCAAGGAATCCGGCAGCGCCTGTTATGAGTGTTTTTTTCAACTTTTCTTTTCTTTCTTTTTAGGGGTCGATTCCTTTTTTCCTTTCAAAGCATCAATCTTACGTCGTAACAATATTTTCTGTTTCAAGGTTGTAAAGTTGTAATTGTACTTGAAGAAAATATAGGCCAACAATATGACCACACTTACTAGCATAATCACCATTCCCAAATTTTTTGCCTTACTTCCCAAAATAATGAACAAAACAACGAACAGTATATTAAAACACCCTATAATAAAGCTTGCCTGTTTATGGGACAAACCCCAAAAATCTATGAGAACATGATGTACATGGTTTCTGTCTGGTGAAAATGGACCTTTTTTGTTTGCTATCCGAATAGTGAAAACACGGGCCGTATCAAAAAGAGGAACTATTAGGATGCTTATGGCAATGAGCGGTGCATTTTCCAACAAAAAGGGAAGCTCTCCATATGAAGTAGGCTCCAGGGCCAAAAACTTGAGCGTTAATATACTAATTATAAATCCCACAATGAGAGAACCTGTATCTCCCATGAATATCTTTTTGCTGGATGACACATTGAAACCAAAAAATGCCATGAGGCAGGCGTTCATAATGATGGCTATCAGGGCAAAAAAGTATTCGTGGGATAGATAAAAAATGGTTGTATAAATGATCATAATCACTATTCCCACAATGGAGGCCAATCCATCTATCCCGTCAATTAAGTTGTAGGAGTTGATAATAGTGAGCATCAGGAATCCCGCAATAATCAAATATAGGTAATAGGGAATTTCATAAATGTTTAAAAAGCCATTAAGAGATTCAATGGTAAAACTTTCATTAAGAAGCACAAAAGTTATCGCCAGAACCTGAGCTATAAGCTTTGATCCCGGGGAGAGTACTACCAGGTCGTCCTTTAATCCTACAACAAACAATATGGTTAGGCCCGGAATTATATATATGTCCTCCTGAAATGTATGCCAACTTTTAATGAAAAAAAAGGCGACAATCAAAGTAAAGAAAAAAGACACCCCTCCCAAGGTAGGTGTTTTTTTGTGGTGCGAACTTCTTTTGTTCGGGTCGTCCATAAGTCTTTTATACTCAACAACACCTATTATCTTGGGAATTGTGAGATACACCAACAGGAATGATCCCATGAACAACAAAATGGCTGTTTCTAAAAAATTCATCTTGGCAAATGTAGAAAACTTACGCTATTCACTTAAAAATAATAGCATTTGGTTTGCAAGATTCTTTCTTTTAAAGTTGGATACAAAAGAGTCAAAGGGGTATTCACTTTCTTTTTTGGCTACGATTTCATCAACTTTTTCAATGAAATCGTTGTTGTTTTCGGGCTCGAAACAAACCCCTATCCCGTAGGTTTCCACCAAATCTTTGGATTCACCTTCCACGCCTAACAATATAGGCTTATGCATGGCTGCCAACTCAAAGATTTTAGATGGTATGACCGATTTGAACGTATCCGATTTTTTTAAGTTTACAAGCCCTGCATCCAAGATGGAAATATATTTGCTCACTTGGTTTTTTGGAACAGAGTCTAACATGGTTACATTTTGCAAGTTTAACCCCTCTTTTAACTTTATTAGATTTTCTTTTTCGGCACCAGCACCCAAAAAAAGGAAATGAATTTGGTCATCTTTAATTTCTTTGGCTGTTTTCAGAATAAAATCCAACTTGTGTGCCATCCCGTGGGTTCCAATATATCCGATGACAAACTTCTTTTGCAACCCTAACTCTTTCAGCAATTCAGCATCTTTTGCTATAGGCCGAAACAAGGATGTGTCTATCCCATTTTTAAAAACCCCTATTTTGGTTTCAGGAATGGCATGCTCTTTTATAAGTTGCCTTTTGAAGGAATCTGTAACCGTAACAATTTTATAGGCCGATTTGTACATTCTTTTTTCCAAGTATTCAAAATACCGGATAATCCAATTGCCATCCATTGCCCCAACCGCTTTTATGGATTCGGGCCATATATCCCTGACTTCCATAACCCATTTATTTCTTTTAAAAAAGGAAAGCCATCTTCCTGAAATAGCTGTGAAGAATTGTGGAGAGGTGGCCACTATAAGATCTGTCTTGATAAAAAGACCCGCCCAAAAGGACGTAATCATAAAACTAATGAAATCAAGGGTCCTCTTAAAAAACCCTTCATTTGCGGCAATGTATGTCCAAACACGGATTACACGTATTCCGTCTATATATTCTTCCTGTTTCCATCGGTTTTTATATCCCTCAAAAACCTTTCCCTTGGGAAAGTTTGGCACCCCCGTTATTACAGTAACTTGTGCCCCCTGTTCTACCCATTCTTTGCAATGTGCATACGTACGTGAGGCCGGTGCATTGAACTCCGGTGCAAAATTATCCGTTAAGAAAAGTATTCTCATAAAAGCCTCCGTCTAATGGTTGTTTTTAGGGTTTTATCAAAATCAACAGTAATCATCCGAGCTTCCTCAAGTCTATTGAACCCTGATGCAATTTTGCAGGGATGTAAGGCAATACCAATATTAGTTCCTTCAAAATGTATTTCTACACCATCATCGGGAAACTCAATACAGTTTCCTTTTGGATTGATGTTATTTACATTTGGGTGCAAATGAAAATAGGCCGTTGCATCCTCTTTCTGATTAGAGATATTGTCATTGATGATAAGTGCATCGTCAACAAATTTAAATTCTCTTTGGTGAATTGAGGGAGCATACCCATCATGAGAAGCCATTACACTTATGTCGTTTACTTCCAAAGAAATGATTCGCGCTCTTTTTGCTACCCGAAAACCTCCCCATACCTGCGTTTGTTCCTTGTGTCCTAGCTTAACCGTATTATGTGCAGCGGTCTCCCGCTCCCTTTGTCTTATTTGATTTTTCTCATAGGTAGAGGTTCCTGTATCCACAATGAAAGGGTTTTGGTCCAGATACATCTCAAAACTTAGGGTATCCGAGTGGGCATGCCCTGGTTGATAATCGGGGCCAACATTGCCAACATCCATTACAACTTCAAAACCATTTTTGTCGAATTTCCTATATCCCGAAGCTCCCAGGCATGAAGTATTCCATTTAAGGCCCATGTAGGTTGCATACTCCATTATCTCCTTGGTGTTTGGAGCAATCCCGTGAGCCGCATCATTAACCATTGGAATTTCTCCATTATTATATGTGATATTATCTAGCCACGACAACATTTTTGTGGCCATTTCCTTTAAAAAAGGGAGTAACCCATCTTCTTTCCATGGGTTGCGTTGGGCCAAGTTTATACAATCCAACAACCGATGCAATAAAATCTGATGGTACATTGGCGACAGCTCAAAATGGGCGCCATCATCTAAAACCTGCTCCTTTAATTCTGTTTCAAGAATCTTTTTGGATTCTCTGTAAAATTGCTCAGACTTAAAATAATAGGCTCCAAAAAAAAGGGAGAATCCATTTTCCAAGAGGTGGTTCCCAAGTAGATGATATTCGAGATTGCGGTGCAGCCTCTGATAGTGTTTGTAAAGGGTTTGGTTTATGGCATGGTCCCTTATCTGGTTTCTTGAAAGAAACTTTATCCAGTTTATTCCTCTCAACGAAATTGGATAGGGTTCCAGACCATCTTGCAGTTGGCTTTCGGTCCCCATGTAATCTTGAATTAAATCAAGCCCTTTTTTGGTTGCAATGTTTTTTTGGTTGAGAAAATCAAAATAATTTAGGTTATAGGTCCACAGTTTTCCAAAGCCATTGTAGTTCCAATCTATTTTGTTTGTGAAATCATGCTGTAAATTGAGAAACTCAAACTTTTGAGCTTCATGGAATGCGTTTTGAAAATAAATTTCCTTCCCATTCCATACCAAGCCATTCACTTCTTTATTAAGGCTTTTATAGGTTTTCTTGGAAAAGAATCTATTCCTAACAAAGTAAAACAGCCTGTAATAGATCTGTTTGTACTTGAGGCACTTAATCGTATTATACCATTTTTGATATTTAGCTTTGCCCAATATTTCTTTCTTTATATGCCAATAACCCTATAAAAAAGAGTATTGGCAATATTCCTGCCTGTCTACTAAGGAATGGTTCTGCCAAACAAATAAAAAAAACAAAACCAACATAGAATAAAAGTAGTCTGTTTCTAGTTGAATAAGCTTTGTAAAAAAGTGAAACGAAAATGCCCAGAAAAAGAAGAAACCCAATTACCCCAGTTCCAATATAGACCTTTAAGAATTCATTGTGCGGGTCATATACCCCTCTTTCCAACAAATGTGTATAATTATACTTTATTAGTTTCCCTTTAACCACATCATTTACATCTCCAATACCATAGCCAAAAATTGGAGCTTCCTTAATCAGCTCCATAGAACATTTGATATATTGATAACGCTCAGTTAGGCTGCCTTCTTTGTTTTCAGTGATCTCATTTATTTGGTCTATTGATTGACCAAATCTTATTCTTGAAAGATAAACTCCTAAAAAAACGATAATAAAGAAACCCGATAAAATTAATATTCGTTTTCTCCCATTACTTTTTATCAGTTTTTGCCAAGTTGCATACAACAAGAATATTCCTAAAAGGATGATTGAAATTTTAGACTGTATCAAAAAGATCACCAAGACGAACGTGAATGTCATTGCATATTTTACATATCTGTTTTTTATCATTGTTCCATTAAAATAGAGAAATAGCAAACTCGACAACAGAGAAAAAGAAAAATACAATCTGTGCACATCGAACATGATAAAATTTGCTCCGCTATGATATGTAATATATCTAAAGGTCTCTACTTGTATTCCACCATTAAGCGTCTTTTCAATAAAGTACATCTTCTCACTAAAAAAGAAATATATCAGGTTGAAAAAACAGACAACGCAAATCGAAAAATTACTGACAATAAATATTTTGATCAACTTTTTCGATGGTAGTTCCCTAAACAATGCGAACAGCAAAGGGGCAATTATATAAAACCCCCTATGTTCAATTGATTTAAGCCCGCTGGATATATCATTTGTCCAAGCTATGGATATTAATTGCCAAATTAATAATAGAATGAAGAATATAAAATAGCCCTTGTAATGTTGTATGTTTTTTAAAACATTGGGTTTATTTGACTGAACCAGTGACAATACTAACATTAGTCCAATTAAAAAGGACAACATCTTGACATCTAAAGGCAGCAACAACACAAAGGTTCCTGAAATCAGAAGTATAGCTTTGTCAAGATATTTTTTTTTGCCATTCATTATTCAATTGTCACCCACTCCTGTCTCCTCAAAGAATCAATTGCCGCTATGGAAGCTTTGGTAGTATTAACGATTTCCTCAAATGGAATGATTGGGCGGCCTCCTTTCCGCTGCTGTTCCAAGAGCTCTTTAAACTGGTTAAAATGTCCTTTGTCTTGTTTGGAAGAAATATTCTTTCCACTCCTAAAGCCGTATGTTTTTAATTTTCTCCAATTGTCCATGACCAATGTACGTTCATTGGAGTAAACCTCTACCCTCTCTTTTGAATATGATTTGCTCCCGTTTGCAAAATAGTTGATAGTGGCATTTGTTCCGTTTTCGTATTGTAAAAGGATACTTGCGTTGTCTGTATTTTCTTTTGGGTTCAGTCCCATGGCGTTCATACATACTGCTTTCACCTTGCTGCCAGCCAAATAGGTGCATAGGTCAATAAAGTGGCAAGCTTCCCCTATTATTCTCCCTCCACCAATCTCCATGTCGTGTACCCAAATGTCCGAAGGTATATATCCGGCATTCATTGTTGCTATGATATTCATGGGTGTATTATCGTTGCCCAAAAGTTTCTTCATCTTCTTTGCTATCGGGGCAAATCGTCGATTGAACCCAACACTGACGTTTGCGTTTTGATTTTCGTATTCTGTTATTATTCCTTGCAATTCTAAATAGGTTAATGCTAAGGGCTTTTCAACAAACACACTTTTCCCAGCGCCTAAACTTTCCCGGACCATTGGAGCGTGCATATTATGCTTCGTTGTAACAAACACCAGATCAACCTCGCTATCACTTAGGATTTCCTTATAATTTGTGGTCGACTTTGTGATTGAATGGCGCTTTGCCATTATAGTAGAGGACAGTCCTCCAGAACTAGCAATGTATTTTATATCCGCATCCAATTTTTTTAGATTGGGCAAAATGGTGGAACTTGTAAAATTACCGGCCCCAATTATTCCGATGACTCCATTTTTGCCTTCATAGGATCTATCATTGATGGTAACTGTATCAGTGGGGTTGTCATCCTTGTCATATTCCAATATGGAGGCGATTGATTTTGAATCGCCCATATTTCCATAAATTTTTTGATACTCTTTTAAAGGTATACGTTCGGTAATCAACGGTTTTACGTCCAAGGTGCCCTTTGAAATAGCTCTGAGAATTGCCTCAAAGTTTCTTTTTTCTGTCCATCTTACGTATCCAATGGGGTAGTCATTGCCTTTTTGTTCATATTCTTCATCATACCTTCCAGGTCCGTACGAACAAGATACCTGAAAGGTAATTTCCTTTTCATAAAAATCTGCCCTGCTGATATCCAATCCTATCACGCCGACCAAAATGACCCTTCCTCGTTTTCTACACATTTGGGCTGATTGTGATATGATTTCGTTGCTTTTATTTGAAGCAGTGATTATGACACCATCAGCGCCTATTCCGTTGGTGTAGGATTCCACAAATTTGACTTGATCGGTCCCTTCGGCAGGATTGATGGCCGTGATTCCCTTTTCATTTGCAATGCGGACTTTCTCAGGATCAAAATCAAAGCCAATCACGTTACACCCATTGCCCAATAACAGCTCTGCGGTCACAAGGCCAATCAACCCGAGTCCAACCACTACAACTGTTTCCCCAAAAGTTGGATTAAGCAATCTAATACCTTGTAAACCAATAGCTCCAATTACTGTAAATGCTGCTTCATCATCCGTTACGTTATCCGGGATTTTAACAACCAAGTTTTTAGGAATGTTCACATACTCAGCGTGATTACCATTAGAGGCCACGCGATCACCCACTCGAAACTCTGTAACTCCCCTACCTACACCAATAACTTCTCCTACATTACAATAACCTAGAGGCAAAGGTTGATTAAGCTTATTTAGAACAGAATCTATAGTTGGTTTTAAACCATCTGTTTTAACTTTGTTCAAAACCATTTTTACCTTATCGGGTTGTTGTTTGGCCTTTTGAAGAAAATTGGCCTTGCCAAACTCGACCAGCATACGTTCTGTACCTAAGGACACCAAAGATTTGGTTGTTTTAATCAAAACATGCCCTGATTTTACGTTAGGTACCGGTACTTCTTCCAATATGGTTTCCCCGTTCTTTATATCCTGTATAATCTGTTTCATTCAGCTTACTAATTTTCTTTTTTCCTCTCTATTCGGGTAATTAATCAATACCGCCTTGTACTTTCCTTTAAATACAAAAAGGCTTCCCGCAGCCACTCCTATTACCTTATATTTATTTATAACTTCTTTAATATCTTCAATACTTCCCGCACCACCCAATACCGTAATGGGCAAACTCACTGCTGAACGTATCAAATCGATTAATTTTAAATCAAATCCTTTCATGACACCATCATTATCAATAGAATTGATTACAATTTCCCCGGCACCTAGTTTTTCAAATTTTTCTGCAAGTTCTTTAGGATCCTTTCCGGTAGATTTTGTGCCGTTATGGGTGTATACTTGATACTTGCCGAACAAGCCTTTCTTTTTTACGTCCAAAACAACGATTACACTTTGCACGCCTACCGCTTTTGCAATATCGGCTATCAACTCGGGGGTTTCAATTGCAGCAGAACTGAGGGCTACTTTTTCAGCGCCCAAGTGAATGATTTTTTTAGCATGCTCAACTGTTTTTACCCCTCCTCCATAACACAGGGGCATTCGAGATTCGTTGGCTAAATTTTCTATCATCACAAAATTGGGCTCTCTTCCCTCTTTTGTGGCATCTATATCAAGAACCATGAGTTCATCCACTTCTTTTTCATTGAAAATCTTCACCGCATTAATTGGATCTCCCACATATTTCCCTTTCTGGAACTGAACAGTCTTAACAAGACCCTTATTTCTCACTAACAAACAGGGTATGATTCTGGAACGCAACATAAGTTATAAGTTTGCAAAATTTTTAAATAGCTGAATCCCATTATCGTGGCTTTTTTCAGGATGAAATTGCATGCCAAAAATATTTTGATGATTTACTGCGGATGAAAACTCAAGACTGTATTCCGTAGTCGCCAGGACATCATTCTCTGAATTACAGGCAAAATAGTAAGTGTGTAAAAAATAAAAGCCTTGCTCAAAATCAACGTTATCAAGAATGGGATGCTCCCTTTTCGTTTTAATGCTATTCCATCCTAAATGGGGCAAGTAAGGTTTTTGGGTAAACAGACTTTTATCAAATTTCTTTACTTCTCCATCTATATATCCGAGGCCGGGCAGTTTTCCCTCTTCACTTTTATTTGCCAAAATCTGCATCCCGACGCAAACCCCCAAAATCGGGACTTTATTTTCAAGCACCAATCTGTTTAATTCAGCAAGAAATCCAGAGTTCAATAATTCTTGCATTGTTTCATCAAATGCTCCAACTCCGGGCAAGATCAATTTTGTGGCGCCTAAAAGTTGGGATGGATTGTCGGCAACAACACATTGAATGTTAAGTTGTTTGTAAATATTCAAAATTGCCTGAATATTGCCTGAGCCATAATTAACGATTTTTATCATCGTTTTCCTCCTTTTTCAAGTCCAAACATTCGCATCATTCTCGCTCCAACGTTATAGACACTTTCTTGCGATTTATAGTCCTTGTATGTTTTGTTGGGGGCGTCCATATAACCTTGCAATTCTTCAACAGTTATACCCAATTTATTCGCAACAAATTCAAAATCTTGTTTTATGGTCTTTGGATCGTAAGCAGGGTTTTTTAGCTCTTCTAGTGCCTCTTCCCGAGTCATTTGATTGGTCAAGATCAGGCTTGAAAATTGGACTTTTCTGGTGTCAAACCCAAATTTCGTTGGAAGCCAATATGCTTCATAGAACCTGGTGAATCGAGATTCAAAATGCTTTTGGGGGTATTTCTGATAGCCATATTTATCTGTCAACAATTGCATGGCCTCTTCTTTCTTATAGGGAATATAATCAAGTGGGCGAATTAACTTGATCCCCTTGAAATAGGGTAAATATACTTTATGCCATAGAATATTAGTTACAGGGTAATCCTTAAGTTTGCCCGTTCCATGTTTTTTATAGATATCCCTAAGCTGAATCGAGTCTGACTGGTAATACATCCACTCCAAGGGGTTCCGAACACATTCTGTGGAGTAGTTGCCCCCTGTGAGGATATATTTGATATTGTGCTTGGAAGCAAATTTGTACATGGTGGCAAAAAAAGCATGATCCTGGGGGGTGTCAATATGTGGCACTCCTGATTTAAAATAAGCTAACTGCAAATCTTTTATTTCCTCCCAATTAATGACTTCCGTGTAAAGGTCAAGGCCTAGGCCATCAACTAAACGTTCTATATTATTTACGGCAATCTGGGAATTCCATCCTGCATCTACATGGAAGACCAAAGGCCTTAACCCAAATTTTTCTTTCATTGCATAGAGTAGGTAAGAGCTGTCTATTCCTCCACTCATTCCCATTAAGCAATCAAAGTCTTTTCCCTTTCCTTCTTTTTTAATTTTGGCAACAATTTCATTTAGTCTCTTCTCGCCCCGTTCATCTGTATGCCAATGTGGTAAAATATCGTTGTAATAAGTGTTGCAATGATCACAAACCCCGTTTTCGTCAAAAACAATTTTTGAGTCTGTTGTGTCCATTACACAATTCGTACAGACTTGATATTCTCTTTTCATACTTTATCTGTAATCTTATCAATTTTACTGTAATTTGTGTTCTCTATTGCGTCAACAAATCCTTGATACATATTTTCAATCGTACAATACTTGGAGTAATACTCATAAGCGTTTTGTCCAAGATACCTGGAGTAATCAATGTTTAAGCACAATTTAGTCATTTTTTGTTCCAAGGATTCAATTGAGTCCTCACAAAACAATCCATTAATCTCATCCTTGATGTTATATATTTCCCCTCCACTTATAGCGTTTTGTTTGGTTAAGTAAGGAACTCCAAAACCAAAACTTTGTAGAATTGACAGGCCGGCCTGACCAAATGAAACTGAAAAAATGGATTCTAAATAGTACTTTGAAAGAATATCCGAATCATTAATGGCATTGATAAATATTATACGGTTCAATAAGTTATTTTTGGCAACAATATTCTGAAGCATTTCCTTTTCCTCTCCGTTCCCTATAATGGTTAAGACTATACGTTTTGGTATTTTATCTACTATATTGGCAAAAGCTTGTATCAATAGGTTGTTTTGTTTCCTGCTATTTAAGCTTCCAACATTCAATATTCTAAATTTGTTTTCATAAGTAAATGATTTGCACCTATTGACAATCTCAAACGTATTATTTGCCACAAACGTTCTGTCCTTTGGCACCCCTAGATTAACAAAGTCCATTCTTGATTTTTCTGTATAGTACAAGCTTGACTCAGCTCTTTTAAGAAAATATAGTCTTAAAATATTTGCAAGCTTAGAATCTGTAAGCCACGCTCCCCACAATACAACACGGGCTTTCTTTTTAGCTATAACTATGGCTCTTAACGTATTAACCCATCTTACGTCAAAATTGAATATAATGACGTCATATTCGTTCTTTGAAACTTGGTTAAGAATTTCTTTTTGAAATATTAAAGGCCCTATTTTATTTGATTGAACAACCAATTCCTTAAAACTGTCCGATTCTGAAGATTTTTGAGTTCCAGAGTGTAAAACTGTGAAATCATATTTTTCTCCCAACAGATTAAACAATGGGAGACGATAGTGTAAAATATTATCGTAAGCGAATAAAATTTTCTTCTTCATTTGTCAAATTTTGCTCAAACTTAGGCGCGTTTACAATTGCATCATTTGCGAAACAAGGACAAGAGATTCTTCCCCAAATGCAAAAGCTCCTTCTTTTACAGTACAAATATGACCCCTTTTATTTTTTGATAGATGCATTCAATAAAGATTTTTCCCTCAATTCAAATTTTAAGCAAGGTTTATAAATTGAAATGGAGAACTTAGGTTTTCTCCTTTATATATTTTATAAATAAACATAATGATTTGGGTGAATATCAATAGGTACATAAGCCATGATAATTTTGATTTCCCAAAATAGTAGGCCAATGCTGCCAAACAGAATATCTTAAACCAAATAAACAAATACGTTATTCTTCCTAAAATATCATATTTCCAAAAGAAATTGAATAAAATGGAACCTATGAAAAAAAGGTTGTAATAAATTTTCATTCTCGGCATTTTCTTTAGTAAGTCTTTGGAAAATAAAATTATTATTAATCCAACAACAAAAAAGTAAATGTTGCCCAATCCAATAGATGCAGGGTTGTTGAAATCCTCCAAAAACCTTTCGGTGTAGTGCTGGTACTTTGGAAATAGCGCAAGGCCAAAAACGATGATGTCCCTTATATCAATTTGATTACCAAGAATATAGGTTAATGCATATACCGCCAACCACCCTATATTGGTAAATGAAATTTTATTTATAAAAAAATAAAACGGGTAAACCAGCAGTATACTGGTATGAAAAGATGAAGCTAATAAAATATATAAGGTAAACTTTTTCAAGGATTTTGTTTCAATATATTTTATGGCATACATAAAAATTACAAGCGCAATGGTTTGGCGCATGCCGTTCATTGATGCAAAGAAAAAACCAGTTGTAAAGGCGAAAAAAATACCCCATTTTAAAAGAAAAGGAAATATTTTAAAGCTTTGGATAAAAAAGTACCAAATAAGAATGGCCACAAAGGTAAAAAGAACCCATACCTTTAAATTTAGGTATAGTAAAGTTCTTAATATAAACTCATAGCCAAATTCATATCTGGCTATTTTGGCTTCCCAATGGTGCGCAAACCCAATACCATAATAGTCATTATAGTATCCCATGTAATCCACTCCCACATTGTACCTTAATCCTACAATCAATACTAGTACTGAAAAGCCCAAAAACAAAGGCCATCTCCAAAAAACCTTAATCTCTTGGGTCGTTTCGTAACTTTGATAAGAGCGTAACAGCAATTTATTGTTGTGCGCCGAAGCCGTAAATAACAACACCAGCAAAAAAAGGTATATGGTATAGGCTAAAAACACAATAGTTTATTTTATTTTTGACCAGTAGCGATACAAATTTAACCCCTATCTTAAATTACCTGGCCTACAATATTCAATAACTTTTTCTTTTCCACATCCCAATTTAAAATGTTTCGTGCCTGTAACGCACCTTGAACACATTCTTCATAAAATGATTCGTTTTGGATAAGGCTACTTATGGCTTGGGATATTTCATCAATATTTTCTGGATCAACCAAAATTCCAGATTTTGATATCTTGTGAACGTGGTTTATTTCTGGGAAATCACTTGCTATATAAGGAATGCCTGCCATAATACTTTCATAAAGCTTATTTGGTGCAGCCAAATAGTAGCTTATGGAAACATTTTCTATGAGTACAATACTTATATCTGAACTACTGGTCCAATACAGTAGTTCTGTCCAAGGAACAGCCGGCAAAATATATAACCGTTCAAAATTTTCTTGTTTCGCCAAATCAAGCAGCTTTTGTTGGTATGTATCTGAAATGAATCCTAAAAGGACCAAACAAAAATTAACTGATTGGGTTATAGAACAGGCCTTTATTGCCACTTCCAATCCTCGGCCTGGAGACAACATGCCCTGATACAACAATACTTTTTGCTCCTCTGGAATTCCAAGTTTCTCCCTTATCAGGTTGCTTTCTGAAATTCTTTCTGGTATGGGTACATTACGCACTACCTCCACTTTATCAAGCTTGTACCAATCTTCCATCAATTTTGCTCTTTCAATATCTGCCGCAATCACACACTTGGCACTTTTGAGCATGAATCTCTCCGTTCTTATTACAATACTGTTTAATCTAGTATTTAGTTTCTTGTTGGCCACCCTTTTTCTATCTCCTTCCAGTTCATTGGCCGAATAGACAAACTTTGCCCTTGTGAATTTTGAGACTAGATAAACAATGACCAAATCCTCAACACCTATTGCAATATATATATCTGCTCTTTGCTTCAAGGCCTTATAGAACAGCTTTGTCAAACCTTCTAAAATACGTAGTCCTGAAAAAATCGAGCTTTTGAAAACTCTTGATCTAATATCAACATAACTCATTTTATAGGCATAGTCCCCTCTCTTAATATTGTCCCTTGGGGTTATGCTAAGAGTTGTAACGTCATAATTATTGCTTTCTTGAAGCGCTAAAGCAGTTCTGTGTATCCTAGAAATAAAAGTGATGTCCCCTGACCTTAAAATACAAACTTTCTTTTTCATACACCTTTAAACCTTAAAATCAAACCCAACTTTAAAATTGTTTTGATCCTTGCAAGCTTTCCTTAAGGAAACTTAGGGATCTCTTTCTTTCTGTTTCAATTATTTTATTGATTCCTATATAGTCAAAATCGTTGCGCAATACCTTGGCGTCTATATCTTCCAATTTATAAAATAATCTATCTTTCCTATTTATCAGTGCTAATAGGTTTTCTATTCTTGTAAGCCCACGGTTAGGATTGGAAAGGACAATAAACTTTTTGTTAAAAATAATTGAGAAAACCGTACAGTGAAACGAATCTGTTACAACAAACTCGCTGTTTTTGATTAGGTAAAGCCATTTTGCGACACTATTGAATAGCCAAAAATCATACTTGTTTAAAATCTTAATGCCTTTAAGTTTTGTGAACCTTAAACCATGCTTCTTAGCAAATGACTTAAAAAAGGCTTGGTTTTTATTGGTATCATCAAGCAGCATATAGGACAATAAGTTGTTGTTTTCACTCTTGTCCTGATATTTGCTACGTATGATATTCTCATAACTGCTTTTGTCCAACAAAAGAGTGGAGTCCAAAACCAATGTGCTATCGACCCCAAAAGTGTCTTTACAGATCTTAACCCCGGAAGCCTCACGAACCGATATATAATCAAAGCGCTTGACCAACAAGCCTATATCTTTGGTAATGTTGCCATCACCATGCCACTTGTCCAATCCAAAACTTGCTGCATATGCAACTTTTTTGTTCTCCTTGTTGACGAAATCAAAAAAATACCGGCGTAAATCTTCATGATTATCACGATAGCGCCACACCTGATCACTCCCTACTATAAAAGTGTCCAACTTATCGTTTAACTTGTTCAAATCTTTCCCTACAGCTTCAGTTGCAATATATTTTTTCCTAAACCTTGTGAAGTTGTACCCAAGGATAACTCTTATAAAATTAAATATCCTTTGTTTGGCGCTATTTGATGTGCTTGGCTTAAAGTCAATGATTTTGGCATCAAATTGCAAAGCTTTCACCGCGTTTAAAATGGCAAAAGTTTGTAATAGAGCTCCAAAATTATTATTGGAGTAATGGAATGTTAAAATACCCACTTTGATACTTTTCTTCATAATTAAAATATGGATAACTTTTTTTTGATTTTTCTTGCCTGCTCCCTTTCAAACATATCCATCCCAAAATGATAAAACGTAATAGTGTATACGGTAACCGACAAAAACCCTACGACTAACAATCTAACAA